>CACNQB010000018.1:0-2152 GCA_902622435.1 uncultured Prochlorococcus sp. | reverse complement strand
AAGGATAAGTTTTCACTCTGATAGGCCTGATATTCTAAGCAAATATACCGTGAGAATTGAGGCAGACAAGAATGATTATCCTGTTTTACTTTCAAATGGTAACCTTGTAAAAGAAAATAATCTTACAAATAATCGACATGAAATAATTTGGGAAGACCCATATCCGAAACCCTCATATTTATTTGCATTGGTAGCAGGGAAGCTTAATTGTGTAAAAGACAATTACATAACAAAATCAAATAAAAAAGTGAAAATAAATATTTATGTTGAGTATGGCGATGAAAAATATGTTCAACATGCAATAAGTTCCTTAAAGAAATCTATGAGATGGGACGAGGATAAATATAACCTTGAATACGATTTATCATTGTTCAATATAGTTGCAGTCAGGCACTTTAATATGGGGGCAATGGAAAATAAAAGTCTCAATATTTTTAACTCAAAACTAATACTCGCTAATTCTGAAACAACCACTGATGAGGAATTAGAAAGAATAGAAGGTGTGATCGCTCACGAATATTTCCATAATTGGACGGGTAATAGAGTGACTTGTAGGGATTGGTTTCAATTATCTCTAAAAGAGGGTTTAACAGTATTCAGGGATCAACAATTCACTGCAGATATTCATAATCATGAAATCAAGAGACTTGAGGATGCAAATTTTCTTAGAAGCAATCAATTTAGAGAGGATTCTGGTCCAACATCGCATCCCGTAATGCCAGAAAAATATCAAGAAATAGACAATTTCTATACGACTACTATTTACGAAAAGGGATCAGAAATAATTAGAATGCTTAATAAGCTTGTAAAAGATGAAAATTTCTATAAAGGATTTAGAAATTACATCTCAACATATGATGGGAAGGCTGCCACAATAGACCAATTTGTCGATAAAATTTTAGAACAAAATAAAGAAATAGATCCTAATGAATTTAAAGTCTGGTACAAGCAAAATGGTACACCAAAAGTTAAATTGAAGAGAATCTGGGATCAAGCAGACGAAAAGCTTACTATTCAGGCCTCTCAAAGTAATCCAATAAAAAAGAACCCATATAATGAGTTACCTCTAATAATTCCAATAAATCTGGCAATATTTTGCAGTGAAAATAAAACAATAGAAAAAACAGTTATTTTAAAAACAAAAAACCAAGAATTTATTTTTAGGAATGTAAGATCTCTCCTCCAAATCCCTCTAGTAACTTATTTTCGCGAATTCTCTTCACCAGTAGAGTGGGAATCAGACACTACCTTGGATGAAAAATTTTTAATCTTAAAATATGAAAAAGATTTTTTTACGCTATCTAACACTGTAAAAGTACTTTATAAAAAAATTATTTTATGCAGATTAGATGAAAAACCAGATCATAAAATTGAAAATAAATTAATAAGCACCTTAATATCATTTTTAAAAAATAAAGATATTAATTTATCTCTTTTATCAGAATTACTAAGTATTCCGAAATTTGATGAAATTGAATCAGATATGGAAAATATAGACCCTTTAAAAATATATAAAACTATTGACGAATTAAATTATTTATTCGGTACCAAATTAAAAAAAGAATTATATATTAAGCTCCAAGAAATAGAGAAAAATCTTGATAAAGTTTGGCCAGAAGGTAAAAATGAAAGAAAACTAATCGAAACTATTTGGAAACTACTCTTACACAGTGATGATGATGAAATTAAAAGCAAAATAATTAATTATGTCGATAGTAATTCGATGACGCTAGCAAAAGCTGCATTGAATTCTTTCAGTAGGATTAATTGTCCTGAAAGAAAAATAATTTCAAATATATTCTTTAATAAATGGAAAAATAATAGGGTCGTTTTGGATAGTTGGTTCTCATTCAATGCATCTATAGAAATTGAAGAAAAAACAAACAACATTGAAAAATTATTTGATAATAAGTTTTTTGATTCAAAATCACCAAATACCTTAAGAGCCATATTAAATAATTTCGTCAAAAGAAATAGTGCTTTTCATTCATTGGACGGTTCTGGTTATAAATATATTGCAAACAAGATAATTGACTTTGATAAATTAAATCCAATCGTAATTTCCCGTTTCGTGAAAGTATTTAGTAGATACAATTATTATTCAGAACCTTACAAAAGTAATATGATAGAAACAATTAAGCAGATTAAAAAA
>CACNQB010000017.1:0-2290 GCA_902622435.1 uncultured Prochlorococcus sp. | reverse complement strand
ATTTAAGAAAACTTGCTAATGAACTAATTGAAGATAATGAAAATAATCAGGATAATTAAAAAAATCTTTTGTTCTACTCTGCATGCAAACTAGGATAATCAATAATATGTCTAATTTCTTTTAAAGAAGAACCATAGATTTTTTGACCATTTAAGTGAACACCAATCCATTTTTCATTTTGATTAAAAAAATTACTTTTAGTAGTAAACCTCTCGAGATTATCTTTATAATCCCAATTTAAATTTATATCCCAACCTTTATAATTTTCTATCATTTTAAAATAGAGAACATATTCAAATAATACCCAGAGAGACAGAGAACAAAAACAAAGCAAATAAGTAATTTTTTCGTTATTTTTATTTAATATTTGCTATGACTTTTATTTTATGAGCAGCCTCATCTGCATTTTTTCTAGCCAAATTAATGTCAGAATTTGATGAGAGAACAACACCCATTCTTCTGCCTTTTCTGGAAACCGGTTTACCAAATAATAGTACTTTAGTCTTTTCAAATTCTAATGCTTCATGAAGACCCTCATAAATAGGATTTATACACTCTTGATTTGAGAGTATAACTCTGGTTGCAGAGGGTTCTATTAAATCAATATGCGGTATTGGTAAATTTAAAAAAGCCCTTAAATGTAATTCAAATTCATTAATATTTTGACTAACTAATGTAACCATACCAGTGTCGTGAGGTCTTGGAGATAATTCTGAAAATATAACCTCACTTCCTTTTATAAAAAACTCTACTCCGTATAATCCTGCTCCATTAAGGTTATTTAATATTCTACTTGCCATTTTCTTAGCTTCAATAATTAAGGAATCCTTGATCTCTATAGGTTGCCAACTACATTGATAGTCTCCATTAGATTGAAGATGTCCAATTGGTAAACAAAAAATATTTTCACCATTTTTTTTTCTTACAGTTAAAAGAGTAAACTCAAAGTCAAAATTAATAAATTCTTCAATAATTACACCTTTAACCTTTCCTCTTGAATTTCCTTGTGCCTGTTTCCAAGCATTTTGTAAATCATTTTTTGTTTCAACCAAACTCTGTCCCTTTCCTGAAGAGCTCATTAAAGGCTTAAGTAAAAGTGGGAATCCAATTTCATCTGCTTTTTTTTCTAAATCATCAAATTCAAAAATATAATCAAACTTTGCAGTTTTTATTTTTAAATCTTTAGAAGCTAAGTCTCTAATTTTATCTCTATTCATTGTAATTTCTACAGTTCTGGCGTTGGGAACAATATTGAATCCTTCATCCTCTAGTTCTTTTAGGGCTTCAATTGAAAGTGCCTCTATTTCTGGGACAACATAGTCAGGCTTAAATTCTTTTATGATGTTTTTTAAGATATTTTTATCTCCCATATCAATTACTCTTGAATAATCAGCAACTTGCATTGCAGGTGCTTTTTCATATCGATCAATTGCAATTACTTCTAGTCCTAATCTTTTGGATTCTATTACTAATTCTTTTCCAAGCTCGCCGCTACCAAGCAATAAAATTCTCTTTTTAAAAAAAATTGATTCTTTCATATATATATAAACTTATTCTTCATCTCCAGAAGGTTCTGAGGAGGTATCTTCTGTAATTTTTTTTTCTTGAGAATAACTAAATAAAAAATTTCTTCCAAACCAATTTTGACTTCGCATGGTAATAGTTATTGATCTTGAAATCGCTCCTAAAAAAAAGATTCCAATCATTGCCCAAATAATTCTTTCTAAAGTAATTGCAGGTGAAAAACCTTGACCAGAATTAATAATTTCAGTAAGTGGGTCTAAAGGGTCCAAATTTAAATCAATTAATAATATTAATTATAAAGGGTTAAATAAATGAAAAATTAAAACTTATAAAAGAAATAACTAAAACTACCATATAAATTAAACACAATAAAGTATTTACAATGCTATCTTCAAAGGGTGATTTTTTTTAGACATGCAAGTTGACGTACAAAATACTGCTGTTCTTTCCGCAGACGGATCATCCATAAAACTAGGTGAATATTCTGGGGAAGTAATTTTAGTTGTTAATGTAGCTAGTTATTGCGGAAATACTGCTCAGTATGAGGACCTTCAAAAGCTACATGATTTATATTCAAACAAAGGCCTAAGAATACTTGCATTCCCTTGTAATGATTTCGGGAAACAAGAACCCGACTCTCTTTCAGAAATAAAAGATTTTTGCACAACAAAATATGGCGTTAAGTTTGAAATCTATGAAAAAGTTCATGCTAAAGGCAACACCACAGAGCCATACACAACCCTTAACAAAGTTGAACCTGAAGGAG
>CACNQB010000016.1:0-5730 GCA_902622435.1 uncultured Prochlorococcus sp. | reverse complement strand
AAACTCTTTACCAAAAAGAGGAGATATTGTTGTTTTTAACTCACCTTACTCCTTTGATAGAAAATTAATCTCATCAAGATCTAAGCCTTTGCCAAAAAAAAGATATTGTTTTTTTATGAGTTTTCCTCCAATGTCTTTTATTCCTGGTTTGAGGGATCAAGCTTGCGATGCTTATATTAAAAGAGTGGTGGCACTTCCAGGAGAAATTGTAAGTGTAAACTCTAATGGTGAATTAATAATAAATAATAAATTAATTCCTGAACCCTATGTCTCTTATAAGTGCTCATTATCCCTACTTAATAATTGTGGTAAATTTGAAAACATAAAAGTGCCAGAAGATCATTTTTTAGTTTTAGGTGATAATAGGGCAAATAGCTGGGATGGAAGATATTGGCCTGGAAGTAAATTTCTTCATAAAAAAGAGATAATTGGTAAAGCATATTTCAGATTTTGGCCTCTTAGACAAGTTGGCTTTTTCAGTAAATAAAGACTTTTTCTGACTATGAATTCATCAAAATAAATTTTTAACAAGGCTTAATTTAAAGTGCTCCTGAAGCAGTTGAATCAAGTATTCCCCCTAGGTGTGTTGTAATGTTTAGAGCGCTAATCACAGGGGGCTTATTGGGATCATTAAAAAGATCAATTATAGTTATGCCGCCATTACCCTGTTTTATCATCCAAATATTTGAATAATTAATCCCAAGAATATTACAAATAAGAGTTTTATTGACTGCATCATGAGCAACCATGAGGGTTTGATCATTATCCTTTTGAGATAAACAAATTTTGTCAAAAGCTTCTACTGACCTTTCTGATACATCTTTTATACATTCACCTTCGGGCATTATTACTTCTTCAGGTTTATCATGCCAATTTTTTAGTAAAGCAGGCCACTCTTCTCTAATTTCTGCTTCCAATTTACCCTCCCATAATCCGTGACTGATTTCTACGAGTGAATCTATTTTCTCAATTTTTAAATCTTTGTTATTCTGAAGGATTATTTGTGCAGTCTCATATGGTCTATGCATTGAACTTGAAAATGCCTTATTGAAAGAAATATTTTTCAAATATTCAAAAGTCTTTCTAGCTTGATCTTTTCCGTTTTCATTTAAAGGGATATCAATTTGGCCTTGAAATCTACCTTCTTTGTTCCAGTTAGTTTCACCATGCCTTATAAGAAATATTCTGGAATCTCCAATTTTTTTTGGAATATTTTTATTAAGATGGGAAGTTTGATTTAAGCATTCAATTTGAGTCTTAAAAGAGTTATCTTTCTTTGAAATATTGAGTATCGAGAAAGAAGCATTTTCTAATCTTATTTTTCTAAAACTTTGCTTAGGCTTTCCTAATAACAAGAGTATTAAACATCTGAGAATTGCATTATGTCCAACAACTAAAATATTTACATCATCTTTGTCTAGATAAATTTTTAAAATATCTTCTACAAAATTTTTTGCTTGAAAAAATAACTCTTGAATTGGTTTATAAGTTTTATTATCATTTCTTTTTAAGATAAGATTTTCTGGATCATTTTTCCATACAGGGTAAATTTCTGGAAATTTCTTTTTTATTTCATCAATTTTTAGACCAGACCATTCACTAAGATCTACCTCTAGCAAATTATCGTCGAATACAATATTCTGTTTTTTATTGAAGGTCTTTTTAATTGTTTTTGCAGTCTCTGCCGCTCTGACAAGTGGAGAGGAATAGATTTTATCGAAATTTATTTTTGATAATGCTTTTCCTGCTTTTTGGGCTTGTTCGTATCCTTCATCAGTTAATAATGAATCGTCTGTTCTTCCTTGAATTAATCCTTTTGCATTGAAACTGCTTAGTCCATGCCTAACTAAAACTAACCTTATAGCCATTATATAAATTTGAAAATTAAGATAATTTAATCATCTCATGGCGTGATTAAAATAGATACATAAATATAAGGAAATTAAATGATAACTAACTATAGTTTTCAAGAATATAATAAGTTATGATCTTTAAAAATACTTCTAAGTCAAAACTCACTTTAGCTTTTATTTCTATAGTCATAACTTTTTTTGTATGGCAACAAGGATTAAGAGACAGTTTAAATAGACCATCAGTTTCATTTGATATTAGTCAAAAAGAGCAAGAAATTGCTGAATTATCTGTCCAATCAATACCTGTAAATCTCAAAAAATTTTTTATCATTAATGATCCTGTTGATCAAATAAATAAATCACTCTCTGATTTCTCATTTGAAGAGCTAACAGAAAGAAATAAATTAATTCGAATAATTACTTCAGAATCAAATGATCCTTTAATTTTTAAAAATATATCCAAAGATTTTATAGATAAAAACTATAAATTTCTGATTGATGAGATAGAAAAAAAATCTAATAATAATTCATATAAAATAAATCCTGAAAAATTTGATTTATTTAAGGGTGATAGATTTTTATATCACCTTTTAAGCCGGAAATTTGATTTTGACGATAGTGCATTAATAACAAAATCGTTTTCAAGCAAAATGTTTTTTAAAATATTAGCCATAAGACTAATACCACTTTTAACAATACTTATTGGCTCTATTCTGGCTTTAAAACTATTATGGACAACTATATCTTTGAAAAAGTTTGGTTGGAAAGAAATTAAATCCTTAGATTTAGAATTAATAGATATGGTTTTATTAATTGCAGGTGGATTTGTTGTTTTAGGAGAAGTGGTATCACCTTTATTTTCTATTAGTTTGGTCGAACTTTTTTCTGAAAATATCTCTAATGAATTGTCTCAATCTTTAAAAATCTTCTTTGGATATCTTTTTATGGCTATCCCCCCGTTATGGATAGTTTTTTATCAAATTAAATCCTTGAATGGTGAATTTATTTTTAAAAAGGATTATTTACAGTTCAATTTTTTGCCAATAAAATATGCAATTATTCAGGGAATTAAAGGTTGGTTAACAATTGTTCCTTTTGTTTTATTGATTTCTCTAATTATGAATAATCTGATCGATAATCAGAATGGTAGTAACCCCTTGCTGGAAATTGTTCTTAACAATAATAATTACTTATCATTTTTTCTATTATTTATAACAACAACTCTATTAGCTCCTCTTTTTGAAGAGATTATATTTCGTGGTATTTTACTGCCAACTCTTTCAAGAGATTTTGGAGTAATTTCGGGTATCATAGTTTCAGCTTTTATCTTTGCATTAGCCCATTTAAGTTTGGGAGAAATGCCCCCATTATTTGTTCTAGGGATTGGATTAGCAATTACAAGAATTGCTTCAGGAAGTTTGTTTTCTTCAGTTATCATGCATTCTTTATGGAATGGATTGACCTTCTTAAATTTGTTCTTATTGAGGACATAAAGAATTTAATTTTTTACTTGCGAATCAAACAAAAAAATGTTTATTTAATTAATAACACTTCTTTTATTTAAAAAATAAATCATAGATGAAACCTTATGGGAATCAACTTAATTTTAAAAAAAAAGTTTTATATGAAGGTAAAAAAAATTCCGAAAAAATATCCATAATTAATATCAAATTAATACATCAAATTTTCGATACCATTAATATTTCTCTGTTGGTATTAATTTTAACCTTATTTTTCTTATCTTTTAATAGTCAAAGAAAATGGTCAAATACATATAAAAACTTATCTAAAACTATAGCCATCAATAATAATCTCATTGATTATATTTCTAAAATTGAGGAATTTTATATTAGTGAACTTGAGTCTCTCAGTATTTATAGAAAAACTAAACCAGAAGATTTAATCTATTTAGATGAACTTCCAGAAAGAAAAGAAAGTTTGTTTAAGAAAAATTTAAGTAGTTTCATTGAAGGTTTTAGTGATAGCAAATATCAAAGGGGCTATTGATGAAAAAATACAAAAAGATTGTTCGTCTAATACCCCTTGATCAAAGAAGATTTAAATTTCTCTATATTTTTAGCTTACTATTAATATTCTGTTTGTTCGGAAGGTTAGTGAGATTGCAAGTCTTTAACGCCTCTGATTTGCAAAGGAAAGCTAGATTAATACAATCTTCTAAAACTAATGCCTTAAAAAAAAGGAGAGCAATTGTTGATAGAAATAATAGACTAGTTGCTTACGATAAACCGCTCTATAAATTATGGGCCCATCCAAAATATTTTAATTTTCCTGGGGATTCAATTAACAGAGTTCGCAGTATTGAAGAAGTTATAGAAAAATTGTCACCTATCTTGGATATAAATGGTGAAATACTATTGAGTAAATTTAATAATAAAATAAGTGGTATCAAGCTTTTGGATAAAATTTCCGAAGAAAAAGCTGAAAAGATTAAGAACCTTCAAATAAGTGGAATTGATTTATTTAAATATTCGCAGAGATATTATCCTCAAGGGAAACTTTACTCTAATCTTGTCGGTTTTGTTAATGATGAGAATATAGCTTCAGCAGGTTTAGAGCTTCATTTAGATAATCAAATTAAAGTTTTTAATAAAAGTAATTTAATAATAAGAGGAGGAGATGGAACTCCTTTGCCGGATAATTCAGCCCCAGGTGATTTTGTTTCTGATTACAAAAGTTTAGGCCTAACAATAGATTCAAAATTACAGAAAGCTTCATTCAATGCATTATCAAAGCAAGTAAGCAAATGGAATGCAAAGAAAGGATTCGCCATAGTTATGGATGTTAATAATGGTCGGATTCTCTCCTTAGTTACAGTCCCATCTTACGATCCAAATAAATTTTGGCAGTACGATTCTCGACTTTTTAGGGGTTGGTATTCTCAAGATTTGTTTGAGCCTGGTTCAACTTTTAAGCCTATTAATCTTGCCTTAGCTTTAGAAGAAAAAGTAATCCAGAAAGATGGACTAGTTGAAGATATTGGAAAAATTAATGTTGGAGGATGGACACTTTCTAATTGGGATAAACAAGGTAATGGATACATTGACTATCCAAAAGTTTTGCAGGTTTCAAGTAATGTTGGGATGGTAAAAATAATGCAAAATTTAGATCCTTCAATTTATTGGGATTGGCTTGAAAATTTAGGTATAAATAAAAATTTAGAGACTGACTTATTTGAATCAACTGCTGGCCAACTAAAGAGAAAAGATTTATTTGTAAATCAATCAATTGAGCCTGCTGTAACCTCTTTTGGCAAAGGTTTCTCAATCTCGCCACTTAAATTGCTTCAACTTCATGCTGCTCTAGCAAATGGTGGTTATGAAGTTACTCCACATGTAACCTCAACTTTCAAAGAAAGAGTTAATAAAAATCCAAAAAAACAATTTTTTTCACATGAAGTCTCTAAAACTGTTCTTGAATGGATGGAAAGCGTAGTTGAAAAAGGTAGTGGATCTGGAGTGAAAATCGAGGGTTATAGAATAGCGGGTAAAACGGGCACTTCCCAAAAAGCCTTGAATGGTTCCTATACAAATAAAAAAGTTTGTAGTTTTGTGGCTACCTTACCAGTTAATGATCCTAAATATGTTGTCCTTGTAGTCGTTGATGAGCCATCTAAATCTTACGCATATGGTTCAACTGTTGCTGTACCAGTTGCTAAAGAAATTATCGAGAGTTTGATAGTAATTGAAAAAATGCCTCCCAAGATTAAAGATTATGGAATGATTGTTAAAAAACCCTAAAATTTTCCAATTTTATAAATATTTAGTTCACTATCTGATGATTTCATCAGGAATAAAAGCTAGTTTATGTATATATATGATTATCTAGATATGAAATCAATTTTAGAACAATTGTCCTC
>CACNQB010000015.1:0-7189 GCA_902622435.1 uncultured Prochlorococcus sp. | reverse complement strand
TTTATTTATGAAGTTAAAAAATATTTTAAAAACTACTGGGGCACTTCATCTTTTATTGGGATTATTAATTATTTTCCTACTGATTTTTTCTGTGGAAACTATTGCAGGCAAAGCTTCAACTGAAACATTGCTTCTTGTTAGAGGTACTGCAGATGTTGTAGCAGCTAGTAATTTAGGAATTGGTTGTTTATTGATTATTTGTAGTTCCATAAGAGATAAAGCCTCTTTAAGAAAAGTTTTATCAGGTGAATTAGCTTTGATGTTTTGTTTTTTAGCAGTAGCTCTATTCAATACTTTTAACGCTGGGACAATTGTTGATGGAGGACCTCCTCCTCCTTTTTGGATTGTTTTAATAGTGAACCCTCTTTTATGTATTTATGGATTAGTTAACAATAAAAATTGAAACTCCAACTCCTCCCACCACTTTTCAAACTATTCAATAGAAGCAGTTTCTTTGCATCACTGAATCAAAATATCTGCCCTGTATTAGATGCTGAAGCAATAAAAAAACAAGAACAGAAAGAAGCTATTGATAAGTTATATCCATAAAATTTAAACAGAAATTTCTTAGGTCATATTTAAAGATGTAGAACGATCGTATGTACCCCACACCACCAATCACTTTCCTAAATAGATTATTTGATGGATAATAAATTTATACACAAAAAAGTTTGGATAATACGTCCTCCAAGCTAAAAAAATTGCCAAGATCCCTTAATATGACTGAAGAAAAGTTTTGCCTAATGAAGAGCGAACTGGATGCTAAAAAGTATTCTTAAATCTGAATCAAACCGCAAGATCTTTATTAGAGTCTTTAATTATTCAATTTATAGTTCGTCTTAATAGTTTTTATTATTGAATCTTGTGGTTCTTCACTTGGATAACAATTAATAATTCTATATTTTCCGCCTTTCTTATCATTCTCTACAACTGTAAATTCCACATACTTACCTATTCCATCTATTAAATCTTTAACTTCTGTATTAATTATCTCTTCATTTTCATTTTCGATAATAAGAGATTTCCCACCGCAACTAATTAATGCATTTTCTTTGGTAACAAAAAAATCTTTATCATTACTGCATGAGGAAAGAAAAGATAAAGAAAATACAATTAAAAGAAGTTTTTTCATAGTCAAAAGTTTTTATACATTATTAACTTATAAGGTAATTTTATTAAGTAGGTGTTAAACATTTTTTTGTTTAAAATAATTAAAAAAATTTGAATGTCAATAAATTATTAAAAAAATTTTAGCTACGTATCTTTATTTACTAATGCTAATCAAAATTTATACATTACTTAAATTCAATTTAACCCTAATAAAAAATCTTTAATTTGTGACAAACAAATTGTTACCACACCTAAATTATAGAATTCGCAAATTACAAAATGAAAAGAAAACTCTTTTCTGCGATATTAACAGGCACGATGCTAGTAGCTCCTGCCAGTACTCTTGCAGAAACAAAACGTATTGGTGAGACCAGAGCTCTAATTCCTGAAGCAGGTCTTGCTTTGAACCCAGTCCTGGATGGTAGTAACGGAAACGTTAACTTCCCATATGGAAACTTTAAAGCACTCGCTACTGTTGGCGAAGTAGGAGACAACGGACTTGCACTGACTGGATATCCAGATGGACAGGCAGCATATCTGCTTGATAACGATACTATTCGAGTTGTTTATCAGTCCGAATCTTATGCGACCATGGGTAAAGCACCAGTCCCTGAGACTTATAACTGGGTTATGAAAAATGGTGTAACTTTCAGTGGTTCTCACATTCACACGATTGATTATGATCGTGCAAAATTTGCTAAATTCATGCGAAATGGTTCTTCTGCAAAAGGAATGGTCAAGGACTCTGGTAAATTATTCAACACAATCTACAACGTATTTGGTGATGAAGTAACGAAGGAGAATTTAGTCTGGGGTAATCAAGCACTTCCCAGTCAACGCATTGTTCCTTTCCAAGATAAATACAAACTTTCTGAAGCCGACTTCTTCCTACAGTCCTTTTGCGGTGCATGGTATGAACAAGCAAATAAATATGGTAATGGCATAGGGCTTGAGGATGATGTATGGTTTACTGCTGAAGAGTGGGAAATCGGTCGTATGTTCACTGGCTCTAAAAAGACTGGTAGAACAGAATCTGATAAAACGATGGGTCTTGCATCAATAGCTGTTGATGTTAAGAACGAAGTTGCCTACACTGCACCTGCTTTAGGTCAGACTGGTTATGAAAAACTCATGCCAATCAACCCTCAACACAAAGACTATGTTGTTATTGTTGGTGCTGGTTATAATCACAATCAAGAACCAGCTCCTCTTAAGGTTTATGTCGGCATGAAGGATCGTCTTCCTGATGGTTCTGAGATTGATTACTCTACTGCTAATGAGCGCGATGCCTTCCTTGGACGAAATGGTTTGCTCTACGGTCGCATCTACGGATTTGCAATGCCTACTAAATCTTATGCTGCACTAGGTCTTGAAGCAAATCCTGCCGCAAAGATGATGGATGAGTATCTGCAGAATGCTGATGCGCCTAACTCCTTTGAGGGTCGTTTCTATCCTACTTCCTATCAATGGGGTGGCTGGGATAATCCAGTCGCAGTAAACAATACTGAGATGATGTTGTGGGAGCAAGCAGATGAACAACCTGAGGGTTACACCTTCTTTAACGGAGATTCAAAAGCCGAACACCCTGCAGTAGATCCTGATATCAACCGTACTCGTTATGTTCAGAACATGACTAACAAAGGAGGGATTCTTGGTTTCGATTTTGGTTTCATTGGAGCCACTCTAGACGCTGCTGATGGTGATCTCCCTGAATTCCTTCCTGCTACTGGTATTCGTGTTGTTCCTGCCATTGATGGAGCTCTTGTTCTTAAGACTGGTGGTGAAGGTGTTGTGAAGGATGGCTCTGCCGCAATTCATGTTGAGAAAAATAAGGCAGCAATGGTTGCTCCAGATGGACTTTATTGGACTAAACACGCTGATGGTTCTTTCCTTATCGTTGATGAGGATTCTGGAAACGACTTTGGAGAGCGTAAGTATGTACTTCCCATCAAAGAGTCAGATATGACTTTAAGTGAACCGAACACTGGCTACCTATTAGGTCTTGCTGGTGGTAAGCACTCTTCACGTTATGAAGCAGGTGTATCTGCTCTTGGTGGTGCATTTTCCAAAGCAACTACTTCCGAGTTCTCTGGTTCTTGGAACGTAACTGCTCTGACAGCTAAGAAGCAAAATGGTTTATTCGGAAGCAAATTCTACTCTATGGATGAACTTGCAGGAACTGGTGAACAAGAGATCATTCAGAGTATTGACACTGACGATCAACTCTTCATCGGTGTTGTTCAAGCCCGTGGTGAATCAGGTGGTGCGGTTGCTGCAGAACGTGGCGATGCTGGTGGACAAGTTTTCCAATTCACTTTCAACTTGCCTGAAGAACCAGAGGAAAAGAAAATTGCTAAGTTCTGATTTTAAAACTAAAGTAAGCAATTAAAAATTGCAAGTTTATGAGACCTATAAACTCATTAATAAAATGAGTTTATAGGTTTTTTATATTTTAGAAAAAGAGTTGAAATTCTGATTAATTGTTTTATTTTGAGTTAGTCAATTTTTAATCAGATTTATTAGGGAATTAAATAATTTTTAATTTATTTTTAACTTTATAAATTTAGGTTGAAAGCATTTTAAGAAATAAATATGATAATTCCTGAAAAGCAAAATATAGAATTTAAAGAAAATACAATTCTAGAAGTCAAATCAGGAATATTAATAATGGAATCAAAAATCAAGAAAAAGAAAAATATTGTTGGGATAATAAATGAAAATGTTGTAATAAATTTGGAATTATGTAACTACGAAAATATTAAATTAATTGCGTTGACAGATTGCGAAATTAAAACAATTAAAAGAGGGCTATTTTTTTCATCTACAGACTTATTAGCAAAAAGTCTAAAAAGAATTGATCAATTGGAAAAACTTTTATTAATAAGTAATATAAAAAAATCAGAAGAAAAACTAAAAGAATTTCTTTTATACTTATCCTCAATAATTGGCTTAAAAAAAGATAAACATATTTATCTAAATTTAAAAGAATTTAATTTAACCCATAAAATTATCGGTAATTCAATTTCTTCAACAAGAGTAACCGTAACTAGAAATTTAAAAATACTAGAAAAAAAAGGTTGGCTCAAATTTGAAAAAAAAGGTATTTTAATTCCGTTTAAAGATAATTAACCAAACCTTAATTAAACAGACTTATTTTATGGCTACAAATAATATTTTATTATGTCTTGTTCTATAACATCTGTTTTTACTTTTAAAATCGAAAGCACTTTCGATGAATGGGCTGCAATATTTGATAGTGAAGAAGCAGATAAAAGGCATTCAGAATTTCTTATTAAGCCACTATTTAGAGGTGTAAGTAAAAAAGATCCTCAAAAAGTTATTGTTATTCATCAGGCTCCAGAAGGTAATGTTCAAAAGTTTGTTGAAGCTAATGGTGATTGGATGGCAACGCATAGAGTCGATCTTTCAACTATGGAAGAATCTTCTTGGACTTCTTCAGCAACAATGGAAAGTTGTTGTGATTAACAAATGAAAAGACTGCTATTCCCACTACTAGCTCTCTCAACTATTTTCCTTGCGAGTTGTACTAATAACTCAAACAAAATAGCTACTCAAAAGATTTCTGCAACCCAAAAGCAGAGAGAAGTTTGTCTCGATTGGTATGGATACAAAATTGATACCAAGAAAGCAATTAATGATTTAAATCTTAAAGTTGAAACCGAATCAGAATTAATGGCTTATTGTGATTTCTTCAAGAATGTAGCTGATACAAAATAGATTTAGACAAAAAAAGAATTTAATTTTTTGAGTCTCTCAATTTTATTTCTTTTTGTGCTTGATTGATTCTTTCTTCAAATACTGATCGTCTATATGGAGTTACTTCTCCATTTTTAGTTGCCAAGATTTGGGCTTCATAAAGCCTCTTAGCTCTTGTGATTTTTTCTCTTATTTGAGAGAGTTCATTCATGATCTTATGCAGTTAATGAGAATCCCGTTCCCTATTCTCATGTCATGCGTCCAAATAAATTGGATGAACGTTTAAACAAACTAACATTCAAAAAACAAGTTTTGATTTAAGATATATTTAAAAAATCTTTAAAAGTAGTTTTTCTTAAAATAATTTTAGATAGAAATTTTATCTAGAGTTAAAATTTTCTGGTCCCCTAGGGTTTTTTAATGTTTTCTGATCAATTGGTCTAAAGTTTTTTCATCTGAAACAACAATGAAATCATCAAAGTGAATCGTTTGATCGGGGTATTTAATTCCAACTACTCGATCTCGATAGATACCGATTCTGATATGACTTTGATAATAACGTCCACGCCAATCATAAGTGACACCATTATAATCAAACATCAAATCGCCATCTTTATAAACTTTCACAAAACCATCATCATTCTTTGTATTATGGATTCCAATCTTATATGTACTCCATTTCCCTAATGGAGTGACACTGGCTTTACCCTCAACATCTCTGTCTTTACTTTTATTTCGGTACTTTTTCCATTTTTGAAACCAATTTCCTCCATAGTTTTTATACTTTGTTTCAATACGATGAAGGTGCTCTTCCTTTCGACTTTTAGATCGACCTGCATTTCCTCCAGTATCTCCTCCTATATTTAATCTATTTCCATTTTTATAATAACGTAATCCTATCAGAGGACCATTTTTTCCATCATCAATATGCATTGTGTTTTTGAATTGAAAAAATAGAACTCTATCGTCGATATGAGTAAAATCCTCTGGAAGTCTTTTTTTGAAACTTATCCATATTTCTTTACCTAATGCTCTTTTGGGTTTGACCTGAAATTCTGCTCTTTCAGTTGTTTCCTTTTCTCTTCCTTTTTGATCAACATTCCATCCATCTTTCACTGTAACTTCAAGATATTGATTGCCATCAGGATCTTTTCTAATTTTAAATGGTTTTCGACCTGTACCCTTATCGTTGGTCGTAAATTTGTTGGTTCTCAATCTTCCTACTTTTTCATTTTCAAAGTCCTCAGAGAAATTCCAAGGAGAACGACCCTTTGAGTATGAATTACCAGTGGTAAAACACATCATTATGAGAAAAATATAGAATAATTTTTTTATAATTACCCTACCCCGTGATCATATTGATAGTGTACTTATGGCTTAAATTGTTTCTGTATGAACTTGACTTTCTATTATTTTATATAGTCTCCTTGATTGAGGTGATTTAAGGGCATTATTGTAATTTTCAATAAATGCAGAATCATCTAAAAAAGATTCATTCTCTATTTTAAAACTTTCTTTATAAGAATATTTGATTTGCTCCGTATTTTTTGCTTGATTTGATCTTTTGGGAGAAGGTAAATTATTTAAACTCATTTCTTATTGTTATTTTTGATTTAATGTCTTCGATATTCAAGGCTTAAAAATATGGGAGATATTCAAAACTTAAAATTATTAGATTAAGAAGTTATTAAGCAGAAAATAAATTTGTTTAAAAAATTTCTAATCTAAATATTTTTCTAATAGTCGAAGTTTATTTAATAAGAATTTAACTCAGGGTTAACAATAGACACTTAAAAAGTAAATATGAATAAGATTCAGCTTGTTAATTTTATTACTTTTTCAATTCTTGAAAGTAAAAGAGTTGAAGACAGATTATGTAGAAAAGAAATTTATAGCTATCTTACCCAACTAAATAAAAAACAATTAAAAGCAATTACAAGTGAATTTATCATTTAAAAAAAATATTAAAAAGCTACTGGTTGTATTTATTCTTATTCTTACTTCTTGTAGTACAAAAGATGAATTATCCATTACCCAAGATGAATTATCCATTACCCAAGATGAATTATCCATTACAAAGGATGAAATTTCGATTACGAAAGGTAAATCATCCATTAATGATGAAAAAAAATTATTTTATGTAACTAAAGAAACTGCTGTTCTTCTTTGTGGAGGGAAATCCAGAATAATTGAAAGTGAAAATGAAGAAATAATCAAAATAGAAGTAAAGGATTTTTCAAATGTTGAAAAAGAAAAATTTGTTCAATTTACTCTTGTTGAGACAGATAGAAAAGGTGGTAAATATAGAATTGTTAATTGTTATCCAAATAAAGATCCTAAAAAATCGGTAATTAAAACAATC
>CACNQB010000014.1:0-10281 GCA_902622435.1 uncultured Prochlorococcus sp. | reverse complement strand
TGGCACAGCAGGTTTAGCCCTCATTTTTGTTAGAGGGTAAAGTCTAGAACCTTTTCCTCCTCCGAGGATTATGGCCAACACACGCTTCATTCAATCTAATGGAGGTAGATATACAACTACTTAAAGTAACTGATTATGGGCATATTTAGAAACACAAATGGTCAGTTTACAAAGGTATTTCGATAAATCACTGGAAAAACTTAATATAAATCGAAAAAAGTTAGTTATTTTTATCCTCTTCTACCAAAGAAAACAATTTTTCAACGATTTTCAAAGAGACTTGTCTTTCTTCTCTTGATTGAGGACTTCTCAATTTTGTGACTGGCGTATGAAGTATTTTATTAATTATTCCTTTAGTAAGAGCTTCCACAACTTTTCTTTCTCGAGCCGAAAAATCTGGTCCCATTCTGCTAAGTGCTTTTTGCAATTCCTCTTTTCTAATTAACTCCAAATCTGATCTAAGTTTATTAATTACTGGAACGGCCTCTAAACTTGCCCACCATTCTAGAAAAATGATCCTTTCTTCTTCTACTAAAGATTCCGCTTCCTTCGCTATTTTCTGTCTAAATTCTTGATTTCTTGAAACGACCTCTTGTAGGTCATCAACATCAAATGACTTAACAAATTCATGTTGTTTGACATCATTAGATATATTTCTCGGTACACCAATATCAATAAATTTAAGTCTATTACTCAAATTTAAATTTTTAATTTTTGGGAGATCAATAATTGGCTCTTCAGAAGCAGTACTAGTGAAAACAAGCGAAGATAAAGAAATGTTTTCTTCTAATTCGTTTAACCCTCTACAAACAATTTCTAAATCAGGGAAGTCTTGCGCCAGATTTAATGCTCTATCAATATTTCTATTTAAAAGAATAAGTTTATGACATCCTTTTGATTTTAAATGAGTTATTAAAAGCCTACTCATTCGTCCGGCGCCAACAACAAGAACGTTCTCTGATTCCAAACTTACAAGGGTATCAAAACCCTTTTCTTGACCAATTTTTAATTGAGCTAGTTCTACCGCTGCTGAACTGATTGACACAGCTCCAGTTCCCAAATTGGTTTCGGACCTTACTTTCTTACCTGTACTAACTGATTGGGTTAATAATCTATTAAGAATTGGTCCAGTAGATTGATTCTCTTGACCTAATCTCATCATTTTTTTAACCTGCGAAAGGATTTGTCCTTCGCCTAAAACTAGGCTATCGAGTCCTGCCGAGACTTTCATCAAATGCAAAACGGCTTCTTCCTGTCTAAAGCAAAAAAGATGTGGATTTAAATCTTCAAAAATAATTCCAGAATATTCTGATATGAATTCTTTAATAGATGAAATTCCAGTATTTTTATCCTTAACTAGCGCATATATTTCCAGCCTATTACAAGTACTTAAAATTGACACCTCCAATACATCATTGAAAGCTTTTAATGCATTCAATGACTCTGTTATGGATTGGTCAGGAATACTTAACTTCTCACGCACTTCGACAGGTGCCGTGCGATGACTCAGTCCGACGACAACAATATGCATAAAATCAAAAGTGAATTTTTAAAGGCTGATACTCTTAGCACCATCTTTTATATGGACAGTATTTGTAAACCTTGCAGTACTATCTAATGTACTAATAACAAGACTACTTGTTCTAACACAATCCCTTTCAAATTTAACTCCATCAAATAATAATCCATCAGTTATTCCACTACCTGCGAAAACAACATTTTCTCCCGATGCCAATTCATTCGCTTCATAGATTTTATCTATATCTGTTATGCCCATTTCATTAAGACGTTTTATATTTCCTTCTTTTGTGTAATCAGCCCATTCAGAAGTTTGAGCGATTGCTGGATCATAAACTAGTTGTCCTTGAAAGTGTCCGCCAAGAGCTCTCATTGCAGCAGCTGAAATAACACCCTCTGGAGCTGCACCTATACCCATCAAGCAATGTGTCCCAGTACCTGCAAAACCACATGCAATCGCAGCTTGAACATCACCATCAGAAATCGGTTGTACTTTTGCGCCACATCCTCGAATCTCCTTAATTAAATCTTTATGCCTAGTTCTATCCATTACAACTACAGTAAGCTCATCAATAGAAAGGCCCAAGCAATCACTTAGTATCTTCAAGTTTTCAGTAGCTGAATTTCTAATATCTACTTTACCTTTGGCCGCAGGAGGCGCTGCTAATTTGTTCATGTAAAAATCAGGCGCATTGAAAAGACCACCCGTATCAGAGGCAGCTAAAACCGCCATAGAACCTCTTTGATTATTGGCACAAAGATTTGTTCCTTCACAAGGATCTACTGCGAAGTCAACTCCTGGGCCATTTCCACTGCCAACCTCTTCACCTATATAAAGCATAGGTGCTTCATCTCTTTCACCTTCTCCAATAACAATTTTTCCTTTCATTTCAATTTTGCCCATTCGCAATCTCATTGCTTCTACAGCTGCAGCATCAGCTTCATCTTTTTGACCAAGTCCTGTTAGTTTTGCTGAGGCAATAGCTGCTTGCTCGACAACTTCGAGAATTTCTTGAATTAAAGTTTGATTCACAATTAAATTTTGAGGATTTTCTTAAAGGTTTTGAGTATGATCTCATAAAAAATGTAATTTTTATAAGAACTATTATGCTATTAAGCTTTTTTTAACTCTTTACAGGTGATACTTTATCAGGCCGTGACTTGAAATTAGGAATAAACAACTAAATATAGTATCTTTATTAAATATTTTAAAAATTAAATGACTGAGTCAAATCAAACAATTTTAGCTGGTGTTAATAGACCAATTCAAATAATTCCTTCAGTTTTACCCGCAGATTGGGCAAATATGGGGGCATGTGTGAAAGAGCTCGAGGAAGCTGGGGTAGATAGAATTCAATTTGATGTAATGGATGGTAATTTTGTTCCAAATCTTACATTCGGTCCTGAAATGATTTCGGCATGCAGGAAATATTGCAATGTTCCTTTTGAAACTCAATTAATGGTGAGTCAATATAACTGCGAAACCATGCTTGAATCTTATGTAAACGCTACAAAAGGAGCGAATGGTGAACCAGGAGTAGTAATAGCTCATGCCGAAGCAAATATTCATTTGCATAGAGTTCTCGGGAGAATAAGAGATCTAGGAGGATCTCCTTCTGTTGCATTAAACCCTCATACTCCTTTTGAAATGATTAAAAACATTATGGATATGGTTGATCATGTTTTAGTTATGACAGTTAATCCAGGCTTTGGTGGACAAGCTTATATCCCAACAATGCTTAATAAAATCAGAGAAATAAGAAACTTTGTAATCGAAAAAAACTTAAATGTCGACATTGAAGTTGATGGGGGAATAAAAGCAAATTGGACTATTTCACAATGTGCAGATGCTGGAGCTAATTGTTTTATTGCAGGTAGTGGAATGTTTGCTTACCCAACATTAAAAGAGGGATGTGATGATTTGAGAAAAGTTGCACAAGATGCTCAAAAGGGAAATGTTCTTTCTGAACCTCAATAAATATTCTGGGAGATTAACAGATCACCCAAATATCCAGCCATAACTATGTAATCCTATTCCTAAGAAATTAACTCCCAAATAACATACTAAAACTACTAAAAAGCCTGTAGATGCTAATAATGCTGGTCTACGTCCTTGCCAACCCTTGCTAATTCTCATATGCAGATAAGCGGCATAAAATAACCATGAGATAAATGCCCATGTTTCTTTTGGATCCCAACTCCACCATGTGCCCCAAGCCTCATTAGCCCAAACGGCACCTGAAATTAAACCAAGAGTTAAAAGAACAAATCCGATTAATATAGAACGATAACTTAATGTATCTAATTCTTCCGAATGAGAAAATTCAATAGGTTCAACTAAATCATTTACAGGATAGCTATTTGAAAGTTTAAATCCTCCTGTACCTGTAGAACTACTTCTGATTTGAAGCGGCTTATTTTTATTAATAAACAAAACGGACATTGAAAGTAAAGAACCTATTATTAATGCTGCATAACTAAGCATTACGACGCTAACATGCATTACTAACCAACTAGACCTTAAAGCTGGAACTAAGTTGGATGATAATTTCAAATCCTCTGGTAAAACAAAACAAGCAAAAGCCACAGTCAGTAATTCAATAGGTATAGCAATTGAGGGAATTATTGGAGCTTGGTATTCTCTCTCAATCAATAGTTGACCTAATGTGATACCCCAAGTAAGGAAATAAAGAGATTCATACAAATTGCTAATAGGAAAGTGTCCAGAAATTGACCACCTAAAAAGTAATTGTAATGCTATTAATAAGTTCACTAAAATCGTAATAAGTCTTACAACAGAGGAAGACTTTTTTTTAAAAACTGCACCCAAAGAAATTGGTAAGTTAATTAATAAAAAATAAAAAACTAAAAGACCTAAAACTGAAACCGGTTCATATATTAAATTTTTAAAAAAATTATCTAGTATCATTTCTAGAAATTTCTCAAGTTTTAATATTCAATGACAAACAAATAATAATTAAAATCATTCTTATATGAGTAAATCTTTAATAATAAATTTTTAATTTATTTTTAAAAAAGCATTTCAAAGTTTGAAATTATCTCCTAAATAAAACTTCTTTACTACTGTGTTATCAGCCAATTCACTTGACGAACCTTTAGCTAATATTTTTCCTTCACTTAATACATAAGACTTATTAGTAATTAGAAGGGTCTCCCTCACATTATGGTCTGTGATAAGAATCCCTACCCCATCACTACTTAATTTAAGAATTAGTTTTTTTAGATCATTAACAGCTAGAGGATCGATCCCAGCGAAAGGTTCGTCTAATAACAAATATTTAGGTCCTTTTCTGCCTACAGTGAGAGCCCTAGCTATCTCACACCTCCTTCTCTCTCCGCCTGAAAGTTGATAACCATAATTATCTACAAAGTTATTCAAATTAAATTCATTAATTAATTGCTCTCTTCTATTTCTTATCGCTGCTCTACTATAAGATGAATTTTGTAAAGCCAAATCTATATTATCCTTAACAGTGAGGTCCCTAAATATACTCGCTTCCTGAGTTAAGTACCCTAAACCAAGTCTTGATCTAAATGGGAGAGGAAGATTGGTTATGTTTTTCCCATTCATTAAAATTTCACCTTTATCTGGTTTTATATTCCCAACTGCAAGATTAAAAGTTGTAGTTTTCCCAGCACCATTAGGCCCCATCAAACCTACAACTTCCCCTGGATTAACAGTTATGGAAACATCCTTTACGATTAATCTTCCTTTAATTGAAAGGGATACATTATGAATCTTTAGGTTCATTTTTCTTGAGATCGATTGGTTTTCTTTTTTTCTTGAAAAAAAAATGGGATAGAAAATAATAATTTCATTTAGGATAAAGATATATTCATATTTATCAAAGAGGTTTCAAAAAAGGCTTATCGTTCTCACTTAATAGCTCTTTATATTGTAATTTCTTCAATAAATCTTCTAAACATTGGCAGAATAATTCAAGATCAATTCCTAAATTAATCTTAGTTCTAGTTTTTATTCTACCTAAACCCTCTCCAAGCAGGATAGTAGCTCCATTTAAATTACCCTTACTTAAGTGAAACTGAGAAACAGACACTTGTAAAATTCCCTGGATAACTTGTCTTTCGTCACCATCAACGCAATTCCATATTTCTTCAAAAGCATCATGAGCCTCATACCATTCATGATTATTAAAAAGATTTAAAGCAGTAAAAAGAGAATCTTTAAAACTTTTTGTACTTTCTTCGTTCATGAAACTAATTATTAATTCCTTTTCTTTTTATTTATTTTTCTCATTCTTATTGAATCCGGTGTTACCTCTAGCATTTCATCTGGACCAATATATTCGAGTGCCCTTTCAAGGGTAATATCAACAGGTGACTGCAAAGTATCAAGTTCTTCTGCCCCTGCAGACCTCATATTAGTCAACTGCTTAGTTTTACATATATTTAATTCAAGATCTTGAGGTCTATTATTCTCTCCAATTATCATTCCCTTATAAACTTTAACTCCAGGTTTAATAAAATAGACTCCCCTATCTTCTGCATTCTTTAATGCATAAAATGTTGCCACACCTTCCTCAAAAGCTATAAGGACTCCATTTCTTCTAGTTTCAAAATCTCCTGTTTTAGGTTTATATTCATAAAATGAATGACTCATGATACCTTCACCTCTTGTTATTCGAACAAATTCACCACGAAATCCAATTAGTCCTCTTGATGGTACAAGGAACTCTAATTGAGTTCTTCCATCTGAACTTGTCTGCATGTTTTTCATCTCTGCCTTTCTAGATCCAAGTTTTTCGATGCAAGAACCAACAGATACTTCAGGTACATCTAAAACCAAAGTCTCTATGGGCTCACATTCAACATTATCAATTTCTCTGAAAATTACTTGAGGTTGTGAGATTTGAAACTCAAAACCCTCTCTTCTCATAGTTTCAATCAATATCCCTAGATGTAATTCTCCTCTTCCTGAAACTGAAAACCTGTCAGGTGAATCAGTTTCTTCTACTCTCAGGGCAACATTTGTTAAAAGTTCCCTCTCCAATCTATTTTTTAATTGTCTACTAGTAACAAATTTTCCTTCCTTACCCGCGAATGGTGAATCATTGACAACAAAAGTCATATTTAAGGTAGGTTCATCAACTTTGATTAATGGAAGAGGATGAGGAGAATCTGGACATGCTATGGTCTCACCAATATTGACGTCATCAAAACCAGAAACAGCAACAATATCACCTGCAAATGCTTCATTTATATCAATTCTTTGTAATCCTTCAAATCCTAAAAGCTTACTAACCTTACCTTTAATAGTTTTTCCGTTTTCTTTAATTAAACTAGCCTGTTGGCCATTTTTTATAGTTCCATTGTGAATCTTTCCAATTACTATTCTGCCTAAGAAATCAGAATAGTCCAAAGTAGTAATTTGTAGCTGAAGAGGCTTATTAATGTCACCTACTGGAGGAGGAACGTGTCTGATAATAGCTTCAAAAAGAGGCATCATATTGTCACTATTAGATTCCATCTCTTCTTTTGCGAAACCAGATAATCCACTCCCAAAAAGATAAGGGAAATCACATTGATCATCATCAGCTCCTAATTCCAAAAACAAATCAAGTACCTTATCAATTGCTATTTCTGGTACCACTCGTGGTCTATCAATTTTATTTACAAAGACTATAGGCCTAAGTCCTTTTTCTAATGCTTTTTTTAAAACAAATCTTGTTTGAGGCATAGGTCCCTCATTCGCGTCAACAATAAGCAGACAACCATCAACCATTCCCAAAACTCTTTCAACTTCTCCTCCAAAATCAGCATGTCCAGGTGTATCTATAATATTAATTCTGGTATCTTTATAGTTAACTGCAGTATTTTTTGAGAGAATTGTTATCCCCCTCTCTCTTTCAAGATCATTTGAATCCATTACACATGTTGGGATAACTTCATTGTCTCTAAATATTCCTGATTGAGATAACAATGCATCTACAAGAGTTGTCTTCCCGTGATCTACGTGAGCAATAATTGCAACATTTCTAATTTCTTTTATCGAAGATGACATTTATAGATTTATATAAATATTAGATTGACTTTATTAAGGCTAACTCAAAGTATGCTTATTATGAGAATTTTCTCTTTAAGACTTTGAAAAATATAATTTATTGAATAATTAAATTAATCAATTAGATTTATAATTTTCTATTTGAGCTTTCAAAAACTTTTAATGCATCAATTGACCCCTCATATCTCCAATGCCAGGGTTCGTAATCTATATATTTATTATCTTTGTTGAACGATAACTTAAAGTGAAACTTAGCTGCATTTTTTATTAACCATCTAAAGGCGTCAGTATTTTCGAAGTCGGTTTCAAAGTCTGTCTCTCTTTGAGTAGCATCACCAATATCGATTGCGAAACCTGTACTATGTTCGGAATACCCTGGTGGGGCCGAAACTCTAGCTCTTTCTGCCGCTTCTTGATTTCTAATAGATTTTAAAGAATAAAAGATATCATTTTGCAAATTTATTGATCTATAACCACTCAAGAAGACTAAATATATCCCATCCTTTTTGGCTTCTTCTCTCATCTTTAGTAAAGAATCGCGCATATCCATATGAACTTCAATATTAGGCTCAATTAAAACAAGTTTCTTCTTAGAAATTTCCGCATAGGGTAAATGACCTAAAATTCTATGGTCGTGATTTACCTGAGCCTGAAAATTGAGATTATCAAGAGATCCTATTTCTATATTTTTAATTAATCGCAATGTAGTGAAAGAAAAGATAAGAAAAAGAAATGGAGAAAATATTAATAGTTTTTTTAATAATGTTGAATTTGGATTATTTAGGTAAATTCTTTTGGCAAGGGGTATATCAAATTGATCGATATCTTTGTTTAGTTCCAATATTTAGAAGTGAATTTGGAAAAGATATTTCGATATTAACTATTATTTTAAGAAATGCACTTTTATAAGCAAAAAAGATGTAGTTTTTATATACAGTATTATTTTTTTTTCATATGTTGAGGGTAGCTGTTATTGGTGGAGGTCCAAGTGGTTCATGTGCGGCAGAAATACTTGCTAAAGCTGGAATAGAAACTTGGCTCTTCGAGAGAAAATTAGATAATGCGAAACCATGTGGAGGAGCAATTCCACTTTGCATGGTCGAAGAATTTGATTTACCTGAGTCGATTATTGATAGAAAAGTAAGGCATATGAGAATGATATCTCCATCAAATAGAGAAGTAGATATAAGTTTAGATAGAGTTTATGGGAAAAGTGATAGTGAGTTTATTGGGATGTGTAGAAGAGAAGTTATGGATGCCTTTATGCGCAACAGAGCTTCAGATCTTGGTGCTACTTTAATAAATGGATTAGTTACTTCTATTGATACTGGTGATAATAATCAAGGGCCATATAAGCTTTCCTACTCAGATTTTACGAATGGAGATAAAAAAGGGGAACTAAAAGAGCTTACTGTTGACCTTTTGATCGGAGCTGATGGAGCCAATAGCAGAGTCGCAAAAGCAATGGATGCAGGTGATTACAAAGTTGCCATAGCATTTCAGGAAAGAATTAAATTGCCTAAAGAAGAAATGAGTTACTACGAAGATCTTGCTGAAATGTATGTTGGGACTGATGTTTCTCCTGATTTTTATGGGTGGGTATTTCCTAAATATGATCATGTTGCTGTGGGCACAGGAACAATGCAAAAAAACCAGTCATTAATTAAAGGTCTTCAAGAGGGTGTAAGAAATAGGGCAAAAAAAAGACTTGTTAATGGTGAAGTAATAAAGGTAGAAGCTCACCCTATTCCAGAGCATCCAAGACCAAGAAGAGTAGTTGGGAGAATGGCATTGGTTGGTGATGCAGCTGGTTATGTTACAAAAAGTTCTGGAGAGGGTATTTATTTTGCTGCAAAAAGCGGAAGAATGTGTGCTGAAGAAATTGTTGCAGCATCAAAAAATGGTCAAGTAATTCCATCAGAAAAAGATTTAAAAAACTATCTTAAAAAATGGGATAAAAAATATGGCACAACTTATAAGGTGCTAGAAATCCTTCAAAATATTTTCTACAGAAATGATTCTGCTAGAGAAGCCTTTGTTGAGATGTGTGATGATATGGATGTTCAAAGACTTACTTTTGATAGTTACTTATACAAAAGAGTTGTCTCTATGAAACCATTACAGCAACTTAAAATTACGATGCTTACACTTGGTTCGATTTTAAGAGGGAAAGCCCTAGCGCCTCTAAAATATAAACCCGTTGATAGTGCTGTTAGGGAAAATAAAGAGGTAGAAAAAATGCTAGAAAATTATTCAATAAAGGGAGGAATTAAAGTTAAGAGTTCAAAAGTGTAAAGTCGGCAATTTTTAGAGAATAATTTCTAATTAAGCTCAACAAATTGAGTCTATTATTTCTTATTTTTAAATCCTCTGACATTATTAGTACTCCCTTTTCGTTATCAAATAAATCCTCGATAGTGTTTACATTAACCTCAAACAAATTTAGAAGTTCCAAATAATTGCAATAACCTTCTGAAAAAAGTTTTTCTAATTCTCCGATAAATTCAAAAACTTTGAACTCACAATCTTTTTCAAAAAGTTTTGTGTTTACATAATCTCTTGTTGAGAGAACATCTCTTGAAATATCGCTTTTATTTGCTAGTTTGCTTACTCTAGTAATTACCTTCTGGATTTCAACAAAATTTTCCTTTTCGTTAAAATTCATAATTGATTTGATCCTATTTTTAAGATCAACAATATTCAATACTCTTTTTTGAGAT
>CACNQB010000013.1:0-13256 GCA_902622435.1 uncultured Prochlorococcus sp. | reverse complement strand
AGGAGATGGTTTGTGGGTTAAATGTTCAGAGTGTTCGCAAGTAGCCTATAGAAAAGACCTAATTTCAAATTTCAATGTTTGTAGTAATTGTGGACACCACAATAGGATTAATAGCGATGAAAGGATAAATATAATTGCTGATAAAAATTCTTTCAAAGAATTTGATAGTTCACTAAGTCCTACAGATCCTTTGGGTTTTAAAGATAGAAGAGCGTATGCTGATCGAATTAAAGAAAGTCAAGCAGGTACAGGTTTAAGAGATGGAGTCGTAACAGGTATCTGTTCTGTGAATTCCATGCCTTTAGCATTAGCTGTTATGGATTTTAGATTTATGGGAGGATCCATGGGTTCAGTAGTTGGTGAAAAAATTACAAGGATAATTGAGAGAGCAACTTTGGAAAATTTTCCAATTCTTATTGTTTGCGCATCAGGAGGAGCAAGGATGCAAGAAGGTATGTTAAGTCTCATGCAAATGGCAAAAATATCTGGAGCACTAAAAAAACATAAAGAGAAAAATCTCCTATATATGCCCTTGTTAACTCATCCAACTACTGGAGGGGTAACAGCCAGCTTTGCGATGTTAGGTGATTTAATTTTGGCGGAACCTAAAGCACTTATTGGATTTGCTGGAAGAAGGGTAATAGAACAAACATTAAGAGAAAAATTACCTGATAATTTTCAAACAGCTGAATATCTTCTTGAGCATGGTTTTGTTGATGTAATAGTGAAAAGGAAAGATCTCAAGGATACTTTGACTAAAATTTTAAAAATTCATGGTGTAAAAGAACTTGCAGAATCAAATATATAAAATGAGAATAATTTCTAATTTATTTTATTTTTCTTTAAGCCTTCTTCTCTTTATTTTAAACTTTGCCTCCTATTCATATGCGATAGGAAATGTTGATTGGGTTCTCCTTAAAGAGAATGATGATGGGAAAGAATGGCTTGATAAAGGGAGTATTAAGTCGCTCCCAAATGGTGAAATAAGTGTATTAACAAAGTTCTTTAAGAATCCAACTAATTCTGATGATGATGGAGAATTATCACTTTATGTAATGAGAATTAATTGCAATGAAAAAAAGTTCAAAGATACATCAATAAATGGAATTCCTCAATTCAATTCAAAATGGCAAACTTCTAATAATGATGAACTTATAGATGTTGTTATTGAAAATAGCTGTTCAGAGTTTATTAATAAATAAGAATGAATACTAAAAATAAAAAATTAAAAATAGCAATCGCTGGACTAGGATTTGGGAAAAAAGTTCATTTAGAGGCATTAAAAGAGTCTGATCACTTAACTCCTGTAGCAATTTATCATTACGAGAAAAAGCAAAAATCGATATTAGAAAAAGAAACGGGCTTAGATTTTTTTCACAATTGGGAAGACTTAGTTAAATCTCCAAAAATTGATGGAATTATTATTGCCACTCCTCCTGAATCAAGATTTAAGTTAGCAAAACAAGCTCTTGAGAATAATAAAAATTTGCTCCTAGAAAAACCCGTTTCAATATCCTCCTCAGAAATTGAAGAGCTTCAGAGAATATCTTTGATTAATAATTTAAGCGTATGTGTTGATTTTGAATATAGAGCAGTACCTCTTTTCCTTCAGACAAAAAAACTTATTGATGAAAATATCCTAGGAGATATATATTTAGTCAAATTAGATTGGTTAATGGGCAGTAGATCCGACCCCAATAGATCCTGGAATTGGTATTCATTGGAAGAAAAAGGTGGAGGAGTTATTGGCGCTCTAGGTACTCATGCATTCGATATGTTGAATTGGTTTTTTGGAGAAGCAATAAACGTGTCTGGCAAGTTAGCAACATCAATAAAAAAAAGACCTTTACCTAATTCATCTGATTTAAATGATGTTACGAGTGAAGATGTATGTTTAGCCAATATAGAAATATCAAACTACAGCTCAAATCTTATTCCATGTCAGGTATCTTTATCATCAATTTCTAAAAATGGTAGAGGATTCAGTTTAGAAATATATGGAAGCGAAGGTTCACTAATTCTTAAAAGCGAAAACCAAAAAGATTATGTACATGGTTTTAATTTGAAATATTCAAACAACGAAAGTAAAATACAAAATCTAACTGCAGATTCAAGTTTTAATTTTGAAAAAACATGGACTGACGGGAGGATAGCTCCAGTTTTGAGAATTCAAAATTTATGGGCTCAGAGTATAATTAATGGAACACCTGTAATCCCAGGCTTATGCGAGGGACTAGCTAGTCATAAAGTTTGCGAAGCCATAAGAGAATCGTCGAAGAGCGGGTTAAATATAAAAATATAGATTTTGTATATCTAATTACGTGACATTTGATCCCTCTTTGTACTAAACTCGCGGAAACAAGTGCTTTGTATAGCATCTAACTTATTTTAATTATGGCCCTCGTTCCACTAAGACTACTTTTAGATCACGCTGCTGAGAATGGTTACGGTATTCCAGCTTTCAATGTTAATAATCTTGAGCAAGTTCAAGCAATCATGGAAGCAGCATATGAAACTGATAGTCCAGTTATCCTCCAAGCTTCAAGAGGGGCAAGAAATTATGCAGGAGAAATTTTCTTACGTCATCTAATCCTTGCCGCTACAGAAACATATCCAAATATTCCAGTTGTAATGCACCAAGACCATGGTAATGAGCCATCAACATGCTATTCAGCAGCAATAAATGGTTTCACATCAGTAATGATGGATGGTTCTCTAGAGGCAGATGCAAAAACACCCGCAAGTTACGAATATAATGTTGCAGTTACTAAAAAGGTTGTAGATTTTGCTCATTCAGTTGGGGTTAGTGTTGAAGGAGAATTAGGTTGCTTAGGTTCATTAGAAACAGGGAAAGGAGAAGCTGAAGATGGTCATGGTTTTGAAGGTGAACTTTCTACAGATATGCTTTTGACTGATCCTGAAGAAGCTGCAGATTTTGTTGCTAAAACAAAAGTTGATGCATTAGCTATTGCTATAGGTACAAGTCATGGTGCTTATAAATTCACAAGAAAACCTACAGGAGAAGTTCTTGCAATAAGCAGAATTGCTGAAATCCATAAAGCACTTCCAAATACACACCTTGTAATGCATGGATCTAGTTCAGTTCCTCAGGAATGGTTGGATATCATTAACAAATATGGTGGTGAAATCCCTCAAACATACGGTGTTCCTGTTGAAGAGATTCAAGAGGGAATAAGAAATGGAGTTAGGAAAGTCAACATTGATACAGATAACAGGCTTGCTTTCACTGCCGCAGTAAGAGAGGCAGCATTTGCTGACAAGGCAAACTTTGACCCAAGACATTTCAACAAACCTGCTAGAAAATACATGAAACAAGTTTGTCTTGACAGATACAAGCAGTTCTGGTGCGAAGGTCAAGCAAGTAAGATTAAGCAAAACAGCACCAATTACTTTGCTGATCTTTACGCTAAAGGTGATTTAGATCCAAAAGTAAAAGCTACTGTTTAATTTCTTCCAAAATTAAATAAAAAAAAGACCTCCAAAATTGGGGGTCTTTTTTATTTCAATATTAATGATTTTAATGTAAAGAGACCATCAGTCCCACCAATTGTCTCGTCACATGCACGCTCTGGATGAGGCATTAAACCTAGAACATTTCCCTTTTCATTAGTTATGCCTGCAATATCGAATGAGGATCCATTAGGATTATTTTTATATCTCAAAGCGATCAATTCATTATCTACAAGTTTTTTTAAAGTATCAGAATCACAATGATATCTTCCTTCCCCATGCGCTATTGGCAACTTAATAGTTTGTTTTTCACCTCCATTATTAAACCAACCTCCTTTTGAAGAAATGATATCAAGTTCAACATCATCACAGATGAAATTAAGATTTTTATTTGCAGTAAGAGCACCAGGCAAAAAGCCTGATTCTGTCAAAATTTGAAACCCATTACAAATTCCTAAAACTCTTTTCCCGCTTTTAACAAACTCATCCAAGGCATTTATTAATGGAGAGAATCTCGCAATTGCTCCGCATCTCAAATAATCACCATAGCTAAATCCTCCAGGTAAAACTATTGCATCTACATCACTTAAATCTGAAGACTCATGCCACAAGTATTTTGTTCTTATGTCTAGACAACCTTCCAATGCCCATGCAACATCACGATCACAATTAGAACCAGGGAAGACAACAACTCCTACAGTAAAATTATCCATCTTATAATTTTTCTAGTGAATACTCATAATCTTCAATAACAGTATTTGCGAATAACCTATCACACAATAAATCAATTTTTTCTCTTACTTCGTTTTCACCATTACCTTCTATTTTCACTTCAATCATTTTTCCTATACGTAATGATTTTATTCCCTCTGCTCCAAGTTTTATAGAAGCAGATTTAGTAGCTTCCCCTGCTGGATCTAAAACTGAGGGTCTTAGTCTTACAAAAACTTTTACAGCAAATTGGTCCAATTAAAAATTAATTTCTACTAGAAGATTAGTTTAAATTTTAATAAAAAGTACTATTGATTAATAAACAAATATTTTTTTACCTTAAGGTTTTCTGAGTTTTTAAATGTCTATGTAGCCTCTACCAAAACAAACTAAACAAGTTTTTCTTGAATTTTCAGGTGTTTTAAAATTTCCTGACCCTCCACATTTTGAACATTTTATTTTATCAATTGAAGAGACTTCGTTAGAGATTATTTGTTTTAAAGCAATTTTTGAATTTTCCATCTTGGGCTGTCTACTGAAGTGAGTATCCCGACAAGTAACTATAAAGTCAAATTGCTATTTTTGGGTCACTTAAAATCTTAAATTTCTCTTTAATTTTTTTATTGAAAGTTTGTATAGATTTTTCATCAAAGGAAATTATTACTAATTCAAGCCCAGCATTATCATTTGGTCTCCAACAATTGTCTGGGGCTTCTTCAAACCAAGTATTAATTTTCTTTCCAACAATTTGTATTTGTAAAGGCAATGATTTGTTTGGTATCCAAATACGTCCTTTTATTCGAAGAATGTTTAATTCATCCAAGATTTTTGACATCTCCTTTTCAAAGTCATTTTTTTCAAGGAAATAATTTAATTTAAATGAATCTGATACAAGTTCAACATGATTATGGTCATGTTCTTCAGTTAAAAACTCTTTATAAGTCTCTTTTTTAAAATTTAAATCAAATAGATAGTTCAAATCAATTTTGCCATTATTGGATTTAAGGACTGGTGTAGATGAGTTTAGACTTCCTTGAATTTTATGTTTTACAACGTCAAACTGATCATCATTTAAGATATCTGATCTAGAGACTAAAACGATATCAGAAACTTCTAGTTGCTCCTCAAAAAGTTCATCTATAGTGGCGTTGTGATCAATTTTATCTGTTTCATTATATTGTTTTGTTATTTTATTTAAATCATTAATTGGTGAACCATTAAGCATTGATTCTCCATTAACGATACCAACAACAACATCAAGGTAAATGGAAGACCTAATTTCAGGCCAGTTAAGTGCTTGAATTAAGAGAATTGGCAGTGCCAAGCCACTTGTTTCGATAATTATTGATTCGATAGGAGGATTAAATTCTAGGAGAGCTTTTATTGATGGAACAAAATCATCTTGAACAGTACAACATAAACATCCATTGTTTAATTCGATTACGCAGTCGTCTTCAGATTCATCACATTTATCACAACTTTTAATCAAATCACCGTCAATTCCAACATCACCAAATTCATTAATTATTAAACCAAATTTTTTATTACTCTCTTTTAATAAATATCTTAGAAAAGTTGTTTTACCTGAACCAAGAAATCCTGAAACAACTATAACTGGTATTTTTTTTTTCATTTTTTATGATTAACAGCCTAGGCTATATTCTGTACTCTCTCCTGTAGAACTATTTGTGCCATTAGCAATCGCACATAATTGTTTTTGTTGTGTACGACTAAGAACTGCATCAGTAAAATCTGCACCATCTATTTTTGCTCCTTCAAAATTACTCTCCATTAATAAAGCATTTGTAAAATTAACATCCGAAAGATCTGCATCTGTAAAATCTGTTGCATAAGCTAATGCATCTCTTAAATTGGCTCCATTAAACTTCGAATTTTGCAATTTACTATTATTGAACACTGCACCTTCTAAATTACTTTCACTAAAATTAAACCCATTCAAATCAAACTTAACGTATTCGTTACCGCTTAAATCTTGACCATGCATATCTGGCTCTAAATTAAGGTCTTGCTGGTTTCTAATCTCAGGAGGTCGTTTAGCCCATGCAGAATTTACAGAATTAAAAAATAAAATCCCAACGAACAACAAAGTAATTAATGCATTCTTTAGTGAGGGGAAAACAATTGATTTAATCATAATAAGACTGTATTTTAGAACTTAAGTATTTAAAGTTTGTAAGAGTATCTTAAAGGAAAATATATGGCAATGTCACTAAAGGTTATTGTTCCTCCTCATCCATTAATAAAACATTGGCTTTCAATATTGCGAGAAAAAAATACTCCAGATATTTTGTACTCAACAGGATATGAGCAATTAGGGAAATGGCTTACATATGAAGCATTACGTAATTGGCTGCCATATAAAAAAGAAATAGTAAATACTGATAATGGGGACACGGATGGATTCTTTATTAATACTGATTATCCAATAAAAGTGCTCGCAATGTTGCCCGAAGGGTTATCTCTTTGGTTTGGATCTAAAGAGGTAATTCCTAATTCAACCCTCTCATTAGGGGAACTTCCTAAAACTATTGAATCAAATGAAGGAGTTATATTTTATTCAGAACAAATAACGTCAAAATCAACCACATTAGAAACCTTAATTAAATTAAAGGAATTAGGTGTTGATTCAAATAGGATTCTTTTAATAACTGCTATTTGCTCAAATAAAGGGTTAAATAAAATTGCGAAATTATTCCCGAATCAGGTAATTTACACTTCTTGCATAGATGAGGAAGACGAAAAAACACCATTATTGGTACCCGGTATTGGGAATCCTTTATCGCGTTTAAGTACTATATTTCAAGATAAGAACTAATATAGAATATAGGAGTAAATATTTTACCAATGTCTGAATACAGAGATTCGTCTTCAAATAATCTTTTATCATTAATAAGTGGTGCTTTTATTGGAGCAGCAGGTCTAGCATGGTGGTTAATATCCGAAGCAGACAAAAGAAAAGAGGAAAAAAAACAAAAGGCAATGATGTATTCCTCTAGAATTCAAGACGGCTCAGAAGCAATTGATTCAAATGAAAATATAAATGAAGTTGAAGGAGAGAATCTGGAGAAGAAAGTTGAGCAACTTAATTCTGCAATTGCTGATGTTAGGAAGCAACTTGAAGAGTTGGGGCAATAGAATAAAAAAGGTTCTCAAATAATATGAATAAACTCAGATCATCTGCAATAACCCAAGGTGTGCAAAGATCCCCTAACAGATCGATGTTAAGAGCTGTTGGATTTAATGATGAAGATTTTAATAAACCTATTATTGGAGTTGCAAATGGATACAGCACCATAACACCATGCAATATGGGTTTAAATAAGCTAGCTCTAAAAGCTGAAGAGTCTATAAAAAGATCAGGTGGGATGCCTCAGATGTTTGGGACTATAACAGTAAGTGATGGGATTTCTATGGGAACAGAGGGCATGAAATATTCCCTAGTTTCAAGAGAAGTTATTGCTGATTCAATTGAAACAGCATGCAATGCTCAGAGTATGGATGGAGTACTTGCTATAGGTGGATGTGATAAAAATATGCCGGGTGCCATGATTGCGATTGCAAGAATGAATATTCCCTCAATTTTCATTTATGGAGGGACAATAAAGCCTGGGAAATTGCATGGAGAAGATCTTACTGTTGTTAGTGCATTTGAAGCTGTTGGACAATTAACATCAGGCAAAATTAATGAAGAAAGGCTAATCCAAGTTGAGAAAAATTGTATTCCTGGTGCTGGTAGCTGTGGAGGAATGTTTACAGCTAATACAATGTCTGCGGTTATTGAAGTATTAGGGTTAAGTCTTCCTCACAGTTCCACTATGGCTGCTGAAGATCTTGAAAAAGAACAAAGTGCAGATAAAAGTGCTGAGATATTAGTCTCTGCAATAGAAAAAGATATAAGACCTCTAGACCTAATGACTAAGAAAGCATTTGAAAATGCAATATCAGTAATTATGGCAATTGGCGGATCAACAAATGCGGTATTGCACATCTTAGCTATCGCGAATACTGCAGGAATAGATATCAACATTAATGATTTTGAGAGAATCAGACAAAAAGTGCCCGTTATTTGTGACCTTAAACCGAGTGGTAAATATGTGACGGTGGATCTTCATAAAGCAGGTGGGATTCCACAAGTAATGAAAATACTTTTGAATGCAGGATTAATTCATGGCGATTGCAAAAACATTGAAGGAAAAACCATCTCAGAATACTTACAGAATATTCCAGATAAGCCCCCAACAAATCAAAATGTCATAAGAGACATAGATGACCCTCTTTATAAAAAAGGACATCTAGCGATATTAAAAGGCAACTTAGCGAGCGAAGGTTCTGTAGCCAAAATAAGTGGAGTAAAAAACCCTGTATTAACAGGTCCCGCAAAGATTTTTGAAAGTGAAGAGGATTGTTTAAAATCGATATTAAATAACGATATCAAAGCTGGTGATGTTGTTGTTATTAGAAACGAAGGTCCTGTAGGAGGACCAGGTATGAGAGAAATGTTAGCTCCAACATCTGCGATTGTTGGTCAAGGGCTAGGAGAGAAGGTGGCTTTAATTACCGATGGCAGATTTAGCGGGGGTACTTATGGTCTTGTTGTGGGTCACATAGCTCCAGAGGCTGCTGTAGGAGGGAATATTGCTCTAATAAAACAAGGTGATTTAATTACAGTAGATGCTGTAAAACAACTAATTGAAGTTGATTTATCTGACGAAGAATTAGAAAAAAGAAAAAAAGATTGGGTAAAACCTATTCAAAAATACAAAAGAGGAATTCTTTCAAAATATTCGAGAATCGTTAGCACATCAAGTTTAGGGGCTGTTACTGATTTATAAATCAGTTCAAATTTTATTATCTTAATCAATAAAACTTTTTATCCTATTTGCTAAATTTTCCAATCTAGCGCTATATTTCGGTGAGTTGCATTTTTTCCCATTATTGCTATCCATCCATAATGTTTTAACTCCACACCATAATATTGGTTCATCAGGAAAATTAAGCTTAGAGATTACTAAAGCCAACTCTTTATTTGATTTAAAAAGTTCTAATTCAAGATCATAAATTTCTAATCTTTTACCTTCTTTATCTCGACATAAGATATTAACTGTTAAATCAATATCATCATCTTCGAATTCGTATTCACCATTTATTTTTACGACAGAATGAACAAAAGGTTTATTTGTTAAATCTGCTGACTTAGCGATTAAGCTCTCTATATTTTTAGGTGGATTTTCAAATAACACTTATTGATTTAATTAAAACTTTTATTGATCCCTGTTTAAACTCATTATTAAGTAATCCATCATCACCGAACTTAGAGTGTAGTAGTTGCAATCTTTTAATTTTAGATGGCTTGAATTTAAAAGGGAAACGTACTTTATTAGCTCTTACTGAAGGTTTTAACTCACTAAAAGGAATTTGAACATTTGTTGTCCCGAATTTTTTTGTTGGGAATGATTTAATCCATCTAAGTCCACCCGGAATAAATTCGGTTAGTCCTAGTAGATCATCTTCACAAGCGACAGCAAATTTAAAAGTTCTTCCTTGTCCATCAATATTTAATTCAAAGGTTGAATACTCAGATACATTTAAAGAAGGTTTATATATAGACGATCTACAACTAACAAATCCGCCTGCTTTCTCGACAATATTACCCTTTAATATCAAACCCGAATTTGAGTTTTCACAAAAAGCTGAACTTGATCCGCCCATAACAGTATCATTTAATGTTTTCCAACCATCAAACTCCTTTTTCTGGAATAAAAATTTTTTCTTACTCATTAAATAATTTAAATTATTAATAGACTCTAACTAAATTTCTAATTCTTTTGCTGATTCCTGATCACAAAATATTGAAATTTGATTAATAGATTTTATTAATTTTGATGGTGTTCTTTCTGGCGGCTCTTTTTCATTTAATAACCTCTCAAGAGCAATTCTTTTAGAAGCTCCACTAACTAAAAATACTATCTTTGAAGAAGCTGAAAGAACCTTTGGAGTTAATGAAATTCTTTTTAAACCTTTACCTTCATTAAAAATAACAAAATCATCTACATTATTATTTTTTTGATAAGGGAATAGTGAGGCTGTATGACCATCATCTCCAAGGCCTAATAATGTTAAATCAAAAGTTGGAGGGTTTGATCCGCATTTTTCAAATAATTTAGAAATAAATTGATTTTTAGTAGTTTCATCATCAGCGTTTAAATCATTGAAAATTTCATAAAAATAAGCTTTAGATCCAAAATTAGTTAGCAAAGAATTTCTCAACATTAACGAGTTACTTAATTCTGAATTTGGATCAACACATCTTTCATCTCCTAAAAAGACATCAACCATATCCCATTGAAGATCATTGTTAGATAAGAGATGATACACAGATTTAGGAGTTGAACCTCCACTTACACAAAATTTGAACCTGTCTTTCTTTTTTAAAGTATGAATAATGTGGCTTTGAATAAACTCAAAAACGGCCGTTGATAGTTCTAATTTGTCTTTGTATATATTTAAGGTGTATCCATTTTTGACCTTTTGAATCATTTCATCCATTCAGTATGAAAACTACCTTCCTTATCAATTCTTTCATATGTATGAGAGCCAAAACAGTCTCTCATTGCCTGAACAAGATTCTGAGGAAGTCTATTGGTTCTATAACTATTCAAATAATCTAAAGTACTGGATAAACATGGGACTGGTATACCTGCCTTTGTGGATAGAGAAACTACTTTAGCTAAGTTATCTAATCTTGTCGCAATTTCATTATTAAACCAATCATCAAAAATTAAATTTTTTAGATTAGGTTCTTTGTTGTAAGCATCTTGAATTTTACTTAATAATTTTGATCTAATTATGCAACCACCTTTCCATATTTGAGCAATTGACGGCATATTCAAACCATAGTTATATACTGCAGATGCTTCTCTTAAAATATCCATACCTTGGGCATAGCTAGCAATTGTGGCAAGGACTACAGCATCAAATAAAGGTTTCATCCCATCTGATATATTTCCTAAATCAAAATCCTCTATCTCTTTAGATGGAATAGTTTTTTCAATCTCACTACGTTGCTCTTTTAAGGAACTCATTACCCTTGCATTTAAAGATGCATAAATAGTTGGGACTGATACCCCCAGTTCAAGAGCACTTACAACAGTCCATAACCCTGTGCCTTTCTGGCCAGCTTTATCTAATATTTTTTCCACGACATCATCTCCTGTAGTCTCATCTTTTGTACTTAGACAAATCTCTGTTATTTCAACAAGATAAGAAGCTAATTCATCAGTATTATTCCACATACCAAATACCTCTGACATCTGCTTTCCATTCATACCTTTGACTCTCTTCATAAGGTCATAAGCTTCAGCAAGTATTTGTTCAATTCCATATTCAATTCCGTTATGAACAGTTTTTACAAAATGACCTGAGCCTCCTGGTCCAACATATGCAACGCATGGTCCATCTTCAACTTTGGCAGCCATTTTTGTTAATAAGCTTTCTATTGCATCATATGAAGCCTTAGTACCACCGGGCATCATACTTGGACCCTCTAGAGCTCCTTTGGCACCTCCAGAGACTCCCATCCCAATGTATCCAAAACTTTTACTTTCAAGAGTATTCACCCTTCTTTCTGTATCTTTAAATTGAGAGTTGCCACCATCTATTAATAAATCTCCTTCTTCGAGATATCCAGAAATATTATCAATGACAGCATCTGTTGCGGGCCCAGCTTTTACCATCATTAGTATTCTTCTAGGTCTCTCTAGCTTATTAACAAATTCTTGAAGAGTTTCAGCTCCTTCTATATTCTTCCCAAGGCCACGACCTTGTAAAAATTCTTCGGTTTTTGAGTAAGTCCTATTAAAAACTACACTAGAAAATCCATTTCTCTCTGCGTTAAGAACTAAATTTTCGCCCATAACACCAAGACCTATTAAACCAAAATGTGCCTTGGACATAAAAAATTAAAAAACTCAATAAATATAGTGTGCCTGCAACTCAACAAAATTGCTCAAAAAAAATACTTATGTCAGCGAAAAATGATGGAAAAGATTTAAATAACAGTTCCGTTTGCAATAGTTGCATTTTTAACAACTACAACAATTCCATTTCTGATATAAAACCCTAATTCTGGCTTATCTGCTTCTTCTACTCGATCTTTATTAATAATCACGACATTATCACCAATTCTTGTATTCTTATCAAGAATTGCTCTTTTTACAGTGGTCCCTTCACCTACTCCAAGAGGCGTGCCGCCCCCTTTTCTTAATTCAATCCTCTCTTCAGGGGATTCAAAGAAATCGGCACCCATAACAAGAGTATCCTCAAGAACCGAGTCACTTTCAATCCTGCTTCTTACGCCTAAAACACAATGTAAAATACTGCATGACTTTAAGATTGTGCCTTCACAAACAATTGAATCAGTAATTTGAGCATCTACAAGTTTAGAAGGGGGTAAAAATCTAGGTCTAGTATAAATTGGAAATTTCTCATCATAAAAACTAAATGGGGGTTTTGGTTGTTCAGTCAATGCAAGGTTTGACTCAAAGAATGCCCCAATGGTGCCAATATCTTCCCAATAATCATCGAAAACGTAACTTTTAAGAGTGTCGCCTCTATTGAGGGCTTCTGGAATTATGTCCTTACCAAAATCCGTATAATTAGGAAATTTATTTAGAAGATCGAAAAGAGTATTTCGGCTAAAAACGTAAATACCCATAGAGGCTAGATATGGTTTTTCGGCGGATGACTCCTTACTTAATCCAAATTTTGAAGTATCTACTGCCATTGCCTTCAACTTCTCTCCAGTAGGCTTTTCACAAAATTCTTTTATATTGCCTACATCATCGGTTCTCATTAGGCCAAAACCTTCTGCTTGAGCTTCATCAACAGGCAAAGCCGCAACAGTTAAATCAGCACCGTTATCTCTATGATGTTGAACAAATAAACTGTAGTCCATTCTGTACAGTTGATCACCTGACAAAATTAAATATTCATCAACATCCCATTCTTGAAATAACCATTGGTATTTTCTTACAGCATCAGCAGTACCTTCAAAC
>CACNQB010000012.1:0-14076 GCA_902622435.1 uncultured Prochlorococcus sp. | reverse complement strand
AGTTCTCCATATTTCGTAACAGACCAAGAAAGACAAGTTTGTGAACTTGAAAACCCTAAAATATTAATAACTGATCAAAAAATCTCAACTTTAGTTGATCTTGTTCCAATACTTGAAGAAATTCAAAAGGCAGGCTCACCTTTTCTAATTCTTGCTGAAGATATTGAAGGAGAGGCTTTAACCACTCTGGTTTTGAATAAGAATAGTGGGGTTTTAAATGTAGCTTCCGTGAGAGCTCCGTTATTTGGTGAGAGAAGAAAAGCTGCTCTTGAAGATATTGCAATTCTTACAGGGGCTAAATTAATTAGCGAAGATAAATCGATGCCACTTGATAAAGTATCGATTAATGATTTAGGCAAAGCAAAAAAAATAACTATCACAAAGGATAAAACTACAATTGTTGCCTTCGAAGACACTAAAGATTTAGTTAAAGCGCGAGTAGAGAAATTAAAGAGGGAAGTTAATATAACTGAATCTGAGTATGATCAGGATAAAATCAATGAAAGGATAGCCAAACTAGCCGGAGGAGTAGCTCTTATCAAAGTAGGTGCTGCTACAGAAACAGAGATGAAGTATAAAAAGTTGAGAATCGAAGATTCGCTTAATGCTACGAAAGCTGCTATTGAAGAGGGTGTTGTTTCTGGAGGAGGACAAACTTTAATTGAAATATCAGGTGACCTTTTAAATTTAAGTGAATTATCTTCAGATGATTTAAGAACAGGGATAAATATAGTCAAAGAAGCCCTTTTGGAACCCACCAAACAAATAGCAAAAAATGCTGGTTTTAATGGAGATGTAGTTGTCGCTGAAATTAAAAGACTTAACAAAGGCTTTAATGCTAATTCAGGAAAATATGAGGATTTAAAAGATTCAGGAATATTAGATCCAACCAAAGTAATAAGATTAGCTCTTCAAGATTCAGTATCTATTGCAGCTATGCTCCTCACAACAGAAGTTGCGATGGCAGATATTCCAGAGCCTGAAGTCGCAGCCCCTGGAGGACCAGGAGGAGATCCAATGGGAGGAATGGGCGGCATGGGAATGCCAGGAATGGGCGGCATGGGAATGCCAGGAATGGGTGGTATGGGAATGCCAGGAATGGGTGGTATGGGAATGCCAGGAATGGGTGGCATGGGAATGCCGGGTATGATGTAAAAGCTAACTAGCTTTTTTATCGTTGTTAATCCACTTTCTTAAATTTTTAATATAAGGTAGGGGTAATTTTGGGGTTTCAGTAAATTGATTTATTTTATTAGAATTTTGATTTTTGCTAGATTTTTCATTGCTGCTAGCCGTTTCCAGGAAATTTGATTCCCACTTTGTTTCTTCAATATTTTCAAAAGTTTTTGATAATTCAAGCTTAATTTGTTCTTGATTTTCTTCATGCACTTCATCAATTAAAGATGTCTGTTCTTGATTTTCTTCTTCACGCTGATTTTCTTTTTGTAGTGAACTATGGATTAATAAATCATTTAATGAATCAATCCCAAATCTATGGACCCACTTAAGAACAATATTTTCTTTAAGCAAAAAATTATTTTCTAAAGAGGCTTGTTTAAAAACTTCTATTAAATGATTTTTTAAAAGCATAAAATTTCTAATTTAACTTTCTATTTAACAGAGGCCTTATAATAATCAAGGAAAAAACTGTTAAAGAAAATAAAATTGAGATACAACTCTTACAAGTTAAATCACCATATGGGGCATGTAAAGCCACTAATTCTAAATCAATAGTTTGTGTATAGGCAGTCCTAATAGGTTCAATAGCAAAAGTTAATGGATTTAATGAAGCTAACCATCCCAACCAATTTGGCATAAAAGAGATTGGAGCTAAAGCAGTACTCGCAAATAGAAGAGGTAAATTTATTACAAATATAAGAGCGATTAATTCAATATGTCCCGGCAAAACAAACGCTAAACATAAACTTATTGATGTCACAAAAAGAACTAATAATATTAGTGTTGTAAATACAATTCCTAAACCATATAAGTTGGGCCATCCATAACCCAAAATGTATGAAACAATCATTATTACAATACTCTGAACAAAGCTCAATATAGTTATGTAAAAAAAAGAAGATAAAACTATGGATAATCTACTGGTTAAAGGAGCCACAAGTAATCTATTAAGAAATCCAAACTCTCTATCAAACATTAAAGGAAGACCAGAGTTTAGGGCTCCGCTAAAGGCAGTAAAAACAATAAGTCCTGCTCCTAAAAAATTCCCATAAGAATCAACTCCTGGTAAAAAACCTTCAGGAGCTTTAGAGAATAATGCCCCAAATAAAAAAAGCCAAATTATTGGTTGTAATATTCCTGCTAAAAGAGTTGATGGTCTTCTTTTTAATTGAATAAATAATCTCTTTGTTAAGGCAAATGTTTCTTGATATAAAAAAAATAAATTATACTGTTGTAATTCCATAATTAGCAGTAATTAGTATTCATTATAGTTAGTTAACCAAAATTTTTTTTATCGCATGGATTGCTTTGATTCTTTTTTTAGGTCTCTTTTCCCTGCCATAGAAATTTCAGCATCCAATAATGTTTTCCCAGTTGCCTGAAGATATACATCATCCAAGCTTGGCTGACTTTGGGTAAGAGAAAAAATTTCAAACTTTGAGAAGGCCAATTCCACTTTTAGCTTCGTAAGTAAATCTTTTTGCTTATCTGCTACGAAATTTATCGAGAAACCTTGAGCTTCATTTATGATAATCTGACTAATTCCATCTATTGAAGATAAAATTTTACATATATTTTTTGCTTCTTCCTGATTACTAAATTCTCTAACTTTCAAAGTTACTCTATCTCCTCCTAATTTATTTTTGAGCTCCGCAGGAGTCCCTTTTGCTATAACTCTTCCATCATCAATTATCACTAATCTGTCTGCCAATTTATCTATTTCATCAAGATAGTGACTACTTAAAATAATGGTCATTCCATTATTTCTCAAATCTTTCAAAAGTTGCCATATAATATTTCTACTTTCAATATCTAAACCAACTGTAGGTTCATCCAAAATTAATACTTGGGGCAAATGTAAAAGTCCAGCTGCCAGATCTATTCTTCTTTTCATTCCCCCTGAATAAGTTCCGCACTTACGATCAATCCAATCATTCATTTCTAATTGATCTATTAATTTATTAATCCTTTCAAATTTTTTATTTTTGTTGATGTGATATAAATCCGATTGAAAATCCAAAAGCTCTCTTCCGGTTAATATTTTATCAAGTGCAATGTCTTGGGCAACATAACCAATTAATTCTCTAATTTTCCTTGAACTTTTTATCAAATTAATATTATCTATAATGACTTCTCCACTATCAGGCTCTATTAAAGTAGCGAGTATTTTTATAAGTGTTGATTTGCCAGCACCATTTGGACCTAGTATTCCGAATAATGTGCCAGCTTCAATGTCCATCGATAAATTTTTTAATGCATTGATATCTGAATAAGATTTTGAGAGCCCTTTAACTTTTATATAATTCATCAAACTTACTATTTACTTAAAAAACATTTTACATCTAATTTAATTACTAAGCAGGGATAAAATAGATAAAAATATTTGCATAGATTGCTGCTCAAATTCTACGGAGAGTTGGGTTCTGGAAATTAATAACAAAAGGCAAATACCAAACATGTAGAGAATAGACCACCTAAAAAGAGACTTTGCTCTAGAAAGATCATTAGGGGATTTCTTTAATTCATTTATTAGTTGCAAAAGTCTTCCATTAAATGGCAATAACATAATTCCGTATAATAGACCCCCTTCAGGTAGAGCAAAGACTCCCATAATACTCATTAAAACTGTTGCCCATCCGTAACGAGAAATCGCTTTAGCAGTAAAAACAGATCCTTTAACAGAAGGGAGCATAGGAATACCAACAGATGCGTAATCATCCTTCAACAAAATTGCAAGTGCCCAAAAATGAGCTGGGGTCCATAACATTACTAAACCAAACAACCACCAACCACTAAGACCTACATGCCCTGTAGCAGCAGACGCTCCAACTAAGGGTGGTATCGCACCAGCAACTCCTCCGAAAACAATATTTTTTGTTGTACGAGGTTTCAAAATAACTGTATATAAAATTACGTAGCTAAATAAGCCAAGAAGAGTTAAAGCAGCAGCCAAATAATTTACACCACTTACTAGAAGCATCAAAGCTGCCAAAGTACATGATACGGCGGCTAAAAATACTGTCTCAGATGACAACTTTCCTGCTGGCAAGGCTCTTTTGCTAGTTCTTGTCATCCTCTTATCTAATTCCATTTCCCACAAGCAATTAAGAGCTCCTGCTGCTGCTGCTGCTAAAGCACCTCCTCCTAGAGTGCAGATAAGTTTCGGGGAAGACAAAGGCCATTCTTCTGTTAAAGCCATTCCTCCCAAAGTTGTGGCCAGTAAAAGTGGGATTAATCTAGGTTTTGCCACTTCAAGCCAAGGCGGCAAAGTTAATCTTTTTCTTGAAGGTACCACTTCATCCCTAATTGAAGATTCATAGTTCAAGTTTTCTAAGTTACTACTATTCATGAGTTGATACCGACCGTTTGGGGATTAAGGGAGTGGTTTAGACCTTTTTTGGTAAAAGGATTTCTAAAAATTAATGTTGTTAATATCGCAATAAATAAGGAGGAGTTAAGTTGATGACCGATAATAAAAATAGGTTCATTCAAATTTGTTTTAAGACTTAAAACACCCAAAGTAATTTGGGAAAACAAGAGAAAAATAAGTGTTGTGAGATATTTCCAATTTTGATTAAGCAAACTTCTCTTATAAATCGCAATAGCAATAATTAATAAAATTGAGAAAGCAATTGGAAAAGCAAATAATTTATGAGTATCTAAAATTAGACATTGTTTATTAAAAGATAAGCAAATATGTGATGACCAGGTTGATGAAAGCCTTACTCCAATAAAAGATTGAATAAGAGTAAGTAAAAGAGGAACAAAAAATAATAATCTCCACCAAATTAATGGCTCTTCAATATCGTCATTTTCTAAATTTTGATTTATTGAAATTGTTGTAATGAGAAGTAGAAAAGCTATTAAAAGATGGCCAGTAACAGTATATGAATCAAGCAGGTTTATTACTGTTAAAGCTCCAAAGGATCCTTGGACAATAACTAGAAAAAGTAATAATGAATAAGTTTTAGGTAACCAATTTGGAATTTCATTTTTCCAAATAATTGAAAGGGCAAATTTAAAAAGAATTAATATTCCAACCAGAAAAGCATCTAGACGATGAAACCACTCCAGAAATACTCTTAGGTTCATATGTTTAAAAGGCAAAAAAGATCCATAACATAATGGCCAATCTGGACAGGCAAGTCCAGCCTCCATGACTCTCGTAGCACCTCCAATTACGATTAGTGCGATAAGTGCAAATACACTATGACTTCCCAACCTTTTAAAAATTGTCAGATATTTTGATTTATATAATTGGTTATTAATCAAATGGATAAAACCTAATATTTTGCATAATAAATTAGATTCAAAAACCAAACATTAATTAAAAATTAATATGTTTAATTTAAAAAATAATTTACTAAATTAATCTTTTTTCCCTGACAATTAACTCTAAAAAGTTATTAATAATACCCCTTTTATTTCATAAATCTTAAGAAGTTGTGAATTTAAACGTTTTTCTTTTAACAAAAGATGCAGGATTAAAAAAATTGAATATCTTGAGTATACAAATACAAACTTTTACAGATCAATTGTTAAATAAAAACATTTATTTAATATTAATTATTTCACTTGTTTTTGCTATATCTTTTTGGATTGGTTTTAATGTAAATTTGCTTCCAGCAGAAGCAAGTGTTAATGCACCAATTTACGATGAACTTTTTAAAATTCTTTTCATCATTGGATTAATTTTTTTTATAGGAATGACAATAGCTGTTATTTATAGCTTATTTAAGTTCAGGAAAAGAAATGATCAGATAGGAGATGGTATAGCTTTAGAGGGGAATTTAAGCTTAGAGATTGTATGGACAATTATTCCTTCAATAATTGTTTTGTTAATAGGCTTATATAGCTACAACATCTACGATCGAATGGGAGGGATGAAAGAACTAAATCATAACCACGAAATGATGAGTTCTAATTCTGAAAAAATATGGGCTGGAATAAGTCAAACTTCTGATAATGAAATAGCAATAAATAATTTATCAATTGAAGTTTCAGCTATGCAATTTGCATTTCTATTCAATTATCCCAAGGGCAATTTCATATCAGGAGAACTACACGTTCCTGTTGATCAAAAAGTATCAATGAAAATGGAATCCAAAGACGTCATTCATGCTTTTTGGGTGCCAGAGTTCAGAATAAAACAGGATATTATTCCTGGGCAGCCTACTATTCTTAATTTCACTCCTACAAAAGTAGGAAAATATCCGATAATTTGCGCAGAATTATGTGGCCCATATCATGGAGGGATGAGAGCCTCCATAATTGTTGAAGAAGAATCTGATTACAACGAATGGTTTAACAAAAATAAAAAACCAGAGGTAAATTTATGACAATATCAATTGATCCACAAAAAACTAATAATGAAAGCCTTCAACCTAAAGGCTGGCTTAGATACTTTAGTTTTAGCCTTGATCATAAAGTAATTGGGATACAATACTTAGTATGCGGTTTTCTTTTCTATTTAATAGGAGGAACCTTAGCGAGCGCTATAAGAATTGAACTAGCTAGTCCAATGTCTGACTTTATGGCTAGAGATGTTTATAACCAAGTTTTAACTCTACACGGAACAATAATGATATTCCTTTGGATAGTGCCTGTAGTTAATGGTGCTTTTGGAAATTATTTAATTCCATTTTATGTAGGTGCAAGAGATATGGCATTCCCAAGATTAAATGCAGTTGCTTTTTGGTTAATTCCTCCTTCAGGTTTGATGCTGGTAGCAAGCTATTTTGTTGAGGGTGCTGCTCAGGCTGGATGGACGGCTTATCCTCCTTTGAGCATAACTACTCCTCAATCGGGACAAATTATTTGGATTCTTAGCGTTCTATTACTTGGAGGCAGTTCTATATTTGGTGGGATAAACTTTATCGCAACTATTATCAAATTAAGAAGGCCAGGATTAAAACTTATGCAATTGCCAATGTATTGTTGGGCAATGCTTGGGACAAGTCTATTAGTTGTTTTGTCAACTCCTGTATTAGCAGGCACTTTAATTCTACTTAGCTTCGATATCATTGCAAATACTGGTTTTTTCAATCCTGTTTTAGGTGGGAATGTCGTAGTTTATCAGCATTTATTTTGGTTTTATTCTCATCCAGCTGTATACATTATGGTACTTCCTGCTTTTGGTTTAGTAAGTGAAATACTTCCTGTACATGCTAGAAAACCACTTTTTGGATATACAACAATGGTTTTTTCAATAATGGGGATAGTTGTTTTAGGTTTAGTAGTTTGGGCTCATCACATGTTTACAAGTGGAACGCCACCTTGGATGAGATTGTTCTTTACTATCGCGACAGCATTTATCGCTGTTCCAACAGGGATAAAATTTTTCAATTGGGTCGCAACATTATGGGGAGGTAAAATTTCGATCAATAGTGCAATGTTGTTCTCTTGCGGATTTATTATAAATTTTGTTTTTGGAGGTATTACAGGAGTTGCTTTGGCACAGGTTCCTTTTGATATTCACGTACATGATACCTATTTCGTTGTAGCCCATTTTCATTACATAGTTTATGGCGGGACTGTTTTTATTATTTTCTCATCGATATACCATTGGTTTCCCAAAGTAACTGGGAAAATGCTAAATGAAAAATTGGGAATTTTACATTTTATAATTACCTTTATTGGATTTAACTTGTGCTTTGCTCCTCAACATTGGCTCGGTTTAAATGGAATGCCGAGAAGAGTCGCTGAATATGATCCTCAATTCCAGTTCGTTAATCAAATTAGTAGCCTTGGAGCTCTTTTGATGGCTATAAGCACAATTCCTTTTTTAATTAATGTTTTCCTTAGTTTAAGAAATGGAAAAGATGCTGGAGATAATCCTTGGAATGCTCTTACACCTGAATGGTTAACATCTTCTCCACCTCCAGTTGAAAATTGGGAAGGAGAAGCTCCATTAGTTGAAGAACCCTATGGTTATGGTAAAGAAATTTCTGAACAAAAATAAAAACATATGACAACTCTTGATAGCTCAAAAGAAATTCAAAAAAATAATTCTGAAGTCAACGAAACACATGAAGACTTCAGAATGTTTGGTCTTATAACTTTTCTAATTGCAGATGGAATGACTTTTGCTGGATTCTTTGCTGCCTACTTAACATACAAAGCAGTAAATCCATTACCTGATGGTGCTGTTTATGAATTAGGACTCCCAATACCTACACTCAATACAATTTTGTTACTTGTTAGTAGTGCAACTTTCCATAAAGCAGGCAAAGCACTTTTAAAAGATAAAAACTCTGAATCCCAAAAATGGTTATTTTTTACTGCTTTTCTTGGAATTATATTTTTAATATGTCAATTATTTGAATATTTTCATTTACCTTTTGGATTAACCGATAATTTATTTGCAAGTACTTTTTATGCTCTTACTGGTTTTCACGGATTACATGTCACTTTGGGCACTTTAATGATTTTAATTATTGCTTGGCAATCGAGAATCAAGGGCGGAAGATTAACTAGTCAAAATATGTTCCCTTTGGAAGCTGTTGAATTGTACTGGCATTTTGTAGATGGAATATGGGTTATTTTATTTATTATTTTGTATCTTTTATAAAAAATATATTTTAAAAATTAAATATATTTTTTATTAATTTATATTGCCACAGTTCTCCTTTTTAGTAAGAATATATAATTAGAAATTTGTCAGATAATGCTAGAAGGAAAAGAACTTCTTGAAAAAGCAAAATTATTAAGTAAAAAATCTGAAGATGAGATAGCCAGAGGTTGTGGGTACGTAGGTCCTAGTGGAAGAATCTTAAGAAAAAGTTTTTATAGGGCGCTGATTGAAGCTAAGGGTTACAAGATAGGAAATAATGGTCGTCAGGGTAAAAATGGTAATAGAGCTTCAAGAGGCAGACAGACAGAATTCAAAACTAAAGTTCATGGCAATGGGAATCTATTAATTGGTCATGCCTACACCAAAAAATTAGGTCTAGAACCTGGTCAGGAATTTAAAATCGATCTTAAAAAAGAATCAAAAACAATTTATCTGATTCCACTAAATTAAAAATATATTTTACCAACCGTTTTCTTTAAGCCACTCGGAAGAAATATTATTTGAAGATAAATCTTGATTAATATTTTTATTAAATAAAAGTAATTTCTCTACATATTTAATTAGTGCATCTGCCTCAAGGTTTACGCTGTCTCCGATATTTAATATATTCAGATTTGTTTTATGCCAAGTATGAGGAATTATCGCAATAGTAAATATTGCTCCTTCCTGCTCATATTTTGCAATCGTAAGACTAATACCATTTACACAAATACTACCTTTATTAACTACATATTTTGAAAAATTATTATTTTTCCACTTTATTGATAAGAGCCAAGATTTCTCTAATTTTTCTATATTTTCAACTATTCCAAGGCCATCAACATGTCCGCTAACTATATGCCCTCCTAGACGGTCAGACACCCTAAGAGCGGGCTCCAAATTAACAATCTGATTCAGGTTCGACTTTACTCCTAAAGTTGTTTTTTTTAATGTCTCCTCACTAACATCAACAGTAAATTTATTTTGAAAAATCTCTTTAACTGTCAAACAAATTCCATCAACAGCTATGCTGTCACCAATTGCCATATCAAAAAAATTATCTAGAATTTCAATTTCTAAAATATTTTTTTCTTGTCTTAGTTTTCCAACTGATTGAATTATTCCTGTAAACATAGTTTAAAAAAAATATTATTGCAAAATTTTGTATTTACTTTAATTTACTTTAAATCATTTTCAACTATAAATAAATTAAAGAGTAAATAAAAAGAAATTGATCATATTTAGATGATTATTAATTCACAAAAAAGATCATTTGGTAGAGGGGCGAAAGTGAGCTTATTCACTTTGGGGACAATGCGAGCAACCGAAAGTCTTGAAAAAATGTATAGCGTAATAAAAAATGCATATTATGTAGGAATTAACCACATAGAAACAGCACCCTCTTATGGTGATGCTGAATCACTTATTGGAAATTCAATAAAAAAATTAGCAATAGAAGAGAATATAAAAGAAAAAAATTGGGTGATTACTTCCAAAGTTTTGCCAAAGGGTGATTTTGACTTTTTGAAAAATAATTTTAAAAAGTCTCTTAAAAATTTAAATCGCGAGAAAATTAATAATCTTGCAATTCACGGACTCAACTTAAAAAAACATCTAGATTGGGTTCTTTCTGGAGAGGGTAAGAAATTCATTTCTTGGATACTTGAGAAGGAACTAGTTGATCAAGTCGGTTTTAGTTCTCACGGAAGTTATTCAATAATTAAAGATGCAATTAACTGTGAAGTTTTTACTTTTTGTAGTCTTCATTTACATTATTTAGATCAATCTAAGATTGCTTTAGCAGAGGAAGCTATAAAGAAAGGTATGGGAGTTTTAGCAATATCACCTGCAGATAAAGGCGGTAGATTATATTCTCCAAGTGATATTTTGATAGAGGCCTCTAAGCCTTTTCATCCATTAGAATTAGCGTATCGATTTCTTCTCGCAAAAGGCATTACAACTTTATCCTTGGGGGCGACAAACAAAAAAGATTTTGAATTTGCACATAAACTTAGAAACTCATTCGAGAAGCTTACAAAACTTGAAAAAAGCGCCCTTAATAAAATTGAGGAAGTTTCTAATGAAAGATTAAACTCAACCAAATGTGAACAATGTAGATCTTGTCTTCCATGTCCTAATGAAGTGCCTATTCCAGAAATACTTCGTTTAAGAAATATATCTGTTGGTTATGGCCAATTAGAATTTGCAAAAGAAAGGTACAATTTAATAGGAAAAGCTGGCCACTGGTGGGAAGAAAAAAATTCCTCATTTTGTCAAGAATGTAATAAATGTGTTCCTAAATGTCCTAGTGAATTAGATATACCAAATTTATTAAAGGAAACTCATAACTTATTAATTGAAAATCCTACAAAAAGATTATGGGGATAAGGACTCATTCCAGATATTTTTAATATTAATTTTTTGTTCATTAGTTAAGACAGGGAAAGACCAACTATTTCCCCAACATGTCTCAGAAGGTCCTGAGCTGGGGAGCATTTCAGTTTTATATTTACTTTGCAAATAATCACTATTGAATGGAAGATACCAACCCTGGTTTACTAATTTATCTACTATTGATTTATCTTGTAAAGATTTAATCCATCTCATTAATATTACATTATTTAGATTTGATCGACTAAGTAGAAAATGCCACATCAAAGGTACGCCTTGGCTAGGGAAAACTAAAGATAGCCTTGGATCTATTTTTAAATATTTTGAACAAAGACTATAAGGAACTATTGCGACAATAGCATCAGAATTAATCAACCAATTGAGCATATTTTTATCATCAAATAACATAGCTTGGCTTTTGAGTTTTTTTAAAGAATTAGATGAATTAATTTTTTGAGCAATTGACAATATTATTCTGGGACTTTGAGGAAAAATAATTTTCCCAGTTAATTTTTCAGAAAGAAGAAAATCCCAAGATGTTCTTGCTGAGGTTATTAATTCTTTATTATTTTTAATGATGATTGTATAGGGTACTACGCCAATAGGAAATAATTTACTCCTCAGATTTTGATCAAAGTTTCCTAAAAAATCTATCGATCTCTTATCCAAATTTTCAAACAGTGCATATTCATTTATTTTTTCAAATTCTGAAAAATCTATACTAGAAATCCATCCATCATTTATTAAAGTAAAGTCAGAATTTAAAATTGTGTTTCTATTTTTTTGTAGCTGAATATTTTCAAAACTAATTTTTTCCTGCTTCCAATCTTTAGGAATAGTATCTTTAAAAGATTCTGGATAAAAAGAATTTTGTAATGCAATTTTTACTTTATTAGGTAGATTACTGCAAGAGTTTAAGAAAAATAAAAGTGAAAGCTTACCACAATTTAAAAATTCTCTTCTGGTTGCAAATTTTGAAAACATTCAACAATCCTTCTCTAAAGAAATTTGACCAAGGCCCTTCATTATTTCCAGATTTTGTTGACACAATGAAACTATTTCTTCATTTTTAAATCCATCTAAGAAAGCAAGCAATGATATTCCACCAGCACCTACACCTTCTTTTACATGACCTAATTCATAATCCTTCAATTCTTTGTATTTTGAAGATTTGAAATTTAAAGGACTGGCTAAACCTAATAATTTGACATCATATTTTTCATTAATTAGATTTACTAAATCATTTAGAGAATTATCTTTCACAAGCCACCCAGTTGTCGCAATAAAAACATCTTCAATAAATTCATCTTTATTTTTTTTACCTAAAAATTCTAATACAAGCAAAATGACTGCTAACATCTGACTTCCTCCAGACAATATTACAGTTTGTTTTGCTAACCTGGCACCAATTAATAGACCCATTGAAAAAGCTTGGAAAGGATCACCTACTGCCGCGACAACATCAAAAGAGTCGGAATCAGCCTTGAAATTCGCATTTAAAAGTCCTCTTTTAATTACTTGTCTTCTTAGTTCTCTTGGAGCTTTAAATAAACTACTCCCTACTAAATTAGATACCTGCAAACCAAAAGCTTCCATTACTGCCTGAGCAGTTGTGGTGCCCCCCGGTACAGATTCAGAAATTAAAACTGGTTGTTTTAAGGATTTTCCTATCGCAAGACCTTTTTCATAGAGATTTAAAACTCTCTCTTTAGTCATCGATTTACCAGTAGTAAGACAATTTGATGGGCCCAAATTTCTATCTTCTACAACCAAATGATTAAAATAAGGCTTTGCTCCTATTCCCAGCGGAACAATAACTGGATAAGTATTTATAAGCTTTGAACAAACATGACTGATTAGAGCCGGAGTTACTCCTGCATTGAGAAGAGGCAATTTATATTTATGATCTTTTGAAGCACCCTCAAGCAAAAATTCAGCATCTGCGAGAGCAGTTGTTCTCCTCGATTTTGGATTAATACCTGCTGCGGAAATTCCTGGAATTTGAGATGTATTAGTGCCAGCAATTATAAGAAATATTTTTAAATTTTTAATATTCTTTTTCAGTATTTCTATCTTATTGAGTTGTCTTTTTTTATTGGATTCATTACCAAATAAATTTATCCCTAATTCTGTACTGTACATTCTTACTTTTTTTAATTATTAAAATCAACTAAGCTATTTAACAATCTTGGAGGATCTGGGATGGTTAATTTAAATCTAGGAAACAGAGAATAGGCAACTACATGTACAGTTAAAACATAAACTATTTCTTGAAAAATTATTAATAAAATTGCACCTAGTTGTATACTCAAAATTGAGGGATAAAAAGGTAAATTAAATAATCCAATTAACTTTTCTATTAGACCATAACTCGCTCTAGTAATTAACACCCAAAGATTATCTCCAACCAACGTAGATAATGCTATTACTCTTATTAAGAAGCCAAGGGTTCCAATAACAACTCCCCCAGTTAAACTAAGTTTCCAACTCTTTTCTTTAAACCAACACCAACCCAACCAAAAAGCCAAAATCCCATAAGGAAATAAAAATAAAGTTCCTCTAACAGGCCCCATAATTATAAATAAAAGTAGAAATTGTATTAAAAGTCCTTCCAATGCAATTTTAGTTCCTCTTCTCAAGTGCAACAAGATCATTGGGAGGGGTAAAATCAACCTTAATAAAGCTCCCCCAATTGGCAAATAATATAATGCCACCCATAATAAAGACGAAAGAGATGCTAAATAAGAGGTCTCCACAATATTTAATGCTTCAGTTTTTGTTGTTATTTTCATTTTTTGTTGAATATTTTTAATTAATTTTTATTCATACTTTTATTTTTTGAATCTAAGATACGTTCAATCTTTTCTATTTCAAAATTTACCTCAGAATTACTCAATATGGAACTCAACTCTTCCGTGGGATCTTTTGGATCTACATCTTTTAAAATGAGTATT
>CACNQB010000011.1:0-29334 GCA_902622435.1 uncultured Prochlorococcus sp. | reverse complement strand
CTACTGTTTTTACAGGTAGCAATACTGCAAAAGCTTGCCAAATATCATTGTAAAGACCTGCTTTTTTAATTTCATCTCTCACAATCCAGTCTGCATCTCTTAAACAATCAAGTTTTTCATTATTCACCTCTCCCAAAATTCTTATTGCTAATCCTGGCCCTGGGAATGGATGCCTTCTTACAATTTCATCGGGCAAGCCTAAAGCAGCGCCTACTTTTCGGACTTCATCCTTAAAAAGTTTTCTTAATGGCTCAACTAATTTAAATTGTAAATCTTTTGGTAATCCACCCACATTATGATGACTCTTTATTTTTACAGCTATTCTTTCTCCTGTTTTAGGATCAATATTAGTCCCAGCACTTTCAATAACATCAGGATAAAGAGTACCTTGGGCTAAATACTGAAAAGGTCCCAATCTATTGCTTTCTTCCTCAAATACCCTAATAAATTCTTCACCTATAATTTTTCTTTTTTGTTCTGGATCAGTAATATCTTTTAATTTGGCAATAAACCTTTCTCTTGCATTAATGTATTCAACTTTGATGTGAAATTTCTTATCAAAAAAATTCATTAAAAATTCTGGTTCACCTTTTCTCATAAAACCTTGATCTATAAACATACATGTAAGCTGATTTCCTATAGCTTTATTGAGAAGAAATGCAAGAGTTGAGGAATCAACTCCTCCAGATAAGGCAAGCAAAACTTTTTTATTGCCAACTTGCTCTCTTATCTTGGGAATAGTTTCCTCTATGTAGGTTTCTGTTGTCCAATCAGCCGCACAACAAGAAATTTTATAAACGAAATTTTTAATTACCATCATCCCAAACTCTGAATGAACAACTTCAGGATGAAATTGTACGCCAAATAATTTCTTTACATCATTTGAAATTGCTGCATGGAGTGTGTTCTCGGTATGAGCAATTTTATTAAATCCATTAGGCAAACAATTAATAGAATCGCCATGACTCATCCACATTATAGATTTATCTTTTACATCAGAAAGGAGATCAGATTCTTGGTCTATATTTATTGGTGCTCTACCATATTCAGCTTTTTTGGTTGCTGAAATAACAGTTCCTCCAAGTTCTTTGACCATTAATTGCATTCCATAACATATGCCAAGAATAGGAATTCCTAAATTAAAAATTTTTTCATCACACTTAGGCGCATTTTGTTCATATACAGAATTTGGGCCTCCACTCAAAATAATCCCTTTAGGGTTAATACTTTTAATTTCCTCAATTGAAATGTAATTGCTTACAACAAGAGAAAAAACATTAGTTTCTCTAATTCTTCTTGCAATCAATTCAGAATATTGAGATCCGAAATCCAAAATTAATATTGATGGCTCTCGTTCTTTTTTTAAAATTGTTTGACTCATGTATAAAAGTTAACTCAATTTATTTACAAAAGCATAATGTTCACAAATTAATCTCATTGAAAATAAGAAATATACTTATTGCCATTAATTCCAGCCCACCTAATTTTCCTTTTTCTGTCAAAAATGATTGATGCGATTTCCATATCGGTTTTTACATACCTATTTACATAATTAAGAGAACGCTTTTCGATCGTATTTGATAAATTCTTGAATAATTTATCAGCTAAAGATTTATTAAATCTTTCAAGAAGTTGTAATGCATTCTCAAGATTATCTAACTGAGATAATTCAACCACTATTTCAGGTGGTAACTTTTCTTGAACGGCTAAATAAACAAGAATCTCGATTCTTGCATCAGCTAAATGATTATGTGTATGAAAAATACCGCCCGCTAATTTAATTAATTTCCCGTGATAACCAAAAAGAATTACAGTTTTAACTTTTTTTATTGCTGCATCAACTAATAACGGTCCTATCCAATTTCCAACTTTGATGATTGGCAAATTAACATTATAAGTTTTGGCTAAATTTAACCCATTTTCCCCAATAACAAATACAACTTCCCCTTTAAAGTCATTTTGAATTAACCTTGCTAGATAATTTTTAGCTTCTTCTAATTGATCAGGTGAAGCACTCGAATAAGCCTCTGCAGAAGTGCCAATAATAGATAATCCATCAACAATGCCAAATGACTTATTACTTGTTCTTTCAGCTAAAAACTCTCCATTTGGTAAAATAATTTCTAATTTCAAATTAAAGCCGGCTGGAATAATATCTAATAAATTTTCATATAAAACTTCTTTGGCAAAATTAGAAATGCATATCTCTGATGTATCTTTTATTTTGCCTACACCAGATCCTGCAATAATATTTATTGGAATTGTTTGAACAGGATTATTAAAAGAAATTTTTTCTAAAGAGGCTATTGTCCATATCTCTAAGTTTTGCGTAATGTCAAGATCTAAACCGGACTTTGCAAAAGAAATTCCTAATGCATGAGAGTCATCTTTAAGTAAACCAACAGAATGAATCTCAATTTTTATTTCTTTTTTTTCATTGGGAATTTTTATCAGTTCATAATTCTTGAATGGTAACCCTACTAATTTTTTTAATGCTGACTTGGCAGCTCCAGCAACCCACAAAGGTAAAGAAAATCCTTTTTTCAAATCAAGTAATTGAAAAATATATAATGAGAACTAATCTAAGAATGACCTATTTAATAAAAAGTGGCCATACAACAAAAATTATCATTGATGATTCCTGGTCCCACACCAGTTCCAGAAAAAGTTTTACAAGCATTAAGTAAGCATCCAATAGGCCATCGCAGTAAAGAATTTCAAAATCTTGTAGAGAGTACGACTAAAAATTTACAGTGGCTTCATCAAACTAAAAATGATGTTCTAACAATCACTGGTAGTGGGACTGCTGCAATGGAGGCTGGAATAATAAATACCTTAAGTAGAGGAGATAAAGTAATTTGTGGAGAAAATGGAAAGTTTGGCGAAAGATGGGTAAAAGTTGCTAAAGAATTTGGTCTGGAGGTAATAAAAATCGATTCCAAATGGGGAACTGCACTTGATCCAGAAGAATTCAAAAAGGTATTAGAGGAAGATAAACAAAAAGAAATAAAGGCGGTTATTTTGACTCATTCTGAAACCTCAACAGGTGTAATTAATGATCTTGAAACTATTAGTTCATATATTCGCGCGCACAACACAGCTTTATCAATTGTTGACTGCGTTACAAGTCTTGGAGCTTGCAATGTACCAGTAGATGAATGGAAATTAGATATTGTTGCTTCAGGATCACAAAAGGGATATATGATACCCCCAGGGCTCAGTTTTATAGCAATGAGCCAAAAAGCATGGGAAGCTGCAGAAAAATCTAATTTACCAAAATTTTATTTAAATTTAAAATCCTACAGAAAAAGTCTTTCAAGTAATAGTAATCCATATACACCAGCAGTTAATTTGGTTTTTGCTTTAGATGAAGCATTAAAAATGATGAGAGATGAAGGCTTAGATAATATTTTCCTCAGACACAATAAACATAAATTAGCGATGAGCAATGCTGTAAAGGCTTTAAATCTAAAATTATTTGCTGATGAAAAACATTTAAGTCCTTCTATTACTGCAATAAAAACTGAAGGGATTGATGCTGAAGAATTTCGAAAAACGATAAAAAGTAATTTTGATATTTTACTTGCTGGAGGTCAAGATCATTTGAAAGGAAAAATATTTAGAGTCGGACATTTAGGTTATGTAAATGATAGGGATATTATTACAGTAGTTTCTGCTATTAGTAATACTCTACTTGGTCTCGGTAAAATTACAGCACAACAAGCTGGTGAAGCATTAGTTATGGTATCAAAATATCTTGAGGAAAATTAAGTTAAGTACCTGGCTCTTCAACATTTCCACCTAATTCAACAATCTTTTTTCTAAGAACTATCGATTTTTTTTCATCACCTTTAGTTTGAGCTATTGCAAGTGCAAATTCTAATTTTTCAAGCTGGTGACCACCCTCAAAAAAAGATAATTTTTTCTTTATGCGGTTTTTATTGTCTTTGTAAGAAATTTGTGAAGACATAATAAATCATGCTTTAGTTAATATTATGCCAATAAAAGGGGACATTACGAGAGAAAACTTAAAATATTATTTGACTATAAACTTAAACAAAAAAAAATTTTTCTAATATTATGTTCAAACATCTTTGAAATTTATGCCTAACATAAATCTAATCTATTATCTTTTTGCAGGTTGTATTTTTGGCGCTTTAGCTCTGAAAACAGGTATTCCTGCGGCTCCTCTAGCTGGTGCTTTAATAGGCGCAAGCATACTTAGCATAAGCGGGAAAGTTGATATTGCAGAATGGCCAATTGGAACAAGAACAATTTTAGAAATCGGAATTGGAACAGTCATTGGTACATCATTAACAAAAGACTCATTAGTTGATATTCAAAATTTATGGAGGCCAGCTATATTAATAACTTTTACTTTAGTTATTACTGGATTAGCAATTGGTTTATGGACAAGCAGATTACTTAAAATAGATATCATTACAACAATTCTAGGAGCTGCACCAGGAGGAATTAGCGGAATGAGTCTTGTAGGGTCTGAGTACGGAGTAGGGCCTGCGGTAGCAACTTTACACGCTGTAAGATTGATTACTGTACTCTTAATTCTTCCTTTAGTTGTGAAATGCCTGAATATATTTGGAGTGATTAAATCTTAAATTTCTATAGACATATTCACAATAAAAGATATTTTTAAATAGAAGATAAAAGCCTAATGCAAAAATTAAAGAAAAAAAAACTAATACCATTAGCGTTGGGAATCTTCGCTCCTCTAACCCTTACTACGACAAGAGTAAATGCAAGTTCATTTGGGGCGGAAATTTTTTGTACTATGAGAGATGGGGGAAATGATCATGAAAGTAGTTGGGACGCAGCTTACACATATATAAAAAAACAAAAGGGAGGATTCTTCAAAGTTTCACCTAAAAATGCAGCAGCGCAAATTACTGAAACAGTTATAAGAGAAAGAGAAAAATTTAGTTATTGCGTTGAATATTTAGATAATCTTCATCCAAATAGAAAACTAATACGAGACTTAGAAAAAGAAGAAAAAAGAAGAAAAAAAGAAGCAAAAGAAAGAGAAAACAAAAGAAAAAGATTAGAAAAGGAATTAGAGGAAGCTAATAAAGAAATTCCTGAAGAATTTACTGATGAAACACTTGATAGATATAGTTATTAATTAAGAGTTTCAAAAGATAATAACTTTTCTAAGTTGTGTAAATACTATTTTGTATCTAAACACACTAAATCATATTTTTACTGGAAAATTTAGGCTAAAAAGCATAAATAAATGTTGACTTTTAATATATTCAAGCGATTATTTATTTAACTAAATATTCTGAATGCATATTAATGATGCGGTGTTTTTAGAGGATTTATGTCCTAAGTTCAGATTAAGACAATGGCGAAAATCTATCCATAAGTTTACTGGAAAAAGTTGTATATATTGTGGAAAACCATCTGAATCTATAGATCATGTAATACCACGAAGCCAAGGAGGATTAAGTACGACAGAAAACTGCGTCCCTGCGTGTCTTTCATGTAATGGGGATAAATCAGATGAAAATGCTTTGTATTGGTATAGAAGGCAAAAATTTTATGATCCCCGAAGAGCAATGGCAATAAGAGCTTGGTTAGACGGAGATTTAAGATTAGCTATTAGATTACTACAGTGGGCTAATCCTGATTTTAAGGTAAAAAATAAAAATTTCATTAAAGATGAATCAAAATATAAAGCAGCTTGACTACCAAACATTACATATTTTTCTAGAGTTGTAACTCTCACATATATTTTCCAATTCTATTGGCGACTCTGGGAATATTAAAATTGTCGAAAATGAAATAAGAAAGACAAATAACTTTTGGTAGAATTTAGAACTAACTAAACTTACTTCTTTCTCTGCAAGACGGGAGTAACTTTTGCTAATACAGAGAGTTTTTGATTTTAGATCGGGCTCAAAAGCTGCATTCATCACTATTTAATACATATGTACTACTTTAATCCAAAATGAAAAAGCCTGCAAGTTTACTCGGAAATAAAAAAAAATTTTTAGTCTTGGGATGTGGTTTCAGCGGTAGTTATTTTGCAAAAACTATTCGAAAATTTGGTTGCACTGTTTTAACAAGCTCAAGATCTGCGAACAAAGATCCTAATAGTTTTATTTTCAATAGCGAAAACGGTATAATTCCTGATGCAAAAATTTTTGATGGAGTAACGCATATTCTTAGTTGCATTCCTCCTGACAAAAATGGTAATGATCCAGTATTAGAAAGCCTTCAAAATAAACTACAAGATTTACCTCTTGAATGGGTTGGATATTTATCCACCACAGGAGTATATGGGAATACTAAGGGTGGTTGGGTTTCTGAGATAGATAAGCCTAATCCTTTTCAAAAAAGAAGTTTTAATAGATTAAATTGTGAAAAAAAATGGATTGAATCTAGTTTGCCCGTGCAAATTTTTAGATTGCCTGGTATCTATGGACCTGGAAGATCTACGTTTGAAGCAATTAAAAATCAAAAAATTCGAATAATTTTAAAAAAAGCTCAAGTATTTTCAAGAGTTCATGTTGCTGACATAACACATGCGATAATTTTTTTATTGCAAAATAAAGATTTTTTAAAATTTCACCAAATCATTAATATTGCGGATGATGAACCCTGCTCTCAGTTAGAAGTTATTCAATTTTGCTACGATTTACTTGGTTTAAAAATGCCAAAGCCAATATTATTTGAAGATGTAAAAGATGAATTATCTTCTATCGCTCAATCTTTTTGGATGGAAAATAGAAGAGTTTCAAACAAACTTTTATGCGAAACACTCGGTTATAAATTAATTTATAAAAACTATAAATTAGGCTTAAAAAATTGCTATCTAAACAGTTAAAAATAAATTAAACCTTTTTATGAATTTTCAAAATACAAACAAAATATTAAAGGTAGTATTAAGCGTTGGAGATGAGTCAGGTATTGGACCTGAAATAATTTTAAAAGCACTTTATTCTAATCAGATACCACGAAATATTGATTTTATATTAGTTGGATCAAAAAAAAATCTACAAAATACATATGAATATTTTAGATCAATAGGATTAGAAAACCTTGCGGATCCAAAAAATTTCAAGATACATGATCTCGAAATTTCTTCATTAGATAATGATCCTAAATCAAGTTACGGTAATTCAAGTTTCCAATATTTAACAAAAGCAATAGAAATTGTAAAACAATGTCCTAATTCAGCACTTGTAACTGGACCAATTTGCAAGAAATCTTGGTCTCTAGCAGGTCATTACTTCTCTGGTCAAACTGAAGTATTAGCAAAAGCATGTGGAGTAAAAAACGTTGGAATGTTATTTACAGCAAAATCACCAATTACGGGTTGGAGATTTAATACTTTACTAGCTACAACCCACATATCTCTTTCTGAGGTTCCCAAGAAATTAACTACAGAATTAATCCACTCTAAATTGGATCTTTTCAAAGATTTTTGTAATACCTATACTTATAAACCAACTTTAAAAGTGGCAGGATTAAACCCTCATGCCGGCGAAGAAGGTCTTTTAGGTCATGAAGAAAAGGATTGGCTCAATGATGCATTAATTACGTGGAATGAGAAGAATAAAGATATTAAATTATTTGGCCCCTTATCACCAGATAGTTGCTGGAATTCTTCGGTAAAAGCGTGGAATGACAAAAATGCTGAAAAACATGATGGCATTCTTGCTATGTATCACGATCAAGGTTTAATACCAATGAAAGTGATAGCTCTTAATTACTCAGTAAATACCACAATCGGATTACCTTTTATAAGAACATCTCCAGATCATGGAACGGGATTTGATATTGCTGGCAAAGGAATTGCTCAATCTCAAAGCATGATTGAAGCTATTAAAGCTGCTGTAGAGATGACTAACAATTCAAGACTGCTTAACACGCATTAAAACTTGACCAAATTCAACTGGTGTTCCATTTTCAACGAGAATCTCTACAATTTCAGCATTAAATTCAGATTCAATTTCATTCATTAACTTCATTGCTTCCAAAATACAAATAGTTTGACCGACCTTAACGTTATTTCCTACTTCGACAAATGGCTCCTCGCCAGGCGCTGCAGCCCTATAAAATGTACCAACCATAGGAGAAGTAATTTCAGTTAGGTCAGAACGCCCTGGGGGCGCCACCTGAGGTATCTCAGGCTCATTAACAACGGGGATATTATCATTAATAGTTTTTTGATTAGCAATTGTCTGCTTATCGAATGAAGTATTTGAAACTAAATTATTAATAACTTGATTCTGATCAAATACATTCCTTTTTATTTCGAGTTTAAAATCTTCTCCCTCTAGCGAGAACTCTTGTATATCACTTGTAGAGATTTTCTCTATTAAGCGATCTAAGTCATCATGATCTAATTTCATAGCCATTAATTTTCACGTCCAAGATAAGTGTCATTTCGAGTATCAACTTTAATCATTTCTCCCACAGAAATAAATAAAGGAACCATAACTTGAGCTCCTGTTTCTAGAATAGCTGGTTTAGTGCCCCCACTAGCAGTGTCACCTTTAACTCCTGGATCAGTCTCTGTAACTTTCAAAGTAATAGATATTGGAAGTTCTACTTCTAAAACTTTACCATTATAGAAAATTACATTAACCTCCATTCCCTCTTTCAAATACTTTGCGCCTTTACCAATTTGTTCAGAGGTGAGTCTTGTCTCTTCAAAACTTGTCATGTCCATAAAAACATAATCACCAGACTCCACATAAGTATGCTGCAGGTTAGACTTCTCAAGGATAGCCTGCTGTACTGATTCTCCGGCTCGAAAAGTTTTTTCAACAACGTTGCCGCTTTGAACTGATTTTAATTTTGTTCGTACGAAAGCAGAACCCTTGCCAGGCTTGACATGTAGAAATTCTACAACACGCCAAACTTGTCCATCCAATTCGATGGTAGTACCTGTGCGAAAATCGTTACTGGAAATCATTCCTGTATTACATCCCCCAAGGATCATAAACCTGCAAGAGTGCTATGCAAAAATTCTTATCAAATCAGAACAAACTTTTCTTAATTCTATCGATTGTAATTTTACAGGTTTTTCTTTTAAAACCTATTCAAGTATTAGCTGATTTACCTACTGGAAATGCAGTAAAAGACCCTAATGCAATCCTCAGAAACGCACTCCCTATCAAGCAAGTTGAGTTACAAGAAATTCAACACAAATTAGAAGAAACTAGTGACCTTGTAAGAGGAGGAAGATGGCCCGCTCTTACGAAAACTGTTACAAAATGTCAATCTTTGCTAAAAAAATACCAAAGTAAAATTATTCAAGAATTACCAAAAGATAAAAAGAATATTGCTGAAAAAACATTTTTAGAACTCAAAGAAAATTTTGATAGCCTTCAAGATTACTCTAAATCAAAGGATAAATACTCGTTTATAGTGACTCGAAGAAATGCTTTAGATAAAATAGGTGGATTAGAAGAATATTTTCTACCAAAAGAATTTCCATACTCTATTCCCCGGGAATTTGATAATTTACCAAGATTACTTGGCAGAGCAAAAGTCAATATAAAAACCTCCAAAGGATATATGCAAGCAATTGTGGATGGATTTAACGCCCCACTTACAGCAGGAGCATTTATAGATTTATCTTCAAAAAACTTCTACAAAGATTTACCCATTAACAGAGCAGAGGAATTTTTTGTACTGCAAACAGGTGATCCAATTGGTGATGATATTGGTTATGTAGATCCTGAAACAAACGAAGAACGTCACGTTCCCTTAGAAATAAGAATTCCTGATGAACAAGATACTTTTTACAATCAAACTTTTGAAGATTTAGGTCTTTACACAGAGACGCCAACATTACCTTTTGCAACACTTGGAACTCTAGGATGGTCCCATTCGAATGCTGCAGTTGATGATGGGTCATCACAATTTTTCTTCTTTTTATATGAAGCAGAATTAAATCCAGCGGGTCGCAATTTAATTGACGGGAGGAATGCTGCCTTTGGTTACGTTGTAGATGGATTTGATGTATTAGAAGAGCTTACGAAAGATGACACAATAATCTCGATTGATGTTTTAGAAGGGATTGAAAACCTCAAATTAAATGCATAAAGAAATATTAGAAGATATAGGAGAAAAAGAATTAATAAATAGGCTAGGAAAATTTATGCCTAAAAATCAAGTTTCAGATGATTGCGCTTTAATCAAAACTAAAAATGAAAATTTACTTGTAAATACTGATTCTTTAGTGGAAAATGTTCATTTCAATGACACTAGTATTTGTCCTCAAGACCTTGGGTGGAAAGCAGTTGTAAGCAACATCTCTGACTTATTATCTAGTGGAAGCAAGAAAACTATTGGTATTACAATAAGCCTAGTTCTACCTATTAGAACTGAGTGGATTTGGGTTGAAGAAGTATACAAAGGAATAAATAAAGCATTAAATGAATATGGCGGATTGATTCTAGGGGGAGATTGCTCAAAGGGGAATGAAAAAATCATTTCAATTACGGCCTTTGGAATTCAAGGTGAGCTTGAATTAAGAAGAAACGCATGTAAACCAGGAGATATAATCTTAACTACAGGAATTCATGGTCTTAGCAAACTGGGATTTTTGATACAAAATAAAATTAATTTCGATAATGAATTTTCTCTTAATGAAAGATTAATCATTAAGTCTATTGAACATTTTTGTCGCCCTAGAGTTTACCCAAATTTTCTAAATAATCTCCTCAAAACTCGCTCCAATAAAAATATAAGGAGAATAGGATGTACTGATAGCAGTGATGGCCTATTTCAAGCCTTACAAGATTTAGCAATAGCTAGCAACTGCAAGGCAATCATAAACTATGAAAAAATACCTAAAGATAAGGATTGGCCTAAAGGAGATAAATGGGACGAATACTATTTTTTTGGAGGAGAAGATTATGAATTAGTTTTTTCATTGCCCAAAAAATGGGCAGAAAATTTATCTGAACTTGATAAAGATATTAACGAAATTGGTTTTTTTACTGACGGCGAACCATCAATAGAATTTAAAGATGATAAAAAAAACAAATTATTAAATAACACACCTTTTAAACACTTTTAATTACTCCCAATTTTTAGCAACAATCTCTGCTAAATCTACAACTCTCTGACTATAACCCCACTCATTGTCGTACCATGCAAGCACCTTTACAAGGTTATCTCCGATACACATAGTAAGATCACTATCTACAATTGATGATTCATTGGTACCTGCATAATCACTTGACACTAATGGTTCATCTCCATACTTAATAATGCCTTTCATTGTACTTAGAGATGCTTCCTTGAGAGCATTATTGACTTCTTCGGCTGTGACAGATTTAGAAGAATCAAAAACAAAATCTACTGCTGAAACGTTAGGAGTTGGAACTCTCATTGCAATTCCAGTTAATTTACCTTTCATTTCTGGGTAAACAAGAGCGACTGCTTTTGCAGCTCCTGTTGAAGTAGGAACAATGTTTGTAGCAGCGGCTCTAGCCCTTCTTAGATCTCTATGACTATTATCTAAAATTCTTTGATCACCTGTATAACTATGAATTGTAGTCATCAAACCTTTATTAATCCCAAAAGTTTGATCTAAAACTTTCACTACTGGAGCTAAACAGTTCGTTGTACAACTAGCATTACTCAAAATATCGTAATCTTTATGTTTATATGTATCAGCATTAACTCCAACTACATAAGTACCAACGCCATCGCCTTTACCAGGCGCAGTTAAGATAACTTTTTTTGCTCCTACCTCTAAGTGCTTACTTGCACCTACGTCTGTATTAAATACTCCAGTAGATTCAATAACCAAATCTACACCCCAGTCTTTCCAAGGGAGATTCAGTGGGTTTCTATCTGAGAAACATTTAATTGTCTTGTTATTAATTACAAAAGTATCATCAGTATATTGAATATCAACACCATCCAATTGACCAAGGACTGAGTCATATTTTAATAAATGAGCATTAGTCTTAGGATCTGATGTAACGTTAATTCCGACAACTTCAATATTGGTGTAAGCCCCTCTACTAAGCCAACAACGCATAAAGTTTCGACCAATTCTGCCAAAGCCGTTAATTGCAACACGCAAAGTCATAACTAATAATTTCTAAATGATTAACCTAAGTTGCTGATCATACTGAATTTTGTGCAATAACGTAAGGTTTTTTTGATTTATTAAGCAAATAAGTCTAGTTTTGTATTAATTCAAGAAAAAAAAACAATTTTTTTTTAAAAAAAATAGCAAAATTTTACCTAGAAGTTATTTTAATTTTAGTAAAAGATAAACATTGGATAAAAAATTACTTTTGAAAAGTCATTTTCATTTTATTGGGATTGGAGGTATTGGGATGTCAGCGTTAGCAATGGGTTTACTTAAAAAAGGTTGTTCAGTTTCAGGATCTGATTTAGTAAAAAACGATGAAACTAATAAATTGGAGAAACTAGGTGCATTAATATTTACTTCTCAAGTTCGACATAATATTGAATTTGTTACCTCAAAATTTACCAACAGATTGATTAATTTTGTTGTAAGCTCCGCGATCAAGCCAGAAAATGAAGAATTTTCGTATTGCAAAGAAAAAAATTTATCAATAAAGCATCGTTCAGAGATACTTGCAATGCTAATGCGCACTTATACTGCATTAGCGGTAGCAGGCAGCCACGGAAAAACATCAACTAGCACATTTCTTTCTACAATACTTGAGTTATGTACACGTAATTCTTCTTCAATAACTGGGGGAATAATTCCTATTTACAACTCTAATTGTCATTTAGAAAATACAAAATACTTAGTAGCTGAAGTTGATGAATCTGATGGGACTATTAACAAATATAAATCAGATATTGGAATAATCAATAACATTGATTTTGATCATTGCGATCACTTTTCTAATTTAAGTGAAGTCATATCTTCTTTTAAAAGTTTCGCTAAAAACTCTAAAAAATTATTACTTAATTTTGATTGTGAAACCTCAAAAAAAAATTTTTATTCTAATTTTAAATGGTCAAACTCTACAGCTAAAAACGTAGCATATGCAATAATCCCGACTGAAATTAATTCAAAGTATACAATTGGAAAATATTATGAAAATGGAAATTTTATCAGTAATTTAAGTATTCCAATTCCAGGACTACACAATCTATCCAATATCACCGCAGCAATAGCAGCTTCCAGAATGATAGGAGTAGATTTCATAGAAATTAAGAAAAATTTAAAATATTTGAAACTGCCAAAAAAAAGATTTGAATTTAGAGGCCAAATAGATGAAAGAAGTTTATATGATGATTATGCACATCACCCAAACGAAATAAAAGAGACAATTAAATTAGGAAGATTATTTATTAACCAAAAAAATAATAATGAATTTCAAAAAAATAGATTAATTGCTTTATTTCAACCTCATAGATATTCTCGAGTCAAGCAATTTAATAAAGAATTCGCTGAAGAATTATCAAAAGCAGATGTTATTTATGTAACAAGTATTTATGGAGCAGGAGAAGGAAACGAAGATAAAATTACTTCGAAAATTATTACTGATCTGATTTATAAAAAAAATAAAAATGTTAGTTACATAAATAATTATTATGAATTTACAAAGAATTTTTATGAATTAACTAAAAAAGGGGATTTAATTTTAAATATGGGAGCTGGTGATTGTCATAATTTCTGGTCGATTTTAAATGAAAAACCAATTAAAATAAATAACTAATTTAATGAATAAAAACATTTTTTCTGAAAACTGTAATTTAAGTAGTTATACAACTATAAAAGTAGGAGGATTAGCTGAATATTTTGCTGAACCAAGAAGTATTGAAGAAATTTTATATCTAATAAAATGGGCTAATTTAAACGAACAAAGATGTCAAATAATTGGCGCAGGTTCCAATCTTTTAATAAATAATACTTTCATAAAAGGCTTAATTGTGTGTACAAAAAAATTGAAATCATTAAAGATAGAGCCATATTCAGGAATTGTTGAAGCAGAAGCAGGTGTAATGCTCCCAACATTATCTAATTCTCTTGCTAAAAATGGATTACAAGGAGGAGAATGGGCTGTCGGAATTCCAGGAACATTAGGAGGAGCAATTTATATGAATGCTGGCACAGGTAATTTATCGTTAGCAAAAAATCTTATTTCCGTAAAAGTTATAAATAACAAAACTCATGAAAAGCTTGAAATTGAAAAAAAAGATATCAATTTTGAGTATAGATTTAGCTCTTTTCAAGAAAATGATTGGACAATTATAAGTGCAAGACTTCATTTTATTCCTAATGGAAATCTAAAACAATTAATTCAAAAAACCAAAAATAACCTTAAATTAAAAACAGAAACACAACCATATCATCAACCAAGTTTTGGTAGTGTTTTTAAAAATCCTAAAAATAATTTTGCAGCAAAAATAATTGATGATATGGGTTTAAAGGGATTTAAAATTGGCGGTGCTGAAATTTCTACAATTCATTCAAATTTTATAATAAATAGTTCTTCAGCAAGTTCAAAAGATATTTATGAATTAATAACAGTAATTCAACAAAAAGTACTACAAAAAAAAGGAATTTTTTTGCAACCAGAAGTAAGAATGATTGGTTTTGACTATCCTAATTAAAGAAACTTTTTTTACAAAATGGCGGGTTTTGGACTTCCTAACTTTGGACAACTTTCAGAAGCTTTTAAAAAAGCTAAACAAATTCAGCAAGATGCTCAAAAATTACAAGATGAACTTGAAAATATGGAGATTGAAGGAAAAAGTGATGATGAAATGATAAAAGTCTGGATAAGTGGAAACCAACTTCCTTTAAAGGTAGAAGTGCAAGAAAATTTTTTAGACGCAGATAAAGAAAAAATAGAGCAAAATATTCTACAAGCCATTCAAAAAGCTCATGAATTATCTACTACAACTATGAAAGAAAGGATGAATGATTTGACTGGTGGATTAAATCTTAATCTTCCTGGTTTTGATAATAGTGACTCTTAGAAGACTCAATCATTTCTTTATAAAAAGGATATCTTTCGAAAGATTTATTTAAATTACAGCCCTCATCATTTAAATGTAAACAGTTACGGAATTTACACTTGATGTCTTCATCGATTACCTGTTTATATATTTCTGAATAAAGATATTGTAATAACCTAATATTAACTTCTAGAGGTTGCATATTAAAACCAGGAGTATCAACAATATAACTTTGATCTGACAAAGAAAATAACTCAACATTTCGCGTAGTGTTTTTACCTCTCTTAATTTTATTGGAAACTTGAGCAGTACTATTTTGAAGACCTGGAATTATCGTATTAAGCAAAGTAGTTTTGCCAACACCTGATGGGCCCATAAAAATTGAACACTCTTTTTGCTTTAACTCAGCTATTAAATTATTAAAATTATCAGATTTTTCTAAATTTAAAGTTATTGCTTGGTAGCCCCATTTTTCAAATTTATCAATTAGCGAAGATCTTCTTGTATCTGAAATTAAATCACATTTTGTCAAAACTAGAGAGACTTCAACACCCATAGATTCTGCTGATATCAAAAACCTATTAACTTGAGAGAAATTTAACTCTGGCTCTTTAACTGAAAAAGTGATGTATATGTTAGAAATATTTGCAACTGTGGGTCTAAGTAACAAATTTTTTCTATTTTTAAGACTTGTTATTACTGCGCGTTTACTTTTTAAATCAATATTTTCGATTATTACTTCGTCGCCAACATAAATTAATTGATTCTTAAAATTTATAGACTTCCTCACCTTACATAAAAATTTGTCACTATTTTCAGAGTTTTCTTGATTTTTTAAGTCAACTAAAAAAAAGTCATTAAATTTTTTCGTAACTAGACCTAAATTTTTAGTATTAATTTTCATTCAATATTTTTATTTTTATAAATTTTTCACTTTCTTTAATTTGCTTAAAGAAACATCTCATCTCTTTTAAGTTATTTAATACCATTTCTTCTGGTTCACCTTTATCTAGTTCAACTATAAGGTGTTCATTTTTGGATAACTTCTCCAAAGCCAATTTTATTTTGACAACATTTAAAGGACATGGAACAGATTTAAGATCCAAATACTTTAAAGAAGTCATTAGGATTCTTTACCAAATAATTTACTAAAAAGTCCACTACTGGAATTAATATTTTTATCTGTATACTGAGAAGCTAAACCCTCCAAAAGTTTGCGTTCTTCGTCGGTTATACGAGTTGGCAATTTTACATTTACTAAAACTTCATGATTTCCTCTAGCAACTGGATTACCAAGTCTAGGTACCCCTTTATTCGCGAGTGAAAGAGTTGTATTTGGCTGGGTACCACTTGGAATTTTTAAATTAACATTTCCATCAACTGTAATAATTTCGACAGTGTCACCTAATATGGCCTGTAAATAACTTACATCTATTTCTGAATAAATAGTAACACCCTCTCTTTTAAGTTTTGAATCATTCTTAACCTTGATAAAAACGTAAAGATCTCCTGGTGGACCCCCTTTCAAACCAACATTACCCTCTCCTGAAACTCTTAATTTAGTACCTGTATCAACTCCCGCAGGAATATTAATTTTTAATTTTTTTCTGACTTGCTTTACTCCATTACCTCCGCAACTTACACATGGATCTGCAATTATCTGACCAGCTCCATTACATGAAGGACATTCAGCTACTTGAGTAAAATTACCAAAAGGTGTTCTCGTAGCTCTTCTAACTTGTCCACTTCCCCCACATGTTGAACAAGTTTTTGGCCCTGTACCTGGTTTAGCTCCTGTTCCCCTACAGACTTCACATGTCTCAAGATGAGGAATTTTAATTTCTCTTTGTTGGCCAAATATTGCATCTTTAAAGTCAACATTAAGGTCATACCTAAGATCATCTCCTTGTTGAGGGCCTCTTCTTTGAGTTCTTCCACCCTGAGGATTTTGTCCACCAAAACCATTAAAAAAAGTTTCAAATAAATCTGCAAAGCCACCCATATCGCCCATATCAGGCATTCCGGCGGCACCTCCAAGGCCGGCCTCTCCAAACTGATCATATCTAGCTCTTGTTTCAGGATCAGCTAATGCTTCATAAGCCTTGCCAATTTCTTTAAATTTATCTTCAGCACCAGGTTCTTTATTAACATCAGGATGATATTGTCTTGCTAATTTTCTATAAGCCCTTTTAAGGGTATCCGCATCAGCATCTCTTGAAACTCCAAGTATTTGGTAAAAATCAGCCATTAGATAATGCTTAAATAAGAAATTGGAATTTATACATCTTCAGAAGTAGTTTCCTCTGAATCAACATCCTCTTCAACTGTATCCTTTTCTACTTCCTGTTGTGAATTTTGTTTACCAGGCCCCATAGAAACCTTAACCAATGCATGTCTCAAAACCTTACCTTCTAGATGATATCCTCGTTGCAATTCTTCAATAATAAAATCCTCTTCAAACTCTTCACTAGGCTCTCTTAATACAGCTTCATGCAAGTTTGGATCAAATTGTTGACCAATAACTCTCATGGGTGATACTCCCTGTTGTTTTAAAACTTCTACCAATTGTTTATACAATCCTTGATAACTTCTATGAAGAGCTTGAGCCTCTTCACTTTCTGGTTTAAGTTGTTGTCTTGCTCTTTCAAAATTATCGACAATAGGAAGTATTGCAGTTAAAGTCTTTGAAACAAGTTGGATTTTTAAATCATCCTGATCCCTAGACTGCCTTTTTCTAAAATTATCAAAATCTGCCGAAATCCTTACATATTGATTTTTTAATGTTTCATGCTCTTTTTCTAATTGTTCTAGTCTTGCATCATTATTTGAAATAGTATTTTTTAATTCTTCAGTATTAATTTCTTCTGTTTTTTGAGAAGATAATTCATCATTTTTGATGTTTGAATTTTGCGTAGATAATATATCTTCAGGAGCATTATCCTGGTTAGAAACATCATTTTCTTTATTATCAATATTGTCTGATTGATTTTCAATCATTTTTCTAGAATTTAATAAGACTATTTTCCAATAAAGTGATGCACAATACAAGTTGCGGAAGGCCGCACAAATATTTAATCAGGAACAAACCTTAATGCTAATCCATTGTTACAGTATCTTTTACCAGTTGGAAGTGGCCCATCATTGAAGACATGTCCTTGATGACCTCCGCATCGAGAGCAATGATATTCGGTTCTTGGGACAATTAACTTAAAATCAACTTTTGTTTCTACTGATCCTTGAATTGAATCCCAAAAACTTGGCCATCCTGTACCACTATCGTATTTTTTATCTGAGGAGAAAAGTGGCAAATCACATCCTGCACAGTGAAAAATCCCTTTTCTTTTCTCATTATTTAATTGACTGCTGAAAGCTCTTTCAGTCCCTTCCTCCCTCAAAATATAATAAGATTCAGGACTAAGCCTAGTTTTCCATTCATCTTTTGACAAATTCCACTCTTCTTTAGAAGAAAGCGAAGATGCTAATACTCGCATGGGCTTGAAGATTATTTTTAAGAATGACATAGTAGGAATTAGAATAAAAGTTCTTCTTGATAGAAATTGATTCATATATTTAAATCACAAAAAAGCAATGAATTATATTCAGCCTAATTCTATTAAAAATATTCATAAATTAAGTATTGCTCCAATGATGGATTGTACTGATAAACACTTCAGAATGATAATGAGAAAAATAAGTTCTGAAGCTCTATTGTATACGGAAATGATTGTCGCCCAGAGTTTAGTTTATACGAATAAAAAAGAAAATTTTCTAGATTTTAATAGGGAAGAACACCCTATATCGATTCAATTTGGTGGAGACGATCCTAAAATCCTTAAAGAGGCAGCCCAAATGGCACAGGATTGGGGCTATGACGAAATAAACTTTAATGTTGGTTGTCCGAGTCCAAGGGTCTGTTCTGGAAATTTTGGCGCTTCACTTATGAAAGATCCTGAAAAAGTAGCAAAATGTATAGAATCCTTAAAAGATAATTGCGACTTGCCAGTCACGATCAAACACAGAATAGGTGTAGACAATGATGATAGTTTCGTTAACTTGAATAATTTCGTAAGAATTATTGCAAATGCTGGTGCAGACAGATTTACAGTCCATGCAAGGAAAGCTATATTAAAAGGCCTAAATCCAAAACAAAATAGAACTATACCTCCACTAAATTATGAAGTAGTAAAAAAATTGAAAAAATCAAATCCAAAATTATTAATAGAAATCAATGGAGGTCTAACAAATATCCATGAATCATTAAAGGCCTTAAATGATTTTGATGGCGTCATGATTGGACGTTCAATTTACAAACATCCCTTAAGATGGTCTGAAATTGATCAAAAGATTTATGGAATTAATAAAAAACCCAAATCTGCTTCAAATATTATATTCTCTTTAATTCCATACATAGAAGCGCATCTAAGTAAAGGAGGAAAATCTTGGGATATATGTAAACATCTTATAAATTTAATTGAAGGTATACCAAAAGCTAAAATTTGGAGAAATCAAATTTCAAGTAAATCTATAAAAAAAGAATTAAGTATTGAATATCTATTTAAATTAACTACAGCGCTTGAAGAAATGGGTTACTAATTTGTCTCGTTTCAAGGATTGCTCTCCTTGGACACTCCCCTTTTTCTCCTAATTCTACCATTTTCATATTCAGAATTATCAGAAGAATTTCCATAACTTCTGTCTTCCCAACCTTCTGCTCCAGAAGATTTATTTGAGTTAGAGCTATTGGATCTAGAATTACCACTTCCATAGCCACCACCTCCATAGCCACCACTTCCGTAGCCACCACTTCCATAGCCGCCGCCATTATTACCGCCTCCATTATTACCACTTCCATAGCCGCCGCCATTATTGCCACCTCTACCTCCTCTACGAGATCCACCTGAACCTCTTGGCTCAGCTTTATTAATTCTTAATGGTCTACCCATAAGTTCCGTACCTTGCAAACCATCAATAGCTGCTGACTCAATCGCTTCATCTGACATTTCAATAAATGCGAATCCTCTTTTCCTTCCAGTATCTCTCTCCAAGGGAAGAGAACAATTTAAAACCTCACCAAAAGGGGCAAACAATCGTATAACATCTTCACGCTCTGCGCGGAACGGCAAATTGCCAACAAAAATACTCACTTTAAACTCAACAAAAAATTACCTTATAAAAAAACTACAATTAGTAGTCTCATAATGTTGCTCTGTTATTCTACTTCAAAGCATACCCTTGTTGTAGAAAAAATAATTGAGATTCAAAGTAACAATCTTTTTTGCCAATTATTTACCTCTTTTTCTACCTGAACAAAACCTGTACCACCTTCGCTATCTCTTGATTTAACGACATTGAGAGGTTTAAGATCTACAAAAACATCCTCATCAAAATCGGGATGAAAATTTTTAAATTCTTCAATTGTGAGATTTTTAAATAACATTTTTCTCTCCAAACAATATTTAACCATTTGACCAACAACTTGATAGGCGGTCCTAAAAGGAACATCTTTATCAACTAAGTAATCTGCCAAATCAGTAGCATTAGAAAAGTCGTTTTCTACAGAATCAGATAGGTTTTTTATATTAAATTCAATGCCCTCATTAATTAAAATAGTCATCGCCTTTAGACAAGAAGATATTGTTTCTGCAGTATCAAATATTGGCTCTTTATCCTCTTGAAAATCCTTATTATAAGAAAGTGGTACCCCTTTGACCATCGTTAACAATGCCTGGAGATGGCCATACACTCTTCCTGTCTTACCTCTTATCAATTCTGGTACGTCAGGATTTTTTTTCTGAGGCATTAAGCTACTGCCTGTTGCACATTTATCTGTTAATTTTGCAAAAGAAAATTCATCAGTCACCCATAAAATTATTTCTTCTGAAATTTTACTTAAATGAGACATCAATATAGCAGAGGCAGAAACAAACTCTATACAAAAATCTCTATCACTCACTGCATCAATACTGTTTTTATAAATCTTTTTAAAACCCAATTCTGAAGCTGTAAAGTGCCTATCTATTTTTATTTTTGTTCCAGCTAATGCTGCAGCTCCTAACGGAGAAATATTAACTCTTGATCGTACTTCTTTATACCTTTCACGGTCTCTTTGGAGCATTTCTATATAAGCCAATAAATGATGAGCCAAAGATAATGGTTGAGCTCTTTGCATGTGGGTATATCCAGGAATTAAGGTAAAAATATTAGATTTCGCAAGATTTAAGAAGGATTTTTGCAAATCAGTTATTAAGATTTCAATATTATCAATCTCTTTTCTTAGCCACAATCTTATATCTGTACCAACTTGATCATTTCTACTTCTACCTGTGTGTAATTTTTTTCCAGTTTCACCAATTAAACTTATCAGCTTTTCTTCTATGCAATAGTGAATATCTTCAGAAGGTGGACCAGGAGAAAATTTACCCTCCAAATACTCAACTTTTATTAACTCTAAACCATTAATAATTTGCAAAGCTTCAGAAGAAGATAAAACTTTTGTTTTGCCAAGCATTTTCGCATGAGCAATCGAACAATCTAAATCTTCTAAAATAAGCTTTCTATCAAAACCAATAGAGGCATTAAACTTTTCAATAAAGGGGTCAAGTGCATTATCAAACCTTTTACTCCAAACTTTTGCCATATTAATTAATAACTTTAAGTATCTCTAATAAAGCATTTTTTTATATAAGTGACAAAAAATATCTACTTCAATTGAAAAATAACCATTGAGGCATCATCTTCAAGATGTCTATTTTGACCTGTAAAATCGTCTAGCTTTTTAAATATTTTATTTAATATTTCTTGGGATGAATAAGACTGCTTGCATAATTTTGTAAGAGTTTGAACTAATCTTTTCTCATCAAATCTTTGTCCTAAAGAATTAGAAGTATCAATTACTCCATCTGTGTAATAAAGAACTAAATCATTTTGATTAAGCTTGATTTCACCACAATGATATTCAGCATCTTTTTGTAATCCAAGTACAAATCCTTTTGCATCTAGTCTAATAATTTTCTGATCTGAACTTTTCCAAAGCAGAGGAGGATTATGTGCTGCATTAGCGAATCTCAATTTTTTAGTTCTAGGATCATAATCCGAATAAAATAATGTCACAAATCTATGCGATTGATCTAAATCATTTATTGCTAGTTGATTCAAATCATGCAAAATTCTATCTGGAGGAAGACCTGTAAGAACCTCTGCACGAAGCATTCCTCTTAACATAGTCATTAAAAGACCGGCTGGAATCCCTTTACCCATGACATCACCTATTACAAAGGCCCATCTTGATTTTTCTTTCCTTTTTTCAGAAATATCAGTCTTTAAGCACATAAAATCATAGTAATCTCCACCGAGCTGAAGAGCTGGTCTACAATGTGCAGCTAGGTCTATACCATGGATAATTGGACAATAATCAGGAAGTAATTGAGATTGAATTTCAGCACCAGTGGAAATTTCTCTATCTACATTCTCATGTTTTTTCTTTGTTTTTAATAAGTAGTAATTTTCTAATCCAACAGCAAGACAATTTTCAATAAAAATAAAATTACTATCTTCAGTAATCGATTGTCTAGAAATATCTTCGCTAAAAATATAAATAAATCCTCTACATTTACCTCTGGATATTATTTTTTTTGCTTCAATTTTATATTCTTTAAATTTATTTTTTAAAGCATTTTCAAAGGTTACAATTTCTTTTATTTTAAAATTTTTTGAAAAATGAAATTGATCCAAAAATCTATTAATCGCTTCTTGAATTGTTGAATATTCATAATTAACAGAAATTTTTATATTTTCATTCCATATCTCCCCCTCGTAATTTAAAGGAATAATTAAAATTATATTCTCAGAAAAAATATGTTTAAGAATTAAGCAAACATAATCCAGTAATTTATTTATGTTGGAAAATGATTTTAAATAATATGCTAGAGAAGATGCAATTTCAGCAAATTTATATTTATTTTTTAGGTTTAATTTAGGATCATTTTCTAAAAAATTTTGGACAACTTTATTCGAAAATATTTTTTCTTTTTGATTATTTGCCAAAACAAGTCTAATAGATAAGTATGTTTTAACATTAAATTTAAGTTTTTAAAAAAAATTAATTAAATTTTTATTTATCTGCAAGCATAGCCTCTACAAATTCATAACTATTAAATGGTCTCAAATCTTTTATACCTTCTCCAGCTCCAATAAACCTTATTGGCAAATTTACTTCTTCAGATACTGCTAAAGAAACACCTCCTCTAGAAGTGCCATCTAATTTAGTAATAATTGCTCCACTTAAATCTGCTGATTTAGCGAAACTTTTTGCTTGTTTTAAGCCATTTTGTCCCTGACTTGCATCTAAAACTAATAATGATTCAACAAGTGCATCTGGAACTTTTTTATCAATAATTTTTTTTATTTTTGCTAATTCATCCATCAAATTATTTTTTGTTTGCAATCTACCCGCTGTATCAACAAGTAATAAATCAACATTTCTTTTTTTTGCAGAATTAATTGCATCAAAAACTACAGCAGCTGGATCAGCATTTTTTGATTGATTAGATATTACGTCAACATTACTTCTATCTCCCCACACTTTAAGTTGTTCTACTGCGGCCGCTCTAAAAGTATCAGCAGCAGCAATCAAAGTTTTATAATTACTTTTTGATGACAAATATGCTAATTTCCCTAATGTGGTGGTTTTACCAACACCATTAACTCCCACTAATAACCAGACATTTAATTTACCCTTTTGGGGAACTAAAAGATCAGAACCAGAATTTTTTATTGGTTTATCAATAATTAATTTTAATTCCTTCTTCAAAAATTTTATTCCTGCTTCACCACCCACCACTTCCTCGTTTAATTTTGTTCTAAGAGAACTTATAACTTTATCTGTTGAATCAATCCCTACATCAGCTCTGATTAATAGAGTCTCTAAATCATCAAGAGATTCAGGAGTAAGAGGATCATCTCCCAATTTTTCTAATAATTCAGTAACAAATCCTTTTCGAGTTTCTTCTAATCCTCTCCGTAATTTAGTTAACCAATCAATTTCATCAATCGATATTTGATTTATTTTTTTTCCTTGAGCAGCTAATACCATTGCCGACCAAGTAAAATTATCATCAAATTCTCCTAATTCTGGTTCAACAATAGTTTTAGACTGTTCAGCAATTTTTTCTTTATTAGGAATATCAATTGATTCTTTCTTTTGCTCTTCCTGATTCTCTAATTCTTTCTTTTGCTCTTCCTGATTCTCTAATTCTTTCTTTTGCTCTTCCTGTTTCTCTAATTCTTTCTTTTGCTCTTCCTGTCGTTTTTTTAAAAGTGCATAAGCTTGTGCAGCCCATTCACGAGAATTATCAGAATCAGTATTAGTCATTATTATCTATAGTTCGTAATTAAAATTTTTCTAAATACTATTTATTTATATCAAATAATTATGATAATTAAATTGTTTGTAATCTCCTTAAAACTCCATTAATAAATTTTCTTCCTTGCAAATCACTATATTTATTAGCTAAATTAACAGCCTCATCACAAGCAACAGCGACAGGTGTATTCAAAAAATTGATATCCACGTAAGCCAGACGCAAAATATCCCTATCAATTCTTGGTAATCTTTTTAATCTCCAACCATCCATTACTTGATCGATATCTGAGTCAATACTTTTAAGGTTATTGATTATATTACAAATCCTTTGATTTACATCCTCTCTAATATCTATTTGACCGCTAGAAACGATTAATTTTGGAAAGTCTAGGGTAACAGAAAGTGTATTCATTACGGTTTCAATTTTTGTCAGAGATTTTTTTAACTCATCTCGAACATTTGAAAAAGAAGAGTCCACACCCTCTTGCAATTCACTATCTAATATTTTTTGTGAAGCATTTTCTAACTCTGACTCGCAATTATCTAATTCCTCTCTGCAATGGTTTATTAAAGAATCCAAAGCAGATTCAAAAATTTCTTCTATCTGAAATTTATTTAATTTAAAATCACCTTTATCTTTTATAAGGCCAAGAGAAATTAAAGATAATTCTCTAGAAAGGGATCTATTATGCATCAATTAAGAAGAGGTATTAGTAGAAGCTCGTAATTGAGAAAACAATTTTGAAAATGTTGGATTTGTTGTATTATTTTTCTCATCTGGATTAACTATCCCAACAGAAATTATTGTTTTAAAAGCATCTTCAACAGAAATATCCAAGTCTTTAACAGATGACTCAGGAACGAGTGTATACCAACCAGTAGTTGGGTTGGGTGCTGTAGGGATGAAAACACTAAGTAACTTTTCTTCCAATTCTGGCTGCAGAGAAGGACCAACGTCTCCAGTTACAAAGCCTACACTGTATAGTCCCTCACGAGGATATTCAACTAAAACAACTCGTCTAAATCTATTAGAGTTATTACTTAAGAAAGTTTCTAATAATTGTTTAAGAGTTTTATAAACCGCTCCAGCTACTGGTATTTTTGATAAAGTACCTTCTCCAAATTCTAATAACCATCTTCCTACAAAATTTCTCGCCATCAAGCCTATAAGCAAAATAGCTAATAAAGGAACAGTTAAACCTAAGGTGAGATTGATTAAGTCTTGTAATAAAGGATTTAAAGTAATAAAAGGATTTAGTTGCTTTGGAACTGAAGTAACTAAAGTTAAAACAAATTTGCTAACTAATGATGAAAGCCAAATTGTTGTTGCTAAGGGTATTACAACTAACAGCCCCGCAATAAGATCATTTTTGAGATCTTGTTGAAGCCTAGATCCTAAATTAGAATCTTGATTTTGATTAGATTCAACCAAAATAACGTATTAACTATATTAACTTTACTAATAATTTAACTGTTTTTACTAAGTTAGGATATATTTTTTTAAATATATCTATTTTATTTATAAATTTATTCTTCCAAAAATAATATTTAAAAGAAATGCTATAAAGAAAAAGAAATGATTAATACGATTCAAGATAAAAAAGAAATAAGCAAAAAATTGAAAGAAAGAGCTATTTTTGAAGGTTTTGCAGTTGCGGGAATAGCTTCAATACCAGGTAGTTCGCGCGTAAAATTAAGAACTAATGCATTGGAAAGATGGCTATCAAATAATTATCATGCAGAAATGAAATGGATGGAAGCAGAAAAAAGAAAAAATATTGGCTTACTTTTTGAAGATGCAAAAAGTGTTTTAAGTGTTGGATTTACTTACATTAATTCACAAAACAACAATAATAATTTCCTAAAAGTAGCTAAATTTAGCCAAGGTGAAGATTATCATAAAGTGATTCACAAAAAATTAAAGAATATTGGTAAATGGATCAACCTAGAAATCCCTGATTGCAAATGGAAAATATGTGTTGATACCTCTCCACTTCTTGAAAAAGCATGGGCAGAGGAGGCAGGTATTGGATGGATAGGTAAAAATAGTAATTTAATAAGCAAAAAAAATGGTTCTTGGTTTACTTTGGGTTTTATGATTCTCACAAAAGATTTGATGCCCGATAAACCTCATCAATCACTTTGTGGAAAATGTGATATTTGTATTGAACATTGCCCCACGAAGGCAATCGTAGAACCCTTTGTAATACAATCAGACCTATGCATTGCGTATCACACAATAGAGAGTAGAGATAAAACTATTCCAAAGAAAATAGAAAAAAATTTAGGTGGATGGGTTGCAGGATGTGATATTTGTCAAGATGTTTGTCCATGGAATAAATCAGTTCCATACAACAATAATTGTGAAACCACCCCGAAAGAATGGATTAAAAATCTAAATATTGAATCCCTCAATTGGGACGATAAAAAGTGGCAAGAAAATCTTAAAGGAACAACTTTAAAAAGAATTAAACCATGGATGTGGAAAAGGAACATACAAGCAAATATAAAGAATAAAAAAATTAAAATATGAAGAAGTTTTTAAAAAAAACAATCTGGATCTCCTTGACCTGTTTTTACTTTTTTCAAATAGAAATAGTTCGAGCAATAGTTCCTTATTATTATTTCCCAGCAATAAAAAATTTACAGAAGCAAAGTTTATATATTGGCAAAAATGCATATCAACTACTTTATTTTGGTCAATATGAAGACAGTCTTAACTTGGCCAAATTAGCAATAAAAATAAATGCAAAAGATGAAAAACTATGGTTAATTTTGGCTGAAGCACAAATAGCTAACAAAAAATACAAAAACGCATTAAATTCTCTAAATAAAGCAGAACAAATCAATTCAAATAATAGCGAAATATATTTTGCTAAAAGTAATGTTTACTTAAAAATTTCCCAACAAACAAAAGCAAAGAATGCTTTAGAAAAAGGAATAAAGATTGAGCCTAATAACCACAAAGCTATTTTTCAATTAGGAAATATTTTATTAATGGAAAAAAATTATCTGGGAGCTATCAAATTGTTTGATAAATCTGTAAAAATTAAACCTGATTTTTGGCAAGCAATCAATAATCAAGGTTTAGCTTATTTCGAAAGAAACAATATAAATCTCTCAATCAAACTTTTTGAAAGTGCAATCTCAATTGAGGAAAATGCCGAACCATTACTAGGCCTGGCTTCATGTATAAATATCCATGATACTAAATTAGCAATTCAGCTAGCAAAAAAAGCTTTGGCTAAAGATCCCAAATATGTCGATTATGATTATAGAAAAGAACAGTTATGGGGAGAAAAATTACAAGCCAGTACAGAAATACTTTTACAAAATGAACAGCTAAAAAAAGATGTAATACTTGCAAAATCCAAAATAATTGAATCATCTTAATGTTCAATACTGGTAAATATTGTTTTACCTATTAGTCTTAATTTAGTTAATTAATAATTATTTAAGTATGCGCTCTAATGGATAAGAAAAACTTCACTTCCATCTCGCTTCAAGAAGAAATGCAACGTTCTTATTTGGAGTATGCAATGAGCGTCATAGTTGGACGTGCGTTGCCTGATGCAAGAGATGGTCTTAAGCCTGTACAAAGAAGAATCATATTCGCGATGTATGAATTAGGTTTAACTCCTGATAAACCATACAGGAAGTGTGCAAGAGTTGTTGGAGATGTACTTGGAAAATACCATCCTCATGGAGATCAAGCAGTTTACGACGCATTGGTAAAGCTGGTTCAAAATTTCTCAACTAAATATCCTACTCTTGACGGGCATGGGAATTTTGGATCTGTGGATAATGATCCGCCGGCAGCAATGAGGTATACCGAGACCAGATTAGCTCCAATAGCTCATAAAGGATTTCTTGAAGAAATTGGATCAGAAACAGTAAACTTTTCAAATAACTTTGACGGTTCTCAAAAAGAACCAGATGTTCTTCCAGCTCAACTTCCATTTTTATTGTTGAACGGCTCATCAGGTATTGCTGTTGGCATGGCAACAAATATTCCGCCTCATAATCTTGGCGAAATTGTAGATGGTTTAGTTGCCTTAATTAAAAATAAAGATATTAGTGACAAAAAACTTTCTAACATTATCAAAGGTCCTGATTTTCCTACGGGCGGAGAATTAATTTATAGTCAAGCAATAGAAAATCTTTATCAGACTGGAAGAGGATCTATAACAATAAGAGGAGTTGTAAATACCGAAGAGGTAAATATAGGCAAAGGGAAACATAAAAAGAATGCAATAATCATTACTGAACTTCCTTACCAAATTAATAAAGCAGGTTGGATTGAAAAACTCGCAGAACTTGTTAATTCAGGCAAGATAATTGGGATTTCTGATATTAGGGATGAGAGCGACAGAGATGGAATGAGAATTGTGATAGAACTAAAAAAAGATTCTAATTCTGAACTTGTTATTTCTAATTTATATAAAAAAACAACTCTCCAAACAAATTTTGGCGCAATATTCTTAGCTTTAATTAAAGGCAAACCTGTACAACTAAATCTGAAAAAATATCTCAATTATTTTCTTGAATTTAGAGAAGAAACAATTAGAAAACGAACTTTTTATTTTCTAAAACACACTCTTGATAAACTAGAAATATCACAAGGTTTATCTAAAGCTACAAAAAACATAAAAAAAGTTATAGCGATTATAGAAGAATCAGAAAATTCTGTGCAAGCTAGATCAAAATTAGTAGAAAATTTTTTCTTAAGTGAAAAACAGGCAAATTCAGTTTTGGATATGCCGCTAAAAAAATTAACAAATCTAGAAAAAAATCAAATTGATAACGATATAAAAAATTTAGAAGAGAAAAAGGATTATTTTCAAAAATTGTTGAACGAAAGAGAAATATTACTTGAATTACTTATAGAAGAATTATTAATATTAAAGAAAAAATACAATGTTTTACGTAAAACAAAAATAATTAAAAATATAAATCAAAATCAAGAATTAGAAACGCTGAATAATCAGATACTAGAAGAGTTTATAAATAAAAAAACAAAATTGTACATAGAC
>CACNQB010000010.1:0-45008 GCA_902622435.1 uncultured Prochlorococcus sp. | reverse complement strand
ATTTTTTATTGATTGCTTTTCCTCAGGAAATACTTTTAATACATCTCTCTGCATTAAGATTGACGATGTTAGCCAAATTGGCCAAAAAATAAAATCCATTTGATTAATAAATCCACATAATGCGAGAAAACCAGAAGTTAAAAAATAACAAATTTGAATAGTTATTCTTGTTTTGTTCTGAAGGTTAACAGCGGAACTATTTATTCCAATTTTGATATCAAATTTTTTATCTGCTAAAGCATAAATCGTGTCAAATCCAAAAGTCCAAAAAATGGTAGCTAGCCAGCAAAACAATAAAACAATACTATTTAAATTACCTTCATTTGCAGCCCAGGGAATTAATACAGCAAAACCCCAGCATATGGATAAGATTAATTGAGGATATTTAAACCATCTTTTGGCAGAAGGATAAATTAAAATAATAGGTAAAGCTAAAAAAGCGAGTGAAATAGAAAGGAGTCTTCCAGGTTGAGGTAGTGACAAAGTTAAAAAGAAGCTACATAAAATTAAAACGAAAAGAATTGAATAAGCCGTTTTAAGACCGATTTTATTTGCAGCTAGAGGTCTATTTTTTGTCCTAAAAACTCTTTGATCAATTTTTTTGTCCCAAATATCATTAACCACACAGCCTAATCCACTTACTAGAAGTCCTCCCAGAATTATTCTAAGCAACATTAAAAATGTTGGATTAGCATCTGGGGTTAAATATAAACTCCATCCAGCAGGAATAAGTAAGATCATTCTCCCAGTCGGCTTATTCCACCTTAATAATTCAAAAAAAGTACTTAATTTAAATTGTCGATTTTTATTTTGCATATTACCTATTGTATATTTCATAACTTTAAATAATCTTACTAGGATTAAATAATTTCTATTATTTAATAATCAATCTTAGGTATATTGATTAATGGATTAAAGATATCTGCATCTTATAAAAAGAAATGATAAAGAAACAAGATTTAAGATATTTTCAAGAAAAGCAAATTTTAGTAGCTTCTATAGATATTGGAACTAACTCTACACATCTATTGATAGCAGAAATTAATATAGAATTAAAATCATTTTCAATAAAATTCACCGATAAATCTACCACTCGTCTTGGAGAAAGAGATGAAGGGGGAAATCTTACTGAAGAATCAATACAAAGAGCATTAGTTACTCTTAAGCGATTTAAGGAATATTGTAAAAGTAATGGAGTAAAACAAATAGTTACAGCAGCAACAAGTGCTGTTAGGGAAGCTCCAAACGGTCAAGATTTTATTAGAAGAGTTCTTGATGAAACTGGTATTCAAATAGAAATGATAAGTGGTTCTGAGGAAGCCAGATTAATTTACCTTGGTGTTCTTTCTGGGATGTCTTTTGGAGATCAGTCTTTTGTAATCATTGATATTGGAGGAGGATCTACAGAATTAATACTTGCAGATAAAAAAGATGCTGTAGCTCTTACCAGTTCGAGAATTGGTGCGGTAAGACTTAAAAATGATTTTTTAAATAAAGGGTCTATAACTTCAGAAAGATCGAGTTTTTTAACAACTTTTATTAAAGGATCTTTAGAACCATCTGTGCGAAAAATAAAGAGTAGATCTAAGGTAAATAAGCCTTTATCTATGATTGCAACCAGTGGTACTGCAACCTCATTAGGAAATTTGATTTCAGATGATTTGGGAGAATCTAAACAAAAGTTGCATGGTTATAAATTTAAAAGGGAAAATTTACAAAATGTATTGGAAAAACTAATTAAATTGCCAGTTTCCGAAATCAAGAAAATACCTTCATTAAGTGAAAGAAGAGCAGAAATAATTATTCCAGGAGCATTGATATTAAACACCGCAATGGAGATGTTGAACTTTAATGAATTAATAATAAGTGAGAGGGCGCTTAGAGAGGGTTTGGTTGTGGATTGGATGCTTCGAAAAGGGATAATTAAAAATGAGTTAAATATTCAAGGCAATATTAGAAAAACAACCATAGTTCATCAGGCCAGAAAGTTTGGAGTAGATGATAAAAGAGCTCAGAAAGTTATTGATATTGCCTTTCAAATCTATGATCAGACTAAAAATATCTTTCATAGCGATAATGACCCTAAAGCTAAAGAACTTCTTTGGGCAGCTTCTAATCTTTATAATTGTGGGAAATATGTGAATGTTGGTTCATATCATAAACACTCTTGGTACTTAATAAAAAATTGTGAGTTGTTGGGATATTCTGAAGCAGAAACAAATATTATTGCTTCAATTGCTAGGTACCATAGAAAGACTCTACCTAAGAAAAGACATGAGTCTTGGCAAAATTTAATATCCAAAGAAGATAAAACATTAGTTCTTGAAATGTCATTAATTCTGAGGCTAGCAGCTGCTCTTGATCAAAGACCTGACAAGGTCATCTCCTCAGTTCAAATAAAATTACAGGAAAATAATCTTACATTTCAACTTTTACCTGTAGATAGAAACCATGATCTTCTTCTTGAAAAATGGAACTTAGGATTATGCCGTAATATAATAAAAGAACTAAAGAATTTAGAATTAAAAGTTATTTAGTTTTTTTAAAAAGTTCTTGTTTTGGAGTTTGATTCTGAGAAGAATCTGAAAATAAATTGAAGATTAAGGACGAGGCGATTAGTCCGAGAAAGCCTGAAATTAAAATAAATATTAGGAATCCTATTGGATTAAAATTCTTAGATTGCCTAGATTTATAATTTTTTTTGGGAACTTCTGCAACTATTTCTTCAATTTTCACTTCTTTCCTCTCTGTCTTGAATTCATCCATTAAAAATTCTGCATCAAGTTTTAGCTTCTGTGAAATCCTTCTAATCATTGCTTTGATAAATACTTTTTCAGGTAGTTTTTCTTCATTACCTTCCTCTATCGCTTCAAGTTGATGAGCTCCAATTTTTAAATCAGAAGCCAATTCTTCAATTGATTGATTTTTACTTAACCTAGCCTCTTTAATGAAATTTCCTATTCTCTTTAGAGAGGAATCTCCTCCTTTATTGTTGATTCCCGAAACAGATTTTATTTCTTTCAAAGTAAATAAATTTTTCCTAATTATAGTAATTAATATTTTTCTATCAACTTTAAGATTATTTATTCCTAAAGAGATGCTTATAAGATGGATTATAAAGATTAGATCTTTTTTGAGAATTACTAATTGCTGGGCTAATTATGTAAATGGTTGTTCTAATTAGTTTTTTCTCAATAGAAAATTTTTCCATATCTTTTAATTCTATTATTGATGTCCAACCATCATCCCAAGATACTCTAAATCCAACAATCACTTTAGTCTCTGGAGGGTAAAACTCTAGTAAAGTTTCTTGAGACCTTTTCACATGCCTAGCGCTTAGATATAGACATATAGAGGAATTATGCTTCGCAAGATCTTTCAGAGATTCTTTTTCGGGCATCCCTGTTCGCCCTCCTGCTCTAGTTAAAATTATTGTTTGCGTTACGTCAGGGATGGTTAACTCAGCTTCATGATATGCTGCAGCAACTTGAAAAGCACTTACTCCAGGAACAACCTCGATTTCAATTTTTTCGTTTTTTAAAATTTCGATTTGCTCTCTAATTGCTCCAAAAAGGCAAGGGTCTCCGTCATGCAACCTTACAACAGTTTTCCCTGCCTGAAATTTTTCTATCATAATTGAGGTGATTTGCTCTAAGTTAAGTGAACTCGTTTTTATCTTTTCAGAACCTTCTTTCGCAGAATCTAAAATCTTTTCAGGAATTAGAGAATCAGTCCAAATAATGACATCTGCAATTTTTATCTTTTTTAATGCTTTTAAAGTTAATAATTCTAGATCTCCTGGACCAACACCAATAAAGGATATTTTGTTATCCATTCTTTCTATTTTTCCCACTGTATGTTCTCAATCTTAAAAAAAATATTCCAATTAATCCAGAAGAAAATAGAAAAATACTTATAAATTGAGCCATTCTTATGCCGCCATCACAGAAAGGTGGAAGTCCACCAATGCATAGTGGGTCAGTTCTTAAACCTTCAATCCAGAACCTTCCAAAGCTATAACTTATTAAATAAAGACAGCTAATAAAGCCAGGCCTGAAAAAATCTGTTTTATTTTGTTTATTAAAGGTAATAATAAGGACGATGAAAATTAAAAGATTCCACAATGACTCATAGAGAAATGTAGGATGAAAAAATTCATAATTAATAAATTCTACAGGCCTATTCTGGATAGGTATAAATAATTTCCAAGGCAAATTTGTAGGGACTCCAAAGGCTTCATTATTGAAAAAATTTCCCCACCTTCCTATTGATTGTCCAAGAATAATCGAGGGTATTAATATATCTATAAAAGTTTTTAAATTAATTTTTTTCGACTTACAGAAATAGATAATAGATAATAACCCGCCAATTAGACCTCCATGGATTGCTATGCCTCCTTCCCAAACTGCAAGAAAAGAAGGTATTTGAATGATATTATTGAATATTTCAAAAGAAGTAAAAAAGTTCTCTCCGCTATATTGCCTCCACTCAAAAATTACGTAATAAGCTCTAGCTCCTATTATTGAAGAGATTATTAATGATGGAAGTATTTCACTAATGTACTCTGGGTTAATATTTCTTGCCTTGGCTAGTTTTTTAGAGACAAATAGGCCTATTAAAACTGAAACCGAAATAAGAAGTCCGTACCATCTAATAGTTATAAATCCTAAATTTAAAAAAGTTTCTCCTGGAGATTGTATAAAAGCTTGAAGTATAAGCATTTAGAGAAAGTTAAATACCCTCTGCTGCTTGCACTTTTTCTACTTGTTTTTTCTTTAATACTAAGAGTATTTGTGTTAAGCCTACACCAATGAAGAATGCAATCAATCCAATAACTCTATAAGGGCTCTGAAGTACAACCTCAGCATCTAATTGCCCAAAACCACCAACGTTGGGATCATTAGTAAGAGGGTCACCTACATTAATTTTGTCTTGCGCTTTTACGATAAGTTGAGGACCAACAGGCACTGCTTCAGTAGTTATTTCACCATTATCGTTTTCTATATTGACTTGATAGCTACCATCTTCATTTGTTTCTATTGAATTTATAGTTCCTGCGGTGGAAGAAGTGAATACTACATTATTGCTCTTGTCTCCAGTTGGATATACCTGACCTCTACCTCTATTACCTCCAATATGTAACGAGTATTTCCCATAGTGATATTCTTTATTAGTGGATGGGTCAGGGGAAAGTACAGGGAAAACGATTTCTTTATTGGTATCGCCAGGTAAAGGCCCGACAATAATGATATTGTCTTTGTCTTCACTGTAATTAGTGAAATAAACCCCTTCTGTCTCCTCTTTTATTTCTTCGGTCCATCTTTCTTGTGGAGCAAGTTTAAAGCCATCAGGCAGCATTACAACAGCACCCACTTGTAATGGGACTTCCGAACCATCAGCCCCTATCTCTTTTAAATCATTTTTGTAGGGTATTTTGACTACAGCTTTGAAAACACTATCTGCTCCAACAGATTGTGGAACCTCTGCAATTGTAGGCATCTGAGCTAGATGACAATTTGCACAGACTATCTTACCTGTGGCTTCTCTTGGGGATTCGTAGTTTTGCTGAGCCCAAAATGGGTAAGCAAAACTGACCTTTGGATAAAATACAATGCTTGAAATGAAAAGCAGAGTACAGATAAATAAACTTGTTTTTTTCATGATTTGATTTTTAAGACCTTTCATTTTTTTATGCCCACCATGGATTTTCATTAGTTCTAAAGTCAGTTTCTGACCATTGTTTGACGAGTACAGCATCATCTTCAATATCTACATGAGCTAGAGCTAAAGATAAAGGCGCAGGCCCTCTTACGACCTTCCCGTTAGTATCGTACTGACTGCCATGACAAGGACATATGAATTTATTAGCACCACTATCCCATGGGACAACGCAACCTAAATGAGTACAAATTGCATTTAAACCAAATTCTCCTATTTCTCCGCCCTCATTAACTATTAAATAAGTTGGATCTCCTTTTAGACCCTGAACTAGACTTCTGTCTCCAGCTTGATGGGTAGCTAACCAACCTGTCTTAGTTATTGGATTCCCTAATTCATCTTTGGCAGAAGTTCCACCACCACCACCACCTGCTCTTAAAGGCATGAAATAATTCGCTACAGGGTAAAGAGCTCCTAAAGCTACACCAGTTGCAGTACCAAATGTAAGAAGATTCATAAATTGCCTTCGACCCATTGAAGGGACATCATTGGAACTTAATTGAGTCATTCGCTACTTGGTTCTGTTATTTATTAGTTATTATGGATCAGATTGCTCAATTTCTGTTGCAAATAGATAGGACTTTTAATAATTTAAAGTAAAAGTTTAGGAAGTCTTAATTAATTGATTTAAATGAACCCATTGCTAGTAGATGAAGTCATACATTATTTGATTTATCGCTGGGGGAGAAAATATGATTTTAAACTCTTTAGAAGAGGAAAATTTGTTTATTTTCAAATGATGTGGGGATTTCTTGGACAGGAATCATTCCCTTTAAGTGAAGATGAATATAAAAAATCGATAGCTGATAAAATCGAGATTTTAAATAGATGTGGATATTCAGAAGAAGTGAGGGAATGGCTAAAGAAAGTAAATGCTAAGCCAAGATTAGGTAGAGCTGTCAGCTTGCAATTAGATCTTAATGAGAAGATGAAAGAGTTTTTGACTTAAGATTTTCTGATAAGTAAGTTAAACCAGTACCCACAAAAAATAAAAACACAATCGATATAGATAGTAATGACATAGTCAATGGGTCAGTTGAAGGGGTAATAACTGCAGATAATATTGCAGAGGAAATTACAACTATCTTCCAATTCGAAATCATTTTTTCTGTTGTGATTATTCCAAGAGAACCAAGAATAAATTGTAATACTGGCAATTGAAAAGCTATTGCAGTGCTAGACATTAATAAGAGAACAAAATCAAAATATCTTTCTATAGACCAAGTTGGTTCAACAATATCAGCACCGAAACTAATAAAGAAATTTATTGCTGCAGGGACTAATATCCACCATGAAAAAATTAATCCTAAAAAAAACAGAAGACCTGAACCAAAAACTGCAGGCAAGATAAGGCTTTTTTCTTGTTTTGTTAAACCAGGAGAAATGAATAATATTATTTGATAAAAAATATAAGGCATAGAAACTATCAATCCGCTGTAACCTGCAACTTTAATAGCGACAAATAAAAACTCTCCTGGAGCAAGTTGTAGTAAATGAATATCACCAGCTGGAATTTCTAAAAAAGATATTAATGGCTTTATTATGAGAAGGCTAAAGAATATTGAAATAAGTATTGAGAAAATTGATTTTAGTATCCTTTGACGAAGCTCCTCTAAATGATCACTAAAAGTCATCGAATCTGATAATTTATTTTCACTTTGACCTGTACCTCTCATTATTAATTGTGTAAGAAAAAGGTTTAAACTACTATTGTCAAAGTCTAATTTATTTTTCGATAAATTTAATTATTTGCTTAATTTAGGATTTGTTGGATCTGGCAATAAAAAAGGAGGGGCATCATTTAAAGATGATTCACCATAAGTTTCATATTCTCTATATCCACCCATTTTCCCATTTGTTTTCATTAAAGCGCTTACGAAGGCAAGTAGTAAGAAAACAGTAGGAGCTCCAATTATTAATGCAGCACCAAATAGATATCCAACAATAAATTCTGGGAAACTATGATTTCCTAAAAATTCATGAGTGCCTAAAAGAAAATCAAACATTTAGATTTAAAATTTTTTTTATTATAAACTAAATTACTGTTTTAAGATTTTTTTTAATGTAATCTTCTCCTCTTGTAGGATTTCCCCAAATAATTTCTCCATTTTTAAATGAAACGCAACCCGGTCCTCCGTTTTTGATTTTTTGCAAATCTTTAATCTTTACTAAATTAATTGGAACTTTAATGTTTCTTTTTGCCTTACTAAATAAAGCCGCTAAATCTGCAGCTATTTGAAGATCTTGTTCAGATGCTACTTGAGATGAAGACTTCAAAACTACATGACTGCCTGGTGATTCCTGTGCATGAAACCATAAATCGCCTTTTTTTGAGAACTTAAAGCTTATTAAATCATTTTGCCTCATATTGCGCCCTACCTGAAGCTTCAATCCTGTGGGAGTGTCAACTTGAATTGGTGAAGACTCTTTCTCATATGTACTTTTCTGATCTTCTCTTTGCTTCTTGATATTGATATTAAACTCGTTACAAATTTCTTCCATAATTTCTTCTAGTAGTTTGATTCTCATAAAAAGTTTTTCATGATTTAAAGAATTTAAATTTTCTAGAAGTGTAGTGAATTCATCTAATCTCTCTATATTTGTTTGATAAATTCTTAATCTTTCTTTTATTAATTCTCTAGATCTCTTTAGTTTTTTTGATTTTTTATATAGTTTTTGTCCCTTTATAATGTCTTGTTTTTTAATTTCATGTGAGGCGAATATATTATCAGCTTTTTCTTTATATATCTCGTAGTTTTCTGATTTTATCAGAAGATCATATTGAATATTTAAATTCTTTTTCTCAGTATTGGTCTGTTTAAAAATTATCCCTTCAATTTTCTTTTTCAATAGTTCAAGTTTTTTTTGTTTCAGATGATAATCATAATAATTCTCTAAGCTTGTGCATAAATCTATTTTATTTTCGCAGTTAATCCCCTTATCAAAAAACCAAACGCAATAAAAATCTTTGTTGAATGTAGAAAAGCTAAAGTTATTGTTTCTAAACCTGTTTATCCAAATCTTCCAATTTTTAAATATCTCCTTTAAGTCTGAGTTGCTAATGAAATCAATATTTTTTTCCATTATTTCTGAATTAACAGTTGCGGTAACAAACTCTAATTGTTTTGTGAGGATAGGGCTTACGCCTTGATAGGTATTTATCAAACAGTATTTCAAAGACTCAGGCACTATTGAAATTGATTCTTTCCATGATTGAAAAGACTCATCTTCTCTTGGTTGTTTTTTGAGATTGACTGGAGGGCCAGAATAAATTGAGCCTGTTGAAATTGTTCTAAAACTAGATTGACTTGATTTAATTTGTTTACCAACGGCAATTATTTTATGTTTATTATCCAGATAAAATATATTACTATGTTTTCCCATTAATTCAAAAATTAAATACTTATTAATTTCATCTCCAGGTTTTTTCGCAAAACTAAATTTTATAACTCTCTCGAAATCATCTTGATCAATCGAAATTAAAGCCATATACTTTAATCCGTATCTTATTTGTTTAGAAAGTGTGCTTTCTCTTCCAATCTTTTCTGGCTTATTTATTTTTAGTATCCTTGGAGACTCTCCATTCCATGAAACTTCTAACCATGTTTGAGAATCAACTCCTCTGAAACATAATTGAATTGTATTAGGCTCTGGTTGTTGAGCAGTCTCAAACTTTGTAGGTAGGATGTTCTTTGTCAAATAATGCAGGACAGATCTAATAGATGTAATATCCATTATCTGTGGAACACCTTTTTGCATTATTCCTTTTTAATTCACAAGATGTTTATTTTACTGTAAAAAATTTAATATGAAAAATCAAAAAAAACTTATTATTCTTACTGGACCTAGCGGGGTAGGTAAAGGAACAGTTGTTAAAGAAATATTAGGTAAAGAAAAAAATTTTTGGCTTTCAATATCTGCAACTACTAGAGAACCTAGAGAGGGAGAGAAGGACGGAGAAAATTATTATTTCTTAAATCAAGAAAAGTTTAAAAAAATGATTAAACAAAACCTTTTCCTTGAATGGGCTCAATTTGCTGGAAACTACTATGGAACGCCTTTGTCATCTGTTAATGAGAAAATAAAAAAAGGATTTACCGTACTACTTGAAATTGAAGTAGAGGGTGCAAGGCAAATAAAAAATAAGTTTCCTAATTCACAGTCAATATTTTTACTTCCTCCGGATAAAGAAGAGTTAGAGAGAAGAATAAGAAATAGAGGTACAGAAGAAGAAGAGGCAATTAAAAAAAGACTCTCAAGGGCTAATTATGAGATTTCAGTATCAAATGAATTTGATTTTGCATTAACAAATCACAATGTTGATGAAACAGCAAAAAAAATAATCAAGTTAATAAAAACTTGATTATTTTCTATTTATCAACTCATTGGATGGAATAATAAATCTGGGAAAAACCTATTAAATTCAATGATTATTCCAGCTGTAAGGCTTAGCCAAATTGCTGCTACTACTGGAGCGGATCTGACAAATTTTGTGTTTAGAATTTTGAACATTTTTTTTATGAAAGTTTTTTAAGGATGTTTAGCGAGGACCATTAAGTGTAATATTGTTATCTTTCTCTCTTAAATCTCCATTTCTACCTTGTTTATTAGCAAGAAGAGGCCATTGGGCTCCTTTTACAAGACATTTTCTGGCTAAGTCTAGGTCAATAATGATTTCAAGATCTGCTGGATTCTTAGTCTTTTTTGATTCAATGAGATACTCTCTTCCTGACCAACCTATAATTCCAGCAATGTAAATGAACAATACTCCTGGAATAAGTAAATCTCCTTCATGACCCCTATTTAGAAGGGCCCCCCATGGCTCAAGAGGAGGTCCAATTATTAAATGAGGAAGACCATCATCTCCGCATGATGCTTTTCCATATCTTTCAAATCTTGCTATGTCTTTTTGAGTAGTTGCAGAATTTGCTCTCTCAATGAATTTAGGATTTTCAGAGCATTTTGTGAGAGCTGAAGCGGTATATTCTGTGCTAGCTCTATCTGCGTTTAAGGCAGGCCCATTTGCAGCTAGAGCAATTGGAGTAATTCCGAGGAACAGAAAAACTGAGGTTATGATTGAAAAAAAGAATTTCATAAGTTGCAATCTTTAATTCCTTATAGTGTGTTAAGTAAGAAATTAATATTAAAATAGAACAAGTTGATCCAAAAATGCATAAAGTTTTAGCTATTGAAACAAGTTGTGATGAGACATCTGTCTCAATAGTTTCTAATATTGGCGATACTTTCAAAATACATTCAAATATAATTGCCTCTCAAATTGAAGATCATGCAAAATGGGGAGGAGTTGTGCCTGAACTTGCAGCTAGAAAGCATTTAGAATTATTACCTTTTGTTTTAGATAAGGCTCTAGAAGAAGCAAAAATTAAAATTGAGGAAATCGATTATATTGCGTCAACTGTAGCTCCTGGATTAATTGGTTGTTTAAGAGTTGGTTCTATAACTGCAAGATCACTTTGCATGTTACATTCAAAACCATTTTTGGGAATTCATCATTTGGAGGGGCATTTATCTTCAATTCTATTTTCAGAAAACTATCCAAAGAAATCTTTTCTTACATTACTTGTTAGCGGCGGGCATACTGAACTGATAAAGGTGGATGATAGTAGGAGTATGCTAAGACTTGGGAAAAGTTTTGATGATGCTGCTGGAGAAGCCTTTGATAAAGTTGGCAGATTATTAGGTCTTAGTTATCCAGGAGGACCAGCAATTGAAAAGATTGCTAAAAATGGGGACCCAATGAAATTTAATTTACCAAAATGTAAGATCTCTGATAAAAAAGGTGGATTTCTTAAATATGATTTCTCTTTTAGTGGTTTAAAAACTGCCGTATTAAGATTAGTTGAGAGAATAAATTTGACTGGGAAGACCGTTCCAATTCCAGATATTGCTGCAAGTTTTGAGAGAGTAGTGGCAGAGGTCTTGGTAGAGAGAACGATAAAATGCGCAGAAGATCATAGCTTGGATAATGTAGTTGTTGTTGGGGGAGTGGCTGCTAACAATACATTAAGAAAAATGATGATTAGTGAAGCTAGTAAAAAATCTATTAAAGTTCATTTAGCGCCTCTTGATCTTTGTACAGATAATGCGGCAATGATTGGAGCGGCGGCGTTGTTCAGAATCAAATTCAAGGATCATTTAAGTTCCCTTAAATTAGGTGTCGCAGGAAGACTATCAATTGAACAAGCAAATACCCTTTATGAAGAAAACCCTCCTTTCTAATTTCAATGAACAAACAACCTAAAATCGAGATTAAAGAGACAAAAAACTTTGTTGATAAAAAGGAATTGAATTTGTGGAAGAGAGGTTTTACTCCTCAAGCTGAAATATGGAATGGAAGGATGGCAACTGTTGGTATAGGAATTATTTTTATAATTATTGCTGTAATAAGCCAGTTTTCTTAATAGAAATAAAATTAATTTTCTTAAAAGTATTTTTGAAAGAATTTTTTAAAATACTCCTTTTCAGCCGATGAATTAAATTAAAAAGTATTGTTTTTATTGGACTAGAGATAAGATTATTGATTTAATCAAAATAATGAATGTTTTATTATTTATAATTTTATATGACGCCTGAAAGGCTTGGATTACTTTGGGGGATAACTGTATTTGCAGGCGCTTGCGCTCGATTATTTTCTTCTTTTACAGGATTCCCAAGTGTTGTTATTTTATTGCTTTCTGGATTATTAATTGGAAGATCAGGATTGGGACTTGTTGAGCCTTTAGATCTAGGGCAAGGGCTTGAAACTATTGTGGGGCTTTTGGTCTGTTTGGTTCTTTTTGAAGGGGGATTAAATTTAAAACTGCCTGAGGGGAATATAAGAAATACTGTTTTAAAAATTTCATTGGTAAGACTTTTTATTTCACTATCAGCTGGAATTTTCATTGCTCATTGGCTGGCTGGCCTTTCATGGCAAGTCGCAGGAATATATAGTGCCATAGTTCTAGCTACTGGACCAACAGTTGTCTCTCCATTAGTGGAACAAATAAAATTAGCTTCCCCACTCTCGGAAGTTTTAAAAGCTGAGGGGTTGCTGCTTGAACCAATTGGTGCAGTACTAGCATTACTGCTTTTAGAATTGACTTTAGGGGACCTTCGTGGGATTAACGATGTATTTATAGCATTAATGCAAAGATTAGGGGGAGGAGTTTTAATCGGATTAAGTGCAGGATGGTTACTATCAGAAATTTTAAAAAAAATAAAAAATGAAGCCTCATTTGGTGTAGAGCTTCAAGTTACCCTTGGATTTATTTTCCTTGTGTATGGAATTTGCGAATATTTTTTACCAGAATCAGGCTTGCCGGCTTCAGTCGCGGCAGGTTTTATTGTAGGCAAAAGAGAAGTCATAGATAAGGAGAGATTGGATAATCTAATAGGTGAATTAGCTCAATTAGCAATAACAGTTCTTTTCCCTCTTTTGGCCGCTGACGTTTCTTGGGGTGAATTAAGTCCGCTAGGCTGGGGAGGTGTTGTTTGCGTTTTTATGTTGATGGTAATTGTTCGTCCTATCTCTATCTGGGTAGCAACTATTGGGAGAGACTTGAACTTAAAAGAAAAAATATTTTTAGCCTGGTTAGCCCCTAGAGGTATTGTTACTGCCGCTGTAGCTTCTCTTTTTTCTATCAGATTAGAGCAGGCTGGTATCCTTGGGGCTGGCCGTCTACAAGGTTTAGTTTTTCTTACTATTTTGATGACAGTAGGAATACAAGGACTTTCAGCCAAACCTTTGGTAAATAGACTTAAATTAAGCCAAAAAAAATAATTTTGATTGATTAAAGACATCTTTCAATTCGAATTCTATCAGTTTTACTCTCTGCGAAAAGCTCCCAACTTTGAATTAAATCTGGCCCACTGAGAGATCCAAAAAAGGCTACTCTTAATGATTTCATTAATATCCCTTTTTTAATATTATGCTTTTTTGAGATTTCGTTTATTATTTCTTTGGCTTTCTCTTTATTTACTTTTGTAGTATTTTGCTCAATTAAATAATTTAAGATTAGTTTTAAAGATAATTTACTTTCCCAGTTTTCCAGAAAATCTTGACCTTCTTTTTTAATTGTAGGTATTAAGAAAAATGGTTTTGATTGATCAATTGAATCTTTTAAAAGAGTCATAGAGTCTCTAATTAAAATTGCTAATTTATTAGCCCATTCTTGAGAAGGCGGCTCCCAGCCATTGTCATCCCAGTATTTTCTCATGATCTCAATTAACTTTATTGATTCCATATTTTTTATATATTGAGAATTAATCCAGTTGAGTTTTTCCCAACTAAATTTGGCTCCCGCTTTATTTATTTCTGATAAGTCAAAAATTTCAGATATCTCTTCAATTGAAAGTATTTCTCTGTCGGCAGATTTTGGAGACCAACCTAAAAATGCCATATAGTTTGATAGCGCCTCAGGTAAATACCCCATTTCTCTAAATTCGTCGATTGAAGTAACGCAATCTCTCTTAGATAATTTTTTCCCTTCGCTATTTAGTATTAAGGGTGTATGCGAAAAAGTTGGCAAATTAAAATTTAATGCTTTATAAATCAATATTTGTTTTGCAGTGTTCGAGATATGGTCTTCACCCCTTACAACGTGAGTAATATTCATGAAATTATCATCAACTACAACTGCAAGATTATACAAAGGATCACCAATCTCATATCCCTTAGCCCTTCTTGATAAAACTAAATCACCGCCTAAATCCTTCCCTTGCCATTTGATTTCGCCTCTTATCTGATCTACCCATTTGATATCAATTTTTTCATCAATCTTAAATCTTATTACTGAAGTCCGCCCTTGGGATATGAATGTTTCTATTTCTTCTTTTGAAAGACTTCTGTGTCTATTATCATGCTTTGGAGGTAATCCTTTCTTTTTTTGTTCTTCTCTTAATTCAGATATTTCATCTTCTGATGTAAAGCACCTATATGCAGCTCCACATTCCAATAGTTTTTTGATATGACTTTTGTGAATAGAAATTCGGTCACTTTGCTTTATAGGTTCTTCATCCCATTTAAGTCCCAGCCATTTCAAGCCCTCTAATATATTTTTTGTGTATTCAGATTTAGATCGAAGAAAATCTGTATCTTCTATTCTGATAAGAAATTTGCCACCTATTTTTTGTGCATACAACCAATTGAATAGTGCTGTTCGCGCTGTCCCAATATGAAATAAACCCGTTGGACTCGGGGCTAGTCTTAAACGTTTTTCCAAATTTCTTTTAGAAAAAACGGGACCGACGGGATTCGAACCCGCAACTTCCGCCGTGACAGGGCGGTGCTCTAACCAGTTGAACTACGGTCCCAGAGTTTTGTTCTAAATTTATTTAGAACCTCATTCTTAAAATTATCAGATCATAATACTTAATTTATGGGGTTGTAATAAAAAAAATTTATTAATTTGAGGATTTACAGAAATAATTAGTTTTTTAACTGCCTTAGTGTAAACAACTATTTATTTTTGAGGTCTAAAACCAGCAGGTTCTATCAACCTAACTTGATTGCCTCTTGCAGTAAATTCTCTGCCTTGATCACTTTGCACGACAACTCTTCCACCAGACTTAACTCTGATAACTCTTGCACGAACCCATCCTAAAGCTGCTGATTCGAGGACTTTAACTACGTCCCCTGGTTGAAGATCTAACTCCATCTTATGAAAAAAATAATTTACATAATGTTGATCAAACGCGTCGTGGAGGACTTGAACCCCCGACATCAGGTTTTGGAGACCTGCGTTCTACCAACTGAACTAACGACGCATTTAAATGATTATAAGCGTCTTTGTGACCAATAAGTTGATTAATTTACAACTTTATCGATCAAAGCGTTGTTTTACGCGAGTAGCTTTTCCTACTCTATCTCTCAGATAGAATAACTTAGCTCTTCTTACTTTACCTCTACGCTCAACTTTTAGAGAGGCAACCTGTGGACTATGTAGCATAAATACTCTTTCAACACCTATACCCTGAAAAATTCTTCTAACTGTAATAGTCTGGTTAATTCCTCCATGTCTTTTTGCTATTACGACGCCTTCATAAGGTTGGACTCTTTCTTTATTACCTTCTGTAATTTTCACTCCAACTTTAACAGTATCCCCAACATATATTTCAGGTAATTCTTTTTTTAATTGTTCGTTCTCAAATTCCTTAATAAGATTTGATGCGCTTAAGGTTTGCGTAGTCTCAGAAACCGTATTTTTTTGTTTTTGTTCAACTGCTACATCAACTGATGCGTCAGTTTTAATACCGGTTTCTAAATTCTTCTCTTGTTTCTCTTTGGCCATTTTGGTCATTATTATCCTACAAGTTCTATATCTTAACCTTTTGACTCGCCTTTAGTAACCTTTTTGGTAAATGAAATTGTTTTTGAAAACATTTGGAATCCCGTTACGAGCATCCATAAAACTCCAAGGGAATTCAATATTACGTATATAAGTTCTCCATTATCTCCAAGCCATTCGCCCTCATGGAGAGACATTAACCAATGAACTTGTTCTCGAGAGTAACCTAGTAAATCTTTTGAAACCCTATAGAGAAGACCAGTAATTGAAGATATAAATAATGGAAGAAAAATCCAGGGCGCCAAAGCCTTATGAAATTGCCTAGAATTAACTAAAGTTTTCATTTTTGTTTCTTTCCTATTGTTATTGATAGATTTAAGGTAGCCAAGATCATAAAGGCTATTTTTAAGATATTTATCTATTACTATTATTTATTCCAATGAGACATTTCGCAGATCTTTTATTAAATAAAAATAATTCTAAAGCTAATGATCAAGTTCCCTTTATACAGAGGAGAAGAGGAATCGAAATAAAGTCCTCACGGGAAATAAATTTGATGAAAAAATCTAGCAGGATTGTAGCAACTGTTTTGAGGGAAATTAATGACTTAATTAAACCTGGAATGAGTACAAAAGATTTAGATGATTTCGCAGAAAAGAGGATAAAAAGTTTTGGAGCTGTGCCAAGTTTCAAAGGCTACCATGGATTCCCTTCTAGTATTTGTTCTAGTATTAATAATGAGGTTGTCCACGGTATTCCAAATAAAAATAAAATAATTAATAATGGTGACTTGGTTAAAATTGATACAGGGGCATATTTAGATGGTTTCCACGGAGATAGTTGTATATCAATTTGTGTAGGAGAAGTTAGTCCAAAGGCTCAAAAACTTAGTGATATTGCTTATAAAGCATTGTATGGGGGGCTTTCTAAAATCAAGGCAGGGAACACACTTCTAGATGTGGCTGGGGAAATCGAAGACATTGTCCTAAAAAATGGCTTTAGTGTTGTAGAAGACTATACAGGTCATGGAGTTGGAAGAAATCTTCATGAAGAACCATCAGTATTTAATTTTCGGACCAAAGAATTGCCCAACGTCGTCCTTCGTGAAGGGATGACATTAGCGGTTGAACCTATTGTTAATGAAGGGACTAAATTTTGCAAAACACTAAATGATAGATGGACCGTAATAACAAAAGATGGAAAATTATCGGCCCAATGGGAGCATACAATAGTTGTTTTAAAAGATGGTATCGAAATTTTGACAGATCGCGATTTTTAGATACTAAGGTTTGTACTTATAGATAATTTGGCAATACAAAAAATTGCAAAGTTCTTTCAAAGGGAAAAGTATATAGGTTATAGGGTTTGGACTAATTATTACTAAATATTTTTTTGAATTGGCCAAATCATAAATTTTTTTAGAAACAAATTTTGGACTCATTATTCCAAGAGGATTTAGTTCTGATTTAAAAGGCCCTAAGATAATTTTTTTTATTATTAATTTTTTCTTTGTATTTTTGTCCAGAAGATTTTTTTTGAAAGAAACTAATTGACCAATAAGTGATTTACTTATTTCATATGAAGGATTTAGGGCGGGTAATATTTCTGCTTCAGATGTATTTATCCAAATCTCTTTTTTTATTAGTGAATCATTTTTTAGAGCAATATCTTCAAATAAATTTAAAATTTTGAATTTGCTTAATGCATTTATCTCTATTGAGTTTTCATAATTGGAATTTTCTCTACTCAAATCATAGATACCATGGTTCAAAATTAAAATGTCTATATTTTCTAATTGTTTTTTTAATGATAACTCCCTCCCACATTCCCATTTAATCCATTTATTTGGAGATTCAAGATTTATTTCATAATTAGTTTTACTATGAGTAAATCCAATCACTTTATATCCTTTTTGACGAAACAACTTTGTTAATTCTTTCCCTAGAGCACCTGAGGCTCCAGTAATCCCTATAGTTTTTTCGTTTTTGGTTGGGTTTATCATTTTGCTTGATTTTTGTGCGATACCAAAGAATTAAAATAAATTTACCAAAAAAAAGATTATTTATTTTTTTATTTGATTAAAACTCATAAATAAATATTTGTTTAGTTCTAAAAAAAATATTATCTTTAATCTATTAATAAATAATTTACTAAATTATGAGCGATATATTATTAATTGGCTCATGTGAGCCATTTAGTGGTAAGTCTGCAATGGTTCTTGGGATAGCAAAAAAACTTTTACAAAAGAAAAAAAAAGTACGCATAGGAAAACCTTTAGCAACATGTATTGAACTTACTAATCTTCCCTCAATGTCTTATGAAGGATTAATAGATGATGATGTTAAGTTTATTGGATCAACATTAAATATCAAAGAGGAGAATTTAATATCTTCAGTAGGATTATTGGATAATATCTCAGCTGAAAAAAGAATCTTCAATAAAGACTTACTCCCAGGAAAGGGTTTTGATCAGATTGAAGGATTGGTTAATGATGATTTTGAAGGTCTGAATATTTTAGAGGCAGCTGGAAGTCTTCATGAGGGTATGATTTATGGCTTAAGTCTCCCACAACTAGCTAGGGATTTAGATGCGAAAGTTTTAATTGTGAATTTATGGGAAGATTGTAAAAGTGTGGATGCATTACTTGACGCAAAAAAACAATTAGGTGAGAAATTGGCTGGAGTTGTATTAAACGGAGTTTTGCCGCAAGAAGTCGAAAAAGTTAAAAATGAAATAATACCCTCTCTTAAAGATCTGGATATTGAAGTATTTGGAGTAATGCCTAAATCACCACTTCTTAGAAGTGTCACCGTAGGTGAGCTTGTAAGAAGACTAGATGCCCAAGTAATTTGTTGCCCCGAAAAAGACCAATTGCTTGTTGAAACATTAAGTATTGGTGCAATGGGTGTGAATTCTGCAATGGAATTTTTCAGGAGAAGACGGAATATGGCTGTAGTTACTGGAGCTGATAGAACTGATATCCAACTTGCTGCTTTAGAGGCTTCGACTCAATGCCTTATTTTAACTGGTTTAGGAGATCCTTTGTCACAATTGATTCATAGAGCGGAGGAATTGGAGGTTCCAATTTTAAAGGTGGAATTAGATACTCTTTCTTCAGTGGAAATTATTGAACAAGCTTTTGGTCATGTCAGAATACATGAATCAATTAAAGCTACTTATGCTATTCAATTAGTTCAAGAGCATGTAAATCTAAAAAGAATTCTCGAAAAGATTGATTTTCCCTGCAATTTTTCAGATAAATGCTAATTTCAAATATAGGAACTTTATTATTTTGAGTCGCTCTTTAGATCTACCAGCAACTGAAGGTGTTGATGCCTTAGCTCAAGAACTTGCAAAACTCCAAGATAATGGGAAAAGGAGAATTGCTTTTTTAGGTAGTAGACACGTACCTGTTGTAGATATCCACTTAATTGAGTTGATAGCAAGATCGTTAGCAGAGGAAGGACATAATATCCTTACGTCTGGATCTCAAGGTGTTAATGCAGCTGTTATTCGAGCTGTCTTAGATATTAATCCATCATTATTAACTGTTTTATTACCACAAAGTCTTGATAGACAAATACCCGAAATAAAGGATCAACTTGAGAGGGTTATGCATTTGGTAGAAAAAAGTGAAAATGATGAATTACCTTTGCCACTTGCAAGTAGTCTTTGTAATCAAGAAATTATTACTAGGTGCGATCAATTAATATGCTTTGCCTTTCACGATAGTGAAACTTTGCTTAATAGTTGTAGATGTGCTGAAGAAATGGGCAAAGTGGTTAGTTTGTTATTTTTTGATTAAATTAACCCATTTCCCCTCATTAAAAATGATTTATGCTATTAATATTTAGCATTTGATAATTTACTATGGCAGAAAGTTTTTCATTTGATGTAGTTTCTGATTTTGATAGACAAGAATTAGTCAATACTTTGGATCAAGTTAAAAGGGAAATTTCTCAGCGTTACGATTTGAAGGGCACTGATACTTTAGTTGATTTAGAAAAAGAAAATATTTTTATAATCACCAATAGCGAACTTACTTTGAATGCCGTTAATGACATAATTAGACAAAAGGCAATAAAAAGAAACTTATCCTTAAAAATATTTGACTACGGTGACATTGAAATAGTGAGTGGTAATAGAATTAAACAGACAATTTTATTAAAACAAGGAATTAAACAAGAAATTGCAAAAAAAATCAGTAAAAATATTAGAGATCAAATTAAAAAAATTAATGTCAGCATCAATGGAGAAACACTCAGAGTTGCTAGTAAGAGCAAAAATGATCTTCAGTTGGCAATTAAGCTTGTTAGTGAGTTGGAGGAGTCTTTGAACATTCCTCTAAAAGCTAATAACTTTAGATAAAATATGAATTAAGATTACTTTAAAAATATGGCAGATTATTCAAAATCTCTCATTTACAAATTGATTAAGAATGTAAAAGAATACCCTCGTTTTTCAAAAGAAGAAGTAGAGAAATTTTGTTGGATGGCGGTACATGAGCATAAGCATGGTGTGTTACCCTCTGAATATGACATCAGGGAGATAGATGAGGATCTTTATTTAGAACTTTTGAATGAATTTAAACAAAACATCTAGTAAATAGTATTTACATTTAAATCTACAATTATTAAAAAAATATTTTAATTAAATGCCTTATTAATGCACTAATTAATCTATTTAAATATGATTAATTAAAAGAAAAAATTTAATGTCAACATCTTTTAAAAATGTAACACCAACAGGTCCAGGTGGAACAGCAACATTATTAATTGTATTGTCTTTTACTGGCTTTCTTTTGCTCACCCAATCTCTCTTTGTTGTCCCTTCTGGACAAGTTGCAGTTGTAACAACATTAGGGAAAGTAAGTGGCCCCTCCAGGAGACCTGGTTTAAACTTCAAACTTCCATTTATTCAGTCTGTTTATCCATTTGATATAAAAACTCAGGTTCAACCCGAAAAATTTGAAACTTTAACTAAAGATCTTCAAGTGATTAGGGCTACAGCTACCGTAAAGTATTCAGTAAAACCTAATGAAGCAGGAAGGATCTTCGCAACAATTGCAAGCAGAAATAGCGATGTTTATCAAAAAATTGTTCAGCCATCTTTGCTAAAAGCTTTAAAATCCGTGTTTTCTCAATATGAATTAGAAACAATTGCTACTGAATTTGCAGTAATTTCTGAAAAAGTTGGTGATACGGTTGCAAAAGAACTAAATTCATTCGATTATGTAGATGTTAAAAGTTTAGATCTTACTGGATTAGAGATTGCTGAGGAATATAGAGCCGCGATTGAACAAAAGCAAATAGCAGGTCAACAATTATTAAGAGCAAAGACAGAAGTTGAAATTGCTGAACAGGAAGCACTTAGATATGAGACATTAAATAGAAGCCTTGACGATCAGGTGCTTTTCAAATTATTTCTCGACAAATGGGATGGTAGCACACAAGTTGTTCCTGGCCTGCCAGGTTCTGAAGGAGGAACTCCTCCAGTAATAGTTGGTGGTAAAAGATAATTTTTTAAAAATAATCCTTACATACAATTTTTAATCATTTACTTTTTTCTTTTAGGTAAAAAAAAGTAAATGATTATTTTTTTATTGCATTAAAAGATTCCTCAAAAGCCTCGATAGTTTTATCAATTTCTTCTTCGCTGTGAGCTAGAGATGTGAAACCAGCTTCGAAGGGACTTGGCGCTAGGTAAATTCCTCGTCTAAGCATTTCTCTATGCAACTTACCAAAAAGTTCGGCATCATTTGTTTTGGCTTCATCAAAGTTCCTGACTGGCCCATCACACAAGAAGAAACCAAACATTGCGCTTACACTTCCACCATTAATAGCGATACCGTTATTTTCTGCAGACTGAATTATCCCTTCAATTAATCTAGAGGTTGTTGAATCAAGTTTATCGTATGTACCATCTTGTTTAAGTAGTTCAAGAGTTTTTATTCCAGCAGTCATTGCAAGTGGATTACCGCTCAAAGTACCTGCTTGGTAAACCGGACCTGAAGGAGCTACCATTGACATTATTTCTTTCTTGCCTCCATAAGCTCCAACAGGTAGGCCTCCACCAATTACTTTCCCAAGGGTGGTTAAATCAGGAGTAACACCAAACTTTTCTTGAGCGCCTCCATAACTTATTCTGAATCCAGTCATTACTTCATCAAAAACTAATAAGGATCCATTCTCAGTGGTTAATTCTCTTAATCCTTCCAAGAATCCTGGCTCTGGAGTAATAAATCCAGCATTACCTACAATAGGCTCAAGTATGACTCCCGAAATGGCGTCAGGATTTTCTGAAAATAATTTTTTTACTGCTTCAAGGTCATTGTAGGGAGCAGTAAGTGTGTTGGCAGTTGTTGTCCTAGGAACACCAGGAGAATCAGGTAAACCTAGAGTGGCAACTCCTGATCCTGCTTTTACTAAAAACATATCTGCATGACCGTGATAGCAACCGTCAAATTTAATAACTTTATCTCTTCCAGTAAATGCTCGCATAAGTCTCAAAACAGCCATGCAAGCTTCTGTTCCACTATTAACAAATCTGACCATTTCTACAGATGGGACTGCATCTATTACCATTTCAGCAAGTTGGTTCTCTAGAACGCATGGAGCACCAAAACTAGTGCCTTTCTCAATTGCTTCTTGTAATGCCGTTGTAACTTCAGGGTGAGCATGTCCACATATAGCAGGTCCCCAGCTTCCTATGTAGTCAATATATCTATTTCCATCAATATCCCAAGCAAAAGGACCTTTGACCCTATCAAAAACAATTGGCTGCCCTCCTACAGACTTAAAAGCTCTTACTGGAGAACTTACTCCTCCTGGCATTAATTGTTGGGCGGCAGAGAAAATTTCTTCTGATTTTGTGTAATTTAATATGTCAGTCACAATTTAGCTAAATGATGTTTTGAGAAAAATCTAGTCATGTTCTAAATTAGAAATAAGTAAAAATTTTGTCAATCAGAATGAAATTCTACATTATGATATTTTTATTGCGATAGTTTGGATTGTAAATTATTAATTTAAAAGAAATCATGATAAAAAACAAACTTACTTTAGATAACTCTTTATTAATAAGCGTTTTCAAGAATTAAAGAGATTTATTTTATTTTATTTATATTTCGAAGAAATTATCCTCATCCTCAGAAAAATCTGCATTTATTTCGTTTAAGTTAAGATCTATCATTACTGGGACATGATCACTTGGACGCAAATTACCTCTAGGGGAGCTGTCTATGACACAACTTTTAAGTTTTGATGACAGTTCTTTGCTGATATATATATGGTCTATTCTCCAACCTTTATTTAATTCAAATGCGTTGTTACGGTAATCCCACCAACTCCAATGGCCAGTATTTTGTTCATAAATCCTGAACGAATCTATTAATCTTTTTTTCAGAACATTATTTAGTGCACTTCTCTCTATCTCAGATGCCATTATTCCTCCCTCATATTTCTTTGGATCATGAACATCCAAATTAGATGGAGCAACATTAAAATCACCCATAAGACAAATCAATTCTCCTTTTTTTTCTTGATCATCGACAAATGAAGCTAAACAATTTAACCAATTAATTTTGTATTCGAACTTACTAGATTCTAGAGATGATCCATTTGGAACATAGACATTTATTATTTTAATTCCATCAATATCAGCAGAAATTAATCTTTTTTGATCTAGGAAAATTTCTGTATTTTGATTGGTGTCATTACAATCGTAAAATCCTTTTTTAACATTTTCTGGCTTTATTTTGGAAATAATAGCCACACCATTGTATGATTTTTGTCCATAGATCTCTACTGAGTATCCTAATTTTTCAAAAGGTTCAACAGGGAAACTATCGTCCATCACTTTCGTTTCCTGCAAACATAGAATATCTGGATTGGATTTATTAATCCAATCTAATATTTGTGAAAGTCTGGTTCTTATAGAGTTAACATTCCAAGTTGCTATTAACAAATTTCTACCAAATTATGTAAAATTAAAATAGCAAGAAATTTTTGTCGTTAAAGAATTTTGAAATTAAATAAAATGAAAAATTACTTTTACAAAAGGGTTTATAAACCAATTATGGTTGTAATTTTTTTTACTTTATTAATTTCCTTAAAAAGTGATTACTTAAATGCTGAATATTTATTTGAAGAATTAGAAATCGATACCTCAACTAAAACAGAAGATGATAGTTCAGTTCTTCCAACCAATCCTTTTGAACTTGTGGAAATGATTCGGAGACAGAACAGTATGATTGATGCGACTCAACCTTCTGATGCAATTGACGATGCGTTGAGGTCTTTTAATAGTATGGAGGAAAATTAAGAAATTTAATAAGAAAAATTGTTATTTTCAAATTTTTAATATGTTAAAAAACCCTATCCCAAAAGTTACTAACCAATTACAGCACAGAGCAATCGGTATTATTAATGGTAAATTCTCTCCCCTTAGTAATGAACAATTAAATAGAGGATTTTTAATAGATAAAAAAGATGAAAAAATTGAAACAGTTATTCTTGGAAAAGCATTATCACTTATAAAAAAACATATTGATTTAAAGAAAAGTTATTATTGGATTGTTTATCCAAAGAATAAAAATACTCAAAACTTGCATTTACAGGTTGCGGGCATATGGGATCCCTATCAACTGAATGATTTCCCTAATGATTCTTCAAAAACTAACTTCTCAACATTACTAGAAGAATTAGATCTAAAAGATAATTATTTTTCTGTAAGAGGAGAATTAGTTTTTGTTAACACTCAAAAGAAAGAAATTGTTATTAAAATCTGCCCTGCTATAAAGTCAAAAAATTTAAAGAACAAAAATTTTAAATTAGTCATCAAAGGAGAGCTTTCTCTTGAACTTTTGCATAGCTTTGTAAGTTTAGATATCAACAGAGATGGAAATTCTTTGCAATTAATAAAATACGAAGTGATTGAAAAAAATCTTTCTAAAAAAACTAGAATGAAAGGCTGATTTCCATCGCAATTTTACTCTTTAAGAAATTTTTGATTTATGGATGATGTTTTAATCGAATGTTCTCCTGGTATCTCTGGAGATATGTTGTTAGGAGCTTTTTATGATTTAGGGGTGCCTAAAAAAATTATTGAACAGCCACTTATTGACCTTGGATTAAAGGATTTATATCAACTAAACTTTAAGGAATCAAAAAGTTGTTCAATCCGAGGCATCAAGGCAAAAGTTGAGAATATTGACTGTAGTCCTATTAAAAGAACTTGGAGAAGTATCAAGGAACTTATTTTAAATGGCCACTTAGAAGATAAATTAAAAAAAATAATCTATGAAGTATTTGAATCTTTAGCAATTGCGGAAGGAAAAGTTCATGGCATTAAATCTGATGAAGTTCATTTTCATGAAATTGGAGCTATAGATTCATTGGTGGATATAATTGGAGTATGTGCCGCATTGAATTACTTAAAACCTAAGAAGGTTTATTGTAATGAACCAATGTTGGGGAAAGGTTTTGTTCAAACTGAACATGGAAAATTATCTGTACCACCACCTGCTGTAATAGAGCTAATAAAACAAAAAAATATTAAGGTTTTATCAAGCTTTAACTCAATAGATGGTGAGCTCTCAACACCTACTGGCATTGCTTTACTTGCTAATTTAGTCGACTATCTTGAACCGCCTTCAAAATATTCTATTAACGCTTATGGAGTTGGTATTGGTAATCTAAAATTTACATTCCCTAATTTGGTAAGAGTTTATAAAATTACTTCATTTGAGGATTCTTCTATTAACGATAATGAACAAATTAGTCCAAAGTGTGAAGAGATATCTATTCAAGAAGCATGGATTGATGACCAAACACCCGAAGATATATCTAATTTTGTGGAAAAACTTAGAAATGAGGGGGCTTACGACGTTTCCTATCAAGCTATCAATATGAAAAAAAATAGGATTGGATTTTCTATTCAAGCAATTTTGCCCATTGAGAAAAAAGAATTTTTTAGGCGATTATGGTTTGATTATTCCAGCACTATTGGGGTTCGTGAAAAGACCCAATCTAGGTGGATATTACTTAGACGCAGTGGCGAATGCTCAACGACTTTTGGAAATATAAAAGCTAAACAAACTTTGAAACCCGATGGATCAATAATTACGAAACCAGAAAATGATGAGGTGTTGAGATTACAATTAAAATATGAAAAATCAACTAACGAAATAAGAAAAATAATAAAAGAGTCAAGTAAGAAATTTAAAGCATTTGAAAACTGGAAATGAGATTTAATACAAATAATCAACCATATTTCAAATTCCTTACAAAAATTAATTTTGGTGGTTTAAAAAGTATTTTCTTTATTTCAAGCTTGTCATATTTTTGCATCTATTTTTTTGATAATATTGATCAAATTTCTTTTAATATTGATTTAGAAAGAAATGGAATTAATCTATCTTTATCATTTTTATTTTGCGTTTTAAGTATTTATCTGAACGCTTATGCATGGAAATATATTGTTAAATGGTTCGGTAAAGAATTTAAAAGTAATAATCTAGTCTCTTTTTATGTTTTAACCAATATTCTTAAATACGTTCCAGGAGGTATTTGGCATTTTGTAGAAAGGTTTAATTTTATAAAAAAAATATGTAATCCTCAGATTGCTTTGTTTTCGACTCTTATAGAACCTTATTTTATGTTGAGTGGATCTTTTCTATTGGCATCTCTAGGATTAATTTTTTCACCAATTTATTTTTTTTTAATTTTTCCTTTAGTATTTTTAAACAGAAAATTAATTTATCTTGTACTAAAAAGAATAGGTTCTATTAAAGGAAAAGTATTTGAGGTTTTGAGGCTTCCAAGTTCACAAGACCAATTTGAAGAGAGAATAAATATAATTTCTTTTTTCCCTACTAGAGCTTTAATACTTGAAATTGGGTTTGTTTTATCTAAATTTATTGGTTTTTATTTTTGCTTGAATATTTTTTATACAAGTAATACTTTGGATAGCATATTTTTATTAGTAATCTTTTCTTTGTCATGGTCTTTAGGATTGATCGTCCCATCAGCTCCTGGAGGATTAGGTGTTTTTGAGGCCTGCTTCCTTTTTTTTGTTGGCAACAGTATTCCACAAAATATAATTCTCATCTGCTTAATTTATTTTAGAGTTCTATCTACCTCGGCAGATTTGTTGTTAAGCTTACCTTTCTTAATAAGAAAACTATCTAAAAGAATTTAGTTTTTTTTCTCTAAACTTGGTATCAATGTCATTGATGCGATGAGGCCTAAGGTCATAATAAGAATGGCTGGTAATATTGCTTCTACCATTCTTTCATCTCCAGCATATTGATATATTCTCACAGATAATGTATCAAAATCGAATGGTCTTAAAATAAAGGTTATGGGTAATTCCTTGATCGTGTCTACAAACACTAAAAGTGAGCCTACGAATATTGGGCCCTGGAGAAGAGGTAGATGAATTCTTTTGATGATCCCCAGCCAATCCTCGCCCAGTCCAAGTGCTGCTTCATCAAGACTCGGAGAGATTCTCTCAAGACTTGAATCAATAGAACCCTTAGAGATAGTAAGAAATCTGACAAGATAACCCCAAATAAGTAAGCAAATAGCTATAAAATTAAATCTTGAAGAAGAAATGCTTATTAAAGACAGAGCTAATACAGTGCCTGGAATTGCGTAGCCTATGCCCGCAAGGTTTGTTATTATTTCTATTAATAAGTTTTTATTTGGACGTCTGGCTAAAGAAATTATTAGAGAGAATAGCGTCGTTATTAATGCAGTAACAAATCCCAGACTTATGGTTCTAAGTGATAGGGTTAGTAATTCTATGGATAACCCTTTTTGAATTTGATCGATATTGAGCAGAACCCAAAAACATGGAATTCCAAAAGAGAAAATTGGAGGAAATAAAGATAAAGTTATTGCTAAAAAAGCTCTGGTTTTTTTTAATTCCCAACCTTGAGAATCTTTTGATGCAGGATTTTCACTCCACCTCTTTGATTTTCTTCTCGAGAATTTTTCAAAAATAATTAAAGTGAAAATGATTAATAAGGCTACCAAAGATAGTCCAATAGCACTTTTTGGATTGCCCTCAATTATCCAATTTTCTGCTATACCTGTAGAAATACTTGGAATATTTAATAATGCAAATGTACCTAACTCATTCATTACTTCCATACACATTAAACTGATTCCTGTTATTAGTGCTGGTAACGCCATTGGAAAAGCAATTTTAAAGAAGCTCCTCCACGGCCCAACTCCTAATCCTCTACTTGCATTGATTTGATTAACTCCAAATTTATTAAAACTTTCGTTAGCAAGAATGAATACATATGGATAAGTAGAAATTGAAAGTATTAATACTCCCCACCATAAACCTGTTACTTGATACCCAAAAATACTTCCTAAATCCTGCAAAACAGCTGTTATTAGGTATGCTGGGGCGGCTAGCGGAATAAGCTGACAAATACGGAGAATTTTTCTGAACTTAAAATTACAGTTTGAAAGCAACCATCCATTTAAAGTGCCTAATCCTCCTCCAAAAAAACTTGTTAGTACTAAAACTTTTAAAGTTTCTAATACCTCTTCTCCTCTAGCGATGCCTAATGAAAAATTCCCACTTACAACATATTGGACTCCTTCAAGAAGAAAATTGGAAATTGGAATGATTACTAAAATTGCGACTATAAACGAAGTAAAATAAAAAAGTTTTAATTCGGTTAATGCTTTTTTAAATCCTTTAATAAGTATTTTCAAAAATTAATTAAATCCTAGTATGTAAACACTAATCTGTTCTAAATCTACATGATGAAAGTTGATTCTTAATAGTTTGATGATCTAGGTTCTTACCAATTAATACTATCTTGTTAGATTTTTCTTTTGTCCATGCTTCATCATCTAGAGAAAATCGTTTTCCAGATAGATGAAAAATGTGTTTTCTATCACTTTCCACAAACCATAATATTCCTTTTGCCCTAAATACATTTTGTGAGATTTGATTATCTAAGAAATATTGAAACTTCCTTAAAGAAAATGGTTCAAATGTCTCATATGAAACTGAGGTAAAACCCTCGATATTATTGATCAAATCGTGGGAATGAGAAGAGTGATCGTGGGAATGAGAAGAGTGATTTTGGGAATTTTGTTCTATATTTTTTTTATTTTTCTCGAATTCAAAAGTATCTGTCTCAAATAGACCCACGCTCATTATTGTATGTAATGCAACTTCACTATTAGTTGATCTCAAAATCCTAGGTTCTTTTTTTATTTTATTTATAAACTCCTCTATTTTCTTTAATTGTTTTTCATTTACTAGATCAGATTTATTTAGAAGGAGGATATCTCCGTATAAAATTTGAGAATAGGCGACACTTGCATCGTTGATTTCAAAATCAAAATTTTCTCCATCAATGACAGTGATTATGGAATCTAATCTTACTTTTTCTCTAAGATCTCCTGCCGCAAAAGTCATGGCTACTGGTAATGGATCTGCTAATCCAGTCGTCTCAACAATCAAATAGTCTAATTTTTCAGCTCTTTCTAAAACTTTGGACACGGTATTTAATAATTCGCCATTGATAGAGCAACATATGCATCCATTATTTAATTCGATCATATCTTCTGAGCCTTCTATTATTAAGTCATTATCTATTCCGATCTCTCCAAATTCGTTGACTAAAACAGCTGTTTTGATACCAACTTGATTTTTTAAAATATGATTCAGGAGTGTAGTTTTGCCAGAACCTAAAAATCCACTAATAATAGTAACTGGCAATAAATTTTTAGACATTTTGAATAGTTGAAAAAAATTTTATATTTTTATTGTTCAAAAATTTTGTTGATTTCCGAAGCTAATGTTTGATCCAAATTCGTAATACCTCCTAGATCATGTGTATTTAATTTAATTATTACTTTTGCATAAACATTCTCCCAGTTAGGATGATGATTATATTTTTCACAGATTAAAGCAATCTTAGTCATAAAAGCAAAGGCTTCAATAAAATTAGCGAAGTTAAATTCTCTTTGGATTTGTTTAGATTTAATTTCCCAGCCAGGTATTTTGACAACTAATTCATTCAATTCTTCATCTTGCAAAATGTAGGGTTTCATTAAATAAGAAATCTGACTAATTTCATTATAGATATCTTACTTTTTCTCACCAATTATATGTACATTAATGATTCTTTCCTTTTGATCAAATCGATGTTCCCATAAATAAACTGCTTGCCATGTGCCAAGCATAATTTTCCCCTCTCGAAAACTCAAAGATAAACAAGTGTTTGTTAGGGATGTTTTAATATGTGCGGGCATATCGTCAGCACCTTCTTGATAATGTCTATAGGATATTTCTTCTCTATTTTTTGATAAGGTTAAGTAGGAATCATAGGGAACTATTGATTGCATATACTTTTTTAGGTCACTCAGTACATTTGGATCTGCGTTCTCATTAATAGTTAAACTGCAACTTGTATGAAGTGAAGTTAAATTTAAAATTCCGGAACGAAAATTATTTTTTTCAACACATAAATTTAAATCATATGTGATATCAATAAAACCCTCGCCATGGGTTATGAATTTTAATTTTGAAAATATTTGTTCCATATAAGTTAAAACTTAATTAATCAATATCCTATTATGGATAAAGATGCATGTTTTACTGCAGACATTAAAATTTTTATCTTAAGATAAATTTAATTCCGATTTAAATCTTTGGCTGAAACTCATTGGAATAAGCTGGGTGCTTACCTTAAAGAAACACAAATATTAGGTTCAATCCAAAATACTCTTTATTGGGATCAGAATACTGGAATGCCAAAAAAAGGTGCTTCTTGGAGGTCTGAACAACTTACTTATATTGCAAAAGTATTGCATGAAAGAAATTCTTCCGAGGAATTCTCTAATTTAATACAATCTGCTAAAAATGAACTAGCAGATATTGAACGAAATTCCGATAATCAATTTTTCATAAAAGATAAAGAAAGAAATATTAGTCTTTTATTCAAGGAATTTAATAGAGAAAGAAATTTAGATCCTAAATTAGTTGAGTCTCTAGCAAAGGCAAAATCTAAAGGGTATGAAAGCTGGCAAGAAGCTAAGGAAAAATCAGATTTTAAAATTTTTCTTCCTTTTTTTGAAGAATTAGTTAAATTGCGGATTGAAGAGGCAAAACAAATATCAGATCAATATTCACCATGGGAAACTTTAGCCCAACCCTTTGAGCCTGAATTAACTTTAAAGTGGCTGAATAAAATGTTTCAGCCTTTGAAAGACACTCTCCCAGAGTTGATTAGAGGGATTAATAAATCTAAGAAATATCACTGGGATTTGAGTCCTGAATCTCAACATAATTTATGTTCTCAATTACTTGATGAGTTTGGGAGAAATAAAGATCTTGTTGTTGTTGGTAAATCTCCCCATCCTTTTTCGATTACATTAGGGCCTAATGATTACAGGATTACGACAAGAATTGTTGAAGGTGAACCATTATCAAGTTTTTTAGCAACTGCGCATGAGTGGGGGCATTCTATTTATGAGCAGGGTTTGCCATCTCAAAGTCATCAATGGTTTGCTTGGCCTTTAGGTCAAGCAACCTCTATGGGTATTCATGAAAGTCAATCTTTATTTTGGGAAAATAGAATAGTTAAATCCAAATCTTTTTCAAAAAGATTTTTTAACAAATTTGTTTCGGCTGGATGTTCTCTTAATAATTATTTAGAACTATGGAAATCTATTAATCATTTGGAAGCAGGATTAAATAGGGTTGAAGCGGATGAATTGACTTATGGCTTACACATATTAATAAGAACCGAACTTGAAATAGATTTAATTGAAAGAGGACTGCCTGCTGAAGATATTCCAACAGAATGGAATAGAAGATATGATGAACTCCTAGGAATTAAACCATCTAATGATTCAGAAGGTTGTCTTCAAGATGTTCATTGGAGTGAAGGGGCGTTTGGATATTTCCCCTCATATTTGTTAGGACATGTTATTAGTGCGCAAATATCTTCTCAAATGGAAAGAGACATAGGTTTAATTGACAATTTAATTGAAAATGGTGAATATCAAAAGATCATCTTTTGGTTAAAAAATAATATACATGAATATGGCAGATCAGTTAATTGTATGGAGTTGGTGAGAGCTGTAACTAATGAAGAACTATCGCCAAACTATTTTATTAATCATTTAAGGTCTAAAATAAATGATTTTTGCTGAAACATTACTTTTAAAGAATTTGGTTAGGTGTGAGGTTGTAAGATAAATAAAAATAATTTCTTGATGGCAAATCTAAATCAGCCCCCAAGCAGGGTTACTCCCAATTTATTGCATATACTAAATGCTTTCACTGATAGCTCAAATACAATAATAAACACTATTGTTGAATTGAACTCTAACACCATAAATAAATATGAATTAATTACAGAAACGGGCCATCTTAAACTTGATAGGGTAGGTTATTCATCACTTGCTTATCCTTTTGCTTATGGATGTATTCCAAGGACATGGGATGAAGATGGAGATCCACTTGATGTAGAAATTGTTGGAGTAACTGAGCCATTGATACCAGGATCTATTGTGGAAGCAAGGATTATTGGGGTGATGAAATTTGATGATGGTGGAGAGGTCGATGATAAGGTAATAGCGGTTCTCGCGGATGATAAAAGAATGGATCATATCTCAAGTTATGAAGACCTTGGAGATCATTGGTTAAAAGAAACAAAGTATTATTGGGAGCACTACAAAGATCTAAAAAAACCAGGAACATGTACTGTAAATGGTTTTTTTGGGATAGAAGAAGCTGTTAAAGTGATTAAAGATTGTGAAGTGAGATACAAAAAAGAAATTGATCCTAAATTAGTAAATTAACAAATTTTATTTTTCTCTAAATTTTTCAAATATTTCGCTTAGTATTTCTTCGGCACCTTGCTGCTTTAATTTTTTAGCTAGTTCTTTGCCCACTTCTTCGGGATCATTAGTATTGCCAATATATTTATCTTTTATAAGCCTTTCTCCATTAAGAGATGCAACCATACCAGTAAGGCAAAGTTGTTCATTCTGAATTTTACTATTCACACCTATTGGGACTTGGCATCCACCTTCAAGCTCTCTTAAAAAAGCTCTTTCTGCTAGACATCTTTGACTGGTGGGTTTATCTTCTAAGATATTTATAATTTCTAAAACTTTTTTATCATCAGATTTACATTCAATGCCTAGTGCTCCTTGGCCAACGGCATGAAGGGAAATTTCACTTGGGATAATCTGGTGAATTCTTGATTCAAAGCCTAATCTCTTTAAACCAGCGGCCGCAAGAATTATACAATCAAATTCTCCTGCATCTAATTTTTCAATTCTTGTAATAACATTTCCCCTTATATCTTTGAAAACAAGATCTGGGTACTTATTTCTTAATTGTGCAAGTCTTCTTAGAGAGCTTGTTCCAACAATCGAACCTTCAGGTAAAGTTTCTAGTTTATAACTGTCATTTTTTTTGTTTACTACTAAAGCATCTGCTGGATCCTCCCTTTTTGTAATGCATCCTAATCTAAGGCCATCAGGCAAATTGGTTGGTAAATCTTTCAGAGAATGTACAGCTATATCTGCATGACCTACAAGCATTTGTGCTTCAAGTTCTTTTGTAAATAAGCCTTTGTCGCCTATTTTTGCTAAGGCTACATCAAGGATTTTGTCACCTTGAGTTGCCATAGCTTCTATAGATACCTCTAAATTGGGAATATTCCTTTCTAGTTGATCTTTAACCCATAAAGTTTGAACCATTGCTAGCTTACTTCTTCTACTAGCTATTTTTAGCTTAAAATCAGTCATTAAATATTATTTTGAGTTTGAATTAAAAATTAAGTCGAATCTATCTTAAGCTATTATTTTGCCAGTTTTTAAAGCTGAATATTATATTTAACTTTTTTTATTTTATATATTCTTTTAAAACCCCATTTCGATTTGGATGTCTAAGTTTTCTTAGGGCTTTTGCCTCTATTTGTCTAATTCTTTCTCTCGTCACATCAAAAATCTGGCCAATTTCTTCAAGAGTTTTCATTCTTCCATCATCAATTCCATATCTCAATCTGAGAACATCTCTTTCTCTTGGACTAAGAGTGGCTAATACTCCTTCTAAATCTTCTCTTAGTAGAGTTTTAGAAACATCTTGCTCTGGATTTTCTATATCAGCCTCTATAAAGTCTCCTAGTCTTGAGTCTTCTTCTTTCCCTATTGGAGTTTCTAAAGAAATAGGAAGTTGAGCACTTTTAGCTATAAATCTTAATTTTTCGATTGTCATTTCCATACTCTCAGCAATTTCTTCTTCACTAGGTTTCCTGCCAAATTCTTGGCTAAGAACTTTTGTGGTTTTTTTAATTCTGGATATTGTCTCGTATAAGTGAACTGGCAATCTAATAGTTCTACTTTGATCCGCAATTGCTCTTGTAATGGCTTGGCGAATCCACCAAGTTGCATATGTAGAGAACTTATAACCTTTTTCATGGTCGAATTTTTCCGCTGCCCTAATTAAACCCAAACTTCCTTCTTGGATTAAATCTTGAAATGATAAACCTCTGTTCATATATTTTTTAGCAATGGAAACAACTAATCTTAAATTTGATTGAACCATTTTTTCTTTAGCTCTGCGTCCTAGGAGAAGTCTTCTTCTAAATTTAGGAAGTGGCATATTTATTAACTCGGCCCATTCTCTTACAGATGGGAAATGCCCTTTTTCTGACTCATATTGAGTCGCTAGCTCTTCTAATTGGAGTAAGTCAGCAATTTTTCTTGCAAGTTCAATTTCTTCATCTGGTCTTAAAAGTCTAATTCTTCCAATTTCTTGGAGATAAACTCTTATTGAATCTTCAGTGTAGATGCCTTTTGGCCCAAGCTTTATATTCCCCAGACCTTTATCTTCTTCTTCAGAATTACTAAATTCATTATTGTTATTTTCAATATTGCTTTCGTTTAACTCAGCAGATGTCTGTAAAGTTTGATTATTTTTATTACTATCTTCTTCAACTACTGTTTCTAAATTTGTATTAATTTTTTTATTGATCTTTTTTTTTGAACTAGGCTTGGAATTTTTTGATTCTGCTGCGACTGGACACATAATTGACTCCTTTCTACGGTGAATTTAACTAGATAAAATTTTATTTAGGGCTAATTTGAACATTTAGTAGTAAAGTCCCCTTAATGTTTAAAAAACTTTTTCACAAAATGAGAATAAGAAAAGTTTTCTAAATTGTTGAAAAATTTAAATAGTGCTATAGATTACCTAAAGTAAAAAGTCTTGGGATTTCTCAGACAGGCAGATCATTTTTGAATTTTCAGTCAATGATCAGAGCTTCATGTCTCCCTTAAGAGCAGGATACTTACAATGTGCAAAAAACACTTTGTGGAATGTTCAACAATCCAATACTAAGAAAAAGTTTTGAAGCCGGCAAGTAATCAGTTATTAAATATCTCCTATAAATTGGAAATTTTGCTTGATACAGGTAGTAGTAATGAAAGCTTTTACTATTTAGATGGAAATAATCTTGGAGCAGAAGTTGGAGATATTGTCAGTGTGAGACTAAGAGGGAGATTATTGAATGGGTTGGTGATCTCCAAAAAAGACTTTTCGACAATGAATAATGATGAATCAAATATTACTGGAGAAAAAAGCATAAGATATTTGTTTGTTGAAAGTATTTTGCAGAAAAAAATAATTGATGAATCTTGGAGAGAATTGATAGACTCCCTAGCCTCTTTTTATATGGTTAGTAATTTAAAAATGTTTAAAACTGCATTTCCTCCTGGCTGGATTGGTAAATATAAAAATTTCTCTAAAGGTTTAAAAGACCAAATATGGATTGAAACTAAAAAAGAATTTGATTTTAAGAAAAATGGACTAACCAAAAAAGAATTTTTTTTAATTGATACTTTATCTAAAAAAGGTAATTGGCAAAGTGAATTAATAAAGTCTGGTTTTAATTACACTCTTATTAACTCAATGGTCAGTAAAAATTATCTTGCTAAATCTAAAAGAAAAAAAAATATAAATAGTAAATTAAATTCCTTTTTAAAAGATCATATCGCAACGAAAAAACCAAATCTTACAAATGAGCAAAAAATTGCATTTCAAGAATTTCAAACAATGAAACCAGGAGATGCATTACTTCTTTGGGGCGAAACAGGTTCAGGTAAAACAGAAGTGTATATGAGAATTGCTGAAGATCAATTTCTTAAGAAAAAAAGTTGTTTGATACTAGCCCCAGAAATTGGATTAATTCCTCAACTTATTGATAGGTTTAGTAGGCGATTTAATAATGTCGTTTACGAATATCATAGTAATTGTTCTCCCAATCATAGAACTTTAGTTTGGAAGAAAATTATAAATGCTAATGAACCTTTAATAGTAGTAGGTACAAGGTCAGCAGTTTTTCTTCCAATCAAAAATCTGGGATTAATAATAATGGATGAAGAACATGATGTTTCTTATAAGCAAGATAGTCCTATGCCTTGCTATGACGCGAGAGAGATTGCTATTGAAATAGTAAAAAGAAATTCTGCAAAGTTAATTTTTGGTAGTGCAACTCCATCAATGAAGACTTGGAAAAAGTGTATTTTTGAGAGGAATTTTAAATTGGTAAGAATGATTCAAAGGATATCCAGTAATGAGACTCCTGAAATAAAAATCATTGATATGCGGGATGAGTTCAAGAAGGGAAATATGAAAATTTTTTCCAATGAATTATTACAAATGCTTAGCCAACTACGCTTAAAAAAAGAGCAAGCAATAATTTTGATCCCTAGGAGGGGGCATAGTGGATTTTTAAGTTGTAGAAATTGCGGATATTTAATAAATTGCCCCAACTGTGACGTTCCTTTATCAGTTCATCTCGGATCAAAAGGAAAAAAATGGTTAAGGTGTCATTGGTGTGATCATAAATCAAGATTGATCAATCGTTGCCCAGATTGTCATTCAACTGCCTTCAAACCTTTTGGAATTGGTACGCAAAGGGTAATAGAGTTTTTAAATGAAGAATTTCCTGACTTAAGAGTACTTCGCTTTGATAGAGATACAACTTCAGGAAAGGATGGTCATAGAGATATTCTTTCAAAGTTTTCTAAAGGTGATTCTGATATTCTTGTCGGTACTCAGATGTTGGCAAAAGGTATTGACATCCCCAATATTACTCTTTCAGTAGTTATTGCAGCAGATGGGTTGCTTCATCGCCCAGATATTTCAGCAGAGGAAAAATCATTACAATTATTTTTGCAAGTAGCAGGAAGGGCCGGCAGGGCACAAAAAAAAGGGAAAGTAATTTTTCAAACATATAAACCTAACCATCCGGTGATTTCGTATCTTCAAAAAAGAGATTATGAAAGATTCTTAATTGAAAACTCGAGATTGAGAAAGGATGCTAATTTATTTCCATTTTGCACAATTTGCCTACTTAAATTATCAGGTGAAAATTATGAATTAACTGAGTTAATTGCAATAAAATTAGCAAAATATCTACTCAGTTTTTGTGAGAAAAAGAACTGGAAATTAATTGGTCCTGCCCCTAGTTTAATAGCTAAAGTGGGTAAAAAATTTAGATGGCAGATATTAATACATGGTCCTGACGGTACAAAGATACCTTTACCTGATAGATCAATATTATGGAAACTGATTCCAAAAAATGTTTTTTTAACAATAGATGTTAATCCAGCAGAGCTGTAATTACTTTGATGGAAGTTGAGGTAAATCTGAACCTAATTTAAATCTATAGAATCTTAATAAATAAGCCAATATTATAATAATTAAAATAATAAAAATCCCAATTAAGAGTTTGTTGAGGCTCCAGAAAGAAAATTCAATACTATTTATCTGCCCTTGATTTAAATCCCAAATTATGAGATTTTTTGTGATTTCTAAATTTGAATTATTTTTCTCGTTAAGGATAGCTTTATTAGGGTGAATAATTTTGAAAATGAGTTCTAAATTATCAATTCCTTTAATAGAGTTTAAATCCAAATCTAACCTGTAAAAGTATTTTTTAAAAAAAATGAAGTTTTTTTGAGTAGTATTAATCTCTATATTTGTTGATTCTCCCGCTAACTCTCCAGCTGTATTTTGGGTGATTTTAAGAACTTGCTTTGTATCCTCTAAATTGAGATTTTTATGTTTTATAGAAAAGGTTGATTCATTTTGTTCAATTGTTGCGTCAGGGAAAATATCTTTCATCTTCTCTTCAAATTTTAGTTGCCAAGGAAATTTCTTTATGTATTTACTCTCTATCACTAAATTATTAGTTATTGAATCAAGTTCACTAAGATCAAGGGTATCTTCAATTTTTACGCAGCCACTTAAAAGAGGAATTAATAATAATAGTATAAAAAAAATGATCAGTGAAAAGCCTTTCTGAAAGGGTTTTGTTTCACCAGTTGGCGTCTCAGTTACATTAATAAATTTTTTTTTCTTCAATACTTCTCTTTTCTTGCGCAGTGAGTTAAGAGATTTTTTATTGAGTGATGGGTCGCTTTCAAACTGTACGTTCCAATTTTCTGGCTTTTTAATGTCAGGAGAGTCTATAACTTCCATCAAATATTTTCCATTTTCTCTCGTCTTATTATCGTAAGATTTTAGAAGTTCTTTACAAAACCTTTTAGCCTCCTCTCTTTTATTGATACCACATAGAGCAGTAATTAAGATTGTTCTTAAATTTACTCCCTCTTTGCTTGATAAAGGAAATGATTCGATTATGGGCAAAAGAAATTCAATGCAATAATGATACTCACCTTTAGCTAAAGCAAGTTCTACTTTTTCTAAAACTTGCTCATAAGTTTTCATGGGTTAGGCGACTATCATTGTACCTATTCCGGAATTTGTAAAAATCTCAAGAAGTAATGAATGTTCTATTCTTCCATCAATTATGTGAGCTGCTTTGACTCCTTGGGCTAAAGCTCTTATACAGCATTCTGTCTTTGGAATCATACCTTCAGTCACAATTTTTTTATCAATAAAATCCCTTGCCTCTTTAAGATTAGTTTTTTCAACAAGACTATTTTTGTTATCTTTTTCTTTTAAAATCCCTTGAGTATCGGTAAGAAGAATAAGTTTTTCTGCATTTATTGCAGCAGCAATTTCTCCAGCAACAAAATCTGCATTAATGTTATGGGAAATACCCTCCAAGGTTGATCCAATGCTAGAAATAATTGGGATGTATCCTTTAGAAATAAGAGGATCTAATATTTCAGGATTGATTTTTGTAACTTCTCCCACTAACCCATGGCTACCATCTCCTAGTTCTCTAGATTGAATTAAGTTGCCATCAAGACCTGATATCCCCACAGCTAAGGATCCAGTTTTATTAATCCCTTTTACAATTTGTTTGTTAACTCTACCCATTAGAACCATCTCGACAATTTCCATTGTTTTTTGATCAGTAATTCTTAATCCATTTTCGAATTTAGGAGATATTTCTAATTTCTTTAACCAATTATTAATCTCTGGTCCACCTCCATGAATTACTATCGGACAAACCCCAACGGTTGATAAAAGTGCAATGTCTCTAAAAAAAGCATTTTTTAAATTATCATTCTCCATAACAGAACCACCATACTTGATTACAATTTTTCTACCTGAGAAACTTTGTATATATGGAAGTGCTTCGCTTAATATTGATACTCTTTGAGAATCATTCATTATTAAAATTCATTAAAACTTGATTGAATTGAGAAATTAGGTTTTTACAAATATATCCCTATATTCAATAAAAGAGAATAAAATCAAATTCTTTTTTATTATCGTCGATAATAAATTCTGATTCAAGACCTTTGACGAAAAACCTATTTAATCTTTCTTGTTTTTCAATCCATTTTTCTAGTGGGACAGCGTTTAATTCGAAACGCATTCTGAGACCATTTTTTTCTTCCTTTGTAATTTCTTCTATTTCTTTTAATTGAGGGGGATTATCCTCGTCCCATAAATTTAAAGATTCTAATGACGATTCAAGATGAGCTTTTATGCCATACCTCCATCTTGTAACATCTTTAACTAATGCTGTTAGTTCTTTTGGTCTATTAAATTTATTTGTCGCAAAATTTGTCTTGTCAAATAACTCTACAGGAGGTATTTCGGAAGTCTTTAAGCCTAGGCCAATTAGGAAAATAGGTACTCCATAAAAAAAAGTAGGTACACTTAAATTCACTGAGTCTGTAAAATAAGCAGTCATTCCAACAAAAGCTAATATACTCCCAGCGGTTACGATTAAGTTTCCAGGCGATAAGTATTTCTTCATTTTGATTTAGTAGAATGAGTTTTAAATAGGCTAATAAGTATTATGCAAGATCCTAATACTGCAAATCAAGGAGATTTAATTTTTAAACTTGATCAAGACAGAGCATGGCTACTAGAAAATCTTGATAAGGGTAAATGGCCAGAAATCAGAAGCGAACTTGCCGCGCTTGAAAGAAAAATAAGCAAATTAATCATAAGTGTTCAAGAAAATAATGTTGATATTTGATTTAAAAAGGTATTTCGTCCACTTCAGGTACTAAAGGTGAACTATCCCAACTAGATTTTTTGGGGGTTTCTTTATTTTCAAATGACTCATTATTTTCTTTTTGAGCAGAATTAATAACTTCAACTGGCGATATTTGATGAATCTTTGAAGCTGTTAGTTCTGGTTGCTTTTCTTTTGTTCCGTCTTTTCTAGTGACAGAATTCATCTTTAGACGTCCCTCAATAACAATATTTTGACCTTCCTTTAGTTCATCTACCATTTCTTGGGCAATATTTCCCCATCCTATGATCTTGAGATCTCTGGTTGGATCTTCACTACGTAATCCTTTAAAATTAACAATCATTTCAGCAATTGGGGTTTGGTTTTCCTTGGTATACCTCATTTGGGGAGCGCTATTAATTACAGCCTGAATTAAACAATGATTCATTACTTACTATTTAATTAAAGACATACTGATGCAGAATCAAGAAAATTGCTATAAAAATGTTTGGATCCTATCAGGAACTTCGGATGGACCTGTAATAGCGAATAGACTTCTTGAACTTAATTATTCAGTCTTTGCAAGTGTTTTAACTTATAAAGCAGGGCAAGCTTATATTGAAAATCCAAAGTTACATATCATTACGGGGAAATTAATTAATAAAGATCAAATAATTAATTTCATAAATAAAAATAAAATCACATGCGTTGTCGATGCTACTCATCCATTTGCTGTAATAATTTCTAAAAATCTTAATAATGCATGTAAAGAGATTAATATACCTCTCTTACTATTTGAGAGGAAATCTCTAAGACATAACACTGATAATTTTTTTTATGTTGACGATTTGAAGGATATAAATAACGTTGATATAGAAAATAAGAATATTCTTCTGGCAATAGGATCAAGATTCCTTAACGAAACAGCTAGTCATTATATGAATTGTAAAGCAAATGTATTTGCAAGAGTACTTCCAACTTTTGAAAGTATAACTAAAGCTTTTGGATCATGTATTAAAAATTCAAACATAGCGATACTTGAACCAAGTAAAAATAATAAAAGCATTTTAGAAAAAAAACTTTGTGATTTTTGGGAGATAGATTATGTTCTATGCAGAGAATCTGGAAGTTATTCTCAGAAAAACTGGGAGAGTATAGTTTCTGGAAGTAAAATTAAGTTATTTTTGGTAAAAAGGCCGAAAGTTAAAAATGATTATTCTTACTCTTTTGATCAATATCACAATCTTATAGATCACATAATTAAAAAGTATTGATGTTTAATTAATTATGGAAGTATTAGTTATTATCACAACTGAATCAAGTAACGCAAATGCTTTGCAAATGGCTAAATTACTAATAAAAAATAAACTTGCAGCTTGTGTTTCGATAAAGCAAATTTTTTCAATTTATAAGTGGGATGATAATATTGAAGAAACTAAAGAGTTTGAAATCACAATAAAAAGTAAACTAGAATTTAAAGATTGTTTAATTGATTTCATAAATAAAAATTCCACATATGATGTCCCTCAAATCATTTACAAAAAATACCATGCTGAGATGAAATTTTATGATTGGTTAAATAAGACTATTTGATGAAATCTATTTTACTAACTCTTTAAGATCAATCTCTGATCTAGATCCTAATTGCGTAATTATTTGTCCCGCACAAATTGAAGCTATCTCTCCACATTTTTTGAGGGAACAATTGTTTATTAATCCATGGATAAATCCTCCCGCATAGATATCTCCCGCTCCTGTAGTATCAATAATCTTGCCTTTCGTTATTGACTCAATTATTTCTACATTATTTTTGTTAACTATGAGAGAACCATTGCTTCCAAGAGTTATTATGACTAATTTACATAGGGAAGATATGTCCTCTCGGCAGCTTGCTAATTTATCTTTTTTAAATAGACTTAACACCTCGGATTCATTACAAAAAACAATATCTACATATTCATAAATTAATTCCAAGAAACTCTCACGATGTCTATCTACACAAAATGAATCAGACAAAGAAAGGATTATTTTTGTATTAGATTGTTTTGCAATTTGGGCGGCTTTAATAAAAGCTTTTTTAGCTAATTCGCTGTCCCATAAATATCCTTCTAAATATAAGTATTTACTTTCCTTAATCACAGTAAAGTCAATGTCTTTTGGTTCAAACTCTACAGATGCGCCTAGGTAAGTGCACATAGTTCTTTGTGCATCAGGTGTAACCAAAATGATTGAATGAGCTGTTGGAGCACCTTCAATAGTGGGTAGAGTATTAAATATAGTTTTACTTTTTTTTATATCGTCAGAAAAGAAATTCCCAAATTCATCATTTTTCACTCTTCCTATAAACTGCACATGATTGCCTAATTCTGCTAAGGAAACAACAGTATTTGCTGAGGACCCACCTGAAATTTGTTTGATCACTTTGCAATTTTCTAACAATCTGTGGGATTCATCAGAATTAATTAGATTCATTGATCCTTTATCCAGATTATTTATCTCAAGAAACTCATCTTCAATGTTTACAATAATATCTACTATTGCGTTGCCCAGACCAATGAGATCAACTTTTTTATTTTCAAAATGTCTAAAGGATTTCTTCATTAATTTGAAACTAAATTATCTTAGTAGTGCTCTTTTAGGACCATGTATTGGGTCTTCAATTACAATAGTTTGGTCTCTATTCGCCCCCAACGAGACAATGGCAATTGGTACCTCCATTAATTCAGCTAAAAATCTTAGATAATTCATAGCATTCTCTGGGAGATCAGATAGTTTTCTGCAATCTGCAGTTGAACATTGCCAACCTTTTAATTTTTTGAAGATTGGCTTACATTTTTTTAAATCATCTGAATTAGTAGGAAAGTAGTCTATTTCCTCTCCATCGAGATCATATGCAATGCAAACTTTAATCTCATCTAATTCATCTAACACATCTAGTTTCGTAACGGCTAAACAATCAAGACCATTTACAGATACAGCATATTTACCAATAACTCCATCAAACCACCCACATCTTCTCCTTCTCCCAGTAGTGGTTCCAAATTCACTGCCTCTATCACAGAGTTGATCATTAATACTTCCTTGTAATTCAGTTGGGAACGGACCTTCACCTACTCTTGTGGTGTAAGCTTTTGCGACACCTATGACTCTATCGATTAAAGTTGGACCCACTCCAGCTCCAATACATGCCCCTCCTGATATAGGGTTTGATGAGGTAACAAAAGGATAAGTCCCATGATCTAAGTCAAGTAAAGTCCCTTGAGCACCTTCGAAAAGAATATTCTTCTTGTTTTTCGAGGCTGCATGGATAGTCCTCGTACAGTCAACAACATGCTTTGATAATCTTTCCCCATAGTCAAGATATTCTTCAACAATATCTTCTAATTTAAGTGGTTTAATGCCATAGATTTTTTCTAGTAGACCGTTTTTTTCTTTTAATGGAATTTCGATCACATCACTTAGCCTTTCTTTACTGAGCAAATCTCTTATCCTAATGCCATTTCTTTGTGATTTATCCGCATAAGTCGGGCCAATCCCTCGACCTGTTGTCCCTATTTTGTTTGAACCTCTATCAGCCTCCATCGCTTCATCTAATATTCGGTGATAAGGCATTGTTACATGTGATGTTGATGAAATTTTTAATCCTGAGATATCAATTCCATTATCAATTAACATGTCAATTTCTTTAATCAAGATTTTTGGATCTACTACAGTTCCCGAACCAATTAGACAAGAAGTATTCTTATAAAGTATCCCTGAGGGAATTAAATGTAATTTCAAGACTTTATCATCTACGACTATAGTATGACCTGCATTTACTCCCCCTTGATAGCGAACGACAACATCCGCCGAACGACTAAGTAAATCAGTTATTTTACCTTTTCCTTCGTCACCCCATTGGGCTCCGATTACAACAACATTAGCCAATTTTAGAAGAGCATTATTTAATGTGCGAATATTTAATATATTCAAAAATCTTGGTTTACTTTTAAAAAGTAAATGAATTGTATCAACTTTCTCTTAGAACCATTTTTTCAGCAAGAGAAAATTCTTTGGTTAAACGCTCTTTAAGTTTATCTGGTAAAGGTCTACTTGCAAAGTTTTTGTAATGACCTGCCATAGCATTTAATGCTGTTTGCATTGTGGTAAATGATTGCGTTTTATTCACCATCCCTCTATTTCTATATCTGGAAATATAGTCAGTTATGAGTGTAAGAGCTTCACTTCTTACTTCATCTTTATTTGGTGAATCTTTTGGAGTATCAACAGCTGTTTGTAATGTTTTAACAACTGAAATTGTATCCTTTGTATAGTCTCCTGTCATAGCGGTTTTTGCAGCTATGGAAGGGGAACTAAATAGTGTAAAAACAACAATTAAAGATATTGCAAAAGATATAGCTTTGGTAAGATTTTTAAAAAATAATTTTGATGTCCATTTCAGTAACATAACTTAGCTCCCAAAAAAAATAAGCCTCAAGACTTTTTATTGTACATTATTTCAGATTCGGAAATAAATGTTTCTAACAATTTATCAGTACTAATTTTAAGCTTAGTATTAT
>CACNQB010000009.1:0-47242 GCA_902622435.1 uncultured Prochlorococcus sp. | reverse complement strand
TCATGGCCCCTGCGGCTCCATTTGACTCACCAGACTATAATATTGCAAGAGCATTGGCAAAAAAAGTTGCAGATCTTCTCACCCCAATGGCTGGCCAAGGCACTTTTTTAGAGCTTTGGGCTGATGGAGATTTAGAGTACACCATAAAGCCCGACAAAGATATTGAAGCAATTAGGAAGCTCCAATTCAAAGAGAATGTTTTTAGTGGGATAAAAGATGAGCCTCTTTATGGTTCAACTTATTTACCGAGAAAATTCAAGTGTGCTGTGACGGTTCCTGGTGACAATTCTGTTGATCTTCTTACCAATGACATAGGAATAGTTGCCTTTACTTCTAAAGATGGAAACTTAGAAGGGTGCAACTTCTATGTTGGAGGTGGTATGGGTCGCACACATAATAATGAGGAGACCTTTGCCAGAATTGCAGATCCACTTGGATATGTTGAAGAACCTGATGTTTATGAATTAATACAAAGCATTGTGGCTATTCAAAGAGATTATGGTGATAGGAAATCAAGAAAAAATTCTAGAATGAAATATCTTCTTCATAGAAAAGGTATTAAATGGTTCAAAAAGATACTTTCTGATAACTATTTCAAAAAAGAAATTAAAAAAATCAGAAAAGAACCAGATAAGGTTCTTATTGATTACCTAGGTTGGCATAAACAAAATAAATCCTCCTATTTCGTAGGTTTACCATTATTATCAGGGAGATTATCTGGAGAGAAGAAGAATACCATCACAAGTATTGTTAAAAAATATAATTTAGATTTAAGACTCACACCTAATCAAGATATTTTACTTTGTAATATCGCCAATAAAAACAAAGGTGAAATTCAAAAATCTCTATCAAAAATTGGATACGAAAATTTAGAAAACATTAATGAAATACAAAGACACGCTTTAGCTTGTCCTGCTTTACCACTTTGTGGTCTTGCAATGACTGAAGCTGAAAGAATATTACCTGATGTATTAAAAAGGATTGAAAATTTACTATTAGATCTAAAAATACAAAAGACAATATTATTCAGAATGACAGGATGTCCTAATGGATGTACTAGACCTTATATGGCCGAATTAGCACTTGTTGGAAGTGGTCAAAACAAATACCAATTATGGTTGGGGGGAAGTAAAAATCTACAGAGGCTTGCTAAACCATTTTTACAAAGAATGGAACTTAACGATTTAGAAAAAACTCTTCAACCATTATTTGATAATTGGAAGAGTAATTTGGATTTGGATTTCGGAGATTTCATAAATACTCAAGATGAAAATTATATATTGAATTTACTAAATAAAAATCCATAGAATTTAAATTTTTCCATAAAGGGCATTTGCTTTTTTATTTTTCCAAGCCCATAATTGATCACCATAACTAAAATGCCACCATTCATTAGGATGTTGAACAAATCCGAATTTAGTCATAATTTCCCTTAATAAATTTCTTCTACTATTCCAAATAATTGCTTCTTCATTCTTTATGTTTGCATAAAAATAAGGATTTGAGGTCTCATCCATTTGATCAACCATGCTCCCCATTTCAATAAGATTTCCTTCTTTATCTGATAAACAAACATCCAAGGCACCCCCAGTTGAATGAGGGGGAGGAAACCTAGCGTCATAAGAAGGATATGCCCAAAATTTTTCAACTTTTTTTAAAATGGATGGATAAGATTTTATGTTTTCAAAAGAGATATCAATATCGGATTTTTCACACTCCAATAAAAATGCTCTTTTAAACATAAATTCTTGGACTTCTAAAGGTCGCCAACTGTCATAAATTAAAAGGTTAAAACTACTCTTTGATATCAAATGATCATTTACTTTTACTAATCTATTTACAACCTCCTCTCTTAATTTCCAAATAAAATTTTTATCTTTGTAAGGTGCTCCTAAATTAAAGTAAGGATGGGGATCTAAAAACTTTAGGCAGCTAGGTATAACTATTAATTTATCTCCATTATCTTTAATTGGTATTTTATTCCAAACTTTCAATTGAAATTTGCAATTGATTTATAGTGGCATAAATATCAAAAATTACAATGATAGTTTTCAATTTAAGAAATCATGAATGAATTTATTATCAGAATTATCAATAAGTATATTCCTTAAAACAATATTTTCTTTTAAATCAGGATCATCACTAACAATCTTAATAGCCTCTTCACGAGCCTTATCAATAAGAAATTTATTATTAGGTAAATTTTCCAGTACAAAATCAGGCAATCCGGATTGTCTATATCCTAAAATCTGACCTGGACCTCTAAGCTCCAAGTCTTTTTCAGCAATATAAAAGCCATCATTAGATTTTTGCAAAACACAAAGTCGTTTATTTTCTAATCCATTTTTATCGGGGGTTACCAGATAACAAAAAGATTTAGTTGATCCTCTACCAACTCTCCCCCTTAATTGATGTAGCTGGGACAATCCAAATCTGTCAGAATTATATATGATCATAATTGTGGCGTTAGGGACATCAATGCCAACCTCAATTACTGTGGTTGAAACCAATATATTAATTTCATTCTTTAAAAACGAATTTATTACTTCATTCTTTTCTTGTGAACTTAATTTGCCATGTAATAATCCAACTTTTTTCTTAAAAAAGACCTCTTCTGATAAATGTTTGAATGTTTTCTTTGCGGAGCTTAAATTCATTTTTTCTGAATCTTCTATAAGTGGCAAAATAACATAAGCTTGCTTTCCCTTATTGATCTCATCTTCAACAATCTTGAACAAGTTAGTTAAATCGTCTTCTGAAATTATTTTTGTTGTTATAGGAACTCTCCCAGGAGGTAGTTCTGTAATTTGACTCACATCTAAATCACCATAAATAGAAAGCGCAAGAGTTCTTGGAATTGGCGTTGCTGTCATTGATAACAAGTTAGTATTTTCTCCTTTATTTAGTAATCTATTTCTTTGAGTAACTCCAAATCTATGTTGTTCATCAATTACAACCATGCCTAATGCATTAAAGATGACTTTATCCTCAAATAATGCATGAGTACCTACGAGGATATCAACTAATCCATTATTCAAATTAGAGAAAATTTCTTTTCTCTTTTTTTGAGGAGTATTCCCAGTAAGTAGTTCGACAGAAACGAAAAGGGGGTTCAAATATTTTAATAAATTTTTATAGTGCTGTTCTGCCAATACCTCAGTTGGGACCATAAATGCACCTTGCAGGTTTTTTTCAATTACAAGCAAAAGAGACGCTATTGCAATTATAGTTTTACCGCTTCCCACATCTCCCTGAAGCAATCTAGACATTGGTACGGGATTAGATAAATCTTTCTTAATTTCATTTAAAACATTTTCTTGAGATTTTGTTAATTCAAAAGGAAAAGTATTTAAAAATTCTTTTAATAAAGATTTCTTTTGAGGAAATTGTTGGGGATTTACATTTTTTTTCGTCTTTCTTTTTCTAAGTAGGAACTTTATTTGAAGTAGGAATAACTCATCAAAAACCAAACGTTTTTTTGACTCAATAAGTGCATGTTGAGTTGGTGGAAAATGAATATTAATCAATGACTCTCCCTTTGATAATAAAGATAATGAATCAAGTTGCTTTTTATTTAAAATTTCTGGATATTGCTTTGCATAAATTAGTACCTTTTTCATAAGTTTTATAAAACTCATATTCGATAATGCTTCACCTAATGAATACAAGGGTAATATTTTGCCTGAGAAATTAAAATTATCATTATTGTCCTTAAGAATTTCAATCTGCGGATCTACAAAAGTTTTGCCATACTCTGTCAATTTAACCTTACCGGAAATTGCTAATTTAGTTCCAGGAGTATACAAAGATTTTTGAGATGTGAAGAAGGAGTAAGATCTAAATCTTCTTCCTAAGAAAAATTTTGTAACCTTTATTGAAGACGTTTCATCAAAAACAACAATATTCATTATTGATAAATTACTATTTTTTTTACTCTTATGAATATAAAATCTTTTAACGTTTGCAATGCACGTGTATAAATTATCTGGTTTTAAATTTATTATCTTGACTCTATTCGTATAGTCTAGATATGTTCTTGGAAAATAATTAATTAGATCTTTTATATGAAATATCCCTAATTCATTAAGCTTATTTTTATAAACTTTTCCTACATTTTTTATTAATGAAATATCTGAATCAAAAGACAAACTTGCCTCAGCTTTATTGAGAAAAACATTATTAGAAATATTATTAGAACTTTCTATTTCAAGAGTTTTACCTAGTTTATAAAGATTTTTTCTTGTATCTATAACTAACCTTTTTCTTTGATTTTCATCTAATTTATTATAATCATTATATTTTTCAGAAAATTCATCAAATATCCTTAAAAATTCATCTGAGAGATTTAGATTATCTAGTTTTTTTAGTGATTCATGCAAATAATCATTAAAATATTTTTCTCTTCCTAAAGTATTAATAAATTTATTTTCAGTTTCAATAGTAAGAGATTTTTGAAGAGGCCTTATCCAATCTTTAATTAATTTATTATTATTCCCGTTAATAGTCACATTTGAAAAAAGAGTTGTTTTTTTCAACGTATCCTATTCAAGGTTATTTCTTTTTGCCTCCAATATGTCTCTTTTTTAATCAAACGCTGAAATCGATTTTTTAGCTCGTTTATTTTGTTCCTTTGAATAGAAAGATTTAAATTTTTAAACTCTAACTCAATAGTAGATATATTAAAAAAAATAATGCTTGGAAAATTATTGCCTTCTAATGATGACCGATTTAAGCTTAATTCGAAATTAATAACAAAAGGATATGGATGTTTTATCATAAAATTTTTGCCTACCAAGTAATCAAAGGACTCTTTAGATATCATCTTCTTTATTAGATTTGCCTTGAATAATTCTTGATTAATCTTATATGAAAGATTCAATAGTAAATTTTCCAATGACTTATCTATTAAATCAAAATTATTAAGAATCTGATTTTTTGGGAAATTATCAAATTGATTAATATTTTCTTTTTCTGGATTTCTTGGTTTTTCCGCCTTTTCATCTCCTATTAATTCAATTATGGAGGATATAAATTGTTTTTCAACTCCTAAATTTTCAAAAATATTGTTTTTAGATAAATAATTATTATGGTCGTTATTATCTAAATCAAGTGATACGAATTTCTCATGATTACGAGCCTGATAATATTCAGAATTATTTGAAAAATCTTCAGTAATCTCAAATTGAGTGGATTCTTTTAATTTAAAACCATCTTGATATCGAAATTTCTCTTTTTTATCATCCTTTATTTTTGTGGAACTATCAAAAATAGTAAGATTAATTTCTTCATTTATATTTTTTTCAATTTCATTTATCTTTAATTGTTCTACTGTTAAAAAGGGCAAATTCATAGATAATAATTTACTTATTTTTCTTTCAAAAAGACTATAGAATTCATTTTCATTTAAGAAATTATCATTATTTGTTGGATAACTATATATTTGATTAAGGCCTTTTTCTACAGAGATGAAAAGTAGATCTCTTACTAGATTAAGATAAAGTTCATATTCCCTATGGATATTTTTAGTTAATATTCTTTTTTGTATGTGTGCTCTCTCTAATTGAGAATTAATTTTTTCTGTATTTATATAATTATTCAAATCATTCAAGTAGCTATTTTGTTTGCATTGATGCGACCTCTTCAGCAAAGTCCATCTGATTTTTTTCTATACCTTCACCCAATGTATATCTTGTAAAGCGTCTTACTTTGATATTTTCCCCAATTTTTGCAGCCGTTTGTTTAACAAGATCCTCAACTGTTAGAGAACTATCTTTAATGTATGGTTGTGAAAGCAAAACAAGCTCATTAAGTCTTTTTGCTATTCTCCCTTCAACTATTTTTTCTTTAATTTGTTCTGGTTTTCCAGATAAATCATCCCTACCCATTTCAATCTGTTTTTCTTTTTCCACCACAACTTCTGGTATTTCATCAATTGAAACATATTCAACATTTGGGCATGCTGCTACTTGCATCGAGACATCCTTCAACAGAGATTGGAATATATCACCTCTAGCAACGAAATCAGTTTCACAATTCAACTCTAATAAAACGCCGACTCTTGACCCAGTATGGATATAACTACCAATTGACCCTTCCGCCGCTACTCTTCCCGATTTCTTTTCAGCACTAGCTATACCTTTCTTTCTTAACCATTCCAAAGCCTTATCTAAATTTCCTTCAGTTTCATTAAGTGCTTTTTTGCAGTCCATCATTCCTGCGCCAGTTTTGTCTCTAAGATCTTTTACAAGTTTTGCTGTAATGTTTCCCATTTGAAGTAATAAAAAATAGTGAATAGTAAGTTTTAAATTGGAATTTAATTTTTTCTTTCGGCATTAGAGCCCTTTCTACCCTCATTTATGGCATCTGCAAGTCTTCCTAAGATAAGTTGCACAGATCTAACGGCATCATCGTTACAAGGAATTGGAACTTCACACAAATCCGGATCGCAATTTGTATCCAACATTGATACTAATGAGATATCTAATTTTCTAGCTTCTAATACTGCATTAGATTCTCTTCTCTGATCTACCAATACAACTACATCTGGTAATCTTCTCATACCCTTAAGTCCACCTAAGTATTTTTGTAACCTTTCAAGTTCTCTCCTTAGTACTGCAGCTTCTTTTTTAGGCCTCATTGCTATTGAACCACTACTTTCCATTCTTTCTAGATCCTTTAATCTTTCAATCCTAGCCTTCATTGTTGTCCAATTAGTCAACATCCCTCCAAGCCATCTTTGATTAACATATGCAGCTCCACAGCGGGTAGCTTCTTGAGCTACAACATCTGATGCTTGTTTTTTTGTGCCTACAAATAGGAAACGTTTACCGCTTTTTGCTGCGTTTCTAGTCCATTTATACGCATTGTTCATACACAATGCTGTTTTTACAAGATCAATAATATGAACTCCGTTTCTCGCGCAATATATATACTTAGACATCTTGGGGTTCCAACGTCTAGTTTGATGCCCAAAATGAGCACCAGCTTCCATCATTTCTGATAGTGATACAACAGCCATAATTTAGAAAGGGTTTCGGGTTAGCCTCCATCTGACGGGGAATTAATATATAATTCACCCGAAACTGTCAGATGTGTGAAATTTACTCCAACTATTCTAACAAGTGATGTGTATTTCTAAAAGTTTTTCATCTTGATTTAGTTAACTGTTTAATGTAAATCATATTTAGAGGGATCCTAAGTATCTCAAGTGCAAGTCTATTTCTTCTCATATTTACAAGCAATCTTAATAAAGGAAGGATTCTATCAACACTGATTAGTCCTCCCAAGCAAAGAATTTGCCAAAGTAAATTATGAAGAGGAGTTAATTGAATCATAAATCTAACCCTTAAATTTGGATGTTTCTTATAAAACACTAAAGCCATTTTTGCTCTCTCTTTTTCTTGAGCTATTAATGAATCTATTTGTTCGCAATTAAATGGCGGATGCCAATGAAAACCTACTGCATTTGGGCATTTAATTAATTTTGTCCCAATTTTTTTTAATCTTTCTCCAAGTTCTAAATCCTCCCAACCGTAAAGACTAAAAGAAGTATCAAATAATCCCACACTTAAAATCAATTCTTTTGATATCGCTACATTCCCTGTAGCAAAGTATGCAAAAGATGTGTCCATTATTTTATGTTTTTCACTCTGAGGATTTAGAAAATTAGATGTATTGACTACCGAGCCATAGGTAAAACATTTTTTATCATTTTTTCTCCAAGAGGCAAGTAATTTTTCTACGTGGCAATTTATAAAATTGTCTAAAACAATAAGATCACTATCAATGAATATAATAATTTCATATTTAGATTTAATTACTCCCAGATTTCTTCCAAGGGCAGGCCCACCATGTTCTTGCTGAAATAGAATAACGTGTGGGAGATTAACTTTGTTTTTATTTATCCATGAGGTTGTCCCATCAGTTGACCCATCATCAACTACTATTACTTCATAATTACTGATATTTGTATTTAATTTTTGATTCTCAAGCGCAAATAGACATTTCTCTAATATAGGTAATCTATTGTAAGTTGGTATAACAATACTTACATTCATGATTATGTCTTAAATATGCATGATATTTTAAAATCCAAAAGATAAAAATAAAAGATATTCCCTAATCAGCTGCACCGCCATTATTTGCTGTTCCTGTAACGTTTCCACCATCAATTCTTCCATCAGTTCTTAATTTCCTTTTTTTGAATTTTCTAGCATAGGCTCTATTACGTTCCTGCTTTTCTTTTTTTAGATTCCTTCTCTTAGACATAAAATTTTTAACTTTTAATTATATTAGCTCACTATGAGCACTATATATTTTACCATCCTCCATATTTAATATCCTATCAGCCATATCAGAAATTCTTGGATCATGCGTCACCATAAGTACAGAACAATTTTGCTCTTTTGCTAGTTTCCTTAAGAGGGTTACTATTTCTCTACCTGTGACACTATCTAAAGCAGAAGTCGGCTCATCAGCTAATAAAAGTTTTGGATTAGCAGATAAAGCTCGAGCAATTGCTACTCTCTGTTTCTGCCCACCAGATAAGTCATTTGGCAACTTTTTATGATGTTCTTCTAATCCTACTGCTGACAACCAATTCCGCGCTATTTCACGTCTTTGCAAATATGTTAAACCTTTTATTAAATCGGCGCCCATCTGGACATTTTGTTCTGCTGTTAAACATCTCAAGAGATTGTGACCTTGAAAAATCATTCCAATACTTCTTCTAAGAATCTGACGAGTTTTCCTTGATGCTCCATTTAACTGATTATTTAATACAGTTAAATCTCCACTTTGACAGGTTCTCAAGGCGCCAATTAATGTTAAAAGAGTCGTTTTACCACATCCAGAAGGTCCTTTTAAAAGAACCAACTCTCCTTTATCAATATTTAAATTAACGTCATTAAGAACTTGTTTTTTATTCTCATTTTTTCCATAAAAGTGACTCAAATTATTTATTGAGACTGTTTTAAGGTTTTTAACATTATTTTTTGATTTATTAGCTTTAACCATTTATTTCCAATTGTTAAAAAATTTCGGCAGGATCAGCGTCAACTAATTTACGCATCGCAACAGCAGCGGACCCCATACACATAACTAAAACTAATACGAAAATTAAAATAGTTTTGTCTGCGTCCATTATTATTGGGAGTTTAGTAGAACTTCTTATAACTGAGTAAAGTATTTGACCAGAGAAATAAGCAGGTAAATAACCAAACAATGCCAACAAAAACCCCTCTCTAGCTACAACAAAGAAAAGGGACTTAAGTCTATACCCCATTGCCAATAAGGTGGCGTACTCTGGGAGGTGATCTGTAACGTCACTATAAAGAATTTGATAAACAACCACACACCCTACGACGAAACCCATCAATGCTCCCAAACTAAATATAAAACCAATTGCAGTACTATTTTTCCAATAATTCTTCTCAAATTCTATAAATTGATTTTTTGTAAGAACCCTAACATCATTTGGTAGTGAGTTATTTAATATCCTTGAAACTAATTCAGGATCAGATCCTTTTTTAAGCTTTACCAAACCAATTTCTATACTGCCAGGAGGATTAGCAGGAAAAAGTCTTAAGAAGGTTTCTCGACTAGTTATCAAATTACCATCTGCGCCAAAAGATGGTCCCAACTCCACAAGGCCCTCAACAATTACTCTTTTACCAGCAACCTCAGTCTCAACTTTTTTTTTAGATAAGAACCATTCTTCAATCGGTCCAAATTCAGGTCTAGATAGTTTGTCAAAAAGAACTCTTGATGGATTTCTCAATTTATAAGCTTTCTTTGAGAATCCCTCATCTAAAAGAAGTGAATCTGAGGGATTAAAACCTAATGCAAGTATTGATCTAGTTTTAAGATTTTCGGGATTTCTCCAAAGTAGATAATTTAGATTAACGGGAGCAGTTTTTTTAACATCCTCTACTGCGAGAGTTTGAATTAATCTTCTTTTTGGGAATCCACTCATGCTTATAGAACTTTTTGATCTGGGACTTATCAAAACAAGATCGGCATCTAGAAGTTTATGTATAGTTACGCTCGTGTCAAATAAACCATCTCTAAAACCTAATTGCATAAACATCAAAATCCCGGCAAAACTGATTCCAGCTATGGCAACTGCTAACCTTAATGGTTGCCTAGTTAATAACAACCAAGCTAATGGTATTTTTCTAAATTTTAAAAAAGAAAAACTCATTGGGGAATAAATTTTGCAATCACTTTCATTCCTGCGTAGTTTTGAACGATATCTATAGAATCTTCATCTAGTTTTACTAGTACCTCGATAATTCGTGAATCAGCATCCCCAGTTGGATCAGTCGATAGAACTTTTCTTTGTTTTACCTGAGGACTAATCCTAATCACCTTTCCCTTAAGATTTTTTTGGAAACCACCATTCTCACTCCTTAATTCAACATTCTGAGAGATAAAGACCCTATCAATATCAGATTCATAAACCTCTATCAAAGCTTCCATTTTTTGACTAGAACCAATATCCAAAATCCCTTCATTTTGGGGTCTTTCACCAACTCTCGTGTTTATTCCAAGGATAAAGCCATCGATTGGACTCCTTAGTTTTGAATTAAATAGATCTATCTTGATGTTTTTTTGATCTCCGATAAGGTTTATTTTCTGTTTTTGCAATTTTAATAATTCATCTTTTCTCTGTGAAAACTCAACAAAAGAATATACATCTTTGTTCAAAGCCAACTCATACCTCTGAATTTGATCTTTCTTTAGGGTAATTTCTTCGTTAATAGTATTAATTAGATTTTCGTTTCTTTCAAGATCAGCAATTAATTTTTCTCGATTTTCAAAGATTGCGAGGATATCACCTTTTGTAACGAAATCCCCTTCATTTACTAAAATTTCGACAATTCGAGGAGAAGAGCCAAACTGACTTATTGGAGCTGCTAATTGTCTAATCTCTCCCGAAGGAGAAAGTTGACCAAGTGCGGCAACAGCTGTAATAGGAGGTATGAAATCTGAAGTTTTTTCCTCTTTAAATTTTGAACTAGATTTATTATTTCCAGAACAGGAAATAACACCAAGAGATATTGGAGTAAATAATAAAAAATAAATAAATAAATTTTTTAATAGTTTTAATTTCATTAAAAATCGAAGAGTACTGTTTTTATGTAGTTATTGACCCATTTTTCATCAAAATATTTTAAAAGAACCATGCTAGTCTTCTCATTTTTCATTTGTTGAACACAATAATTTTTTTGAAAATCTATTCTCTCTTGGATAATTTTCTCATTAACTTCCGGTGTAGCTTTCTTACTTAATTTGATCAAAATAGTGAGGTATTGATCCACAACTCTACAAAAATCATTTTTTTCAGATTTACTTTTTAAGGAAGCAAAAAATACATTATCAGAAAAAATCCCCCCCCATTTAGGAATCTGTCTCAAAGAGTTAAAAGAACTTTTATCAACTTCAGAAAGTAATTTTTCGTATTTCAAACCTTGGTTTTGTGATGATGGGGATAAATCAACAATGGCAGCAGAAACAATATCATTTATTTTTACCAAATCCATCCCAAAAATTGGGATATCAAACTTTGGGTCAGGAAAAAAAACGCAGTGTAATATTTTAAGATTCTTTGAAAATTCTGCTACTTCAATATGTAACTTTCTAAAACCTTTTGCTTTATGAAATTCATTTTCAATATAAAGTTCTCTGCCAATTTCTTTAGATATTATGTTAGTTAGTTTTGGATCAATTTTTATACTCTTAAGGTCCTCAAGCATGGATCTATGCTCTCTAATATTTTGTAACAAATCCAAAATAAGAGGGTCAGTTAATTTTGTTTTAGTTAAAGATTCAGACAACAAGGCTAAAAAGTACCAAAATAGAATTTAAAGAGAGAACCGAAATGAAAGTAGGAGATGTTAACTACTACACCCATTCAAGCAAAACTAGATGTGTGTTTGTGGACAATAAAGAATTGCCGCTTATAAGCATTGATATTTGGTGCAAAGCAGGTTCTTCATTTGAGGATGTTGATAAAAATGGCACTGCTCATTTTCTAGAACATATGATTTTTAAAGGATCTAACAAAATAATGCCAGGTGAGTTTGACCATAAAATTGAATCACTAGGCGGAGTAAGTAACGCTTCAACTGGTTATGATGATGTACATTACCATGTCTTAGTTCCACCCAATAACTTTAAAGAATCACTTGCTCTTTTGACAAATATTGTCGTTGCTCCAGATTTTAATCCTGATGAATTTATAAAAGAAAAAGGGGTAGTTATTGATGAAATAAAACAACAAAATGATCAGCCTGAAGAGAGACTATTTAATTATTTTTTGAAAAGGGTTTGGTTAAGTCCTTACTATGCTAATTCAATCTTGGGAACTGAACATAGTATTAAAAACTTAGAGATAAATGACCTTGTGAAATTTCATAGCAAACATTACACTACCGAAAAAATTTGTATTGCAATTGCGGGGAATCTCTCCGAAGAAATTTATAAAATTTTTGAAAAAAGTGATCTATCTGGCATAAAAGAAAGTCCAAATTTAATAAATCTAAAAAATAAACCTTCTTTAAAGATAAGGAATGGTAGAGAGTCAGTTAAGTTTGATAATTTGGAGTTTTCAAGAATATTTATGGCTTGGTTTATCCCAAACCTAAATGATCAAAAAAATATTATTGGTCTTGAGATATTAGCATCCATACTTTCTGTTGGAAGAAATAGCAGATTAGTTAAAATTTTAAAAGAAGATAGTAGTCTTGTTGAATCGGTATATGTAGATGTAAATGCTGGAGAATTAGGAGGATTATTTATAATGGAAGCAAGTTGTGAGTCCAAAGATATTGATTTAGTAGAAAAGCAAATAAATAAAACAATAGATGAGATCTCAAATTGTAAAGTCTTGGCTTTGGATGAAATAAAAAAAGCAATAAATATTGTTAAAAGTAATTATATCTTTAATTTAGAGACATCTACACAACTCTCTTCATTCTTTGGGAATGAACTTCTTTGGGGGAGAAAATCTTCAATAAATAATTTAGAGAGTCATTTAAAATATTGGAATGACTTGGATAACTTCAAAGAGATCACAGAATTTATCCGTGGAGATAAATTTACATTAGTTGCATCCCCTGGTAAATGTTGAAAAGATATTTTTTAAATAATAAAAAAAGAAATTTTTCAACTGCTTCAATTTGGATTAAAGGGGGAAGTGATATGGATCGTACTAGCAAAAAAGGTATAAACAAAATCCTTTGTTCATTACTTACCAGAGGATGTGAAGGTTTTAACAATTTCACTCTCTCTGAATATATTGAATCCTATGGAGCAGAATTAAATCAAGAAATATTTGAAGATGGTATTTCAATTAGTATTAAATCCTTAAATGAACATTTCAGCAAATTATTACCTTTATTAGAATTAATAATTTATAAGCCAATCCTCTCGGAAACTGAATTTAAAAAAGTAAAAAAATCGTCTATTGATCAAATTAAAAAAGATAAAGAGAATCCATTCAATATCTGTTTTGAAAAATGGAGAAAAATTGTTTACTCAAATCATCCTTATGCTTTTAATACAATAGGCAATGCTAATGATGTCTCAAATATTACCTATGAAGATGTTTTGCTTGAGTTTAAAAATTTAAAAAATAGAGAAAAGTATTTAATTTCTAATAATCCCGAAATAAATGGAGAAAATTTTGGAACACTTGAAAAAAAAATCTTAAAAGAAAAATCATATCCTTTAAATCATAATTTAAATACTACGAATAGATTCGATTACATTGATAATGATTCAAATCAAACAATAATAATGATGGGGGACCAAACTTGCTCGCGAAGAAGTAGTGAATATTTTCCTCTTAAGGTTTTGGAGTCATATTTATCTTATGGAATGAGCGCTGCTTTATTTAAACTTTTTAGAGAAAAACATGGTATCACTTACGATTTAGGTGTTTATTATCCTATCAGGAGTGGAAATGCCCCATTTTTAATTTATTTATCCGTATCTAATGATCAAGCACTTTTTGCTTTTGAACTTTTATCAACACTATGGAAAAATTTACTTTTTAATCACTTGACTGATGCTGAAATTTTTTTAGCAAAAGAAAAACTTAAAGGTTCTTTTTTATTAGGAAATCAATCGCTAGATGAAATTTTACAGAGAAAGATACAGTTAGTTAGTTATGGTATTTCACCAATTTCTGAGAACGATTTAAATTCAAAAATAGAGGAAATTTCTTCGTTAGATATTTTGAAATTAACTAATAAGTATTTTTCAAAACCTTTTATGAGTATTTCTGGAAATAAAAATATATGTTTAGAAATTTCTAATAGGTGGGGAAAAAACTTTTAGATTAGTTTTTTTCAATCTTATCAATATCTATTAAAAACGAACCTCTTCTAAACTTTACTTCAACAGTATCTGGAGATTTTATTGAAAGGATTTCCCCAATTTCATCAATTGCCACCAGATCAGGTGGTCTTAACATCGGCATATTATCTGAAGTCTTCAAGTAAGAGACTGGCGCAATCAACTTAACCTTATCGTTGATCTCAAATTTCATTTATAAATTAGATACATTCAAAGAGTAGTATAAGCATAAAGTTAGAGAAAATATCAACGAAATGCACTGATTCATTCTAGAATCCTAGAATTGACTTTCTACAAATTAATGAATCAGAAATTTAAAACATTAATTTTATGGGCTTTACCTATACTTTTAGTAATAGCACTTTCCTACCAATTTTTATCTTCAAGCAACGTTGATTCGCTTAAATCTAATGGCACTACTGTTGCACCAAGAAATTCAGCGGTAGCAAGAGTTAGTTACGGGAGATTTCTAGATTACATTAATTCCGGAAGGGTTACATCTGTTGATATTTTTGAGGGAGGCAGAAATGCAGTTATAGAGACAATAGATTCGGATTTAGATAATAAAGTTCAAAGATTGCGTGTAGATCTTCCCGGCTTAACACCAGAACTTATAAATATTTTAAAAAATGAGGGAATTAGTTTTGATGTTCATCCAATAAAAACAGCTCCTCCTGCGTTAGGAATATTAGGTAATTTACTCTTCCCGGCTATCTTAATTGGAGGTTTAATTTTGCTTGCGAGGAGGTCAAATGGTATGCCTGGAGGTCCTGGCCAAGCAATGCAGTTTGGAAAAACTAAAGCAAGATTCGCAATGGAAGCTGAAACAGGAGTTGTATTCGATGATGTTGCAGGCGTTAATGAAGCTAAACAGGATTTGCAAGAAGTTGTCACTTTTCTGAAAAAACCTGAAAAATTTACTTCTGTAGGAGCAAGAATTCCCAAAGGGGTTCTATTGGTTGGACCTCCTGGTACTGGTAAAACTCTTTTAGCTAAAGCAATTGCAGGTGAAGCTGGTGTACCATTCTTCTCATTATCAGGTTCTGAATTTGTTGAAATGTTTGTTGGTGTTGGTGCTAGTAGAGTTAGAGATCTTTTCAAAAGAGCTAAAGAGAATAGTCCCTGTTTAATTTTTATTGATGAAATCGATGCAGTTGGAAGGCAAAGAGGTGCAGGTATTGGTGGAGGTAATGATGAGAGAGAACAAACTCTCAATCAATTACTTACAGAAATGGATGGTTTTGAAGGTAATAGTGGCATAATAATAATTGCAGCTACTAACAGGCCCGATGTTCTAGACTCAGCGCTGATGAGACCAGGCAGATTTGATAGACAGGTAACTGTAGATGCACCTGATATCAAGGGCAGACTATCAATATTGGAAGTTCATGCAAGGAATAAGAAACTTCAAGAGGATCTAACGCTTGAAAGCATTGCAAGAAGAACACCAGGTTTTACTGGAGCAGATTTAGCAAATTTGTTAAATGAGGCTGCTATATTAACCGCTAGGAGGAGAAAAGAATCTATAAGTATCTCAGAAATTGATGACTCTGTTGATAGGATTGTCGCAGGAATGGAAGGTTCTCCATTAACAGATGGAAGAAGCAAGAGATTAATTGCTTATCATGAAGTTGGCCATGCTCTTATAGGTTCACTTGTTAAAGCCCATGATCCTGTTCAAAAAGTGACCGTCATTCCAAGAGGTCAAGCTAAAGGATTAACTTGGTTTACGCCAGATGACGAACAGACCCTTGTTAGCAGGGCGCAATTAAAAGCTAGGATAATGGGTGCTTTAGGAGGAAGAGCTGCTGAAGATGTAGTTTTTGGAGAAGGTGAGATTACAACAGGAGCTGGAGGTGATTTCCAACAAGTTGCTTCAATGGCCCGCCAAATGGTTACTAGATTTGGAATGAGTAATTTAGGTCCGATAGCTTTAGAAAGTGGTAATCAAGAAGTATTTGTTGGTAGAGATTTAATGACAAGAAGTGAAGTTTCTGATTCAATCTCTAAACAAATAGATGAAAGTGTAAGAATAATGGTCAAAGAATGTTATAAAGAAACCTACGATATAGTAAGCAAAAATAGAGAAGCCATGGATAAGATAGTTGACCTATTAATCGAAAAAGAAACATTAGATGGTGATGAATTTGTAAGTATTCTCTCCAAATTCACCAAAATCCCTGAGAAAGAGAGAACACCTCAATTATTAAACTAAACTTTTATTGGTTTCTTATCTAACACAAGATCAATTAAACCGTACTCAACAGCTTCGTTTGGGGACATATAAAAATCTCTATCAGTATCTTCTTTAATAGTGTCATAATCCTTTCCAGTTCTTTCTGATAATTCAGTATTTAGTCGTTCTTTTAAGAACAAAATTTCATCTGCTTGAATCCTTATATCACTGGCTTGCCCTCTAGCACCCCCTAGTGGTTGATGAATCATTATTCTTGAATGTCTAAGGCTGCTTCTTTTGCCTTTAGTACCTGCTGCAAGCAAAAATGCACCCATACTAGCTGCTAAGCCAACACAAACTGTATGAATGTCAGGCTTCACATGTTGCATTGTGTCAAAGATACCCAATCCGTCATAGACGGATCCGCCAGGTGAATTTATGTACATATAAATGTCCTTATCTGGATCCTCTGCCTCGAGGAACAATAATTGCGCAACAATTCTATTAGCAGTTTCACTAGTAACTTGTTCTCCCAAAAAAATTATTCTCTCTCTTAATAGTCTCGAATAAATATCAAAGACTCTTTCACTACCGCCTGATTCTTCTAAAACTAAAGGGATCATAATAATATTTATCTGTTTATTAGATATTAACGATATTGAGTCAACATACGCTAACCTTATTAAGGTTTACATATAAAAAATTGAAAGAAAAATTGACTGTTTCAGATAGCAAAAAGTTATTTCATGAAAAATTTCCTTACGTCATTCCAGGTTTATATAAAAGAATAGTTGATGAAATGCTTGTCGAACTTAATCTTTTGAACCATCAAAATGAATTTACTCAAGATTATCTCTTTTGTATCGGCCTCACCGAAACATTCAAAGAATTAATGAAAGGATATCAACCTGAAAAACACTTGGATTTACTTTTTGAATCTTTATGCAGTTCTACAAATTTTGAGGCGAAGGAAATTAATGAAATATCTAAAAAGTCTCAAAAAGAATTAAAGGATAAAACATCTAAAGACATTTTAAAATTATTAGTAGAAAAAAGTAACTCTAAACTTTATCCTTCAAGGATTTTGAACTTAGGGATATATATATTGATTTCAAATTCCCAAGATTTAAAAGAGAAAAATGAATCGGATAAAAATAAGATGACCACTGATATTTTTGAGAAGTTAAGCTTATCTGCTAATAAAGCAGAAAAAGATATTGGAATCTACAAAAGCAGCATATCAAAAATGAAACAAGCAAAAGAATTAATTGAAGAGCTCAGAATTAAGGATAAGAAAAAAGTTTAAAAAAATAATAACTATTTTTTTAATCTTTTTTTATCTTTCCAAGAGACATAAGATATATAAATTACAGCTAATGTTATGAATATGAGCAAAACAAACGATGTTAAAATAAGAAAATTATTTAAATAGACTTCATAAGTTAAAAATGAAATCATATGTCAATGGATCCATCCCCATTTCTCCCCCAAACAACCATGGCAATTGAAAAAGTAAAAATCGCAGCCAATGCTGCCCAGCCTATTTGAAAAATCATTAGAATTCAGTATTTTTTTATAAATATAACAGAACTTCAAAAATTTTTTAATAATTTTAAAGCTAAAGTTAATTTCTCAGAAACAAAATTTTCCCAATAGAATTGTAATAAAGTTAAATTGGGAAGGTTAGTTTTAAATCATAGTACAAATATAGAAGGTCTTATTCCAATACTTCAAAAATTAGCACTTGAAAATAATATCAAGACAATAACTCCAGCTGTCATTTCAAGAGCCAGGGGAAGATCCTCTAAATTGATAATTAGATTGTCAGTGAAAACTATAAACGGATATAAAGCAATCGCAAGAAAGGGTAATACAGCTCAAGAAGTTTTTATTTCAACAGAGTTAAGTAAAGATGAATTAAAAGAAATCATAGATCTTTATAATAAAAAATAATTAAATTAAAGTGTATTTGAAAATAGTTAGGAGAGAACAAATGAAATTGGTATTAAATTTTTTTATGTTTTTATTGGCCTTTTTTTCATTTAGTAATAAATCATTATCACTCACTGATTACCAAATAAAAAGATTTTGCGCAAAGGAGAAAAGAGTATCTTTATGTATCAAAAATTTAAAAGAAAAAAGATCTGATCTCCAAAAAGGAAAGCTCATTGAAATACCTGTAAGCCCTTACAAACGGTAATTTGAAATTGAATTCAAATTTCAAATTCTGATTCGAAAAGATTAAATGCATTTTTATAGCTTGTGAGAAGTTCTTCAGAATTATCAGAAAATCCTTGTCGTTCGTAATCTTCTTTTAATTCATCATATAAGTAAACAACTTTGTTAAAGGCGCTGATATATTCTTTTTGTATGTCTTCATCATCGATATCATAGATTTTTGCCAGCACTAATTCGACATTTTTTTTTGATGAATATATTTTTCTCTCAAAATCTTTATTTAACTTCCTTCTTTTTTTTGCCATTTAAAATTTCTAAATACAGGTTAACAATACTCAAATTCATAGATAAATTAAATTAAAACTTATAAAATAAAGATATAGTTTCCAAATCAAAATAAAACATCTACATTCCAAATAAATCATTGGATGATATGAATAAAAAAGAAACAACTAATCCTAAAGAACTGAAAAACCAAAACTATGAAGCCAAGAAAATGAATACTTCCTCAAACTTAAAGAAAAAGAAAGATAAGGAGCTTCCATGGTGGGTTGAGTTATTATTTGTCCAAATAGGATTACCAGATAAATTACTAATAAAAATATTAAAATCAAAAAAAACATCTAAAGAATTTATTCAAAATGAAAAAAAATCAATAATAATATTTTTGTTTGTAATTACTACAATGGCATATTTTTATCCTGTTATTAAACATGCAAAAAATAAATTAGATTGTGAAGCGATTGCTAAAAATTATATTATTAAAAATAAAAATACAATCGGAATTAATAATAAAGAAATAAAAATGTTATCTACAAATTTTTGTTATGGTGGCGAAGAAATCTATGAAATAGAAAATTTAAAAAATTAAATTTTGAATTATTATTTATAAAAAAACATCTCAATATTATGATAGTAACTTTAAGTTTAATAAAGTTAAAATTTTATTCCTATGACTGATATAAAACACAAGAAAGAAAACGTAAAAACGCATTTAAAAGATTTAAGGCAAAACTTAAAGAAAATGCATTTACAAGTTACGGAAGAATTAATATTACCGAAGCCAGATGATGTAAAAGACTTGATGGATAAAATGGACAAACTATTAAAATTAATAGAATCAAAATAAACTATAATTTAAATTACTTAAAATCATCAAAAGTTAAAAAAATGAAAATAATAATACAAGTTCCTATGTTAATTCTAATAGCAATTTTCTTAATTTCTTGTAGGACATCCACTAATAAAGAGTATCCCACAAATAATTTGGAAAAAAATATTGAGGATAATCCTAATTCAGAAAAGAAAAGAATGGAAATAAAGTTTTCTTGTGGAGAGGATGGTATTTCAGAATACTTAGATGATGGATGGAATATTTTAAAAGAAGAATCTCAAGAAAAAATTTGTACCTGGAAATCTGTTCCTGCCACAAAAGATTGCAATATGGAAAAAGATAAAGGATGTAAAATAACAAAGCCAGATAAAATCGGTGAAGAGAAAATTTATTTATTGGAAAAATAAATTTAATATATGACTCCAAAATCAGAACATTTAGTTGATTTAATTTTTAAGAAATTAAAGACCTATAAGAAGAAAAAAATATTTTTAGAAAAAGAAATTTTGAATAAATTTATTTTTTCACTTTTCAAAGAAAAATAAATGAAGGACTTATTTAACTTGACTGCTATAGTTAAACTAATTTTTTAATTAATATAGATATGGATAGTTTTTCATCATTAACTTTTATTCTGTCAGTAATTTTTATCTTAAGCCTTTATTTTTTATTTAGGGTTACTTCTAGTACAAAGAATTAAAAAGTATTTTCACATCTTTCCTAGATGATCGGATCATCTCTTAGTAGTAAAACCGTATGCTTATTTAAACCATCATTAATCCATTCTTTATATTCTTCTAGAACACACTTTTTATCAAAATTATCTAATAAATTAATTCTTTTTTTTGCATTATCTAGTGCCAAGTTAATACAGATTTTATAATCGTTGGAGTTTTCTTGCATTTGATTTTTATTGAATCTTAGTAAAAATAATTTCTTATTCTGTATTGAAAATTACAATAATAAGCGTTGATTTAATAAGAGTATCAAGCAATACTGAAGGATTTTTAATATATTTAAGATAATGTTTTTTTTATAATAATACTATGTCATACGAAGCAGGCAGTAAAGAATGTAGACATTTAATTGAAGCCAAAGAAAGCCTTCTATCAACATTAGATGCCTTAAGTAATATACATTCGACCGATCTAATACAAATCCAAATTAAAGAAATTTACAATAAATTAGAACAGATGCACGACAATAGAAAAAAAATAGAATCAACTACAAATTATCTTTAGAACAATCAATTTAACTTAAAGCTCTCAAAATTGGCTTTTTATCTTGGTTACTTTTTTTTCTGATAATAAATCCAATAAAGCATCAAGCTGAGCGAGTACTTCCTTTGCTTCATTAAGATCAGGTAACAAATCTTCTTTGATGAGCATTTGATGCATCTCTCTAAGCTCTAACCTTATATATCTAAGGTGTGAACAAACTTCCTCTCTCTTAGTTGCACTCATATTCCCTTTACGTTCTTTACATTATACAATACGATCTTTTTTGACTCCCATAAAGGTTTTTTCAATTTGAAAAATTTTTTCAAACCCAATAATATATCAAAATCTTTTAAAGTCGAATTGTAGTAGTATATCCTTCATGAAAAAGAAAAAATCTAAAAAAAAACAAACTAATTCAAATTTAAAAGATCAAAAATTAGGTCAAACAAAGAATTCTGCGAAATTAGTACTTTTTGTTTTTGGGATAGGTCCAATTATTGGCATAATAATATTTTTATACAGTAAGGGGTTTTTTAATTCTCCAACAATTTAAATCTTCAGTAATTAAAGTTAATTTTAAAATGATTAATTTTCAAGAATTTAAAAATAATTATTGAAATTTTTTTAATGAAAATATTCTAAATTCTGCCATTTTTCTAGCATTTTCAGGATTAGATTTCAAAAAAGGGTGATCTGATAAAAGTTCTAATACCTTATCTATCTTTATTCGTATATCATCACAATCAACATTTTCCCATTCCTCATCAAATGACATTGCAAAGCTATCAGCATTATCGTATAGTTTATCTTTCATAATATTTGGAATTTAAATTTAGAAAATTTCAAAAATCAGAACCAAACTTAAAAAGTAATTAGAAGAAGCATTTAAAACTATCCCAATGAGTATTTGAGAAATAACTTTGAATGAGTTTCTTTGGAATTATACTTTAAATCTTACTATTTAAATTTATAGATGAGTGCTGTTAATAAAAATCTGAGTTGATTTGACAGAAGTGTTACAATATTGACATACCTGAAGACCTATGGAAAATAAAGTTAAAAGGATAGGATATCTTCCTAGAAAAAGAATCCTTGAAATTATTGATGAAATATCCAAGAGCGAATCTATAAGTAGATCAAAAGTAGTTGGAATATTAGTTGAGGAAGCATTAGATGCCAGAGGAATTGCGAATTTTGGATATAGTAATATCAGCAAATCAAATATATTCAAGTCGGATAATTTTAAAGATCTCCAAAATGAAAATGCCCACTTAAAAGATGTGGAAGACGAATTTGTTGATGACAGTGGTTACACAGTTTCATCTCACAAAACTGTAGACCGCTCAATATCATCTGCAGATATAGAATTAGCAAATAAAATAAACATTCTTAAGGAATCAGGATTAATATAACTTTTATTTAGTAATTACTCTATTTTTTAATGCATAATATTGGTTCTTTGCTTATTCTTAGTCAAGAATAATATTCTTCTTACATAATTAGAATATTAAATCCTTTCTAATAATAATTTTTGAATTAAAAAATGAAAGATATTAAATGTCCTTCATGCGGCAAAACTTTCCGAATTGATCCCAGCAGCTTTGAAGAAATACTTCTTCAGATAAAAGACGAAGAATTTAATAAACAAATAAAAGAAAGACTTATCTTGGCTGAAGAAGATAATAAAAAAGCTTTGGAAATTTTAAAACGTGAGTTAAAAATACAGTTAATAGAGCAAAATCGGATTAAAGAGTCTGAGATCCAAACTCTTGAATCTAAATTAAAAATAGCTGAAGAAAAGAAAACAAATGCCCTTAATGATTTAAAAAATCAAGCAACAAATAAAATTAATTCATTGAATAACGAATTAATCAAGTTGAAAGACGAAATTAAAAACCAGTCTTTAATTTCAGAATTATCTTTAAAAAACAAAGTTAGTGAAGCTGTTACTAATTTAGAAAAAGAAAACTCATCTCTAACAAATCACATTGAAAAGATGAAGCTTGAAAATTCAATTAATGAAAAATTAATTGAAGAAAAATTTAAAAGCAAAATTAGTGAAAGGGACCTGACTATTCAGGAGTTAAGAGAAATGAAATCTAGATTATCTACAAAGATGATAGGAGAAACATTAGAAATCCATTGCGAAACTCAATTTAATCTGAATCGTGCCTCCGCATTTAAAAACTCCTATTTCGAAAAGGATAATGATGCCACTTCAGGAAGTAAAGGTGACTATATATTTAGAGAATTTGATGAAAATAAAACCGAAGTCGTATCTATAATGTTTGAGATGAAGAATGAAAGTTTAAATGGAACTAATAAAAGAAAAAACGAAGATTTTTTAAAAGAATTAGATAAAGATAGAAGACAAAAATCTTGTGAATATGCAGTTCTCGTATCACTTCTAGAACCAGATAGTGAACTATATAATGCTGGCATAGTAGATGTTTCTCATAGATTCCCAAAAATGTATGTCATAAGACCTCAATTTTTCTTGCCCATTATTTCTTTGCTAAGAAATGCATCTATGGAAACTTTAAAATACAAATCACAAATTGATTTAATGAAACGAGAGAATTTTGACATAACTAATTTTGAAAGTACTCTTGAGCAATTCAAAAATGCAGTTGGTAAAAATGTTTCACTTGCCCAGGATAGATTTAATGATGCAATTTCAGAAATTGATAAATCAATAACCCATTTACAAAAAACTAAAGAGGCTTTAGTTCTCTCAAAAAAACATCTTTTATCTGCTGACAGCAAATCTCAAGATTTGACAGTAAAGAAATTAACTAGAAATAATCCAACCATGAAGAAGAAGTTTAATGATTTAAATAATTTTGAAGATGAAGTAGCCTAATTAAAAATGTTTTTAAAATTAACAATAATTAAAATATATTTAATTTCTAGCTTATAAATATACTATAAATAATAAATTTCATAGTTAAGAAAATAATGTCTAACAACACTCCTATTTTTAGTATTGCCAAAGATCTTAATGTCGAAAGTAATAGAATATTATTAGCCTGCAAGAAACTTGGAATCAATGCAAAAGGTGCAACAAAAAGATTAAATAAAGAAGAATTAGAAAAAATTAAAAGTTATTTTGAAACGGGCAAAAATGCGTCAGATGAAGTAATCAATTTAAATAAAGTTAAAACTAAAAGTAGTTCTAAAAAAATTGTAGATAAGGTAAAGATAAAATATTTTGCTAACAGACTTATTCGTAAATCTTAAATAAAAATAATTTTTTTAATTACTTAAAGGAATAAGCCACAGAAGAAAAAAATAATAATTTATCATAAGTAAAAATACTTAAAATGAGCATAAGCAAAATTTTAAATTCTCTTGAAAAATCTTGGGAAAGAGATGATATCCTTTTAAATATAAAAAAGGGGTTAGGGACAGATGAGATAGTTAATGAATTTCTTATGAAAAACGAAATACAAATTAAAGAATTAAATTCTTTATTAAGGCCAGAAGATATTGAATTATTAAATCAAGTAGAAAAACTCTCAACTTGCGAATCTAAATTAATAAATGAGATTAAAAATTTAAATTACATAAAAAATAATGAAAATTATCACCCTATGAATAAAAAAAAGATTGTGCCATCTAATAGAGTTTCTTTCAACAAAATTAGTTCATTCATGATTAATTGGAGTAACAAATTTGTAGTTATTGCTTTACTAACAATTTCAGCCATAGCTTTATCAAAACAAGCTTGGGCATAATTAGCTAAATTAACTTCATTGTAAGAGATGTAGTTTTGAGAACTAAACAAGAATATTTAATTAGATATAAAGATGGAAATCTTTATTGTGAACTTGCTGATATTTGGATTGATCCAAGCAAGTCAGTAAAAAAGGCATTAATAACTCATGCTCATTTTGATCACTTTACATTTGGCTGTGAAGAATACATTTCTACTAAGGAAACTGGGATACTTCTTAAAGAAAGAGTTGGAGATAATATCAAAATTAAGACTTTTGAATATGGAGAAGAATTTAAGATAAATGGCATTACTATTTCTTTTCATCCATCCGGTCACATCCTTGGATCTAGTCAAATAAGGTTTATTTTTGCTGAAGAAAAATGGCTAATTTCAGGTGACTTTAAGCTTCAAAAAGATCAGACTTGCAAACAATATGAAATAGTAAAAACTGACTATTTAATAAGCGAATGTACTTTTGGTTTGCCAATATTTAAGTGGGATGAATCAAAAAAAATAGCAAATGATATTTCAAAATGGATAACTAATTCACCAGAAAAAACTTCTTTACTTTTCTGCTATTCACTTGGAAAAGCTCAGAGATTGTTAAACGAAATTAGTCAAACAAATTTTAAAGGCAATATTTATTCTCATGGCAGTATTCACAAAATGAACAATAGTTATAGGGAACTTGGAATTGATATTAAAGATACTATAAAAATTGAAAATAAAAGAAAGATAGATGAACTTAAAGGAAGTCTAATATTATTACCTCCATCTTTAAGTAAGGGTTCTTATTTAAAAAATTTTAAAAACATTCAAACAGCTTTCGCAAGTGGATGGATGTCAATAAGAGCTCTAAGAAAAAGATCAGGATATGATAAAGGATTTGCAATCTCTGACCATGCGGATTGGGATGGAATTCTGGAAGTAGTAAAAAAGTCTGAAGCAAAAAATGTATTTTTTCATCATGGAGATAGTGAAGCCTTAAGTAAATATTTAGTTGAAAAGGAATCAATAAATGTCCTTTTATTCGGTAAATAAATATGAGTTTAAAAAAATTTTCAGAATTATTTGGCGATCTAGATTCAATTAATAGTACAAATAATAAAATTGAAGTTTTAAAGAATTATTTTTTATCTAATGATCCAATAGATAATGCATGGGCAATATATTTACTAACTGGAAAAAGTAATAAGAGATTTATTAGTGGAAGATATTTAAAAAATCTTTTTTCTCAAATATATGAATATCCTCAATGGTTAATTGATACATGTTATTTAAAAGTTGGTGATTCTGCTGAAGTAATAACCTTATTACTTAAAAATAAAACTAATTCCAGAAAAAAGAAATTATCAAATATAAGTCTTAATGAATTACTAAGCGAAACAATACCTGCATTATCAAAACTTAATGAGGAGGAGAAAAATTTAGAAATTAAAAATCTTTGGGAAACATTACCTGAAGATAACCATCTAATTTTTAATAAAATTCTTACAGGAACTTTTAGAGTAGGAGTCTCTATCGGATTAATCACAAAATCAATATCAAAACTAATTAATATTGACGAAGAGATTATTTCTCATAGGTTGATGGGTGATTTTAAACCTTCAATTGATTCATATGAATTTTTAATTAACAAGAATATCAATCTTCAAGAGTTAAATTCCAAACCATTTCCATTTCTTCTAGCAAATACTATTGAAGATAAAATCTTCAAAAATTCAATAAATGATTTTCAATTTGAATGGAAATACGACGGTATAAGGATGCAATTAATTAAAAGATCAGGCAATGTTTCGTTATGGACAAGAGGGCAAGAATTAGTAAATGAATCATTCCCAGAATTAGTAGAGAAAATGTCACATATAAAAGATGATTTTGTTCTTGATGGGGAATTATTAGTTTGGAATTTTAAAGAACAAATTGCCTTTGATTTTTCTTTACTTCAAAAAAGAATAAATAGAAAGTCTCCTACTAGATCAATCCAAATAAAATATCCAATTATTTTTATTGCTTATGATCTTTTAGAGATTAATGGGAGAGATATAAGAGAAATTAAATTAGAAAATAGAAGAATTGAGTTAGAAAAATATTTTTCAAAATGGCAAATTAAAACTGAGAATAATATCTCTGATATTTTCAAAATATGTGATTTAATCTTTCCTAAAGATTGGCCTGATGCTCTAACTTATAAAGAAAAATCTCGAGAAAATAATACTGAAGGATTAATAATAAAGAAAAAAAACTCTATATACTCCTCTGGTAGAAAGAAAGGTATTTGGTGGAAATATAAAGTTGATCCTATGCAACTGGATGCTGTTCTAATTTATGCTAGGGGTGGTAGCGGTAGAAGAGCTGGTCTGTATACAGATTACAGTTTTGCATTATGGAAAGACAAAGAATTAATTAAATTTGCAAGTGCGTATTCTGGTTTAACGAATATTGAGATTAAAGAGCTAGATAAATGGATCAGAAAAAATACAATAGAAAAATTTGGTCCTGTTCGATCGTTAAAACCAGAAATGGTGTTCGAAATATCTTTTGAGAAAATACAAATTTCTAAACGTCATAAGTCAGGCATAGCAGTACGATTTCCAAGAATAACAAAATGGAGAAAAGATAAAAAAATTAATGATGCAGATAGCCTAGAGAATGCTTATGAACTAATGAAAAAAATATCATGAAAAATATTACGAAAAATAATAAGCAAAATAATTTAATTTCTAAAATTAAACAGTTTTTCTCCACAAATGGATGGGAGCCAATACCCTATCAGATCAAATCTTGGGAAGCATTTTTAAATGGAGAGAGTGGAATAATACAAGTTCCTACTGGATGTGGCAAAACTTATGCTGCATTAATGGGACCTCTATCAAAGATAGAAGATCCCAAAAATAATAAAAGTGTGAATATATTATTAATAACCCCTTTAAAAGCACTAAGTAGAGATCTAAAAAATTCTATACAATTAGCAGCTTTGCATTTTAATAAAGAAATCACTGTTGAAATCAGGAACGGGGACACAACCCCATATGAAAAGAAAAAACAACTGGCTAAACCACCTAATATTCTTATTACCACTCCGGAGTCTTTATCTCTTTTACTTTCTAATAAAGAATCTAATAATCTGTTCAAGGAGTTGTCATCAATAATTATTGATGAATGGCATGAATTGATGGGTAGTAAAAGGGGAAACCAGTGCGAGTTATCTTTAAGTTGGCTAAGAGGTAATATAGAAAATTTACAAATTTGGGCAATGTCTGCAACTATTGGAAATATTGAAGAAGCAGCAAGAGCAATAGTTGGGATGGGCGCTATCAAACCCAAAATTATAAGTACAAATATTCAAAAAGAGATTGAAATTATAAGTGTTTTACCAGAGGAGGAAACTACCTTCCCATGGAGTGGGCATCTTGGGATTAGAAGCCATTCTTCACTATTAAAAATCCTAGACAAAAATAAAAGCACCTTATTATTCACCAATACGAGAAATCAATCTGAAAGATGGTATCAATGTCTTAAATTTTTTCTCCCAGAGATGGAAGACAAAATTGCACTTCATCACGGCTCCCTCGATAAAGAAGATAGAAAAATAGTTGAAGAAGGGGTCAAAGACGGATTAATAAAATGGGTAGTCTGCACCAGCTCTCTAGATTTGGGAGTTGACTTCCAACCTGTAGATCAAATAGTTCAAATCGGTAGTGCAAAGAATTTAGCTAGACTCATCCAAAGAGCGGGAAGAAGTGCTCATAGACCAGGTGGAAAATCAAAAATAATTTTTATGCCTACTAATTCTTTAGAGTTATTAGAGATTAGTGCAATGAGAAGAATTATAAAAAGTGGTATATCTGAGGAAATTAGACTTCCTGAATTATCTTATGATGTGCTTCTACAACATCTAATAAGTTTGGCATGTGGAAATGGCTTTGATCCGAAAATTGAGAAAGAAAGAATTAAAAATTGCTGGAGTTATAGAAACTTAAAAGATCAAGATTGGAATTGGTGCCTTGACTTTTTAGAGTATGGAGGAAAATGTCTTAAAGCATACCCAAAATATAAAAAAATAGTTAAAGAAGAGTCACAAAATAATAATGAAAACTTTAAATATTTTGTAAAAGACAAATCTTTAATAAGAATGCATAAGTTCAATATTGGAACTATTACAAGTGACAAATTTGTGAATGTTAAATATATGAAAGGGAAATCCTTGGGAAATTTAGAAGAGAATTTTGCCTCAAAATTAAATCCTGGAGATACCTTTTACTTTGCTGGTAAAATGCTTGAATTTATAAGAATCAGAGATATGATTTTATACGTTAAAAAATCAACAAAAAAAAGTTCTCTAATTCCTGCATGGGTTGGAGGTCAAATGGCAATTTCTGATCTACTTTGTGAGAGTTTGAGAAAAGAAATAGATATATGCAACAAACTAGAAAATTATGATTACTTAAATCCTGAACTCAATTCATTACGCCCAATATTGAAGAAACAAAAAGTTCTTTCAAATATTCCAAAGAAAGATGAATTCCTAATAGAAATATATAAAACCAAGGATTTATCAAATCTTTTTGTTTTTACACTTGATGGCAAATTTGTAAATGAAGGAATTGCATTTTTATGGGCTTTGAGATTGGCAAAATTAAAACAATCTACATTTAGTATTACTGCTAATGATTTTGGATTTAGCTTAACTACTGCAGAAAATTATGATTTTTCCATAATAAAAAAAGAAGCTGATTACTTTTTGAATAACAAAAAATTAGAAGAAGATCTAGAAAATGCAATTAATTTCTCAGAATTAACAAAACGTAGATTTAAAAATATTGCCCAAATAAGTGGATTAGTAAATCAAAATAATCCAACCAAAACAAAAACCTCTTCCCAACTTCAAATAAGTTCAAGTCTTTTCTACGATGTCTTTACTAAATATGAAGAAGACCATCTTTTGTTAAAACAATCGCATCAAGAAGTTAAAGAATATCAATTAGAAAATAAAAGAATATCTAGATCATTAGAAAGATTAAAAAATTTAAAAATGCTACTAAACGAGATAAAAACTCCAACTCCTTTTGCATTCCCTTTATTAGTTGAAAGACTTAAAAACACTTTAAGCAATGAACCAATAGAAAAAAGAGTAGAAAAACTTATAAGAAAATATAGTGATTAAATGAATAAAAGTTCTTTTAAATTTAGTTGGGAAGATACATTGTTAGAGATGCTTCCTTCAAGAGCTTTATTTCTACCGGAAACAAAAGAATTGTTAATATGCGATATTCATCTTGGGAAAGCTGATTATTTTCAGCAGAATGGTATACCTCTTACTAATAATTCAGATAAAAACAATTTCGCAAGAATAAAAAAAATAGTAAAAAAATATAGTCCTGAAAAGTTAATAATATTGGGAGATTTGTTCCACAGCAAATATTCAATAGATAAAACTCTTCAAAAAAAAGTTGAGGATCTTCCTGAACTACTAAAAACTAACATTGAACTCATCCTCGGAAATCATGATGTAGGTTGTGATATTAAAAATATAAAAATTTTTGATACCAGAAAAACTAAAAATATTACTTTTAGCCATGAACCAGTTAATTTAGAAAATAATAAAACATTGAATATTTGTGGACATTATCATCCAAAAATCTATTTAAAAAACAAAGGAGATAAATTATCTTTCAGGTGCTTTGCAATGGATAAGAATAAAAATACTTTATTTTTACCTGCATTTGGAGACTTAACAGGTGGATATCCTTGCAAAAAGTCATTTAAAAAATGGGCAATTGTTTCTGAAGAAGAAATCATCGAAATTAAATCTTAAGGAAAATCCTAGTGAAGTGAATTAAATTTTTCATTTAGATATACCATTCTATACTTAAAAGTCTCGATTATTTTTTTAATCAATTATTTTATGGCTATTAATTAATCTTCTACTAGTAGAAATAGAAAAAAATTTTTACAGCTAATGACCCTTTCCTTAGCAGAAAATCCACGTTATAAAAAAAATAAACACATTTTATAGAAATGAAAAAATTAATAGCCTTGATTTTATTTCCATTTCTTGTAATTTCATTTGAAGCAAAAGCAAATGATAATTTTTCGGTTGAGATAGAGGCACTTACATTAGTAATGGAACAATATAAAGAAGATACTGAATCAAGTGTTGAATTAGCTATTGAAGGCATACAGCCAAGTTATATGGCTCTTAGACAAGACGAATGTAATGCAACTGTTGAAGTTACAGAAAAAACAGGATTAGAGGTTGTAAATACTGAATCTTTCGATGTAAATGTCTGCTTGAAAGAAATTTATAAAGTCATCAACTAATTAAGCAGCTTATAAAATCAAACAAATTAAAGAGGTCTTTTACTTAAAGAAGGTAAGACCTCGAGACCTAACAGAAAACTTTGGAACGGGTTCTGCATACCCAATTAATAACTACAATGGAATTGCATAGGTGTAATTAAAAGTACAAAACCTAAAATTATTTTTTTAAATAATTATTTCTTCTTTGATAATGTTTGTGATTCTTCTCTAGACATTAAAGCTTCGATTTGAGCAAGAACTTTTTGAAGTTCATCCGTTTTTGTAAGAGATGCTTCTGCTACTTCTCTTAATTTTTCTAACTGTTCTTTAGTTTTATCCATGATAAATAAATTAGAAATTAACCACTCTTAAAAATGGTTTTAATACAGATTTTTCACTCCCACACAGATTCATATTCTCTCTTTTTTTGATAAAGTCAAATAAATTTTCCTTTATTAAGGTTTTATTAGGACTTCCAATTAATTCTTTATTTGATATTGAAACCATAAGATTACCTGAAATAGAAATACTCTTAAATTATGAAGTAAATACAGGTAAACCTATTGTTGCAGTTGTTATGAGAGCCCCTGCAAAAATCAAGAAAGGTAGAAAAGGGTAGTTTTTCAAAGATAAACTTACTAATTGGAGATAACTATATAGGTATTTATACTGTTTGTCTACCCTTTATCCGTTTTAAAGCTAAAAATCTTTCTTTTAAAAGTAAAAATTTAACATCAGCCAAATTTACCTGATATGTATTCCTGAGTGGTTTTTTCTTTTGGAGAGTTAAAAATTATCTTTGTTGAATTAAATTCTGCGAGGTAACCAACCTTTCCTCCATCACCATCTTCATACTCAATTGCATTAAAAAATGCTGTCATATCACTGACTCTTAATGCCTGTTGCATATTATGAGTAACGATTATTATTGTGTAATTCTTCTTAAGTTCATGCATCGTCTCTTCTATTTTTAAAGTAGAGATAGGATCCAAAGCTGAGCATGGCTCATCCATGAGAATTATTTCAGGTTCAATTGCGATGGTTCGAGCAATACATAATCTCTGTTGTTGTCCACCAGATAAAGAGTAACCACTATCATTTAATTTATCCTTACATTCACTCCATACAGCAGCTTTTCTCAAGGAACTTTCCACTAATTCATCCATATCTCCCGTAAAGCCGTTGATTCTTGCTCCGAATGCAATATTTTCGTAGATAGATTTTGGAAAAGGATTAGGTTGCTGAAAAACCATTCCGATTCTTCTTCTAACTTCAACTGGATCTACTCTTTTGTCATAGATATTAGTTCCATCAAAGAGGACTGTCCCTTTTAACGAACAATTAGGGATTAAATCGTTCATTCTATTCAAAGCTCTAAGAACGGTTGATTTACCACAACCAGAAGGGCCAATGAGTGAAGTTATATCTCCTGCTTTAAAATTTAAAAAAACATTTTTTACCGCTTCAAAAGTGCCATAACTAATAGAAACATCCTCAAGAGATAAAATATTTTTCTTTTGCGACTTTTTAGTGTTTTTAATCATTTCATACCCTCTTAGTTTTCTCAGTAAAAGCGGCAAATATCCTTGAAAAAATATTAACTGTTAGTATTGATATGACAAGAATAAAGGAAGCCGCCCAAGCTAGTTTATTCTGTGCATCATAAGGTTCAAGGGCAAAATTATATATCAAAACAGCTAATGAGCCCATCTCGTAAAACAAATCTTCAAAACCTACTATGTAGTAGTAAGAAAATAAAGCAGTAAATATCAAAGGTGCTGTTTCCCCTGCAGCCCTTGCGATTCCAAGCACAACCCCAGTAGCAATAGATCTAAATGCTGTGGGTAAAGTTATTTTTAATATTGTTGTATACATACTTGCTCCTATGCCTAGAGAAGCATATCTTAATTCATTTGGTACTAACTTTAAACCTTCATCAGTAGTTTTTATAACTGTAGGCAACATTAATATTGAAAGAGCCATACCTCCTGCAAAACCACTGTACATACTGCCAAATAAAATTTTTGTTGAAACGATTAAGGCATAAATAAATACACCGGCAATTATTGAAGGAACACCAGCTAAAACATTAACTCCGAATCTAATAAATTTTGAAAAAGGTCCTCCGACTGAATATTCAGCTAGATATATGCCACCGCCAACACCTACTGGTATGGCAATAATTGAAGCAATAGTTGTAATAACTAGTGTCCCAATTAATGCAGGATTAATTCCTCCCGCATCTAAATCATCTCCAGGAGGATTTGGTTCTAAAGTAAATAATTCTGGTGTGATTTGAGCTCCCCCTTTAATAAGAATATATGTAACCACAAAAATCAAAGGAAGAATTGCAATGAGTGCACAAAAAACTGATAAAGAAGTAAAAAATTTATCTCCTACATTTCGTGATATTTTTTTCTGGTAATAAAGAGAATTCATAATCATCTAATATTTGAGACTAAATTTCTTAACTAGCCATTGAGCAAAGATATTAACCACTAAAGATAGGATCATTAGTACAAAAGCCGCATAAAAAAGTGATGAGACCTGACTTCCATCGGCTTCACCAAACTGGTTTGCAAGCATAGAAGAGATGGTATATCCAGGAGATAATAGTGACCAACTAAATACATTAGAATTTCCAATAATCATCGTGACAGCCATGGTTTCACCCATTGCCCTGCCTAACGCCAATAGAACACCTGCCATAATTCCTGATAATGCCGCAGGCAAAATTACCGAAAATATAGTTTTCCATCTACTTGCACCAATTCCATAGGAAGCATTCCTAAGCTTTTTGGGAACTTGATTCAGACTATCTCTAGCTATCGAGGTCACTATTGGTAAAAGCATTACCACTAAAATTATTATCGCTAAAAGTGAATTCCGACCTGCAGGCTCCGAACTAAATAAAGGAATCCAACCAAAGAATTTATGTAAAAAAACAAAAAACTCTCTAAAGAAAGGTTCCATAACAAATATCGCCCATAATCCCAATACGACAGATGGTATAGCTGCTAGTAATTCAACAAATGAACCTACTATTTCTCTGACAAATTTCGGAACAAAATCCTCTGTAATAAATATCGCAGTTCCAACACCTAAAGGGATAGTAATCAATAATGAAAGAAGAGAAGTAACTAATGTCCCATATATTGCTGTAAAAGCTCCATATTCATCTTTTACTGGATTCCATTCAGAAGTTACTAGAAAATTTAAGCCATACCTTGAAAATGATTCAAATGACTGAAAAAAGACTACTAAAATAATTCCAAAAAGTACTATTGCAACAAGACTAGACAAGGCTAGGGTTGTATTTTTAAAGATTAAATCTATATTTTTTTCAATTCCGAATCTTTTACGATTCTTGAAAAGAGTTAATTTCTCTTCCATTAAAAAAAGAATATTTCTACAAATCTACTATTAAATATTGGAAAAGACTTTAAGAGGGGTTAAAGGTATATGAAAGTCATGAAAATTTAACATCCTTAAATTAATTTCTTCAAAAATTTTTTCTTTAACTTTACTTAACCATAGGTGAATATTATTTATTGAATAGAAACTGAAGGGATGTTTAAATACAGGGAATTTATTGCTCAAATCAAATATAAAGAAGTAATATCTTCCCCTGTATATTTTATTCCTGTTTTGCTTCTATCAATAATGATTATTATAGAAGGTTTTCACATCTTTAATCACAAACAAAATTGCAAAACTAAAGCTGAGTGGATGGAACAATCAGGAATGACTTATGACAGGGAATCAGAAGTTAATTAATAAAAACAAAAATATAATTTATTCACAACAACGTTTTCTATTTGAGGAATAATCTGTCAAAGAAGTTATCCATTCCTTGATCAAAAAGAGAGATTCTTTATTTAGGCTGTAATACACCCATCTACCTTCTTGCCTGTCTGAGATAAGACCAGCTTCCTTCAAAATTTTTATGTGATATGAAATTCTTGATTGAGACAATTTAGTTAATTTCATAATATCGCAAACACAAACTTCTCCATCCATCATTAGGTCAATTATTTCTAGCCTAAAAGGATCAGAAAATGAAACCATAAACTTAGATATATTTTCTTTTTTTACTTTGCTACTCTCTTTAACGATTTTAAAGTATTTAGATTCTTTTAAATATAGCTTAAATAAAAAAGGTTTTCATTAATCAAAACATCTTGATATATCAAAATATTTTGATGTATGATTTATATAGAAAATTTCAAAGTTATGAAAATTGGAATTAATGGTTTTGGAAGAATTGGCAGATTAGTTTTCAGAGCATTATGGGATAGAGCTGATATAGAAATAACTCATATAAATGAGATAGCAGGAGATTCGAATGCCGCTGCGCATTTACTCGAATTCGATTCAGTCCATGGCAGATGGGGGAAAGATATAAAGGTTAAAGAAGAAGAAATAATAATTGAGGGAAAGAAATTAGACTACACATCTTTTAAAAATTATCTTGATGTTCCTTGGGAAAAATCTTCTGTAGATATTATTTTGGAATGTACAGGAAAGAATAAAAAGCCAGACAAACTAAATCCCTATTTTGATTCTCTAGGGATGAAAAGAGTAATAGTAGCTTGTCCAGTTAAAGGAGTTGTTGCAGAAGCCGAATCACTTAATATTGTTTACGGTATAAATCAAAGTCTTTACGACCCTTCCAAACATAAATTAGTAACTGCTGCATCTTGCACTACAAATTGTTTAGCTCCAATAGTAAAGGTAATCAATGAAAATTTTTCTATTAAGCACGGCGCTATTACAACTATTCATGATGTTACCAACACTCAAGTTCCTGTAGATTTTTATAAAAGTGATTTGAGGAGAGCAAGAGGATGTATGCAAAGTTTAATCCCTACTACCACTGGATCTGCTAAAGCTATTGCTGAGATCTTTCCAGAATTAAAAGGAAAATTAAATGGGCATGCAGTAAGAGTTCCTCTACTTAATGGCTCTTTAACTGATGCGGTTTTTGAATTAAATAAAGAAGTGACAACTGAACAAGTAAATTTGGCACTAAAGGAAGCTTCAGAAACTTATTTAAAAGGAATTCTTGGCTACGAGGAAAGACCTTTAGTTTCTGCAGATTATGTAAATGACTCTAGAAGTTCAATAGTTGATAGTTTATCAACGATGGTTGTTAATTCAAATTTATTAAAGATATACGCTTGGTATGACAACGAGTGGGGTTACAGCTGCAGACTTGCAGATCTTACTGAATATGTAATCAAAAAAGAGATTTAATTTATGTCTTTATGAAGTTATCTAATATTCAACAATATAGTGTTGTAACAGCAAACTATTGGGCGTTCACGCTTACTGACGGCGCATTAAGATTATTAGTTGTTGGTCACTTTCATGAGCTAGGTTACACAACTCTACAAATTGCTTTACTTTTCCTTTTTTATGAGTTTTTTGGAATAATTACTAATCTTTATGGTGGCTGGATAGGAGCAAGATATGGATTAAGGCTTACTTTATGGATTGGGACTATCCTGCAAATCATCGCTCTTTTTATGCTTATTCCAGTTAAGGAAGATTGGCCAGTAATTTTTAGTGTCGCATACGTTATGGTTGCTCAAGCAGTTAGTGGGATAGCAAAAGATTTAAACAAAATGAGTGCTAAAAGTGCTGTTAAGACAGTAGTCCCAGAGACAAATGATGGCAATGATACTGGCCAAAAACAACTTTTTAAATGGGTTGCTATTTTAACTGGATCTAAAAATGCTCTTAAGGGAGTTGGCTTTTTCTTGGGTGGACTTTTATATAAGTTATTTGGATTCAATAATGCTGTAGGAATTATGGGTTTTGGACTCAGCTTAGCCTTTTTATTGACATTAATTTTACCTGGAGAAATTGGCAAGATGAAAACCAAACCAGCTTTTAATGATCTTTTTTCAAAATCAAATGCCATAAATATTCTTTCTGCAGCAAGATTCTTTCTTTTTGGAGCAAGAGATGTTTGGTTTGTTGTAGCTCTTCCAGTATTCCTAGATATGGCATTTGGTTGGGACTACATGGAAATAGGATTATTTCTTGGGGCCTGGGTAATAGGTTATGGAATTGTTCAGGCTTCTGCTCCAGCAATTAGAAGGATATGGGGCCAGAAAGAAAGTCCAGATCGTAAAGCTATCCAATTTTGGAGTGCCGTATTAATGGTAATACCAACTTTGATAGGAGTCGCATTATGGAGAGAAAGTTCTCCATCAATAGCAATAATTTTAGGACTTACTATTTTTGGATTTGTTTTTGCAATGAATTCCTCTACACATTCTTATATGATTTTGGCCTACTCTGATAATGAAAAAGTCAGTTTAAATGTTGGCTTCTATTACATGGCAAATGCTGCTGGAAGACTAGTTGGAACATTACTATCTGGCTTACTATTTATGATTGGGAGAAATCCTAGTATTGGTCTTCAATATTGTCTTTATTTTTCATCACTTCTAATATTATTATCTTGGATTTCGAGTCTTAAATTACCATCAATCAAACAAAGCTTATCATCACCATAAAAACTAATTTTTAGAAATTAGAATATTTATATGGCAAAAATATCCTTAATTGAACTTGCAAAAATTTTCCTAAAAATTGGTATTTTAAGTTTTGGAGGACCCTATGCTCATATTTCCTTATTCGAAGATGAACTTATAAATAATAAAAAATTGATATCAACTCAATCTTTTGAAAAAGGTATTGGATTATGTCAAATACTTCCAGGACCAATATCTACTCAATTGGCAATATATATAGGTCTTAAAATAAATGGTTATCTTGGTGGATTGATATCAGGTATAAGTTTCATTATCCCAGGATTCATTTCGGTATTAGCTCTTAGTTTTTTTTGGCAAATTGGTTCTGGATCAAAATTCTTAACAGATTTAATTTATTTTAATCCGCCTATTATTGCAGGAATAATTTTTTCATTCTCATTAGTTCTATTAAAAAAAAGATTAAAGTTTGATCGAATATTATTCTCCAGCTCAATATTATTTCTACTTATATTTGCTAAATATAATAGTATTCAATTTCCACTCATAACAATTCTTAGTATTGCAGGATTGATAAATATATTTTTAAAGAAATTCAAAGATATTTTTTATAGCTTGGTCCCTTTATCTATATTTTCAACAACCTCATTTTTGAGTAGCTCGGTCTTTTTAGATATATCTAAGTTTTTTAATTTTTTAAGAGAGTCTATAAACTTAAAGTTTCTAGTAGATTATCTTAATCTGTTTTTTTTCTTCTTTAAATCGGGACTTTTTATTTTTGGAGGTGGATTAGTAATCATTCCTCTTATGAGTGATTATGTTATCTCGCAAGGATGGTTAACAAATAATGAATTTATAGATGGAATAATGATTAGCCAAATAACGCCTGGTCCTGTCTTATTAATTACAAGTTTTATTGGATACAAAGCAGGGTTTTCGGTCGGAGGAATAAATGAAGCTTTAAAGTATTCATTAATATCAACTTTTGCAATTTTTTTACCAAGTTTTTTATTGATTTTTGTTTTTGGAAAAGGCGTTATAAAAAACAGAATTAAATCGATTAATTACTTTATCGAAGGAGTAATCAATACAATTCCAGGAGCAGTTATTTTTTCTGGATTTAATTTAATTGAAGATAGTTTTTCATCAAAATACTTTTTAATTAGCTCTATTTTTATAGTTTTAATCTCCACACTATTGTCTTTTTTAAAAATAGTTCCAACATACATACTTATTCTTTTTTCTTTAATTTTAGGCTTGTCAAAATATTTATTTGCATAAAAAAAAAGGAGGAAATAAATTCCTCCTTTTAAATATTGTCTTACGGTTTATTTACCGATTCTTTTTACAGCAGCTCTTGACTTCTCAAGAATATCTCCTTTTAAGGGGACAAATCCAAGTGATGGAGCTTTATCTTGATACTCGTCACTTAACAATGTATTAAAGGCTTGTTTGATAGCTTTAGTGTTTCTACCATTACCTTCTTCATAAGCAAGTATCCATGTTAATGAAGCTATAGGGTATGCTCCTTTTGCAGTTGGGTTAGGATTTTTACCAGCAAGATTTTCATCTAAAGTAATACCATTAAGAGCCTTGGCTCCTGCTTCTACAGATGGTTTTAGAAACTCACCTGAAAGATTCTGAAGTGCAGCAGCTTTGACATTACCTTTTATGTAAGACTGGTTAACATAACCAATTGCACCAGGAGTATTTTGTATAACACCTGCTACACCTGAATTACCTTTTGCCCCAACGCCTGCTGGCCACTTAACTGATTTACCTGTTCCTAGTGTCCAAGTTTTTGAAAAAGCTTCCATAGAGTTAGTAAAAGCTTTAGTTGTGCCTGATCCGTCAGAACGATGTGCCCAAGTTAACTTACCTGGTTTACAGCCTAATTCTTTCCAGTTTTTAACCATACCCATTGCAACTCTTACTGCTTGCTCTTGAGTAAGTTTCAAATCGCAATCGTAGTTGTAACCAAAAGCAATAGTTCCTCCTACCATAGGAATCTGAACTAATCCTCTTGTTACCTTAGCTATATCTTTAGCCTTCATAGGATCATCAGAAGCACCAAAGTTAACTGTCTGATCTATAAAAGCTTTTCTTCCAGAGCCTGAACCAACGGCTTGGTAATTTACTCTTGGTCCGCCTGAAGATGCCAGATCTTTGAACCAACGAGTGTAAATTTTGGCGGGAAATGATGCTCCAGCACCACTTAATCTTGTTCTAGCAGAAACACTTGTGCCAGCAACACTTGTGCCAGCAGCAATTGCTACTACAGAAGTGAAAACCAAAGCTTTCTTAGCTATATTCATGGTTGTCATGATTAAATGAAAGACTACATATATATAGCATTAGATTTATACACAAATACTCATTAATTAAAATTTTATCCTGCGGTTAATTAGTTCTTAACCCCTTCTTAAACTAGGTATCAATTTAACTCATTTACGTTTAGTTTTGAAAATATTTGAAAATAAATAAATTTCAATTTTAAATTCTAAATTTAAGAAATACAAAAAAACAAAGTAATCATGTTGTTTAATTTAAGAAAAGTTTAAACTCTCTTTAAAATTTCTTTCTGGCCTAATTTCTTATTCTTTTCTTAACTTTGATACGTTCATATTCAGTTGGATTATTATCCATTTTTACGTGTTGAGGTTTATGAAACTTTTTCAAAAATTAATTGCTGCTCCTGCCATCATTTCAATGGCATCAGGTTTAGCAGTAAACGCATCTGAGATCAATTCAACAGATCTTAGTGATTATTCAAACTCTAGCAAATTAGTATCTTTAGGTGATTTCAAATCAGATACTTTATTTCCAGGAGATTGGACTTACGATTCATTAAAGGATTTAACAAATAGTCCAAGATTCAATGGTAACTCAGTTACTCGTTTAGAAGCTGCTGCTGAATTAAACAACTTAATTGCAGGTGGTGAAGGCTTAATGAACGGAGCTCAAATAGACAGATTAAGTGACGAGCTTGGTTCAGAGTTGGCAATTATGAAAGGAAGAGTGGATGGCCTTGAAGCTCGGGTGAACGGAATTGAAGCTGGTTCTTTCAGCGAAACAACAACTATGAGTGGAAAAGCTGCATTCCAGATTGGTGGTACTGATGGTGTAACCAATGAAGCTGTTATGGCGTCATATTTCTGGGAAGTCGACCTAAACACAAGTTTTACTGGTGAAGACAAGTTAAACGTGGAAATTGAAACAGGAAATACACCTGCTTCAGACAGTTTCCTCGCAGTTACAGATTTTGGTTCAGATAATGGAGATGTACTTGAAGTTTCTGACTTAAACTACACTTTCCCAGTTGGAGGCTGGTCTATAACTGTTGGTGATTCATTGGATGCGAGTAAGCAATTTACTGGAGCCTGTAGTTATGGAAACACTGTTGACGCTTTAAGTGATTGCGGAACAGGAAACTCTATTGCTGTTGGTGGTGATCAGTCAATTAGTGCTGGTTATGATCTTGATAATGGCTTTTCTTTCGGTGTTGGTTTATCTGCTGATGATGGTGAAACAACTAGTGGTATGTTCACAAAAGAAGGGGAAGACATATATGCTCTAAATGCTGCTTATAGTGCTGACAATTACGCGTTTGCTATAGCTTACGCTAATGTAGATGTAGCATCCTACTGGGGTATAAATGCTTCTTATTCTCCTGATGGTTTTCCAACAATTAGTGGTGGATATGAATTTGGCGACCCAGATACAGGAAATGATACAACTCAATTTGCAGTTGGACTAAGCTCTGATCTTGGCCCTGGTGAAATCACAATAGGTATGGGTACCAACGGTGCAATAACTGATGGGGATGAGGAATTATATGCCTATGATCTTTCTTATACCTACGAATTTAATGATGGTATGAGTTTCACTCCTTTTGCATTTATAGTTGAAGGAGCTAATGGTGGAGATGATACTACTGGTGTCGGTGCAGAAATTGGTTTCAAGTTCTAACGAAATTAACCACATTAAAAGGGCCTCCAATTAGGAGGTCCTTTTTTTTGCTTACCTTTTTATAAACCTTAAATAGTTCTTAATAAATCTATTTTTTTTTCTTAACTTTTTAAAGGGAGCATGAATATGTATTTCCTTACGCACTAAATGAAAAAAAACCTAGCTGCTGCAAGTTTTTCAGCATTACTTGCAATCGTCGCCTCCTCTACAAGTAGCGGATTTGCAAATTGGAATACAAAATATTGGGCAAATGAAAAAAACTTTAACAGAATTTCTTCTTTTAATGTAAGTGACAATTTACCAAAGGGCTCAAAATCTACAACCAAAACATCATCTGAAGTAGTTACAGCATCAGAAGATGGAAAGACATTGATGTATACAGATAGTGATTTAGGGGTAGTTGGTTTAGTTGACATTTCTGATCCTGCGAAACCAAAAGCTCTTGGGATTATAGAGCTTGAAGCAGAACCAACTGGAATTGCAGCGCTTGGAAACAATGCTTATATAGGTTCAAATACATCTGAAAGTTATACAAATCCTTCAGGAGCATTAGTTCAATACAATTTAGAAACAAGAAAAGCAGTAAAAGAATGTGATTTAGGTGGGCAGCCTGATAGCGTTTTTGTTTCGCCAGACGGAACATTTCTAGCCGTCGCTATCGAGAATGAGAGGGATGAAGAATATAAAAATGGATTTATCCCTCAATTAGATGAGGAAGGTAAACAAATTAATCCTCCAGGTTATGTTTCTCTTGTGAAGTTAAACAAAAGAGGGAAAATACAATGCAATTCAATAAAAAAAGTTGATTTAACAGGATTATCTGAAATAGCTCCTAGCGATCCCGAACCAGAATTCGTTGCTATTAATGATCTTGGTGAAACAGTTGTCTCTCTTCAAGAAAATAATCATCTTGCAGTAATTGATAAAGATGGAAATGTAATTTCACATTTCTCAGCAGGGATTGTAAAACAAATGGCAGGAATGGATACAAAGAAAGATGGAGCACATAAATTTAAAAGCAAACTAAAGAATGTAAGAAGAGAACCCGATGGTCTTACTTGGATTGATAATGATCATTTTGCAACAGCAAATGAAGGCGATTACAAGCATATTGATCCGAGTCAGGCAAAAAGAGGTGGTTCAAGATCCTGGACTATTTTTAAAAAAGATGGAACAGTAGTTTATGAAGATGCAAATAGACTAGAAAGAGCAATTGCACAAATAGGTCATTTCCAAGATGGAAGAGCAGGTAAAAAGGGAGTAGAGCCTGAGTCAGTTACATATTCAAAAATTAATGGAACGCCCTATTTATTTGTTGGTGCTGAACGAGCTGGGATAGTAGCTGTTTACGATATCACAGAGCTAAATCAACCTTTGCTTACTCAATTACTTCCATCAGGCATAGGACCAGAGGGATTTGTCGCAATACCAGAGAGGGGATTAATTGCCTCAGCAAATGAAAAAGACTACAACAAAAAAGAACCTGGTTTATCTTCTCATGTAACTATTTATCAACTACAAGATGCTCCTGCTTCATACCCACATTTAACAAATGAAAATGGCCTTGACTTTGTATCTTGGGGTGCGATAAGCGGAATGGTGGCTGGAGATGACGGTAAGATTTATGCTGTAAATGATGGAACTTTTAAAACTCAGCCAAGAATTTACGTTATTGATCCTTCCTCTTCGCCAGCACTATTAGAAAGAGCTATAGATATAAAGCTAGATGGTAAGACTGCATTATTTATGGATCAAGAGGGTATTACTACTGATGGTAATGGTGGATTCTACATTTCTACTGAAGGAATCAAGAAAAAGCTAGATGAACATCCTCCTGCAATCTACCATGTAAGCTCAGATGGTGAAATTCTAGAGAAGATAACTCCACCAGCTTCCTATCTTAATTATGTTAAAAACCCTGGTTTTGAAGGCATAACAAGAAACGGAGATATTCTTTATATTGCTCAACAGAAGCCTTGGGGTGATGATACTTTCAATACTACTAAGATCCTTTCCTATAATTTAAAAACTAAACAGTGGGGGGCCGTAAATTATCAATTAGATAGGATCAAAAAAGGCGGTGTTGGAATTTCAGAATTAACTTACCATGACGGGGCGTTATATGTAATCGAAAGAGATAGTTTCTATGGTAAGAAAGCAAAATTGAAAGCTATATATAAGATTGATTTAGATGATGTTATTTTCGAAGGTCTTCAATCTAATATTCCTCCAAGACTTTATCCTTTAGTTGAAAAAGAGTTAGTTACTGATCTAAAACCAGTTATGAAATCTACTGGTGGTTTTATCCTCGAGAAGGTTGAAGGTTTAGCAATAACAAGCGACGGTCAAGCATGGATTTCAACTGACAATGATGGGACTGGAAAGAAATCAACTGGAGAAACTCTTTTCCTAAATATTGGAAAAATCTAGTAAAACTAAAAAAAGCCACCTTTTGTAAAAGGTGGTTTTTTTTTGGCAATTCTTATAATTAAATAAAATTCATTCATGAAATACCTTCTATTTATTATATTCTTCATCGCCCCAGTCAAAGCTGAAACAAAATATTATTGGCAGGGTGTTAGGTATTATTTAAATCGTCCTGAACTAATGATTGAAGCATGCAAAGATATGAAAGAAGAAAATGACATTGGAACCTCTGCTTTCGAGAGTATGTACATGCCAACATTACCTGATAGGCTTTGGCTAGCTATTGGTAAAAGAGATTCTTATTGGGCAGATGACTCCAAAGAAGGAAGCATTCTTTTTACGAGAGATGGGGTTTTAAATTTAAAAAACTTTATCGCAGAAAAATCATGTCCTAATATTTTTTAAATTTTCCCTATGAATCTGTATTAAGACACGGAAAGATAGTTTCAATAATCGCTCCACCATCTTTATGATTAAATGCCTTTATAAAACCTTTATTGTTATTAATTATTTTTTTTGTAATTGAAAGACCTAAACCACTTCCAGTTTTCTTAAATTTAGTCCTTGATGGATCCCCACGATAAAAACGAGAAAAAATGGCATTTGATTCATTTTCTTCTAATCCAATACCTTTATCTCTAACTCTTATAACAACAGAGCTAGCTCTCTTAAAAATTTCAATTTGTATGCCCTCTTTTGTTGGGGAATAACGAATAGCGTTATCTAAAATATTTATAAATGCTCTTTTTAAATTTTCAATATCCCCAGATATATAATATTTTGTTGGAGAAAATAAATTTATTTTTATATCCTTTTTTTCTGCAAGCGGTTTTAGTGTTTGCCAAGATTCCATAATCAAATCTGAAATAGATATTTTTTTGTTTTTATTAAAATCTTCGTTACTTTCTAGCTTAGAAAGCTCTAAAGTCTCTTCGGCCATTTTTCTTAATCTTTTTGACTCTTTCTTAAGTCTTTTAACAAGATACCTATCCTTTTTTGATACTACTGATTCAAGTCTTTCCCCAATTAAGATAAGTGATGTAAGAGGAGTTTTCAGTTCATGAGACACATCATTAATTAATTGATTTTGTCGTTTTTTTATCGATTCAATTGATAATTTACTTTCCAATAATATTAAATAATTCTTTTTCCTTCCTCTAACAATATTTACCGAAATGGGTACTCCCGCAATTATGAAATCAAGGTTGAATGGGAAATCTTTTTTTCTTAAATATAGAATTTTATTACTAAGTACTTCAAGCTCATTAATATCATTTATTGCTTTTCCAATAACATCTTTATATTTGATAACCCTAATAAGAGATAAAGCTTTCTGATTGATAAATTTTATTGTTAGATCAGATGATAAGATTATCCACCCTTGCGATGAATAATCTAACCAAGACAACACTTCTTGAGGTCTAATTTTATCAAATGGGAAATCAATAGTTTTTTTATAATTATTTTTATCAAGTTCAAATTTTTTTTCTTTTGATTGAGAAAAATGCTTGACTTTTATTTTCCACTTCTGATGTAAAAAAAATAATACTTCTTGTAGTGTTTTCATTTTCATCCAAACTTATATCCAAAACCTCTTACAGTTTTAAGAAACTTTGGAGCTGAAGGATCTTCTTCTAATTTCTCTCTGAGCCACCTAACATGAACATCTACAGTTTTAGTATCACCAATAAAGTCAATTTCCCATATTTTTTCAAGTATTAAATCTCTTGACCATACTCTTTTTGGATTTTTCATAAATAACTCTAATAATTTAAATTCTTTTGGAGATAATGTTATTTCTCTATCAAAAGAAGTTACCCTACATTCTTCCAAAAACATTTTTATATGATTAAACTCGAGAACAGTTTTTGATTTTTCTATATATTTTTTATTACGTTTAGATCTTCTTATTAATGCTCTAGATCTAGCAATTAATTCATTTAAACCAAAAGGTTTTGTTAAATAATCATCTGCACCAACCTCTAATCCAAGAACCCTGTCTGATTCATTATCTTTAGCACTCAAAATTAGTATGGGTGTATAGTCTTCATCATTTCTTATTTTTCTACATAACTCTAATCCATTTAGTCCTGGCAACATTAAATCTAGAATTATTAGGTCAACATCTTTTTTAATATCATTATTAATAAAATCTAAGGCACTTAAACCGTCTTTGAAACTTGATACTTTGAAACCTTCGCTGATCAAGGTTTCACTGACAGTAAGCCTAATACTCTTATCATCCTCTACAAGAAGAATTCTTGAGTCTTGCAAACTTTTATGATCTTTAATAGCCATTTAAAGTTCCAACAGTTTTATTTTATATAATCAAAATTATTTGATCTAATTATTTCATAATTAATTTACATTGAATTATTATCTTTTTCATTTAATCTTATTTCCTTGTTAATTTTCCCTTAAACACTTTTAACTATATTTAGATAGTCTCTTTAATATTCCTCACACAAAATTTTAAAGAGACAAACTTATTCAATTTAATAATGGCTTCTTAAATTAATATCCCATCAAAGCATAATAATAATCGTCATCTTCATCTATATTTGTCACTACCCATTCTGGCGGAAAGTCACCAATTTTTACATATTGATAAAGCTTATCAACATCTGGATCGTAATAAGTGTCATTGATTATTGGATGTTTGATTACTTTGCTTGGATGCATAATAAAAATTACTTCTACTATGTCTTCTAGGAAATTTAGTTTAACTTACATTTAAAATCCATTTAAAATTTCCTTACAAATATAAAAATATAAATTTTTTTATTTCAAAAGCAAGCCTTTATTTAGAATTTAATTTTTGTTGTTACTCTGTTTTTATTTTGAGATTTGAATTCAAAAAGTCCTGTATCAGTAAATATGGTCAACTCATCTCCAGATGTTTCTTCAATTGATAATCCTTCTGATTCTAAGTTTTTAATAAATACATTTCCAAATAGTTTTAAAGTTTTCGTATCATTATCGTAAGTAAGCTTATCTGAGGAGGCTTCAAAATTATCCTTAGTCCTTTTAACAACAACATTTCCAATAGCCTCTAAACCACCTTCTAAAGTATTTACTTGAGAATCAGATGTAATTATGTAATTAATTAATTCCTCAGCAAAAGAATATTCAGCTAATAGAAATAAAAAAGATGCAAGAATTACGCTTTTCATTTACTCCCAACCCCTTTCTGCATTTTGAATAATCCATTGTGCGAGAATCTTATCCTCTCCATCATTTAATTTATTATTATAACCCTTCATAAAACCAATT
>CACNQB010000008.1:0-67476 GCA_902622435.1 uncultured Prochlorococcus sp. | reverse complement strand
TTTAAGAGAACTTGTTAGTAATGGTGTTGACGCAATTAGTAAAAGAAGAATGGCCTCTATGGCAGGTGATTGCGAGAATACTGAGGAAGCTCAAGTAAAAATAACGATTAATCGTGAAAAAAATACTTTAACAATTTCCGATAATGGAATTGGAATGAATGATGAAGAAATTAAGAAGTACATAAATCAAGTTGCATTTTCTAGTGCTGAAGAATTCCTAACAAAATACAAAAAAGATAATGATGAATTCATAGGTCATTTTGGACTAGGTTTTTATTCAAGTTTCATGGTGGCAGATAGAGTTGATATATTAACTAGGTCGGCAATAGGGGAATCAAAAGCTTTCAAATGGTCTTGTGATGGATCGCCAAATTTCACCTTAGAGGAATCAGAAAGAGAGACAATTGGTACAGATGTTATTCTTCACCTACTTGAAGAAGAAAAAGAGTTTATCGAGCCTGAAAGGATTAAATCACTAATAAAAAAATATTGTGATTTTATGCCAATAGATGTCTTATTAGAAGGAGAGACCATCAATAAAAAAAATCCTCCTTGGAGAAAACAACCTAGTGAATTAAAAGATGAAGATTATATTGAGTTATATAAATACCTTTATCCTTTCCAGGGGGATCCATTGTTATGGATTCATCTAAATACAGATTATCCATATGACATACAAGGGATATTGTATTTTCCAAAGTTGTCAGGTAGAGCTGATTGGGAAAAGGGAGAAATAAAACTATTTTGCAATCAAGTATTTGTAAGCGATTCAATTAAAGAGATAGTACCAAAATACCTTTTACCTCTGAGAGGAGTTATTGACTCTACAGATATACCTCTAAATGTTAGTAGAAGTGCATTACAAACAGATAGAAAAGTAAGGTCTATATCATCATTTATCTCAAAAAAAATCGCTAATAAACTGAAGGATTTAATAAAAAATTCTCCAGAATTTTATGCAGAAATTTGGGATTCAATCTCTGCTTTTATTAAAATTGGCGCTATCGAAGATGAAAAATTTGCTGATTTAGTCAACAACAGTATAATTTTCGAAACAATAATAAATTCAGAGAAAGACGTAACTAAAGATATTGAAAATAAATCTCTCATCAAGTCCAATGATAAATATTACACAACTCTCGCAAATTACAAAGAGCGAAATAAATTAACTGACTCTAAAAAAATAATTTACTGTTCAGATTTGATTGCACAGTCTAGTGCACTAAATATCTGTTTATCTGATAATAAAGAAGTTATAAAATCAGATCCCTTAATTGACGCACAATTTCTTCCATGGTTGGAAGGTAAAAATGAAGATTATCAATTCCAAAGAGTAGATTCAGAAATAAATGAACTAGAAGATAAAGAATCTAATCAAATTGTAGATAAGGATGGCAAATCAAATACAGATAATCTTAGGGATACGATTGTTAAGGCCCTTAACAACGAGAAAATAACAGTTAAAGTGCAATCACTTTCAAGTAAGGATGCTCCACCAGCGATGATCTTGCTTCCAGAACAAATGAGAAGAATTAATGATATGGGCGCTTACATGGAACAAAAGATGCCTGGGTTACCTGAATATCATGTGCTTTTAATTAACAAAGAACATCCACTTATAGTTGGTCTTAATAAAATTACAGGCAACAAAATAATTATTGATGAAAAAGATCCTACTGAGAATCCATTGGCATCTAAAATTGCTAATCATGTTTACGATATGGCTAAGCTTTCCGTTGGTGGATTAGATCAAGAACAGATAATTAATTTACAAAATAATAATGCCGAATTAATTTCAGAATTACTTAATTCATCAAATTGAGTCATGTGTTAGAATTTTTAAACCTATAACTTAATAAAAATGTCAAGAGTTTGCGAACTGACTGGAGCAAAAGCTAATAACGGGATGGCAGTGAGTCACTCACATATTCGTACAAAAAAATTGCAACAAGTTAATCTCCAAAAAAGGAGACTTTGGTGGGAAGAAGGTAAAAAATGGGTGAATATTAAAATTAGCACCAAAGCACTAAAGTCTATACAAAAAGTTGGTTTAGATAAATTTGCTAAATCGTATGGAGTTGATTTAAAAAAATTCTAAATTTGATGAGAAATTTAGTTGTAAGTATATTAATATCTTTTATTTTTTTATTTAATTGTAATTCAGCAATCGCTTTTGACTTTGCTCCTGAAGTTGGAGATGTTGCTCCAGACTTTCATTTACAAGGTTTTAATAAAAACATAAAATCAAAAAATATTTGGGGATTAAATGATTTTAGTGGTAAGTGGCTTGTTATGTATTTTTATCCAAAAGACTTTACCGCAGGTTGCACTCTTGAAGCTAAAGGTTTTTCGGAATTAAAAAAAGATTTTTCAAAATATAATGCCGAAATTGTTGGTATTAGCGCTGATAATCAAGATTCTCATGAAAGTTTCTGCAGCGAGAAATCTATAAATTATACTTTATTATCGGATCCTGAAGGAATTATTAGCGATAAATATGGTTCTTGGATTCCTCCATTTTCAGATAGAAATACTTTTTTGATTTCTCCAGAAGGGAGAATCTCTTATAGATGGATAAGTGTTTTACCTATAAATCATGCCAAGGAAGTACTAAATGTACTAAAGAAAAAAATATAAATTTTGCACGAACTTTCATTTGGAACATGGTTAATTCATATCTCATCAGTTATTGAATGGATATTTACCATCTTTGTCATATATAAAATTTCTACTTATAAAAAATATAATTTATTTTTTTGGTTAAGCTTAGCTATGGTTCCAAACTTAATAGGAGCTATGTGCGCTATAACTTGGCATATCTATGATAATCAAGATGCATTGTATGGATTAGTAACGCTACAAGGGATATTCACATTTATTGGAAATTCAACATTAGCTCTTGCATCATTAACTATTTTTAAAAAGAAAGAGACTTATGAATGATTTATTTATAAAATTTATAGAATATTTAGGTTCAATCGATAACACATTTTTGTTCGCAACATCAATAATTCCTTATGCAATATTTTTGTTCTACTTATATAAAATAAAATCTGTAAATATTTTTGTAAAAACAGGATTTTCATTAACTGTTTTATTCGTATTGATAACTATATTGGTATCTATCTTCACATTAAATTACTATAATAAGACCCTTGTTGAGGTTGACGTTTTGCATGGTTTAGCAGAATCCTTCCTAACTTTAAGTGATTTTGTTATTTTGTTTGGATTTATAAGATTGTTAAATAGCATAGAAGTAAACAACTCTTAAGACCTTTTACAATTTTGTGTTTTTTAGGTAAAAGTATTAGAGAATATATAAAAATAACGATTTTTTATGTTTACTACATTATTTGCAGCTGCAGATCCAGCAACTTTTTCTTGGTCTCCAAAGTGTGCCGTCGTAATGATTGCATGTAATGTTTTTGCTTATGCAATTGCCAGAGCAACTATAAGAAAACCAAATGAAGGTTTTGAGATACCTAATTCAAAATTCTATGGTGGTTTAAGTCACGCATCAGTTGTAGGTGCTAATTGCCTAGGTCATATTTTCGGAATTGGTGCAATCTTAGGATTAGCCTCACGTGGTGTTTTATAAAAATTTCTTAATTAAATTTTTAATTATTTAACTTAAATTTCTTAACAATTTTATCTGCCATCTGATCAGGCTTAAGTCCTAATTTTTCTTTACTCTGGTCAGGTGAAGCATGATCAACTAAAACATCGGGTATACCTATCCTGTATACAGGAATATTTACTTCATTATCGTTAAGTAATTCAACTATTGCAGAACCAAATCCACCAATTAAGGTTCCTTCTTCCATAGTTACCACTTTTTGAATTCTACTTACTAAAGGCATAATAAGATTTTTATCTAGAGGTTTCGCAAATCTTGCATTAACAATACATGCATTAATGTTCTTATTTTTTAGTATCTTTGCAGTTTCAATAGCTGATGAAACCATTGATCCATAAGCAATAATTAAAATATCTCCTCCTTCTTCAAGTATTTCAGCTTCGCCTATATTCAAAGGTTCCCAACCCTCATCCATTACAGCCACCCCTAATCCAGAACCTCTTGGTATTCTTAGAGCTGTTGGACCATTATGGTTAATTGAAGTTATTAACATTCTCTGTAATTCAGACTCATCTTTTGGTGCCATCAATACAAAATTAGGTATAGATCTCATATAACTGATATCGTACTGACCTTGATGCGTAGGACCGTCAGCCCCAACTATGCCAGCTCTATCAAGTACAAACGATACAGGTAAATTTTGTATCCCTACATCATGAATTAATTGGTCGAATGCACGTTGAAGAAAAGTACTATAAATAGCTACAACAGGTTTAAGACCATCGCAAGACATTCCTGCCGCAAGAGTAACTGCATGTTGTTCTGCTATTCCAACATCGATGTATTGATCAGGGATATTTTTTTGCAATATATCTAAACCAGTACCTGTAGCCATTGCAGCTGTAATACCAACGACTTTGCTATCTTGCTCACAAATTTTTAATAAGGTTTGACCAAATATCTTACTATAACTAACAGGTTTAGGTTTCTTTGATGGAATAGATTTCCCAGTTGTAAGATCAAATGCAGACTGTGCATGATATCCAACCTGATCTGCTTCTGCATATGGGTAACCCTTCCCTTTTGTTGTAACAACATGAACAAGTACAGGTCTTTTAAGTTTATGGGCAGCGTTAAAGGTCTTAACTAAGTTATCAATATCATGACCATCAATTGGACCCATATATGTAAATCCAAGCTCTTCAAAAACAGCTCCAACCTTAGGCACAGATAGTCGTCTAACGCTTCCTTTAATATTTTTTAGTTCTTCTGGAATATCCTTACCAATTAAGGGAATATTTTTTACACTTTCTTGAACACTATCAGACAAAAATTGCAATGGTGGACTTACTCTTACCTTATTTAAGTAAGATGAAAGGGCTCCAACCGGAGGTGAAATAGACATGTCATTATCGTTCAATACTACAACTAAAGGGGTATTTGGTAAGTGACCTGCATGATTTATAGCTTCTAATGCCATTCCTCCAGTTAGTGCTCCATCTCCAATAACAGCGACACATTTATAATTTTCACCTTTTCTATCTCTTGCTATTGCCATTCCTAAAGCAGCAGAAATAGAAGTACTTGCATGTCCAGCACCAAAATGATCAAATTTACTTTCACTTCTTTTTAGATATCCAGCGACTCCATTTTGTTGCCTTAGAGAATCAAATTGACTGAAACGTCCTGTAATTAATTTATGAGGGTAACCTTGATGTCCTACATCCCAAACAACTTTGTCAAAATCAAGATCAAGGGTTTGATATAAAGCCAATGTCAACTCAACTACACCTAATCCAGGACCTAGATGTCCACCACTAGTAGATACAACCTGAAGATGTCTTTCTCTAATTTGACAAGCAATTTCCTCTAATTGTGAAACTGTTAAGCCATGAAGTTGATTTGGATGACTTAACTCACTTAAAAGCATTTAACAAAATTTGGTATCTATATAATCTAAAACGCCGAGGTGCAAAATGAGTATTTTTTTTGAAATAGATCATGTAATGTTTTATTAGATTAATAAATAATGCTAAAAATATATATATGAATGATTATTTTGAAAAAATACTTCAAGCTGAAGTCTATGAAGTTGCAAAAAAAACACCACTAGAGAAAGCTCATAATTTAAGTAATACACTTAATAATGAAGTTTTTCTAAAAAGAGAAGATCTTCAGGATGTATTTTCATTCAAAATAAGAGGTGCATATAACAAAATGAGTAAGCTCACTAATTCACAGCTTGCTCAGGGAGTAATTACTTCTAGTGCTGGTAATCATGCTCAAGGTGTTGCACTTAGTGCACTTAAGTTAAATTGCGAAGCAACTATATTAATGCCAATTACAACACCTCTAGTAAAAGTTAATGCAGTAAAAAATTTAAAAGCAAAAGTTATATTATTTGGTGATAATTATGATGAAACATACAAAGAGGCAATAAGGATTAGCCATGAAAGAAATTTATGTTTTATTCATCCTTTTGATGATCCAGATGTAATTGCAGGACAAGGAACTATAGCTATTGAACTAGAACAGCAACTAACTGAAAAACCTTATGCAATTTATGTTGCTGTTGGTGGTGGTGGATTGATATCAGGAATTTCTTTATATATTAAAAAAATATGGCCTGAGGTAAAAATAATTGGTGTAGAACCGGAAGATGCAGACGCTATGACGAAATCATTGGAAGAAGAAAAAATTGTGGAACTATCTTCTGTAGGTCAATTTGCAGATGGAGTGGCGGTTAAAAAAATCGGTAAAAATACTTTTGATATTGGTAGAAGATATATAGATAAGATGATTAGGGTTAATACTGATGAAATCTGTGCAGCTATAAAAGATGTTTTTGAGGATACTAGATCAATATTAGAGCCAGCAGGTGCCTTATCAATAGCGGGTATGAAAAAGGATATTTTAAATTCGAATCATTCAAATAGAAAAATGGTTGCGATTGCATGTGGTGCAAATATGAATTTCGAGAGGCTTAGATTTGTTGCAGAAAGAGCAGAACTTGGAGAGTGTAAAGAAGTAATGATGGCTGTTGAAATTCCTGAACGTGCTGGTAGTCTAATTGATTTTTGTAAGTTACTTGATAACAGAAATTTAACTGAATTTAGCTATAGGATGTCAAATTCAAAGAATGCACAAATCTTTGTAGGGGTTCAAGTCTATGGTTTAAATGATAAAAAAAATCTATTAAATGTATTTAAAAATTCTGAGTACCCATTTATTGACATAAGTGATGATGAATTATCTAAAAATCATCTCAGACATATGGTAGGTGGAAGATTACCAAGGGATTTTAAAGAGATGGAATATAAAAACTTTATTGAGCTTTTATACAGATTTGAGTTTCCTGAAAGGCCAGGCGCATTAATAAACTTCTTAAATAATATGAAATCTAATTGGTCTATAAGCATATTTCACTACAGGAATTATGGAGCTGATGTAGGAAAAATTGTTATTGGAGTTTTGATTGCTAAAAATGAGATTTTAGAGTGGGATAATTTTGTAAGAATTCTAGGCTATAAATTCTGGGATGAAACTCAAAACGATACATATAGATTATTCCTTGGTGCATCAGATTAAATTTAAGGTAAATTAGGAAAGATTTCGGTAATTAAAATCAATCAATCTGATCTAAATACCACTCCAATATCTGATATAGATCTAGTTACTAAAGTTGAAGCTGTTCTATATTTGAAAGGCAGACCAATAACAAAAAAAGATCTTTCAGAAATTACTAATTCTGATATAAACTCAATAAATGATGCAATTAAAGATCTAAAAAATAAATACTCTAATCCCAAATCAGCTATTGAATTAAATGCAGTGAATAACAGTTTTTCTCTCGAACTAAAATCTAGTCTTAATGAATTCGTCGATGATTTGCTTCCCTCTGATTTGAAAACATCCGAATTAAGGACATTGGCAACTATTGCGATCAAAAAAAAGATCCTGCAATCGGACCTCATACTTCTTAGAGGTTCAGGTGCTTATGATCATATTAAAGAATTATTAGAGAAGAAATTCATTGTCAAACGGAAGCAAAAAGATGGGAGATCATATTGGCTATCATTATCAGAAAAGTTTTTTCAAACTTTTGCTGTAAGTAATGAATATCTTTCAAATATAGGAAGTGGTAACAATAAGCAGCAATAATAAGTAAATGTTAGGATGTATTAAATTACGACAAGATAATGTTATCTGAGATTTTAGCAGTTCTGGGTCAAACTTTATCAATTTATTCTTTCATATTGATAATAAGAATTTTACTTACATGGTTTCCAGGTATTGATTGGAGTAACGGTGTTTTATCTGCATTAACTTCTATCACAGATCCTTATTTAAACATTTTTAGAGGTATTATCCCTCCAATAGGTGGATTTGATATTTCATCTTTGTTAGCTTTTTTACTTTTAAATGTTATTCAAAATTTAATTACAAACCTGCAGTATGCAAGCTTGGGTTATAGCTGAATTATCTATCATCTCCAGAACCTCTTATATTGCCTCTAGCAGCTCTTAATTTTAATTTTTCAAGGTTTTGTAATGCAACATCCTCTAAATTGAAATTTAATTCTGTACAAAGATTTGATACATACCACAAAACATCTCCTAACTCCTTTTTAATACCTAATCTTGATTCGTCATCAAATATTCCATTTTTATCTCTAATAACCTTTTTCACTTTTTCTGCAACCTCGCCAGCCTCTCCCACTAAACCAAGAGTTGGATAAATATTATTTGAACCTAAATCTGGATATTGTGCTGTTTCTCTAGCTTTTTTCTGATAAGTTTTAAAATCCATGACTTAAATAACTAACTTTGGGTATGGTAAATTTATTTATACCTAGCAATATTATCTATATATGTCGAATATTGATTTAAAAAGAAGAACAAAAATAGTAGCAACCATTGGCCCTGCAACTCAATCTGAAGAGATAATTACAAATTTAATTAAAGCTGGAGTAACAACATTCAGATTAAATTTCTCTCATGGAGATCATAAAGATCATGCTGAGAGAATAAAAACCATAAGGGAAGTATCAAAAAAGTTAGATATAGATATTGGAATATTGCAAGATCTTCAAGGACCTAAAATACGATTAGGGCGCTTTAAAGATGGGCCAGTAAAAGTCAAAAAAGGCGATAAATTCATACTGACCTCAAATGAAGTCGAATGTACAAATACTATTGCTAATGTTACCTACGACAAACTTTCTCAAGAAGTTAGCGAAGGGAAAAGAATACTTTTAGATGATGGAAAAATAGAAATGATTGTAGAAAAAGTTGATACAAAAGCTAATAATTTGGAGTGCATGGTAACTGTAGGAGGGGTTCTTTCAAACAATAAAGGTGTTAATTTTCCAGATGTTCAATTATCAGTAAAAGCATTAACAGAAAAAGATAAAGAGGATTTGAAATTCGGTTTATCTGAAGGAGTTGATTGGATAGCACTAAGTTTCGTAAGAAATCCATCCGATATAAATGAGATAAAAGATTTAATAAACAAAAATGGGCATTCAACTCCTGTAGTCGCAAAAATAGAAAAATTTGAAGCAATTGATCAGATCGATACAGTATTACCCTTATGTGATGGGGCTATGGTTGCTAGAGGTGATTTGGGAGTTGAAATGCCTGCTGAAGAAGTTCCTCTTTTACAAAAGGAGTTAATAAGAAAAGCAAATTCATTAGGTATCCCAATTATTACAGCGACTCAAATGCTTGATTCTATGGCTTCTAACCCAAGACCAACAAGGGCCGAAGTTAGTGATGTTGCGAATGCAATTCTGGATGGTACAGATGCTGTAATGCTTTCAAACGAAACTGCAGTTGGTGATTATCCTGTAGAGGCAGTTGAAACGATGGCAACCATAGCAAGAAGAATTGAAAGGGATTATCCACTTAAAGCTATTGATAGCCACTTACCCAGTACGATCCCAAATGCTATTAGTGCAGCAGTAAGTAATATAGCTAGACAACTTGATGCAGGGGCTATAATCCCTTTAACAAAATCAGGTTCTACTGCTCGAAATGTAAGTAAGTTCAGACCACCAACACCTATATTGGCAACTACTACAGAGAGGTGTGTAGCGAGAAGATTGCAACTAGTTTGGGGAGTTACTCCAATAGTAGTTAAAAATGATGAAAGAACAGCAAAAACATTTAGTTTAGCTATGCAAATTGCTCAGGAGATGGGAATCCTAAATCAAGGAGATTTAGTAGTTCAAACAGCAGGTACATTAACTGGAATTAGCGGTTCTACAGATTTAATAAAAGTCGGTTTAGTAAGAAAGATTGTATCAAGAGGTATTTCAATAGGAGAAATAGGTGTTACAGGTAAAGCAAGAATAATAGAAAATAATCTTGATATATCGTTAATTTGCCCAGGAGAAATATTATTTGTCCCGAAGGAATTAATGAAAAATATTCCACTGAGTAAAAATATTGCCGGTATTGTTACGAACTTAAATGTAAATGATGTTTATGCTTTGTTTAACAAAAATAATAAAAAGATTTCTACAATTTGTAATTTAGAAAATATATATAAACTTGAAATCAGTAATGGAGACCTTATTACACTGCAGCTAAATGAAGGTGTTATATACATGGGGCAAATTGAAGATGATGATGTATTAGATAAATATAAATATGTCTAGGAATATCTCAATAAAAGAAGCCTTAGGCATGGCCACAAAAACTTTAGTTTCGAACAAATTGCGAAGTTCGTTAACAATGCTGGGGATAATTATAGGAAATGCATCAGTTATTACACTTGTTGGGCTTGGAAGAGGTGCTCAAACGTTAGCTAAAAACCAATTAAGTAATTTAGGTGCGAATGTTTTATTCATTGTTCCTGGAAATAATGACACCAGAAGAAGAGGTATTTCATTTCCTAAAAACCTTGTTTTAGAAGATTCAGTAGCAATAAGTAATCAAGTTCCAACAGTTAAAAAAGTAGCTCCTCAAATCTCTGCAAACGAAATAGTGCAATCAAACTCTAAAAGTTTAAACATATCAATTGCTGGAGTTACTCCTGAATTTCTTGAAGTAAGAAGCTTTGAAGTAGATAAGGGAAGATTTTTATCAAAAAGTGATGTTAATAGTGCAAGAAGTTATGTTGTAATTGGTCCTGATCTCAAAGACGAATTTTTCAAAGATAAATCTACATCACTTGGGGAAAAAATTAGAATTAAAGATCACACTTATGAAATTATCGGAATATTAAAACCAAAAGGTGCTGTATTTGGAAGTAATCAAGACAAAAATGCTTATATTCCATTAACCACCATGGTCAATAGGATTACCGGGAAGGATCCGACATATGGAGTAAGTTTAAGCTTCATCAGCGTTGAAGCGATAAATAAAAATGCAACTAGTGCCGCAAAATTTCAGATTACTAATTTATTAAGGCAAAGACATAAAATAATCAGAGATGATGACTTTGCGGTTAGATCACAAGAAGATGCATTGAATATAGTAACCAACATTACAAGTGGACTAACGTTTTTATTGGCTGGTATTGGGGCAGTATCTTTAGTGGTTGGAGGTATAGGTATTATGAATATTATGCTCGTTTCTGTGAGCGAAAGAACTGAAGAGATTGGACTTAGAAAAGCAATAGGAGCCAAACAGTCAGATATATTAATTCAATTTTTAATTGAGGCATTGATTTTATCTACAATTGGAGGATTAATTGGTACATCAACAGGATTATCAGGTGTTTTTCTTTTATCTGTGATAACACCACTTCCTGCATCAGTAGGAATTTCAACTACTTTTTCCACCATGATCATTTCAGGATCAATAGGTTTAATCTTTGGTGTTTTACCTGCAAAGAGAGCCTCTAAATTAGATCCAATTGTTGCATTGAGAAGTTTATAAACAGAATTTATAATAATGCTCAATTTTTATAAATTTATTGAGATACTGGTGAGTCTTCAATCACTAGTAATAACATCAATGTTACCTGTATATATTCCACTACCTTTTATATATAAATCTAGTAATAACTATGAGTTGCCTATCACATGGCAAATTCCAACCATAATATTATTAACACTTATATTCCAAAAAAAAGTTGTTTTTAGAGCATTTTCTATATATATAATTCTGGGGTTATTTATATTTCCTATATTTCACCAAGGAGGTTCATTAGGTTATTTGCTCACTCCAAATTTTGGTTATTTATTAGGTTTATATCCATTAATCAAAATAATTGATAATTTAAATAATAGAAATAAAATAAACGTTGGAATTTTTTTAAAAAACGGATTTATAGCAATAGGAGCTATGCATTTAACTGGAATATTTTATAACTTCATACAAATTATTTTCTACAGTCAATACAATTTATTTTTATATAATTTAGGGAAATACTCATTAGGTAAAATTGGATATCATTTTTTAATGCTTTTTCCACTTTTATTACTTATTAAACCTATAGAACGTTTAAAACGTATCAAATAATGATTATTAATATAAAAACAAAATTATATTTTGTATCTTTAAGTATTTTTATTGTTCTAATAGATCAATTTACGAAATATTTAATCTTTTATAATAAAAAATTATTTATTAATAAAGATTTCCTTTTATTCAAATTAGACTTTGTAAAAAATTACGGAGCAGCATTTAACATATTTAGTGGTAGTAGAGTATTTTTATCTTTAATAAGTATTTTTTTTTCTATATTACTTATTTATCTGATATTTAGGAAGAATACTTTAAACTCATTCGAACTATATTCTTATGGCTTTATTCTTGGGGGATCTATTGGTAATGGTATTGATAGGATATATAGAGGTTTTGTAGTTGATTTTATAAACTTAAATATTATAGATTTTCCAGTATTTAATATTGCTGATATATCTATTAATATTGGTTTCATTATTTTATTGTACAACATTTTTAAAAATAATCGATAAGATGAATTACTTAAAATTAAAGTATATAAAGTATGTATTATTGATATTATTTCTTTATATTTTACTTTCCATATTTGTAAGAATAGTAAATATTTATACTCTTTTATTTTTAATTATAATTATTTATACTTTTTATAATATTGATAAAAAATTATTTAAAAAAATTGTTTATAAAGTTATATATAAAAATAAAAAAAATACACTTTCATTCAAAAATACATATGGTGCTGCCAAGATAAGTTTGGAAGGAGTCGAGATAATTAACAAAAAAATTAGCGATAAAGTAAAAGCTGAATTGTTAAATTACCAAAAAAATAAACTAGAGTCCCAATTAAAAACAGGAGATTATAAGGTTACTCTTTTTGGAGCAGGTTCCTCAGGAAAAACATCTTTAGCAAGAGCTTTATTGAAAAATATTGTCGGACAAACCTCAGCAAAAATAGGTACAACAAAACAAATTAATAACTATAAAATTCGTATACCAATTTTAAAAAGAAACATTAATATAGTTGATACTCCGGGTTTATTCGAACCATCTAAATTAGGAGAAGAAAGAGAAAAAGGAACAATTATACAAGCATCAAATTCTGACATAGTTCTTTTTGTGTTAGATCAGGACATAAATAAATACGAAAACTATTTAATCAAAGAATTATTAAAATTAAGGAAAAAAATAATAATTGTTCTAAATAAATGTGATTTGAGGTCTAGAGATGAAAATAACCTTATCAAAGAAAATATAACTTCCATAACATCCGCTAGAAAAAATAAAATTTCAGTTGTTCAAACAATTGCAGTCCACCAAAAATCTCCCTATACAAAATCAGATGCTTTAAATTTAGTTCCAGAGGTAGGAAGTTTATTTAGAGAAATAATTGAAACCCTCGATAATAATGGTGAAGAGTTATTGGCGGATAATATTCTTTTTCGCTCAAATAAGTTAGGTATTAAAAGTAAAAATTTCGTACAAGAACAAAGATATTTAATGTCAAATAAAGTGATTAATAAATATATGTGGATAACAGGAGGAGTAATACTAGTTAATCCACTACCAGCTGTTGATTTTCTTACTACTACCTCGGTAAACCTTCAAATGATTATGGAGTTATCAAAAATATATGAAATAAAGCTTACAAAAAAAGATGCAAAAGATTTGGCGACTTCATTACTAAGCGCATTGGCTAAACAAGGAATACTAAAAGGGGGTCTCGCCATTCTTTCTCCCGCTTTAGCTACAAGCTTGACTAAAATAATATTATCTAAATCTATACAATCAGTTACAGCAGGCTGGTTGATTAGAATAGTAGGATTAAGTTTGATTGAATATTTTAAAAATGGTCAAGATTGGGGAGATGGAGGAATTCAAGAAGTAGTAGATAATATTTATAGAATAAGTAAAAGAGAGGATATTTTAAATAATTTCGTAAAAGAAGCTATTTCAAAAATTGAAATGAAAAAATATTTTAAATCAAATAAAAGTTTGCCTCCATTTACTAATTAATATTGGATAATTGATCATTGAGATAAGTTCTGAAATCAAAGATAGTTATTAATAGTAAATAAGCAATGCAAATAGCTATAGAGATAAACCCCGTTACTATTGCAATAATTTTTGGTCTTCCCATATTCATAAGTTAAGCATCTAGAAGTCTCAAAAGTTCTTCAATATCAGAATCCTTTGTATTGGGATTTCCCATGACAACCCGTAAAAAATATTTACCTTTAAATTTTGGTCTAGAAAGCATAAAATTATTGTTAATTAGTTCATTTACTTTAGTTTGAGTCCATGCATCAGAGTCTTTTGGCTCAAGTTTATTTGGCAAGAATGAAACAATATGAAGAGGACCTGAATATATATCAAATTTATTTTTACTAATATTTTTTACAAAAAAATCTTTTCTTTTAATTGATGACTTTAATATATTTTCTATTCCTTTGAGACCTAAAAAACGTAGCCCAAGCCATAGTTTGATAACCTCTGCAGGTCTAGAACCTTGTATGCCTATTTCTCCTCTATTTATAATATTTTCTTTAGATGATATGTATGGTAGTCCAGTATTAAAAGTATTTTCTAAAGTACTCATATTTGAAACCAATAACAAAGATGAAGTCTTTGTAATCCCAATAATTTTTTGTGGATTTATCGTTATCGAATTAGCCTGATTAATATTATTTAGACCTTCTATTGGAATAGAAGTTATAGCAAAAATCCCTCCAATTGAACCATCAATATGTAACCATATGTTTCTTTGTTTACAGATTTCACTTATTTCTTTAATAGGATCAATGGCACCTCTTACAGTTGTCCCAAGGGTGGCAACAATAGCAAATATTTTTTTATTTTCTCTTGAACAATTATCTAAAGAGTTTCTCAGATCGTTTATATCCATTCGACCTTGATTATCAGTTTTAATCCTGACAAGATTCCTAGTATCAAGACCCATTACTCTTATACATTTAACGAAAGATGAATGAGCATCATCACTAATAAGTAATACAGAATTGGGGTCTGAACCTAATCCAGCATTATTTCTAGCTGCAATAAGTGCATTAAGATTACTTAATGTACCTCCGCTAGCAGCTATACCTCCTGAGAAATCATTAAACCCTATTTTCTTGGCAAACCATTTGCATAATGATTCCTCAAGCAAGGTTACACTTGGTGATAACTCGTAAGCGAGAAGATTATTATTTAAACCAGCAGCAATTAAATCTCCCAAAATAGAATAAATTAAAGGTGGGGGATCAAGGTGAGCTAGTGAGCCAGGATGAACGGGATTAAATGAATTATTCAAAAGAGATTCAATATCAGAAAACAAATCTTCCTCAGAGTTACCATCTTCGGCAGGCATAATACAATTGAAACTCTCATCAAAAGGTAAAGGACCATTTTTATCAGTTTTAGAGAACCAGTCACAAAGAGTTTGACTTGCTCTATTCAAAAGAGTAATCAATTTGTCATTAGTCCCTAAATTTGAGGGGAAATATATATCTTTATTATTAATTAAATCTTCAGCCATCAGATAAGATATCTATTAATAATTCTATTCTCAATATTGGTAAATGAGATATATTTTTGAAAATGGAAATAGTAATGAAGAACAACAAAAAAAAACAATTAATTCAAAATATACTTCGTGGATGAATTCGATATTAAGAAGATCCAAAGAAATTGGAAAAATTGAGTTGCCAATCTGTTCAATAATATTAGATGAGAGAGGAAGATGTATCGGAAGAGGGGTTAATAGAAGGAATATAAATAAAGACCCATTAGGGCATGCTGAGATAATGGCACTTAGGCAGGCATCTCTAATAAAAAATGATTGGAGATTTAATGAATGTACTATTATCACAAATTTAGAACCTTGTACTATGTGTTCCTCTGCACTTATTCAAGCACGGATGGGTAAAGTTATTTTCGGGGCTTACGACAAAAAAAGAGGAGGATTAGGTGGTTCAATTGACCTATCAAAACATGAAAGTGCTCATCATAAAATGGAAATAATTGGAGGTATCCTAGAAGATGAATGTAGTCAAATTTTACAGATTTGGTTCAAAAAGTTGAGGACTCAAAAATAGAAAATTTTTTTAGCTCAGTATCAAATAAGTTTAATAATCTATCAACATTCTCCTCACATGAATTAAAACCCATTAGCCCTACACGCCACACCTTACCGGATAATTCTCCAAGTCCATTTCCTATCTCTATTCCAAAGTTTCTTAAGAGATGATTTCTAAAACCATCCCCATCAACTGCTGGAGGTATTTTAACTGTGGTTAATGTTGGCAATCTATATTCCTCTGATACATGTAATTCCATTCCAAGACTTTCTAAACCATTCCACAATTTCTTTGCATTAATATTATGTCTATTCCAAACATTTTCTAATCCCTCATTCGCAATTAATCGTAGACCTTCACGAATCGCAAAATTCATGTTTACTGGAGCAGTATGATGGTAAACACGATCAGAACCCCAATACTTATTTAATAGAGATAAATCTAAATACCAGTTAGGTACTTTTGTTTTTCTTGAACCTAGTTTTTCTTCAGCTCTTTTATTCATTGTAAAAGGGCTTAATCCGGGAGGACAACTTAATCCCTTTTGACTACAACTGTATGCTAGATCAATTTTCCATTCGTCTATCAATAATTCTAAAGCACCAAGTGAAGTAACAGCATCAACTAAAAACAAGCAATTATTTTTTCTACAAATATCCCCAATACCACCAAGAGGTTGTAAAACACCACTTGATGTTTCAGCGTGGACAATAGCAAAAATAGCGGGTTTTTTAGTCTCTATTTCATACTTAATTTCCTCATAAGTAAAAGCTTCACCCCAAGGTTTTTCAATAACAGATACATCTGCTTTATATCTTGTTGCCATATCAACAAGTCTGTCTCCAAAATATCCTTTTTTAGCGATAAGAATTTTTTCTCCTTCCTCTATAAAATTAGCTATTGATGCTTCCATTGCAGCACTACCAGTACCACTCATTGGAAGAGTCAGACGATTATTACATTGCCAGGTATATCTTAGAAGTTGTTGAACATCAGACATCAATGAAATATATGCTTCATCTAAGTGGCCGATAGGATTCAAAGAAAGAGCGCTTAAGACTTCTGGATGTGCGTTTGAAGGACCAGGACCTAATAAAAGTCTAGAGGGAACATAAGTCTTTGAGAAATGAGATAAATTCTCTTCATTTAAAGCCGAAATAAGTTTTGCTTCTGTCAAAGCATAATATTCAATTACTTTTAAATTAATCTAATATCTCCACATAAGCGATATTTATTTAAAGAAATTAATTCAATTTAAATATTTAGGTAAACAATTATTAAACTTATGACTTGAAACACTAAAAGAAGACATCAAGTCTTAAAAAAAGTTACCATTGATACATAACAAGAATCATCAAGTTATTAATTTCATATAAGGTATTACAAAATTATGTCTAAATCTCCTCAAGATGTTTTAAGTCAAATTAAAGACGAAGGAATTGAACTCATCGATTTAAAATTTACTGATATTCATGGGAAATGGCAACATTTAACTCTTACATCAGACATGATAGAGGAGGATTCTTTTACAGAAGGTTTGGCATTTGATGGCTCATCAATAAGAGGTTGGAAAGCAATTAACGCCTCGGATATGTCAATGGTGCCCGATGCAAGTACAGCTTGGATAGATCCTTTTTATAAACATAAAACTTTAAGTATGATTTGCTCTATTCAAGAGCCAAGAAGCGGTGAACCTTATGATAGGTGTCCAAGAGCATTAGCCCAAAAGGCATTAAAATATTTAGATTCAACTGGTATAGCAGATACTGCATTTTTTGGACCAGAACCAGAATTCTTTTTATTTGATGATGTTAGATATGACTCTAAAGAGGGAGGTTGTTTTTATAGTGTAGATACTATTGAAGCTCCATGGAATACAGGGAGAATTGAAGAAGGGGGAAACCTAGGATACAAAATACAATATAAAGAAGGATATTTTCCAGTAGCTCCAAATGATACTGCTCAAGATATCAGATCTGAGATGCTTCTCCTTATGGGTGAATTAGGTATCCCCACTGAAAAACATCACCATGAAGTCGCTGGTGCAGGCCAACACGAACTTGGAATGAAGTTTGATTCGTTAATAAATGCTGCAGATAACGTTATGACTTATAAATACGTTGTCAGAAATGTTGCAAAAAAATATGGAAAAACAGCAACATTTATGCCCAAACCTGTTTTTAACGACAACGGAACTGGAATGCATGTTCACCAAAGTTTATGGAAGAGTGGACAACCACTATTCTTTGGTGAAGGATCATATGCAAATTTATCTCAAACAGCAAGATGGTACATCGGAGGAATACTTAAACATGCACCATCATTCTTAGCATTTACTAACCCAACCACTAATAGTTATAAACGATTGGTTCCAGGATTCGAAGCACCTGTAAATCTAGTTTATTCTGAGGGTAATAGATCAGCTGCAGTAAGAATACCTTTAACAGGACCAAGCCCTAAAGCTAAAAGATTAGAATTCAGATCAGGTGATGCACTTGCAAATCCTTACTTAGCATTCTCTGTAATGATGCTTGCGGGTATTGATGGAATTAAAAATCAAATTGATCCTGGTGATGGAGTAGATGTGGATTTATTTGAACTTCCAGCTGAAGAACTTGCAAAAATTGATACAGTACCATCATCTCTAAATGACTCACTTAATGCCCTAAAAGCAGATAAGGATTATCTATTAGCTGGTGGAGTATTTACTGAAGATTTTATTGATAACTTTATCGATATAAAATACGAAGAGGTACAACAACTAAGACAAAGGCCTCATCCACATGAATTCTTCATGTATTACGATGCATAAATAAAAGAAAACAATAGTTTAAATTAATCAATTTGAGAAATATCACAAAATATTCTCAAATTGATTTTTTTTTTGTTGGAATATATATATATAAATCAAAAAATGGCTAGGGAATCTATTTCAAAAATCGCATATAAAACGCTACAACAAAGTAAAAGCATTGCAGGTTTCGCACACAAGCAGATTAGTTCAAGATTAATGAACTTTATTCTTCCCGATTCAAAGCTTGAAAATTTTAATATAGATAGAGATCTTCTAATGCAAATCCAAAATTCAATGGATATCTTAAGAGAAGAAGATTGGAATGATGCAGAAAAAAATATATATCCAAAAAAATTATTGTTTGACGAACCATGGCTTAGATATCTAACTCAATATCCTAAAATTTGGCTTGATATGCCTAATACATGGGATAGACGCAGAAAACAAAACTTTGATGATCTTCCAAAATCTATTGATAAAGATAATTACCCGCAATATTACTTGAGAAATTTTCATCATCAAACAGATGGTTATTTATCAGATTTTTCAGCAAGCATTTATGACCTACAAGTTGAGATACTTTTCAATGGTAGTGCTGACTCAATGAGGAGAAGAATAATTAAGCCAATAAAAGAAGGACTTGAAATTTTTAGAGATAGGAAAAAAAGTTCTATCAAAATACTTGATGTGGCTACAGGATCAGGAAGAACATTAAAACAATTAAGAGCAGCATTTCCTAAAGAAAAAATTTCAGGCATTGATTTATCTGATTCATACTTAAAAGAGGCAAGTAGATATATTTCAGATTTAGATGGAGATTTAATTCAGTTGATAAAAGGTAACGCCGAAGAATTACCTTTTGAAAATGATAGTTTTCAATGCATTTCTTGTGTCTACTTATTTCATGAATTACCTAGAACAATTAGAGCTAAAGTATTAAATGAATTTTTTAGAGTTCTTGAACCCGGCGGAATATTAGTTTTAGCTGATTCAATTCAAATAAATGATTCACCTGACTTTACATCCGTAATGGAAAGCTTCTATAAATCTTTTCATGAGCCTTTTTATTATGATTACATAAAAGAGGATATAGATTCTAAAATTGAGGATGTAGGGTTTAAAGATGTAAAATCAAATTCCTTTTTTATGACCAAAGTATGGTCTGCAGTAAAGTAAAAAAAAGCCTATGACCAATTGGGATAAAGATACTATTCAGCTTGTTCAAAGTCTAAATGACAAATTAAAGATTGATCATTCTAAATGGCATAAAGATAAAGGAAATAAATATAAACGAGCTGCAGAACTAATTTCGGCTGGATTATGTCATTTAATTATTTCTTGCAATGACAAGGAAACTATTGAGTATGTAGAAGAGAGTGTTAAATGGTTAAAAGAAATAAACGTAGATCAACCTTGCCCTAGTAAAAATCACCTTTTTAAAGCCAACTGAAGCCTATTACCCTTACTACTCCATCTAATATCATCAAAACATTCATTAATGATGTAAAGTCCACGGCCGTTTACGCTACTTATCTTTTTTGGTAATTTGTAGTCTCTTTTTTTTATTTCTAAACCATTACCTTGATCTTGAATTTGCCAAACACACCAATTAGGAGTAATTATTCTTCTTACTCTAATATTTTTTTTAGGATCTAATTTATTACCATGTTTTACTGCGTTAACTAGAGCTTCATGTAAACCAAGTTTTATAAGATAGCTTGATTGAGAATTTTTAATTGGTTCTAACAATTGATCAACAAATTCACTTAACTGTAATGATGATTCGAATTCGTAGTTTGACCAGTTAATTTTTGGTCTTTTAAAAAATCTTTTTAAAATATTTTTGCCCCGGAATAAGGACATAATAATATTTTTACACTGTTTTAATTTTAACTTATTAAATACCTCAATTTAAAGAATATTATTGTGTCTCTTTGAAATAGCGGGATGCCTTAGGATGGAATCCATAAGTCTTACTCCTCTAAGTTGATTTATTAAAGGCATATGTCCATCAGGAGCATCCAATGACCAGCAAAAAGATCCAGGATATCTAGTCCATAAGCCCTCTTTTTTCCAACCTATTTTCGGCCACATTAATTCATATTTTTTCCCTACTGATTTTAATATCTTTGCTTGAATTGAAAATCCAAATCTACCAGTAGAATAAACAGTCCATAATCTATCTATTGTTTCTAGATCTTTTCCTGACATATTTTTAACTTCACTGTAGAAAACATATCCTCGTTTTTCAGCTAATTTTCCAGCTAATTTTCGTAAGTAGGAACTTGTTAATCTATCTGCATCTTCAAATTTTTGCTCAACTAACATCAATTGCAAATTTTCATAATTAATATCAATATTTGAATATGTAGTGAACCAATTATTGAATTTAGGGTTTTCAAAGAATTCTGGCTTAAATTTTTTTAAAACTTGCAATATCCAACCAGCAGCCCAGTCATCTCCTTCTCTATCAAACATATCAAACAGTGATGGGCCAAGATTAAAAATTTTTTCGACTTCAGATTCTATTTGAGTTAATGAATTTATTCTTTTTCTTTGATTGGAATCTACAAATTTTTTTATCAGATTTAATGTAGCATTACTATAGTTATCCTGTTCTTTGTTATTCATTTTAAAAAATCAATTTAAAAAAATAAAAACTATCCATGTATTTCAAAAGAAAAGAACTAGAGAAATTTAGATGTTTTAAAGGACCACTTATAGATGTTAGGAGCCCGAGTGAATATTATAAAGGACACATGCCTAATTCTATTAATATTCCACTATTTGATGATGATGAGAGATCTATAATTGGTACAATTTACAAAAAAGAAGGTAGAAAAAAAGCAGTAATAGAGGGATTAAAATTTTTTGAAAAAAAACTGGAATTTCTTCTTGATAATTTATTCAAGAGTATTGAGTCTCATACAATTATTCCTAATAAAAATAATGAATTATTTATCAGGATATATTGCTCTAGAGGAGGAATGCGATCACAAAGTATTGGATGGTTATTAGATAAATTTAAATTAAATATAGTTACACTTAATGGCGGATACAAAATATATAGAAGATGGGTATTAGATAGTTTTTCAAATAAGTTAAATTTAGTAGTTATTGGCGGGAAAACAGGAACAGGGAAGACAAGATTATTATCATTACTTGAGAAATATAAATATCAAACTATTGATCTTGAAGGATTCGCTTGTCATAGAGGAAGTACATTTGGAAGTTTAGGAATGAAAAAACAACCTTCAAATAAACAATTTGAAAATATAATTGCAGAAAAATTAAATTCTTTTAAAAGTTCTAATAATATTTTTGTAGAAGCTGAAAGTGCAAATATAGGTAAATGTAAAATCCCTCATGAATTCTTCAATCAGATGAAGAACTCTAGGAGGATTGAAATTATAAGGAGCGAATCTAACAGGTTAGATGAGTTAATAGATACTTATAGTGTATTTGAAAAAGAGGAACTCCAAGAATCAGTACTAAGGATAAAAAAAAGACTAGGGCCGCAAAGAACAAAAATAGCTCTAGAGTCAATTCATAATGAGAAATGGGACTTAGTTTGTAGATCAGTTTTAGATTATTACGATAAGTGTTATGAATATGAAAAGGTTGGCAAAACTAATATAAAGATAATAGATTTAACTGATAAAAAATATGATGAAAGTATCCTAGAGTTAATAAATAATGTTTTATAAAATAACTACAAACGAATACGAAAAATATTTCCTAAGATAAAAAATTATCAACCGAATATTATGACAACAAATAAAACTGCAAAAATACAATTTTATGAGGGAACGGATGAACCAGTTGTGCCTGAAATAAGACTGACTAGGAGTAAGGATGGTACCACCGGTCAAGCATTATTTTTGTTTGAAAAACCTCAGGCATTATCTTCAATTACAGAAGGTGAAATCACAGGTATGCGGATGATAGATTCCGAAGGTGAAATATTAACTAGAGAAGTAAAAGTAAAGTTTGTTGATGGAGAACCAATATTTTTAGAAGTGGTTTACATTTGGAAGAACACACCAGACTTTGACAGATTTATGAGATTTGCAAATAGTTATGCCAAATCAAATGGATTAGGATATTCTGAAAAGAAGTAGAATATTATGAAAATTGAATAGTTCATCATATTTCAAGTTAGTAGTAATATTAATCACTTTATTAATAGTATGGACTTTAAGGGATTTTCTCCTACTAATAATTTGTTCTTTAGTAATTTCAAATATTGTTTGTAATTTATCTAATCAAATCCAAAAAGGTTTGAAAATTCCTCGATCGATTTCTTTGTTTCTTGTCTTAGCCATCATATCAGTAATAATATTTACTATTTTTATTCTTGTATTACCTCCGTTTATAAAAGAATTCAATGAAATACTAGTTGACATTCCTAATGGTTTATCAAAAATAAATATATTGATCAATACAAATCTGAACAAATTTAATAGCTTATTTTATGGAGAACAATCAGAAAATGTTATAGACATATTCACTTTAATAAATAATGTAGTTACCATTCCAGATGTCTCAACTATTGCAAAAGCTATTCAAGAAAGTTTTAAGAATTTAATTAATATTGCGGGGAATCTAGGTTCAGGTCTTTTGAGATTAATATTTGTATTAGCAGTGAGTTTTATGATTTCTATTGAACCAAAACAATATAAAGAAAATGTTCTTCTAATAGTACCAAAAAATTACCGTAATAAATTTAGAAATATTCTGGAAAAATGCAATATTGCATTAACAAATTGGACCTTTTCTATGGTCATAAGCTCATTATCAGTAGGTTTGTTATCACTAATAGTCTTATCTATATTAGATGTCAAATACGTTGTCTCAAATGCTCTAATAGCGATGGTTCTTAATATAATTCCGAATATAGGTCCAGTTATTAGTGGTATATTTCCAATCTCAATTGCACTACTAGATAATTTTTGGAAACCACTGGCTGTTTTAGGATCATATGTAATCATTCAAAATATTGAAAGTTATATCATAATGCCATCTATAATGAAGAAAAAAGCAAACCTACTTCCTGGTTTGACATTAATATCACAATTTGGATTTACCTTCATTTTTGGTCCATTAGGCTTAATACTATCTCTTCCATTAGCTGTAGTAATACAGGTTTTAATCAAGGAATCATTTAAAGATATTTAAAAACTACTTAATTAATTTTTTATATAAATATGGGTATGAAAAAAGTATAAAGATAGCTAAGGGATGTTTACCTATAGCAAAATATAGAGAACTAAAAGTAAAATGATCAAATAATATTCTTAGCTCAGTAGAAAGATCTATTAAAACTAAAGAAAATAAAATTATCAAATAATAATTCAATTTCATGGGATGTGTAGATTAAGCTCAGTCTTTAAGCAACAAAGATGGAGCCAATAAAATACTTGAATAACTTCCAACAATAATTCCTAATGATAAGGCCAAAGAAAACCAAAACAGCGAGTAAGATCCAAACAAAATTATGCTTAATAAAGGGATAAGTGTTGTAATACTGGTAAAAGTTGTTCTCCTAAATGATTCGTTTACTGATAATTGAATAGTTTCGTTATAGCCTTCTTCCTTTGAATTCAAGTTCTCACGAATTCTATCAAAAATAACAACAGTATCATTTACAGAATAACCAGCAATAGTTAACAAGGACACCGCAAATAAACTATTTACCTCGACAGATAATAAAATTCCCAACCAGGAAAACATACCGAAAACAATTAATAAATCATGGAATAAAGCTAATAATGCAAATAATGCATATTTTTTATCAAACCTAATAGTTATATATAAAGATATAGCAAATAAAGAAACCAACAATGAAGTAACACAATTGGTAAGTAATCTTTTCCCAAGCTTTGGACCTATTAATCTTGAATCCTTACTCTCATAATTTAGGGGTCCAATAATATTATCTAGACTAGTAATTAGATTATTTGATTCTTCGATACTCAAATAGGGCGTTCTTATTGAAATTAATTTATTATTATTTTGGAATTGTAATTTTATATTATTTATAAAGTTTTTATTAATAGAGATCTCTCTTAAATTTTCTAAAACTGAATCAGGGGAAAGATTAGAACATTCTTCTTCACAAACTCTTTCTATTCTTAGTTCATTTCCTCCAACAAAATCCATCCCTAAATTTATAGGCCTTTTATAAGAAGTATTAAAAGTTGAATATAAAATTCCTATAAGACTTAACAAAATAAGAAAAGTAGAAAAACTAATTATCTTTCTTTTATTTTTTATTAGTTCAAGATTGTATTTCATGGGAAATTAGAAACAAAAAATTTAATTTGAAAAATTATTCTTGGGTAGATAGAGATATTTTTGTCTTAAAGATTGATATGTTGTAAAAAATCGCAAAATAGTTTTAGAACAATTTAATGAGGTAAACAAACTTATTAGAACTCCAATACCTAATGTTGCCGCAAAACCTTTAACAAAATTTGTTCCTAATAAAAACAATACAAAACAACTTAGAAGAGTTGTAATATGACCATCAATTATAGATGAATTAGCTCTTTGAAAACCACTATCAATAGATCTTGAAAGAGTATTGCCATCATATAATTCCTCTCTAATCCTCTCAAATATTAGAATATTTGCATCAACAGCCATACCAATGCTAAGTATAAGCCCAGATATTCCAGGTAAAGTCAAAGTTACAGGAATTAAAGAATATAGGGCTAAGTTAAAAAAACCATAAAGCACTAGAGATAGAACTGAAACGAAACCTAGAATTCTATAATTAAAAATCATAAATATTCCAACAAAAATTAATCCACTAATTGCTGCATAAAGACTTTTTAAAATATTTTTGGATCCCAATAGAGCCCCTATAGTGTTAGTTTCTACTATTTCAATTGGCAATGGCAATGAGCCTCCTTTAAGTTGAACTTCTAATTCTCTAGCATTTTCAGCACTAAAATTACCGCTTATTGTTGCTGATCCACCTGTAATACCAGTACTAGCAAACTGGTTACCAACACTAGCTTCACTTATAGATTCGCCATCAAGAATAATAGCCAATAGTTGATTAGTGCCAGCAATTGACTTTGTAATTTCTGCAAATTTATCACCTCCTGAATTACTAAAAGTTAATAAAACTTCCCAATTACTATTTGTTTGTTCTTGTCTCCTACCTGCGTTAATAAGATCCTTACCAGATAAATCTGTTTTAATAAATAAATTTGCAATTTCTTTATCAACATATTTTTTGATTTCAATTAACCTCCCATAGAAATCGTTACTAGTAGATGAGTAATTCAATTCTTGCTCTATATCTTTAAGATCATCTTGAATACCTTTTAAGAAATTATCATTATTTTGATTTTTTTCTTTAAAGGAATATTGTTCAATTAATTCTTTAATACTCAATCTTTGTAGTTGCAGGTTTTTTAAATCTTTAGATGTTCCTTCTTTTTGGGTTCTAAATTCTAATAAAGCAGTCTTACCTAATACCCTTGAAGCAACTAATGGATTTTGTTCGCCTGGTAATTCTAAAATCAATTGATCTCCACCGAGGGTTTGTAAATTAGACTCAGAAACTCCTAAATTGTTAACGCGCTTATCTATAACCGAATTAACTGCTTCAAGTTCATCCCTTGTCACCTTGCCTTCCTCTTTAATAATTTGTAGTGTAAGTTGAGAACCCCCTTGTAAATCCAACCCCAACTGTAAGGGATAATTTATTAACAGATAAACAGAAAAAGTAAGTAGAAATATAATAAAAAAAAGCCAACCTTGCCTTCTTTTCATTTTCTATATACTCCCACTAATTAAATGTTCAACTTTATCAACTATTTGATGTGGTTGGATTATTGTCAAATTCTCAAGATTTCCATTATAGGGAGTTGGAATATCCTGACTAGATAATCTAATTGGTCGGGCATCAAGATCATCAAAACACTCTTCTGTTATCAAGGCAATTAATTCTGCACCAATACCTCCAGTCTTCATACATTCTTCAACAATAATTACTTTATTTGTTTTTCTTATTGATTTTGAGATGGTTTCCATATCAAATGGTTTTAAACTTATTAAATCTATTAACTCAACATCTATTCCTTTCTTTTCTAATTCTTCAACAGCTTTAAGGCAATGATGTCTCATTCTTGAATATGTCAACAAAGTAATATCACTCCCTTCTTTTACAACGTCAGCCTGATCTAAAGCGCAAGTATAATCACCCTCAGGTAATTCTTCAGACAAATTGTATAGAAGAACATGTTCGAAAAATAGAACCGGATTATCATCTCTTATGGCTGCTTTCATTAAACCTTTAGCATTTGTGGGCGTACTACATGCAACAATCTTTATGCCAGGAACTGCATGAAAATATGCTTCAAGTCTTTGACTATGCTCAGCACCAAGTTGACGACCAACTCCACCAGGTCCTCGAACTACTGCTGGTATTTTATAATTACCACCACTTGTATATCTAAGCATACCCATATTGTTTGATATCTGATTAAATGCTAAAAGCAAAAAACCCATATTCATTCCTTCTACTATTGGTCTTAAGCCAGTCATTGCTGCGCCCACAGCCATACCCGTAAAACTATTCTCTGCAATTGGAGTATCTAAGACTCTTAATTCTCCATATTTTTCATATAAATCTTTAGTTACCTTATAAGATCCTCCATATTGACCAACATCTTCCCCCATTACGCAAACATTTACATCATTTGCCATTTCTTCATCAATTGCCTCTTTCAAAGCATTAAATAATAATGTTCCAGCCACAATTAATTACCTAATTAATCACATATATAATCCTACCACTTTGAATAATTCAACCTCCTTCGGCGAAGGTTATGAGTAGTAATATTGATAAAATCATTCCTGGCGAAAGCAAAAGGACTAAAAGGCCTAAGTCATGTAAAGACATTCAAAGAAAGTGTTTTCTTAATAATATTGGTAATTCAACTTTTCTTCACAATAAAACTTCGAATAAATACAATAAAAAGTCCTATACCTATAAAGGCAAAAGAAAAAGTTAGCAAAAAAGATAATCCAATTATTAATGTATTAATACTGGAGGAAATATTTTGGACTATTTCAGAAGAATTAGATGGTTTATGTACTGAAAAATAAATTGCAATTTTATTACTTAAAAAATAAAAAAATATAAATAATAAAAAACTTGTTAATGATCCAGCAATAAAATTTAAAGGTCCTTTTTCGGGAATATTTTTTTCAATATTCTCATTACTATTATTAGCCACAATAGATTTTTATATAAAAAAAATTTAAATGAATGTTATTCCCTTTTCAAGGAAAGTGCAAACCCATGAATCATAGCCATTATCTTGAAATAATTTAGAATTTGCAATTAATTCTTTTTCAGCAGTCTCTATATCTTTAAAGAGTGCAAAGCATGTAGGGCCTGATCCACTCATTGAAAATGTGAGACAATTTTCTAGTTTAGAAAGCAAATATAATGCCTGCTTTACAGAAGCATTTTCATTTTCAACAACTAACTGCAAATCATTTTTAATAGATAAATGTTGATTATCAAAATTTAAGTTATATAAACCATTATCTCTTAAATTTTTTCTTATGTTTTCAATCTTTTCGCTATCAGTAAGATATTGATCACAAAATCTTTTACTATATTTTTTATAAGTTTCAGCAGTTGATACTGATACATTCGGATTTTTTAAGAGAATAGCTCCATATTCAAGGGTTGAATCCAATTTCTCCAAAATTTCGCCTCTGCCAAAACATAATTGAATACCACCATTTATAAAAAAGGGAATATCAGATCCTAAAGTTGATGCTAATGAACATAAAGTTTCTTGATCTAATTTCAAATCCCATAAATTATTAAGACCAATTAATGTTGCTGCTGCATTACTGGATCCACCAGCTAATCCTGCTCCAATTGGGATATTTTTTCTTAAAAATATATTCACACCGTAATCTATATTTGATTTTTTCCTTAATAGGTTTGCCGATTTAACAATTAAGTTATCATCAGATAGGCTTAAATCATTACAATCAGATTCAAGTTTAATTAAACCTTCATTATTAATTTCAAATTCTAAATAATCAGCAAGATCTATATTTTGCATAATCATTGCCAACTCATGAAATCCATCCTCTCTTTTACCAATAACTTCAAGGTGCAAATTTATTTTGGCAGGAGATTTTATATTAATTTTCTTTTTAGCTAAATCTTGCATATACTTAAATTTTTATTTTTTAATTTTAATACAATTTTCTGCAAGCTTAATCCATTGGTCAATTGAAATATCTTGTGGTCTTAAATTAAAACAAACTTTTGAAGATTCAGATAATTCATTTATCTCTTTATTTGAAAATATTGAATTAAGTGTATTTCTAAGCATTTTTCTTCTAGAATTAAATGAAATTCGAAGAAGTTTATCTATATATTTTTCTAAACTAATTTCTAATCTTAAATCATTTTTAATTGGTTCGAAAACTACTAAAGAAGAAAAAACTTTTGGAGGCGGACTAAATGATGAAGGTGGCACATCACATATTTTTTTTATTTTTGATAGAAGTTGCATTCTTATACTAAGCGCACCAGCATGTGGACTACCTTCTTTTGACAAAATCCTATCTACAACGTCTTTCTGCATTAAAAATATTATTTTTTCGTAATTATAGTTTCTTATGATGCCCAATCGTCCTATGAAAATATCCAATATTTGGCCAGTTATATTGTAAGGAATATTTGCAATCACTTTTGTAATCTCCTTATTAATCGAATCTAAATTTACAGAAAGAATATCTCCCTGTTGGAGTGAAAACTTATCATTATTATTGAATTTTTTATTTAATAAATTTATTAAATCTTTATCTAATTCAATTGCATGTAATTTTTTAATTTCTGAATCTAACAACTTAGTTGTTAAAGCTCCTTTACCAGGACCAATTTCTAAAATAAAGTCATTTTTATTAAGAACAGCAATTTCTTTAATTTTTTCTAATATTTTTTTATTTACCAACCAGTGTTGTCCAAATCTTTTTTTTTGATGATGTTTTTTAGAATTCATCTAAAAGATAAATAATATGTTTAAATTAAATATAAGTTTATTTAATCCTTTATATCATGAGCTTATCAAAAAAAAATTTAGATAAACTCAATAAATTAAAAAAAAAGAAAAATTTAAATAACGAAAGTAAAAATATAAATAATCACATGAATATAACTAATAATGATAATTTAATCACCAATCCACTTAATTCAGAAGATCCCAATAAAATTTTTTATTCGTTAATTGATAATTCAGAATCTTTAGAAGAGACTTCTAACGTTAATAATTCACTAAGAAAAAGTGAGTTTAATCAAATTAATATGAATTCTAGAAATACTAATTTTCCTAAGAAATTAACTACCGAAGAGGAACTATATTATGAATTTAATTATCTTCTTGATGAATAATTAGTTTTCATATTTACTTATGATTCAGAGTAATAGATTAACAATTTATGCCATCGGCAAAATAAAGAAACTTTGGATTAGAGATGGAATTAATCAATATAAGAAAAGAATGCCTGAACTTATTATTAATGAGTTAAAGACTTTTAATTTAAATAATCTTAGATCTAATAACAATATTATTATCTGCCTAAGTGAAGAAGGGAAGCAGTTTAATTCAGTTGAACTATGTTCTTTACTCTTAAATTTTAAAAATAAAAAAATTAATTTCTTAATCGGTGATACTGATGGAGTTAGTTTAGATATAAAAGAAAAATCAGATCTTGTACTAAGCCTGTCTCCTTTAACTTTTCCTCATGAATTAGCTAGATTAATCCTAATCGAGCAAATCTATAGAGCTATTTCTATATCAAACAACTCCTCTTACCATCGTTCTTAAAAAGATTCGATTCAATCTAAAATTAATCTATAAAAGTTTAAAAACTAACTATTTTTTGATTTTTTGCTATATAGTACATATATACTATATAATTTAATCTTGGATTCTTTTGATTCAGCTACTAAAACATTTAAAATCCCCTTATTAACTGATTCGGTATCAGCAGGGTTTCCTTCTCCTGCAGATGACTATACAGAAGAAAATATTGATTTAAACGAACATTTAATATCTAATCCTTTTAGCACTTTTTTTCTTAGAGTTAAAGGTGACTCAATGATAAATGCAGGAATTAAAGATAAAGATTTAATAATAGTAGACAAGAGCTTAACCGCCAGGCCAGGGAATATCATCATTGCAATGATAGACGGAGAATTTACAATAAAAAGATTATCTATAAAAAATAATGAATTATATTTAAAATCAGAAAATCATAATTATCCTGATTTTAGATTTAAAAACCATATTGATGTACAGATATGGGGAGTTGTTATTTATTCAATACATAGCTATTTATGAGAATTTCAAATATTGATGCAATAGCTCTTATAGATGCTAATAATTTTTACGCGTCATGTGAACAAAATATTAATCCTCATTTGAGAAATAAACCAGTAGTAATTTTATCTAATAATGACGGATGTATCATTGCAAGAAGCCCTGAAGCGCGAGCTTTAAAAATTAAAATGGGAACTCCGTATTTTAAGCTCAAAGAGAGACTAAATAAATTAGATGTAGCAGTCTTAAGCTCAAACTACACGCTTTATGGGGATATGAGCAGAAGATTAATGAATTTACTGAAAAGCCACTGTGAACAGATAGAAATTTATTCCATTGACGAAGCATTTGTCTCAATTTCTAGACCTAATGATAAAAATCTATATCCTTGGGCAAGAAACATAAGATCATTAATATATCAGAATCTAGGGATTACCATAACAGTAGGAATAGGAGAAAATAAAGTAAGAGCAAAAATTGCTAATAAATTAGCTAAAAATATTGATTATTCAGCTGGAATATTTGATTTAGCTAAGACCAGAAATCAGAATGATTATTTAAAAAGAATTAGCGTAGATAAGATATGGGGAGTCGGGAAACAAACCTCTAATTGGTTGCAAAGTAAAGGTATTAAAAATGCAAAAGAATTAAGAGATATGGAAGAAAATGAAATCATTAAAAAATTAGGAATAGTAGGAAAAAGATTGCAATTAGAACTGAAAGGTTATAAATGCCTGCCTATAGAAAAAAACAAGAAATCAAAAAAAGAAATTCAGGTAAGCAGGAGTTTCGGTACTCCTGTCACAAAATTAGAAGACTTAACTCAAGCACTGGCTACTCACGCAATAAAAGCCTCCGAAAAAATGAGAAGTCAGAACTTACAATCATCTGATATTAGAGTATTTGCCAGAACCAGTAAATATTCAAGTCAAAATTATCAAAGAAGTGCTCATAGAAAACTTACAAATGCAACAGATGACACAAACAGCATTTTAAAAATAGTAGTTGAATTATCTAAAGAAATTTATAATCCCGAATATAAATTCTCAAAAGCTGGTGTTTTAATGCAGGATTTGACAAATAGCGAATATTTACAGCAATCAGTTATCAATTACAAATCTCAGAAAGATCTAAAAAAATCAGAAAATCTCATGAGAACTATTGATTTCTTAAATAAAAGATTTAATAATAATGCAATCACATGGGCTATTACAAAAAAACCAAAAAGTTGGACGATGAATAACAATTTCTTAAGTCGATCATCTACAACTGATATAGACCAGATCCCAACTATAGTAAAGTAAAAAAATAAAATGGAATTTATTATATTTTTAAGCAAATTAGATAAAGAGATACTTGACTTATTAATAAAAGCAAACTACATAGTTGAAGAAAATAAAATAGAATGTCTCTTAAATAAAGAAATAAAAGGCCTTCATAATTTTGTAGAAAATAAAATAATAATATGTACTGAAAATGCAAAAAGGAAAACAAATTATAGAAATGAAAAAAAACGACCAAACAAAGATAATTTCAAAACAGGATTGGCAATAAGAAAAGCATTAAGACATGAAGCTACTCATGCTATACAAAAATGTAACAACAATAAGACAGTAGGAGATATAAAAAATTTAGAAGATAAATTACATCAAAGTAAGAGGAAATCATTAGAGTTCTCTACTTCCAATTTTTCTGGAACTTATGCAAAAGAAGTGGAAGCTTATATTCTTGAAGACAAGCCTAAAAAGGTAAAAAATATGATTAAAAAATACTGCCTATAAATTTAAATAAAATATGTCAACTAGCAATAAAATTGCCACAACGTTGTTTATCTAAAAAATTTATATGTTGTCTTTCTAAGTAATATAATTCCTGAAATTTAATAGCATCTGAGTTTAAATCCTTAAAAAGATCATCTATCTCTTTATTAGTGTTTGATAAACCTGAAGAGGGATTATCAATCAAAATAGATATACAATTTTCTAAAGTTTTTAATCTTTGAGAGCCCCAAGATTCGATCAAGTGTCTACATCTTTTTAAAGAATTATATTTCTCAAGAAGTGATAAAGTTCCAAGCAAATTATCTTTAGGATTAATTAGCAATGTTAAAAACAATTCATTTGGGTTAATAAAACTATTAATTTTATTTGATGAATCAGGATTATTGAGAGCCAAATAGTCGGGCAGAAGTGAAATTAGGTTAATGGCAGAAAAATCTTTTTGAAGAATTTTACTATTTGGTTGTTTTAATTCATTTAAATAATTAAAACCCAAATTATTTTGTTCAATTTTTGAAATAGTTTCCCATAAATTTTGAATATATTTAGTATTAAAACCATTAATTTCTCTTTTAAGAAATTCATCGCGAATAAAAAGCCTAAGATCAGGACAATGCAAATAATAAAAAATTATTTCCGATTCATTTTTCTCACGCCGAGAAATTTCATTTGGTTGTTCAAATTTTTTTGATCTGCCATGCCAACGAAATCCCTTAACTTGATTTCTTAAATCTTGTTCAAATTGTATAGCTAACCTTGCTTGTCCCTTACTTAATCGTTCGGAAACTTTTTGTAAGTAATGAGTTCTTGTTGATGATTGAGGTAATTTGCTCAACAATTTTACCAATGAAGAGATAACAATCTGGAAATTTTCAGACTTAGTTAAATCTTTATCTTTAAAAATCTGATCAATCTCCCAATCAATCCAGTAGGAGGAATTATCGATTAAATTAAAATAATCTTCTCGAGTATGATTATTCAAAAATTCGTCAGGATCTTTAAAATCGTTAAGCTGAAGAACCTTTAGATTAATTTGATCATGGAGGGATAAGCTTTCGACTTCTTTTATTACCCTTTTTGTAGCTAATATCCCTGCATTATCAGAATCAAAATTCAAGATTATATTTTTATTATCTGTACATCTACATAGCTGGGAAATTTGATACTTGTTTAATGCGGTACCGAGGGAAGCTACAGAATTAGCAATACCTTTTGAATGAAGAGTAATTACATCAAAGTATCCTTCAACAATAATAGCTTTATCTCTTTTTCTTATATTGCTAGATGCTTTTTCAAATGCGAACAACATTTTCCCTTTTTCAAATATCTCTGATTCGGGAGAATTAAGATATTTGGGTTCCTGTCCATCAAGAGATCTTCCACCAAAGGCAACTACTCGTCCTTGCATATCATGTATTGGAACGATTAATCTATTTCTAAAACGGTCATATATCTTATCTGAATTATCTTTAGAAATTGCAAGACCTGAAGCTAATATTTGATTAATAGGAAATTTTTCTACCTTGGATAAATAATAAAATAAATCATTCCATGAATTAGGGGCAAAGCCTAATTCAAAGTCATCAATTGTTTTATTACTCAAGCCTCTTTTGGATGTTAAATATTTCATAGCTTCAACACCTAGGGAATTATTTAATTGAGACTTAAACCAATTTTTAGTTACTCTTAAAATTTTATAAAGCTCCTCCTTTCTAGATAATTGTTTTTTGTAAGCTTCTACTTGGGGGCCCTCAAGATTTTCAACATTAATATTGTTTTTCTTAGCAAGAGAAAGAACAACATCAGAAAAATTAGCACGAGTAAATTCCATTAAAAATTTAATAGAGTTACCACCAGCACCACAGGAAAAACAATAATAGAATTGTTTACTTGGTGATACTGTCATAGATGGCTTAGTATCATCATGAAAAGGACAAATTCCAACAAATTCCTTGCCTTTCTTCTTAAGAACAATATGTTCAGATATAACGTCAACAATATCTGCTTTTTCCTTAACCTCTTGAATAGTTCTTGGGTGTATAGAATGAACCATTGAGATTTTAATCTAAAAACAAATAACGATTTATTTGTTATAGACCAAAATCAAATAAGAATCTACTTAATTTCACAATAAAACTATTTTTAAATGATAGACATCGCAGAATTAGAGAAAAAATTTAATTCATTCAATAAATTAAATTTGGTATATGCCTCATTCTTCTTTAGTTTGATGACATTGTGCGTAAAAAATATTGATAAAAGGATCCCTATATATGAATTGGTTTTATTCAGATCATTGTTAAGTTTGATAATTACATTATTCATAATTAATCAAAAAAATATAAATCCATGGGGCAAAAATAAACCATTACTTATATTAAGAGGTATTTTAGGAACCTTAGCTTTAGTTTGTATTTTTTATGCGATAAGGAATATGCCTCTTAGTATATCTACTGTCATTCAGTACACATATCCTATATTTATATCTATATTTGCTGGCATATTTATAAACGAAAAGATAACTAGGAATATAATTTTTGCTTTAATTATTGGCTGGATTGGAATATTAGTAATATTGAACCCAAGTCAATTATCAAATATAAACGTTGAAATTGAAATGGGTTCTATTTTGATAGCATTTCTTGGGGCAATCTGCACTGCGTTGGCTTACGTTACAGTTAGGAAACTTTCATTTACTGAAGATGTTTATGTAATTATTGAATATTTTCCACTTGTTTCTTTTATATCTTTATTGCCAATTGTATTAATCAATTGGGTAACACCAAGTTGGAATGAATTAGTTTGGATAATTGGCATTGGCTTTTTTACGCAATTAGGTCAAACTTTCTTGACTATAGGATTAAAAAATTTACCTGCTTCTGAGGCTTCAACTATAAACTATTTACAAGTTTTATTTGGATCTATTTGGGGGGTTTTGTTTTTTAGCGAAATAATAAACATAAAATTTTTTTTAGGCGCTTTACTCGTTTTATTAGGAACTATTATTTCTTCAACCAAAATACGTAAAAGGATATAAAATAAAAAAAACAACTTGCTTAGTAATGAAATTACTTTTGTTTGCAATATTTTTCTTTTCTCCATTTCTCCAAGCAAAAGCATCAACCCCAAAGGCTGCTACATGTACCAGAAAGGAATACAGAGAAGAATATATTCCTGGAACACAATCAAGTCCAGGCTACGTAAAAAATTATGTAGTTGACATAGAAATCCCTTGTGGAGGTGAGCAAGCACAAAAAGTAGATGATAATGATTGTAGTGAAGGATCTGTTATCGGAGGTATTCTTGGAGCCGGATTAGCTCTTTCCTCCACAAGAGGAAAAGATAGATTTTGGGCAGTACCAGCGGCAGGAACTGCAGGGGCACTAATCGGTTGTCAAGTGGATGGTGGTTAATTGATTAGTTGGATTAGTGGAGATCTAGTTGATTTTTGGCAAACCAATCAAAAGTTTTTTGTTCTAATAAATTGTCAAGGAATAGGTTACGAAATACAAATACTAGAATCCTTATTTCTCAAATTAAAAACAAATCAGATATCAAATAATAAAATAACTCTTTGGATAAAACAAATTAAGAAAGAAGATTCTGATTTATTATTTGGCTTTACATCAAAGGAACAAAAGAATTTCTTTATTGAAATTTTAAGCATCAGAGGTGTTGGATCTCAAATCGGCATAGGGATATTAAATAAATTCTCTATTGGTGAAGTTATCATTGCAATAAAGACACAAAACAAAAAATTAATTTCTTCCGTACCTGGTATAGGACAAAAAATGAGTGATCGGTTAATTTTAGAGCTAAAAAATAGATTTAAAACTGAAATACAATTTGAAGAAGAAAAAGCCAAAGATGAATTTGAGATTAAAGATCCTGAAACTAATAAGATGATCGAGGACCTTCAGTTAACCCTTCAATCATTAAATTACAAAAATAAAGAAATCAAAACTATTTTGCCATTTATAAATAAAGAAGTAGATCTCCTCGCTAAAAAAGATAATAATTTATCATTTGAAAATTTATTGAAATTAGCTATGAATTATCTAGATAAGGAGAGTAGTAATATTGCTAGCTGACGTAGTATTATAGAGTAAAAGAAAAAAAATTTATGTCATTAGATACAGCTGAAAAACAGAAGCTGATTGAGACTCATCAAGTACATCCAACTGATACAGGTTCAACAGAAGTTCAAGTAGCACTGCTTTCAAAAAGAATATCGAAATTAAGTGACCACCTCCAAGGAAATATTCATGATTTCGCTTCAAGGCAAGGATTATTAAAAATGATTGGTAAAAGGAAAAGATTACTTTCTTTCATAAAAGACAAAAACGTTCAGAAATATCAAGAACTAGTAAAGAAAATTGGAATCAGAGGATGATTTCAATTAATGAAAAAAAAGCAATCTAAAAAAAAGACACAATTTAAAAAGAAAAAAAATTATTCTGAGAAAACTGCGTTTGCTAATCTAGAAAAAGCATCAAGTGCTGCAAATACCCCAAAAAGATCATCAACTGGAATACCTAAATATGTTGCTGATAGAATGGCAAGAAGAATATTTTTTACAGCAGGGATTCCCACAATATTAGGGATGTCGGTTTTCGTAGTAAGTTACATTATAGTAACGAGAAATATTGCTGAAATTCCTCCTTCATCAACAATTGCAATTTCAGCATTGTTTTTTTTGTTAGGTCTAGCAGGATTGAGTTTTGGAATATTATCAGCTAGTTGGGATAAAGAACCTGGATCTTTTTTTGGTATTGAAAATATTCCAATGAATATACAACGCGCAAAAGCAGCCTTCAAACCTGCAACACAAAATTTCGAGGAAAAAATTTAATCTAGGAAACTAAGGATTTCAAGTTAACTTGGAATGAATTTTCTTCTAATAATTTGCATGCTCCTTGTATATCTCCAATACAGAATTGATCGCCAAATTTAACGTATGTAACACTATGATCATTCCTTACTGCAGCTAAAACTGGAATCTTGATTCCACATCTATCTTTATCTGGTTTAAATTTGGTTAAACAATTTCTTAAAGTATTTTGTATTCTTACATCTGATGCTTGAGAACTTTCAAGATTAATAATAAGCAATTTAAGGTTATCTATTTCTCTGCAATCATCAATTATTAATTGAGTCTTATCACTTTTTTTATCTATTGTTCCCCAAAACAATAATCTAGTATCAGTCAAAAGAAATTCTGATAATCTGACATAAGTTTTTGGAAAAACTATTGCTTCGCAACTGCCAGAAAGATCTTCAAGTTGAACTATAGCCATCCTATCTCCTTTTCTCGTTGTAATTTGCCTTAAATCAGGGATCATTCCAACTAAAGAGACTTTGGTTCTATCTTTTGTTTCTTCTAACTGCGAAATGCTTATAGGTGATACAAGTTTTGCGGGTTTAGTTAAGTGCTTTAGAGGATGGTCAGATAAGTAAAAGCCTAATAGCTGCTTTTCTAACTTTAATTTCTCAATAAGTGAATAATCATCAACCTTAGCTAATTGTGAATCTGAAAAAGCAACACTAGAAAATTCTTCTTTAGAGTCAAATAGATTTCCTTGACCTGATAATCTATCACGATTTCTTGAAGAGGCCCACTCAATAACATGTTCAAGATCTGACAATAACTGAGCTCTATTATTATCATTTGAAAACTCATCTAATGCTCCACAATGAATTAGAGATTCAAGACTTCTTTTGTTAAGAACATTAGAAGGCAAACGGTCGCATAAATCTGATAATGAATTAAAGGTTCCAAAACTATTTCGGTTTTCGATTATATTTCTTATTGCAGAATCTCCTAAATTCTTAATTGCAGATAACCCAAATAAAATCTGATTATTCTTAATAGTAAAATCAACACCAGAAAAATTAATGCTCGGTGAAATAACATCTATTCCCATGGAATAACAATTAGAAATATATCTTTGCATCTTGTCGCTAGAGCCAGAATTAACGCTTAAAAGGGCTGCCATATATGCAACAGGAAAATGGGCTTTCAAAAATGCAGTTTGATAAGTTACGGCGCCATAAGCAGTTGAGTGGCTTTTGTTAAAACAATATTCTGCAAATAAAACCATTTGATCGAAAAGATCATTAGCTAATTTTTCATTTACACCTTTCTTCATGGAACCGTCTACAAAAATATTCCTATGTTTTACCATTTCAGAAACTTTCTTTTTTCCCATTGCTCTTCGAAGTAAATCAGCATCACCCAGAGAATAACCGGCCAGGTCTTGAGCAATTTTCATGATTTGTTCTTGGTAAACCATAATTCCATAGGTTTCAGTGAGTATTGACTTAATAAAAGGGTGAGGAAAATCAACCTTTTCGTTCCCATTTTTTCTATTTATGAATTTAGGTATAAGGCCTGCATCAAGAGGACCAGGTCTATAAAGAGCCAATATCGACGAAATATCCTCTAGAGAACTAGGTTTGAAATCCCTGACGACCTGTTTCATACCGGAAGATTCAAGTTGAAAAATACCTTCAAGATCTCCTCTCCCGATAAGATCAAAGGTTTTACCATCATTTTGTGGTAACTCATCAATGTTTATTTTCCTTCCAGTAGATTGATTAATTAGAGAAACTGTTTTTTCAATCATTGTAAGATTCTTAAGACCCAAGAAATCCATTTTCAATAATCCAAGTGATTCGATATCGTCCATAGAATATTGGGTTATTATTTGCCCTTCATTATTTCTTTGAAGAGGTACAAGTTCATCAAGAGGATCTGATGCGATAACAACTCCAGCAGCATGAACTCCATATGTTTTATTAGTTCCTTCAATTCTCAAAGCCAAATCAACCCATTTTTTCACCCTATTATCATTAATATATTTTTCTCTAAACTCTTGGCAAGGCGAATTCTTGCCAATCATTTCATTTAATTTATAAGGTTTCCCTCTTACAACCGGTATTAACTTAGCCAATTTGTCAGCTTCTCCATATGGTATATCTAAAACCCTTGCAACATCTTTTAAAACCGCCTTAGAGGTCATCTTATTGAAAGTAATTATTTGCGCAACTTTATCCTCTCCATAACGATTAGTAACATAATCTATAACTTCATTTCTCCTGTCAATACAAAAGTCGGTGTCAATATCTGGCATTGACTTTCTTGCTGGATTTAAAAATCTCTCAAACAACAATCCATGCTCAACAGGATCTATATTTGTAATTTGAAGAGCATAAGCTACTAATGAGCCTGCTGCAGAACCTCTACCTGGTCCTACAGGGATAGAGTTATCTCTAGCAAATTTGATGTAGTCCCAAACAACCAAAAAATAATCTGGGAAGCCCATATCTTTAATGATTTTTAATTCGGAAGATAGTCTTTTTTTATAGTTCTCATCAACTTCTGTAAGATCATTTTTTTTAAGTCTTTTTAAAAGGCCTTTATTAGATAATTGTGTAAGGAAAGAAAATGAATCTGTATCTTCGTTAAGAGGGAATTTTGGCATTCTATAATTACCAAACAAATCAAATTCTTCAACTTTCTGAGAAATTTCTACTGTATTGTTAACTGCCTCAATAATTGATTCATCATCAATATGATCTTTAAAAAGTTCAAGCATTTCACTTTCACTTTTAATATATTCTGTACCGGTATATCTCAATCTTTTTTCATCACTTATTAGTTTTCCTGTTAATACACAAAGCAAAGCGTCATGTGCTTCAACATCCATACTTGATAAGTAGTGTGCGTCGTTGGTCGCAATGACTTTTATTTGATGCTTATTCCCAATCTTTATCAATTCAACGTTAACAATTCTATCCTCAATAGAGCCGTGATCTTGTATTTCTAGATAAAAGTCATCTGCAAATAATTTTTTATACCAAATAGCTATATCTTCTGCTATGTCTAATCTACCTTTTAAAATAGCCTGAGGGATCTCTCCACCAAGACAAGCTGTAGAAACTATCAAACCATCACTATATTTGCTTAAAAGAGATTTATCAATACATGGTCTAGAAAAAATGCCTCGACCTCTCATCCCATTTAGGTGACTAATTGTTGTTAACTTAACTAAATTCCTATATCCAGTATAATTTTTTGCTAACACCACCAAATGATATCTTTTTTCTTTTTTTGGTTGAGGATCATCAATAGAACCATTAATCACGTACATTTCATTACCAATAATTGGTTTTATTCCTTTCTCTTTACACTTCTTGACCAAATCAAGAACTCCATACATAACTCCATGATCAGTAAGAGCTATCGATTCCATTCCAAGATCACAAGCTCTATCAACAATTTTTGAAATTTGACTGGCACCATCAAGCAAGCTGTAGTCACTATGATTATGAAGCGGAACGAAAGCCATATTCAAATAATTTATATATATAAGATAGAGAAAATTTCTAAAAGATCTATACTTTTTGATTACAAATTAATTATTAATACAAATTTAAAATAAAGGTCTGTTCTTAATTACCTGAGCATCAATTTCAAAGATATTTGCGGCATTCAATATTCTATCTTCTTTTAATACATTGCCTATTAATTGCATTCCAATAGGTAATCCTTTAGTATCAAAACCACAAGGAATACTAATTGCTGGGAGGCCTGCTAAATTAGCAGGAACAGTTAATAGGTCAGACAAATACATTGAAAGTGGATCATTGACAAAATCTCCCTTCAAAAAAGCAGTGGTTGGGCAAGTTGGAGTTAATAAAACATCTACTTTGTTAAAAGCATTTTCAAAATCTTTACTTATAAGTGTCCTAACTTTTTGTGCCTTCTTGTAATAGGCATCACTGTATCCAGCTGACAAAGCATAAGTACCTATCAAAATTCTTCGTTGCACCTCATCTCCAAAACCTTCAGCTCTGCTTTTTGAAGTCATATCTATAAGATTTGAACCTCCATTCGATCTGTAGCCATATTTAACTCCATCATATCTAGCTAAATTTGCAGAGGCTTCAGATGGTGCAATGACATAATATGTCGCAATTCCATCATTAAATCTAGGACATTCAACTTCGATAATTTCAGCCCCTAAAGCTTGGAATCTATCAACTCCAGAAAGAACAGTTTCCTTAACTTCTGGATTAAGCCCTGGGTGATCAAAACATTCTTTAATAATTCCAATTTTTAAACCCTTTATAGATTTATTTAAGTCAGTCAAATAATTTGGTACTGGCTTATCAAGACATGTTGAGTCAAAGGGGTCTTTACCAGATATTGAATAAAGAATTTCAGCAGCATCTGAGACAGTATTTGTAATTGGGCCAATTTGATCAAGAGAGCTAGCAAATGCTACAAGGCCCCATCTACTAACTCTGCCATAAGTAGGTTTAAGACCTACGACACCACAAAAAGAAGCTGGTTGTCTTATTGATCCTCCTGTATCAGAACCTATAGCGGCTGCACAAAATCCAGCGGCAACTGAAGCAGCACTACCGCCTGAACTGCCTCCTGGCACTCTATTAATATCCCAAGGATTTGAAGTAACACCAAATACAGAAGTTTCGGTTGAACTCCCCATTGCAAATTCATCTAAATTTGTTTTTCCTAAACAAATTCCCCCTGAAGACCATAATTTGCTTGAAACGGTGGATTCATAAGGGGCTACAAAGTTTTTGAGCATTTTACTTGCACAAGTTGTTGCAACTCCTTTGATGCAAATATTATCCTTTATTGCTATGGGGATCCCTGCGAGAGGAGGAAGTTTTTCCTTATTTTGAATTAATTTATCAATTTTCTCTGCTTGCTCAATTGCATTATCTTTTGTAATACAAATATATGAGTTAATTTCAGGATCTTTTTGATCGATATTGGTAAAGATATCATTAACTAATTCCTTAACAGAGGCATTATTGCTGCTAATTTCTTTTCTTAAAGAATTAAAATTCATATCTTAATTTATTTCTTAAAATCAAAGTTATCAAACAGTTAATGGTTCTTCTTTTTTACAACGTACTAAGCTGTGTTTAATATTTTTAATCCCTTCATCAGAAAGATCTTTAATAAAAGAAGACATATTTTCTTTTAAACTACGTTTAGTAATGAATGGTCCGAACCAGTAGGTATTACAAGGTTGATCCGTTTCAATTTTAGCCCACCAGGCCAAACCGAGCTTGTTTCCAAAATTTCTAATCAATTTTTTTGGTCTGTTAAACCATCAATTCTTGTTAAATTCTATACAACTTTGTAGTGAAAATTCAATAAATTTTTATTAATCATATAAATGTATTGAAACAACAACATTTTAGTGGTCTTTAAAACAGTTATTGACAATAAATTATTTACCTGTCAAGTGAAAAAGAGATATGGCTGCTGCCACTGAGGCATTTAAACTTGAAGTCTTACCTTTAAGAGTAATACTTAAAATAGAATCGCACTTTTTTTGAGTAAGCAATGAAATACCTTTATCTTCAGAGCCAACTACAACGACCAAAGGTCCTTTTTCTTGAAAATTTGAGATAGACATTTGACTATCTCCAGACAAGCCAACAACAAGAAAGCCATTTTTCTTAAGTTCCTCAAGTGCTCTATTTAAGTTCACAACTCTACTTACATGAAGGTGTTCTAAGGCTCCTGCAGCTACCTTGGCGACTGTTCCGGTCAATCCTGCAGACCTTCTTTGAGGAATAATTACACCCTTACAATCAAATGCTTCCGCCGATCTTATAATCGCACCAACATTATGAGGATCAGATATACCGTCTAGTGCGATTATTACAGGACTTGGACAATTGTGTTTTGAAAAATCAATTAATTGTTCTAGGGATATTGTTTTAGAGCATGCTAACTGCAATGCGACTCCTTGATGTGAAGCACCATATGTCAATTGAGTAAGCCTGTTCCAAGAAACTTCTTCAATAAGAACTCCTTTTGATTTAAGGTCCTTAAGCAAAATATAGAATTTATCTGAAGAAAAAATTTCCGAAGTACACCAAATCCTATTAATCGCTCTATCACTACTAAGAGCCTCATAAACCGAATGTTTACCCCATATCCAATCATCAAAATTTCTCTTATTAGTTAACTCATAATGCGCATCAGATTTTTTATTTAGAAATTCTTTATTGGATTTAAACCTTGGATTTCTTCTCTTTAAGGACGAAAAAGTATTATTTTCATCATCTTTTTTTGAATTTTCAAATTTCTTATTTTTAGCAGATTTGTGCAAGAATTTATCATTTTTATCTGAACGATTTGTATTATTTGAGTAATTACCAAAATCCGAATTTTTTTTGTATTCTTTATTATTTTTTCCGCGAAATTTATTTGAGGTGTTTTTCATAGATTCAATTCATTTTTAATTCTAAATATTCAAAAATTGATGATAATCTTTGAGGATCTTTTAAAAATAGCCAGCCAATAAGAGTTTCAAATCCAGTTGCTCTAGAGTAAATTGTGGGGTCTGAAGATTTTGGATATCTCTTTGTTTTATTTCTAGCACGCCTAATTAGATCTATTTCATTTGAATTTAATAAATGTTCAATTTGACTTAATGATCTTGACTGAGATTTTGCTTTTACTTCGTTTACTACAGATAAATGGAGGTCTTTAGATTTTAAAGGGAAATGAACATGTCTCAGTCTTTGGTGGAGCTCCCATACGGAATCTCCAAGCCAAGCAAGTTGAATAACTCCTATATCCTCAGGAGTTCCATATGGAACCAAGTTTTGAATCCAATAATTCAATTTTTTAAATAGTTTAAAGCATCTTCAAGGCTTGACTTCAAATTAAGAAAGTCTCCCAAACGAACAAGTTTAATTGTTTGCGCAACTCTCGAATTGCCCACGACAGAGAACCCAAGTTTCGACTTTTTGCATTCTTTTGCAGTTTGTACAAGTGCTCCAAGACCTGAGGAATCTAAAAAATCTATTTTTGTAAGATCAATAACGAATGGTAGCTCATTTTTCAAATTTTTAGAAATAAAATTCTTAAATTGTTTTTCTGAAAAAGCGTCAAGTTGGCCTTTAAAAGTAAAAACAATAATGTTTGATTGAATCTCAAGGTTTCCTCTTAAAGAAACCGTTAACTTCTGGAAATCCTCTATGATTTATACCTCCAAAAAATTAATTTATCAAATGTAATTATCAAATCAAAAGAAAACAATATGTCAACATCTTTCTAACATTAGAGAAACAAATTTTTTAAATAAATAATCTGAATCATGTGGACCAGGTCCTGCTTCTGGATGATATTGAACACTAAATATTGGCTTATTATGAACCTCTAGGCCAGCCACAGTATTATCGTTGAGATTGTAGTGAGTTATTCTAACTATGTCCTTTGAGAGAGAATTAGGATCAATTGCAAAGCCATGATTCTGACTAGTTATCTCAATTTTATTATTTTTACCACAAGGATGATTTAAGCCACGATGTCCAAAGGGTAATTTGTAAGTTGAACCTCCTAATGCCAATCCAAATATTTGGTGACCAAGGCAAATACCAAACATAGGTATTTCACCATATTCAATTAGTGATTTTGCTAAGTCAATACCTTCAGAAACAGAAGAAGGATCGCCTGGACCATTTGAGAAAAATATACCATCTGGCTTTTTAGAAAGAACATCATTTAGAGAAGTTCGAGAAGGTAAAACCAAAACTTCACAACCATGGGATACTAGTCTATTTAGAATTGAATTTTTAATTCCAAAATCAATTGCTACTATTTTTAATTTTTTAGAAGATTTACCATATCTTTTTCTTAAATCAAAAATTGTTTGCGTATGACTATTCCATAAATATTGTTGCTTTGTTGAAACAACTTTTGATAAATTTAATCCCTCCATCTTTGGCGTATCACAAATTATCTTTAAACAACTTTCATCAGTTTTATCCAGAGAGGTAATAACTCCATTCATCGCGCCACTTGATCTTAAAATTTTAACAAGTGCCCTTGTATCAATTCCATATAGACCAATGATATTTTTCTCAACTAACCATTGATTAAAACTCTTTTTAGATCTCCAATTGCTGTTATTGACTGAAAAATTTCTGACAATTATACCTTTAACATTAATATTAGACTCTGAATCTTCAAAATTCACACCAGTATTTCCAATCTCTGGATAAGTGAATGTTAATATTTGTCCGTAATAACTTGGATCAGTGATAACTTCTTGATATCCTGTCATTCCCGTATTAAAAACTATTTCACCAATGGCTGTACCAGAAGCACCAAAAAAGAACCCTGGGAATACAATTCCATTACTTAAAACCAATTTCGCGTTTTTCTTATATGGATTAATCATCAATTTGAATTTAATTAATTTGTATGCAAATAATTTTTTAAAAGTAAAAACTTTTTCCAAGGATCACCTTGATTTATCGAAAATAAAGCTTTATTAAATCCTTCATTTAAATCATCCTCAATACCTGCGGCCCAAAGGACTAAAGCAGAGTTTAAGGCGACTACATCAATATGAGATTTTTGTCCAGAACCATTTAAGACAGACTTTAATATTTCCTCATTGGACTCATGATGAGAAACCACAAGCTTTTCGTTAGATACATTTTCATGGTTAAAGTCTGAAATATTTATTTTTGAAAATCGTAATTCACCATTATCAACAAATACTAATTTATTTTCACCTTGAAGCGAAGCTTCATCAAGGCCACCAGAACCATGAACGACTATTGATCTATTCATACCCATTTTTAAAAGCGCACTTCCCATAGGTTTTAGAAGATCCTCAGAAGCAACACCCAAAACTTGTGCATTAGGTCTTAGAGGATTTACCAATGGTCCAAGTTGATTAAATACTGTCCTTATTCCAAGGGTCTTTCTTAATGGAGCAAGTTTTATTAAAGATTTATGCCAAACAGGTGCGAACAAAAAAGTTATTCCAATTTCACTTACGGCTTTGATTACTTTTTCTAATGAACAATTTAAATTCAAACCGAGATTCAACAAAACATCAGCAGAGCCAACTTTTCCACTAGCACTTTTATTTCCGTGTTTTGCAATTTTTACCCCACAAGATGCGGCTACAAAAGCGACTGCAGTTGAAATATTGAACGTATTAGCTCCATCACCCCCTGTTCCACAAGTATCCACTAAATACAAATTTGGTCTTGCTACTGGCAATTCACAAACATTTAAGAGTACCTCAGCCATCGAACTTAGTTCGACACCTGTAGAACTTTTTGCTCTCAAAGCACTCAAAAAAGCTCCCGTTTCAACATCCGAAATTTCATCTTTAAGCCATCTTTGCATTAGAGATCTAGAAGTCAATTCATCAAGGTCCCTTCCCTCCAGCAAGTTATTTAGGATTTCAGCGTTTGATAGATGAGAAGACATTTATTTATGGAAGAAAATATACAGATAAAATTCAATTTGAAGTATCAAAACCTGAGCCAACTAAATCTTTATTTGTATTAGAAGGCCTAAAGCTTTTTGACCAAATATTTTTTGTTTTTGAAAAAAGTTCATTTTTAGTGATCTTCCAAAAATTTAAAATTTTTTCAATATCGTTTTTAATTTCAATTTCTCCCGGAAAATCATTATAGCGATTTATTAATCTAGCTAAATTTATATAATCAAGATCCTTTGGTGTTTTTTTAGTAATAAGGGAATCTATAATGATCTTGTCTGTTTCATGTAATGGATGAGTTTGCTCGTTACCCATAAATAAGTACTGAATCATTTATAAAATTAGCTCACATATTCAAAAATGAAACATTATCTTAATCATATCGGCAAAATAAAATGAAAAATTTAAAGATAAAAGTTATATCTAAATACCTAAGACCTTACAAAAAAGAATTCTTATATGGAGCTTTTGCTCTCTTATTAGTAAATATACTAAGTGTTGTAATACCTTTAGAAGTAAAAAATATAATTGACCAATTACAAAATGGCTTTTCATCGGAATTTGTTATTTCTAAATCCTTATGGTTAATATTTTTAGCAACTTGTATGGGTTTAATAAGATTATTTTCAAGACAGATTGTCTTTGGTATAGGTAGAAAAGTAGAAGTAAATCTTCGGCAAAAACTTTTTGATCACTTACTTATTCAAGATCCAGAATGGATTCAAAAAAAAGGTAGTGGAGATATTATTAGTAGAGCTACAAGCGATGTTGAGAATATAAGAAGACTTTTAGGTTTTACAGTTTTGAGCTTATGCAACATTGTCTTAGCTTATTCATTCACTATTCCATCAATGTTTTCGATTAATAAAACATTAACAATATCAGCTTTAATGATATTTCCATTAATCCTTGGAATTGTAAGTCTATTTGGCGGCAGAATGGTTAAACAGAGAAAAGCTCAACAAGAATCATTATCAAAACTTAGTGATCTAATACAAGAAGATTTATCTGGTATAAGCGCCATTAAAATTTATGCCCAAGAGAATGCTGAGAAAAAAGAATTTAACTTATATAATAATGACTATCGAAATTCAGCGATAAAGCTTGCAAGAACAGCCAGTACGCTATTCCCTTTGTTGCAGGGGATTTCCTCAATTTCATTATTAATTTTATTATCATTAGGAACTTTTCAATTAGAGAGTGGGTTTATTTCGATAGGTGGTTTAGTAGCTTTAATTCTATACGTAGAAAGACTCGTCTTCCCAACAGCTCTATTAGGTTTTACCTTAAATACTTTTCAACTTGGTCAAGTAAGTTTAGATCGCGTCGAAGAAATTTTTCAGAACAACCCAAATATTATAGATAGAGCAGAAACTAAATTTTTAAAAAGAAAAGTCAAAGGATTCTTAGAAGCAAAAAATTTAACAATAAAGTACCCAGGATCAAAATTTAATTCACTAAATAGACTCAATTTTAAAATTTATCCTGGAGAACTTATTGCAATAGTTGGCCCAGTAGGTTGTGGCAAGACAACACTAGCAAAGTCTCTAGGACGGACTATTGAAATTCCAGACAATCAATTATTTTTAGATGAAATTGATGTAAAAACCTTAAAATTAAGCGATCTTAGAAAAAATATTTCAATCGTTCCTCAAGAAGCATTCTTATTTACTTCTTCAATCTCAGAAAACCTAAGCTTTGGAGAACCCAAAGCTTCAAAAAATTTAGTTAAAGAAAGTGCTACAAAAGCTGGATTAATTGATGATATCAATAGTTTTCCACAAAAGTTTAAAACTATTGTTGGTGAAAGAGGTATTACATTAAGTGGTGGACAAAGGCAAAGAACTGCACTAGGAAGAGCATTACTTGTTAATTCTCCTATTGTTGTTCTTGATGATGCTTTAGCAAGCGTAGATAATAAAACAGCCGCAAGAATAATAAATGAAATGAGTGATAGAAGTAATAAAACAATCATAATGATAAGTCACCAACTTTCTGTTGCTGCTACCTGTGATAGGGTTTTAGTAATGGATAAAGGGGAAATAGTACAAGAAGGGGCTCATAAAAATTTAGTAAAAGTTAATGGGCTATATAAACAACTTTGGGAAAGAGAACTGGCTACAAGAATTGTTAAGAGCTAAATTTAAATTTTTTACTTATAATAAATTGATTTAATTATGTTTAAATTCCTGAAAAATATTATGAATAATGAGAAGATTAATTTAACTAATGATGCTTATTCATTACATAGAATATTAAAAACAGATATCAAAAAAGATCCTAATATAGAAGAAGATGAAATTATCTTTGGATGTGGTTGTTTCTGGGGAGCTGAAAAATGCTTTTGGAAACTTCCTGGAGTTGTTACAACTTCTGTAGGTTATGCAGGAGGTAAAAAAAACAACCCAAATTATTATGAAGTATGTTCTGGCTTAACTGGTCATTCAGAAGTTGTAAGAGTTGTATGGGATAAAAGGGAAATAGATGTAAGTGATTTATTAAAAATGTTTTGGGAGTGTCATGACCCTACTCAAAAAAACAGACAAGGAAATGATATTGGAACACAATATAGATCAGCAATTTATTACAAAAATGAAAATAATATTAAAACTATATTAGCCAGTAAGGAACAATATCAAACGGAACTAAGCAAAAGAAATCTTGGTATTATTGAAACGGAAATAAAAATGATTGATTCATATTTTTATGCGGAACAATATCATCAACAATATCTTGCATCAGCTGGAAGCAGGCAGTATTGTTCCGCTTCACCTACAAAAATTAAGTTAGGAGTTTTTACTGGAAGCAACTATAAATTAGAAGATCATATATGGGAAAACTTTAATTGGGAAGTTGACAAGTGTGTATTGAGATCTGATAACAATCCTATAAAGAATAACATTTAAATCAATCTAATCTTTATAGTAAAGACACGGGGCGTAGCGCAGTTTGGTAGCGCACCACTTTGGGGTAGTGGGGGTCGTGGGTTCAAATCCCGCCGTTCCGATTATTTATCGTCTTCGTTTATAAGCGATTTGTATAGTTTATATGAACTTATGCCTACTGCTATGAATGTAAAAGAAGAAAAAAAAGCTAAAACCAATATAGTAAGATTTGAAACTTCCACTTCACCTAATTGGAAAGATATAAAAATGTTCATTAGAAAGAATTTTTTAAAACCTTAACACAATTGCAAAGCAATTTTTTTTCATCCAATTACAAATTCAAAAGAATTACAACACCAAAAATAACTCGATAGATTATAAATATTTTCAACCCATTTGAAGAAAAATACTTTAATAAGAAATCTATAGCCAATATAGAGGACAAAAATGTTGTAATAAGACCAACAAGAAGAGGTAAAAAACCTAATGAAAATAAATCATTAAAAGAAGAAATAAACTCAACCATCGCAGCAAGAAAAATAGCTGGCATCCCTAAAAGAAAAGAAAATTTTGCAGCGTCGCCTCTCTCCCATCCTGATATTAAAGCGCTAGAAATAGTGACCCCCGATCTTGAAACACCAGGAAAAATTGCAAATGCTTGAAAGAAACCTATCAAAAAACTATTTGAATAATTATGGTTTTTAATATTAATAGAACCTGTTTTCGAACTATCTGCCAAGTACATAAAAAAAGCCATTAGAAATGAGACCAATGCTATTGATAAATTTGAACGAAGAACGTTATCAAAAAAAGAAGGGATAAATATTTTTATACTCCCACCAAGCAAGACAATAGGTATAGTGCCAATCAAAATAGATCTTAATAATCTTTCATGTAAGAGATATTTAATAAATTTTGTGGAAGATTGACTTCTGAAATTAAAAATATCATTCTTAAAATACCAAGCGATGGCTAAAACACTTCCAAATTGAATAGTAGCGGACAAAGATACTCCGGGATCATCAATACCTAAAAAAAGAGATATAACTTTTAAATGAGCAGTACTACTTACAGGAATAAATTCCGTCAAACCTTGAATTAATCCATATAAAACAAATTTTAAATATTCCAAAAATTATTAAATTACTTAATTAATTAATAGCAATTTACATTTAAAAATTTAAAGTTAGTATGGAAAAAAAATCTATTTTAATATTTTTTTCTTAATCATTTCTGGTTCTGCGAAGGCTGACTATTTGTAATAATTTGGAAATTATATACATGAGTACAGAGGAAGTTTGGAGGTTATTGGAATAAAAGATTACTTAATGCATTCTATTCCCATGTAAGAATTAGATACTTGTAATAAGGCTGGGTAAAGTTAATAATTAAATATGTAAAACTGTTTGGCAATTTGATAGCAGATAAACTTTTATATTTAAAGGCGCTTAGTAATAAAGTTACCTTTTAACATCGTGTGCACAACCATCTCCCCTATAGTTTTCACTCTCGTAAAAATCATTTTTTGTCCCAAAATAAACTGTTAATAAAACAAAAGGTAAACTTAATATAAATAAAATAGTTGTTAAATCCATAGTGCTAATTTATTCAAGATGGTTATGAAAAATTAAAATTTCAATTTATTGATTAACTCATGTTTAATAATCTGTAGGTCCCTTAATACCAAGATAAAAGAAGGCCCCTAACCCTAATAAAAGTAAAACTCCTGCGATAGCTGCAGAAGGAACAAAACCTCCTATTGCAAAAGAAGAAAAATAATACATTCTTAAAACTAAATCTAGTTTGATAATATCAATAAAAAATAGGTATTTGTAAAAAATATTGACTCGAAGACAATTAGATATTATCTGGTCTATGCTACTAAAGTCGAATCTTCGTAATCAGCAGAAATTCTTATTCTCTCCTCCAACTTGGGGCCATATAATTCGTTACCCCAGATTTCAACTCTTGAATTATTTGGGGCCATAAAAGTAAGAATGTCAGTTGGAAATAAAACTCTCTCTAAGAAAAAATTTGATGGACCAATACATCTCAAGACAACCATCCTACAGCCTTCATTTTTGTAAGAAAACTCAACCATCAGTATGCACAAAATATAAAGATAATTAAACACTATTAAAAGCTTAAAAAAATGTATAAAAAATTACTGAAAAAAAAAGAAATTTTGAAAATGCTACGAATTCAAGCCAGCCTCAATTAAATTTCTTTCTTGATCAATTAATAAAAGCGCGTAGGATTTTATGTTGTCAAAACTTTCATGAGGAATTGAGACATTAAGCATTCTCAAAAAATTAGATAATTTTTCATCTTTAAGAGCGTTACCTTTCTGTAGGAACATTTCTTTTTCCTGATTTGTTTTCCATATATTCATATATTCAATCTTCAAGGGCTTTAAGTGCCAAATATTATCTATTAAAGTCCAAATATCTAAATAATCGTTCAGGTTATTTTGAATTTTTGATACATAAGATGATTCATGAAGACTCAAATTTGTTGTATTTATGGGTCGATCATTTATGTCAATAGAATAAGGTTTAATTCCCAAAAACCATCCCTCAAGAATTAATAAATCAGGATAATCTAATCTCCAATGAGATCTATCTCCTAAACCATTTCTTAAAGATTTATCGAAAACTGGTACATTTAATTCTCCATTTATCTTCCAATTTAATAATTTTTCATACATTAATTTTACTGAGTGACTACCAGGAAACCCTCTTGAAACATTCCAAGGGTTATTCTTAATTGCTAATTTCATTTCATTTGACGGAAGATAAAAGTCGTCAATTGAAATAACAGCAATTTTGATGTTTAATTTTAACGATGTAGCTTCGAGCCATTTACCTAGTGTTGTTTTACCTGTACCAGGTAAAGCCGAGATTCCAATAATTTTTCTATCAGAAAAATTATTTTGAAATTTGTAAGCCTGAGATAAAAGAGGTAAAGCTAAACCCCAAATCCAGTCATCATTGACTTTATTGTTCCAATATCGATCAATTGAAAGAATATTTCTTTTATTATTCCAAAAATTGAACCAATCATCCAAGGAGTCCCAACCAATATCAATAATTAATTCTTCAAATTTATCAAGAGGAAAATTAATATCCAAATCTTTCATCTTTCTAACTTAGTTCTCGCTTATTTATCAATTTATTGATTTCATTTTTCCAACCATATCCATTTGGTTCAGAAGCTAAAGTAAATTCCAAATCTTTTAATTGATCTAGTAAATTTAAGTTTGGTCCTTCTATACCAGGAATAACGATTTTAATATCTGAGTTTAAAAGTAAAGGCAAATCATTTGGAGAATCGCCTAAACCTATAATTTCAATATCTTGAACATTTGAATATTCTTTAAGAGCATTTATTGCTTTACCTTTATTCGATTTTGTAGATAACAAGTGACTCATTCTATTTCCTTTAAAAATGTCTACATTGAATTTTTTACAACAGATATTAATTTTCTCTTCTAAATAACCTGGTGGATTTAAAAAAGGCATGCTCCAGTGTCTATCACGCATTAAGTTCAATGAATTTCCTTCTAAACCTGTAAGCTGAGTGGCTTCTTGATCAGTAAGGTTATTAAGAGGTGTGAGTTTGTAATCAATTTCTTTAGAAATAAAATTTAAGATTTCTGCAAGAGATTCGTATTTTATTCCAAGAATAATTTCTCCATTTACTCTTTTAAGAGATTCACCATATATTGCCGCACCATTCTCAACAATATAAGGATCCGTCAAGTTAAGTTCCTTTCTAATAACTTTTACTTCAGATGCGGTTTTACTTGTACAAAGAATTACAGGTATAGATAATTTTTGTAATTTTTTTATAGTTTCTTTAGCAGGTGATAAATCATATGAATGATCCATTAAAGTACCATCTACATCACTTACTACCCAAACAGAAGAATTTTCTAACATTTTTATAAAGCACTAAGCCAAATGACTTGAAAAGGGTCAAGACTAATATTTTTGTAATTGTATTTGGTCGATGTTAAAAAATCATGGGTATTGAAATCATTATCAATTATTTTTGGTAGATCATTATCTCTTAATTGATAATTAATTTTATTTTCAGTCATATTATGGATTGCAAAAACAGACTCTGGACCTTTACTTCTTTTGATTACAACAATATCACTTCTACCTTTAGACAAACATTTCATTTCCGAACAAGGATGAAATTGCTTTAATTCTGATCTGACATCCATAGCATTGCTGAGATATTTTAAGTTTTTGTTAGCATTTGATTCAGGATTATTTAAAACGGCTAAAAGATTTTCTGATTTAAACTTTTCTCTGTTTAGATCTCTTCTTTGACCTGTCATCGAAAAACGTTTGATATCATTTTCTGAAGCTAGTAATGCAGGCAAATAAAAAGCAGGAACACCCTTCAGAGCCATTACTAATAATTGACTCAAAATAAATCTCTCATATTGAAATCTTTTAGCATCTCTACTGGAGTCTTCCATTGCACTCCACCAACTAATATTCAATTCATAAGGTTTATCATCACCATTTGATAAACGTCTATGACTTACTAATCCGCCTCTCTTCTCACAATTAATTAATAAATCTTTAATTCTCTGCTCATTCATTAAACCCTCAAGAGCTCTTAGCCCAACACCATCGTGCGATGCAGTGAAATTAAATAAAGTAGTATCTTCAGGTAAAATGGGCCAATCAAAAATCCATGAGTTGAGAATATCAGCCCTTGAAGTAATAATTGCCTCTAGTAAAAGAGGAGGTAATGGGAAATTATATGCCATGTGGGCTTCATCATCAGGAATCAGATAAGATAGATTTTCCTTCTGAGGAACATTAGTTTCAGTTATTAAAACTCCCTCATCAAGAAGATTATTTAAAAGAACTCTTAAGAGTTTTACAATTGAATGTGCTTTAGGTAAATGCAAGCACGTCGTCCCTGATTCCTTCCAAATAAAACCTACAGCATCTAGCCTGAACCATTTAATTCCATTAGATAAATAATTAACAATTAAATTTAAGAACTCAAGAGTCATTTTTGGATTATGCCAATTCAAATCAATTTGATCTGGACCAAAAGTTGTCCAAACTTGTTTAGGGCCATCTTCAGTATTTATTTGAGAAAACAAAGAGGAACTTCTTGGCCTTACTACATTTGACCAGTCAAGATTTTGTTTCGGTGAAAAAACGTTTGATATACCCGGTTCTTGGGATTTAATAAACTGTTGAACCCATGGGTGAGATGATGAGACATGGTTTAGTACTAAATCAGCCATCAAATCATGATTTTTAGAAATACTTTTGAGTTCATCCCAATCACCAAATTTATCTTCTAAGGAATCATAACTTGAGACTGCAAAACCTCCATCACTTGTAGATTTCAAAAAAGGAAGAATATGTACAACTTTAGAAAGACTGCCAAAATATTTACTTAACAACTCACTTAGAGTTATTAATGATGCCTCGCCTTTTTTATAAATACTATCCGCATAAGTTATCAAAACAGAATGTGATTCATTCCACCTTTCATTATTTCTTATTTCTTCATAAGCAGATTTCTCTGAGAATTCATCTAAAATCTGTAATAATTGGTTTGAAATAAAATTAATTTCTTCTGTAGTATTATTTGAATAAATTGTTTTTACCAATTTATTGATCTTTAATCTATCTAATTTTTTCTCTGAATCAATTTGCTTCACTTTGAAAAAATCAACGAAGTATTAATACTATTCTGCACATCAAATAGAAAATGGACTTTCAACAAGGTTTAATCACAACAATACATGAATATGGAGTTACTAGTAATTTACTTAAAGAATTAAACAAAAGTCTTAAAAAAAGATCAACTAGTATTCTAATACCTTGCTTATATGAAGAGTTTGAGCGTCCAGCATTAAAAGATATAAGAGAAGTTTTAAAAAACCTTGCAGGCTTAAATGAATTAGTTATTGCTCTCTCTGCAAAAACTGTTGAGCAAGTTAAAGCAGCAAAATCTTTTTTTGACTCAATGCCATTCCCAGTTCACATTCAATGGACTAATTCTCCGTCTGTAATAGAGCTGTTAAAAAGCCAAGAAAAAAATGGGTTAGAACTTTTAGGAACTCCAGGTAAAGGATGGGCTGTATGGCAAGGCATAGGAGTTGCTACGAGAAAATCAGAAGTTGTTGCACTTTTTGATGCTGATATAAGAACTTTTAGTCCTTTGTATCCTTCAAGAATGATACTTCCACTTCTGGATGAATCATATGGAATATCTTATGTAAAGGCTTTTTACAGCAGGTTGTCCTTAGAGACCAATCAATTGCAAGGTAGAGCAACAAGGTTATTCGTGGGGCCTTTATTAGCAAGTCTTGAGCAGTTAGTTGGAAAGGGTCCTTTTTTACAATATCTTCAATCATTTAGATATCCATTAGCAGGTGAATTTGCTTTTACTAAAGATCTTGCTATGAATTTACGAATTCCTTGTGATTGGGGTTTGGAGATAGGTTTATTATCAGAAGTTTACAGAAACGTAAGAACCTCCAAAATAGCCCAAGTTGACCTAGGTTTGTTTGATCATAAACATAAGAATATTGGTGATTCATCTAAAGAAGGATTACAAAAAATGTGTACAGAAATACTTTCAAGTATTTTAAGAGGACTCATGGAGCATCAAGCAGAGACCTTAACAAGTACTCAATTAGCAACTTTAGAAGTACTTTACAAAAGAGTTGGGGAAGATCGAGTAAAACAATTTGGATTAGATTCGGCAGTTAATCAACTTCCATACGATAGGCATGAAGAAGAGCTATCGGTACAAAAATTTGCGAAACTATTGAGACCGGCTACTGAAGAGTACTTAGATTGCCCTACGACTCAGCAGATGCCAAGTTGGTCAAGAGTACTATCTTGTGAGAACAAACTGCAAGATGATTTGGCAATTGCTGGGTCAAAAGATATAAAGAAAACTGAAAAAGAATTAATTAAAAACTTCTAAAGTAAAAAATACCTTTGAGCCATTGGGACTTCATCGAGAGGCTCACAAGTAAGAAGTTCCCCATCAGAAAAAACTTCATAAGTTTGAGGATCAACTGAAATATTTGGGAGTTTACTATTAAGTTTTAAGTATGATTTATTAATATTTCGCGTATTTTCTACGGCAATACATTTCTTTTGTAAGCCTAATTTATTTGGAATATTTTGATCAATTGAATTTTTACTTAAAAAGGTGAAAGAACTCTTAATTAGAGATTTGCCGAAACTTGCAAACATAGGACGACCATGCACAGGACCTGGAGTAGGAATTGAAGCATTTGAATCACCCATTTGAGACCAAACTATAGATCCTCCTTTGACAACTAATTCAGGCTTTACTGCAAAAAATGAAGGCTTCCACAATACGAAATCTGCAATTTTTCCCTTTTCTATAGACCCAACATATTTATTAATGCCATGAGCTATTGCAGGATTAATTGTGACTTTAGAAATGTATCTCTTTACTCTGTAATTATCGTTTCTATCAGAATCCTGCGATAGCGGCCCCCTTTGGACTTTCATTTTATGAGCGGTTTGAAAAGTTCTTGTAATTACTTCACCAACTCTTCCCATAGCTTGTGAATCACTAGCAATAATTGAAAAGGCTCCTATATCATGCAATATATCCTCCGCAGCAATAGTTTCTCTTCTGATCCTTGATTCAGCAAATGCAATATCTTCTGGGATTTTAGAATCTAAATGATGACAAACCATTAACATGTCAAGATGTTCTTCTAATGTGTTCCTCGTATAGGGTCTTGTTGGATTAGTGCTACTTGGAAGAACATTTTTTTCTCCACAAATTTTTATGATGTCTGGAGCATGACCTCCACCTGCTCCTTCAGTATGAAAAGTATGAATAGTTCTTCCTGCAATAGCATTGATGGTATCTTCAACAAAGCCTGCTTCATTCAAAGTATCGGTATGAATACATACTTGTACGTCAAACTTATCTGCAACATTTAGACATGAATTTATTGTAGAGGGAGTTGTTCCCCAATCCTCATGAAGCTTCAATCCACATGCACCTGCTTCAACCTGATCAATAAGATTGCTCTCGTTGCTTGAGTTTCCTTTTCCAAAAAATCCTAAATTAATGGGAAATGCTTCTGCAGATTGAAGCATTCTTGAAATATGAAAAGAACCCGGAGTACAAGTAGTAGCATTTGTGCCAGTGGCAGGTCCAGTTCCTCCTCCCAACATGGTTGTAATTCCTGAGGCTAGTGCCGTCTCAATTTGTTGGGGACAGATAAAGTGAATGTGGGTATCTATTGAACCTGCAGTGAGGATATTGCCTTCTCCAGCTATTACTTCTGTTGATGCACCAATAACAATATCGACATTATCCTGGATATCAGGATTACCAGCCTTACCAATTTCAAAAATCACTCCATCTTTTATTCCCACATCAGCCTTAATTATTCCCCACCAATCTACGATCAAAGCATTAGTAATTACGGTATCTACAGCTCCATCAGATCTTCTTACTTGAGACTGTCCCATCCCATCTCGAATAACTTTACCTCCCCCAAATTTAACTTCATCTCCGTATGTAGTTAAATCCTTTTCTACTTCTATAAAGAGTTCGGTATCAGCAAGTCGAACTCTATCTCCGGTAGTAGGTCCGTAAGTTTGCGCATAAGTATTTCTGTCAATTTTATAGGACATAATTTTAATTATTTAAAGAACCGTTAACTAATGAATTGAAACCATGTGCAATTCTTAACCCCGAATAAGGAACTAATTTGACATCAGTTGTATCTCCAGGTTCAAATCTAATTGCTGTTCCTGCAGGAATGTCAAGACGCATACCAAGTGTTAATTCTCGATCAAAAATTAAAGCATTATTAGCTTCAAAAAAATGAAAATGAGATCCAATTTGTACAGGTCTATCTCCAGAATTAGAAACTTTTACTGTTTTAACTTCCTTACCAAGATTTAATTCGATTTTACCTTTTTCAGGAATTATTTCGCCAGGAATTAAATTACTCATAACTACTTAATCGGATTGTGAATAGTAACTAACTTTGTCCCATCAGGGAAAACTGCTTCTATTTGGACTTCATCAACCATTTCAGGAATACCCTCCATAACTTGTGATTTTGAAAGCCAGGTAGTTCCCTCTGACATTAACTGACTTACACTTTTTCCATCTCTAGCTCCTTCGAGGACTTGAAAACTTAAAAAAGCAATTGTTTCAGGATAATTAAGCTTAAGACCTCGACTAAGCCTTCTTTCAGCTAAGAGGGCAGCAGAAAAAATAAGTAATTTATCCCTTTCTTGAGGTGAAAGATGCATAATAAAAAATTAATCTATAAATTCTTAAAAAAGGTTCTTTCTGAACATAATTAATAATTCATAGAATCTTGTAAAGGCCATACACCTTGATATTTTGGCTCACAAAATCCACAAACAGACCTAATTTGTTTCCAAATACAAAAAAAACATTTTCTAGCATCTTGAGAAGAACCCCCTAGGAATCTTACAGAGATTCCATTTTCAAGGATGCCAATAGATAAATTATTATTAGTTTCATTGAAAATCTTTTTTATATTTCCTACAAGATTATTTATTTTTGACTTGGAAAAATCTTTTTCGCAAATCCAAATTAAGGATCCAAAAACGGGCATGTAATCCATGCCTGACTTCGCAACAAAACTTGCCTTAGATAATTCCATCTGATCAACATATTCCCATTCATCAAATAAATCATTATTTCTCATAATTTCTAATTTGGACCTAAAAACACCACTCTCAATAGATTCTCCGGAAGATGATCTTCCAAGCCTTATTAAGTCAGTAAATAAAAAACTTGAAGTTTCTGAAATAGATACTTTAAAAATTTGCTCATATAAACCATTTGCAAAGATGATTGTTTCTTGGGGAAGATACTCTAAATGGGAATTATCAAGAATGTTTATGAGATTTTTTTGCTTTGAAAAACTTCCTTTTGGATTGATTTTAGATCTTCCAACTGATCCATATACTTTCTGCGCTGAAGAGGTCGTCAACAAAACCTTAGAGTTTTTTTCAAGATTTACCTCCATACCGAGTAAATCACCTCCTACCAATCCCCCTGCAGTATGCAGCACAGGCAAAATGCATCTGCCCTCTTGATCATGAGTAGACTTTAATAACTTATAAGGAGAAGTAGATTTAGATTTAAAGATTGTTTTATCAACATTTCCTAAACTTGCTTTATTATTGAAAAAATTTAAGAAACAATTGCCTTCCCATGAAGTTTTAATCATAAATTGTTTTCTTTAATTACTAAATTAAAGTAACCAAGAATTTTGATTATGAGAATGAATAAACAAATTGTTGTAACTGATTGGATTAAGGAAAAACCTAAATTAGGTTTATTTTTAAAACTTACCTTAAGTTCTGATGAAAGAAGAATTTTAAGGGGTAAAAGATTAACTGATTGTGATCAAGAAATAATTTTACAATTACCTAGAAAAGGAAAATTAAATGATGGAGATATACTTTCAACTAATAAGTCCAATTTTTATGTAGAGATAATTGCCAAAACAGAAGATTTAATTGAAATAAGTTCAAATTCTAAAATTGAGCTTATTAAAACTGCTTATCATCTTGGAAATAGGCACGTGGAAGTAGAAATCGAAGAAGGTATTCTTCTAACAAAAAGTGATTATGTTATTAAAAATATGCTTCTTAATTTTAAAGTTGATGTGAAAAATACGAAAAAAAAGTTTTTTCCGGAAAGAGGTGCCCACAGTCATGAGTAAAAGTCACTTATTAAAATATTTATTAATAAGTCCTAACTTACCAGTTGGAGGATTTTGTTATTCGGAGGGAATGGAGAGTTATCTTCATAATAAAGATTTAACAGATTCAAATTCGGTAAAAGACTTAATAATAAGTGAACTAAAAATTGGTCAGATAAGACTAGATGCAAGACTTTTACAAGATTTTTTTGATATTTTCAATGAGATAAATGATCGCAAAAATTTAAAGGGTAATTTGCAAAAGTTAATGAGTTTGAATAAATGGATCCTCTCATCAAAGGACTCTCTTGAAATGAGAGAACAACAAATTCAAATGGCAAAATCTCTCTTTGATTTAACCAAAGAATTTGGATTTGAATATCTATATGAAAATAATAAAATAAGCTCCTGGTCATTAGCGTGGAGTTGGGCTTGTTATTGTTTTGAAATTACCAAGTTAGAAATGGTTGAGAATTTTTTCTATGCGTGGAGTGCAAACCAACTTAATGCTGCATTAAGGATTATTCCTATTGGGTCAACAAAAGCACAATTAATTCAGAAAGACTTATTAGAAATAATTTCAAAAGTTTCTAAAGAAATTATGGACAAAGAAATTGATGAAATCTATTTTGGCAATGTAGGTTTAGCTATGGCACAACAAAATCATAATGACCTTTATACAAAACTTTTTAGAAATTAATTTATGAGCAGCAAATTGAGAGTAGGGGTTGCTGGGCCTGTAGGTTCAGGGAAAACTGCGTTAGTAGAGACTCTATGCTTAAGTATGAAAAAAAATTACGAGATAGCAGTTGTAACTAATGATATCTATACCAAAGAAGATGCTAACTTTCTTATAAATAAGAAGGTTTTAGAGGAAGGAAGGATTATTGGTGTAGAGACAGGAGGTTGTCCTCATACCGCGATAAGAGAGGATTGTTCGTTAAATAAAAATGCAGTTTTAGATTTAGAGAATAAATATAGTCCTTTAGATTTTGTTTTTGTAGAAAGTGGAGGTGATAATTTAGCATCTAGTTTTAGTCCAGAACTTGTAGATTTATCCATCTATGTAATTGATGTATCAGCCGGAGACAAAATTCCTAGAAAAGGGGGGCCAGGGATAACGAGGTCGGATTTATTATTAATAAACAAAATTGACTTAGCAGATAAAGTTGGTGCAGATTTAAATATTATGAAAAGTGATACTGAATATATGAGAAAAGGGAAACCTTGGTTTTTTACCAACCTTAGTAGCGGCATAGGAGTTGAAGAAATAACCCAATTTTTAGAATCACATATACCCAACAATCGAAACTAGAAAATTGTTTATTACTAATATATTGGATTCAACAAAAAGTTACGACTGATACAAAACTAATCCTCACTCGTTAATAACTTTTATTTTATCCCCCTTATGAGGGTCAATTACCTAATTTATCCTAATTCATGAGAATTTCAAGGCGTATTTTGGCAGGTTTAGCTACTGCCTCACTTGCTGTCACAGCAACTTCCTGTGGTGGAGGTGGAACCTCCGGAAGTTTCGATGACACAGTAACCGTTGGTATTTTGCATTCGTTATCCGGAACAATGGCTATCTCTGAATCAACTCTTGTTGATACAGAAAAAATGGCTATTGAAGAGATAAATGCTGCTGGTGGTATTAGTGTTGGCGGCAAAAGCTACAAAATAGAATACATAGTTGAAGATGGTGCATCTGATTGGCCAACTTTTGCTGAAAAATCTAAGAAACTTATAGACCAAGACGGAGTTCCTGTCGTATTTGGTGGATGGACATCTGCAAGTAGAAAGGCAATGTTACCTGTCTACGAATCAAAAGATGCGTTCCTCTACTACCCAATTCAATACGAAGCTCAAGAATGTTCTAACAACATTTTCTATACAGGAGCCACACCAAACCAACAATCGGAACCCGCTACAGATTTCATGTATAAGCGTTCTCCTGCAGCTGGTGGAGATTTTTTCCTTGTAGGTTCTGATTATGTTTTCCCAAGAACTTCAAACACAATCACAAAAGCTCAGGTAAAACAGCTAGGCGGTAAAGTTGTTGGAGAAGATTACCTTCCATTAGGCAATACTGAAGTTGCTCCAATTATCTCAAAAATCAAAAAAGCCTTGCCTGACGGCGGAATAATCATTAATACTCTTAATGGTGACCAAAACGTTGCATTCTTCAAACAGATTCAAGACGCAGGTATCACACCTTCAAGTGGGTACTACGTAATGAACTATTCAATTGCTGAAGAAGAGATTAGTACAATTGGTCCTGAGTTCCTTGAAGGTCACTACGGTGCTTGGAACTACATGATGTCAATTGATACTCCTGCATCTAAGAAATTTGCTGCAAGTTTCAAGAAAAGATGGGGAGCAGATCGAGTTGTAGCTGATCCTCAAGAATCTGCTTATAACATGGTCTACTTATGGAAACAGGCAGTAGAAGATGCTGGAACATTCGATGACAACGCAGTAAGGGAAGCCCTTGTTGGACAAAAGTTTGATGCTCCACAAGGTCCTGTTGAAGTTATGCCTAATCACCACTTATCGCAAACAGTAAGGATTGGGGAGATTAATGCAGAGGGTGGATTTACAATCCTTGAAGAGACAGGAGTTGTTCTTCCTCAAGCATGGAACCAAAAGCATCCAAGTTCAAAAGGATTTGCATGCGACTGGACAGATCCTTCAAAAGGAGAAAAGTATAAGCTTTAATCTAATTAAAACCTATACTTCAAAATAAAAGGAGGTTAACACCTCCTTTTATTTTATATAATCAAATATTTTCTTTTTCTAAATTGGAGTTACTTCTCGATAGTCTTTTTAATGGTGTTGCAATCGGATCTGTACTACTTGTTGCTGCATTAGGTCTAGCAATTGTTTTTGGTCTTATGGGTGTAATAAATCTTGCCCATGGAGAACTTATGATGCTTGGGGCTTACACAACATACGTAACACAATTAATATTTAAATTACCTGTATTAAAACCTTTTTACAATTCATACATAATAGTTTCTATTTTTCTTGCTTTTATTGTTAGTGGAGTAGTAGGTATTCTCCTTGAAAAAACTATAATAAGAAAACTTTATGGAAGTCCACTAGAAACACTTCTCGCAACTTGGGGCGTAAGCTTAATTCTTCAACAATTTGTAAGAAGTGTACCTTTAGCTTATGGGACCGGTCTAGTTATAAGTCTATTAATTGGTTTATTCTTACCAACAACATTCCCTTCAAAAATAAAAGAATCAATAAATTTCAAATATTTTAAATTTAGTTCTTGGATATTTGCTGCTTTAACTGGAGTCCTGACAGGTAGCGTAATCTCATCCTCTGTCAGCAAACTTAGTAGAGCAAGCGCTCGAAATGTTGATGTAACAGCGCCCTCATGGATGAGAGGTCAAGTTGAAATTATTGGCACTGCATTTCCTAAAACAAGATTAATGATAATTGTCATTACTCTAATCTCAGTAATAGCAATAACATTATTTCTTAATCAAAGTGCTTGGGGGATGCGTATTAGAGCAGTTACTCAGAACAGACAAATGAGTGATTGTCTTGGTATATCTACTGAAAAAGTGGATATAATTACCTTTGGAATTGGATCTGGCTTAGCAGGAGTTGCTGGGGTAGCAGTATCTCTTTTAGGTTCTGTAGGACCTAATGTTGGAGGAAACTATATAGTTGGTTGTTTCATGGTTGTAGTACTGGGAGGGGTAGGAAATTTATTAGGAACGGTACTTGCATCATTTGGAATAGGAATAATGACAGATTTAATTGGAGCTGGCAGGCTCTTATCAATATGGCCAGATATGCCTTTACCTTTATCAAACACAATTAACTTTTTTGCGACCACAAGTATGGCAAGAGTAATGATATTTGCACTAATTGTTATATTCTTACAATTTAAACCTACAGGTTTATTTCCTCAAAAAGGAAGGATGGTTGAAAACTAATGTCCTTAAGTAAATTTAAATTTGATAAAAAAATAGTATTGTCATTTTGGATAATATTAATAGCCTTAATTATTGCAGCACCAACTCTACTCCCTGTATTTAGACTAAACCTCCTAGGAAGATACTTGTCCTTATCAATAGTTGCACTTGGTGTTGATCTTATCTGGGGATATACAGGTTTACTAAGTCTTGGACAAGGTATATTTTTTGCACTAGGTGGATATTGTGCAGCAATGTATTTACAAATAACCAGCTCGTCTGAATTTCCAAATAATATTCCTGAATTTTTTGCTTTATATGGTGTTGAAAAATTGCCTTTTTTCTGGGAACCGTTTAGATCTCCTGTTTTTACTTTCTTCGCTATCTGGATAATTCCAGCATTGGTTGCTGGTTTAATTGGTTTTCTTGTTTTCAGGAATAGAATCAAAGGGGTTTATTTTTCTATACTTACTCAAGCTTCTCTTCTTGTATTCTTTAACTTCTTTAATGGACAACAAAAACTTATAAATGGAACAAATGGATTAAAAACAGATGTAACACAGCTATTTGGTCAGATGGTAGGTTCTGAGTCCATGCAAAGAGTATTCTTTTGGATAACTGCCATACTGGTAATAGCCGCATGGTTTTTTGCAAAGTGGGTAGTTAAAGGAAGATTTGGAAATATCCTTATAGGAATACGAGATGATGAACCAAGAGTTAGGTTTACAGGATACAACCCAGTTATATTCAAGACGATAATATTTTCTATTGCTGGAGGTCTCGCAGGAATTTCGGGAGCTTTATATACCGTTCAGTCTGGAATAGTATCTCCTCAATTTATGACGGTTCCCTTTTCAATAGAAATGGTTATATGGGTTGCTGTTGGAGGAAGGGGAACTTTATTGGGTGCGATACTAGGAGCAGTTTTTATCAACTATGCAAAAAGTCTAGTAAGTGAAGCTTTACCTGCTAGCTGGATGTTTATTCAAGGAGGGTTATTTATCTTAGTTGTAACAGCTCTGCCAGAGGGAGTTTTAGGTTGGATTCAAGGAGATGGGCCTAGGAATCTTCTTCAAAGATTTGGTTTAAAAAGAAAGATTGAAACCTATCCAAGCTTAGAAATAAACAATAAGGAGGAAAATAATGAATAATAAAGATCTTTTAAATTTAATAGATATTACTGTTAGTTTTGAAGGCTTTTTAGCTCTCAACAAACTTAATTTAAATTTAAAGAAAGGAGAATTAAGAGCTGTAATTGGACCCAATGGCGCAGGTAAAACAACATTTCTTGATGTAATAACTGGAAAGGTTAAGCCAACAAACGGTGAAGTAATTTTTAAAGGGAAATCCTTAGTAGGTAGAAAGGAGCATAAAATAGCCAGGCTTGGAGTTGGAAGAAAGTTCCAAAGTCCAAGAATCTTTGAAAATCTAACAGTTAAAGAAAATCTTGAAATATCGGTGACAACTCCTAAAAGTCCCTTAAACCTTATTAACAAAAGTATTAAGGATGAGCAGCTAAATGAGATTGATCGTCTAATGAAGATTGTTAATTTAGCTCAAAAGGTTGATTCTAAAGCTGGATCTCTATCACATGGCCAAAAACAATGGCTCGAGATAGCCATGTTAGTAGGACAGAAGCCAGATTTAATGTTGGTAGATGAACCTGTTGCCGGTTTAACTGATGAAGAAACTGATCTTACAGCTGATTTATTAAAATCATTATCAGGCGAAAATACAGTAGTGGTAATAGATCACGATATGGAATTTATAAGAAGACTTGATAGTAATGTTTCGGTATTAAATCAGGGCACAGTATTATGTGAGGGAACGATGGAAACCATACAAAAAGACAAAAAAGTTATTGATGTTTATTTAGGAAGACCTGAGGACTAGTTATGGAAAATTTACTCGAAATAAAATCGTTAAATACTTATTATGGCGAGAGTCATATTCTTAGAGATGTAGATTTAAACGTTAAATCAGGAGAAATGGTTTGTTTGATTGGGAGAAATGGAGTTGGCAAAACAACTTTATTGAAATCACTTATTGGTTTGTTAAAACAAAAAAAAGGCGATATTTATTTGGTTGGTGAAAATATCAATAGAAAAGCACCTCATCAGAGGGCGAGGAAAGGAATGGCTTACGTCCCTCAGGGGAGAGAAATTATTCCATATCTATCAGTTGAAGAGAATCTTATGTTAGGAATGGAGTCCTTACCTGGTGGATTATCTAAGAACAAGAAAATAGATCCATTTATTTACGATCTCTTCCCAATCCTAAAAGATTTTCTTCAAAGGAAAGGAGGAGATCTTAGTGGAGGACAACAACAGCAATTAGCTATTGCAAGAGCATTACTAGGCAAACCTCAACTTCTATTACTTGACGAACCAACAGAAGGTATTCAGCCAAATATAGTTTTAGACATAGAAAATGCAATCAATCAGATAATTACAGATACAGGAATTGGTGTTTTATTGGTAGAACAACACTTGCATTTTGTAAGACAAGCCAATAGATATTATGCGATGCAACGTGGAGGTATTGTTGCCAGTGGAAATACTAGTGAGTTAAGTCAAGCAGTTATAGATAA
>CACNQB010000007.1:0-73036 GCA_902622435.1 uncultured Prochlorococcus sp. | reverse complement strand
TAAATAGCGCAGATAAAGTATTTACTCTTGGTAAAGAAATGACTCCAAGTATGAGAAATTGGGAAAATAAAAAGAATACTGTTGTTGTTGGTGTTAGTGCAATAGACGTAGATGATCATTCTGATCATGGAGGTCATAATGATCATTCAGACCATGGAGGACATGATGATCATGCTGAAGGTTCTTTCGAATGGGCAGGAAAATTTCAACTTTCTAAGGGTTCTTACAAATGGTCATTTGAAAAAGTCGATGGGGAATATGCTGATCCTGCAATGAAGATGGTAATTCTTAAATCTAATGACATAGAAGGGTCTGAAGATTTAGCCAAAGAATTATTAAGATCTAAAGACTCAATAAGCAGAAAAAATGATGGTACTTTGATAGCAAGTAATAAAGCTTTTGTTCTTAACTTTGATCAAAGAAAAGAAAGTACTGTTTTTAACGTGGATATCAAAGAAGATGGTCAATATATATTTTTTACTGAACACATGCCTTTTGAGTTTGAAGCAACTCAACACTTTTTTAAAGACATTTCAAATAGTGATGTGGAACCAATAGCACAAGTTCCAGACGAAGGAGAGGGGCATCATCATCATGACCATGGAGGTCTAGATCCACATGTATGGCATGATCCTCATAACATCATAAAAATGGGAGATCTTATAAGCAAAAGTTTAAAGAAAGATATTTCAGTTTTTAACAGAGGTGACAGAAAACTAATTAATGAAAGATTCGAAAAAGCTGATTCTCTCTTAGAAGGCTTAGATAGTTGGATCGTACAACAAGTAAGCTCTATTCCCGAGGAAAACAGAGTAATTGTCTCTAAACACAAAGCATTGGAATACTACGGGGATGCATTTGGTTTTGAAACCATTAGTTTACTTGACTTTCTTGGAGACTCCTCAAGCTTAAGACCAGACAACATAAGTTCTACTTTAAAAATGTTAGATGAAGAGAAAGTTCAGGCAATATTTCCTGAACAAATTCCAGCATCTAAGTTATTAAGGAATTTAAGTAGACAAAGTTCAGTTCCTTTAGCTTCTAATCAAATATTCGTGGATGGATTGATGATGGATGGTAATACGGTATCAGTAGCTGTTCACAATACTTGTACAATTGTTGACTCATTAGGCGGAAGCTGTGATAAAGAATCTGGCTCTAATCTTGAGTCTGAATGGTACAAACTTTCAGATTAAATTTTTCTAATAAAAACGGTTTTCATTTCTTATTATTACTATTATTAAACTATTGTTTATTTAGTAAAAATCAGTAAATGAGCATCAAAGATAAAGTTCCCGTAACCATCCTCACTGGATTTTTAGGTTCAGGGAAGACTACTTTGCTTAATAGAATATTGAGTGAAGAGCACGGGAAAAGAATAGCCGTAATTGAGAATGAATACGGTGAAGTAGGTATAGATCAAGGTCTCGTAATTAATGCAGATGAAGAAGTGTTTGAGATGTCAAACGGGTGCATTTGTTGTACTGTTCGCGGTGATTTGATAAGAGTCCTTGGCAACCTTATGAAAAGAAGAGATAAGTTTGACTATGTTTTAGTAGAAACAACAGGATTAGCAGATCCAGGCCCAGTTGCTCAGACTTTTTTCATGGATGAAGAGATTAGTTCTGAATTTACTCTTGATGGAATTGTGACTTTAGTTGATGCTGCACATATTGATCAACAGCTAGGCAGGAGTGACGAAAGTTCAGAACAAGTGGCATTTGCAGATGTTCTTGTCCTTAATAAAACTGATTTAGTCTCTGATGATGCACTAGATACTCTTGAATCTAGATTGAGAGATATGAATCGAATGACTCGAATTATTCGAGCCGAAAATGCCAAAGTACCAATTGAAACAGTTTTAAATCTAAGTGCATTTGATCTTGATCAGATCCTTAAACGCAGACCAACATTTCTTGAACCAGAATATCCTTTTGAATGGACAGGTGTTTACGATCTTGATGCAGGTAAATATGAATTAATGCTAGAAGAAGGACCCGATCCAGAAATGTCCCTAGTAGCTCTCGTTAACCAAGGTGAGAATGAGGAGGAACTTAAAGATGGTGCTGAATCCTCAGTAAGACTTTATGCAGAAAAAGCTAATACTTTAGAGCCCGGAAACACTATTCCATATGGAGAACATATAAATCTCAAATTGGAGGATAAAGGAAATAAATCCTTCATCCTAAACATAGAAAAACCAACAAAAATAGGTTTGTTTACACAGCACACTGCTGAAGAATTCAATATGAAAGTCATTAAAAGTGACGAAAATAAAGAGATTCCATTTAATACCGAAAGGTTCTGGCAAGCAGAGCATGAACATGATGACGAAGTTGGCTCAATCGCTATTGAGCGTTTTGGAGATGTTGACCCAGAAAAACTAAATACTTGGATGGGAAGGCTTCTCTCAGAAAAAGGGGTGGATATATTCAGAACTAAAGGTTTTATAAGTTACTCAGGTAACCCAAGGCGAATAGTTTTCCAAGGAGTACACATGTTATTTACTGCGCAACCAGATAAAGAATGGGGTAACGAACCTCGTAGAAATCAACTTGTTTTTATTGGTAGAAATCTAAATGAGAAAGAGATGCAAGAAGGCTTTGATAAATGCCTGATATAGAACCATTTAGCCCAAGAGGCATGTTCCACGAGGGATGGACAGCTGAAGTTAGCGATTATGCCATAGCATGTGGCTGGGCTCTTAAAGGGAAACAATTTATTGTTGGGGACGTAGCAGGTGGTATTTTTGCATTCGAAGGAAATACTGGAAAAATTATTTGGAAAAAAGAAAAGACTCACTCTGGTGGTCTACTAGCAATGGCCATTCATCCAGAGGGTGAAATTTTTGCAACATCAGGTCAGGATGGGAATGTTCAAATTTGTAATTGCCATGAAGGTAAAGTTATTAAAACACTTGATCTTGGCAAAGGTTGGGTAGAACACCTCAAGTGGTCTAATGACGGTTTATTTCTAGCGATAGCTTCCTCAAAAAAAGTATATGTTTTTAATGAAATTGGTGAAGAGAAATGGATCTCAGAAGACCATCCAAGCACAGTAAGTGCAATAACGTGGTCAAATAAAAATGAGCTAGCAACTGCTTGCTATGGAAGAGTGACATTCTTTGACATAGTTAATAATAAAACGAATCAAAAACTCGAATGGCAAGGATCATTGGTATCTATGGAATTAAGCCCTGATGGAGATATAGTTGCCTGCGGTAGTCAAGACAATTCAGTTCATTTTTGGAGAAGATCAACAGGAATGGATGCAGAAATGACTGGATACCCCGGAAAGCCAAGTCACCTCTCTTTTGATGACAGTGGAAAATTATTGGCAACTAGTGGCAGTGAAAGAATTACAGTTTGGAGCTTTATAGGGAATGGTCCAGAGGGCACTATGCCAGGAGAGCTATGTCACCATACAGAACCTATTTCGAGCCTAGCCTTTTCAAATAAAGGTATGCTTGTGGCCTCAGGATCTAGGGATGGTTCTGTTGTCGCAAGTTTTCTCAAAAATGACGGCAATGGTGATCCCGTTGGAGCTGCATTCGCAGGAGATTTAGTAGGGGCAATATCTTGGAGACCTGATGATTGTGCACTTGCAGCAGTCAATGCAAAAGGTGTTGTAAATGTATGGAAATTTAAAGTTCGTACTAACCTTTTTTCAAAGGGATTTAAGTAAAAAGTAGAAATATATTAATTACCAATAGTTTGCTTTTAAATGTCTTTCCATACAAATGACCTCACAGTCATTATCTATCCCTTTTGGGTGAATATCGCAATATGAAAGACATTGAAAATATTCATCTATGGGATTTGATTTTTCAGTTTTACTAACTTCTTTCGAATAATTCATAAAAGATTTCCTCAATTATTTAAAATTAAGATAGACGAATTAAATATCAAAAGAAATAAGCAAAACTTACTAAAAATATTTCAAAAAAATCGGCACGATTAATTACTACTCTCGGACATTTTTAATTAAAAAGCAATGCGTATAAAAACGGATTGTCTTTAGAGAAATTTTTTCCTAATTTTATATTGTTGAGTTCTAGGAGGTCTTTCAAAATGATCGATAGCCTGCCTGAAATTTCGGAATAAACCGAACTAATTTAATTAACTGCTCCAATTATTTTTTATTAATGTCTAAGCTTACTTCTTCTGCATCGTTTAGGTGCCCTTTAAGAAACAAGCTTAATTCTAGAGTTTTTGCCCCAGTTAAAGACAATTAGTTAATTTTGGTGAGCATTAGCTTAATAGAAGTTAGCAACAAGGATCCATGATTTAGGTGCGTTTTTAACTTCAGTAAAAAATATAAGTAAGAGATAAAAGAGGGCTTAAATAAGCCCTCTTCTTTTATAAGATGACTTTATTCTAGTTTTATAGATAATGGATAAAGCAATAAAATTTTAAAATGGTTCGATATTATTGCCCATATTGCAATCCTAAATATCAATTTCAAAAACAATCCTTAAAAGGTAATTTGATTTGTGGTTTGTGCGGAGAGGATCTTGTAAAAAAACCATTTATTAGGTTGAACCAGATAATTGCTTTAGTTGCAGCTTCATCATTACTTCTACCGTTGATATATACTTTTATTTTTTTAATTAAAAATCAAATAAATCCTCCTAATAAAAATTATCAAGCAAATAGTACTTTAATAATAATTACCAAAGAAACACTTTCATAAAACAATTTAAAAAATCTCGAGAGGTCAACCTCTACATAGTGATTTATTTAAACAAGAATTTTTGCTCTCAATATTTATTTGATCATCAATATTTTTTAATTTGTTTTTATTACTTGTTACTTTAACTTTTTGCTCACAATGTTCTTTGCAACCACCATTAAATAAGTTATGTGCATATAAATTTGAAATACTCGAAAGTAATAAAAGAAAAATTATTTTATAAATTTGATAAAAATAAGACTTCATTTTTAATATGATTTTCCCAAAATTATTAAATAAATAATATCAGTTAATTCCAAGGAGTGTTTATCAGTCCCCAGATATCGAAGAAGAAAAATAAAACTGCAATTACAACAAGATCCCATGCCCTTTCCCTAAAAGCCCAAGGCGCAATAAAAACTTCTCCAAGTCCATGAAGTGCCGCCCCTACTGGTAGATGATCAAGAACCAGCAAACTGTGAGAGAGGATAAAAAGAAAGCTTGCAAAATATCTAAAAAAAACAAATTGCCAATTACTAGAACTCATGCCCTTTAGATTTTTAAAAAATATACTTCAATGATCAAAATAATGATATATATCGAGTCAAGAGATATTATTTTTGGTAGCCATAAATACGAATAAAGATATAAAGCTAAAGTAAAAGTTACTAAACGATGAAATATATGTTTTCAAGTTACCAGCCTAAAAATAGTTTTGATGAATACTTCAAAGATAATGTTAACTCTGCTAGAGAAATATTGATTCCACTTCTTTCATCCCTAGATAATATGGGACTTGAGGAATTAAACAGGAATCATTCTGCCGCAAAAAAATTATTACTAAGACATGGTGCAACTTTTAGATTAAATGATACTGGTTTAAAAGGTACTGAGAGAATATTACCTTTTGATCCACTTCCTAGAATAATTAGCAAAGATGATTGGGTAACTTTAGAAAAAGGACTTAAACAAAGGCTTGAGGCAATTGATTTATTCCTAGATGATATTTATAATTCTCAAAAAATAATTAATGATGGAATAATTCCAAGAGAATTAATAGAGAGTTCAGAAGGTTGGAGACCTCAGATGATAGGTTTCAAACCTCCACTAAATAAATGGTGTCAAATTTCAGGACTTGATTTAATAAGAGATAGAAAAGGAGATTGGCATGTTTTAGAAGATAATTTAAGGTGCCCTTCTGGTGTTGCTTATTTTTTAGAAAATAGATTAGTTATGAAGAATATTTTCCCTAATCTTTTCTCAGGAAGAATAGTTAAACCAATTGATGAATATCCATCATATCTTTTAAAAACTCTTCAAGAACTAGCCGTTTGGACTGACACTCCCAAGATAGTTCTACTAACTCCAGGAATTTTTAATAGTGCTTATTTTGAACATAGTTATTTAGCTCAAGAAATGGGCATACAACTAGTTCAGGGTCATGACTTAGTTTGTAATGATGATTATGTATATTTAAAAACTACCTCTGGATTAAAAAGAGTAGATGTCATTTACAGACGAATTGATGATGATTTCTTAGATCCACTTAATTTCAGAAAAGATTCCTGCCTTGGTGTTAGCGGATTACTTGATGTTTTTAAGGCAGGTCATGTTGCTTTAGCAAATGCACCTGGGACTGGAATAGCAGATGACAAAATGATTTATTCTTTTGTTCCAAAAATGATTAAATATTATCTTGATGAAGAAATTATTATTCAAAATGTAGAAACTTATATTTGTCATTATCAAAAGGATCGAGAATATGTTCTAGAAAATTTATCAAAACTTGTTGTTAAGTCTGTCGCAGAAGCTGGTGGTTATGGAATGTTAATTGGCCCTCACTCAACAACGAGTGAGATAGAGGAATTCGCTAATAAAATTAAAAATAATCCTAGAAATTTCATAGCACAACCAACATTAGAATTATCTACTGTGCCATCGTTATGTGATGGAGAACTATATCCATGTCATGTTGATTTAAGACCATATATCTTAAGAGGAAAAGATTCATGGGTTAGCCCAGGCGGGCTTACGAGAGTAGCATTAAAAAAAGGATCATTAGTCGTTAATTCTTCTCAAGGTGGAGGATGCAAAGATACATGGGTTGTAGGTAAATAATATGCTTTTAAGTCGTGTAGCAGAATCTCTTTATTGGATCAATCGTTATTTAGAACGTGCGGAAAACATATCTCGTTTCGTGGAAGTAAGCGAAGCTATGTCATTAGATTGTCCACCAGGAAGTGCCGAACCTTGGCTCCCTTTAATTGATGCTTCGAGTGACAGAGAATCTTTTGATAAGAGATTCCCAGAGAAAACACCAGATGACGTTATTAATTTTTTAATAAGAGATCGTTTAAACCCAAATAGTATAATTTCTTGCATTCAAATGGCAAGAGAAAATGCAAGGCAAATTAGAGATGTCATGACCACAGAAATGTGGGAACAGATTAATATTTTATATTGGAATATGCAAGAAGGAGAGGCAATATGGAATAAACCAAGACAAGAACAATTAAGTGAAATAAGGAGGGAATGTCAGCTTTTTTATGGAATTACAGATGCGACTCTAAGCAAAGATCTTGCCTGGAGATTTAGCATTCTTGGGAGATTAATCGAAAGAGCTGACAAAACATCAAGAATTTTAGATGTTAAATATTATTTACTCCTACCCAGCTTAGATGAACTTGGAGGAGTTCTTGATGAGCTGCAATGGATAGCACTTTTACGTTCAGCTGGAGCTTATCAAATGTTTAGGAAAGCAGTGCAAAATTCTATAAAGCCTAATTCAGTTGCGAGATTTCTTTTACTTGATCCAATTTTCCCTAGATCAGTAAGATACTGTCTTGATGGTATAAGCAATACACTTAAAACGATAGATACCTCACCATCTACTGAAAATCCTTCAGAATTAGAATGTATGAGAGGTTTGCTTAAAGCAAAGTGGAGTTATATCAGAATTGAAGATATAATCAATGATGGTTTACATGAGGCAATCGATTCATTGCAAATGGATTTAAATAAATTAAATGATCTCATTCAAGAAAAATATTTTATTAATTAATAAGTTTATTAATGAGAATTAAATACATTCACAAACTTGAATATAAATACGAAGACCCTGTTCAATTAGGCGAGCATAGATTATGTATAAAGCCAAGGTCAAATGGATTCCAAAAGCTAAAGAATTTTGAATTAAAAATAACTCCAGAACCAGAAATTATTTATCCATTACTTGCTGCCAGCGGAGAAGAGATTAATAGAATCAGATTCAATGGATTAACAGATAATTTAACTATTGAATCAATCAGCGAAGTCGAAACTATTAAACATCCAAACATAATTGATGGAGTTAAAAATAGAGATTTAACATTACCTTTTTGTAGAAGCATTATTAACAGAGATTTACAGGGAGCATTAGAGGGATGGATGCCAAATGGACAACACGATCCGTCTGCAGTAGAACTTGCCCAAGAAGCCTTAGCAGGAAGCATTAATAACGCATTATCATTTACATACCAACTAATAGAAATTATTCAAGATAGGGTTAAATATACCAAAAGGCATACTGGTCCAGCGTGGCCGGCTAGCAGAACGCTTAGAGAACGTATAGGTTCATGCAGAGATTTAGCAATGCTAATGGTTGAAGCTTGCAGGTCTATAGGTATCCCAAGTAGGTTTGTAAGTGGTTATCATTTTGAAGATCCCTTACCCTCTGAGTTGGATTTACACGCTTGGGCTGAATTATATATTCCAGGTGCTGGTTGGAGAGGTTTTGATCCAAGCGGAAAAGGATTAATAGATGATAGATATTTAACATTGGTATCCTCTTCTAAATCTAATTTAACCTCTGTAATTACAGGAAACTTTATAGGAAAAAATAATTTAGAAAATACTTTATCCTGGGAAATCAAACCTCTTGAAATTAAATAAAGACTAAATTTTAATCTTTTAAAATAACAAAAAAACATAAATAATAATATGTTTCTTTTTTAGTGTTAATTGATACGTTCTTAGATATATATATCTGTTTTTATTTGTTTAATCTTTAAAGAAAATTGAACTCAAGTTTAGAAATTCCAGTTATCAAATCAAACAAATCGAAAATGTTTGAATTGATAAGTTATGAAAAATTTCGTGATACAAAAGATGTAAGATTTTTTGATATTAGTGTTAACGAATCAAACTATAGAGATCTAGTTATTCACAGTGGGCCTGCAGTTAGTCCTCCAAATGATGAAGAATTTAAGAATTGGCAATTTTACATACATCACAATCAAGAAGATAATCTACTGGCTATCTCCGGGGGTAGAACATTTTTTCTTGTCAATTTTGGCTGGGATTATCCTTTTTATAAAGTTAGATTAGAATCTTGCGGATACATATTAAGAATACCTAGAGGAACTTTTCATAGATCAATATCTGACGAAAACGGTTCCATAGTTTTAAATCAAGCTATAAGAGATAAAGAAGGTACAGTTGAATCTGAATTCAAGGTTACGAATAGCAGAGATAACAAAAAACTTCTAGATTGCATAACCAATTTAGAGCCTAGATTCAAAATTTATAGTGTTAAATAATTTTAAAAAGGAGTTCCAAATTTAGTCATCAATTTTAAAAATTATCTAATTGTTATAAAATAATAATATTCGAATTCTATAGTATGAAATTTTTCAGATTTTTAAAATATTTTTTATGCATAACTTTTTCTTTCTTAGTTTTATCCTCTCCAGTTTTTGCTGGGGCAAATGTAGCTGTTAAGGGCGAGGGAGATGAAGTTCCAAGTTATGTAAGATCTAATATTACAGGATTTGATTTCCATGGAGAGGATCTTCATTTGTCATCTATAGCTGGAGCAGTGGCAAGAGATGCAGATTTTAGTGACGTTGATTTACATGGGACAACTTTAACCCTATCTGATTTAAAAGGTTCTAATTTAAATGGAATCGACCTGACCGATACTCTTTCTGATCGAGTTAATTTCCAAAAAACAGATCTTAGAAATGCTGTTTTAATAAATATGATCGCATCAGGTAGCAGTTTTGCAGGAGCTCAAATAGAAGGAGCAGATTTTTCTTACGCTATTCTTGACAGCGAAGATCAAAGAAATCTTTGTGAAATTGCTGATGGGATCAATCCAACAACAGGCGTTTCAACCAGAGAAAGTCTTGAGTGTAGTTAGAACAAAAACTATAATTAAACTTTTTATAAATAAACTTTCCTACCATTATTAAATTTATAAATCCTTTGTTCATCATCTTGAAATATCATCTCACCATTTAATTTGGATTTCTTAAATTTTGAAAGCCTTGCTCTGTGAATATTAGATTTCCTATTAATATTTTCTTCATTATCATAACTACCAATAAAGATATTTATATTAGGGTTTGAAAAGGTTTTTTCTTCCTCTCTTAAAAAAATTCTTTCAATATTTGTTTGCGTGCTTTTAAGTTTATTTTTAAATTTGTTTAATTTCAAGTTCTTTGGCTTTTTATATTTAATTTTTTTGTAGACAAAAAAAATAACTCCTAAAATTAGAAAAAATAAAAATATATTCATTAACTATTTAATTTTTATTTTAATATCTACGCCTAAGTTACTTTTAGTAGTTAATATTTCTTTTCTTAAGATTCCATAAGTAAAAATTCTAGATAAAGTTTTCAAAGATTTAAAAACCAATAAAACAGTAAATAAAAAGAAAACAATAATGTTTTCTACAAGAATATTTTTATTTTTATTATCTAGATTGCTCATGTAAGTGTTAATTCAATTATTTTTCATCATGATTTGCATATGGTCCGAAAAATTCACTAGCGTCTCTCCCCATTACTTTAGCAAAATTTAAACTTTTATCTATATCCCATTTAGATGCCATTCCATAAAGAAGGCCCGCGGCAAAAGAATCACCACATCCATAAGAATCAACCTTTAATTTTTTGTTTTTAAGAGCCTTATATCTTCCTCCTGGGAATATTATGCCTCCCTTCTCTCCCTCAGTTTTAACAGTATATTTCGGTTTTAAAAATAATTCAGAAAAAGAAAAAACTTCTCCGGGATCAAGATTACTGCCTATTAATCCATCTAAAAGAACATTTGAATTATTAATTGTATTTAATCCTACCCTTGGTGTTGTACACAGGATTGAAGCTGATCTAGCCATTTTAAAAATCTCTGAATCAGATGCAGTAATAAAAATTCCGTCCATTTTTTTTAAAATGTTCCATTCTAAATTGTCTTTATGAGTTGGAGCTAACCTTTCTCCAATAACTGTTATTGCTCTTTCACCTTGAGAGTCAATTAAACTAAATCCTCTTCTAGTTGGTTTATCACGCCAAGCTACATGCAACTTAATTCCCATATTTGAGAGAATCTTGAAACACCTATCTCCATAATCATCATTACCTAATGACGTAAAAAAATGAATTTGGTTTAAAGTTAAATCAGAAAGTATTTTCGCGATAATAGATCCGCCACCAGCTGGATACTCAAGGGACTTTTCAGAATGAGAAATAACTCCGGGTTTTGGTAATTGATCAACCTTTAAAAAATTTATCCACTCAACATGACCAATAACGGCAAAATTTAAATTTCCTTTTTTAAATTTATATTCTTCAACTTTATTATTCTTGTCAACAATCATAAGCTTTTAAATACTATTATTAAAAGAAATATTTTTGACAAGTGAATTCTTTTAACATATTAAAAGATAATAAACAGATACTATCTTTTCTTTACCTTTTTCTATCAATTTTGGGAGCTGTTCTGCCAATGTTGGCAAATTTCGAATTTGCTAGGGAATATGGAAACAGCTTTGATATAAATAACTTCATTTCTTTAGCAAATGCAAACCCTGCAGCTCAGTCAATTTCTAGAGATCTATTAGTAGGTGCAAGCGCTATTTTTATATGGATAGTAAATGAATCAAAAAAACTAAACATGAAGAATATGTGGGTTGTATACATTGGAACTTTTCTTATAGCCTTCGCATTCTCTGCACCTTTTTTCTTATTTCTAAGAGAGAGAAGAATTATTGAATTAGAAAAGATTAATTAAAATAATCTCTTAAATAGAATTGTAAATGCAATAAAGCAACTACAAGAAATTGAAAGCCAGATTATTGAAGCATAACCAAATAGATCTAATATGCGTCCTGAAATAAATGGTCCAAAAAAATAACCCATAGCGAAACATTGTGATAATAGAGCAAGTGCAAATCCTTTTTTATTTGAAGGAGCTATTCTGAAAACGACATCTGTTGATGTTGGAAGAAATGAAGCAGTCCCTAAACTTACTAAAATCAATGCCAAAGAAATTAAATAAAACGCTGGGATATTAAAATAACTAGAAATAAATAATAAAAAAGAAGCGAAAGAGAAATTTATTAAACTAAATTTCAAGCCATATAATCTTCCTTTCTTAGATATCCAAGAACCGACAGGCCATTGTAAAAACAACAACAAAATTAATTGAATAGAAATTATAAGACTAATAATTTCTTTACTTAATGCATTGCGATAAACTCCACCTTTTACAAGATCCAGAGGCAAAGTTACTTGAATCAAAGCTAAAGAGGTAGTTATCAATAAAATAGATAAAATAATTATTGTTGAATTTTTATTCCATTTCAATTGTCCCTTATTAATTGGATCTGCTAATTTTTTTTGGAAATTTTCTAAGTTGCTATTAATAGAAGAACTATTTCTAGATATTAAATATGTGATAACTAACATGCAAAATATATCATTAATAAAAATTGATTTAGAATACAAAAAATTTGTCATATAACCCCCTATTAATACCCCTAGAAATATTCCTAAAGCCTCCGAACTTCTAACAAGGGCATAAGCTCTACGTGTTTCGATAGGATGACAAAAATAGGGCACCCCAAACTCTGCAGCAGGCCAATATATTCCTGCAGCAGCCCCAACAAGTGATTGTCCAATAATGTACAAAAAAGTATCTCTTGAAAAAATGAGGCATAAGCTAGCTGCAATACTTAATATTGAAGAAGTAATTATCGGAAATTGTATTTTTCCCGTTTTATTAAGATAATTACCTGTAAAGAGTCTTGTTACGGTTCCAATTATTGCTGAAGTGGTAAATCCCAAGCCAATATCTGTCGCAGATAATCCTAGGATATTAAAAATAAGTGATGTTAAATAAATAACACCTCCTGCTCCAAATGCAGCAAAAAATCTTATCTTGGTTATTAACCTCAAATGATAAGGAAATTGAATCCACCAATTTTTGCTAATTTGTAAACTATTTGGACTAATCACTAGTGAAATACATTTTTATAATTTTTTTTAATTTTTGTGGTTTATTTTTTAATAATGGTTTAAAGGCTGCTGAAAAGATAAATATTAAGTTTGAAGAGATGGAAATCCCTCTTACTATAGAACAATTATCAAAATTAGAAAAATACAAAGATGATTCATCAGAATTAATAGATTGGTTAAAAAAAAATGGACTTATAAGAGTTTTTGAATTATCAAAATTTTTAGAATTTCCAGTTTTCAAAGAAGAGGGATTAAATAGAGAAATATTAAGAAGTTGGATAGGGCGTAAAATTCTTACAGAATTAAGCAAAAGCATTAAAGTTCCAAAAGACAATAATGGAACAGAAATATATAACACTATAGAAAATTTATTAGACCAAAAAAAAGAAGTTTCAACTTTAGACATCATAAAGGCATTACCATCAGAAGAAATTTCACTAGATATTGATAATCTAATTTTAATAATTTCATCTTGGAAAAATGAATTATCAATGCAACAAGAACTGTTGTTCAAATTACATAAACTTGAAAGAACTAAACAAAATGTCTTTAAAAATACTGAAAAAAAATCAACTAAAGATCTCATAAAAATTGAAAAAAAAATTTATGCTCCTCACCGAGTGAAACCTTTTGAAATTGAAATATGGAAAAACAATAAAACAAATTTTGATAAAGAATTGATAATATTTATGCCAGGACTTGCAGGCGAAATTAATAATTTCAAATGGATAGGTAACGAATTGGCTAGAAGAGGCTGGCCAATATTATTCATAGATCATAGAGGGAGTAATTTAGAATCATTCATAGAAGTACTCGATGGTAAGGAAACAATACCAGGAAGTGCAGACTTTTTCTTATATAGAATTAAAGATTTAGGGGCTGTATTGAAAGCTCATGAAAATGGAGAATTTGGTTTAAATAATAATTCTTATATTTTAATGGGACATTCACTTGGTGCTTTAATAGCACTTTTATATGAAGGAAAGAAACCTACTGAACAACTTGAGGAAAAATGTGATTCGGCATTAAAAGACTTTGCGGTAACAAATTTATCAAAATTACTTCAATGTCAGTTGAGTGAGATACCATTCCCTAAGAAAAATAACACTAACAAGGCCAGTGCCATAGTAGGTTTTAATTCATTTGGAAGTCTATTATGGCCAAAAGAAAATAGTACAGGCATTAAAGCACCAACTCTTCTAGTAGGTGGAACGTATGACCTTATTACACCATTAATGAATGAACAATTTAGAGTTTTTTCTGCTTTAAATAATCCATCAAATAGATTTCTAATTATTGAAGGAGCTAGTCATTTCTCTCCAATAAGAATTAATAAAAGCAATGAAGAAAATAATGACGTCTTCAAAATAAGTGAATCTTTTATTGGTTCAGAGCCAATATTAGTACAAGATTTATCTACGAAATTTATAGTTGAATTTTTAAAAAATATTAAAGAACAAAAGATCCCTACAGTAGTTAAAAACCAAAGAGATTTGGGACTTGATTTCCATCTTTTAGATCTTGAAACAATAAAAGAAATTTCACAAAATTAGTACTCTATTCGTGGATCTAAATATGCGATTAAAATATCCACGAAGAGATTTAAAGAGACTATGAGCATAGAGGTAAAAATTACAATTCCTTGAACCAAGGTATAGTCTCTTTGAGAAATAGCTTCATGTAATCTTAAAGCAATACCTGGCCATGAAAAAGTTACCTCGAACAATAGAGCACCTCCTGCTAATGAGGCCATAGTCAAGCCAGAAATAGTGACAATTGGCAATAGAGCATTAGGCAATGCATGGTTTAAAAATATTTTTTTCTTTGATATTCCTCTACATATAGCAGCATTTACATAATCACTTTTAAATGTCTTATCCAAATTTAATCTTAATGAGCGGCTGAATATACCACTTAATAAAAAGCCAAGGGTAATCGAAGGAAGTGCGAGATGATAAAGACTACCTTTCAAGGCAATAATATTATTTGAAAGAATACTATCTAAAACTAGAAAACCTGTAATTTGAGGTTGTTGTTGAAATATTGGAAATCTACCTCCAATTGGTGAAATATTAAAAAATACAGAAAATAATAATTGCGCTAACATTGCTCCCCAAAAAGGAGGGATCGCATATGTGGCAATTCCTAATATTCTAGTAATATAATCAGTCTTTTTCCCTCTATTTCTTAAACCAAGTAATCCCAATGGGAATCCTATTAGTGTGGCACTTAATATTGAAAAGAATCCAAGCTCAAGACTTGCAGGCAATGACTTAATAATAATATTAAGGACAGGCTCTTGGGTACTAAGAGATTGGCCAAAATCTAAGTGCAATATATTTTTAATATATGAAAAATATTGATTTATTAAAGGTTCATTTAGCCCCAATTTATTTCTTAGAAGTTCCCTAGAAACCTCATCTGCAGCAGATCCAAGTATTGCATCGACAGGATCGCCTGGAGCAACTCTTAATAAAATAAAAACTAATGAAGAAATAATCCATAACATTATGGGTATTAATGAAATTTTTAATAGGGAATAATTTAGTAGTTTATTTAAATTTCTACTCATTAATTAACTCAAGATCACTCAATGAAATTATTCCTGCACCATTAAAAATAGGTTTTGATATTTTATTTTGTGACCATGCTTTTTGAGAGGATATCCAAATAGGAATATAAGGTATTGAACGTGCTGCTATTTTTTCAATTTCAACAAGTTTTTCTAATCTTTTAATTCCACTTATTTTTTCACTCTCAAGAAATAAACTTTCCACTTTATTAGATCCCCAAAAACTGCCGCTGTAAACTGATTCTCCTTTTTTACAAATGCCATCAACTATTTCATTACAACTTAAAAGAGGGGTAAGATAGGCCTCTGGATCTGAATAAGCCCCAGTCCAATCGAGAAGAACTGCCGTATAAATTCCTAAACTTAAATTCTTATAAACTGTTGTAGATTCAACCCCATTGAGTTCAATTTCAATACAATCTTTCAAAGAACTTTTAATTTCTTCTTGCCAGGTCAGAGCAATAAGCTTGTCAGCTGGTACATTCGATCTATAAGTAAGGGGTATTTTTAGAATATTTCCATTGCAATAATTTTCTTTTTGCAATAACCTTCTTGCTTCTAAATAATCGTATTTAGGCCACAGTTCTTGATTATCTTTTTTTAATATCGGAGGAACAATTGATCTAGAGGGCTTCCTTAATCCATAACTTACTTTCTCACTAATCAATTTTCTATTAAGACTTTTTGCTAAAGCCATTCTTAAATTAAGATTATTAAGGGGATAAGAACTAGTTTTAAGGCTTATAAAACTTAATTCAGTGAAAGGGCTATTACCTTCATTAAACTGTTTATTTTTGCTTAAATTATTTAAACTTTTTCTTTGACTATCATCAATTGAATTTGATAAAAGCACGTCAATTTGTTTACTTTTTAGAGCCCCAAAAAGAGATGATGAATTTGAATATCCCACAAAATTAATGCCGTTATTTAAGGGCTTTTCACCCCAATAATTCAAATATGGATCAATTGATTGAATTTCATTAGAAAAACTAGTCAGCACATACTTGCCAGTACCAACGAATTTTTCATTTAGAAACTTATCAGAATATTGTTTGTAAAATGTAGGAGATATTGGAGTTAAATTTACTGAAGTGAGTAAACCATTTAAAGAACTTGATGGTTTATTCAAATTTATTATGACTAAATATTCACTTGGCGTTTCTATTGATTTAATCTTATTTCCTAAAATATAGTTCATCGTTCCAATTCTTTTAAATCTATCAAAGGTAAACTTCATAGCATTTGAGTTAAATGCAGTTCCATCGTGAAAAAAAACATTCTTTCTTAAATTGATAGTTATTTGAAGTCTATCCTTTGAAATAACTGGCATCCCCGAGGCCAATTGAGGGATTAATTCTCCATCAGAATTTAATTCATATAATGTGTCTCCAAGAGAACTGATTAATTGAATTGCTTTAAGAGTATTTGCTCTAGCTGGATCTAAAGATTCAATTTTTCCAGAACTTGCTACTATGATTTTTTTAGATATTCTTTTTGAGCCGCAAGAATTCTGTAAAAAAGAAATTAAAATAATAAATATTGATAAAACAACTTTTTTTTTCATGTTTAATAATTACTTAGTTTTTCTGAAGAATTATTTGAGCAGAAAATTTGTATGGTTATTTGATTTATTTCTAAAGCAAATGTTTTTTTTGAATTACAGGCAAAAGGCCACTCTCTCACCCAACAAATTTCTTTACTTTTATTTAAACCAATTACTTGAAAAGTCTTATTGCTATTTTTAATTTTTACACAAGCACCTTTATAAAGGTTTTCAGAAGAAATTAAATTATTATTTTCACTGTCTAATAGTTTTGAATGAATCATTAAGGTTCTAAAACCAAACACTTACTTTCTTCTGTTTACCAAGCTATAAAGAAATTTGCAAACTATTTTTTTAAATACAACTTAATTGACTTGCAATAATTTTGACTTCATTTAGCGAATTTATTTCATCTTTAGATTTCTCAAAATCTCCATTATTCACCTCATGAGTAATAACGACAATTTCTGCTTTGTCCTCACTTGCATCAAGTTGAACAATTGATTCGATTGATACATTATTCTTTCCAAAAATATCTCCAATCTTACCTATAACGCCTGGACTATCAAGACATATAATTCTAAGGTAATTTTTTTTGTTTATTTGTGAATATTCTATGATATGACAGGTTCTCCAGAAATCAAAAGATAACAATGGATCGACTGAATTATTATTTTTTACTGAGGCGGCATGCAGATTTAAAATATCTGATACAACAGATGCAGCAGTTGGGCCACTCCCTGCACCAGGACCATACAACATTATCTCTCCTAGAGGATCAGCCTCTATCAATAAGGCATTATTAACACCCTTAACTGTTGCTAATGGATGAGATTTTGGAATCAAAGAAGGGCCTACCCAAATATTCAAAGCAAGTGAATCATTACTATTTGTTTGTCCCCTTTCGGAGAGCGCTAAAAGTTTTATTTCAAATCCTAATTTATTGGCATATTCGATATCCTTGAGATTAATTTTACTAATACCCTCAGAATGTATCTCCTCTCTTTTGATTTTCCCTCCAAATGCGAGTTCACTAAGGATTGAAATCTTATCAGCAGCATCATGCCCCTCAACATCTGCAGTTGGATCAAATTCTGCGTAACCAAGGCTTTGGGCCAATTTTAAAGTCTCCTTATAATCAGCTTTTTCATTTGCCATCTTTGAAAGAATAAAATTTGTTGTGCCATTTATTATCCCAACCATTTTTTTTATACTGTTACTTTTTAATGATCTTTTTAAGGGCTCAATTATTGGAATCCCCCCGCAAACAGCGGCTTCTGACAATATATACACTCCTTCTTTAGATGCAGTCTTATATATTTCTTCTCCATATCTTGCAATAACTGCTTTATTTGCGGTAATAACAGATTTACCTAATTTTAATGATTGCAGAATAATTTCTTTCGCTAAATCAACCCCACCCATTACTTCAACAATTACATCTATAGATGGGTCATTAATTAATTTAAATGGATCATCGGTTAATAAATTATTATCTAGCTCAATATCTCTTTTTTTATTAAGATCTTTAACTGCTATTTTTGAAATTTCTATTTCTTTTAGAATTGGATGTGAATCAAGTTCAGAAGTTAATATTTTATAAATCCCTGAACCTACAGTTCCAAAACCTACAATACCAATTTTGCATTTTCTCATTGTTTTATTTCTTTTTACTTTGAATTTAATTTTATATTATTAGACCTACAAAAATTCATTTGCTTGAGACTGCATTTTCAATAAAATATTTAAAAAACCATTTGATCTTGAAGGGGTTAAGCTTGTTTTTAAACCAGTATCTTCTATAAATTTCTTATCTATTTCAACAACTTCATTTGGAGTTAACTCATTTAATCCACTTATTAGAAAGGCTAATAAACCCTTTGTTATGAGAGCATCAGAATATCCTTCCCAAAATAATTTACCGGCTTTAATAGTTGCCTTAACAAAAACTTCTGAAACGCATCCCTTAACTTTATTTTCTTCAACAAGGATTTCACTATCTGGTTCTTTCAATTTTTTGCCTAACCACAAAATGTATTCATATTTTCTTTTTGGATCTTCTGATTTCTTCAACTTTTCAACTAATGTTGATAAATTATTGTATTTTTCCTGATTTTCCATTTTTTAAAACTATAAATTAATCACTTCATGAGTCTTCTATTATACAAATATTTCTTTTTCCGTGATAAAGCCAGATAAAGGAATATCCCACTCAGCTCTGGTTAATGTAATCCTACTTACACAATTAGAAGTTAATACTCCAATGCATGGAACATTTCTCCAATCATTATCTCGCCTAAATTTATCAAAATAACCTCCTCCATAACCTAATCTTGTTAAATTTTTATCAACGGAAAGACATGGTACAAATATCATACTTATCTGCAAATAACTTAATGGAGATGAATTATTTGGACTTAGTATTCCCTCAGAATCTTTGGTAAGAGGTTTTTCATCCCATGGATAAAATAACAACTCTTTTTTATCTTTACATCTAGGCAAAGCTAAACTAAATTTTTTTTTAAGACTTCTTATATCAACTTCATTTTTTAGAGGCCAATATATCCCTATATAACCAATATTTTTATATACCTTAACAAGTGAATCAATATATAATCTTACATTCTTTTCTACATTTTCTCTTTGATTAAGAGAAGTCCCATCTCTTAGTTTTCTAAAAGTATCCCTCTCCAATTTCTTATTTTCAAAGATCGTCATATTAAATTTTCAGTTAAAGCCATCCTCATTTAGTTTTGTGAGAGCTATAGCCAATGCATCAGCTGAATCATCAGGTTTTGGAGGTTTGTCAAGATCTAAGTTATACATAACAGCATCAAGAATATCTTTTTTAGAGGCCTTTCCAGATCCAGCAATTGTTAATTTTATCTGAGCGGGTGAATACTCACTAACATGAATTTTTTTAGAGGCCAATACCATCATAATCACACCTCTGGCCTGCACCACACTAATGGTAGTGCTTGATCTGTAAAAGAAAAATTTTTCTACTGCCGCAGCAGTTGGTTTCCAATGATTTATTAACTCATTAAGATCTTGGAATATCTCATAAAGTCTATCTTCTTCTTTTTTATCTTTACCTGTCTCAATAACGCCGCAGTCTAATAATATCTTTCTTTCATTTTCTATCTCAATTATTCCATAACCAACTCTAGCTAATCCAGGGTCAATCCCAATTATTCTCACTGTTATTAGGCTTCAGCAGACAATTGAAATTTTGAAAGATTTTCTTTTTCATCTAAATCAAATACTTTACAAAAAGCTTGAATAACTCTTTCTCCTGAATCAACTTGTTCTAGAGGATCTTTTCTAAGTCTATGTCTTAAAGAACAAGAAATAACCCTTGCTATGTCATCTTCTTGCACTTCAGTTCTGCCCTCAAATGCTGCAATTGCCCTTGCAGACCTATTTGTAACAATATCTCCACGTAAACCATCCACATCTAGTTCTCCGCAGATTGCAGAAATATTCAATCTTAAGTCATCATCCATTTGAACAGAATTTAATATTTCTTGTGCTTTAATAACTTTTTGTTGAAGTTCATCCTGTTGTTTCTCAACGCTCAATGAAAACTCATCAGGATTATCATCAAAAGAAGTTCTTTGATCAACTACTTGAACTCTTAATTCAGCATCTCTAACTGTCTTAACTTCAACACTCATACCAAACCTATCCAATAGTTGAGGCCTTAATTCACCTTCTTCTGGATTTCCTGAACCAATAAGGACAAACCTAGCAGGATGTCGAACTGAGACCCCCTCCCTTTCAACTGTATTCCATCCCGAAGCTGCCGAATCTAAAAGTACATCAACTAAATGATCATCAAGTAAATTAACTTCATCAACGTATAGTAAACCCCTATTAGCTTTTGCTAATAAACCTGGTTCGAATGCTTTAACACCTTCGCTCAAAGCCTTCTCTATATCAATGGTTCCACAAAGCCTGTCTTCAGTAGCCCCTAAAGGCAAATCAACCATAGGCACTTGTTTTTGAATACTCTCAAGATTTTCTCCTTGAGTAATTTTTTCCAAAACTTCTTTACTTTGTAAATCAGGATCAAATAGTGAGCTATTGTATGGATCGTCTTTAACAACATCGATTGCGGGCAACAAATCAGCTAAGGCTCTGATTGTAGTAGATTTACCAGTCCCTCTATCACCCATTATCATCACTCCTCCAATTCTTGGATCAATAACATTTAACAAGAGAGCCAATTTCATTTCTTCTTGACCAATTACTGCTGTAAAAGGAAAAACTCTTCTTTTCTTTGTTTTAGGCACAGTTTTAGTTTTCTTAAATATTCAAATAATCAATAGATGTTACTTCAGAAAATGTTTTTAGTAAATATCCCTATCAAATTAAAACAAGGAATGAATAATAACTAATCAAATATTATAGTTGCTAATTTTTTTTTGAATTGTTCAAAAACCAGTTTATTTGATGGACAATTCCTCTTAAAACATTAATTTCATGGATTGATGTATTTGCCCTCAAAATAAAGTTCTTAAATTTACTGATTTTTGCCTTGGAAGTATGTTTTAAAAGATATCCAACCTTCAAAAGTAATTCCTCTATCTCAGAAAACGAATCATGAATTTGTTTTGAAGATGCAAGATTAAAAACTTTTAGTTCTCGTTCAAAGTTTCTTTTTGAAGACTTATTTAACTCATACAAAGCTATTGAAACTGCGTGAGAAAGATTTAATGAAGGATTATTCTGAGAAGTTGGGATAGTAAAAGTTTTATTTGCCAGAAGCAATTCACTGTTAGTTAAGCCTCTATCTTCTCTTCCAAATATAATTGCTAAATTATTTATCCATTTAAAGGATAAAGTCCAATCAACTATATCTTCAGAAGATCCAAAAAATGAATTTTTATTTTCATCAATCCTTCCACAAGATGCCAGAACTAAATCACAGTCAAAAATTGCTTTTTGAAGATCATCAAAAATCTTACAATTTTCAAGAAATTTATGACCTTTAAGGGCCATTTTTTTTGCTTCTAAAGAAAATATATCGCATTTCGGAGACACAATTCTTAATTCATCAACTTCAAAGTTGGAGCATAATCTAGCAACGCTCCCTACATTTAAAGGGCCATTTGGTTCAACTAATATTACCTTTAAATTAGAAAAATTTTTTCCCAAAATCATTCAAGGCTATGAAGATATTTTAATAAATTAGACATATTTACAGGATCAATTTCAAAACTTGGCATAGGAGGAGTTAGACCTTCAGTAACTTGTTTTATTATCTGTTTATCATTCAAACGTTTAGTTATTGAGTGCAAGTCTGGGCCCACTAATCCTCTTGCTGTAATTCCATGACATCCAACACAATTCATCTTAAAAAGAGCATCTCCTTCCTCAGCAGAGCCATTGAGCTTAAGAGTTTCAATAATATATTTATTATTTTCATGATGATTTACGAAAAATATTGAAAACAAAATCAATAAAACTCCAAATAAAAAAAGAACAATTTTTAAGAATTCTCTTTTTAAGTCTCTTTCTGCTGCAGTTGATGAAGATGTTGACACAAAAAATAATCTCTATGTAACAATTGTGATAAAGAAATTCAAAAAAGGCAAAAAAAATGATCGAGCCTCTTCTATGTGGAATTGTTTTAGGTTTAGTTCCAATAACTCTTCTTGGATTATTCGTAAGTGCATGGAATCAATACAGAAGAGGTTCGGGGATGCTAGACATTGACTAAAAATGTTAATCTTGACTGCCCATAATTTCGTACATCTATAGTTTCCCACAAAGTACTTTTTTTAATAGTTAGATCTGGAGAATGTTCACAAATAACTGTCGAATCTTTTTTTAAAAAATTACATTTAAATAATTGATTTAAAATTAATTGATGGAAATCCACATGGTAGGGAGGATCAAGATAAACAAAATCAAATTTTAATTTATTTAAATCCATATTTCTAGATGATAAGTTTCTCTCATAATTTGGTTTTGTCCATTTTAAAACGTCTTTACAAATAACTTCGATATCATTTCTTCTATTCTCTATATCTTCCAAAGAAAGTAAATTTTCTAAGCAAATTTTTGAGTTGATTTTGTTCTTTTCAATTGCAAGTATTTTACTTGCCCCGTGATTATAGGCTTCGCAAGATATGGCACCTGTTCCACTAAATAAATCTAACCAGTTACTATTTTCAACTCTATTGTTTAATATATTAAATATGGCCTCTCTCACTCTCAAAGTTGTAGGTCTGGTACGAGAATCATTAGGACTTTGGAGTTTTTTGCCACCTATTAATTTTAAATTAGTCTTCATCCCTAAGCATCTGTTATTGAATATTACTCAGCCATCTTTTCAAAAGTTTTTCACCAGTTTTCCCAGATTTTTCCGGATGAAATTGACAGGCCAATAAATTATCATTCTCTATCATTGCAGTTAATTTTTCAGAGCCATAATCAACCTGAGCCGCAATAATATTTAAGTCATCTGGAATTGCATGATAGGAATGTACAAAATAGACCCAATTATTTAATTCTTCAATCCCAAATAAAGTATTTTTTTTTGTGGGTAAAAGTTGGCACCAACCCATGTGTGGGATTCTTTGGTTAACAATATTGGGTATTTTGTGTATTTTTCCTTTTAAAATCCCCAGCCCTTGAACTTTTCCTTCATCACTAGATTCAAAAAGTAGTTGAAGACCTAAACATATCCCAAAGAAGGACTTCCCACTTTTAATCCAGTTTTTCAAATCAGTTATCAAATCAGTATTTATGAGATTATTCATCGCTGGATCAAATGCTCCGACCCCAGGAAGTACTATCGCCTTACAAAACTTGGAATCATTAAAGTTTTTAATTAATATAATTTCTTCTCCAAGACTTTCTAGAGATTTTGTTACAGAATGAATGTTACCCATCCCGTAATCTATAAGTCCAATTTTGTGCAAAGCTTTTAAATTTATAAATGCTTAGTTAAAGTGCTCGAAAGAGTTGCTTTTGGTACAGCCCCAACAACGGTATCAACCTTTTGACCTCCTTTAAAGATCATTAGTGTTGGGATACTTCTAATTCCGTATTGGCTTGCAACATTTGGATTCTCATCTGTGTTTAATTTAAAAACTTTAATTTTCCCTTCGAAGTCTTTTGAGATTTCTTCTACAACTGGTGCAACCATCCTACATGGACCGCACCATGGTGCCCAAAAATCAACCAAGACTGGTAGATCACTTTGCAGTACATCCTTGTCAAATGAAGAATCAGTTACGGCTGGAGCTGATGACATAATTTAAGTATTCCTTTTTGAAAATTTAGCAGGCAATTCTTGTAAGTGATGATTTCATTACAGATAAAATAATATAAGTAACAAAATATCTAAAAAAGCCCGATTAATCGGGCGATTTAGTGTGTGAGGAGTATGGGGTTTCCCCCATCATTTAATAATAACTCCTAATTAGAAAATTTTTCAATTTAATGCTTAATTAACAAAGGTTTTATAGTTTTGCTTTAAAAAACTACTTACCCATCCCAAGCTGCTGCGCTTTTTGATAAACCTTACCCTCTGTTAGAAGAGATGGTGCGATAACAATTTCAACTTCTTGCATTTCTTTAATATTTTTTGCCCCAAGAGTACTCATTGAAGTTCTAATGGCTCCTAATAAGTTATGTGTCCCATCATCAAGTAAGGCCGGTCCTTTAATTATTCTTTCTAAGGATCCTGTAGAACCAACTTCAATTCTTGTGCCCCTAGGCAATACTGGACTTGGAGTAGCCATACCCCAGTGAAATCCTTTACCTGGAGCGTTTGAGGATTTAGCTATTGGGGATCCAATCATTACAGCATCTGCTCCACATGCTAAACATTTACAGATATCTCCGCCCGTCACAATACCTCCATCACCAATAATAGGTATATAACGACCACATTCTTGAAAATAATCATTTCTGGCCGCACTACAATCAGCAATTGCAGTTGCTTGTGGAATTCCAATTCCCAGTACTCCTCTTGATGTACATGCCGCTCCAGGTCCTATCCCAACCATTAATCCTGCAACTCCTGCGTCCATGAGAAGTTTTGCGACTTCGTAAGTAACACAATTTCCCGCTACAACCGGGACATTCATAGATTGGCAAAGATCTTTAATATTTAAGGTTTCCTTACCTTCCAAACCAATATGTTCAGTTGAAACAACAGTTCCTTGAAGAAAAAATAAATCTATTTTTGAATTATTAAGTGTTTCTCTAAACTTAATGGCAGCTTGAGGAGTCCCACTAAAAGCAGCGATACCTCCTCCTTCTTTGACCTCATTTATTCTTTGTAAAATCAATCCCTCCTTGACGGGTTCACTGTATATCTTCTGCATTAACGGAACAAAATCATTTTTCCCGACTGATGCTATTTGGTTCAATATTTTATCTGGATTTTCATATCTTGTTTGTATACCCTCCATATTAATAACCCCTATAGAACCTAATTTTGTGAGTTCTATAGCCGTATTCACATCGACAACACTGTCCATGGCACTTGCTACGATCGGAACTTCTCTTTTGATATCACCTATTGACCAAGAAGGATCAGTCAAATCGTAATCAAGTGTTCTATCCCCAGGGACTAAAGCTATTTCATCAATGCCATAAGCCCTTCTGACTTTTTTATTTAAACCAAGTTCAATATTCACGAAATTTATTCTTCATTCTGATTAAATTAACAACTAAAGGGGTAATAAGCCAAGGTTTATTCAAAAACAAAAGGTTTTATTTTGATTTGTGTGTAAATGTGAGTATTTGGGAATTAAATAAATATTTTTTTTTATTCATTATGACAATCTGCGATTATTATTAAAAAAAGGATTTTTATATGTCTGATATTTTAGATTCTGATAACTCAGGATTAAGCGAAGATAACGACCGAATTATTCAGACTGACCTAAGAAACGAGATGTCTCGCTCATATCTTGAGTATGCAATGAGCGTTATAGTCGGTCGTGCCCTTCCAGATGCAAGAGATGGATTAAAACCTGTTCATAGAAGAATTCTTTATGCGATGTATGAACTTGGTTTAACTAGCGGTAGACCATACAGAAAATGTGCAAGAGTTGTTGGAGAAGTACTAGGTAAATACCACCCTCATGGCGATACTGCTGTTTATGATGCTTTGGTTAGGATGGCTCAGGACTTCTCAATGAGGATGCCACTCATAGATGGCCATGGAAACTTTGGTTCTGTAGATAACGACCCTCCAGCAGCAATGAGATATACAGAATCTCGTTTACAATCTCTTACAGACGAAAGTTTATTAGAGGATATTGAATCTGAAACTGTAGATTTCGCCGATAATTTTGACGGATCTCAGCAAGAACCAACAGTTTTACCTGCGAGAATCCCTCAACTACTACTAAATGGATCTTCTGGAATAGCAGTGGGGATGGCAACTAATATTCCACCTCATAACTTAGGGGAATTAATTAATGGTCTTAAAACAATTATCAATAACCCTTCGATTGAAGATAGAGAACTTTTTGAAATAATTAAGGGTCCTGATTTTCCCACAGGTGGTCAAATCTTAGGCAGAGATGGTATCAGAGAAACTTTCAAGACAGGGAGGGGTTCTATAACCATGAGAGGTGTAGCAAATATTGAGCAAATTAAATCCAGTAGTAGAGCTGAAAAAGATGCAGTAATAATTACAGAGCTCCCATTTCAAACTAATAAAGCGGGATTGATAGAAAGAATTGCTGACTTGGTTAATGAAAAAAAATTAGAAGGTATTTCTGATATTAGAGATGAAAGTGATCGAGACGGAATGAGGATTGTTATTGAACTAAAAAGAGATGCCTACCCACAAGTAGTTTTAAATAATTTATTTAAGTTAACACCTCTACAAAATAACTTTAGTGCAAATATCCTTGCCTTAGTAAAAGGAGAGCCCTCAACACTTTCACTCAGAAAAATGTTAGATGTATTTCTAGAATTCAGAGTGGAGACAATAAGACGAAGAACAGGGTTTTTATTAAAAAAGGCTGAAGAGAGGGATCATATTGTAAAAGGTCTTTTATTAGCCTTGGGTGCTATGGATGAGATTATTAATCTAATAAGATCAGCAAAAGATACAGTTTCAGCACGAGAAAAATTACAAACTGATCATGAGTTATCTGCCACACAGGCAGAAGCTATATTGCAAATGCAATTAAGAAGATTAACAGCACTAGAAGCTGATAAAATCAAAGGGGAACATGATGAGTTAACGCAAAAAATTAATCAATATCAGCAAATATTGAATAGTAAAGAAAGAATATTTGAAATTATTCTTGAAGAACTTAATAAAATCGATGAAAGATTTTCCTCTACAAGAAAAACTGAAATACTTGATTTAGGCGGTGGTCTAAATGATATTGATCTTATCGCTAATGACAGATCTGTAGTTTTATTGACGGAAGCAGGTTATTTAAAAAGAATGCCTGTTAATGAATTCGAATCTACAAGTCGTGGGTCTAGAGGTAAAGCCGGAACGAAGACACAAGAAGATGATGAAGTAAAACTATTTATAAGCTGTAACGATCATGATACTCTTTTGCTTTTTAGTGATAGAGGGGTATCTTATGCTCTACCAGCATATAGAGTTCCTATGAGTAGCAGAACAGCTAAAGGTACTCCATCAGTTCAACTCCTCCCAATACCAAGAGAAGAAAAGATAACCTCGCTAGTTGCGGTAGATTCTTTTGATGAGGATTGTTATCTATTAATGCTAACCAAGGCTGGATTTATAAAAAGAACTTCACTTTCTGCTTTCTCAAAAATTCGAGCAAATGGTTTAATAGCAATAAATCTTGAGGATGGAGATGCTTTAACTTGGGTTAGATTATCCAAAGAAGGTGACAGTGTTTTGATTGGATCAAGAACAGGAATGGCGATTCATTTCAGACTAGATATTAACGAATTAAGGCCACTTGGCAGGACAGCAAGGGGAGTTAAATCTATGAACCTGAGAGAGGGAGACAATCTCGTTTCTATGGATGTTTTGACATCTGATTTAGTTGATCAATTAGCTAGAAGCGAAGATCTCACGAAAGAGTCTGATGAAAATCTTGAAGTTGACTTTTCAGAAGGTCCTTGGGTACTAATAGCCAGTGCATTTGGACTAGGTAAAAGAGTACCAGTAACCCAATTTAGGTTACAGAAGAGAGCAGGCATGGGTTTAAGAGCAATAAAATTCAGAATTAAAGATGATGTATTAGTTTGTTTGAAGGTCCTTGGAGAAGGGGAAGAATTACTTTTTGTGTCTGAAAAAGGCGTGATAGTGAGAACAAACGCAGATAAAATATCCCAGCAATCTAGAGCTGCTACTGGAGTAAAATTACAAAGATTAGATGAGGGTGATCATTTATCAGAAGTTGTATTAGTTCCTCATGAACAAACAGAAGATACAGACCAATCAAATCAAGGCAAAGAAAATTAAAAGAATATGGTTTATTAGATAATATGGAAATACTTGATATTCTAATTTTAGGTTCCGGGCCTGCAGCACTATGCATGGCTTCAGAATTAGCCAAGCAAGATCTAAAAATTAAGGGCTTATCAACTAAATCTCCAAACGAAAAATGGGAGAATACATACGGTATTTGGGCTTCTGAATTAGAGGAATTAGGATTAGAGTCTTTGTTATCTCATCGGTGGTGCAAAACAGTTAGTTTTTTTGGTAATGGTGAAAATAAAAAGGGAGATAATCCTACAAAACATAATTACGATTATGGTTTAATAAATCAAGAAGCTTTTCAAAATGAACTTTTAAAAAAGTGTAACGGGATTGAATGGTTGAATGAAACGGCAAAAGATATTAAAGAGAAAAATAAACTATCTGAAGTGATTTGCTTTTCAGGTCTAAGAATAAAGGCTAGGTTAGTCATTGACGCAAGTGGTCATAAGAGTAATTTCATAAAAAGACCAGTCAAAAATGAAATCGCTCAACAAGCTGCGTATGGGATTGTCGGTAAATTTTCATCGCCACCAGTTAATAAGGATCAGTTTGTTTTAATGGATTTTCGTCCTAATCATTTAAACAATGAAGAAAAGTTATCATCTCCTTCCTTTCTTTATGCAATGGATCTTGGAAATGAAACTTTTTTTGTTGAAGAAACATCATTAGCTAGTTATCCTGCCTTATCCCAAGAGAATCTCAAAAAAAGACTTTTTAAAAGACTAAACAGCAAGGGTATTCAAGTAAGTGAAATTTTTCATGAAGAGAATTGCCTTTTCCCAATGAATTTACCCCTCCCATTTAAGAAACAATTTGTACTTGGTTTTGGAGGGTCTGCCAGCATGGTGCATCCTGCATCAGGATACATGATCGGATCTTTATTAAGAAGAGCACCACTCCTTGCAAAAAAATTAGCAATCTTTTTAAAAGAACCTAATCACAGTTCTCTTGAAATAGCAACAAAAGGTTGGGAGATCCTATGGCCTAACGAGTTAATACAAAGGCATAAACTTTACCAATACGGTCTAAGAAGATTGATGAGCTTTGACGAAAGTAGATTAAGAAGCTTTTTCTCAAATTTCTTTAGATTATCAACCAATGAATGGGTAGGTTTTCTTACTAATACACTTCCACTTCCAAAACTAATTTACGTGATGAGTAAGATGTTTATAAATTCACCTCTAAAAGTAAAACTAGGAATGCTCAAGTTAAATTAGTATTTTTATTTTCGCCAATCATCAATATTGATATCTGGGAAAACTTTATCTTCTTCCTCAATAACCTCAAGAAATTTTAAATTAATATTGGAATGATTTTTAATCATTTCAACTATTTTCCAGAACCTGAACAAATGTCTTTCTATCCTCTCTTTTGCAAGCTCAGTTGTAGTTCCAGCTCTTAGTATAAAACTCCAATCAGAGGACTGAGAGAGAAGCAACTCTCTTGCTGCTTGCTTGAAAAGTCTTGGAGATAAGTCATTATTAAAATTTTTCGAGCACAATTCAACAAAAGTAGAGCCTGCTTTAGTTATTTCCGGGACAATCCACGCATTTGCATCATTAATCCAGTAGTTATGATAACCTCCTTGTCCCCAGCTTGATGGTGATGGATCACAAATCTGAAGATTTGGCTTTTGAATTAAGAACTCTTTTAAATTTGTAAGCTTAATTGAGTATTTACTAGAGTTTTTTAAAATATTTTCAATAAAAAAAGGTCCCTCATACCACCAATGACCAAATAACTCTGCATCAAATGGAGCTAACAATAATGGCTTAAAGGAAGAGGATAAAGTTAATTTTTCTAATTGTTTAGATCTCGCGCGAAGATAAGAATCAGCATGTTCTGCAACCTTTTTTTTGGCTTCATTTTCTAAGTAAAAAGCCTTTTCCCCTAATGGCACCTTATCATCTGTAATCTTATGAAACTTCAAACCCAAAGGTCTTTTAGTTGTGATACCTTTATTTTGGAGTTTGGAGATAGGTAATTCCCATCCCAAATCTTTATGAAATTCCCTATAAACTTTGTCTCCTGGGAACCCTTCTTTTGCAGACCAAACAGGTAAAGTTGACTCACTATCTCTTCCAAAGAAGGCAACTCCTTTTTTCGAGCATATTGGAGCGTACACACCATACCTAGGTCTAGGTGTAGCGTTTAGAATACCATGACCATCTAAGATTGCATATCTAATCCCAGAATTAAAAAGCATTTCATCTAAATTCTCATAATATGCACATTCAGGTAACCAAATACCTAAAGGCTGAGTTCCAAAAATATTTTCATGGTTCCTAATGGCTGTATTAATTTGTCCTTTAACAGTTTCTGGATTCTCCCTTAAAATTGGTAAATATCCGTGAGTAGCAGCGCAAGTAAGAATATCCAAATTTCCAGAGTTATTTAAAAATTTAAACTTCTCAATTAAATTTCCAGAACATTTTTGCCAATATAAGTATTTGTCATTAAGGTTATTCATTAAAAATTCAGAGGCATTTTTTTCTTCTTTTGGCAGTTCATTTAAGAAATCATTTCTTGTCTTAATCCAGCTCGGAAATGTTTCTTGAATTTTTTTATTATCTAAAAGTGATAATAATGTTGGAGACAAACTAATAGTAAGTTTGGTATTTAAAGGGTTTTCATTTTTGGAAGATTCTATTGATTGAAGCAGTGGTATGTAACATTCCAAAATCGCCTGAAATAACCAATCCTCTTCTAAAGAGTTTTTTTCATTTTTTCTGACATAAGGTAGATGAGCATGTAAAACTATCGCTAACTGGCCTAAAACATTATTTTTTGGGTATTGCCCATTCATACTTTTTAAATTTATGCCTATATTTCTATAAAAAATCGAAATTATTTTTTATGATAAGAAGGCTTTAATCCTAAAATAATACTTTAAAAATTTAAGTAATTGATTTTTTTTTCAGAATTTTAACCAATATTATTTAAGTTATAAACTTTCAGGAAATTTTTATTGAACTAAATCTAGTCAAATTTTTTTAATTAGCTTAATATAAGTCTAAGTTATTACTTCTGATGTCAAAAGATCCTGGAAGAATTTTGATATTTGATACAACTCTTCGAGATGGAGAGCAATCTCCTGGTGCAAGTTTAAATCTCGAAGAAAAACTTGCTATCGCCCATCAATTAGCAAGATTAGGGGTGGATGTTATTGAAGCTGGATTCCCTTTCGCAAGTCCAGGAGATTTTAAAGCTGTTAATAAAATTGCTAATGCCGTAGGGAGAGAAAATGGCCCTATAATATGTGGTTTAGCTAGAGCGTCTAAGGGAGATATAAAAGCATGTTACGAAGCGGTAAGTCCAGCTCCCAAGAAAAGAATACATACTTTTATTGCGACAAGTGATATTCATCTAAAACATAAACTTAAAAAATCCAGACAAGATGTTCTTCAAATAGTTCCAGAAATGGTTAATTATGCGAAATCCTTAGTAGATGATATTGAGTTTTCTTGTGAGGATGCCTCAAGGAGTGATCCTGAATTTTTATACGAAGTGATTCAACTAGCAATTACTGCAGGAGCGACAACAATAAATATCCCTGATACTGTCGGATTCACAACTCCTAGTGAATTTGGAAAACTAATTGTTGACATAAACAAAAATGTTCCAAATATTGATGAGGCAGTAATATCGGTTCATGGTCATAATGATTTGGGGTTAGCAGTAGCCAATTTTCTTGAAGCGGTAAAAAATGGAGCAAGACAACTAGAATGTACCATTAATGGAATTGGTGAAAGAGCCGGGAATGCCTCTCTAGAAGAATTAGTAATGGCACTTCATGTTAGGAAAAGTTTTTTTAATAGTTTTTTTAAAAGAAATCCAGATTCCCCAACTCCTCTTACGGCTATAAGAACAGAAGAAATAACAAAAACCTCTAGACTTGTTTCTAACCTTACTGGAATGACTGTACAACCTAATAAAGCAATTGTTGGAGCTAACGCTTTTGCACATGAGTCAGGAATACATCAGGATGGGGTTTTAAAAAATAGGCTAACTTATGAAATTATCGATGCAAAAACTGTTGGTTTGAGCGACAACAAAATATCTTTAGGGAAACTTAGTGGAAGAAGTGCGGTAAGAGCAAGATTAGAAGAGATGGGATATGACTTGAGCCGAGAAGATTTAAATGATGCTTTTGCTCGTTTTAAGGATTTAGCTGACAGGAAAAGAGAAATTACTGATAGAGACTTAGAAGCAATTGTTAGTGAACAAGTTCAACTCCCAGAAGCTAAATTTCAATTAAGTCTTGTACAAGTAAGTTGTGGTAACGCCTCTAAACCGACTGCAACCATTTCTCTTCTAAATACGGAAGATAACAGTGAGGATACTGCTGTATCAATAGGGACTGGGCCTGTTGATGCTGTATGCGAGGCTTTAAATAAATTAGCTAAAGTTCCTAATGAATTAATTGAATTTTCTGTTAAGTCGGTAACAGAAGGAATTGATGCTTTGGGCGAAGTGACAATAAGAATAAGAAGAGATAATAAAATATACTCTGGTCATTCTGCTGATACAGATGTTGTAGTTGCTGCAGCAAATGCTTACGTTAATGCTTTAAATAGACTTGTATTTTCTGAGAAAAGAAATTCAATTCATCCACAATTTGATAATTTAGAGAATTCTGATAATAAATTTCTAACTAATCCTGCAAATTAAATTATTTTCTTTGGATTATTAAGTAGTTTTAAAAAATAGTATCTTAATAATGTAGATTAAACAAATAGTTAAAGCAGTAAATAATGAGAGAAAGGGTACTTGGATATTGGGCACTTTCGTGGGTTGGCTTAATCGGCAACATAATTGCACTTCCAATAATCGCATTAATAATAAGCTATGGGCCTCCACTAAAAGTTGCGAATATAACTCTTGCCATAAGTCTTGGATGGCCTGCAGCAATTGTTGGAATAGTTTCTTCAGCAGCTCTTTTAGCAGAGAGAAAATGGGGAGTAACTTTAACTCTGGTATCTTTATCAATGGTAATTTCTGGCATGGGTCCTTATTCTGTTGTAAGGCTCATAACTCTTCAAGACTTTTATGGAGTGGGTGGGTTTACTCTTTTAACAACATTATTAAGTACGCTAGCTCTTCTTTATTGGTGTAATCCGAAACATCGAAGAAGTATTAGGTTATGAAATTTATAATCAAGAAAAGGTATTATTCTTGCTAGTTGGATACTGAATTCTTCTGTGTCTAATTCTTTTCCACACATTCAAGAATGCTCTTTTTATTAGGAAAATTTCTCCTTTCGATAAATTACTATCATCTAATTGCCCATCTTTTTCACGCGAGCAAATAATATTAGAAATTGTTTCCAAAGCTTCTTTATCAGATGCATTAATATTCATAGCTCTTAGTGCTGCTTCACATCCATCGGCAAGCATTAAAATAGCTGTTTCTTTGGACTGCGGAATAGGGCCTTTGTATCGAAAATAATATTCATTAACGTCGAGATTTTTTTCTTTAGCTTTTTGAAAAAAATATCCCATCTTGAGAGTACCTTGATGTTCAGGAATAAAATTAGCTATCAATTTAGGCAGTCTATTTTTTCTAGCAAATTTCAAGCCTTCATCAACATGCGCCTGTAATACTACTGCACTTTTAATCGGATCATCTAATTCATCATGCGGATTTTTTGAACCATCCTGATTTTCAATAAACCAATTAGGTGCATGTAATTTGCCAACATCATGATATAACGCTCCAGTTTTAATAAGATCAATATCACCACCAATCATTCTTGTTGCTTCCTCTGCTAAACCACATATAAGTAAGGTATGTTCAAAAGTCCCAGGAGCTTCTAGAGACAATCTTCTAATTAGAGGTTTCTCCTTATCAGCCAATTCGAGCAATCTTGCTTTAGTTAATAATCCGAATATCGATTCAAAAATAGGCATAAACAAAATTGTAAAAAGCATAGCTATTGCCAATACCAAGGAATCAGAAAATATATTCCCATTAGCTAAAATAAAATTTTGCTGATTAACAAAAGATATTTTATCTTTACCTATCAATATCCATTGACTAAAGAACGATCCTATAGGGACAAAAATTGATAGTTGAAGTAACTGAGCTCTACTCCTTATTCTTCCTCCAAGAAGAGATACTATTGAAGCACAAACTAATAAAATAAAAAATAAATTGTTATTGATAACAATTTCTGGGTCAGGCCAAATAAGACTAGCTATTGATACCCAAGCTAAAGCTGTTATGCTTCCCATTCCTTGAGATATTATTAATGCCGGTGGAATTATCAAAGATAAAGGACTTATGGTGGAAGCTAAGGTTAATTTGGTAACTTGTAATGCTAAAAGAAGAGTAATGATTAAACAGATCTGTCTTGAGGAAATTGCAGGATTCTCTTTTTTTGAGACTAATATCAAAACTCCGGAAAAAATAAGTATTTCAGTAAAGGTCAAAAACCAAGAAAAAATATCTGCGATATTTAAAGGCGAGATAAGAAGTAGTTTATAAGAAGAAATTATTGATATTAAAATGCATACTAAAAAAATTATGAGATTATCTATTCTTGAAATTTTAATTGGTTGTTTTACTGGGACTTGACTTCGCCTCCAAAGATAAAACAATTTTTTTATGGAAGTTATGATGTTTTGCACAGAATATAGATAAATCTATTTGAATAATTTAAAATTATAGGCATGCTAGGAGTAAAAAGGAGATGTTTTTCTAAATGTCATTAAAATTAGACGGTAAAAAATTATCTCTTGAAATTGAAGAAAGATTAACTGATTATATCTCTACTAATAAATTAATTGCAAAAAGGGTTCCCGGTCTAGCCGTAATAAGAATAGGTGAAGACCCCGCGAGTGGTGTTTACGTTAAAAACAAGGAAAAAGCATGTTCAAGGATTGGAATAAAGAGCTTTATCTTTCATCTAAAAGATAGTGTAGAGCAAAAAGACGTAGAACAATTAATAATCAAACTTAATTCTGATAAGGATATTGATGGAATGTTACTTCAACTTCCCATCCCAAAGAAGTTTGACGAGCAAAAACTGATAAGCCATATTAATCCAAGCAAAGATGTAGATGGACTAAATGAGATAAATATCGGCAAACTAGTAAAAAATGAGCCTGCGATGAGATCATGCACCCCAGCAGGAATTATTAATTTACTAAGATCCCAAAATATTACAATTAAAGGTAAGAAAATTGTTGTCATAGGAAGAAGTTTGCTTGTTGGTAAACCCCTATCACTTATGTTGTTAAATTTAAATGGCACGGTAACAATTACTCACTCTAAAACATTAAATTTGAATAAAGTTTGTAGAGAAGCCGACATTCTAATTGCGGCTGCGGGAAAACCCAATCTTGTAGATTCGAGTTTTGTGAAAGAGGGAGCAATAATTGTTGATGTAGGAATACATAGATTAAAAAGTTCTGATAAAAATCAAACCAGATTATGTGGCGATGTATTATTAGAAGATGTCATTTCTAAAGTATTTGCCTACACACCTGTACCTGGAGGTGTTGGACCAATGACAGTAACAATGTTACTTGTAAATACTATTTTTAGCTGGCAAAAACAATTTGGTTTATCATCAACTCTTAATGACCTCTTGCCTTAAATCCAAGATGAATTTTTTTTTACTGAAAGTATAAAATGACTGAAGTTATAAATAGTATTTCTGATTTCGAAAAATATCTTAAAAAAACAAAAAAGGTTGTAGAAGAAGCACTTGATTTTTCCTTGGGCCCAGAGAATCCAGAAATATTAAGAGAATCAATGAGATATTCCCTCTTAGCTGGAGGGAAAAGAATACGTCCAATTTTATGTTTAGCTTCTTGCTCACTGGCTGGCGGAGAACCATCTCTTGCAGTTCCTACTGCGGTAGCAATAGAAATGATCCATACAATGTCCTTGATTCATGATGATCTGCCCGCCATGGATAATGATGACTTGAGGAGAGGTAGGCCGACAAATCATAAAGTATATGGAGATGCAATAGCTATTCTCGCAGGCGATGCTTTATTAACAAGGGCCTTTGAGATGGTCTCTTTAAGAAGCCCTGGAGTCGATCCAAATAGATTGTTGAATGTAGTTGGCGAATTGTCGCTGGTTGCTGGTGCACCAGGCCTAGTCGGGGGACAAGTTGTTGATTTGGAATGCGAAGGTAAAGAAGTCAACCTTGAAACTCTCGAATATATTCATCTTCACAAAACTGGGGCTTTATTAAAGGCCTGCGTTAGAACAGGTGCAATGATCGCGGGAGCTGACGAAAAACTATTACAAGCTCTGACAACATATGCAGAGGGAATTGGTTTGGCCTTCCAAATAATAGATGATATTCTTGATTTAACTTCCAGCAGTGAAAAGCTTGGTAAAACTGCCGGCAAAGATCTTTTAGCTGACAAGACTACTTACCCTAAATTACTTGGAATGGAGGAGTCAAAGAAAAGAGCATTTGATTTAGTTGAAAAAGCAAAAAAAGCAATTGAACCTTGGGGCGCAGATGCAAAGTATTTAATATCGTTAGCCGACTTTATTACAAATAGAGACAGATAATTATTTTTAATTCATGTATGAGTTTTTTTCCTTTTTGAATAATTCAGTTCTTTTCTGGAGCCTACTATCCTGTTTGCTAGCTCAATTTTTTAAAATTGTATTCAATTTCTTTTCAACTAGAGAGATAAGATTTGGAATTATGTTCGAGACGGGTGGTATGCCCTCGAGTCATTCTGCCTTAATAACTGGCGCTGCATCTGGTATAGGTTATGAATTAGGATTTGATAGCTCAATATTCGCATTATCAGTTGCAGTAGCACTAATAGTTATGTATGACGCAAGTGGTGTTCGAAAATCAGCTGGAATTCAGGCTGCAGAGATTAATAAACTATCAAAAAAACTAGATCCTCAATCTGAATTACTGTTAAAAGAAACCCTGGGTCATACGAAAATTGAGGTCATGGTGGGAAGTTTTTTAGGACCATTAATCACTTTGCCTGGAATGTTTTTTTTAGGTTCTCCACTCAAAATATTTGATTTGATAATAAATTAAGAATTCTTTGAAAAAGTAATTTGGGTTGCCTCTATAAAGTTTTTTGCTACTTCTGGAGAACTTGGCAAATGTAAGTGAATCCAGCTTGCATGTAATTTTTCATCAAAAAAGCCTTCATTTTTGTATTCGGTTTCCCAAGATTTAATTTTCCATGGGTAAGAAAGGTTCTTCTGATAAACAGCTTTCCCAGAATCAAGTTCAGATAAATTATTTTCAATTTCCCAATAATGAAATTCATGTCCTCTAGTTAATTGATTTTGTTTAATGATTGGAGTATCTTTTAAACCCTCAATGTATCTATAACCTACTGAAAGTTTACTTTTTTTTGATCTAAAAGGCAGGATACCACTCATTTTATGATTATTGCCATTTTCATCTTTTATGAAGTCTCCTAAAATCATCATCCCTCCACACTCAGCATATATAAATCCATTTTCGCGGAATTTCCTCAACGAATTTAAGCTTTTTGTAGAGTTACTTATATGATCAGCATATTTTTCAGGGAACCCTCCAGGAATAATTAAAGAAGAGGCCTCATTAGGTATTTCTTCATTATCATAAATACTCCATGACATCAATGGTATACCTATTTCACTCAAAAACTCCTTAGTTTCAGGGTATTGAAAATGAAAGATTTTATCTTCTGCAATTGCGATAGGTTTACTTTTTTCTATTTTAAAATCTTTAAAATTGAAAGAATTAAACATTTTCTTTTGAGGAGATTTCAGAAATTTAATAAGAGAAAATAAATCAAGATTTCTTTCGGCAAAATTTGCAAAATATTCAACATCAATTTCTTTTCCATTATCCATTGGAGATATCAAACCTAAATTAGCTTTGTTTAAAGTTATTTTTGAATCAGATGGTAAAAAACCAAGAATTTCGATATCTTCATTTTTAAAAACTTCTTGGATTAATTTTTTATGTCTATCTGAATTAACGTTGTTAAATATAATTCCTCCTATTGACAATTCACTATCGAAATCTCTAAAACCTCGAATAGTCGCCAAAAGAGAAGCTACTTGACCTCTAGCATTAACAATAAAAATTATTGGGGCATTTAGAAGTTTAGATATATTTGCTGTGCTGGAATAGGTTGTTGACCCTAGTCCATCAAACAGACCCATTGCTCCTTCAATTAACGAGAATTCATATTTCAACGAATGTTTGAAAAAACTTTCTTGAACCCATTCCTCACCACTTAAAAAAATATCTAAATTCCTGCAAATAGGTTGGCCAATTGAACTCAGTTGTTGTTGATCAAGATAATCTGGGCCAACCTTGAAAGTTTGTATTTTTATACCTTTTGATAACGCCCAACAAGATAGCAAAAGAGATAATGTAGTTTTCCCGCTATCAGTCGAAGGAGAAGATATTACACAAGGCATCTATTAGTTATTTAAACCATTAAATATTTGAAGAGCTATTTTAATAGAATTTTCAAAAAGAGGACTGGTATTACCTCTACTACTTCCTAATAATTTACTAACATCATACTCTGATGTAGAAAAAGAATTTGGAACAACTTGTTCTATTAATTCCATATTAGCCATTCCCCCTGCTTCAAGTCTCATACATTCCACTGATTCACAGCCAAGTATTACACAAGTGTTATTTTTTTGGACCTCACTAACTTTTGAAATCAGCCTCAATCCAATGACTTGTCCTAAATGAATACTTGGATTTCCTAAAGATAAGGGATTAATTGATGTAGAAATTATTTCGCCATTAATTCTTTCAAACTCTATTTTTGTTGATTCTGTATCCCTTTCAACTCTTAGAAAAGACCAACCAAGTTTATCGCTAATCCATGAAATCAAAAACAACGCTTGAATCATATGATCTCCTGCGATATCAATGTCAATATCAGTAATATGATCTAATATTGGCCTCCTCGAAGGCGGATCAAAAATCATTGCTAATGATTCCCTCCAATTTTTCAATCTAACCCAATTCAAATCATTAATAGCTTTATTTGAATTATTTAATTGATCTAAAACTTTTAAACATCTTTGAGGCGATCCAAGAGCAGTATCGATTATTAACCTTAGACCATATTCAGTGAAATATTCGAAGATTTCAGGCGATTCATCCAAGCTTCCATTCCACCACAACCATGAAGGTAATTCATCAATAGATAATTCATCAATTATTTTTAATCCTTTATTACATATTGATGCCGAGCCCCCCCTAATAACAACTAAATCCCCACAAATAGATTGCATAGCTTGGGTATCACTTAATGGACAGTATGCGGATACAAAAGTTTTGATATCTGAATTTTTATTTAATGTTGGCGCTAGAGTTATTAACCTTCTCGGATTCAATGTACTTATCGTTGATTCAAAAAATTGTCCTCTAAAATCTTCAAAATCTTTATTAGATAAATTTTCATTCAACAAATTCAATAATTCTTCACTATTAAGTGAAGTAGCGATAGGAAGCCCTTGATCTAATATAAATTTTTTAGCAACTTCAATTATCTCTGGACTTAAATTTCCAGTAATTGGTCCATTTACTAATCCTTTATGAACCAAACATTGTTCTAGCCAAGCAGGCTGCCAGACAATTAATGTAAAAGTATTAGCTCCACTATTATCTTTATCTTCAGAAATCCATAATTTATTAAGGTAATTAGAAATTTCCTTATAAGGCAGCTCTAAAGGAGTTTGTAGTGTAAGTTGAGGTTTCATTTTTAGGGTCTACGCCAGAAAATATTATCTTTTGAAATTAATTGATCTGACTCAGGAGGTCCCCATGTCATAGATTCATAATTATAAATAGGTAACTTCCAAGGAGAATTATCCATCAATTCTATTAATGGCGTATAAAGTTTCCAGGCTGCCTCTACCTCATCACTTCTAGTAAATAATGTTGGATCAGAAAGCATTGCATCAGCTAATAATCTTACATAGCCTTCATCTGAGGGTTCTCCAAATGATTCATCATAAGAAAATTCCATCTCAACAGGTCTTGATTTCATTCCAGAACCAGGAGATTTTACCTCAAATTTGAAAGTAGCACCTTCATTTGGCTGAATTCTAAGGACAAGTTGATTTGGGGCAGGATTTATTATTGTTGATTCAAATAAATGAACAGGAACGTCTTTAAAAGTCAAGACTATTTCTCCAAGTCTTTTAGGTAGTCTTTTACCTGTTCTCAAATAAAAAGGAACCCCTTGCCAACGCCAGTTATCTACAAAAACTTTTGTCGCAATATAAGTTTCTGTTGTACTGTTACTATTAACACCATCTTCCTGCCTATATCCTTTGAGTCGATTTGAAATATTCCCTCCCTCTCCATATTGACCTCTTATGCAACAATTCCAGGGTTCATTTTCATCAGCAAGTTTTGAAGCTTGAAGAACCTTAGCTTTTTCATTTCTAATTGCTTCTGGTTCAAATTTTCCAGGAGGTTCCATTGCGGTAACTGCAAGCATTTGAGTCATATGATTTTGAAGCATATCCCGTAAAGCACCAGAGCTTTCGTAATAACCTGCTCTATCTTCAACACCAACTGTTTCAGATGAAGTAATTTGAACACTTGATATATAATTTCTATTCCAGATTGGTTCAAAAATAGTGTTAGCAAATCTCAAAACAAGAATATTCTGAACTGTCTCTTTACCTAAATAATGATCAATCCTATAAATCTGACTTTCTTCAGCGCAACCTTGAACGATCTTATTCAATTTTTTTGCACTTGAATAATCTCTCCCAAAAGGTTTTTCAATTACTAAACGACTTTTCTTAGGGTCATCTAAAAGGCCAGCCCCTTTAAGAGCTTTACATCCACTTGCATAGAAATTCGGAGATACTGACAAATAAAATGTTACATTCCCATGAGTAGCTTGTGTTTTATCAATTTCATTTAATCTTCTAGAAAGCCTTACGACATGATCACTTTGTTGTAGGTCAACTGGTTCATAGAAAAGATAATTAGAAAATTGTTCCCACTCCCTTTCTTTACCAGATATTTGATTTGATAACTTTACTTTCATTTTTTCTCTAAACTCATTATCAGTCCAAGGTCTTCTAGCACAACCAACTATTGCAAATTCACTAGGAATTCTTCTTTGCAAATAGAGTTCAAATAAGGCTGGTATTAATTTTCTATGAGTAAGGTCTCCACTAGCGCCAAAAATTACTAAACATTGTGGAGATATAACTCTTTCCTGCCGTAAGCCTAATCTTAGAGGATTACTTAAAGTTGAAGGCATATTTTTAGTATTCTTTATTTAAAATCCTCTTTTTTTCAAATATTAGCTACATATTGTGTCTAAACCAAAAAGTATTTAGTATGTGGAAATTGAATCTAAATATCAAGAATTTAGTAAGTTTCTACGTGCCATCTTCCTGCTTTTTTTAGTTGAGGTCTTAATTCTGACCAATTTAATCCTTTTTCTTCTGCTGCCTTAGTCATTGCTTCATCTATTCCAGGTTCCATACCCTTTAATCCACAAAGATATATATGTGTCTTTTCATCTTCAATCATGTTGAAAAGTTCATTGGCAGACTCTAAAACTCTGTCTTGAATGTACATTCTTCCACCTTTTGAATTTTGCTGCTCGCGACTAATAGCTTTTGTATATTTAAAATTATCTGGATTCTCAGCGATGTATCTTTGAAGATCTTCTTCGTAGAGCAAATTAGCTGATTTTGGAGCCCCCATAAATAACCAAGCTTTACCCTTGAAATTCCATTTATTTTTTTCTTTTTCAGTTGGTTCGAACATTCTTCTTAAATAAGCCCTCATTGGTGCTATTCCAGTTCCAGTGGCTAACATAACAATGTTTGCGTCCTCTTCGTCAGGGAGAAGCATTTCTTTACCAACAGGACCTGTTATTTTTACTTTATCTCCAGGCTTGATATCACATAAGTAAGTAGAGCAGACACCATTAATGGTTTCACCGTCTTTTTCATACTGAAGCTGTCTTACACAAAGAGAAACCGTATTTCCATTAAAGTTATCACCGTGTCTAGTGCTAGCTATTGAGTATAGTCTTAATTTATGAGGTTTTCCATTAGCATCTTCACCAGCAGGCATGATACCAATACTTTGACCTTCTACATAATTTAAAAATGGATCACTATCTTTAAGGTCGAAAGTTATGTGATTAACTCTACCGATTGCTCCTTCTTTGAGAAGACTATAGTTTTCAATAACTGTTCCCTCATATGGTGTTTTAGGACGGTAAATATTAACTGGAACATCTGCATGCTTTTTCTTAACTATTTTTGGAGCTTCTGTTTTTGAAGCTTCTATTTTTGAAACGGCGACTTTTTTAGGTTCCACAGCTTTTGCCTCAGGTTTTTTTGATTTTGATTCTTCAACAAATTTTAAAGCTCTTTTATTAAAAGTTGTGAGAATAAAATAAAAAACAGCTATTACTACTGGTATATGAGCTAATCCGCCTGCGATTACTTTTGCTTGTGAATACATTTTTTAGATTTCTTTTATAAAAGATTATCAATTTGTAGTTTAATTTGTAGTGATTTTACAAAAATGGTTACGTTTTGAGATCGGGATATATAAAAGAAATTATTTTAATTTTTCAGTATTCGTTGTTTTTATCAGTATAGTTACACAGAAATAATTTTTCATCTAATTAAAAAATTCATTTATGAATAATCCTCAAGAATCAGAAGATCATTCAAAGAAAAATGATTACAGGACAATTGAGCAGACGATGGAGAAGTTTTCCGGTGGGACAAGACGACTGGCAGCTCAACTTACAACTTCTGCAAGTTTTGATTCTTTGTGGAGTGTTTTAACAGATTATGATCGGCTAAATCTCTATATACCAAATCTTTTATCGAGCAAAAAAATATTTCAGAAGGGAAATAATGTCCATCTTAAACAAGTTGGGGCTCAGGATTTCCTTGGCATGAAGTTTTCAGCTGAAGTAACTATAGATTTAATTGAAGATAAGGAGCTAGGCCTTTTAAAATTTAATTTAATAAAAGGAGATTTCAGAAAATTTGAGGGTAGTTGGAAAATTCAAAATATTAAAAATACTTCAACAAACTCATTAATTTATGATCTTACTGTTCAAGGTTGTCAGTGGATGCCAATAGGAATGATAGAGAAAAGACTGAAAAAGGATCTTTCAGAAAATTTAATTGCCGTAGATAGGCAAGCAAAATCATCAAAAAGATCGTTATAAATTTAAATTAATAGCCCCAAGGGGATTCGAACCCCTGTCGCCTCCGTGAAAGGGAGGTGTCCTAGGCCTCTAGACGATGGGGCCAGGAAATTAGCATAACAGCTTATTAAAAACTAAGAGTAAGGCTAGCCTTTCGTCAAGTATTGTTGCTCTTTGTTTTGTCCTTGCCACACAGGAACTGTGAAATGGAAGCAGGAACCTTCCCCTACTTCAGATACCACCCATATTCTTCCTCCATGGACTTGAACTATTCTCCTACATACTGATAACCCTATACCAAATCCTGAAGTTCCTTCAGAAGTCTGGGGGAGTCTAACCCTATCAAGAAAAATTCTTTTTTGTTCGCTAAAAGGAATACCTGCACCTTTGTCACAAATTGTTATTTCTACCCATTGATTTGTCTTATGAATCATAGTGATTTTTATAGATCCAGAATCTTTAGAAAATTTAATAGCATTTTCAATTAAATTTAAAAAAACTTGCCTCATTCTTCTTTGATCTGCAAATACACTTGGCAGATCAGATGGAATATCAGTATCAATTTCAATATTTCTTAATCTCCAGAATTTTTCTAATTCGAGTATTACTTCAGCACTAATATTACCTAAATCAATTTTCTGAGGATTAAATAATGCTTCCCATTTAGTTGTTCCAACCTCCAAAAGATCCTGAGATAAGAGTTCTATCTCTTCAAGACGTCTTTTAATTACCTCCTGTAATTTTGAAATATCTATTTGTCCGAGTTTTTGACTTTGAACAGCCAAAGTAGCCGCAGTTAAAGGTGTTCTTAATTCATGCGCGACCATTCTTAATAATCTTTCCTGAGATTCTATTCTTTTTGTTAATGTCTCATTTTCTTGTCTTAAAACAAGAAGTTCGTCTTCCAATAGAAATTCTTTTTGAGTTCTTATTGAATCAATTTTGGATGGTTGCAAATTAATACCAAGATTTTTTGTTAAGCCTTCCTGGGACCACCTTGGCAGCCATTTTTGCAACTGAGAGAAAATATTACTTCCAGCAAATATTTGCTTTGGAGCTGGGGAAACCTTTATAAGAGCAGGAATAGCGACTAATCTATGTAATTCAAGTAATTCAGGTTGTTCTGTAGGTTCAGAAATCTGAAGAGAAATTTCAAATTCACAATCATCTGATTCTAAATAAGCTATTAGGGACTTAATATCGTTACTAGAAAGTTGATTTCTAGCTGCCACAAGTATTAGTTTTAGCTCTTTTTTATCATTCAAATGAATTCCTCTGAAGTGTTGAAAAGCTGTTAATCCTTATAAACACCTTAAGATATTTTTTTTTATTTTACAGATAGGCTATTAAATAAATAGGACTTTTTTATAAATGGTTGCTATTAATCCAAAGAAAAATTTACATTTTGGTGAAAACCCCCCTGAAATCAATTTAAATAGTAATTTAAAAAGGTGGTTTTCCAGGAATATTGGATTATGGAAATCTAATAGAACGTATTTTCTTAATGAAGAACAAAAAACTTATAATTTAAGTATGAATATAAATATTCAAGCTCTCGAAAGTAAATCCGAATGGGCCTCGCATTATAAATTTACTTGGTATCCAGAAAAAAAATATAATTTCTTTGACGAAAATCCCCAGTATAAAGAACGAGGAGAAATGCATGCATTTTTAAAAGGCCATCAACTTAAAAGGGAAAAATTTTATTTAAGTAATGATGAAGGTATTTCAAATATTAAGCAAGTCGACGAACACGAAATGATTTTTGAATCTTCTTACAAAGATTGGTATATACTTGAACATACAAGACTTGTAGATTCTGATAATTATAGATTTAGAGTTATATATTCATGGAACAAAGATTTGCTTAAGATAGTAGAGAATCATCACGAAATTAAAATTATTAAATAAATTCTTTTGGCTGATTTAATTTAAAAAATAAAAAATGTTATCTTTAATTATATGAATTAAAAACAAATCAAATATGAGTTTTAAAATAACTAAAATTTTTGCAATCACTCTTATTTTTTCATCTTTTTTATTTTATGCAAATAATGAATTAAATGAAGTAAATGCAAATGTTAAAAATTCGCCTGCCAATAAAAATGATTTAGATTTATATCATGGGATGGGTGTTTCATTTTTATGTAATGCGACAAGAAAAGGATTTGATTTGGATTTCCCAAAAACATTAAACGTTGCCTCAGCAACTTTCGCATCAGTAGTATCACAGAAACATGGAGGGAAAATAATAGAGAAAAAGAAAGAACAAACAGTTGATATGAAACAATTACAATTTATTGCATCTCTGCAATTAGTTGAATCAGCTCTTCAAGTTTGTCCAGATAATGTTCCTGAAAAGATCGAAAAAGAATTTAGAATTGAAACTGAGAGACTCAAGAAATTACAAGGGTTGTAAAAAATAATTTCTTTTATCTAAACATTGAACTAACAGAACTTTCTTCATGGATTCTCCAAATAGCTTCCCCCAGCATATTTGCGACAGAAAGAATTTTTAACTGTGGAAAATTATCTTTATGAATAACTGGTATACTATTAGTAACGATAACTTGTTCGAAAAGATTCTTAGAACTTAATCTTTCATAAGAAGGAGGAGAAAATACAGCATGTGAGGCACATGCAAATATTCTATTAGCTCCTTCTTTTTTTAGTAAATTTGCTCCAGAACAAATTGTACCTCCCGTGTCTATCATGTCGTCTATAAGAATGGCTGTTTTACCTTTGACTTCACCTATAACCGTTAGACTTTCAGCAATATTATGCGCAGATCTCCTTTTATCGATGATAGCCAAAGGAGCATCCTTCATTAATTTCGCGAATGCTCTTGCTCTCGCCACCCCACCTACATCAGGAGACACTACAACTATTTCTTCTAAATCTAAAGTTTCTAGATAATCAATTAAAACAGGTGAACCGTAAATATGATCACATGGTATATCAAAGTAGCCTTGTATTTGAGCCGAGTGTAGGTCCATCGCCAAAACTCTATCAACTCCTGATTTCTCTAGTAAATTAGCAGTTAATTTTGCAGTTATAGACTCTCTTCCTGAGGTTTTCCTATCTGCCCTTGCATATCCAAAATACGGAATCACAGCCGTAATTTGTCTTGCAGAGGCTCTCTTGCATGCGTCAACCATGATCATGAGCTCCATTAAACTATCGTTTACAGGGGCGCATGTAGGTTGTATAAGGAATACATCACAACCTCTAATAGATTGCTGAATCTGAACATAAAGTTCTCCATCTGCAAATCTTTTAGATATTAAAGGTACATTCTCTATCCCTAAGTATGATGCAATTTCTTCAGCTAATTTAGGGTTTGTTGTCCCACTTACTAACCGTAATCTACTATTAGTTAGATTAAAGTTCGATTCTTTACTTTGCATTGCCGTGATAAAACTTGTCACGAAATTTGCACCATAAAACTATATTCTTATCGTAGTCGTTTATGTGAATTTCGCAAAAGATAATGACTAGATGTTTTCAAAATTCACCTCAAATAAGCAAAAAATTGTTGATTAAAAATTATAATTTATATTTTTCCAGACAAAAAACCAGCAATAATATTTGTCAATTAAAAAAAATTTGTATAAGGTTGAATTTAGAGAATAAAACACATTAAGTGTAAAGAATCAAAATATATAGAAAACATGCCTATGGAGTCAATTATTGCAAGAAAATCATTAGGAGTACTTATGCATCCAACATGTATTCCGGGAGGAAGATTATGCGGAACTTTTGGGAAAGGGGCTAAAGAGTGGATAAAAAAACTTCATAAGCATGGAATTGAATACTGGCAATTTTTACCTCTTACACCTACTGACTCTACAGGTTCTCCATATAGTTCTCCATCTAGTTTTGCACTAAACCCATGGTTTTTAGATATAGATGATTTAATCGAAAAAGGTTTTATTTTCATCTCAAATAAAGAAAATTTAGGTCAAACGAATCAACATGAAGATCATTTTGATTTTGATATTGCCGATGACTTAACAAAAAAATTAGGTCTACTCCTTTTGCAAGGTTGGAGTTCACAATCTGAAGAAAGGAAAATTAATTTTAACAAATGGGTAAGTAGGCATTCTTGGGTTGAAGATTATGCAACATTTGTTGTTATAAGAGAGGAATTTAATATGTTGCCTTGGTGGGAATGGCCTCAAGAATTTAAAATAAAAAATAACAAGTTCTTAAAATCGTGGATTAAGAAAAATAGTCAAGAGATCCTTATTAAAAAATTAATACAGTGGCATCTTGATGAGCAATGGAGCGTCATTAAAAACTTTGCAAAATCAAGAAATATTAAGCTAATAGGAGATTTGCCTTTTTATGTCTCTAGAGACAGCGCCGACGTATGGAGTAATAAATCATTATTTTCAATTTTTAAAAATGGAGATTTAATCTTTCAAAGTGGTGTTCCTCCTGATTATTTTTCATCAACAGGACAATTATGGGGAACCCCAACTTACTTTTGGTCAAAGCATAAAAGGACTAATTTCAATTGGTGGAGAAAAAGATTTCAAAGACAATTTGAACTTGTGGACATATTGAGATTTGATCATTTCAGGGGGTTGGCGGGTTACTGGAGAGTTAATGGCAGTTCTAATACGGCAATGATTGGAAAATGGATAAATTCTCCAGGAAAAACACTATTAAAAAAAGTAAAAAAGGATCTAGGGGGTAACTACTTACCAATTATTGCTGAGGATCTGGGAGTAATAACTCCAGATGTGGAAAAATTAAGGAAAAACTTCGAACTGCCTGGCATGAAAATACTACAATTCGCTTTTGATGGAAATGAAGATAATCCTTATTTACCTAAGAATATTGAAGGAGAAAATTGGGTTGTTTATACAGGTACTCATGACAATTCTACTTCTGTTTCATGGTGGAAATATTTAGATTATGAATCCCAAAAAAGAATAAAAGATGAGTATAAATTTTCAGAAAGTCCTTCTTGGGATTTAATAGAAATTGGCATGAAAACGAATGCTAATCTATTTATCGCTCCAATACAAGATCTATTATCTCTAGACGATGCAAGTAGATTAAACAAACCTGGTACCACAAAAAATAACTGGAAATGGAAGTTAAATCGTCCTTTAGAACAAATAGAAGATAATATAAGAATGTTTGGTGAGCTAGGAAATAATTTTGGGAGAACTCTAAATTAGAATTAATTAAAAATTATTTATCAACTATTTGGTTTTCAATATTTTGAATCTCTATAAAATTTACATTTGAAATAAAGTACCTTTTCAATATAAATATAGTTAAAACTAATATAAAAAAATACAAAAGGCTTCCTTGCCATGTATTGATAAGATCGCATTTCCTAAACAGAAAATCATTTCCCTCTTTCTTTAGAATTTTTCTTTCTTTAACTGCTAACTTCAATAATGTATTTTTTTTTAATACTAAGCATTCCTCTAATTTAATTAATATGGATCTTATAAAAGGATACTCTGGCCTAATATTTTTATTATTATTTTCAATAGAGTTAATTATTCTTTCAGGAATTTTTGAAATGTAGGACAATTCTTTAATTGTAAGGTTTTGTTGAATTCTTGCTTCTTTTACTAACTTTGCAATTTCAATATATTTGTCAACCAATCCACTACTTAAGTCTTTATTTTTTTCAGAATTTTTTTTAAGAAAAAAAAAGAGATTATTCAAAATATGCATTTAATTTCCAAAATAAATAGTACTTTTTACTTCTCATTTTTAAAACCTTATCCAATTCTAATAAAATTAAAATCATAAGTAAGTTTATTAGATATAAATATAAAAACTAAACTGTAGAAATAATATTTTGTAATGCACTTTTTGCAATATTTAGCGGACTAAAAGTATCTCTAATTAAAGCTAAGAGTTTTTTTGCATCATTAAATTCTAATTTTTCATTTTTTATAAGACTTAAAAGAAGATTCTTCCTAACCTCGGATCCTTTTTTACTTACAAATAATTTCAATCCAGCGTTGGCAACTGGTATTAGATCTGTATTAATATTCTCTGAATCTCTAAATAAAATGTTTAATAAACTTTCGACTTTTTCTATTTGAAGTTGACCTTTTTTATCAAAAACGACTTCTAAAAGTATGGCTAAAATCTCTTCAGAATTATCGGTCAGTAGTTTTTTTGCAATATATGGATAAGCTATTTTTAAAATTTTAAATTCAGGATCTAACCTTAATGCTAAACCTTCTTGACTAACAACGGCTCTAATTATTAAGGCAAACCTACTGGGAACTCTAAAAGGATAGGAATACATTAGTTTTGAGAATTTGTCAGTTACATTTTTAAGATTAAAATTACCAACCTCAGCGCCAAAAGATCCTCCTAGAACTTCTTTTAATGGTTCAACAAGTTTTTGAAGATCTTGTTCTTTAGTTAAAAAACCTAATTTCTGGAAATCTTCTGCAAGAAGATAATATTCTTCATTTATTATGTGAACAATTGCCTTAATAAGAGTAAGCCTATCTGAATTTGTAATAGTGTCCATCATTCCGAAATCAACATAAGCTAAATTTCCACAATCTGTATTTCCTCCTTTGAGAGCGAACATATTTCCTGGATGTGGGTCTGCATGAAAATATCCAAATTCAAATAATTGCTGCAGTCCACTGATAACACATGTTTTTATAAAAGAAGCAGGTATTAAGTTATTTTCCTCTAGTAAAGCTCGATCTCTTAACTTAACTCCATCAATCCAAGAAGTTGTGATAATCCTTTTTGATGAAAACTGTTTTTCTAATTTAGGAATAAAAATATTTGGGTTTTCTTTGAATAAATTTGCAAACTTCAAAGCATTTTCAGCCTCTTTTTGATAGTCAATTTCATCAAAAAGTGCCTTGCCGAATTCATCTATTATTTCTCCAATTCCAACACCTATATTTAATGGTAAGAGTGGAGATAAAAAAGTTCCTAAAAACCTTAAGATTACAATATCCCTTCTTATGAGAAAGTATAAATTTGGCCGCTGTACTTTCACAGCCAGATAAGAATTATTTATTTTTGCTTTATAAACTTGACCTAAGCTTGCTGAAGCAATAGGACTATCTGGAAACTCTTCAAATAATTCATTAGCAGGGGATCCAAGTTCCTCTTCAATGATTTTTAGAGCAATTTTGTGATCAAATGCTGGGAGATTATCTTGTAAGTTTGTAAGTTCATTAAGCCAATCTTGTCTAACAAGATCTGGTCTAGTTGAGAGTGCTTGTCCTAATTTGATAAAACAAGGTCCTAAATCCGTTATTACATCAAAAAGGTATTTCGAGAGATTTTTTTGTACATTTTTATTTTTACTGTTACCTTGAAAAAGTATTCTTAAAAAAAGAAAAATAAAAGTTAAAAGGATATATAAAACTCTTGGTATAAAAATCCATGGCCTCAAAATCAACCAAAGTAAGTCATCTTTTGCTGAATATTTCGAATAAGATCTTTTCATTAAATTTAAAAGATATCAAAAAAGATTACTATCTGGTCCATTCTATATCTGTCAATAATACTTTATGAGCATTTCATCTTTTCTAACCAAAAAGTTTTTAAAGTCTTTATTCTTTCCCGCTCATAACAGAGGGGCAGCTTTACCAAAGAAATTAGTGAAGTTATTAAAAAATCCACCTGGGTATTGGGACTTGCCCGAACTACCAGAAATAGGATCCCCACTATCCCAAAACGGATTAATTGCTAAATCTCAAAGAGAATTCTCCAACAAATTTGGGGCTAAAGGATGTTTTTTTGGAGTTAATGGAGCTTCCGGACTAATACAATCAGCAGTAATTGCAATGGCAAATCCAGGCGAAAATATCCTGATGCCTAGAAATGTTCATATAAGTGTTATTAAAATCTGTGCGATGCAGAATATAAATCCAATATTTTTTAACCTAGAATTTTCAACCGTCACGGGTCATTACAAACCAATTACAAAAATTTGGTTGGAAAATGTATTTAAAAAATTGGATTTTGATAGGAATAAAATTGCAGGAGTTATTCTCGTAAATCCTACTTATCATGGTTATGCCGGAGATTTAGAGCCTATAATAGATTTTTGTCATCAAAAAAATTTACCTGTTTTAGTTGATGAAGCCCATGGCTCATATTTCCTTTTTTGTCAAAACCTTAATTTACCAAAACCGGCATTAACATCAAACGCTGATATAGTCGTTAATTCATTGCATAAGTCTCTCAATGGATTAACTCAAACAGCGGTACTTTGGTATAAAGGGAATCTAATAAATGAAGGTAATTTAATCAAAAGTATTAATTTGCTGCAAACTACCAGTCCAAGTTCTTTATTACTTTCTTCCTGTGAAGAGTCTATTCGGGACTGGCTTAACAAAAAAAGTTTATTAAAATATCAAAAAAGAATTTTAGAGGCAAAAAGTATTTATAAAAAATTAATTCAAAAAAATATTCCTCTCATAGAAACTCAAGACCCCTTAAAAATTGTAGTAAATACCTCTAAAGCTGGGATTGATGGCTTTACTGCTGATAATTTTTTTTATAGAAATGGCCTGATTGCCGAATTGCCAGAAATGATGACTCTTACTTTTTGCTTGGGATTTGGAAATCAAAAAGATTTTCTTAAATTATTTGAAAAGTTATGGAAGAAATTACTATTAAATTCTAAAAAATCAAAAAGTTTAGAAGTGTTCAAATCGCCATTTAAATTAGTTCAATCTCCCGAAATCGAAATTGGAATTGCTTGGAGAAGTAAGAGTCGGAGTATTCCTTTCTCACAATCATTAAATAAAATATCTGGAGATATTATTTGCCCTTATCCTCCTGGGATACCTCTATTAGTTCCTGGCGAAAAAGTGGACATGGATAGGTTTAATTGGATAAATAATCAAAGTTTATGCAACAAAGATCTGGTAAATTTTAATATAAAGGTCTTAGAAACATAGCAATTTCATATGAGATTAAAAAGCGGATTAATTATAGGAATTTTTTGTTTAATTGTTGTTTTGTTGGGGGGATGGTTTTTTACATTGGCAACTGCGTTGCTCACATATTTAGCATTATTAGAATTTTTTAGAATGGCAGAATTTAAAGGAATAAGACCAGCTACAAAAACCACATTATTTTCGTCCTTTATTATTATAATTTCTACTTATCTTGAGACCATTGGTGCGCTTGAAGGAGAAATTTCAAATTCAATTTTGCCAATCTGTTCAGTTGGGATATGTACTTGGCTACTTTTACAACCAAAACCTGGGACAATTTCAGATATTGCAGCATCTATTTTTGGATTATTCTATTTAGGTTTTTTACCCAGTTACTGGATTAAGTTAAGGGGATTAGATTCAGTGATAATAGGTTCAAATCAGGGTTTTATGTCGCTTGAGAACTTGTCAAATACTACTGGTCTTCATTTAACTTTAACTTCTTGTTTTTTAATTGTAGCTAGTGATATTGGTTCTTATTTCATTGGGAAGTCATTTGGTAAAACATCTCTATCTCCAATATCTCCGAGCAAGACTATAGAAGGTTTAATTGGAGGGATATCCTGTTCAATTTTATTAGCAATATTTTTCGCATTTTTAATGAATTGGGAAAATCCATTAATTGTTGGAATAATTTATGGAATTTCAATTTCTCTTATGGCATTAGTTGGAGATTTAATTGAATCTATGATGAAGAGGGACGCAAAAATAAAAGATTCCGGAACTTTTTTACCGGGACATGGAGGGATTCTTGACAGAATTGACAGTTACATCTTTACTCCATCTGTTTTGTATTATATTTTTATAGTTCTCAAGTATCTAAATTAATTAAGAAATCTTTTATTCTAAAAAATAATCTTGGATGATTTTACTAGATAATGATGGAAGATCTATATGCGGAAGATGACCACAATTTTGTAACCCTACAAAATTTAATTTTTCAATATTTCCTATTTTTTTAATCTCTTTTTTTCCAAGAATTCGATCATTTTCACCACATAATGTTTTAATTGGTATATTTTGAATATATTTTTGAGTTCCTGCAAACCCACCACTTTTTGCAAATGATGCAAGTGAATTCCTCCATCCTTTACAACCTAAATGAATTGAAGCAATTTGCTCTTCCATCTTACCAACGCATTCATCTGGGTAAGCAAATGCTTGCCTACAAAGACTTTTTCTGACCTGAGGCAATCCAAGGAATGAGGCGCCAATTTGGTTAAACGGAAAAGGGATACTCTTAGGTTCTCCAAACAATCCGGCGGGGGACAAAAGGATAATTTTATCAATAGAATCAGGAATTTCATAAGCAAGTTTTAAAGCTGTTGAACCTCCCATAGAAGCACCTACAATTTTTAAATTCTTTGTTATTTTTAATGTCTTAAGGAGATCAATTAAATATGAAATTATTTTCGAGGAATTGTATTCATTTGTTGCGCACCTGGGACTAAAACCAAAACCTAGAAGATCAGGAACGATAACTTGAAAATTTCTTTTTAGTGATTTATATATTCTTCTGAATTCTAAAAAACTACTATCAAAGCCATGTAGAAGAAGTATAGGTTGACCCTTTCCTCCCATAACTACTGGGAATTTTAGGGAGTTCCAACTTTGGTTGAGTTTTATCCACTTAACATCATTTGCCAAATAAAGACCTAAAGGATCTAATAGTGACAATTTGGCACTTTCGAAAAATTCTGCATTTAAATCACTTAATTGTTCAAAATTGTTTTCAGTCAAAAAATATTTATGATTTAATTTTTTGTTGTTCAAAATTTGAAATAACCTCTATTATGTCTCGTTTATTAATTTCAAAAGGCAAAAAGTGAATCTCAGATTTATCTCGACAAGTAAAATCAGCAATTTTCTCTAAATTATTATTTTCAAAAACATTTATTCCAAGTTGTCCGATAGTAGTTGGCAAATTCAATTCTTTCATAAGTATAAATAATTGTTTAATTGATTGATCAGCTAATTTATTATTATTTTTCATTTCTTCTAGTCTTAATTGCAATAATAATCCAACCCCAACAATCTCACCATGTAAGAACTTGTTAGGGGTGATTATCTGAGTAACTGCATTATGAATAGCATGAGCTGCTGCAGTTCTACATTTTTCTCCACCAATACCGCCAACTAATCCTGCTGTAAGTCCACATGCTTCTACAGTATTTTGCCAAGATGGATTATTTTCAAATTGACCTTTAAATGCTTTTCCTCCCTCTATTAATAGTTGATCTCTTAAAACTCTTGATATCTGAATTGCTTGTTGAACAAGACCGTCATCTGTTTTTGAACTTGTTATTGAGGATTCGTACCATTTTGCCAAGGCATCTGCTATGCCACTTGCAAGTGATCTTGATGGAGCTGTTTGAATAAATTTATGATCAAAAACTAGTATTTTCGGACAAGATCCTAATGTAACATCTTTTATAAATTGACCATCCTTTGAATAAATATTCGATAAGGCTGTCCAACCTGCGCATGTAGAGGCACTAAGGGGAACTGTAATACAAGGGATATTAAGAGACTCAGCTATATATTTCCCAGAGTCAAGAACTTTGCCACCTCCAGCTGCGATAACACAATCATTATTATTATTTGAAATAATATTCCTAACTCTTGTAATATCTTCGTAACAACAATCAAATTGCAAATTAGCAGAATTTACATTAAGTTCTTGATTTTTTAAATCATTTAAAATATTATTTCTCAAATTATTAGTATGAATCCCCCTACCAAGAACTAATGGACTTTTAGTTAATTTAGTAATTTGAGGTAAAGATTTTTCCCAAGCAGATTTTCCCCGGTATATAGTTTCTGGAGAGATAGACTGCATATCTACTTTGAATAATTAAAAGTTAGCACCTGCTAACTCTTGAGAAGATTCTTCAGAACAGATATTTATTGTAACTTTTTTATTATCATCTATATCAACTAAAGCATTATCTCCATCTTTTATTCTCCCAGAAAGAACTTCCTCAGCCAAACTATCTTCTAGTAAACGCATAACTGCCCTTCTCAAAGGTCTCGCTCCGTATGAAGGATTGTAACCTTCTTCAACAAGTCTTTCTTTGAAAGAATCGGTGACATTTAATTTAATACCTTTATCCTGTAGTCGAGCAAAAACTTCTTGCAACATTATTTCAGCAATATCTTTAACTTCATTTTTAGTTAATTGTCTGAATACAATTATTTCGTCAAGCCTATTTAAAAATTCAGGCCTAAAGTATTGCTTAAGTTCTTCATTAACTAGTGATTTAATTCTGTTATATTGACTATCTTCAACTGAATCCCCTGAGAACTCGAATCCTAGTCCGCCACCACCTTTCTCAATTACTTTTGAACCGATATTAGAGGTCATTATTAACAATGTATTTTTAAAATCTACAGTTCTACCCTTGGAGTCAGTTAATCTTCCGTCTTCAAGTAGTTGCAATAATAAGTTGAAGACATCTGGATGCGCCTTTTCAACTTCGTCAAATAAAACGACGGTATAAGGCCGTCTTCTAACAGCTTCAGTAAGCTGACCACCTTCATTAAAGCCAACATAACCAGGAGGCGAGCCTATAAGTTTACTAACTGTATGTCTTTCCATAAATTCTGACATATCTAATCTGATCATTGCTTCTTCACTACCGAAGAAATATGAAGCCAATGATTTAGTCAATTCAGTTTTACCAACACCGGTAGGTCCAGAAAAGATAAAACTTGCTATGGGTCTATTAGGACTTTTTAATCCAACTCTTGCTCTTCTTATGGCTTTTGAGACAGCCTTTACAGCTTCATCTTGTCCAATTAGCCTTTGGTGAAGTGTTTCTTCCATATTAAGAAGCTTGACTGATTCAGTTTCAGTTAATTTTTGAACAGGAACTCCTGTCCATGAAGCAACAATATGAGCTACATCCTCTTCACTAACAAGGGGACTTTGTAAAAGTTTTGAATCATTTTTATCAGAATTATCGGCATCAGATTGATCTCCAGCTGTAGATTCTTTTTTATTGTCCAAAACCTCTTTAATTTTTGCAGACAATTCCATCTCTTTTTCGCGTAATTGGCCAGCTTGATCAAAATTTTGGTCTCTTACAGATTCTTCCTTCTGCTTTTGGACTTGTCTTAATTCTCTATCTATCTGTTTTGCTTCAGGCGGAAGTTTAGAGTTTATTAAACGGACTCTACTTCCCGCCTCGTCGATGAGGTCGATAGCCTTATCAGGTAAAAAACGGTCAGATATGTAACGATCCCCTAAATGAGCGGCGGCTTCTAGCGCATCATCAGTAATTTTAAGACGATGATGTTGTTCATAACGCTCCCTAAGACCTTTTAAAATTTCGATTGTATCTTCTATAGATGGCTCCCCTACCATTACAGGTTGGAATCTTCTTTCTAGAGCAGCATCTCTTTCAATATGTTTTCTATATTCATCTAGAGTTGTTGCTCCAATACATTGAAGTTCCCCTCTAGCTAATGCTGGCTTAAGTATATTTGCTGCATCTATAGCTCCTTCAGCAGCTCCGGCACCAATTAAAGTATGCACTTCATCTATTACAAGAATGACATTACCTGCTGATTTAATTTCTTCCATTATTTTTTTTAACCTTTCTTCAAATTCACCTCTATATTTAGTTCCCGCTACCAAAAGACCTATATCGAGAGTCAAAACTCTTTTATCTTCAAGTATGTCTGGAATATCACCAGTTTGTATTCTTTGTGCTAACCCTTCCGCGATAGCTGTTTTACCTACACCTGGCTCCCCAATAAGAACAGGATTATTTTTTGTCCTCCTACCTAATATTTGAACTACACGATCTATTTCTGAATGGCGGCCAACGACTGGATCTAGTTTTGATTCACTTGCTAATTTTGTTAGATTTGTTCCGAATTCGTCAAGAGTAGCAGTTTTTAAGTTGCCCTTAGTTGTACTTGTCCCTGAGCCAACCTCGGCGGTTTCGCCAAGCATCCTTATAACTTGAGTTCTAACTTTTGTAAGGTCAATATTAAGATTTTCAAGAACTCTTGCAGCAACACCTTCACCTTCTCTTATTAAACCTAACAACAAATGTTCTGTACCAATGTAATTATGTCCAAGTTGACGAGCTTCCTCTAAAGATAGTTCTAAAACTCTTTTAGCTCTGGGAGTAAAAGGTATTTCTACCGCTACAAACCCTGAACCTCTACCAATTATCTTTTCCACCTCTATCCTTGAATCTTTTAAATTGACTCCGAGGGATTTAAGTACTTTCGCTGCGACCCCAGTTCCTTCTCCAATTAATCCCAAAAGAATTTGTTCAGTTCCAACAAAATTATGACCAAGTCTTCGAGCTTCTTCTTGAGCAAGCATGATGACTTTTATAGCTTTTTCTGTGAATCTTTCAAACATTAGAACATTAAATCCTATTAATAACCTACCAGTAATATGCCAGTTTTGTGTTCAGAATGAGCTTTTGTGAATACCCAAAAATATGATTTATCAAATTAAATTGAACTTTTTTAGTGATATAGCAAGAAATTATAGTAATTTCAAGGATTCTGGTTATCCGAACATTTAAATTTTTATATTATTTTGTTGTTAATTTTTTTTCTTTTAAAAGAGCATGTGAACCATCTTTATAATAATTTTTTCTTATCCCCACAGTAGAAAAATCAAAGCGACTATAAAATCTTTCAGCAGTAACATTATTCTGAGAAACCTCTAATAGTAATTTCTTTAAATTTAATTTTTCACATTTTTTTATTAAATAGCTCATAAGATAAGATCCAAATCCTTTTTTTCTAAATTTCTTATTTACAACAAAATAATTTATTTGAGCTTCATCAAGAACAACTTGAAAAACACATATACCAATGATTAAATTTTTAATTAATAATCCAAAGATTTTTGTGCCATCTTTTTTGAATTCTTTAGCCCATTGTTCTTTACTCCATAGCGAAATCGTATTTGAATCTAATTCACAACATAAATCAATATCTTTCTTATTTATTTGTTTAATAGATATCATTTATTATGTATTTATATTTAGAAGTTCAAATCTAAAGTCATTATAGAATATGACAGTTTTGGCAAAGCTTTATTAAAGTCATCTCATGGAAGAAAAACAATCTTTTTTAAAACAAAAAATTGACTTGGAAAGTCCTAACAGAAATATTATTCCTATTTCCACATCCATTGAAGGAGATGGGAAATTGTCAGTTGGTGGATGTTCTATTGAAGAACTAGTTAAAAAATATGATTCTCCTCTATATATATTAGATGAAATCACTTTAAGAAATTCTTGTAAAGCGTACAAAAAAGCACTAGAAAAATATTATCCAGGAAAATCCTTGCCCATATATGCTTCTAAGGCAAATAGTTCCATTTTTATGAGTAGTCTTGTTTCCTCTGAAGGTTTAGGACTTGATGCAGTCTCAGAAGGAGAACTATTAACTGCTATTAAAGGTGGAGTTCCAAATGAAAAAATCGTTTTTCATGGTAACAATAAATCAGACAAAGAATTAGAATTCGCAGTTAGAAATAACATTAAGGTTATTGTTGATAATGATTACGACTTAGAAAGATTAGATGAGATCTCAAATTCATTTAATCACGATTTAGAAATAATGATTCGCTTTACTCCTGGTATAGAATGTCATACACATGAATATATTAGAACTGGATCATTTGATAGCAAATTTGGTTTCGGAATAGAATATTTAAATATATTGTTTAACAGAATCAGCAATACAAAACACCTAAAATTAAAAGGTTTGCATGCTCATATAGGTTCACAGATTTTTGAACTAGACCCTCATAAGGATCTGGGAGAAATAATGGTAAAGGTTATCTTAGACGCCAAAAAATTTGGTCATAATATTGAGGAACTAAATGTTGGCGGGGGTTTAGGTATAAGGTATACAGAAAGTGATGATCCCCCTTCAATTGATGAATGGGTAAAAACAATTTCTTCTTCCGTTGTTGAAGCTTGTAAAAAATACAACTTAGATTTTCCTACATTAATGTGCGAACCTGGTAGATCTATTGTATCTACAGCAGGTATAACCATTTACAAAATTGGAGCTTTTAAAGAAATTCCCGGTATCAGAACATATTTATCTGTTGATGGTGGTATGAGTGATAATCCAAGACCAATTACATACCAATCAAATTATTCTGCATGTTTAGTAAGTAATCCACTTAATATTAATTCCACAAATAAATACACTATTGCTGGTAAACATTGTGAATCAGGAGATGTTTTATTTAAAGAAATTGAACTAGCAGAATGTAAAACGGGAGATCTTATATGTGTTTTTGGTACTGGTGCATATAATAACTCAATGAGTTCTAACTACAACAGGATTCCAAGACCTGCTGCTCTCTTAGTTAGAGATGGAGAGGCAGAAATTATTCAAAAAAGAGAAACCCCATTGGATCTTTTAAAATATGACGTATTACCTGATCGCTTTATCAAACAAAATTAGGTACATTTAAATTAATGTTGTATTTAGTGTGAATTTCTGGGGGATTATAAATTTAAAGCTTTTATTAGATGTCTTATTTGCTGTTGGTTTCGGACTATTATTATTCTCCAGAGTAAAAGAACAACGGACATTATGGCTTCTAAGAGGATATTTGTTTTTAGTATCATCCGCATGGTTTATCCAAAGATATGCATACTTACCACTAACATCAAAATTAATTGATGCTGTAGTCCTCGCTTGCTCCCTCTCATTAGCGATCCTTTGGCAAGGAGAGTTAAGAAGATTAATGGAATTACTAGGCACTGGGAGGCTAGCTGTATTACTTGGAAATCCACCAAAGGAATTTAGAGCAACTTCAACTACTATTACTCAGTTAGTTGATACAGCCGGTAAACTCTCTCAAAATAGAAGAGGTGCTTTAATCGTTGTAGATTTGGGAAGTGATTTAAGACCTGAAGATTTTTTATATTCAGGCACCAATATTGAGGCACAATTATCAACTGACCTTTTAATAAATCTTTTTGCTACAGATACGCCTTTACATGATGGAGCAGTTCTTGTGAAAGGAAATAAAATAATTTCTGCTGGCGTAATACTTCCTCTCTCAAGACAAGGAATAAGTAGATATGGCACAAGACATTTAGCAGCATTAGGAATTACAGAAAGATTTGACAGATGTATTTGTATTGTTGTTTCTGAAGAAACAGGTACGTTATCATTAGCAAACCAAGGCAAACTCGAAAGGCCAATTACCAGCAGCAGGTTACAAGAACTTCTTGCAAAATTGATTGGAAATCAAAACTCTATGGGAGCAAATAAAGCATCTTTAAGTAAAAATGTTTCATCCCAAAAGACGGACTCTAGTGATAATATCATCAGTGATATTGATAAAAAAGAGTCAGAAAAATCAGAAATTTTCATTAACAAAAAGGAATAACTAATGAGTTTAGAAAAAGTAATAGACGATAAAATTACTGACTTATTTATGAAAATAGATAAGCAAAAAATGCCCAAGCATGTAGCAATAATTATGGACGGCAATGGAAGATGGGCGACTAAAAAAGGTTTGCCCCGATCATTTGGACATAAACAGGGCGTAAGTGTAATAAAAAAAATTCTCAAAGCTGCAAAAAATTTAGGTTGTAAAGTAATTACTGTTTATGCTTTTTCAACTGAGAATTGGGCAAGACCAACAAAAGAAGTTGATTTTCTTATAAATCTTTTTAGTGAAGTTTTGAAAAATGAAATTAAAGAGATACATGAAGAATCAACAAAAATAAAATTTATTGGAGATTTAACTCCTTTCCCAAAACATTTAAAAGAAATAATATCTAGTTCAGAATTACTTACTAAAAACAACAATAAATTTTTATTCAATGTTTGTGTTAATTACGGAGGCAGACAAGAAATAGTAAAAGTCGCAAAAAAACTAGCATTAAAATCTTCTTCTGGGGAAATAAAACCCAGTGAAATTAATGAAGAATTATTTAATTCAGAGTTATTAACTAGAGGGATTAAGGATCCGGAATTACTAATAAGAACTAGTGGTGAAAAAAGGATAAGTAATTTTTTATTATGGCAATTAGCATATTCAGAAATTTATATATCTGACGTACTTTGGCCAGAGTTCAATGAGCATGAATTTCTTAAAGCAATAATTGATTACCAATCAAGAAATAGACGTTTCGGCGGTATAGAATCATTACCAAATGAATCTTTTGAAGATTCTCAATATATTTCCTAATAAAAATGGCTAATTCGAATAATCAGTTATTAAAAGAAATTAGGTTCGATTGGAATAAAGAGGAGATTTTGGAAATACTTAATATGCCTCTTATTGATTTAATGTGGGAATCACAAACCGTTCACAGGAAATTTAACAAATACGATATTCAATTAGCATCATTGTTCAGCGTAAAAACTGGGGGATGTGAGGAAAATTGTTCGTACTGTAGCCAATCAATTTATAGTGCTAGCGAAATCAAAAGTCATCCACAGTTTCAAGTTGAAGAGGTTTTAGCAAGAGCTCAAGTAGCAAAAAATGAGGGTGCAGATAGGTTTTGTATGGGTTGGGCGTGGAGAGAAATTAGAGATGGGAAATCCTTTAATGCAATGTTGGAGATGGTTAGCGGTGTAAGAGATTTAGGGATGGAAGCATGCGTTACTGCTGGGATGCTTACTGAAGAACAAGCTTCCAGACTGGCTGATGCAGGTTTAACCGCGTATAACCACAATCTTGATACTAGTCCCGAGCATTATAAAAATATTATTACGACAAGAACTTATCAAGATAGACTAGATACTATCAAAAGAGTAAGGAATGCAGGAATAAATGTTTGTTGTGGAGGAATAATAGGCTTGGGTGAAACTAATGGCGATAGAGCATCTCTTTTGGAAGTGCTTTCAAACATGAATCCCCACCCTGAAAGTGTTCCTATAAATTCATTAGTAGCTATTGAAGGCACTGCTTTAGAAGATAAAAAAGAAATTAATTCTATTGAAATGATAAGGATGATAGCTACAGCAAGAATTCTTATGCCTAAAAGTAAAATAAGGCTAAGTGCAGGGAGAGAAAAGCTTTCAAAAGAAGCCCAAATATTATGCTTTCAATGTGGGGCAAATTCAATTTTTTATGGAGATGAGTTACTCACAACTTCAAATCCATCTTTTCAATCAGACAGAAAACTTCTTGAAGAGGTTGGAGTATCATTTAACAAAGATTTTGAAACTTGTGAAAAAACATTATCTTCTTTATGAAAGGCAAAAATTATAAAATAGTCTCTCTTTACTCTTTCTTCCCATTTCAAGAAAACTTAATTCTTGATCTAAAAAATAAATTATTAGAAATCGAAAATGAAAGCGATCTTTCAGGTTTATTTATTTTTGCTAGTGAGGGCATTAATGGAACTATTTGTGCGGAGAAAAATGTAATTGATATTGTTATCAATTTACTTAATAAATATACAGATAATAGAAACTTGAATATTAAAGTAAACTTTTCAAAAAACAAAATCTTCAAAAAATTAAAAATAAAAATCAAGAAAGAAATAGTTACAATGGGTGTCACTGAATTAAACCCTTCAGAAAATAATGGGACTTATATTGACTCAGCTAATTGGAATAAGTTAATTAAAAATCAAAATACAATAGTCATTGATACTAGAAATCATTATGAGGTGTCTATAGGTACATTTCAGAACTCTATAAACCCAAATACAAAAAATTTTAGTGAATTCCCCAAGTGGGTAGATGATCATTTAGATCCCCTTTTAGAAAATAAAGAGTCTTCAAATATAGCAATGTTTTGTACCGGAGGAATAAGATGCGAAAAAGCTACTACTTTGCTGAAAAAGAAAGGTTATAAAAATATATATCACCTACAAGGGGGTATCCTTCAATACCTTAATGATATACCAAAAGAAGAAAACTTATTTGAAGGTGAATGTTATGTTTTTGATAAAAGAGTTGCTTTAGACCAAGAATTAGAAAAAGGCTCTTACTCGATTTGTCATGCATGTGGCATGCCAGTTTCGATTGAAGATCAAGAAAGAAAAGAATATAGAAAGGGTATCCAATGTCATTTTTGCATAGATCAATTCAGTGATGATGATAGGAAAAGGTTTGAAGAGAGACAAAAACAGATTGATAGATTAAAAGTGGAAAATCATAAAATCAATAAGGACTAATTTTCAAAATCATGAAGGTTGAAGAATTAGAAAAATTAGCAGGTAACATTGGATTATTAATTAAAATTCAAGTTAGAGAAACTCTCGGATTATGTTTCTTTAGAATCGTTATAGCAGAACAGAAAGATAACATCATTAAGATTTGGGCGGAAATGAAAGGTTGGACTTATTTAAATAAACAAGGTATTCAGCTCGATACATTAAGAATACTTAGTAAAGCGCCTGCTTTTGTTTCGGAATTAATATGGTCAACAACTATGGCTTGGGCAATTGAAAAAAAGTCAAGCAACAAAGTAAGACTTTTAGCTATTTTTGATAGTGAAGGTTACAGTAAAAAGCTTGTAAGGTATTTCAAGTTAATAGGATTTAAAGTTGTAAAAGAAGTTGGTTCTAGCCCAGTAGATCTTTTATTAAGATTGGTTTGGGGAGGTGCAGGCACACTTATGAACGGGGAATGTATTTCCATATTGAAAAAACTTGAAAAGAAACTCTCTTTAATTAAAGAAAGTTAACCTGCATGATAACTACTTCTAACTAAGGGGCCAGAAGATACTTTCTTGAATCCTAATTCCTTAGATAAGCGATATAAATATTCAAACTCTGATGGATCCCAATATTTCTTAACTGCCAAATGATTGAAAGAGGGCCTTAAATATTGGCCAATTGTAATTTGATCACAATCTATTTTTTTGAGATCGCAGATTGTATTTTTTATTTCATCCAATGTTTCCCCAAGGCCTAACATAATGCCTGATTTAGTTTGAATATGAGGTGCAATATCTTTTGACTTTTTTAGTAGATTTAGGGATTTTTTGTAATTTGCACCCCTCCTAACTTCTTTTTGCAGTCTTTCAACAGTTTCAAGATTATGATTAAAGCATATTGGATCTTTATCTAAAATCATCTTCAATCTCTCAGTCTGAAGGTCATTAGTTTCATCAAAATTTTTGCCTCCACCCCATAAATCAGGAGTTAAAACCTCTATTTTAATTGTTGAATCAATTTTTCTAATCTCATCAATTGTAGATATAAACAAATTTACACCATGATCAGGGAGATCGTCTCTAGCTACAGATGTCAAAACAACATATTTCAAATTTAGTAATTTCACTGCTTCAGCGACTTGAGTACATTCATCAATATTGATAGCACTAGGTCTACCTTTATTTACCTGACAAAAAGCACAAGAACGAGAACATATTGATCCACCCAGTAAGAAAGTGGCTGTTCCTGAGGCATAACATTCTGCTCTATTTGGACATCTTGCTTCTTCACAAATAGTATGAATGTTTGATTTTTTAATGAGTGTTTGTATTTTTTCAAACTCTGAAGCTTTACTAATAGGAAATTTAATCCAAGAGGGAAGTCTTAAGATTTTTTCTTTCTTGATTAGATCATTGTCTCTCATTGTCTAATCTAGTTTTGTTCTTCCTTCTAAGGCCCTTGCAAGTGTAACTTCATCCACATATTCAAGTTCACTGCCCATTGGGAGGCCATAAGCAATCCTTGTAACTTTAGTAAAAGGGGTTAACAATTTCCCAATATAAAGACTTGTTGTATCTCCCTCAACACTGGGGGTCAATGCCAATATGATCTCATCTATTTCAGACTTACTAACTCTTTCTACCAAGCTTCTTATTTCTAAGAGTTCGGGGCCAACAGAATCCATTGGAGATATTAAACCTCCAATAACATGGTAAACACCTTTAAATTCTCTGGCGCGCTCCAAAGCAAGCAAATCTTTAGTTTCTGCTACTACACAGATTAGTTTTTGATTTCTTTCAGTATTTTTACAAATTTCACATTCATCTTCTGAAGTCAAATTAAAACATTTTTTGCAACGACCAACATTACTATGAGCTTCTAACAGAGCCTTTGAAAAATCTTTTATTGTACTTTCAGGTTGTTTTAAAATAAACAGGGCTAATCTTTGCGCTGTTTTTGGACCAATCCCAGGAAATTTCTCAAAATGACCAATTAATTTTGAAAGCGGTTTGGTATAAGTAATCAAAATTTAACTATTTCTAGGCATAATTTAGACGCAAAATTCTGAATTGCCATAATTGTTTGCTTTTAATGTCTTATTATGTTTTTAGTTAGTTATTTCAAACAAAATGAAAAATATTAAATTTAACCCTTTCAAATATTTATTTTTGATTTTTTTGTGTTTAACACTTAGTGCTTGTAGTGGCGGACTAAATGCAGGATTAGAAGCTTATCAAAGTCCAGATGGAAGATATGCCTTTTTGTATCCAACAGGATGGACTAGAGTAAAAGTCGATGGAGGTCCTGAAATTATTTATCATGATCTAATAAATAGTAATGAGACCTTAAGTTTAGTTATTTCTGATGTAAATAAAGAGGTTCAATTAGAGCAATTAGGAAGTCCAGGTGAAGTAGGTCAAACATTAATTGATAAAGTTATTGCTCCGGAAGGTTCAGGTAGAGAGGTAAAACTCATAGATACCAATAAGAGGGAGGCATCTAATCATATTTTCTATGATTTAGAATATGAATTAAATTTGAATGAACAGGCCAGACACGAATTAGCTACTGTCGTAATTGATAGAGGAACACTTTACACTTTCGCTGTGGGAACAAATGAAGAGAGATGGAATAAAGTTGACGGTATGTTTAGCAATGTAATTGAATCATTTAACTTTTTAATATAGTTTAGAAATTTCATACTAGATTCCTACTTGAACGTTCCATAAATCAGCATATATTTTATTCTGATCTAATAGATTTTCATGTTTTCCGCTTTCAACTATTTTACCTTTATCAATAACAACAATATTATCCGCATTTTTTATAGTGCTTAATCTATGAGCTATTACTATTGTTGTTCTTTCTTTGGTGATTTTAGATAATGATTTTTGAATTAAAGCCTCTGTTTCATTATCAACTGAGGCTGTAGCTTCATCTAATATTAATATTGGAGCATCCTTTAAAACAGCTCTTGCCAAAGCAATTCTTTGACGTTGTCCGCCTGAGAGCCTTTGGCCCCTTTCCCCCACTATAGTTTTATAACCATCTGGTAATTGTTCAATAAATTTATGAGCTTCCGCAATTTTTGAAGCTTTGATGATATCTTTAAGACTTGGGTTGCTTGAGCCATAAGCAATATTTTCTTGTAAACTGCCATGAAATAAATAAGTTTCTTGACTTACTAAAGAAATACACTTTCTTAAATCCCTCAAATTTATATCTTTAATAGAAACCCCATCCAAGGTTATTGACCCATTTTTACTATCATAAATTCTAAGAAGTAATTTTATTATTGTACTTTTCCCGGAACCTGTTAAACCAACAATTCCTAATGTTGAGTTATTTTCAATGTTGAAATTTATGTTTTTTAAAGTTAAATCTCTTCCAGGATAATTAAAATTTACATTATTAAAAATAATTTCTCCTTTGATATCTTTAGGTTCAATTTTTATTTTTCCATCTTTTATTTTTATAGGCGTATCTATGAGATCAATTACTCTATCTATAGAAGCCATAGATCTTTGAAAATCATCTAAAACATGCCCCAAAGTAGTTAAAGGCCATAATAGTCTTTGTGTAATAAACACTAAAAAACTATAAGTTCCTACATCAAGTGTATTGTTCCAAGTTTGGAAACCTCCAATTAATAGAATAGCTATAAAAGCAAATAAGATTGCAAATCTTATAAGAGGGATAAAAGCAGAAGATAATTTTATTGCAGCCTTATTACTTTTTTGATAATCGAGACTTTCTTTATTTAATCTATTTAGTTCCCATTTTTCTTTAGTAAAACTTTTTATGGTTAGAATTCCACTTAAATTATTATTAAGTCTTGATGCCAACAGTCCGGCTTTATTTCTAACATCTCTGTATTTTGGAGCGAGCTTCCTTTGAAATTTAATTGATCCTAAAAATATAATTGGGATAGGAAAGAAAGCAAATAAAGCAATTTTTGGAGCGACAAAAATCATTGTGCCCCCAATTATTAAAACAGTTATGAATAACTGAATAATCTGGTTAGCCCCTTGGTCTAGAAATCTCTCAAGTTGATTTATATCATCATTCAAAATAGATAATAGCCTTCCAGTATTATCATTTTCAAAAAAATCCATATCTAATTCCTGGATATGCTCATAAGCTTTTATTCTTAATTTATGTTGCGATAGCTGAGCCAAATTTCTCCATAAAATCGAATATAAATATTCAAAGCAGGATTCTCCAGACCAAACTAAACCTGAAGCAAATGCAAGAAAAATCAATTGTACTGGAACTTCTTTTATCCCAAAACCAGCAATCCATGAATTCTGTTCTTTTACAACGATATCAACTGCAAGACCAATTATTACGGGGGGAGCTAAATCTAATATTTTATTAATTATGGAACTAAGAAAAGCAAAAAATAGTAACCTTCTTTCTTCAATCAGATTTAAATAAAGTCTAATTATTGGATTTTGATTGTTCCTAGGCCTCATAAAATAACAACTAAATTTTTCTATTATGATTTAAATTTTCTTTAGTTTCTAATTTACATTTTGTTTTTGCATCTTGATGACTTGCAGTTTGTATAAATTCTTCGTAGTAACAATCACAGGTATCTTTCGCAATTTCTTCACTATATACTATTTCTGCTTTCAACATCTCCTCTTTGACACTCTGAAGACAAAATAATTTTATGATTGAATTTTGTTTAGTTTGAGCTAGATAATAGCTATTAAAAGAATTGAATAGTATTATCAGATTTAAAAAAATAAAGAATTTATATTTGCTAGCTTTCATTCTCTATCCCTAATTTCTTACTTTAATTTTTTTTAATTTATTTTTAGTTTCTCTATGCAGATCTCTGGGTAAATCTACCAAACTGTAATCATTAAAAATCTGTATCTTACCTATTGATCTACCATTTATATTAGTTGAATTACAGATAGTGGATATAATATTTGCAACTCTAACCCCATCAAATTTACCAAAGTTAAATTTATAGGTTTCAAAAAAATCATTTTGATAATTATTTCTTCTATTTGAATTTCTCATACGATTATTAATATTTCTATTTGATCTATTTCTATCAGTATTGTTTTGTTTATGAATCCAAGAATCATCTTCATTAACAAAAAATGATTTATTACCTATTACTAAATTGATCGCCGCCATTGCAATATTTGAGTCATCCATGGAGTATTTTTCTTTTAAATTATCTAGTACATCAATAATCAAGGCTTTATTTTCTTCATTTTCATCTTTAGCTAAAGAACTCTCATTAAAATTCTCTATAAGTTTCTCCATCCTTTTTTCATTTATTATTTTATTACTTGGTATGTTAATTTCTTCAATCTTAGTTCTTGTTGAGTTCTCTAAGTTTCTTAGAAAATGTTTTTCTCTTTGATTAACAAATAAAATTGCTTCTCCTGATCTACCTGCCCTTCCAGTTCTTCCAATTCTATGAGTATATGTTTCCTTGTCAAAAGGAAAATCGTAATTAACAACAAGTTTTATCCTCTCAACATCTAATCCTCTAGCTGCGACATCAGTTGCAACAAGAATATTAATAAATCCTTTTTTTAATCTATCTACAGTATTTTCTCTTTGGTTTTGAGGTATATCTCCATTAAGTACTGCCACAGTATGACCTGAATTCTCTAAAGCTTCAGCTATTGAAGTAGTAAGTAGTTTTGTCCTCACAAAAATTATTACTCCTTCGTTATTAAGTTCTAATATTCTTTTTAAAGCATCTAACTTATGATGCCTTTGTACATATAGAAATTTTTGCGAAATTAATTGAGTTTCTTTTTTGACACTTTTAATTAATATTTCGGCGGGATCATTTAGATATTTTTTTGCTATATTTCTTATCTCACTAGGCATTGTTGCTGAAAACAATACCATCTGCTTATTTTCCGGAAGTTGATCTATTATCCATTCAATATCTTCAAGAAAACCCATATTTAACATTTCATCTGCCTCATCTAAAACAAGACAATTTATATCTTTAATTTTAAAAGTCCCCTGCCTAATATGATCCATTATTCGGCCTGGGGTCCCAACTACTACGTCAACTTTTCTTTTTAATACAGAAATTTGATTTCGATAGTCGGTACCTCCATATATTGCAACCGTCTTAAAATTACTAGATTCAGAACTATAACTTTTAAAAGATTCTGCCACTTGAGTTGCTAATTCTCTTGTAGGAGTCATAACTAAAACCTTGGCATTTAATTCTTTATTATCTTTAAGTTTTTCTATTAATGGTAATGCGAAAGCTGCAGTCTTTCCTGTTCCTGTTTGTGCTTGGCCTAGTAAATCCCTGCCTAACATTAGTTCGGGAATTGCAGCTTTTTGGATGGGAGTTGGATTTTTATATCCTTTATTTATTAACGAGTTTATGATCGATTGATTAAACCCAAAATCGAGAAATCCATTCTCATTATCCTCTACTTTCGATACTTCCAATAGTTTAGATTGAATTTCTTTTTTGTTATCTAAGTTCTTGAATTCTAGTAGGGAAGAATCTTCATTCTGAGACTTTTCCTGCTCACTACCAATGGAGTTACTATCTTTTTTTAAAGCCATTTTAAATGCCTAATAATCTTCTGATTAGGCATTCAACAAATATCTAAATTGACTTAAATTGTTGATTAGCCTTACAGAGCCGTATTATTAATCTAACATCTTGGGGATAATATATTACTAATTTCTCAAAAATAAAATTTAATTTAAATAATATATATTTAAAGATTTTTTCGCTCTTGTAACAGCAGTATAAAATAATCTTCTTTCAAAATTATCTCTGCAAAAGATATTTTGATTATCTTTTTTTTCTTTTACTGCATATTGATTTCTTCTATAATTTTGGGACCACAAAATGTTTACTTTTTCAGATTCACTTCCTTGAGATTTATGAATAGTAATGGCTATTGCTGGTACAACATTTTCTAAATTAGATGGATCAATTAATGCGACAATTTCTTCGTTATTATCATTAAATTTTCTAAAAAGATATTTTCTTTTATTTTTTAAACCTATAAGTACTCCGATATCACCATTTGACAATCCAAGTTCATTATTATTTTTTGTACACATGATCGGCACACCCTCTTTAAGAGTTCTAAGATCATAGGGTTTTTTTTGGCCAAAAACAATTTCATTCAAATATTCAACACTCCATATTCCGGAATTTTTTTCACATAAAATCAAGTGACTTTGTAAATCCAGAAATATCTTATCTACTAAAACTTTTTCATTAAGCAATAAATTATCAACACTCTCATCAAATATGTATTTTTTTTTACTTAAATTTGAAGTTGAAATATTTAACTGTTTTAGATGACTTTTAATCGAAAATAATAGATTTTTTGGAATATCTTTTTCTCTACTCTTTGAAATAGTAATTTCTTTTGAATTATTATCTTTTTCTAATTCTTTTATCTTTTGATTAAGTAAAGAAAAATCATTATTAAATATTAAACTACTCATTAATGCTATATCTCCAATATTTCTATAAGTTTTTTCTAAATTTACTACACAAGATTTAATTGAACTATTATCGGAATATTCAAACAAATAGTTCCATATAGAGCAGTTATTTACTGGAGACAATTGATTTTTATCTCCAACTAAAATAATTTTACAGTCCTTTGCCAGCAAATTTAAAACCGATTCAATCAAATCGATATTAACCATTGACATTTCATCAATTATGAAAATATCAAGCTCTTTTAGTTTAAATTTCAACTTAAGAGATTTATTTTGATAATTTAAAATCCATCTATGTAAAGTTTGAAATTCTATTTGGTCTAGATATTTACTAAAGTAAATATTTTTTTTATCATTAAGAGCTTCTTTTAAACGAGCTGTAGCCTTACCAGTTGGAGCAGATAAACCAATATTTAAAAAGTTATCAATTTGAAGGAGTTCTAGTATTAACTTTATTATTAAAGTGGTTTTACCCGTACCTGGTCCGCCTTGAAGGAAAACTAAGTTTGAATATTTGAATATTTTTTTTATTTGATCAATTTTATTACCATCTTTATAAATTATTGAGTTCTTTAAATTTTTGGTATCTATTTTTTTTAGAAATGAATTAATAACTCTTTCTATCTTTTTTGACCATTTTGATAAGGATAATTTTCTATTTACTAATACGAATGGTGAATAAAGGGAACCAATCAAACCTATATTTTTTAGAACATCTATATGTTTATTGGGCCAGCCATCTTCTAATAATTCAAAGATTATTAAACTATTATCAACATCAATAATAGTTTCACCATTTTTTTCAAACTCTAATAAAATTCTTATTACATCTTTTACGAAATTTCCATATTTTTTTTCACTAAATTTGAAAATGTCTAAGATTAAATTAAATATATGATCGTATTTAAAATTTTCAATATCTGTAGTAGTTTTATTCATTCTAAAAAAGGTTATCTAAATAATTAATTCTGTTTAAAGGTGCTTTGCTAATAAAAATGCCTGGAGATATATCTTCAGACTTAGATTTTTCAAATAATTCAAAATCTGGTAATCCCTTCAAAAACAAATAAATATATCCTCCTAGATGTTTATGTGGTTCATAATTTTTAAGTCGCCACTTTAATAATCTATGCAATGCTAATAAATAAAGATGAGATTGCAATGGATAATGATGTTTAATCATTTCATTTCTCATATTTTCATAGTTATAGTTTCTTGGTAAACAAACACTATTATCACTACCAGAAATCAAATTACTTTTCCAATCAATTACCCACCATTTACTATCTTCTAATGTATTTCCTACAGGGAAAATACAATCAATACATCCTGAATGAAAGCCTTTATTCATAATTTGAAGATCATTTATTTTATTTGCATATTCTTCTCCAAATTCATATTCCTGATCAAAAAAAAAGCAATTTGATATATCATTAGAATTAATATTTCTACCTTCATAAGATAGGGTTAAATCATATTTGAGTTCCTTAATTAAGTATTCATTTGGAATATCAACTAGTTTCTTATTTTGTAATTCTCTTCCTAAAGATATATTAATGATTCTTAAAATCGCATCTTTTACTTTAAAAACCAAAGAAGTATCAATTTGATGAAAATTCAATTCCTCAATAATTAAATCAATTAATTCTTGATTATTATCGTTTCTAAATTCAAATCTTTCTATTATTTTGTGCAGGCAAGTCCCAGCAATAGTTCCTTTTGGAAATTCACTTAAGGGATTTGGATAAGAAAAATAATTAGGATAATTCTTTGAA
>CACNQB010000006.1:0-99097 GCA_902622435.1 uncultured Prochlorococcus sp. | reverse complement strand
TTTTACCAATTTTAGTATCGTCTTAACATAAACAGTATTTTTCTTAATTACGAAGTCCAAAAAAATTTCTGGAATTTCATAATCAAAAACTTTGTAATCTTCAAGTCTTACATATCTTGAAATACTCTTTTGTTTTTTTTTATTGTTCATCTTTCCAAAGAAGTTCAAAAGTTAAATAATATAGAATACTCATTTTGAAATTATAAGTTAGAACTTTTATCTTCTGCTTGACAAAAATGTTCTTTAACTTCACCAGAAGGAAGTAATTCGAATAAAGAAGGATTATTAATATCAGGCAATCCTTCCTTACTAAATTGGTATCTCCAATCCCATTTTTTATCTGTAAATGAAATATAGTCTTTTCTTAAAGAGTATGGAAGCATAAGCTTTTTGTTATTCCAATTAATATTTATAAATGCTCCTGGCTTTAACTCAGAAATCTTTTCTATTATTAAAAAGTCGCCATTAATATTATTTCTCATGACAAGATTAAGCTTTGAGTTATCACATACATAGCTGCTGTTTAAAGCTAATAAAAGTATTGAAGTAATAAAAAACGAATGAATTTTTGAACTCCCTTTATAAAAGATTTACTTTCAAACTAAATGACTAAGTAAAAATCTTTTGAATTAATTTAAATCATAATAGATTGCATGCTCTTTAGATCTACAAGATTACAATTTAATTCCTCTTCGTAATCATGAACAGTAATAAAATTATTTAAAAAACCTGAATATTTCGCATCTCCGCCGACGGTACTTGAAAGTATAAATTTTGGATTGAATTTGTTAATCAATTTAGGTATTACTTCAGCACCTTTTACAAAGGAACCTACTAAGGGTAATTCTAAATTTTTTGTAGGAGTAATGACTGCATCAAGATTTTGTTTGTTTAAATTTTTATCAAGATATCCATGGGGTTCTATATAAAATCCATTACTTTGATCGTCTTTAACAATATACCCGTTTTCTATTTGCGGTACTGGAGCCCCAGCAGTGGCTTCAAAACTTAAATTAGATTGAATAGTCTTTTCAGTTGGCTTAAGCATTTTAATTGAACCAAAACCAATTTTTTCTAATGTTTCAACAGCACTTTTAGGGCAAATTATAGGAATATCCTTTCTGAACATTTCTAATGTTGGAACATGACAGTGATCAGGCAAACCTTGGGTTAATAAAATAATATCTATTTCTTTATCTAATAAAATTTCTTCTTCTAATGATCCTTTAAAAAACCATTCGCCTGGGGGAAATATTAAATCACCTTTGAGCCAAGGATCAATAATTAAATTTGTCTTTTTAAATTTTATAAGCCAACCATTTGATCCAAGGTAGGTCGCTTCAAAAGTCATTATCAGTGGATTGTTTTAATAGACTATAAAGTAATTTTGACTTTATCGAGAAATTACTTATTTAGATTAGTTTGCTTCATTTAAAATTTGAAATGACTTCCTTTTTAGATTAAATATTAAAACTTGGTTATCTTTACAATTAATTTTAAAATCTTCTTTTTCTAGCATTTGAATTGGGATTAGAGCTAGTCCTCCTGTTCCTGAAAAAATGATTGGCATTGTGATATTTTTCGTTCCATTCATTTTTTGTAAGTCAATAGCTTGAGAAACTATTTTTCTAGCCTTATCAAATCCGTAATCTTCTATTAATTCAGACCATAAAAAATTCACTGATTCATATTTCGAAAACTCAATTTGTAATGTTTTCATTAAAAAGTATTAGATATATAGCGATAAATAGATAAAAATAAAAATTAGTTACTATTTTTAAACCTATCCATGACTAGTTGTAACATATCCACTACATCTCCATCGGTTAAATTTAAATCCTTCTTTAAATCATTGCAAGTTAGATTCATTTCAAGTGCTGCTTCAGCCATATGATTAACTTTTTGGTTATTACCACCCAATGAAATAAATGGATTGAAGTTTTCTATCATTTAATACTTGTAGTTACAACCTAGTTCTAGCTAAGAATTAATTAATTATCATTTATTGATACAGAAGCTTATAAATATGTTATTTAATATTTAGAAAGTTTTTATTTTTAAACTAAAGATATTGATATACCTTTTGATATCAATGCGAATCTTCTCGCTCTGACAAGAAAAGGAAAAATCACATTTGTTCGTTTATTTGATTTAAACACTCTAGAAAGTAACAAAAGTAAACTACTCGAGGGATTATTTATCTGTTTGCAAATAGTATTAATTGCATATGCCCCGTGAAAGATATCTTCGTTTTTCAAGAGAATAGCTCCTTTATCTAGGTCATAACCTTTATTTAAGAGTGATTTAATTAGAGTTAAATTTTTACGACCATCAATAATTTTAATATTAGTTATCTTGCTTTTTATTTCTAAGAGCTCAGCAAAATGATTGCAGAACGGGCATTCTCCATCATAAATAAAGGTATAGTTGGTAGTCATTATAGAAAAACAGTTTTAGTAGTATTAAGTTACTCCAACAAAAAGTAATACTTTAATAATAAATCAGAAAATAAAAATTTTGTGGAAATCTATTAAAGGGATAGCTATTAAATTCTTATAATTACGAAGAAATGTCTCAATATAGGTATATTTTTCATAAAAATCTGTATGCTTACTCGAAGATATTATGTTTTAAAATCATGAATTTATTAGCTTCTTTTGCTTTAGGTGGTTTCAATCCTTGGGCAGCAGGCTTTGGAATTGGATCTTTAGTCCTTTTTGGTCTGGTTGGTCTTGTTGCTGGTCCTAACCTAAAGAATTTTGACCCTGATGCATAAATCATCAAATTGAATATAGATTTTTAAAAGACTCATTTGAGTCTTTTTTTATGCGTTTTTTAAAATTTATTTTTAGAATTATACACAATTATATTCTGTTAAAGAAATGTTATTGAATCCTTTTTATCCATTTACTTTTTTGAAAATCTCGTCTCTAAAAGCCGCGATTGTTTTTTTATCAATACTTTTAATCAAATCAAATTTGCTTAGATTAAAAGGGGGATTAATAGGAGGTCTTTTTGCCTTAATACTCATATCAGGAATTTTTGCCTCTAGTACCATAGCTTTAGGATCCTTAATTTATGCCTATCGATTAAATAAGAAATCTAATCTTGATGATAATCAAATGCAGGATCTAGAAACTGTTAATGTTTAAGGTATTCTGTGATTTTAATTCATTCGTGAAATCCTAAAATGGAGTTCCAGGGACAAAATGCAAGACTAAAAATCCAAAACCGGCAGCAAAAACAATAGATACTGCGATGATAAGTAGGCCTGATGCCATACCCCCTTCGTTAAATGCCATATAGTTAGTTATTTTAAGTTAATAATAGGACATATTTGTTCCAGGGTAATAGTTCTAATTACTCATATATCATCCAAATTTATTATTAATGGTGAATAAAAGTAAAAATATGGAAGTTAATGAGATGACAAAACCAAATATTATTAGTGGTTTAGATTTAACGTTTTCTTCTTCTTTGGGGCTATTTTTAGAAGATACTAATTTGCGATTTTTTTTAGAGAGAAGCTTTGGAAAAGGTTTAATCACGATATATTTGAGATCTAAGCTAATTAACCTAAGGTTTTAAATAAATCTTTATGGTAATCAACAACATTTTGGCAACTTATTACAGGTGTAAATTCCATATGAATGCCAAATTTAGCTCTCCAAGGAGCAAAATGCGCAAAAATTTCTTTATCACTATGTGCTTTACATAAACAAACTACCCTACCCTCCCCTGGAGCATGCACTCTAAATAACATCTCAAAATTGTCTGTTTTATCAGATTTCGCAATTTCGCCGTTATCCCAGGCCTCCACAAATAATTGATAAGCTTTTACTTGATTCTCAATATCTGGGAATTGACAGTCAGCAAGAAATAATTGCATTGGAGTATTTTTAAAATTTTACTTATTATCGCTCAAATTATTATTTATTAATAGTACTGTTTGAATTTGAAGATTAGAAAAATAATATTCCTAAATAAAATGAGAGGAGAGGGTCTCAAGAAATTTCCCAATATCTTTTTTATATAAACTATCTGTGATTTTTAAAGAGAATAATTCATAATCATTTATATCTTTTTTTTTGTCTAAATTAATATTTCCCTTTAATGAAATATTTTTCATGATTGAATTGATCACTATTTAAAATTTAAACAAATTTATTTAAAAGGCAAATTTCTTTACATTATGTTTTTTATGAGAAAATTTCTAATGCAATTAGGAAATAATTAATTTATTTAATTCAGAAATTTATTGATCTTCCTAGAATATACAAAAACAAATTAGTTAAAGTAAAAATTACAGTTATTAAAGATGCAATAACTGGTAATAAATTGAACCATAATTGCGAAGTTGTCATTTTTGAATCAATGGGCAGAAAATTGGTTCTTTTTTTAATTCTTATTTGCAACCAGAAAACAGATAATGGATAAATAATTCTTGAAAAAGTTATTAATTTAGAAGGCAAAATACCTTTTTTTGAATAAAGTATAAATCCTGAAAAAAAGTATAACGTCCAAATTAGAACTCTTTGAATTAAAATTAACTTCTTGCTTTTGGTAGGCACTATTAATTAATTAAATTATATTCTTAGTCATTTTATATCTTTCAAAAAAGATGTTATTTATAATTACTTTTTCTTTACGTATAATTTCCCATTCATTTTTAAGAAATAATTTATAACTTATTAAGCTTGCTTCAGTTGAAAGAGAATCTAAACCTTCTTTTTTAGCTTCATCTTCTAATTTATGAAGCAACTTAGAGCCGCAACCTTTTCTTTGGAATTTGCCTTTACAGTAAAATAACGCAATTCTATTGATGGGATATCTTGTGGCAAACGCAATAATTATTCCTTTTTTACTTAGGAGCCATCCTTTCCCTTTAGTTATTGACTTATCAAAATTTGGATTATTCCAAGCTTGGCTTGACCAGGCCCTTTTTTGCTCTTTACTATAAGTTTTTTCATCTAAAGATTGAATCGAATCAAAATAAACCTTCTTTAATTCCAGTTGATCTTTAATAGTAATTTGTCTTAAATTCATAAACAAATCTTTTATTTAGTATGCATAGTAAAAATATTGTCGCAATTGGTGGAGGAGGGTTTGGACGTTCTTTAGGCGCTCTTGAAATTGAAAAATATATAATTTCGTTAATTAATAAAAAAAGACCAAAAATTTGCTTTATTCCAACAGCATCTGGTGATAGTAATTTGTACAAACTAAATTTTTATAGAGCATTTTCCAAACTTGATTGTATAACAAGTCATATTGATTTTTTCTCTAGAACAGAAAACTTAGAAGAAAAAGTTTTAACTCAAGACATCATTTATGTTGGCGGAGGAAATACAAAAAGTATGTTAGCTGTCTGGAAAGAATGGAAATTATGTGAAATTTTGCGTAATGCTTATGAAAAAGGAATTGTAATGAGTGGTGTAAGTGCTGGAGCTATTTGTTGGTTTGAAAAAGGTATCACTGATTCTTATGCTGAAAAATTAGCTATAATAGATTGTTTGGGAATCGTTAAAGGAATTGCTTGCCCGCATTTTGATGAAGAAAAAGAGAGGGAACCTTATGTTAATGATGTTATAAATAGAGAAATTATTAAATCTTGTATATGTATAGAGGGAAATTGTGCTTTGCACGTCAAAAATAATATTGATTATTCCTCTATAGATTTTGGTAATGGTAGAAAGTGTTTTAGACTCTTCAAGGAAAATAATACTTTAAAGAAAGAAATCATATAAAAAGAAAATATATATATGTTTTAGATTTCTTCATTTTTTGAGATTGAAGTAAATTCAATCCCTTTGTATTTTACGAAAGATGCAGTCCATACTTCTTTTGATAGATTGCCAAGATATTTTAGAAACTGTTGTGTATCTCCGTCTCTTATCCATTCAGATTTAATAAATGGGAGCTCTTTCTGCATTCTTTTAGGATGCATATGAACCAAGAGCAAACCTTTTTCTTCAGAAGCCCTTTTTAAAGCACCGTCATCACTTCTTTGAAAGACTCTCATTAGAAGATTTAAAATTACCTCTTCTCCAAGGTTCTTGAAATTTTCTGATTCCTCTAAATTATTTTTAATTTCTTTACCTCCAAGAGGCATTGCTCTAACTAAATTTTGTTCTATTAAAGCTATTGCAATTAGATAATCTTGGCTAGCCATATTCTAAAATAATACATTTTGATATTCTAACCTCTCGAGTTCATGAAAATCTCTAATGGAATATATATATATTTTATAAGAAGAATGGAAATAATTTATTAATTATTTTCCGATACATTTTATCGTTTGTTTATTATTTATATTAATTATTAAAATTAAAGTTATTTTCATATGGTTTCTTTCCTATTTTTAGCAATTTTTGCAGGTCTTTATGTATCATGGCCCGAATTATTAATACTAGGAAATTAGAAATGTTTTAATAAAATTATTGCAAAATCTGCAGAAGATAAAATTTCTTTTAAAGCTGCATTGTAGTTTTGCTTATTTATTTTCTAAAGGGTAAGAATAAAAAATTTTTTCAAAAATATGAACCATAGCAGATGCGTGTTTTCGTTAATATGTTATAGGAAAAATTTTAATACTAAATAATGAACAAAAATATAAGGTTTGAATTGTCATTTAAAAATATTTCTCAGTTAGAGGATAAACTTAATTTCTGCAAATTAAATAATATAAAAAATATCAATATTCCATGTAAAGGACTTATTAAGAAGGAATTATTTAATTCAACTATTAAATATATATCTAAAAACTTTAATGAATTTAATGTAATCTATCACTATAGTCTTTATCATCAATATTCAAAAAATAAAGAAGAATCATATCAGGATTTTTTAGATTTTATTAAAAATTCTCACATAAATAGAAATTATGAAATTTTGCTTGTGTCAGGATCAAATAAGAAAAAAAACTTTGACTCAGTTGATGTATTAGCTTATTTAAAAAAAGAAAAAAATTTAAAAATTAAATTAGGTATAGCTTATAATCCATATTTGAAAAAATACTATAATGTTTCTTCAGAAAGAGAAAGGTTTGAAAGAAAAATTTCGACTGGATTAATAAATTCAATTTGGTTCCAATATGGTACAGATATTAAAGTTCTTCATAACGAGTTTAGTTATCTCAAGAAAATAGCAAAAAATGAAAAATTAAATCTATTTGGAAGTTTATTTATTCCTTCTAAACAATTTATAGCGCGGTTTAAATTTCGTCCTTGGAAGGAAGTATACATATCAGAAAAGTATTTAAATGCTTTAGATGATTTTTTAGATTTCACAAATGATTTAGTTTGTTTTTATAAAAAAAATAATATTACTCCTGTAATTGAATCTGATTTTTCATCATCAGAGAAACTTGATTCTGTTTATAGTTTTTTTAGAAAATGAAAGATAATTTTTATCAATATTAAACATATGAAAAATGATGTTACATATGACTTGTTAATAATAGGTGGAGGTATATCTGCATGTGTTTTCGCTTCGAATTATCTGAAAAATAATATTACAAAAAAAGTTGGATTAATTGAAGTTGGTCGAGGACTTGGAGGGAGATCAAGTACAAGAATAAGCAAAAGATTTAAAGGATGGAAATTAAACCATGGTTCTCCAAATTTTAATATATCTAACAGTAAAAATAATCTTCTTTTAAAAAGATATATTGATGAATTATTGGAAAATGAATATATAAAAATTGACGACTCAGAGATATCTTTTCTAAATCAAAATTCTAATTTAGAAACCATAAAAAAAACTAAATTTTATTGCGGGGTCAATTATCTATCTTTAGATTCAATGAGTGAATTATCGAAAAAGATAATTGAGTTAAATAATTTAAAAGAGAAAATTGATTTTTTCTTTGAAACTTTAATAGTTGATATGAAGTTCAATGATAAGGAATGGTTACTAACTTCAAAAAATGGCGACAAATTCAAATCTAAATATTTAATTTGTTCAACTAATTTGCTATTACATAAGAGGTCTTTAAAAATATTAAACGTAAATCAAATTCCATTAAGAAAAGCTATTCCCATTAAAAGTGATAAAAAAATAGATTTACTATTAAATTTTTTAGAAGAACAAACATTTATTCCTAGGTTAACTTTTTTAATTTATACAAATGAAAATTATGGTTATAAAGATTATTATTCCAAAAAACAAAGGTATTTTTATTTAAATAATAATTTAGAAAAAAAATACAGATTTGAAAGAATTATTTTTCAGCTGCAAGATAATAATAATTTAGGAATTGTAGTACATTCAAAAAACCCAGAGTTAATTAATTCTTATATAGGTGCAAAAGATGAAGGAGTTTTTAAACAAAAAATAATTACAAATTTCAATAAACTTTTTGAAGATAATTCTGTAATACATAAATTAACTTTTGATGAAAAAATATCTATTATGAAATGGAGAGCTTCACAGCCTTCTGGAATTGCCGTACCATTATCTTTACAATTAAGTAGAAAATACAGAATTGGATTTTGCGGAGACTGGTTTGAAGGAGATGGATTTGGCAGAATTGAAGGTTCAATTTTAAGTGCTTTAATATTAGAGAAAAAAATTAAAGACCTAATTAAATAATTTTCTCAGAATCCGATCTATATCAGTTGTTTTTTCTATAGTGAATGTATTTATATTATTTTTTATGCTGTTAGGGTTGAATTTTTCGAAATAAATATCCCATGATTTAAGGAAATCGTTCTCAGCTTGTTTTTTATCCTTCCCCCTTTCTTTTATATCTCTTTGGACTACTCTTTTCATGCACTCATTTTTTTTTGTTTTTATTTCTAAAAAAATATAATCCTTATTTTTTAAAGTGTTTGAGAATTCTTTAGCAAATATACCCTCAATAATTAAAAAACTAATGTTATTTGTTTCGTTTAGGATATTTTGAATTGTTTTCTTTTCGAAATCATAACATCGATCACAGATTGATATTCCATTCTTATAGATAAAATCAAAATCTTTTTTGAATAGTTTTTTATTAAAACTAATACTTCTATCAAAAAAACCTTGTACAAATATTGATAGTAATTTACTGATTAACCCTGTCTTATAGTAATTATCGGTACTTAATACAATACCATTTTTATTTTTTTTAATTATTTGATTTGATAAAGTTGTTTTCCCGCTTCCAGAAGGTCCACTTATAAAAATAAGCTTCATTTTATGATCTGTTTTTTATATGATTTTAACTTCACATTTAATAAATACCTTTAATTTTTCAAATTACATTTTTCTTTTTATTAGTTTTTAAAATAATTTTGAATACCCTGCAATGGCTCGTAAGCTTGCATTAATATTAAATCTGTGTCTTTATATAATTGTAAATAAATTACTTCTATTCAATTAGCTATTGTGTTGTTATTAATTCCTCTGGAATTTGATAATATACTAAGTTAATGAGCTAATTTTATTACTTATTTATATTCCAATGATTTCTAAATTTCTCAGCAAACTAAAATCAATTTTATTTAAAAGTGCAGTATCTCCTGAAACTCCTTTAAAGAAAGAAAAAAAAGCAGCAAAATCTGCAAAAACAAAAACAAAAACAAAAACCAAAGCGGTTAATTCTAAGAAAAATATTGAAACTTTAACAACTCTTCCAGGTGTTGGAGCAAAAAGTGCAAAAGCTTTATATGAGGCTGGATTTAAAACAACAAAAGCAGTTATTGCTGCTGATGAAAAAGAACTTCTTGCTGTATCAGGAGTTGGTATAAATCTTGTTAAGAAGCTTAAAAAGCTTAAGTAGTTAAAATTTTATTTTTAAACCAAAAAAATATTAATATTAAGTATATCCTAAAATTTATGAGCTGAATCTGATTATCTTCTTCTTGCTTTTCTTCTCTGTTGCAATTTCCTTTTATATTTTTCAATAGGTGTTTCGTGATGTCTAAGTCTTTTTAAATCTGCAAAGATTCCTGACTTGGATACTTGTCTCTTAAATCTTCTTAGGGCTGACTCAATCCCTTCGTTCTCTCCAACTGTAACTTGTGTCAAAATTTTCTAAATAAATACTATTCTAGCACCTCAACAGATATTTTTAAACTTAAAACTTCTTCTTGATGGTTAAAGGTTTATTTGGCTAATTTTTTGCCCACTCCACAAATCTTTTTTTTTTATTTTTTATATCTTGTAATGATTCAAAATAATATTTTTCCCAATTATCTTTAGGTAGGCCAAGAAATAACATTAGATTTAATGGGTATTGATCGCTATCAGAACAATTTCTAAAATCATCCCTGAATAAAAAGATTTCCTTTTTTAAAGCAATTGCAATACCTAATTCAATCATTACCCCTTCATCCGGAGGATTCCCATTAACAATCGCAAAAATACAATCACATTCTTTTAAATCATTGAAATTACTAGTTGCAACTTCAAATGCCCATTGACTTTCTTGTTGTGTTAACATTTTTGCTCTCTCAAAAGGTTCAAATACTTCTACATTTAAATCATTGAAGATTTCAATAAATTCATTTAAAAGTGTTTTAGTTTGTTTTGAAAATCCATATGGATTTGCCAAATATAATTTCTTACTCAACTTAAACCTCTTTTTTTGATGTACTCTTTGCGGTCACTTTTTGAATTTAAAGTATTTTCCCAAGGAAAAACTATCCATTGGCTTTTCTTAGATGTAAATACTGTATTCCACCATGTAGGTTTGACTTTACTAAATAATACAAAAAACATTGCTCCTTCAATATCCTTGAAGGTCGTAAATGTGTGACCAGTTTCATAAACATCATCAACTATTAATGAATTTTTTAGTGGTTCTGAAATTAAATCAATTTTTAATTTATGGCTTAGTGCTACAGCAAGACATAATCCACCACGAGGAACTCCATATATTCCAGAAAACTCCTTAAAACTACATTTATTAGCTATTTGTTCTACGCTCTTATCAAATTCGCCCCAAGTAAAATAAGTTATCATCTTAATTTTCTTTTTTTTCTGATGTAATAGCGTAATTTGAAGCAATCACGCTTAAAAGTGCTACTACTTGCTCATTTGGACAATTAGTGTTTTTTTTTAATTTTTCACATTCATTTATTATCTTGGCGTATGTATCCTCTACAATTCCGTTCATTTGATCGATACTAAAAGAATATGGTTTATTCATTTTTTAATTAATAGTAATTATATTTTTACTTAAATATCCAAAGAAGTAAATATTTAGAGTATTAAAAAGGTAAAATTATTCCCACATGGGATCATTTAATTTATCAACTCTAAGTGAAGAAGGTACATAAGAATGTAAATTTTCAATTTTTATAGCCCATTTTTTAGAGTTACCCTTTAAACTATCACTTTCTATTAAATTCGTTAAAGGAATCCTTTTTCTAACTTTAAGAAGACCTATACAAGCTTCCCAGGCTTCTTGATTTTTATATATATCTAACCAAAAATCAAAAATATTTTCCAAAATTTCTAAAGGGAGATCAAAAGAAATTCCCATGGAAGGAATTTCAATTAAATAATTTTTTTTTCTTAGTTCATTTAATAAATTATTTAAGTTTAAATTAATAGCTAAAAGAATATCTTTAGCTGATTGATTACCTATTAATTCTTTTCTATGGCAATCTAAAAGATTTTCATCTTCAAGGATTTTTTCATCGCAATTTTTTATTCCCACTATCCAAAAACCTTCCCCATTATTTACTCCACTAGCAAGAAAAAGATATTGAGGTGAATTCGCCAAGATTTCTATTCATTTTCCCCATTTTTAACATTTTTTACATGATATGAAAATAAATTTGTAGTGCAATTAACAATATAAACGTCTCGTAAAAAATAATTAATTGTTAGGATGAAATTTTAGAAAGAATGTTTGATTTAAAAGAGCTAAAACTTATGTTTTTGGATCCTACTGATTTGATCATTAATAATATAAACAAGTATCTTTATAGTAATAAAACAATTAAATTTATTTTTTCTTAGGGAATAATTTTCCTATTTTCTCCTTTTGCAAGTACTCTTTTTTAGTTCTTATTTTTTCATCTTCTAGTGATTCTTTATTAGTACTTACAGCATAAATAATATAGAAAATCATACCAGTAAAAATTAATCCTAAAAAAATAATTAATAATCCTATGGGCTCACTGGGGCTAAAAATTTTAAGATCTAAAGCTGTATTTAGTAAAATTATCATTAATTAAGTAATTCCTTGAAGAAATTCATAGAAATCTAATTGATTTCTTCGTATCCAAAAAATGTCGTATTGTCTGAGTTTTTATACCCATTAGCTGCTTCCTGTGGGTTCTGACTGTCAATTTTTCTTGCTTTAGCATGAATCATGTTGAATGGAAAAATTATAGCTCCTACGAAAAAATGAAGGATTAAAAAGTCAGAAGGTAGCCCATTTGTCCATTCAGGAAAAAATAGCAATGTCATCAATGATTCGTACATATAAGTAGTCAAATAAACCTCTGACTATTATTACTGAACTTATCGCAATACTTTTAATTTTTAATAAATTGAAATTTAATTTGCTGTTAATAATTATCAGATTTAATTGAAAAGACAATTAGAAAAAACTAATATATTATTTATAGTGATTGACAAATAGCTATTGTTTAAATTCATTTTTGGTTTTCTTTTTTTTATAGTTTATATATTAAAACCTTCAATAGGTTTAGCTTTTGATTCGTCAGACCCTAGTGTTAGTTTGCTGCAAAATAGGATCTCTAATAATTTCTCCAGAAAGTATTGCAACGCCATTCAAAATGGCTTTTCTAAAGATGAAGCAATGAAATCAGCGATTGTAAAAACTGAAAACATTATATCTTTTTCTTATAATCCACAGAAAAAATGGATTGAGAAAAGTGACTTGGCTAATCAAATTTCATTGCAAGTAGTAAGTGATTGTGGACGGTCAATTGGATTGATTGGAAAGGATGGAGTTAATTATTTTAAATCATATTTTCTTGAAATTTACGAAAAAACCACTCCTGACAAAAATTTTTCTAGATAGATTAGGTTAATGAATAATATTTCAGACAAATTAGTAATGACTATCATATTGATTACCATTCTTATTGTATTTGGGTTGATTTTTTCAGTAAAGTCGCCAGAGAGAAAAGTTTTAGATTCGCCAATATTGTGGAAAGATGATTACTCTAATATTTCCCTATTCAGGAGCAATAAAATTAACTCAGAAATAAAAAGATTAATTTAAATAAACTTCATTATTTACCAAAATATGGAGATCCTATTCAACTATATAAAAAATATTATGTCGAATCTTAATCAATTTATCATTTCATTTTTAATTTAAATAGTCCAAAAGAACTGAAGCAAGTTTAAGATCTTCATTAAACCATGCTCGAATCGCCATAGCTCTTCGAGGATCATAAAAATTTTGTTTTCTGTACCAACTAAGAACTTCTGAATCTGATTTCTTGCCATTACATGATAAACAACATGGCACGCAATTACTAGAAGTGCTTATCCCCCCTTTTGACATTGGGTGAAGGTGGTCAAGTGATTCTGAGGGTTTACCGCAATAAATACATTTATAATTAGTAAGTTTATTAAGTGACTCTCTCCAATTTTTATTACTTATCTTGGGACAAAACTGATCAAGGTAAATTGCATCTTGACTATGCATAAAATTCTTAAAATTTTTTTTGATGATAACAGTTTTTTTTTAAGTATGATTGAAAAAGATAAGATGAGACTTTTTAAATTAATGCTTCTTATAAAAAGAATAATTTTCACTTATTAATACAAAGATAATTCATAGTTAATGCTTTATTTTTTAACAATATTATTAGGAAATTTTGACCATTCTTTATTCAAGAGTATTTATATCTTTTTGATATCGTTTTTTTCTAATACCTTCTCAGCGATTTCTGGAGGGGGTGCAGGATTATTACAATTGCCGGCACTGATTTTATCTGGAGTTCCTTATTTTCAGGCTCTGGCTAGTCATAAATTAGCAACAGTAGCACTGGGAATAGGAGGATCCTTAAGAAATTACAAATCTTTAGGTAATGATATAAGCGTTGCTTGGCAAATTTTAATTTTTGGATTGCCGGGAGTAATTTTAGGGGCTTCTTTAGTTGAATATATATCAGAAAAGTATTTGTATTTAATATTAGGAATAATATCCATATTATTAGCTATTTACTCATTTCTTAAACCAGATTTAGGTTTATCATGTGGTAATAAAAAGCTTAGTTTTGTTCATAACATTAGATTTTTAATTTTTATTTTTCTTATAGGCATTTTAAATGGTTCAATTTCTTCAGGAACTGGATTGCTTGTAACAATACTCTTAGTAAAAACTTTTGAAATGGATTTTCTTCGAGCAATAAGTATGACATTCTTTACTGTTGGGGTTTTTTGGAATTTTGTAGGAGCAGTTTTTTTGGCAAGAATAGGATCTGTTCCTTTAAATATATTGATAATATTAATAATTGGTTCCTTTACTGGAGGATATTTAGGCGCTCACCTTTCAAATTTAAATGGGAATTTTCTAATTAAGAAAACTTTTATAATAGTTTGTATTTTGGTTGGTATTAGCTTATTGATTAAATCAATAAAAAGTTTTTTATAAAATTAATTGAGACTAGCATTACAAATTGCTTAAGAATTCTAAATTAGGTTTATTTAGTAAATAAAAATAAATTAACTATTATCTTTATACATAATTAGAAAGATTAATGGATAACTCGTTTTATTGAAAATACTTTTTGAGATGCCTTATTTAAAAACCATAAAAAAAGGCCTCACAAATGTGGGGCCAGGTGATGGGGAACCTTATTTTTAAACCAATTTCTTAGAAAATGCAACCCCCTATCGGTAGCGCGTACAAGGGCGTCACCATACACTACAGATAGTGCTCTAGTGATTTTCGTATATATAAAATTTAAAAATTTTGAAATAATTTTGTAACTTTAAAATTTATGAGTATAAATCCTAATTTGTGATTTCAAATTTTTTTGATAATTTTACTTGTTAAAAATGTCTTGCACAGTATCATTCGTAAGAACTTTGCTAGTAAAAATCTTTAATGATTGAATTAACTTTACTAACTCTTTTAAATTATGTTGGGGATAATTTCTGTGAGTATAGGAATTTAGGTCATGATAACTATAAGTCTTTACTTCTTTCTTATAGTGATGCAAGTAATAAATTTGGATCATTAGAAGTTAAAAAGGTTATTGAGAAGTCAGAAAATTTTAAAGTTACTGCTGTGGCTATTGCAGCAATTAAGTGTCCTCAGCATATTCTTAAGTAATGAAGTTTGAATTTAAAACTGAAAATGAAAATTATTCAAAATCATTTTCACAATTTTTCGGTATAGTTTTTTTCTTTACTTTAATTATTATCCTTTTTAATGTTGCACTTAAATTAGGAGTCATATCTAGAATTCAGAGAATTGAATATAACTGTAGGCTTTTATCCGTTGAAAAATCTAAATCTCATTTTAAGAAATTATCTAGGCTTTCTAATTTGAAAAGTAAACAACAAATTTGGGAATTTTGCAGGGAAGTTATTAAATAATAATTAGCTAGATGCTGATGAGTAGAATTTTAATGCAAATAACCAGAACTTTCTTGAAGTCATAAGAAATACTGTAGCAACAATAACTTCAAGCAATATTTTCCATAATTGAGAAAGTCCTAGAAAAACTTCAGAAGGAATTGTAGTTATAAAAGTAATAGGAATGACAATACTAAAAAAAATTCTTAAAGAAAATGAAAATGAATTTAGAGGAAATCTTCCAATATAAAGGAATGATCTTAATACTTCTATTGCATTCCAAGTTTTAACGAACCAAATAGTAGTAGTTGAGATAAAAAACCATAGGCTATATAAAATACAAATCGAGCAACTTATCGTAATCAAGGACATGGTCAGAAAACTTAAATTTAAATTTATTTGATTTATTCTTATACAGAATGACAACAAGAAAAATCCAAGCATTATTTCTAAAAATCCAGATGGATTTATTTTTTTTAATGAAATAAAAAATTGACTATCAATAGGTTTTAAAAGTACGAAGTCTAAAGTTCCTTCTCTTATATGTTTAACTATTTCTGAAAGATTAGGATTAAACCATGTATTAGTTATTCCATTCAATATTGTATAAATACCTTGAATTATTAGTGCCTGTTCAAATTTCCATCCACCAATATATCCATTATTTTGAAAGAAAATTGATAATAAAAAAATACTTCCTATTAAACTTAAAATTGCAGTAATCAAATCAACTAATATATTTGTCTTATACTCCAATTCAGAAGCGAAAGAAGTATGTAAGAATTTTTTATAAACTTTTAGATATTTTCTTAAATTCATGACCCCATAGCTGTATATTTTTTCGTTCCTTCAGCCCAGATTTTCTTAAATAATGGGAAAAGTAAAAAAATCCACAGAATTTGCATACTTATGCCTCCACTAATATTTGTTTCATTACCTGATAGTAAGTTCGCAGGGAAATCAATTAGGTATGGAAAAGGAGTTAAATAAATCCAAGATTTAACATATGATGGAAATGAAACTACTGGAGCTAAAAGACCTGATAGAAATAATGTTGGAATAAATAACAATCTTTCTATCGATGATGCTTTCTCCGTCCAAAAACATATACAGGCAACTATTGATTGAATTAAAAATTGAATCAGGAAGGATAGGAATGTAGATATTATCGACAAGAGTAAAATTCCTGAATTTGGAATCCATATACTTTCTGGATTAAAAATAAAAAAGAAGAATATGATTATGAGAGCAAAAGGAAATCTTGTTATTTGTTCAGCAAGATGTTGTGCAAAATATCTGAAAAATGGATTTAAAGGTTGGATTAAATAAGGAGAGACTTTCCCCATAAGAGAATCCTCTTCAAAACTAAATACAACCCAAACTACAGAAAACTGTCTTACAAAAAAAGCAGATAAGAAATACCTAGAAAGCATAACATCACTAATGTTTATGGATTCATTTAGATTATTGTTTGTCCAAATGTTTAACATGAAAAAAGGAATAATCCCTGAAATTGCCCATAATGCAATTTCTACCCTATATTCCAACATGTTTGAATATTGGACTTTTAATAAGGTAAATATCTTACGGTTAATCAACTTAGATATCATAATCTTTTTTGATTAATAACTTCCCAATAATTTCATCGATAGGTGGCTCATTTATAAAAAGGTCTTCAATATCATAATTATTGAGGATATTTTTTAGTGAGGAGATTATAGAGTTCTTTTCGATTTTTATAGTGATTTCATTCTTTATTTTATTTTTAATTGTAAAACCGGAATTTTCTAATTTAATTGCATCCTCATCTGAGCGACAAACTATTAATATTTCTTTAACAGGAGAAAGTTTTTTTAATAATAGGTCAAGTTTTCCATCATATGATATAGCCCCTTCTTGTACACATATAACTCTCTTGCATAGGGAAGTAATATCTTTCATGTAATGACTGGTTAGGCATATCGTTGCATTAGTTTCCTTATTATATTTTTGAAGAAATTTTCTTAAATTTCTCTGTGCATTAATATCTAGTCCAAGTGTCGGCTCGTCTAAAAATAGAATATTTGGTTCATGTATCAAAGCTGCTAGTAATTCTGATTTCATACGTTGACCTAGTGAAAGTTTCCTAACAGGTATGAATAGCTCTTCATCAATTTCAAGCATTTCCGATAGTTTTTTTATTCTCTTTTTAGCTTCGAATTTATTTAAGTCATATATTGATGCATTCAAATAGAATGATTCAATTGGCGGAAGATCCCAAATAAGTTGTTGTTTTTGTCCCATTATTAAGGTGATATTCTTCAGGAAATTTTCTTTTCTCCTGAAAGGTAAGCAGCCTGAAACCAAAATAGATCCTTCACTTGGATAAATTAACCCACAGAGCATTTTTAATATTGTTGTTTTCCCGGCTCCATTCGCACCTAGAAAGCCTACTATTTCCCCTTCTTTAATTTCAAAATTTATATCTTTTATGACTTTTAAACTTTTTGTTTGTCTTCTAAAAAAATGTTTAATAGTTCCTTTTAAACCTGGTTCTTTAGAGGAGATATCAAATGACTTAGATAAATTTCTTACTTCGATAATATTTTGCACCATTTAAATTTTAATTATTAAATTATTGTTTAAAAAATGTTTTATTGATTTTATTTTAGAAAACTTTTTAACGATTTAAAAAATATCTTTAAACGAAACAACCATCCAGATAAAAAAATTAATTGGATTAAGCAACTCGCTTACCTTATTTTTATTGTCATAATTTAATCCTTTTAAAAAATCAAATATAAAATTACTATTCTGTTTTTTATGATAATTTTTTTGAATTACATTACCATTTTCGTCGAGAAGATCAATTTCATCCTCAAAAAACCATTGCTCTTTTCCATTAGATAGTTGCAAGACAACTCCAATACCTTTACCATCAGTTATTATGAATTCACTTATCTTTCCCAACGAAGAAACATTTATCGCATCAATAGTTTCTTTGGTAAGTCTATCCCTTGATAGTTCTAGGTTAACCTGAACAGAATTCCCTACCTTAACCTTATCTAAAATTGACATTTTTAGGCTATTATACCTAGTGACATAGGATTTATGCGATTAATTCAGAATTATTGATTTATTTCAATAATTACGATTTTTTGAAAACAGCTTCAAGGATTCTCTTTATTGCAATTGTTAATACTCTCAAAAATACAAAAAACAGACCTAACCAACCTAATATGACAGCTATTGATAACAAGCTTGAACCTAAATCATGTTGTAGTAAATCCTGCATATAATTTTTAGAATTATATAGATTTAACTTTACTTTACTAAATTACTTATTCAAGATTAAAGTGTTCAAAATTCAGATTTTTTTAAATTCTTTTTTATTGGATTATTTAATAGATATGATTAGTGAGTTAAAATTTAGTTAGAAAATTAAATTTATTATTTTTGGACCTATCTTTGAACTCATACATTGGAATATTTTTTATCATTATTGGTCTATTAGTAAGAGTTGACTTGAAATTCTCTGTTCAAAAAGACCTCAAATAATTTTTAATGAAATCTTTTTAGCTAAGACGTTATAGTCTTTCTTTTATAATTGCTCTAACTATTGCAAATACTTAAAAAAGCAGCTTTGAGGCTGCTTCTAAATGGTGGCGGGGGGGAGATTTGAACTTCCGACCTTCGGGTTATGAGCCCGACGAGCTACCAGACTGCTCTACCCCGCGTCATATACATAGCATACATCTGAAAGGGTTATTTTTCGTGTTTTTTAGGATTCTTGGAATTTTACTTTACCTTTAACTTCAAGTCTTACACCTTCATGAAAATTAAAAACCTTTTCTTCGATGTCTTGAATTCTTAAGTCAGATATCCACTCTAACTGTTTGAGTAAGTGGAGACTAACAGCATGCTTTGCTCTTTTTGACCCGTCTTCTACTTTTAAAGCTAAGCCTATCCCTTCATTTACTTTACATAGACACTGTATTCCCTCGGCTCCACCTTTACCTATAACGTTACCATGAGAAGCTTTTATTATTTCTGTATCAAATTTATTGTTATCACTTATCATTATTGGGTTTATTGCCATAGATCTACTGATTTGTTCTAATTCAGCATTTTCGGAACTACTCAGAAGTGAATATAACCTAGACATTTCTAATAGTTTTAAATAAAGAGTGGGTGCACCACAATCATCACGTTCTGCTTTTATTTCAGATGTCGGGATTTCAAGTAAATCAGAAACAATTCTGAATATTTCTATTTGAAGAGGATGATCCCCCTTTAGGTAACTATCTAATGGCCAATTCATTTTTTTGCATGTAGCTAAAAAAGCAGCATGTTTACCCGAGCAATTATGTTCTAATGGGCTTGTCTTTGATTTTGGACATTTAAGATTATTAATGTCAATGTCATATTCCCATAAAATTTTGAATGCTTCCCTTGAATGAAGTTTTGATCCACTATGTGACCCGCATGCTATTGCAATTGATTTTGATTCATTATTGATTTTTGATGCAGCTCCACTACTAACGAAAGGTATTGCTTGAAAAGGTTTTAGTGCTGACCTTATGAAACTTTTATATTCTGGATTTCCTGCACACATTAAGACCCTCCCTTTTTTATCAGTAATAACAGCATGAACTTTGTGGATCGACTCAATATTTGATCCTCTCATTAAGGTTGCTTGTAAGGGAGGATTGTTAGAAGTGTAGAGGTTTTTGAAATTTGAACTCATTTAGAAATTGTTATATTGAAAAATCAAAATGCCAGACAAAGCTAAGACTGAAATAATAGAAAACATCTGAATTAAATTTTTTAAAATAGGTTTTACCTCGATTGAAGCAATAAGTGATTCTTTTTCTTTCAAAACTAATGGCTTTTCCCATACTTGACCGTCATACCAACCGGACTCCTCGTATTCGACTTTTTCAGATATTAATCTATTAAATACATGATTCCAGCCTAGATACAACCTTATTGAAATTAAAAGAGGTATTGATAAGCTGCTAAAAAAACTTAATAGAATATATTTTAAAAGGGAAGTTTTGAAATATACACTACCTGAAGAAATAACAAGAAATAGAACAAAAGCTGCTACCCAGAATTTTATTAATATAAGAAATAGTGACTTTTTTGTTTTTGGCCAAGAAAAAATTTTAGATTTTGATAATTCTATGAATTCATTTGTGGGTTGCTGCTCTCTAGGAACAGGACATTTAGATTGATTCATAAAATAAAATTATGGAAATAAAAGATTATCTCCATTACTCCAGAATGATTCAAGGTCATAATATTTTCTTATTTCTGGTTGAAAAATATTTACTATCAAATCACCATAATCGAGTAAAGCCCATTTCGCTTCGTTAATCCCTTCTTTTCGTATAGGTTCAACTTTTGCCTTTTCTCTAAGCTCTCCTTCAACAGAGTTAGTTATAGATCTAACCTGAACATCAGATAATCCTTCTGCAATTAATATCCATTCACTTATAAATGATACTTTGTGAATTTTTATAAGTTTTATATCTCTTGCTTTTTTTTCATCACATGCTTTGGCTGCTATTAACACCAAACTTTTATTGTCCATAAACATTTTCACTTGAAACTGATTTTTCTGATCCTTCTTGCTGAGATAATTCTGATCTTGCTTTTTCTGCACTTTTTCTTAAGGCATCTAATCTATCTTCGAAGAAACTTCTTTTTTTCTTTTTTCGTGTCTTCTCTATTAATTCCTTTAATGCTCCTCCAAGACTTTTATATGCATTTGGAATGCTGTATCCAAATCTACAAGCAAGATCTATAGCTCTTTCATCTGCGTAAATAGCATCTTGAAGCTTTTTTTCAGAATTATTTTTTAAATATAATCTATATCCTGCAAAACTTGATAAACCAAGAGCAAGTAATAGAAGTAACCCATCTTGTACCCACAACTCTCCTATCGCCCCTCCAAGTCCTATAGCAAGAGCTGCCATTTCCCACCCATCTCTGGGGATTGTGTCATTCTGAATCTTCCCAATCTCGTGCCAAAATAATAAATTTCTATGGTCAATAGCAAAGTTATCCCATTCATCTAAATCTATTTGAATTTCAACTTCGTCACGACCGATTTCCTCAAGTGTTATTAAAGGTGGATCTATAGCCGCAGCAGCTTCTACAAATACCCAACTTTCATTCTCTGGAGGCAACAAACTTTTAAGTCGCTGAAGTTCGCTCATAAAAAATTAATTTCTTTCAATACTATAGAAACAAATGTTGCTTTTCAAGTAACTTGATTAACATCTGATGATTTATAAGTAGCATGAGATAAATGAAAGTTTAAATTATGCCTCAAAGAGGTGATCTTAAAAAAATTCTTATTTTAGGTTCGGGACCGATTGTTATAGGTCAAGCATGTGAATTTGATTATTCTGGTACTCAAGCTTGCAAAGCATTAAGAAATGCTGGTTATGAAATTGTCTTGATAAATTCAAATCCAGCATCAATAATGACTGATCCTGATATTGCAAGCAAAACATATATTGAACCATTGACTCCTGAAATAGTTTCTCAGATCATTCTAAGAGAAAAACCTGATGCGATTCTTCCCACTATGGGAGGTCAAACCGCTTTGAATCTTGCTGTTAAACTATCAGAGTCAAATTTTTTAAAGCAAAATAATATTGAATTAATTGGTGCTGATTTAAAAGCTATTAATAAAGCTGAAGATAGAAAATTATTTAAAGAATCGATGGAGAAAATAAATGTAAATGTTTGTCCATCTGGTATTGCATCTAACCTAGATGAAGCTTTGGAGGTATCAAAAAAAATTAGTTCATATCCCCTTATAATAAGACCTGCTTTTACTTTAGGTGGAGTAGGGGGTGGTATTGCTTTTAACCTTGAAGAATTTGTTGAGTTGTGTAAATCAGGTTTAGAGGAAAGTCCAAGTAATCAAATATTAATTGAAAAATCACTCATTGGCTGGAAGGAGTTTGAGCTAGAGGTAATGAGAGATACTGCTGACAATGTGGTAATAGTTTGCAGTATTGAAAATTTAGACCCAATGGGTGTCCACACTGGAGATTCGATTACTGTAGCTCCTGCGCAGACCTTAACAGATAAGGAGTATCAGAGGTTGCGGGATTTGTCGTTGAAGATTATTAGAGAGGTGGGAGTTGAAACAGGAGGGAGTAATATTCAATTTGCAATAAATCCATCTAATGGAGAAGTAATTGTTATTGAAATGAATCCTCGTGTAAGTAGATCCTCTGCTTTGGCAAGTAAAGCAACTGGATTCCCCATAGCTAAGATTGCAGCTTTATTATCTGTGGGCTATACACTTGATGAGATTATTAATGACATAACAAAAAAAACACCTGCATGTTTTGAGCCCTCAATCGATTATGTAGTTACAAAGATCCCAAGATTTGCTTTTGAAAAGTTTAAAGGCTCATCTAATACTTTAAGCACTGCTATGAAATCTGTTGGTGAGTCAATGGCAATAGGTCGTTCTTTTGAAGAATCATTTCAGAAAGCATTAAGGTCATTAGAAATAGATGTTTTTGGATGGGAATGTGATTCACAATTTGAATTTAAAGATGAGAGTCAAGTTAAAAATAGTTTAAGAAACCCTACATCTGAAAGAATTCTCCTAATTAAAAAAGCTATGCAGCTTGGGAAAACTAATAATTATATTCAAGAAGTTACAAATATAGATTTATGGTTTATCGAAAAATTACGTAATATCTTTAATTTTGAAAATGATTTTTTGAAAGATAAGGAACTTTATACTTTAGATAGGGATTTGATGTTGCATGCTAAACAATTAGGCTTTTCAGATCAACAGATAGCAAAGTTAACTAATTCTGAGTTTTTTGAAGTAAGAAGTTATAGGAAAAAACTTAATATAATTCCAATTTATAAAACTGTTGATACTTGTTCAGCAGAATTCTCGTCCTCAACCCCCTATCATTATTCAACTTACGAAGAATCTTTCATTAATTTAAATTCTCAAATTTTTGATAGCGAGATTTCAGAAAATAGTAAATCAAAAAAAATTATGATTTTAGGAGGAGGTCCAAACAGAATTGGTCAGGGAATAGAATTTGATTATTGTTGTTGTCATGCGTCATATCAAGCTTCTACAAATGGTTATAAAACAATAATGGTTAATAGTAATCCTGAAACTGTATCAACAGATTATGATACTAGCGATATTTTATATTTTGAGCCTGTAACTTTGGAGGATGTGCTAAACATTATAGAAGCTGAAAATCCTTATGGTTTGATTGTTCAATTTGGAGGTCAAACTCCACTAAAATTATCATTACCTTTATTTGAATGGCTTAAATCTAATGATGGGATCAGAACTGGATCAAAAATTCTTGGGACTTCTCCAATATCTATCGATTTAGCAGAAGATAGAGAGGAATTTACAAAAATTCTTGAAGAATTAAGTATTAGACAACCTTTAAATGGTATTGCACGTAATCAAAATGAAGCAGAAATAGTAGCAAAAAACATAGGATTTCCCTTAGTTGTAAGACCTTCTTATGTTTTAGGTGGAAGGGCAATGGAAATTGTTAAAGATGAGAATGAATTATCGAGATACATTTCTGAAGCAGTTAAGGTATCACCTGATCATCCAATCCTTCTTGATCAATATTTAAATAATGCAATTGAGATAGATGTTGATGCTTTATGCGATTCAGAGGGTTCGGTTGTAATTGCTGGGCTAATGGAACATGTGGAACCTGCAGGAATTCATTCAGGAGATTCAGCTTGTTGCTTACCATCCATTTCACTTTCAAAATCTACAATAAAAAATGTAAGGAACTGGACTAAATTAATTGCACAAAGATTAAATGTTGTTGGTTTAATTAATTTGCAATTTGCAGTAATAAATACAAATAATAAAGAAAATAAATTATTTATTCTCGAAGCAAATCCAAGAGCATCCAGGACAGTCCCATTTGTTTCAAAAGCCATAGGTAAACCAATTGCAAAAATAGCTACTCAGTTAATGCAAGGTTTTACATTAGAAGATCTTAATTTCACAGAAGAATTTTCTCCAAAATATCAGGCAGTAAAAGAGGCCGTTTTACCTTTTAAAAGATTTCCTGGGTCTGATACATTACTTGGCCCAGAAATGAGATCTACTGGAGAAGTAATGGGTTTAGCTAAAGATTTTGGAATTGCTTATGCCAAGTCAGAATTGGCTGCAGGTAATGGTGTCCCTTCAGAAGGTGTTGCTTTTTTATCTACAAATGATTTAGATAAAAAAAATCTTGAGGAAGTTGCTAGAGAACTTTTGAATTTAGGATTTAAATTAATTGCAACAAAAGGTACAGCTTCATATTTGGTGAATTTAGGAATTCGTGTTGAAGAAGTGCTTAAAGTTCATGAAGGAAGACCAAATATTGAGGACCTAATTCGTTCGGGACTTGTTCAATTAATAATTAATACTCCAATTGGGTCACAGGCTCTTCATGATGATGCTTATTTAAGACGTGCTGCAATAGAATATAATATCCCAACTTTTACAACTATCCCTGGTGCAAATGCAGCCATTAAGGCGATCAAAGCTTTGCAATGCAATAAAATTAATACTTACTCTCTACAGGAAATCCATAATTATTAAAATTTTATTCTAAGTTTTTTAGTTTTTCTCTTAATTGATTAACTAAAGAATTTCGACTAATTGAAAGTAATTTGAGAGTGTCTTGATGCATCTTAAGTTGCGTCTCCGCTATTTGTAGTACTTTTATAGATTCTTTTATTTCATTAGAAAGTTCATTTATTGAATACTTTTTGCCTTCAAATGTTAAAACTGGATTTGATGAATCTTTTGTGTTTTCGCTCATTGATTTACTTTTTTAATAATTAAAATAAAACTATAATTTTTTAATCAATTGTTTTTCACATAATTCTTTATAAATTCCAGGTTTATTTATTAAATCAATGTGTTTCCCAACTTCAATAATTTCACCTTTATCGAAAACAACTATTTTATTAGCCTCTTGAGTAGTGGCTAATCTATGAGCAATTACAATAACTGTTCTATCTTTCATAGCTCTATTAAGTCCTTTTTGTACTTCAGATTCTGATTCTGCATCTAACGCACTTGTGGCCTCATCTAAAAGAAGAATTGATGGGTTCCCAAGTATTGCCCTTGCAATTGCTATCCTCTGGATCTGACCACCCGAGAAATTGGATCCTCTTTCAGTTATCTCAGTTTCATATTTGTCAGGAAGCTTTTGAATGAAGTTGTGAGCGTTTGCTTTTCTTGCTGATTCTATAACTTCGTCTTTGGTGAAATTTCTGCCCATTTTTATTATATCAATAATTGTTCCTGAAAACAAGAAAGGTTGTTGTTGTACTAAAGCAATGTTTTTTCTAATATCTTTTGTATTTAAAATTTTGAGATTTTTATCATCTATAAAAATGTCTCCATTATTTGGAGTTATAAACTTCAACATCAATGCCAACATTGTACTTTTACCAGCTCCAGAAGCTCCAACAAATGCCGTGACTTCCCCTTTTTTAATTTCTAAATTGATATTTTTAAGTACTTGATTATCTTTTTTGTAAGCGAAATTTACTTTCTTAAAACTTATTTTGCCTTCAAAATTGAATATCCTTCGTAAATTTTCTTTATCATCTTCGACAGGTTCTTGATTTATATTTTTTAACCTTTTAATTGACGCTTCTGCCTGTTTATAGTCATTAAAATTTGTACTTACATGGCTTATTGGATCAATAAGCATTAATATTGCTGCAAAAAAACTACTAAATTCTTCGCTTGTTAGAAGGCCTAGATTGATTCTTGCGGCTCCTAAACCTAATATTGCTAATATTCCAAATGCTTCAATAAATCCTACAACTGGATGTTGAAATGCTAGAAGTTTTAATGTTTTATATTTTGCTTTTTTATTTGTACTTAATCTTTTATAAAATCTTTTTTCAATCCAATTTTCCGCAGCAAAAGCTCTTATCGTGGACATTCCATTTATAGATTCACCTATTAAACCTGCTAGATTACTTGTTGATTCTTGACTTTTTTCGGATGCTATTAAAACTCTTCTACCAAAACTGTTAACTGAAAGAATAATCAATGGGGCTAAAACGAATGTTGATACTGTTAGTGACCAGTCTAAATAAAACATGTAGATTACTACCGCCAACAATTGTAAGGTGCATGGAATAGTATCTTGAGCTGTTTTATAAATAACTTCGCTTACCCTGTCGGCATCTTCTGTAAGTCTATATGTGATATCCCCAGCTGAAATATTTTCAACAGAATTCATCTTTATTTTTTGAATTCTGCTAAATAAATTTCCTCTCATCACTTCGCTAATTTCTAAAGATGGTTTTGCTATGAATACATCCTGTCCAAATTGAGCAGTTTTCTGAACTAAAAATACAAATAATGACTTAATTATAATGCTAGAAACTTTTGGTAGATCACCTGACCCAATTGCTGGGATTAAATTTCCAGCTAAATAAGCTAATAAAGGCCAACAAGCTACGTAAATAAGCATGCATATGAAACCCTTGATAAACCTATTTGAATATGGTCTGACAGGTGGTATCAGTCTCAAGATATTATATATTTAATTGTTTATCCTACTTTATCAATATCTTTGGGTTTAAAAAACAATGAAATTGGATCAATTCTTAAAATGGAAAAATTTGGTATCTTCTGGTGGCGAAGCAAAAATTATTATTAAATCCGGTTCTGTTAAGGTTAATGGGGTAATTGAGACTAGGAGAGGAAGGAAGTTAAACAAGGGAGATAAAGTAATATTTCTAAAAAATGAATTAATTTTTGAATAGTTAACTTATTCAACTCACTTTGTATTAGTATATTTTTCTTGGAGATAGTATTTTGAGAAAATCTGTAATTGCTGGTAATTGGAAAATGCACATGACTTGTGCTGAAGCAAAATCTTATTTAAAAGAGTTTATTCCTCTAATAAAAAACATTAAAGACGATCGTAAAATTGTTATTGCTCCACCTTTTACAGCTATTTCAACCTTTTCTGAGCATTCTGATTTTGAATATTTAGATATTTCTAGTCAAAATATTCATTGGGAAGATCAAGGAGCATTTACAGCAGAAATATCTCCAAAAATGCTTCTTGAACATGGTGTATCATATGCAATCGTAGGACATAGTGAACCAAGGAAATATTTTAGTGAAAGTGATGAGCAAATTAATAAAAGAGCAGTTTTTGCTCAATCTAGTGGACTTACTCCAATTGTTTGTGTAGGAGAAACATTAGAACAAAGAGAGAGAGGAGAAGCTGATAGGGTTATTACTAGACAGGTTGAACAAGGATTAGAAAATACAGATCCATCTAATTTAATTGTTGCCTATGAACCAATATGGGCTATTGGCACTGGTAAAACATGCGAGGCAGAAGAGGCTAATAAGATATGTTCTTTGATTCGGAAATTAATAGGTTTCAATGATGTAATTATTCAATATGGAGGATCTGTTAAACCTAATAATATTGACGAAATCATGTCAATGAGTGATATAGATGGGGTGTTAGTTGGAGGGGCTTCATTAGACCCGAATAGTTTCGCGAGAATTGCAAATTATCAATAAGAAAAATCCATGGCCAAAAGCCTGGGGCCAAAAAACTTCAATTATGGGAGTTATTAATTTAACTCCTGATTCATTTAGTGATGGTGGGGAATTAAACTCTTCAAAAAAAGTTTTAGATCAAGTAAATCATTTCTTGAGGAATGGTGTTGATGTTATTGATCTTGGTGCTCAAAGTACGAGACCTGGAGCTGAAGATGTTGGTTCAAGTATAGAAATAAAAAGATTGATCCCATATTTAAAATTAATAAAATCTGAATTTCCAGATGTTTTAATTTCTATTGATACTTTTAATTCTGAAGTGGCTTACGAGGCTCTTTTAAATGGCGCTAATTGGATAAATGATGTCACGGGAGGAAGAAGAGATATAAAAATTTTGGATGTTGTATCAAAATTCAACTGTCCATTCGTAATAACTCATAGTCGTGGTAATAGTCAAAATATGAATCAACTCTCTAATTACCAGAATGTATTGAGTGATGTTAAGTGCTCGCTTGATAATTTAATAAAGAATGCTTTAGAAAAAAATATATCTGAAAGAAATATAATAGTGGATCCTGGAATTGGTTTTTCAAAGGATATCATTCATAATTTGGAAATCTTGAGAAACTTAGATATATTTAAAAAATGGAATTTGCCAATTTTGATAGGTGCATCTAGGAAGAGATTTATAGGAGAAATTCTGAATGAGAAAAATCCAAAAGAAAGGGATATAGGAACACTTGCAATAAGTTGCCTCTGTTCTCAATTTAATATTGACATTGTGAGGGTTCACAACGTCAAACTAAATTATCAAATCCTGAAAGTAGCTGATAGGATTTACAGAGAATAATAAATTTATTATTCTTTTACTCCTTCAATTCTATCTTCTACTTCTTGGTATAGTTCTTTCAACTGTTCTATATTCTCATCTGAAGTTTCCCAATATCCCCTGCCATTGACTTCTAGCAATGTTCCAACAATTCTTCTGAAACTATTAGGATTAAGATCCATTAATCTTTTCCTCATCTCTTCGTCATTTATAAATGTTTCATTAGTTTCTTCATATACAAAATTATCTACTTGACCACTTGTCGCACTCCAACCAAGAGTGTAATTAAGTCTGTTAGAAAGTTCTCTAACTCCTTCGTAACCAGATTTGAGCATACCTTCATACCACTTAGGATTTAAAAGTTTTGTTCTTGAGTCTAATCTGATAGTTTCTCCAAGTGTTCTAACTTGAGCATTAGAAGTGGTTGTATCTGCTATGTAGCTACTTGGTTCTTTTCCGTCATCTCTTAATGTCTTGATCAATTTTGTAGGATCCGAATCAAAATAATGACTTACATCTGTTAATGAAATCTCTGAAGAATCAAGGTTTTGAAATGTAACATCTGCTGTTTTCATTACTGACTCAAATACCTCTCTTTTTTGATTCATCTCACCGGGATTATCGGCATTAAAAGCATATGTTTTGCGAGATAAATACATTTCTTGTAATTCATTTTCTTCCTCCCATGTTGAATTTTCTACGGCTAAATTAACATTTGAGCTGTAACTTCCACTTGCATTAGAGAATACTCTCGCTGAAGCTTCTCTGATAGAAGTCCCCTCTTTTTCTGCTTGTTCTAGAGAATGTTTTCTTACAAAATTAGATTCCAATGGTTCATCAGCCTCAGCTGCTAATTTGACTGCCTGATCTATTAATGCCATTTGATTGATAAATAAATCTCTAAATACTCCTGAACAGTTAACTACTACATCTATTCTTGGCCTACCTAATTCTTCTAAAGGAATTAATTCTAGCTTGTTAATTCTTCCAACAGAATCTGGTTTTGGTTTTACCCCAACAAACCATAAGATTTGTGCTAGTGATTCTCCGTAAGTCTTGATGTTATCGGTACCCCATAAAACGCAAGCTATAGTTTCAGGCCAAGTTCCTTGCTCTTCTTTTTGTCTCTCAATTAATTTGTCAACAACTGACTTAGCTGCAGCTACTGCTGCTGAAGTTGGGATTGATTGAGGATCAAGTGCATGGATATTTTTACCACTGGGCAAAACACCTGGATTTCTGATAGGATCTCCACCTGGTCCAGGTAAAACATAATTTCCATCTAGTGCTTTAATGAGGCTATCCATTTCTTTGTCTGCGCAGACCTGTTCCAAACAGAAAAGTAAGTAATCAAATAATTTATTTAATTCCTTCTGATTAACTTCATTAAAACCATTTAATCTGCAGACTCTTAGCCAAGGGGTAGGTAGATTTAGACCAAAAACTTTAAGTAAATCGAAAAGTTTGGAAAGAAGTGATTTTTCTAAATAAACTCTGCCATCAACAATTTTTAAAGAATTGACCATTGCATAAATCGACTCTCTTGCTGTCTTTATGATTTTTTCATTTAACTCTACAAATTTAAGTTCACCTTTATTATTACCATCATAAATTTGTTCAATAGTTAGACCGATGGATTCTGCGAGTAATCCAGGAAGAGATCTTAATCCTTCTTGTTCTCTCTCTAAAGATGCAATATTTACAAGTGTTGCAACAGCTTCTTCTGCTGTTGGAGCCTCTCCAATAGTATGAAGGCCGCAAGGTAACAATCTACTTTCAATTTCCATCAATTGTTTATAGACATTACCAACAAATAAATCTCTTTCATCTATTGAAAGTTCTTCTACGTCTTTTGAAGGAAGCTCTACATCTTTGTCAAGGTTACATTGTTTAGAAGTCTCAACTATTGCATTAACGATTTGAATACCCCTGCTATTTTCTCTTAATTGTTGATAAGAACCAACGAGTTCACTTAGTTCTTTAAGTCCTTTGTAGAGACCTGCATTTTCCGCTGGAGGAGTGAGATAACTAATAGTTGAAGCATATCCTCTTCTCTTCGCAATTGTTGCTTCAGATGGATTATTCGCGGCATAGTAATACAAATTAGGCAATGATCCAATGAGAGAATCCGGATAGCAAGTTTCACTCATACCCATTTGCTTTCCAGGCATAAATTCAAGTGAGCCGTGAGTACCAAAATGAAGAACAGCATCAGCCCCCCAGATTTTTTCTATATATGTGTAATAAGCAGCAAAACCATGATGAGGACTAGCACTTCTTGAATAGAGCAATCTCATTGGATCACCTTCATAACCGAATGTAGGTTGAACTCCAATAAAAACATTTCCAAAATGTTTTCCATAGATAAGAAGGTTTTGTCCGTCACTATTAAGGTTCCCAGGAGGTTTACCCCAATTATCTTCAAGTCTTTGTGAATAGGGTGTGAACTCTTCGTATTCTTTTACTGACATCTTATGAGCAATATTCAACTCTGGAGAACCTTCCATTGCTTCGGGGTTATTAATTACTTTTTCCATTAATTCTTTTGAATTACTTGGAAGTTCATCTATTTGATACCCTTTCGATTTCATTTCAAGAAGTACTCTATAAATTGAACCAAAAACATTCAAATATGCTGCCGTACCCACATTTCCTTTGTCTGGTGGAAAACTAAATACAGTTATGGCTAATTTTTTATCTTTTCTTTGTTTAACTCTTAAGGTTGACCATTTTATTGCTCTTTCAGCTATTACATCAACTCGATCTTGGAGCGTATGCGCCTTACCAGTAGCATCATCACGACCTGAGAGAATAATAGGTTCAATAGCACCATCAAGCTCTGGAATTGCAATCTGAAGAGCTACCTGAACGGGGTGTAAACCTAGATCACTATCTTCCCATTCTTTTGTGGTTTGGAATACTAATGGAAGTGCAACCATATATGGTCTGTTTAACCTTTTTAGAGCTTCAATAGCTTTAGGATGATCTTGTCTTGCTGGTCCACCAACTAGTGCAAATCCTGTAAGAGATACAACTCCATCTACTATAGGTTGATCCTTATTTATGGAATCATAATAAAATTCATTAACTGGTTTAGAAAAATCTAGACCTCCACAGAAGATAGGCAGTACTCTCGCACCTCTGTATTCCAATTCTTGAATAACAGCAACGTAATGAGCATCATCTCCCGTAACGATATGACTTCTTTGAAGAACTAAGCCTATTGTTGGAGTTTTGTCATCTTTAGGATTTATATCTTTCCTATTGTTTTCCCAATTTTGATATTCTTTAAGACTTTCAAACATGCAGGGAGCAAGAGGATGCCAAATCCCTAAATCTGGGAATGTTTCAGGGTCTTGAATTTTGAATTCTTCTATTTGTTCTTTTATGATTTCTGAAACAGCATACTTTTCAGAAATCATTAACAAGAAGTTTTTTAAGTTCTCAGTGGTACCTCCTAACCAGTACTGAAAACTCAGGATGAATGTTCTTGCATCTTGAGCTTTTTCTACTGGTAGATACTTAAGTATTGAAGGAAGTGTATTTAATAACTTCAACATCGAATCCTGGAAACTTGCTCCATCAGATTCTTTTTTCTTTTTTATTAAATCTCCAATAACACTTTTAGATTGACCAAGTTGGGCCATACTAAATGAACCTAGCTTGTTTAATCTCATTACCTCTGGCATGGAGGGGAAAACAATTGATGCTTTAAGTTTGTCTTTAAATGGTGATACTGCATCAACCACTTTTTGAGCAAGGTCTTCAATGAAAATTAGAGAAGCAACGAATATATCTGCATTAGCTATATCTTCTTTAAAATCTTCAAAATTACTATCGCTCCTAAGTTCTTCGATAAGATAGCCGCTAAGGTCTATACCTATTGGGCCATTCATTTTATTTATTGACTTTGCAGCTTCCGTTAAGGAATTTTGGTATTGTGGCTCAAGGACAACATAAACTGTTTTTATTACAACTTTGTGTTTGTTATCCTCAACAGGAGATACTCTGCGGTTTGCTGAGCGGACCTGCGTAAACATTGATTTTCTTTAAGTATTTCTACCAGCCTACGAATGAAAAGCCGTTATTGTGTGCAATATAAATAGCGTGTAACATCACTTAAAAAAAATTTTTTCTAAAAAATGATTGAAAATTCTAAAAAACCTATACCAGTACTAGTTTCAGGAGCTTTAGGCAGAATGGGTAGCGAAGTTGTTAGTACTGTATTAAATTCTACAGATTGTGAACTTGTTGCAGCAATCGACATAAACGAAGAGAACAATGGCTCAAATATTTCTGAATTATTGAAAGTAAAAAATTGTGATGTTTTTGTTTCAAATGATTTTGAAGGAACTTTATGTTCTGTTAGTCAAAATTATAGAAATGAAAGTATCAAACCTGTACTCGTTGATTTTACTCATCCTGATTCTGTATATGAAAATACCAGATCTGCTATTGCATATGGGGTATCACCAGTAGTAGGAACTACAGGTCTAAGCCGCTCACAAATACAAGATTTGTCTGTTTTTGCTCAGAAAGCATCGGTTGGTTGTGCAATAATTCCCAATTTTTCAGTAGGTATGGTTCTTCTTCAGCAGGCGGCATCTGTTGCTGCAAGATTTTACGACAATATTGAATTAATAGAGATGCATCATAATCAAAAAGCTGATTCTCCTAGTGGGACGTGTATAAAAACTGCAGAAATGATTGAAGAATATCCAAAGAAATTTAATCAAGATTTAGTAAAAGAGTCTGAGTCCTTGCAAGGTGTACGCGGTGGGCTCAGAGATTCAGGAATTAATATACATTCTGTACGATTACCAGGATTACTCGCGCATCAGTTAGTAATTATGGGATCGCCTGGTGAAACTTACACAATTAAACATGACACTATTGATAGAAAGGCATATATGCCAGGAGTTTTACAGGCTATTAAAAAAATTGGTAATTATGAAACTTTAGTTTACGGACTTGAAAAATTGATTTTTTAAAATGATAATTCCAATTAATTCAAGTCAAATTTCAAAACTTATTCCTGCAGTTGGTACAGGAAGTCAATTTAAGTACGCGTTGGGGAATCCTAGAAAAATTCTTCAAAGAGTAATAGTTTCTTCAATTGGTGGATTTATCTCATTAATTATTAGTTCTACTGGAGATCAAACTAATAATTTCTGGTTATTCCTATGTGTAGGTTTCTTTTTGTATATCATATGGGGCCCTATTCTTGAATCAAGCAGAAAAAACTTGAAATTAAGAAAATATAAATTTTTTTCCATATTTGATGGCTATGTATCAGATATCTATAAAACAGAAAAGATTGAAAGTTCAAGAGAACAATCTAATAGGCAAGGTCGATTAGAAGTTATCGAAAACAAAAGGACTTGGTTAGTACTTGAATTAGAAGATGAAGATGGTTATTTAAAAAAATTAAGTTTTCCTATGGAAAATAAGCACAGTCAAATTAGGGTGGGTTCGAGTATTAGATGTTTAATAACATCTGATAACCGTAATTTTGACAGAGATTTTTATTTGACCGATGCTTGGCTTCCTGAAATTAACTTATGGGTTGGTGAGTACCCCTATTTATTAAGACCGGCATTTGAGGAAATTTGCTATATTTATTTAAGTAGATAGTTGATGCTTATATTATTCGATGAAAAATAAATTCAATTTTAAAATTGTTGGATCAGGTCCCACAGGTTTATTACTTTCAATTGCACTTTCAAAATTTGATTGCAATATTTTTTTAACTGATTTATTAGCAAAAGATAGATTAATTGATAAAGATAAAACTTATGCAATTACTCACTCAACAAGAAAAATCTTATCTAAATTCAGACTTTGGGAAAAATTAGAACCATTTTTATTTGGCTTTGATACCCTTTCAATTTCAGATAGCGTAACCTCTGCTTTCACCAATTTATCAACTTCTGACTTAGATGATGATATAAGTTCTGCCGAGAATATTGGCTGGGTAGTAAAACATTCGGATCTCATGAACGTTTTTTTTCAAGAGATTGACAATTATGAAAATATTTTTTTTATGACACCGCAGAGATTGTTACGTAAAAAAATATTATTTGATTATCAATTCTTTTCAACAGGAGCAAACTCACTTGATAAAAAATTCATAGATTTTGTTGATATAAAAAAATCTTATAGTCAGTCTTGTTTAACTTTTAAAGTTTCTCTTAGAGGTCATTGTGAAAACCGAGCTTATGAAATTTTTAGAAAAGAAGGCCCACTTGCATTATTACCTTTAGAAAAAAACTTATATCAAGTAATTTGGACTTCCAGTACATTAAAGGCAATTGAAAGGTTGAATTCTGACAAAAATTTTTTAATGGATAATTTATCAACAATCTTGCCTAATGAATTTAAGTTGGATCAAATAATTGGCGAATTTAATATTTTTCCTGTTTCATTATCCTTAAATTTACCAGTTTTAAATTTTAAAAAATTAGTTTTTGTAGGAGATGCATTTCATACATTTCATCCTGTTGGTGGTCAGGGTCTAAATACTTGCTGGAGAGATGTTAATACTATTTATGATCTTTTAAATAAAAATACTGTTATTACTAAATTGCAATTGATATTATTTAAATTTAAGTATTTTTCAAACAGAATTTTAGATATTATTGCCACTATTTTTATAACTGACTCGTTGATATCAATTTTTGCTAATCGAAACGTTTTTTTATTTCCAATAAGGAAATTTTCATTTTTACTTTTAAATAAATTTCTTTTTACAAGAAAATTAGTCCTTAATCAAATGACTAAATCTCTCATTTACTCAAGTATTAAATAGAATTCATGAATAATAATTTATCTAGAGAAATGATAATTTATTTAATTAATGTATTAGGTTTAGATGAATCTACTATTGAACTTGGTATAAAATTATCTATAAAAAATAAGACTCCATTACCAATATTATTATGGAGTTATGGAATGCTAACTATTGAAGAACTAGATAAGTTATATTCATTTTTATTTCAAGAAATTGATTAATAATTCTGTTATAATCCCCTTATATCTTAATCGAGAACAATTACAGATTTAATTAAGGGAAATCAGATATCAAGACAATCTATAGAGAAGCTTGATTTATTATTATTAATCTTAGAAACTATTGATTTAAATGGTATTCAATCCCTTTATGCTTTATCAAATAGACTTGATTTAAATGATGTTCTGCCAAATAAAATTACTATTTGGAAATTAAGGAATAATAATCCATTGAGAAAATCTCATGTTAATAACAATATTAAAGTAAACGAATTCGAGGCCTTAATTAAAATCACCGTTGAAATGTCTAAATATTTATATCCCTATATCAGAGAGATACTGAAATCTAAAGAAGATATTAAAGAGAATTCAATAACTTGGAATGATTTTAATAAGAGATTTATTGAGTTGATTAAAGAGAGATTTAATGTAGATAGTATGAAAGTAAAAAAGCTTTTAAATCAAGCTGAAAATGGTGAGATTATAATAAAATCTTTGCTTATGTTATCTTTTTGTATTTCAAATCAGGGTTATCAAAAGTTGAAGAATTTTTTATACGATTTTTAATATGATGCAAAATAAATTGTCATTTCATCAATCTTCTGTAAGTCTTGAAATAATCGGATTGCCAGATTATTCCATTAATGAAAATAATGATCAAATATCTATAATTTCTCAATGGAAATTAACCATAGTTGATAAACCACTTATTGAAGGCAAAATTGAACATTTAGGGCCTATTATGGATGCTTTTTATATTTATTCAAATCTACTAATCAAAAACGAAATTCCAATATATGAGTCTAAATTAATCGATATAAAAGCCGATAATCTCCACACACATAATATTGTTCTCAAAAGCTCTAAAGCAAATGTAAAACCTTTAGTTCTAAAGATTGGTAATTCATTGCTTTCAGATACCATAAATTGTTTTGATCAGTTAAATGAATCTCCAAAAGTAAGAATAAAAAAAACTGATATGACTTCTAACATTCCTAAAAAATTTAAATTTGGGTTAAATAAAAAAGTTAAATTTTTTAATTTCTTTATTCCACCGTTTATTGCAATTTGCTCTTTAATTCTATTCTCTTCTTCTTTTATTTATTTTTATAGCCCTTTTGAAAATATAGAAAAAAAAGAACTAATAAATCCTGAATAAAGAGCAATTAGCATCATAAATACAAACACGATAGTATAGGTTAATTTCTTTGCAGAATTGTTCAAATTTATTCTTTGAGCTTTGATTTATGGCAGATTTAAAAATCCCAAATTTGAATATTAAATCTGATAAATACATTTTTAAAAAAAAATTAAATTTAAGAAGAAAATCTAAAAAAAGACTATTTACTGAATCTTTTTTCTTGTTTTTTTTTAGTATTTTATTAGTATATATTAATTATCTAATTCCTAATAAAAATCTGCTGTTGCTAAATTTACCATCTACACTTAATAAATCTTTTTTATTGCTAATTGATCTTTTTTCATATCTCTATGAAATATTTCCTGTGATTTTTATTTTTTTATCTTATTTTACTGCTTTTATTTTTATGATAGGTTCTTTTAATAGGTTATTTAAAGTCTCTAAGAGAAGGTCAAAAAAAATTGTTAATAAATAATTTCAAATAGGTTGCATTAGGCCACCACTTCCTGAATCAGAATCGTCATCATCATTTTCTGTTTCTTCTCCAAATATTGCAAATATTCCCAGTACAATAGATGAAAGAATAATTGATAAGGGTAAAATCGAACTTTGTATTCCGACGTCTATATATTCACCCATAAAACAAACAAATTTTTATAAACCTAACCGAAATCAAACTAATTCGCGGATATTAAATAATTATTTAATAATTTATTCTTTATTTCATAAGTTCTTTATCGAAATTCTTTATTTCTCTCTCAAAAGACCCGAACCACAAGATTAGTTGATCAATTTGATTTTGAATTTCAGTTGCACCCAAACCCCTTATAGTAATTATTGATAATTGTTCGCCTTCATTAAAATTAAATTTATTTTGAACACTACTTGATAAAGAATTTTTAAGCATTTTAAAAGTAGAATTTTTTAATTTTGTCTCTATCAAGATGTTTGGCTTTTTGAGCTTGATCTTATTAAAACCACATTTTTTAGCTAATAATTTTAGTCTCATTATCATAATTAGGGACTCAACAGGTTTGGGTAAGTTTCCATATCTATTAACCCAGTCTGTAGCTAATTCAGTTAATTCATCATTATTTGAACATTCAGTAGCAGATTTGTAAGCCTCAAGCTTCTCTCCTCTGTTTAATATCCATGTTGCAGGTATAAATGCATTTATTGGTAGATCAATTTGAGTGTCGTTGACTTCAGGTATTACTTGCCCGCTGATTTCTGAAATAGCCTCATGGAGCATTTCTATATATAAATCATATCCAATAGCATTAACCTTTCCACTTTGTTCTTCTCCTAGTAAACTACCAACACCTCTTATTTCCATATCTTTCATTGCAAGTTGGTATCCACTACCTAGTTCTGAAAAGTCTTTTATCGCTTTCAATCTTTGTTTTGAAGCGTCATTAATTTTATTTATATTTGGATAAAATAACCAAGCATGTGCTTGTACACCGCTTCTCCCAACTCTTCCTCTAAGTTGATAAAGTTGTGAAAGGCCAAATTTGTGAGAATCTTCAATAATGATTGTATTTACTTTAGGGATGTCTAATCCACTTTCAATTATCGTTGTGCATATCATTAGATCTACTTCTCCATTATTAAAAGCTATCATTGCATTTTCAAGTTCTGTTTCGTTCATTTGCCCATGAGCAACAATAAATTTTAAGCTGGGAAACATATTTTTTAATTTGTTTACAGCTTGATCTATATCGGAAATTCTTGGAAGAACATAATAAATTTGACCTCCCCTATCAAGTTCTTGATTAATAGCAGTTCTTATAACATCCATATCTATTTCAGATAAATATGTTTTTATTGATCTTCTTGATGGAGGAGGAGTATTTAGTAAGCTCATTTGTCTTAGTCCAGATAAGCTCATATAAAGAGTTCTTGGAATTGGAGTTGCCGAGAGGGTTAAAACGTCTATGTTGGCTTTGATTTTTTTTATTTTTTCCTTTTGCCTTACTCCAAATCTTTGTTCTTCATCAATAACTAGTAATCCTAAGTTTTTAATTTCTATTTCTTTTCCTAAAATTTGGTGCGTTGCTACAACTAAATCAATTTTGTTATTTTTCAAACCTGCATAGATTTTCTTTCTTTCATTAACAGTTTTGAATCTATTAAGTAATGATACTTTTATTGGGTAAGGTGAAAATCTATTACTTATCGTTCTCCAATGTTGCTGAGCTAGGATTGTTGTGGGTGCCAGTAATATTACCTGTTTGCCTGATGTAATAGCCTTAAAAATAGCCCGAACAGCTACTTCTGTTTTGCCAAATCCTACATCTCCACAAACTAGCCTGTCCATTGGCTTATCGCTTTCCATATCAGATTTTATTTCCTCTACGGCAGTAATTTGGTCAGGTGTTGGTTGATAAGGGAATGATTCCTCTAATTCATCTTGCCAAGGACCATCTTCTGGGTAAATGTAACCCTTTAATTTTTCTCTCTTTGCATAAAGTTTTAAAATATCGACAGCAACTTTTTTGATTTGTTTTTTATTTTTTTCTTTAATTTTTTCCCATTCTGTCCCTCCTAATTTATTTATTTTCGGATTTATTTTCCCGCTTGATCTATATCTGTTAACACTACCAAGTTGATCAGCGGCAACACTTATCTTTCCATCTTGATACTGAATGACTAAATAATCTCTTGAATCTCCAGTTATATTTATTTTTTCTATTTTTAAAAATTTTCCTATTCCATGATTTTTATGAACTATAAAATCACCTGGACTAATCTTATTTACATTTATATTTGAATTGACACTTCTTTTTTTTCTTCTTATGAATACATTATTAAAAATAGATTGTTGTGAAAATAATTCTTTATCTGTTATCAGGACAACTTTCCATTTCGGAAGATAAAACCCCTCGATTTCGTAATTGTTCTTATTTTTTAAAATTAGAGGAGTTGAATTATTAATTGACTTATATGCTTCATCAATATCATTAGGATTGTTTAAGAAGTTTGCATTACATTCGTGCTCAAAAAGTAAAGTCCTAGTTCTCAATGGTTGTGCTGATAATATCCATACTTTTTCATTATTTTTTATATTTTCATTTATATCATTGGATAATTTTCCTACATTTTTTGAGTATGTATTTAATCTTTTATCGGTTAACAAAAATCTATTATCAATATTGATTTTAGATTCAAATTCATAAAATTTTATTAAATTAAAATTTCCTAGTGAATTTAATATTTCGTCAAACTTTAAATGCAAATTAGGTTTGGCCTCTAAATTAATGTCATTATTTTTAAGGTTCTCATTTAATTCATACCTACAATTATTAAAATTATTTTCTGAATCTAGATACCAATTATTTGCAAATTTTTTGCAATCTTCTAATTCATCAATTACAAGAATTGTTTCCCTATTAATAAAATCTATTATGTTTGAGGGTTCTTCTTCAATTATTCCTAAATAACGATCAAGATTATTTTTGTTTAGGTCTTCAGAATTAAAAAGATTGTTCTTAGATAAATTATTTAACTTATCTTTTATTAGCAAATCAAATCCAGCCTGTATTATTTCAATATTATTTATACTTTCTAAGGTTTTCTGTGTGTGTGGATCATATTCTCTTATTTTCTCAATTACATTATCAAAGAATTCTAATCTTATAGGAAACTCATTATTCACAGGATAAATATCTATTATTTCCCCTCTCCTACTCCAGAATCCTTCTGTTGAAGTTACATTATCCTTCTTATAACCCAGCAAAGTAAGTTTAGTTGCTAATTCTTGAATCTCGATTTGAACTCCTTTATGCAAATCTAACTTGTTTTCAATTAATAGGTTTTTATTTATTAGATGAGGTTGTAGTGATCTCTCAGTTGATATAACAATATTAAGTTCATTTTTCTCTTTTTTTATTAATTTGGATAAAACAGTAAGCTGAGTAAATTCAATCTCTTTGGATTTATTAATTGATGAGTATGGTAGATGTTCTGTCGGAGGATAATATAAAACTGCTTTATCATTTATACTTTCAAAATATCCAATCCATTTGTAGGCAATTTCTACATTTGGACAAATTAATAATATATTTTTTTCCTCTTTTTTTGCGAGGCTATCTAATATTATAGATTTTGCATATCTACTTGAACCAACAATATTTAATGCATTATTTTTTGAAATTCTTTTTATTAATTCGGAAGTAATTTGTGAGTTCGAAATATAATCAACTAAAGTATTTAAACTCATTTATAACTATCAATCTTGATTACAAATATCCGATACATTATATTAGATTTTATACCGATTGTGAATAATATTTGATGGATTCAGCCGCAATAAATTCTTTTATACCCACACTAGATCAGGTAGACAGTTGGTACGAAATCTTTACACTTTTACCGATATTAATTTCTCTCGAATTATTATTATCGGCAGATAATGCTGTAGCACTAGCTTCTCTTACTAAATCTCTCGATAGTTCAGAATTAAGGTCAAGAGCCTTAAATATTGGTATAACAATATCTTTATTATTTAGAATTATCCTAATCATATTATCTAATGTACTTCTTAAGTTCATTCTCATTAGAGTTTTTGCTGGTTTTTATTTAATTTATTTATTCTTCTCTAATGTTTTTTTAAATTCAGATATAGAAAACGCTGAAAATGGTACTGATAATAATAAAAATAATTTTAGGTTTTTAAGGGTTGTAGCGCTTCTTTCAATTACTGATTTTGCTTTTTCCATAGACAGTATCACTACAGCAGTAGCTATAAGTGATCAATACATATTAATTATATTTGGAGCAGTGATTGGAGTATTAGCCTTAAGATTTACATCTGGGATTTTTCTAAAACTTCTGGATATATTTTCTAGATTAGAAACAGCCGGTTACATAGCAATTTTAATAGTTGGGATTAAACTTTTACTAAATACGTTAATTAAAGAATCTATTCTTCCAGACTATTATTTCTATATTTTGATTCTTTTTGCTTTCATCTGGGGATTCTCTAAAAAAGAATCTAAAAATTAATCTGAGAGATATTCACCTGCTGATGGCTTTAACTGTTGAATCAATTGCTTTTTGCTAGAAATGTTTTTGCCTTCAAGTTTTGCTTCTAATAAAATAATCGGATCAGTTTTAGTTGAAATTATAATTCCTTTATTTTCTATTACAGCAAGAATAATACCTGTTCTTGAATAATTGCTCATAAAAAGGTATTTTTCATTTTTAATTACATCACTAGTCAAAACTTTGATTTTAAGCATTTTAAGGTTTTTACCTCTAAAAGTTGTATTTGCTCGTGGGTATAATGCTTTTATTTTTTGAGAAATTTTAATTGCATCATTACCCCAATCAACTTTAAAGTCTGATTTTTCAATCATTCTTGCGTAAGTAATTTCTCTTCCAAGGGTATTTTGTTTTGTTAATTGAGGATTAGTATTTTTATTAATATTTTCTTCGATTAAAGATGTAGCAATTAAAAATAATTTTGCCGATAAAATGCTAAGTTTTTCCGATAGTGTATTTAAATTATCGTTATTATTGATTTTAATTTTTTCTTCCAACAATATGTCGCCAGTATCTAGTCCCTCATCCATTTTCATAATTCCTACACCAGTAAATTCATCGCCTTTTATTAGGGACCATTGAATTGGGGCGGCACCACGCCATTTTGGAAGTAATGACGCATGTGCGTTCCAACAACCAAATTTTGGGATTTCCAATATCTCTTTGGGTAAAATTTTCCCGTAAGCTATAACAATAAATAAATCACAAGAAAGTGATTTAAGTTCATTTATAAAATCTATGTTGCCCCTGATTTTTTCTGGAGTATAAATTTTTATAGATTCTTTCTCAGCAATTCTTTTTACAGGTGAGGCTATTAATTTATTTCCTCTAGATCTCTTCTTATCAGGTTGGCTAACTACTGCAATTACCTCGTGCTTAGATTTAATAAAAATATCAAGACTAGGAATCGAATATTCAGGTGTTCCCCAGAATATAATTCTCATGCGTCACCAGTTATTGATAATTCATCTATCCATATATGTGGAGAAATCCCACTTGTTGTTACCTCCTGGCTTGATTCAATATTTACTATATTTTTCAAAAGATATTTGATATCCCCTGCTACGGTGGCTGATTCTATTGAGATTTTTTTACCGTTTTTGTAGATCCATCCATCAAATGGAAGAGAAAATGAACCTTGACTAGCCCTGACACCTGCATGGATTGCATTTAATTCTTCTATGTAAACAAATTCTCCCTCATAGGTAGAGTGATCTAGTGATGTTTTTAGATCAAAGCTTTCTTCTGATTTCTCAACTACGATCCAATCAGGAGATACTGAGACTTTTGATCCTAGTCCAGCGTGGCCAGTGGGAGTTGTTTTGAATATTCTTGCAGTTGATTCAGAATGTATAAAATTTTCAATTCTCCCTCTGTTAATTAAACATAGTCTTTTGGTTGGGGTTCCCTCTCCATCAAATGGTGATGAAGAAATATTCTTTTCGTGAAGGCCATCATCATAAATATTAAGTGCTTCTGTAGATATTTTCTCTCCGATTGAATTTTTATTAGATAAACTCACTCCATCTATGATGCTTCTAGCATTAAACATTGAGCTAAAGGCGTTAATGATAGTTAAAAAAGACTCTGGGGAAAAACATATTAAATATTTATTAGTTTTAATAGATGAATAATTTAAATGAGAAATTGTTTTATTTGAAGCCTCTTTAATACACGACTTTATATCTAAATCATCAGCTCCATATCCAAGTTTTACGGAACCAGAACTACGTGGCTTCTTATTTTTCTCTTCTGCTCTTGCATATAAATATAGTGCTGCTTGACTTTTTGAATAACTTCGAAAGGCACCCTCACTATTTGCATAAACCCTCTCAAAGAAACTCTCAGATAAACCATTATATGGAACAGATTTTATGGATTCATGACTTTCTATTAGTTTTACTTCCGCTTCTCTTAAAAGTGTAAGTAATTTTTTTATTCCAACAGGATTTCTTTTTTTAACTTTCCTAACTTTAATAGGATCCTTCGCTAGTGGTGAAAATTCTGTAGATTCATTCTTATTGCCGAAATCAGAAGCAATATTTGCTTGCTTAAGAGCCTTTTTAATACCAGATTCACTTATATCACTTGTTGTGGTAATACCAACTAGATCATTTTGATTCCAAACTCTTATAGTTAAAATTTGCTTTTGTGATGCCTTAAGTTGTTTAGCCTCTCCTTTATCTACTTGCACAGAATAATCATTAGAAAAGCTTGCTCCATAATCCCATTTTTTAAGATTTAGGAAATCTGCAGCTTTGGAGATCTGAATTGTGATTTCTCTTGAATTCATATCCTATCTTCCGCCAACAGTGATTGAATCAACCTTAATATGAGGTTGGCCAACAGTTACATTAACACTTCCACTAATGGATCCACAGAATCCAGGAGCTAATTCGAGATCATTTCCGCACATTGATATTTTTGGCATAACTTCTTTGGCCTCCCCGATCAATGTCGCTCCCTTTACTGGACTAGTTAATTTCCCATTTTTAATAAGATATCCTTCTTCTACCGCAAAATTAAATTGTCCCGTGGCACCTACACTTCCACCACCCATTGATTTGCAGTAAAGACCTTCACTAATACTATTGATTAAATCCTCTTTCGAGTACTCACCTTTAGCTATATAAGTATTTCTCATTCTTGATGCTGCAGCAAAAGAATAATTTTGTCTTCTGCCACTTCCTGTTCTTTTATGGCCAGTTCTTAATTCACCTGCCCTGTCGGAGATGAATTTTTTTAAAATTCCATTTTTTATAAGAACTGATTTTTCGGGTTCCATACCTTCATCATCTACTGATAATGAACCGAAGGATCCTTCTGATATACCTTCGTCTATTGCTGTTACAGATTCATGTGCAATTTTTTTATTCAATTTATTCTCAAATGGTGTTGTTCCTCTCTCTATTTGAGTAGTTTCAAGTAAATGACCACAGGCTTCATGGAATATAACGCCACCAAATTTATTAGCTAATACAACAGGCATTTGTCCTGCATCAACGTAATCTGCATACAACATGTTCATTGAACTTTCAAACACATCATTAGCTGCTTTTTCGTGATTCCATAATCTGAATTCATTCGGCATTCCTGACGATCCAAATCTTCTACTTCCACTAGATCTATATTGGGCATCACTTGCAATTACGTTGAGTCCAACTGTTTGATGCAATCTAATATCTGAGACATATGTTCCGTCACTGGAGGCTATAATTACTTCTTGAAGATTTCTTGAGTAACTTCCTTTTCTAGTTATTATTTTATTATTTTTTTTTAAAGACTTTGTACTGAGTAGTAGTTTTTCACTTATTTCATGAATAGATGGGACTTCATTCATCCATTTTTTCTTGGATAAACTATAGTCCCTATGTTTATTTAAACCGTTAAATACTTCTCTTTTTTTGTCTGTTATGTCTAACATCTCAATTGCCTGAGATACCGATCTCATCAAACCATGCTTTGTTAAATCATTTGTACTTACAAATCCATCCTTTTTCCCCTTGAAGATTCTAATGCCAGCACCCCTTCCAAATGATGGACTTACACTTGTAATAAAATCTTCTTCAGCTAAAACGCTAGCGTTGTCAGTATTCTCTATAAATATTTCTACAAAATCCGCACCAAGTCCAATGCCGTAGAAAATAATATCTTCTAATAAATCTTTATTGCTACTACCAAAAACGATTTCTTTAAATTTTATTTGTGACGAAAGCATATAAGTTTATGAATTTTCTCTGTATTAAAGATTATCTAATCGATGGTTGGAAATCTTTGCTGTCAAGAGGTTTTAATAAGTATAGTCTTAATAACTGGTAACCGTTTGATAAATATTTAGGTAATTTTTTAAAAGTTTTAGATACTTTATTTCCATCACTGTTTGCGATGACGGAAAGAACCTTGTTATTCTCAACTATTTTATCTAATCTTCCATAGAAAGATTTATCATAAACGTCCATTACTACAGGGAAAACTCTAGCTGCAGTTTCATTTGTTTTATTAATAACAAACTGGTCGTAATCTCTGGCATCTAAACCTAAAGAACTGTAGAAATCTTTTTTAACTCCCAAATCCCTTGCATACATAGTTGCAAATACTGCTAATAGAAAGAATCTAGACCATAACTTGGATGTTAATGGAAGATTATTTAAAAAATATCTAAATCTATGGAAGTAGTCAAATAAAGGGTGTTTAAAAGTAGTGCCGCCAATGGTAATTTTTTGGCTTAAAGATTTAACAGTACGTGGCTGTGCTTTCATTAATGCGTCAAAGAAATCCCCATGTCTATTTTCATCTTGACACCAATTTTCAAAGTAATTAAATAATGGAAAAATTTTGCTATCAGGGTTCTTTTCGAGATGCCTATAAATTGCTATGTATCTCCAATAACCTATTTTTTCGGATAAATAAGTAGCGTAAAAAATACTTCTTGGAGGGAAATAAGTGTAATCTTTATTGGCTGTTAAAAAACCTAAATCTAACTGCAGGCCAAAGTCACTCATTGATTTATTTAAAAAACCTGCATGTCTTGCTTCATCTCTGGCCATATGAGCAAAACATTCAGCAAGTAGAGGGTTTTTGACTTTAATTCTTTTACTAAGTTCCTTATAAAGTAAAAAACCTGAAAATTCTGAAGTACAACTTCCTTCGAGAAAATCAGCAAAAAGCTCTCTTGTCTCAGGATCTAATTTTTCTGCGGCGCCTTCAAATTCACTATTTCTTACAAAATGATGTCTATTGTAATCTTTCCTAAATTCCTCACATATAGCTTCCAATTCCTCCTCGTTTATTGATAAATCCATATTTTCCATAGCCTCAAAGTCTGTTGTATAGAATCTTGGGGACAAAATTGTTTCTTTTGCTGGAATCTTTCCATTATTGATATCTTTTTTATTTTTTGATTCAACAGTTGATTGAGCCATTTTTATTCGGTTTATTAATACTATTATTTACTATGATTTGTATTTTCGAGGGAAAAGTTAACTTGGTGTTATTGTTTTTCTAATTAACTCCTAATAACTTTTGCCCATTCAATCTTTGTAGTACTCTTGAAATAATTAATTTTAGGGTAATTCTTTTTTCGTCAATAAGAAAAGATTCAATGATACTTGGTTTTTGGTTAGGTTTTGATAAAGAAATACTTTTTAATGAACTAATGTCATCCTTTTCAAAGGATAACCAAAAGTTACATGTATCTTTAATTTCACAATTTATTACCCAACATTTATCTCCAGCAATAGGTCTATTTGTGTTATTGAGGCTAATACTGTTTATTTCTAATCCTCTTTGATTAATTTCCTCAGTAAGTGAAGGAATTAGGTGTATTTTAATAAATTCTTGGAAAGGCTTTTTCTCTACTGGGAGTTCTTTTTTGGGTTTTGTTATAGGTTTTTCGGGGATATTAATTTCATTTTTCATAACAACTTTACTAGAAGATTCACCATTTTTTATATCCATATTGATAGCTACTTCTGGTTTAGGTCCTTTTATTTCTTCAGAGTTTGATTTAGGATTGTTGTGGGATATTTCTTTATTTCCTTCATTATTTTTGTCTAAATTTTCTTCCATAAAAAAAGTTATTTATTCCATTATAAATAAAAAATACATTTTTTAATTAATTTATTTTTCTACCAATCATTATCAGCATTATCCCAGTCGTCTATAAATTCTTGATTTGAATAACTTTGATCTTTTTTTAAATTATTATCATTCATATTTTTAACAACTCTGTAATTAACAGAAATTGTTGGTTGAGTTTCTCTTATATCCCTTTGTGGTGGCATCTCAACGTTTGGTTCTATTTCTTCTTCAATGTTATTGTATACAAAATCATCTTCCACATTTTCGAAAGTTTTTTTCCTGAAGCTAGTACTAGTAATTGTTGTATTTAATAAAGTGCTTAGAAATAAACCAGAAAAAAACGAAATACTGATTAACTTACCTATACTTACTTCCTGGAGGGTCCATTTAAGGTATCTAAATGAAGTCTTCTGATTATTATTTGTATATAGTAAAATTTGAAAAATAATTATTATAAAAAGAGTTAAAAGTAAATATTTTTTCTTAAACATAATTATAAAAAGTTATCTTATATTTTTATGGTTAATATTTCCATAATATATTTTGTGAAAATTTATTTATGTTAATTCTAAATCAATTTGATATTTAAGAATATCGACTTTTATTATTTTTACTTCTATTGCATCTCCAACTTTATATGATTTTTTAGATTTTCTTCCAATTAATAGATTTTGCCTTGACCTGTATTCATACCAATCATTATTAAGAGTGCTTACGTGAACTAAACCCTCTACATTTAGTTCTGATATCTCAACAAAGAAACCATATGTTTGAACTGATAGAATAAATCCACTATAAATATTACCTAGTAATTTTTCAGCTTTTCTTACTTTTTTTATGTTTATCATATTAGATTTATATTGGTTAACTTTGTACTTGAATTCATTTAGTTTATCTATCACAAACTTGTTAAATAATATTTCTAGATTTTTTGAAATTGATGAATTAAATATATCCCAATTTACTAACTCTAATGAATTACTCTCAGATATGTTAATTTCATTTGTATTATTTTTCTTTGATTTCTTGCCATTTACTATCATATTAAAAAGACAGTACTGATTTATAAGATTTGTGAAATCAAATACAGGAATAGTCCATGGAGAAATAAATAATTTTTCTGATTCATCATAATCAGGATCTGGAGATATCAACCTTATTTCATTGTCCCTAAATTCATTAATTAGAAGTTTATGTAAGATTCTTTTTTTATTATCGTCGTCACATAATTTAATTACTTGGCTAAATGTCAAATTGCCATCTTCATTAAGCTCTACATCATTATCAATAAATTCTGAATATTTGATAATTTCATTAGCATTAACATAATCTGTTCCATTTGAGAGGTATCCTGCACTTTTTAAGCCATATCGATTTGAATGTTTGAACCATATTAAATTAGCTTCATATAGTATTGGTGAAAGGTAAGTTTGGCAATCTTCTTTATTTAATGATTCAAAATATCCTTTTGAATATTCAGCTGGATTGTGAATAAAAAATTCTTCTAGTGCTTCAATCCTATTCAGTGTCGCAGGAATTTCTACCTTACCCTCCAAAAGATGGTTTTCTCTGAATGAACATGAAATTTCTAGTATTTTATCTAAATCGTCGACATGTTCCTTTATAGGTTTTAATACTCGAGAGGTTATTCTTGATTTGCTTTTTCTAGTTAGAAGCGCGTCAATATGATCACTTCCAACAATAAGGGTGCACTTTACTAAAGTAAGATGAAATGACCAATCAATTATTTTATTATCACTATTTAAATTGACACAGAGGCTTATTGCTTCATTCTTTTCACCAAATTTAAATTCAGAATCATTTCTTATGGCTTCACCAAGGTAGTTTTGCCAATCCTTTAATAAAGGTACTGATTCAAAGCCTTTGAATAATATTTCTAGAGATTTTTTACTATTTAGATCTACTCTTTCTGCAAGATTATTTGTATGTATCCATAATTTACTATTTTTATTTTTTCCCTGCTCTATTTGGATCATGGGGAGCATTGGAGAATTATTAGATTTCCAACTTTTGAATAAATAAGAATTTTTATCTGTAAGGTCTATCCTCTCCCTTTGTTCTATTTTTTTTGATTCAATATGATTCAAATCGTATGATTTAACGATATTGCTTTTAGATAAAACAAAGTCTGTATCATAGTCTTCATTATTGTTTAGTTTTAGTTCTTGTATCACATGACCTAGTCCCTCCTCTTGACCTATGGGGAATCTATCAATCTCAACTTTTACTATATTCTTATTCTCCGGATTGAAAGTGTATTTTTTATTCTCTTTTGGAAGTTTAATTTTAGAAAGGATCCTATCGTCTATTGGGATAGCATAAACATCATTGTTAATTATTTCTACTTTAGAAAGAAGTATTTGATTTGATCTTTCAAGAATACAATCAACTATTCCTTCAGGAGATCTTCTTCTATATCCCTCTTTTATTATCCTTACTAAAACTTTATCTCCATTCCATGCATAGTTGAGAAGATTTTCTTTAATATAGATATCTTCTTTGTCTTTTCCTCTTACAGCAAAGCAATAGCCTTTGCTACTACATCTTATTTTGGCGACAAGATGATCATTATCCTTTATGCAAGTATATTCATCATTTTCATTTTTATTAATTATTTCGAGTTTTTCTAGAGCTGTTAAAGCAATATCTAATTTATTCTTATCAGATTTCTTTGTTATTTTTAATAATCTGCATAATTTTTTATATTCTAACCCTTCTGACTGATTAAGATTATCAATTATTGAAGATGATGTGAACATAATCTAAATAAAATTATAAATTATTTTAGTGGTATACACTTTATTATTACACCTTATTATCCAAGCTTAAAACTAATTATTTTCTTTCTCTTTTTTTTCTTCTTTTTCGATGGTGAAAGAGTTGATAAAAAGCTTTATACCAATGATGAAAAATGTTATGGATGCTATTGACTTAAGAACTACTTCGGGTAAAAAACTTGAAATAGAACCGCCTGTTAAAGCTCCTAGTAAACTTGCAAAAACAAGTGCTGAAGAAGATCCTAGAAAAACTGCTAATGGTTTATTTGAAGTGCCACTTATAGTTAAAGTAGCTAGTTGAGTTTTGTCACCTAATTCAGCTATGAAAACGGTTAGAAATGTTGAAAGTAATAAACTTAAAACCATTTATAAATAATTTTTGAATGTTTCATAAGCTAAAAATATACTTATCAATATCATTAAAGTACCAGTAGATAAAGCAAATTTGCTAGGAGATATTTTTTTTGATACCCATTTACCAATAAGAACTCCTACTATGCTAGAGCTTATTAATGCTAGAGAACTTCCAAGAAAAACAATTATTGGCCTGCCGGATTCGGCAGAAAGCATTAATGTGGCAATCTGGGTTTTGTCGCCAAGTTCAGCAATAAAAATTGTTGTAAAAGTCGTTATAAATATTGAAAAAAAACTTTTTTCTAGATTGTTTTCTTTTTTTTCTAATTTACTTTTCATTTTCCTGAAACAGCAATTCTAAAAGTTTTCATCTCTTCACTTTGGTATCCATAATTTGATGAAATATGTTGTTTGCAGCAATCTATTAAAAATTTATCACCAGATTTCAAATATCCTTTAAATGAAGTTGAAAATTCACTTACACGGCAAAAATGTGGTCTGGTTTCATAAATTAAGCATTTTTTATTTTCTCTGTCTAGGTTTTTACACCAACCGTCTTTAGCCGTCATCGAATTTATCAAAGCTATATCTTCTTTGTTAAGTTTGTTATCCAAATCGCTTCTATCGTTCAAGTCGAATTTACAACAAGCTCCACAATTTTCTATACATGCCCATGATTTCATAATTTAATTCAATCTTGTAACGTATCAGTACAGTTTCGTCATTTATTTGTAAAAATAGTATCACAAAACATACTCATTAATCATGGCAACACTTATTCCTTTGGCTGTAGTTGCGTTAGCAGGTCCAGCAATAATTGCTCTTGTATTTTACCGTAAATAAAAGAAATTCTTTTTGGTGACTTATCTGGAAGGTGTTTATTGGGATTTAGATGGTACCATCGCAAATACTGAATTAGAGGCCCATTTACCTGCTTTTAATAACGCTTTTAACGACCTTGGTATCAATTGGTATTGGGATACTAATACATACATAAAACTTCTGAAGATAAATGGGGGCAAAAATAGGATTTCTTATTACGCTAAATCTAATAATGATAATTTCTCAGAAGATTTAATTCTCAAAATTCATGAATCAAAGCAGTTTCATTATTTAGAAATTATAAAAAAAAATTGCGTTTGTTTAAAAACTGGTGTTTTTAGGTTAATAAATGAATTACATAGAAAAAAAGTAAGACAATTTATTGTCACTTCAAGTTCAAGAATTCAAGTCAATCTACTTGTTGATTATCTTTTTAATGGTTTTAACCCTTTTGAGTTTATTATTTCAAGCGAAGACGTTGAATTAAAAAAACCAAATCCACTACCATATTTAAAGGCAATCCAATTAAGTGGTATAAACAAAAACAACTCAATTGTTTTTGAAGACTCCAATCCAGGATTAAAATCTTCCTTGGCAGCTAATTTGCCAACAATTTTTGTTCCTTCAAATATCCCAATTGTTCTTGAGGAAAATATTAAATTAGATTGTATCTTAGACAGTCTTGGTGATCAGAATAATGTGGCAAATGTAATTAAAGGCCCTAAACTAAAAAAATCATATATTGATTATAACTTTCTAAGTGATTACTTAGGATCTTTTAGTAATGCAAAAAACTAATTTTTCAAGAATTACCTTCCAATTAAATAATTTATTTTTTGGTTTTCTAAGTGATACTTGGAGAACAAAATCTATTGGTCTAATTTCTGTTTTGACAGGTTATTTTTTGTTCGCAAATTTTATTACAAAATTTATATCTGAAGGTAAAAATGAGTTGTTAATGGTCCCAATAATTATTATTTTTATTGAAATAATTATAAGAATTAAACCTGCCGTAAGTTCAAAATTTTATTATCTATGGACCGTAGTTGATAAATTAAGAATTGGTGCAATTTATGCAATTATACTTGAAGCATTTAAATTAGGATCTTAAAAGCTACTCTTCTTCTTCTTGGATAGGATAAACAAATCCTTGAGCTTTCCCAGTTAAAACTGATTTACCTAAAGATATAGCTTTTTGAGCTGCTATTGCTGCTTTACCTTTCCACACGGCATGTCTTTGATTCCTTTTGCTCTTAGATTTTTTCTTCTTTGGTACAGCCATTCTGTTTCTTTATTTCCTTATAATAATATAACCTTTAACTGGTTATCTCCAAAACTTTTGAGTATATTTTGTTTATATACGTCAATTTTTTAAATAAGCATATATGCTTTATTAATCACTTATAAAAATTAGTGTTTAGATCAAAATTCTCATATTCAGATTCTAAATCAAGTTATTCGGATCTTCTAGAAGATATTGAGACGGGAAAAATAGAATCAATATTTTTCTATCCTAGGCAGAGAGAAATTGATGTTCTGTATAAAAATGGCGATAAATTTAAAATACCTATCCTTTACAATGATCAATTAATCCTTGAAAAGGCGACTGAAAATAAGGTAGATCTAAGTATTAACAATAGTAGAAAAGAAGCCTCAGCTGCTAATTCATTTGCTTCAATAAGTCTTTTCCTGATTTTTATATTAGCTATAGTCTTAATCTTGAGGAGTACATCAAAATTGGCTTCCAGAGCTTTTGGTTTGACCAAAAATCAAGCTAAATTTGTAACTATTGATGATGTGGAAACGAGATTCGATGATGTAGCTGGCGTCCCTGAAGCCGCTGAGGAATTAAAAGAAGTAATAACATTTTTGAAAGAACCAAAGAAATTTGAAAATCTTGGAGCAAAAGTTCCTAAGGGAGTTCTTCTAATAGGCCCACCAGGAACAGGAAAAACATTATTAGCTAAAGCAATTGCTGGTGAATCAGGAGCGCCTTTTCTCTCAATATCGGCATCAGAGTTTGTAGAACTTTTTGTTGGTGTTGGAGCAAGCCGAGTTCGTGATCTATTCTCTAAGGCTAAAGAAAAATCTCCTTGTATAATTTTCATTGATGAAATTGATTCAATTGGTAGGCAAAGAGGTTTTGGGATCGGAGGTGGAAATGATGAAAGAGAACAAACCCTTAATCAACTTCTAACTGAATTAGATGGTTTTGCTGATAATTCTGGGGTTATTGTACTAGCAGCAACAAATAGACCAGATATTTTGGATGCAGCATTATTAAGACCAGGTAGATTTGATAGAAAAATTGAAGTAACGCTTCCAGATTTAGATGGAAGAAAAAAAATTCTTTCAGTTCACTCACTTTCCAAACCACTTTCAAGCGAAGTTGACTTAGGATATTGGGCTTCTAGAACAGTTGGATTCTCAGGAGCAGATCTTGCAAATTTGATGAACGAGAGTGCTATTCACTGTGCTAGAGATGAATCTAAATTAATCAGTGATCTTCATATAGAAAATGCGCTTGATAAAATTACCATCGGCTTGAGAAGTTCATTAATAACTTCTCCAAACATGAAAAAAATTATTGCTTACAACGAGGTTGGCAGAGCGATTGTATCTGCTGTGCGAAATGGAATTGAATCAGTTGATAAAATTACTATTTTACCTAGATCTGGATCTATAGGAGGATATACAAAAATATGCCCTGACGAAGATGTAATTTCTAGTGGCTTGATTTCAAAAAAATTATTATTTTCAAAAATTGAAATTGCTCTAGCTGGAAGAGCAGCAGAAACGATAGTTTTTGGTGAAGGTGAAATTACACAATGCTCTTTGAATGATATCTCTTATGCGACGAATATTGTAAGGGAAATGGTTACAAAATATGGATTTTCAATTATTGGTCCAATTTCAATGGATTCTGATAATAATGAAATGTATTTAGGAGATGGATTATTTAGAAGAAAGCCTCTAATAGCTGAAAATACCAGTTCTAGAATAGATAATGAAATCATAAAAATTTCTAAAATTTCATTAAATAATTCAATTAAAATTTTGAAAAAAAATAGAGTCTTACTAGATAAATTAGTTGATATACTTTTAAATCAAGAAACTATAGATAAAAAAGTTTTTAAATTAACAACTTCTAAATTGTTGAAAGTTTGATTTAATTGTTCTAAATTAAAATAAATATTTTCTTGATAATTAAAAATAATACAACGAAGTTATTAGTTACACTTTCATTTTTACTTATTCTTCCATTTGTACAAAAACAATGGTTCAATTTGTATTCACTCAATGTTAATGATATTTCCTTTTATTCAATCCTGTACTATTTAAGCGGTGCAATATGTCCATCTTTAGTGTGTTTAAACTCTCTAAAAAACTATACATACTATAATTTTACTAATAAAGATATTCATAGTATAAAAATAATTAAAGGAAAAAGATTATTATTCTTAGTAGCAATAAATTTAATATTTCTATCTTATTTAATAGCTGATTATATATATATAAATTTTGATCTTATATTTAATTTAATTCTTGAAGGAATTAATATACCAAAACCGAATATTCCACAATTAGGTTTTTTCATATTTTTAATTTCTTTCTTATTAGTATTTAAGAAATCTAGGTTTCTGTTAAAAAAAATAATTTTGGTAAATTTTATTATTATTTCTCTCTATCTTTGGCATCTTCAAATTAATAATATTAGTGTTGAAGATCAGTTTCATATTTATAGATATTTTGGTTTAAATAACTTAAATTTAATTAATCTTTTTATCCTTTTGGCAATAGAAATTTCTTTTTATACGTGGTCCTATTTATCATATAAAACTAATTTGAGCGATTGGATCGTGCCCAAACCTCAAAAAGGGGATGTCATCCCCTTTTTGAATATATTTATTTTTTATTTTTTTATAATTATTTACTACTCAATACTTACTTAACTGTTTCTAATCGTTCTATAGTGCAGAAAAATATTCCTTACTACCTTTGGGGTCCTCTAACATTGTTTTCTCCCCGGGGGTCCAGTTAGCTGGACATACTTCATCGGGGTTTGCCGCAACGTATTGATAACCTTGAAGAATCCTTAACGTTTCATCAACATTTCTTCCTACAGGAGCCTTGTTAACAGTCGTATGCATTACTACTCCTTCAGGATTGATTAGAAATAAACCTCTATCGGCTTCTCCATCATCATTAAGAACGTTGTACGCCTGACAAATTTCTCTTTTTAAGTCAGAAACTAACGGGTAGTTAATATCACCTATTCCGCCTTCATTTCTTGGGGTTTGTATCCAAGCTAAATGACAGTGTTTGCTATCAACTGACACCCCAAGTATTTCAGTATTAAGAGCTGAGAAATCTTGGTATCTATCACTAAATGCAGTGATTTCAGTTGGACATACAAATGTAAAATCTAGTGGGTAAAAGAATAAAACAACCCATTTACCTCTTAGGCTTGAAAGTGTAATCTCCTTAAACTCTTGATCATATACTGCTGTAGCACTAAAGTCTGGTGCTTCTTGGCCAACTCTTAAGCTCATGAAAATTTGTCCTTATTTAATTTATGTATGGTCTGAATGACCGTAATCAGTATTATAATTTTATTAATAATGAATTAGCAAGTTTTTTTTTAATACAATGAATTGGCATTATTCCTTTACTAGGAAATTTACAATTTTGAATCACAATAAACTTTTAAAAAATCTCAAAAAGGAGTTAATTAAATATCCCATTAACAGGCTTGACAATAAAAATTCGAATTAAAAGAAATTTTAATTAATTTAAGATTTCTTTAAATTCATCTCTCTATAATTAAAAATATTCTTTTTAATATTTTTAATTATGGCTAAATATATTGAAAGACTAAAGGAAAAAGTTAAAATAAAAAAATTTGATTCTAATCAGCCAATTGGAGCTTGGATATTCGTTGTAATTTTGAATATAGTTGGATTTGCAGGTTATTTTTACTTAAAGGTAAACCATATACAACTAGGTAGTTAAAAACCTATCTTATTTCCTTTTTAATTGAGCGACAAAAATTTTTTAGTCTTTCATTTCTCGTTAAGTCAGGTAAAGTCCAAATTGATTCTGTCTCAGGTAATGGATCTTTGCTCCATTCTTTGAATTCTTCCATTATCGAAGCATTATTTAATTTTGATGTATACTTTTTTCGTTTTTTTAAATATTTTCTTATCACTGTAAGATTTGCCTCAATATATTCCCTCATAATAAAACTTAGTCTTATATTAATTTATCATCTTGCAAGTTCTACTTTGAAGAAAAGATTGATTAGACATTTTGAACTGCTTGAAAAAGTCCAAACGAATAACCTCCTATTAGAATCCAGCCAAGTACACTTGATATTATTGTAGATCTTCTATTGTGTCTCCTCAAGGCCGATTCAATCATTTCATTAACTTCATCTCTATTAAGGTAATCTTTCTTGGGGGTTTTTTTCATTTTTTTTCTTTTACAATAAACGAATTTATAAGAAAGCGAGCTAAAGATTCTTACTTTTCAGTAAGATTTTATTTTGATGATTTTTCAGATATTTATTATTTTTGTCTAAAAATATATTATGAAATTTTAAAAGTAAATTTTAAAACTATAAAATAAGGTATATAAATTGAAGAATCATATGTTTTTATACAAACAATGAATATTAATGATAAATCTGTTTTAGAAATGCTTAATAAACTTATTGCTATTAATAGGCTGAATAAAACTCAAATTCTTCAAATGGTGAATTTAGTTTCCATATCAAACGATTTCAATGATTTAAAGGATAATTTGAAATGGGAAAGCTCTAAATCATTTCATCAAAATATTTCAAATAAATAAACTCTTAGTTTGATAATTATGAATTCTTTAAATTTATATAAGAGATAAATAATATTTAAATTAATTATTTAAGAGTTTTATGAATAGTTTATATAAGCTATTTAAATTAATTTATGATAATAATTTTTCTTATAAGTAACTTGCTCTTGATTACTATGATTAAGTGTTTTTTTCTTATCCTTGCTAAATGATTTAATTAATATTGTAGAAGTGATTATTATTATTAGTATAATTAGTAAGTCTCCTACAGTAATCCCTCTCTCCTTAAGATTCATAATAAAACATATATTTGTTTAAATATAGCCTTTTTTATTTGATAAAATAATATTTTTAACAAACATGCTTAAAAAATATATTAAGGAAATATAAAAATAATATAAAAAAATAAAGACTATATTCTTTTGAATCATATAAAAAAAATAGATATCTTACTTATATGGAAGTCAAAAAAAAATTTAGTAGTTCTAATACTCCTGATTTTTTCTCTAAAGAAATGATTATCACAAAAAAATCACTCAACGAAAATCAACTTAAATTTACTTATCAAAAACAGCTAATCTCAGATCTAGATCATAAGCACAAGGAATGGTCAAAGTCTATTGACAGAAAATTTTAAAAGCTGTCGTTGATTATATTTAAAAGTTTATTTCTTTTACTTATATTTTTCTCTTCCCAATGAAGTGTTACTTCATCATTAAATATAGGTTTTGCCTCATAAGCTAGATACCAAAGAATAAATCCGGCAGGAAATATTAAAATATGCATAGCAAAATTAGTTGACTTAAATTAAATATAGTGCAACACTTATAATGTGCAAGTGTGACACTAATTTTTTTAATTATGCCCTCTCCGAGGAAAAGAATTGGTTTTTTGCCAAGTGAAGAAGTTCATGAAATTATTGAAAAATTGTGCACAGCTAATGAATTTAGTCAGTCAAAGGTTACAGGTTTATTGGTCGAGGAAGCGTTGAGGAATCGAGGTGTATTAAATCAATTTCTTGGTCAAAATAATAACGATAAAAAGGATTTAATAAATTTTTCTTTTGATCAAGAAACATTCTTTAAAAATAATAAATCTCAATTTAAAGTGCAGGACTATGAAGTTAATAAAAAAGTATTATCTGATGATATCAAAATGATGCATGAATTTATTGAGTTTAAGTATTTTAAGAAAATAATGAAGCGAAATAATAATATTATTGAATAAATAGTGTCACACTACTAATGTTTATATCAGAATGCTTTTTAATGGAATTTAGAAATCAAGCAAAGATAAATATTTTCGAATATTTCTCATCAACTTCTTAAAGAAGGATCCAAAATAAATTATATTTTTAAAAATTCAGCGGACTAAATCCTCGTGGAGATATGAACCTTAGCCCGCTTTAAAAAAATAGCAAAAAAAAAATATAAATACAATAAGTATGTAAATTTACTTTTGATTTAAAATTGGAATATGAAAACACTAAAGATTAATGGCAGTAAGTGCATTAAATGAAGATACACAGGATCAAATATGTGATCTTCTTGAAAATCTTCAGCAAATAGAGAAACTTAAAAATAAAGATATGCGAATTTTGCTTGATAAGATAGTTAGAAAATATGGAGGAAAAGTAGTAAATAAATGAAACGCATATTAATCCCACTATTAGTTTTGCTTTCTTTACCAAGTGTTGTTCATAGCTCCCACTTGAATAATAAGAGAGAACTTACAGTTACCTCAGAAAGCACTAGGGAATCTATCGAGTTGGCAAAATACCTTAAAGATAATGGTGTAGTTAAATATTCAGCTTATTGGTGCCCTAATTGCCTTAACCAAAGTGAATTATTTGGTAAGCAAGCTTATAGAGAACTTAATGTAGTTGAATGTGCAAGAGATGGCATAAACAGTCAAACTCAATTATGCATTGATAAAAATATTAAAGGGTTTCCCACATGGGAAATTAATGGGAAACTAATTTTAGGTGTACTTTCACTAAAAGAGTTATCAAAGTTGGCTGGATTTAATAAGAATTAATGAATATGTAAGAAGATTAATGGCTAGATATTAAAGGTTATTTCTTAAGTCCCTTTCATAGAACATCCAGCTAAATAATTAATTACTTTTGCTGATATTAATCCAATACTTATAGCAACTATTCCAATACCAAACAAAGCTCTTGATCTTTTGCTTGAGATGAGATATTTCATTTGTATTTATAGTTATTAAATAGTGGGGATTATTAGATAATTACGTGGATTTTTTTAAAAAATTGTAAGTAACCCTAAATCTATAATTTTTTAAAATAATTTTTAGATTGAAGATATTTTGGAAATCATTAATAAATTAATGTTTATATATCCTTTCCCCAGTATTTTTTTGTTTGTATTTGACAATCTTTTTATAATTTAAATGAGAATTTTCTTTTTATGAAAAATAAAGAATTTAATTTGACTCAAGGAATGGCTTTGTTACTTTTGAAGCCATTAAATTTACCCGCTAACTACGTCCTTAATCTCATACTTTATATAACTAACCCTAGTAACAATATTGGATACTAAGAGTCTTCCCAAACTGGTTTGGCTCTCCTCCAACCTTGAGCGATTAACTTTTTCCATTCATCTCTAGCTTTATCAACTTTAAGTTCTTCTCTGGTTGTCATAAGAGGTGGTTTTTTTCCTAAAACACCAAGAATTCTTCCAGAGTCAATAAACATATATTCAAAAAATTTATCTTTATTTTGATTATTCTTTGAAAACCTTTTAACCCTTGAACGATTAGAATTTATAAGCCAAAAATTTTCTATCACTTTTACTTATTTTATGTTTTCTCAATTGGAGCCATTGTTAATTCTTTTCTGAAGAGTTGCTCATGATATAGCTCTGCCTGTTCAAGATTACCTTTCCACACCTCCGCCGATCCTGTCTTGTCAACTTTGATGGTTAGATCCCATGCCCTTTTTTCACTAATGCTTGGGATTATTGTTACGAGACAATTTGCAACATGCTGAAAAGTATTAAAATTGTCATCAAGAACTATTACCCTTGCTTCTGGATTTTTTGCTTTAGATTTCTTTAGATCTAAGACCGTGTCGAGTGAATTAAACATTATTGTCTTTAATAATTTAATTAAATTAAAATTTCACCTATGTTCTTCAATTAAAAAGTATTTAAAATGTCTCGAGCGTGACTTGAACACGCGACCTGCGGGCTATGAATCCGCCGCTCTAACCAGCTGAGCTACCGAGACATGGGAATATTGTAAGGCATTGGTTGTACTTAATTACTATTTTGAAAATTTATTTGTTTGTGGGCCTCATAAATAGCAATTCCGCATGCTACAGATAGGTTTAGACTTCTAACACCTTTTTGATCATTGTTTCCAGTCTGTAAATTCGGCATAAATATTGATATTAAAAAGTCGCTTTTGTTAATAATGGAATCTGGTAATCCTGAATCTTCTCTCCCAAATAGCAAAATATCATCTTGCTTAAATTTAAAGTCCTTCAAATATAATCCATTTTTTTTACTAAAAGAAATTATTCTTCTTGTTGATTTTGACATTAAAAATTTTTCAAAATTCTCATACTTATTAACAGTAACTAGAGGCCAATAGTCTAATCCTGCTCTTTTTAAATATTTATCTTCTAGTTTAAAACCCAAGGGCTCTATAAGATTTAAAGGTATATTAAATGCAGCACATGATCTGGCAATATTACCAGTATTTTGTGGGATTCTAGGTTCAAAAAGAGCGACTTCCAATTTTAAGTAGGTATTTCAATACTTATTTCATCTATTTTGATTGCTCTGCCGTTTATTGCCAGCCAATTATCTTTTGATATTTTAGTTATTCTCTTTTGAAGTTCACCGATTCTTTCAATATAAGTATTACCTATTTTATATTCAGAGACCAAACTCCAACCTACTTGTTCTCCAACAATAATTGTTATGCTTTTTCTTTTCATTAAAAGATCTATAAGTGAATTCATGTTTGTTGACCATTCATTTTGTTCCTTGCCAATACTTTTCATAACGAATCCGCCAATCGAATCTATTAATAATGGACCCACTTCTTTCCTTAATGTATTTAATAGATCTGTCGTTTCTATTAATTTCCAATCTTTTGGCCTTCTTTTTCGATGTAGATTAATTTTATCTTGCCATTCTTTATCATCCAAATTGTTTTCAGATAAGGCAACATATGATAATTTTTTTATCTTCTTGGCAAGATGCTCAGCGAATTCACTTTTACCACTCTTTGTTCCCCCTGTAATAAAAACTATATAAGATAAATTTTCACTAATACTTAAATCCTTGGCATTCATAAATTCTCTATTATTTAGAGAAATACCACCATGTTGCTAAAGGAATAATTGTGGCAGCAATTAGCAAACCTATAACTATATAAGTAGCAGTTGAACTCTCGGTATCTTTTGATCTCATAGTGTTAAAATTTGGATCCACTACAGGATTGTCAATAGATGAAGGCTGACTTTTTTCGTAATTTATAACAGTCTTCTGTTGAGTAATACCAAAATATTTATTTATGCTAGTAATTTCATTTGCGTAGGTAGTCGAGGGGATAATAATAAAAATTAATCCAGTAATGATAAGAGAAAGTATATATTTATTGATTTTTAGATTCATTATGAAAGGTTTTTGGTTAATTATATATTAAAAACCATATGTTTGAGTAATTTTAAATGTACTAAACCATATAATATTTGCATAATTTAATTAGAAATAACATATTTAAAATATGGGATTCAATGGGAAATCATTAATATTTATTGGTGCAATACTCTTTTTTTTTCAGATAGCAAATTTTATTTCAATAGAAACAATCACTCCTGAGCTTGAAAGAGCACAAGTGTTAGCCGCAATAGCTTCATTAATTATTATTTTGATAGGTTTTTTATTTAAACAGTTCGAACCATTAGCTAGTGAGAAAGCTGCTTTAAAAGGAGAAAATAAGTTTCTATTCGATAGAAACATGCCAGATGAAGTTATTGATGAACTTGCATGGGGTTCTGAAGCAATATTAACTTCTACAGCGGCAGCAGCAATATTAATCCATAATGATGGCGTTAATATATTGAGAAGGGGAATCACTTCAAGTAATGATTTTAAACCTGGGGAAACTTGTCTGAGATCTACAAAAAATATGAAATTAATTTCATTAGCAAACACTAAATTTTATCCTGGAAGAGATGAATTTTTTGATTTTTGTGCCGAAATTCCATCTATCTTAGTTGTACCTATAAATAATAAGGCTTTTATATTGATTGGAGGCTGGAGTGCAAAGTGTTTTACGAAGTCTGATGAAAAATGGATTAATAACTGGTCCAAAAAAATTAATAATATTTTTTCAAAAAATAAAATTTAAAAATAAATAATTGAACGAACCCTTCTATCATTTGATCCAAAGCGTAAAGATTCCGTTTTTATATTGTAGTAAGCATTTTCTGCTTTTGTTTCAGATTTATTATTGTTATTTTCGTCTTTAACTATATATTTTACTGGATTAAAAAATTCAATTATGTCATCTTTACTCAACTTGGCTTTTGCAGAATTTAATATAATCTCGTTATTCTCAAATCTTACATTTCCTCTCAATAAATAGTCAGTTTCTTCTATATTCCAAATAAAGTTATCTCCTTCAAGGACATCCTGATTTTGCTTAACTGTTTTTAATTTTACATTTCCTTTCAAATTCAGGAGTTTGTTATTGTCTGATAATGTAGATTCATCTGAATCGATAATATACTTTATTTCTTCACCTTCAAAAATGTTTATAGACGTTTTTTTTAATTGGAATTTATGTTGAATATTATTGTAGGTTGAATAAGGACTAATAATTGAATATAGTTTATCTCCCTTTTTAGAGAATACAGTCATATCTAAACTGTCTATTTTTTGTATTACTTTCTTTTCATCAATTACATTTGGCGCGCAACCAAGTATAAATAATGGAAGAAAAATTATTAATCTATAAATGTTGCTCATACTCCAGTTTATTTATTATTGGAGTGGGTTTAGGAAGACTTGAGTTATTAACTAGTAACCCCCAACTTAATTGTTGTTTCCAAGAAATTTCTTCTTTGTATATGGAACCTAGCTGTTCATTAATTTTTGTAGATAATTCGGGCAACAAAGGCAGTAATAATAATCCTATTATTCGAGTACTTTCTAAAACGTTATAAATAATTTCTTTAACCAGAGGCAAATTATCTTTTTCTTTTATTAAAAGCCATGGCTGATTATCATTTAAATACAAATTTGTATTAATTGCTAGGCTAAGCACTTCATTAGCTGCTAAATCTAATTTGTAGATATCAATGTTATAAATATAGTTTTCAACTGCTGTTTTCGCATAATTCTCTAATTTATTTTCTCTTAAGATTTTTTCATTATTTGGCACTTTATTATCAAACCATTTTCTAGACATAGATGATGTTCTATTTAATAAATTACCAATTGTATTAGCTAAGTCATTATTGATAATGTCAACAAATCTTTTATCTTGAAAATCTCCATCATTACCTAGTGATATGTCTTTAATGAGGTACCACCTTACAGGATCATTTCCATATTTTGAAAGTAACAAATCAGGGTCGAGTACATTTCCCAAGCTTTTACCCATTTTTTGCCCCTCTCTGGTCAGGAATCCATGCCCAAAAACTTTTTTGGGAACTTTCATATTGGCAGAAATGAGCATTGCAGGCCAATATACAGCATGGAATCTCAGTATATCTTTACCGATCAAATGAACATCAGCTGGCCATCCTCCATTAATTGATTTTTCTAATGATTGTTCTGTTGCATCTGAGCTAATGGCACTTACATATCCAAGTAAAGCATCAAACCATACATAAAAGGTATGGTTTGCGTAATCTGGGACAGGAATTCCCCATGAAACATTTGTTCTTGAAATTGAAAAATCCTTTAAACCTTTAGAAACAAAATTTTTAATTTCATTTTTTCTTTCTATTGGTTCTATGAAAGAAGGTTCGTTAATTAATTTCTCAATATTTTTTTGATATTTCGAAAGCCTAAAAAAAAGATTCTCTTCATTTTTCCATTCGAGATTTTTTTGATGTATGGGACACTTGTATGTTGATGAGTTTTCTGGATTATCTTTAAATTCTTCACAGCCGACACAATACCAACCTTTTTGAACTCCCATGTAGATATCATCTGATGCTTTTACTCTTTCATAAAATTCATTCACAACTAATTCATGATTTTTTGAAGTTGTTCTTATAAATTTATCAAAGGATATATTCCAATTTTTCCAACTAATATTAAAGATTTCTGAGATATCATCACAGTGTGATTTTGGTTCAATACCTTTTTCACTAGCTGTTCTTTGTATTTTTAAACCATGTTCATCAACACCTGTAATAAAAATAACATCTTCTCCTATCAGCCTTTTATACCTTGCTATTGTGTCGCAAATTATTGTTGTATATACACTTCCTAGATGAGGTTTATCATTAACGTAGTATAAAGGGGTAGTAATGACAAAAGTCATAAAGCTTTTTAATTAATACTAACAGATATTTTTTAAACTAAAAACGATCTATTATGTTTATTATATTTTTAATAAATAAACTCTAAAAGATTACTATCATTTATATTATATTTAACTTTATATGTTTTATTGCTATATATTTCTATTGATACAAAAAGAGTAATAAGTATTTCTAGTGAATAATCTGGGAAATAAACCAAAGCAATATTTCTTTTATGATTAATCCACTTAACGAATATTATTTTATAAAATCGTTTTTTTTCATTCTTAAAAAATAATGTTAAATACTTAAACTTATCATTTTTAATAATATTATTATTCTCTATTTGTCTATTCTTTGAATAATCAATAATCATAGAGACTGAATTTAAACTTAGAAGTTCGTAATTATTAATTTTGTTATATACTTGTCTTTGTATAATTAAATCAAGGTATCTTCTCAATGGTGATGTACATTGTACATACATTTTAAGTCCCAATGATTCATGAACTCCGGGTTTAGTTGTTATATAACTTCTTCCCATATATTGTTTTAAAATTATATATTTAATTTCACTATCATTATATTTATAAAGTATTTCAGATGGCTTACAATTTAATTTTTGAATCCTAAAAGCAGCAGCTAAATTATATTTATCTATAAATAAACTTGTTACATGACCCATTAATATCATAGATTCTGCCACAATAATTTGTGATTTTGTTTTCTCTAATTTATTAAGTATAACTTTATCTTTATGTAATTTAATTTTACTATTAGGGCTTTCGAAGATAATTGCTCCTTGCTTCTTTCTGAATGTAATACTTTTTTCTAATAAGTTTTTGATCTCAATTAATTCTATTTCTTCTTTAGGTTCTAATTCTATTATTTCATTTGCATCTTCATACGTTAATTGATATTTTGGTTTTATTTTTGCTTCAGTTATTTCATAATTATTTATTGATCCATCGTCATTGAATTCTATTGCTGCACTAATAGTTTCTGAAATCTTATTTTTAGCTAAATTTGCCTTTTCAAGAATATCTTTAGGTAGCATTGGGACATATTGATCAGTTAAATATAAACTGCTATTTCTCCTTCTTGCATCTAAATCCACATTTGAGCCATGCAAAAAGAGTTTGCATGGATTACTAATATGTATCCACAAATTTTTTATATTCCCTTCTTTTATTTCTAAAGAAATAGCATCATCAACTTCATGTGGATCATCAGAGTCAATAATATATGTTTTTAAATTAGTTAAATCTTTCAAATATTTGAGATATTAACTATGGTGTTAACTATATTCAATATGAAATTATCCTTCAGGATTTACGAAGGGTAAAAGAGCTACAATTCTGGCTCTTTTAACAGCTAATGTAAGATCTCTTTGTTGCTTTGAGGTTAAACCAGTCATCCTTCTTGGTAGGATTTTACCCCTTTCAGTTATAAATTTTTTTAGTAGCTCTACATCCTTATAATCAATAGGGTCTCCGGGTTTGATAGGCGATAATTGTTTTTTAAAAATTGAATTAGGCATGATTTGAATTGATTACTTTATTTCCTTGTGAATCGTCATTCTGTTTAAATGAGGATTAAACTTTTTTAGTTCTAATCTTTCAGTTGTATTTCGGCGATTCTTTTCAGTAGTATATCTTGAGACACCATTTGATCTCTTAGGATCTGTGCTTGTCCTGGCTTCAGTACATTCCAAGGTCACTACAACTCTTGTCCCTTTTTTGGCCATTTTAATTGATACTTTATTGTATAATTTTCTATTGTACATCTTCAACAAACTTTTTTGAAGATATACTCAATTCTTTTATCATCAATGATTAAAAAATATATATGAAAGTTTCTCAAAATTGGTTGAAAAATTTAGTAGAAATTACTTCTACTCCAGAAGATCTCTCTGAGAAATTATCTATTGGTGGGTTTGAGGTTGAATCATTAGAAGATTGTTCAGAAAATGTAAATGGTGTTGTTTTAGGTAAGGTATTATCTGTTTTAAAACACGAAGGATCTGACAAACTTTCAATATGCCAAGTCGATATTGGGGCTTCAAAGAATTTACAAATTATCTGTGGTGCGCGCAATATTAAACCAAATATTTATGTTTATGTTGCTACTGTCGGCGCAAAATTAAATGCTGTTGATTTAACTATTAAAAGAAGTGAAATTAGAGGTGTCATGAGTGAAGGAATGATTTGTTCACTGCAGGAACTGGGTTTAGAGGACACTAGCGAAGGGATAGAGATCATTGATGATGATTTAGCCTTAAAACATGAACTGGGCACCCCAGGGTCTGACTTGCTTCAATTAAATGATTTTATATATGATTTAGCCATTACAGCTAATAGACCTGACGGTATGTCTGTTGTGGGTATAGCCCGCGAAATTTCTGCCCTTTTGGAATCCACCTTAAATTTTCCAAAATTAAACCATAAATACAATATTCATTTACTTAAAAGAATTAAACTTTGTCCAGAGGCTATAGAATCCAATTGCATTTATACAATAAGCTGCATTGATGGAGTAAATGGAAATAAATTATCACCAGATTGGCTTAGAGACCGTATAGAAAAATCAGGTATAAAATCTATTAATCTTTTAGTTGATTTGACAAATTATATTCTTTTAGAACAAGGTCAACCTTTGCATGCGTTTGATAAAGATAAACTGTCAAACTTAATTGGTAAGGAAGTCTCTCCCGAAGATTTTTCTGTAAGAAAAGGCAAGAATAACGAAAGCCTCATTTGCTTAGATGGTAAAGAATATGACTTAAATGACAATATTACAGTTATTACTTGTTGTGATAAACCAGTAGCTATCGCTGGGGTGATAGGCGGTTCAGAGACTTCTGTAACTAATACTACCTCATCAATTTATCTTGAAGGCGCTGTTTTTAATCCAGTTACTATAAGAAAATCTTCAAAGGCTGTTGGCATAAGAACAGAATCTAGCAGCAGGTATGAAAAAGGGATTTCAGCAAAAAATACAATAAGTGCAGTTACAAGAGCAATTAATCTCTTAGAAGAGTATTTTTCTATAAATTTACCAATCATCAATACCTCCAATTTAATAAGTAATGAGGATATATTTATTAAACTACGTAGAAATCGAATACATAAAATTCTAGGTCCATTAATAATTAACGATCAATTTGAAAAAAGATTTTTATCTGATAATGAAATAGTTGATAAATTAAAACTCATAGGTTGTACTTTAAAAAACAAAGAATATGGCTGGGATGTAGCAGTAATTCCCAATAGATCTCATGATTTAATACGAGAAATAGATTTAATTGAAGAAATAGCGAGATTAATAGGGTATGACAGATTTGACTTAAAACTTCCTAATCCAATTAAGCCAGGAAAATTGTCATCAGAACAGTTGGCATTGAGAAAAGTTAAAAATGGCTTCATAGAAAACGGTTTTAACGAGGTATTAAGCTACTCTCTTGTTCCTGAAGATAATGAAAAACTTATAAAGATTTCTAATCCTTTGTTATTAGAAACAAGCTGTCTTAGAGATAATATCTGGAAAGAACATTTGGAAATAGTGAACCGCAATATAAAAGCTGGACAATCAAGTTGTTATATATTTGAAATTGGAAATGTTTTTTATAAGAAAACTGAGTTTATTCAAGAAGAAGTTCTGAGTGGTGCGATTTATGGAAATAAAAAATTTGGTAAATGGATAAATTCGGGTAAGGATAACGATCTTAATTATTACGAGGCCAGAGGAAAGTTAAAGGAGGCTTTATCCTCTTTGAAAATAAAAATTGAGGATAAACCTACTGATTCAATTGATTTTCTCCATCCAGGAAGAACAGCGAAATTAGTTATAGAAGGGAAAGATGCAGGTTATATTGGTGAAATACATCCCAAACTAATTTTAGAAAAGAAGTCATTAAAAAAAGTTTATTTATTTAACATAAATGTCTCTAACCTCTTGGGAGCTAGTACAAGAAAAAATAAATGGATTCCAATATATAAGCAATACCCAATTGTTCCGAAAATGGAAAGGGATATAAATTTTGTTTTTAGTAAGAAATTTTTAATTAGCGAAATTACATCACAGATAAGAAAGACAGGAAAAAATCTCTTAGAGGATGTTAATTTAATAGATGTTTTTGAAGATTCTAAATTTGGAGATGATCATATAAGTTATACATTTAGATTATCTTATAGGGATAAAGATAAAACATTACTGGACTCTGACATTACATCAATACATTCAAATATCATTTTTAATGTTGAAAAATGTTTTAATACCAAATTGAGGAATTAAGTGTATTGTAAATCTTATATAAGACTATAAAATAGTCTATTCTTAATTCTTATATGAGACAATTAATAATTTAATAAAACTAATTTGTGTTGTATGATAAGATCATGATCAATTTGCTTTCTTTACTTCTTTCTTCAGTGCTGTGGGTACAAGTACCTCAGTGGTCAGATGATTGGTCAAAATGCGCTGTTGACTTACCAGATGCTTCATGTCATTGGTATATAACTGCGCCGGATAATACATTTGGGGAAGGATTTGATTGGGCTAGCGCCCCGTGGTTTGATGTTAACGGATTAAGTGATGTTCCTAGTATTGATAAACAAACTGCGATTGAAAAGCTCCAATCTAAGTAGTACTGTCTTTAAGGCAGTTCAGAGAGACTTAAACACCCTTTATAGCAGTGTTTTCTAGTTATTATTAATTTATTGGACATTGAAAGGACATGGTTTCCTTATTTATTATTCAAATTTTAATTTTTCCTAGGCAATAAACAGTTTAGATATGATTCATCCAAATTGATAGCTAAATTTATCTTACTTATCTATTTTGAGACTATATAATAGACTAATAATAAGTCTCATATAAGAAGTGCTATACAAAGAAATTTTTTAAAGTCAATTTTATTTAATTTCATTTATACATAATTATTGTTTCCATAATTTGAATAAAAATAATTCATGAAAATTATAAATTACAAACTTAACATATATCTTATATGAGACTTTTACCTAGACTTATAAATAGTCTCATATGAGAATTAATATACTATTTTCTATATAGATTTTTTAGCAATTGATACGCTTCATTTAATTTTCGCATTTGATCTGTTGATCCTCCAGCATCTGGATGCGTCTCTAAGGCTATTGATTTATAGGCCTCCCTAATTTTACGAAACGTATGAGAGGATCCAGCAGATGTTGATAATTTCAATAATTTTAGTGCTCCATATACTGTCATTGTTGAGTCCAAAGTTTCAAATGAATTTGATCTATTATTTCGCTTAAATCTACTTACAAACCTTCTCATAAGTGTTGGTATTCTATTTATTAGATCTGATGTAGCAAAAGGGTCTTCTAAAACGCCAATCATTAATAAAACAATTTCAAGTGATGGATTTTTCTTTATCCAAAATGGGCATAATTCTGACATTAATTTATTGGCTGCACTCCACGTAAAGGGTAGATTTTCAGTCCCATCAAGATTTGGCCATATATCCCTTTCAAACCAATCCATCGAAGCTTCTACTACGTGATTATTAGGAACTGATCCATATAAGGTTTTCCAATGACTAATTAACTCAATTCGACATTTTATTAATTCAGTTTCTTTAATTGTATTAATTTGAATATCATTAATATTCTCCTTTAATTTTTCACTATTAATACTTCTTCTTAGATTCTTTACTTTTTTTTCAACAAAATTGGGTAGGCTTATGTTTGAGTTGCCTTTTTCTTTATATTGATTGTTATTTGTAAATCTTTTATTCAAAGATATTTCATTAACATCTTTTTTAACCTCTGATTTAATTAATACCAATGCAGTATCTTCATCAATATTTAAATTTTCATTATTATTATTTAAGTTAAAGTCTATTTCTTGTTGTTGGTTCTTAGGCAGTAAATCATCTTCTTGAAGAAGTTCTTTAAGTATCTTTTCTATTACAGGTCCTCTTGCTCTAAATCCCCACTCTTTTCGTAATTGATCAAACCTGGAAATTAGTTCCTCAGGTAAATCAATTGAAATTCTTTTTGTATTTGAATTTTCAGGAATATTCAATAATATTTTCTTGAATAGTATGGAATTTATTTAATTTTATTCAAAAAAAATTGAAAGTCCATACGGAATATTGTTTTTAAATTAAAACCAATTTATTTTTTTTTCACAAGTCAATTAAGTATCTTTTAAGATGAAAGTAAAAAATGATTAATTGCTATTTCAAGTCATCTAAAGAAAAAAAGAGTTTTTATCAATATAAGAAATTAGAAATGCTCAATTATATTAAGGATTCACTTGAACGTAAAATTGCCTCCGTAAGAGCATCTATAGAAGTTCTAGAAAGCCAAATAAGCAGGGATAAGGAAGTTGAAGTAAATAACTAGTATTCAAACAAAACTTTCTAAAAGTTTTTCAGGGCCAAATTTCTTTAAATAATTAGTATTTGAATTTTCAGTTACTAATAGATATCCTGCAAATCCTAATCCGTTAATACTGAAACCATGAATATTATCATTTTTTCTTTTTATAATAGCGATCCATTTATTAGTTATTAAAATGTTGTAAGGATATATCGGTTTTTTATCACTAATAGGGTCCCCAAGTCCTAATTTCTTGCATAATTCTAAGTAAAATTCGAAAAGACATGATGGACTTTCTAAAAAATTAAATTTGGATACAATAATATTTTTTTTAAGCCTACTATCTAGATCCTGATAAGAGTTCATCTCTAAAAACCACTTTTCTCTAGGGCACGATATTTCACCTTTAGATCTACGCAGAAGTTGGAAATGCCTGTGAGGTTGACTTGCTCCCGCAATTGGAGAACTATTGAAAAACCATAATCCACTAGTATCTTTATTAACTTGTTGGATCGCTCTCCAATCTTTAATATCTAACCATCCATTTTGAGGTTTCCATTCATTTGTAATTAGTAAAATATGACCTTTTTGTACAGGGTACTTATTTAATATTAGTTGATGATTATCACCAATTTTATCAATTTCTAGTATCTTTTCCCAAGGACAAAATGGATTTTGCTTAGGACCATAAATTTTTTTTTTATTAAATTTTGAAGTATCGAGTTTCCTAATTACGAAGTCGTCTTTCTCATATAAATCTCTTGTAATAATATCAGTTTTGAGAGGATATAATGATTCATCATCAATTGATAATCGAGTTTGTTCTATTGCTTTTTTCCAATATATTTCTAAACTCATTTAAAATAATTTATCATTATCATTTTAAAAAAAAAAATAAACTTGTAATTACTTTTTATTAAATTGATATTCTTTCAATTTTTCCAGAGGTATTGATTCTAAGACTACAATATTTGTTGATTCTAATATCACTTTTGGTGCAAGACCGTCTAATAATGCTTGCTTCCACCTATCAAGACAAATACACCAATGATCACCATCCTTTAGTCCTGGGAAGGAATAAATAGGAATAGGAGTTACTAAATCATTACCTTGTGATTTACTATATTTAAGGAAATTATCATCCATTACACAACATATGGAATGATTCCCTCCATCATTTTTGTCATAGTTGCAAAATCCATCTCTGAACCACCCTGTCATAGGAGTGCAACTACAAATCTCAATTTTTTTTCCTAGGACATTTAACTGATTTTGATTATTTATGGTCATAGATTTTTTTAATAATAGTAAAACACCAACATTTCTTTAAAAAAGGTTGACGAGTATGGGGGGTAAGGAGGTAATAATTCTAATAAGGTTTTTTTCATTATGGATTGGGACTTTACTGAAAACATTGCATTTAAAGCTCTTTATGAAGCTTTTAAAGATAGTGATGAAACTTCAGCATTAGAATTTTTATCTAGTGATGGTGCTTCATATTATCTAGAGTTAACACAGGATGCCGCGGGAGAGGGACTTGATTTGGGTGATAATGAATCAATGGAAGAACTACAGGAAGAAATTATTGAATATTTAGAAAACAACTAAAAATTTAGCTTAAGCGCTGAAATATTTAGCTTTTGAGTGTAGTGAAATGATAGCTGTAGTACTTTGTTCTGGATGAAGTTGTTCAGATTCATCCATGGTCAAGTTTATTGTTTTTGCATCCAACAATGATAATTGTATGTTTGAATCAGATACTTTTGGACATGCAGGATAACCAAAGGAATATCTAGCTCCTCTATATTTTTGAGCTAGTATTTCTCTATTTTTGTCTGGTTCTTCAGAACTAAAACCACATTCAATACGAATTAATGCATGGACATACTCAGCTAGAGCTTCTGCTAATTGCACTGTAAGTCCATGGAATAACAAATAATCGCTATATTTATCTTCTTTAAATAATATTTGAGAATATTCACTAGCAATATCGCCCATGGTTACGGCCTGCATAGGAAATATATCTATCGGTTTATCATTTTTCAAATCACAATAAAAATCAGCTATGCATAAATTATTCCCAGATTTTTGTCGTGGAAAATTAAATTGGGAAATTTTATTTAATGATTTCTCATCAAATAAGAAAATACTATTATCTTTTCTCCCGCATCTGAAATATCCATAAACTGCTTTGGGTGTTATGAGTTTTTTCTCTATAATTATCTCTAACCATTTATCTAACAATGGTTTAGCATATGAATTCAAATAGTTATTGTATTCATCTACACTTTGGTTTTTACCTTTTTTTATTTGCCATTGTCCGCTAAATAGAGCTTTTGTATCTAAATAAAATATTAACTTATTTAAATCTATATCATCATCGTTCAAGACTTTCGTTCCCAAGAAAGGGGCTTGAATTGGATCTTCTTCATTAATAAATTTAGATCTTATAAAATTTTCTTTTAAATTTAATTTGGAAGTCTCGGTATCTATGAATATTGATTTTTTAACAGCTTGAGAGTTGGATTTTGATGAGGCTAAATTAATATTTATACCCTCATTGTTAATGAAACCCTTTGTATTTGACCAATTACCCTTTTTCTTACTATCCATATATTCATTCATGAATTTAAGATCAGTGAAAGCATCTTTTCCGTATAGTATTTTGCCTTTATATATTTTGCTGCAGTCCTCATTTACAAATTTTGGTGTTAAGGCTGCGCCTCCTAATATTACAGGTACACTAATATTTTCATTGTTAAAAGCTTCTAAATTATCTTTCATAAAAGCAGTTGATTTAACAAGTAATCCGCTCATAGCGATACAATCTGCATTGTGCTTTTTTTGTGCATCTATAATTGCTGAAACATCTTGCTTTATTCCTAAATTTATTACGTCATAACCATTATTTGAAAGTATTATATCTACCAAATTTTTTCCAATATCATGTACATCGCCTTTGACAGTTGCAATTAAGAGTTTTCCATTTGATATGTTTTCATCTACAGTTTCCATATATGGTTCTAAAATTGAAACAGCAAATTTCATTGTTTCAGCAGATTGGAGTACAAATGGCAATTGCATTTGACCTGAGCCAAATAAATCTCCTACAACTTTCATCCCATCTAGTAAATAGGTATTAATTATTTCAAGAGGTTTATATTTTTTTAACGCTTTATTTAATTGATCCTCTAATCCTATTTTTTCTCCATCAATAATATGATTTTTCAGACTTTCTTCAAGAGTTAAGTTTTTATTTTCTGAAGATGCTTTTTTGAAATCTTGAATAGATAAATCTTGAAAAGCCTTTGTTAATTCTACTAATGGATCATAAATACAAATATCATCTTCAAATTCTCTTTTATCATAAATCAAATCTAAGCAAAGCTTTTTAGTTTCTTCAGAAATTTTTGATAATGGCAAAATTTTATTTGGTGCGATAATAGCAGAATCTAATCCTGCTTTAATGCATTCATCTAAAAATATTGAATTTAAATTAATTCTTGATAATGGTGAAAGACCAAAACTAATGTTTGATATCCCAAGTATGATATGAATATCTTGGAATTTTTCACGGATTTTTAATATAGCACTAATAGTCTCTTTAGCGTTTAATCTATCTTCTTCTATCCCTGTAGATATTGGCAGAGCTAATGGATCAAAAAATAGCTCATAATCTGACAAACCACATTCTCTTGTTCTATCAATCGCTCGTTTGACAATCTTATATTTTTTTTCTGAATTCCTCGCCATTCCATCTTCATCAATTGTTCCTACAACAAGACCTGAACCATACCCTAAGGCTAAATTTAAAACTTGATCAAATCTTTCATTACCATCTTCGTAATTGGTTGAATTTATAATGCATTTACCACCAGCTGACTTTAATCCACTTTCCATTTTGTCAGCATCTGTAGAGTCAATCATTAATGGTAAATTTATATTGGTAACTAGTCTTGAAGTTATTTCTTTCATATCTTTCACTCCGTCTCTTCCTACATAATCGACATTTACATCAAGAACGTGAGCATTTTCTTTTTGTTGTTGCTTGGCAATTGCAACTAAGCCATCCCAATCGTCATTATTTAATAACTCCCTTACCTTTTTCGATCCACTTGCATTTAATCTTTCTCCTACTATCAAAATTGAATTGTCTTGTTTGTATGGCACAGAGTTATATATTGATGAGGCAGATGGAATAAAACCGCTTAAATTTTGCTTACCATTGTTGTTTGTCCTTTCATTATCAATAATTTCATCGATTATTGAAGACAGGTATTTTATATGTTCAGGTGTTGTCCCACAACATCCACCTATTAATTGAACATTAAAGTCATATATAAAATTCATTAACTGCATCTTTAATTCTATTGGCTTTAATCTATAGTGAGCTACACCACCAATATTTTCAGGAAGACCTGCATTGGGAATACAGCTTATAGCGAAGGGAGAATTTTCAGACAAATATTTAATATGTTCCTTCATTTGCTCTGGACCAGTTGCACAATTAAGTCCAAGGATATCTATATTAAATGGCTCTAATATTGTTAATGCAGATGCGATATCAGATCCAACAAGCATAGTACCTGTTGTTTCCATTGTTATGGATACCATTAAAGGTATATCAATATTTTTACTTTCAAGAATTTCTTTTGATGCTAATAAAGCAGATTTAATTTGTAAAACATCCTGACATGTTTCAATCAAAAGAAGATCAACTCCTCCATCTATAAGACCATAAATTTGTTCTTTATATGATTTCTTTAATTCATCAAAATCTATATGTCCTAAGGTTGGTAATTTAGTTGTTGGCCCAATTGAACCTGCTACAAACCTTGGTTTATCAACTGTTGAGCATTTTGCAGCAGCTTTTTTTGCTATAAATGCCGCATTTTTATTTATCTCATAAGCCTTGTCCGCAATATCATATTCATCAAGAACTATTGATGAGGCTCCAAATGTATTAGTTTCTATAACATGACAACCTGCTTCTAAAAATGAATTATGAACCTTCTCAACTATCTCTGGTGATGATAAAACAAGGTTTTCATTACATCCCTCTAATTCTTTACCTCCAAAGTCATCTGCAGTAAGATTTAAGTTCTGAAAAGATGTTCCAGTACCTCCGTCAAAAATAATTAATGGTTTTTCATCTCTATTTAGATAGGTTCTGAAAGATTCCATTTTTAGGCAAAAATTAATTTATTTTAATGAAATTCTTGTTACCCAATTATCATAGTCTTGAGAACGACCTTCTGTTATTTCTATAAGCTTATTTTTTAATTTATTCATTATTGGTCTTTCAACATTTAATTCAGTTGATTCAATTTTTTTAACTGGTGTAATTTTTGCTGCTGTACCAGTTAGAAAAACTTCATCTGCTATTAATAATTCTGTTTTATCAACAGGTCTCTCAATAACATTTATTCCAAATGATTTTGCTAATTCAATTACACTAGCTCTAGTAATTCCCTCAAGGATATCTTGATCAACACCAGGAGTGATTAAGTCTCCATTCCTTACAATAAATAAATTCATACCACTAGCTTCGCTTACCTTACCACTTGAATTTAATAGCAGGGCTTCATCAAAACCTGATAAACTAGCTTCTGTTTTGGCTAATGAACTTGTAATATATGCTCCACTTATTTTTCCTCTTAAGGGGAGAGATCTATCTTCTTGTCTTGTCCAGCTACTCATTCTACAAGAAACACCATCTGGGGATAAATAATCTCCTAGTTCAATACAATAAATAAAGAAATCTGTTTCAATATTATGTAACCTTGGAGCTATACCTAAATCGCTTGTATATACAAATGGTCTTATATAAATAGGTTTTTCTGGCTTGTTTCTCTTTATAACTACTTCTAAAGCTTTAAAAATATATTCTTCAGAAACTTCAGTTAAGAGTAATTTTGCACTTTGAGATAATCTTTTTATATGTTTATCAGTTCTAAACAAAAGGAATTCTTCTTTGTTTGTTGGGTTAGGTATCGCGCGCATTCCTCCAAATGCAGCAGTACCGTAATGTAGTGCATGAGTAGCTATTGATATTTTTGCTTCTTTAAATGGAATACATTTACCTTCGAACCAGGCGTATGGAAGAAATTCATGCATATTTAATTTATTTAATTAAGGTAAACTTGTTTTATCCTACTTACGTATTCTAAACCTTATTTATATATAAAAATGCACAGGATATTAAATATAGCAGGAAATGAAAAGAATAAGGATGATTTAATTGAGCAACCAGCTGCAGATTTTATTTTTATAACAAGTGTCAAAGCTGATTTAAATCTTATATCAAACTTATTGTTAGAAAAAGAATTTGCTTCATTGAAAAATAATATAAGAGCTTTAGAAATTTCTAATTTAAATTCCTCAGCTCAAATAGATAATTATTTATTAAAAACAATTAATTATGCAAAAGTTGTCGTACTTAGAATATTTGGAGATAAAGGTACATGGAACTATGGATTTGAACAACTTCTAAATTGGCATGCAGTTAATAAAAAAAGGAAGTTAGTAATCCTATCAGGTACCATTGATCAGGAAATTTCCTTATGTGAAATAAGTAGTATAGATAAAAATATTGCATTAAATATTTCTAGATTACTCAGATCTGGAGGACAGGTTAATTATAGAAAGTTCCTTAATTGTTTAAATTATTTAGTTGTAGATGAAAAATTAATTCCTGATGAGTTTTTGAGTACAACGTTTTATGCAGATCCATTTTTATATGATTGGAAAAATGAAAAAGGCGAAAAGATAGGAATAATATCCTATAAATCACTTTTTTTGGCTAATGAAATTGATGTAAACGAAAAACTTAACTTGCAATTAAGAAAATGCGGACTATCTCCTAAAACATTTTTTATTTCAACACTAAAAGATCACATTATTCAGAAGAAATTAATAGACATTTTTAAAAAAGAAGATATTAAACTAATAATTACCACAACTTCATTTTCTTCATCTCAAATCAAAAATAACGATTTAATTGAAAATTCAACAAATATTTTTACTTCTCTTAAAATACCAATTTTACAGCTTCTTTCTTCTAATAGATCAAGAAAAAAGTGGTTAAATTCATCTATTGGAATGAATTCATCTGATTTATTAATGCAAATAATTATTCCCGAATTTGATGGAAGAATTACTACCTGTCCTTCAGCATTTAAAGAAATAATTTCTAAAAAAAATACACTATATAGTGAAATAACTAGTTACAAAGCTGATCAAGTAGGTATTCAATGGATTTCAAAATTAGCAACCAATTATGTGAAACTTCAGAAACTTAATAATTTTGATAAAAGAATTTGTTTAGTAATAAGTAATTATCCAGTAAAGAACGGAAGAATCGGTAATGGAGTTGGTCTAAATACACCATCTTCAATAATAAATATTCTTAATTGGTTCAAAGAAGAAGGTTATGATCTTGGATCTTGTAATTATCCTCAAGATTCTTCGGAATTAATGTCAATGCTTATAAAAACTAGAACTAATGATATTGAATCACAAAATAACAAACCATTAGATTACTTACCACTTAGTGAATATTTAAAATATTGGAATTATTTAGAACTTGATCCCAAAAATATTATTGTTAATCGTTGGGGTAAACCATCTAATGCGATCGATCTAGATAATAAAGGCTTCTCAATTAATGGTCTTAGATTTGGAAAAATAACATTATTGATTCAACCTCAACGAGGTTATGATGCTTTCACTGATAGAGATATTCATTCTCCCGATCTTCCACCTCCCCATAGATATTTAGCACAATATTTTTGGATTGAAAAAGTTTTTAATGCAAATGCTATTTGCCATATTGGTAAACATGGGACTGTTGAATGGTTACCTGGCAAATCTATAGGACTCAGCAATAAATGTTTTCCAAATATTATTTGTCCAGCAATACCAAACATATATCCCTTTATTGTGAATGATCCTGGAGAAGGATCCCAAGCTAAAAGAAGAACTGCTGCCACAATTATTGATCATTTAACACCTCCTTTAGATAGGTCAGAATTATATGGAAAATATTCAATATTAGAAAATTATTTAGACGAATATTTTGAAGCAAAATTATTAAATTCTAATCGGATTGAAATAATAGAAAAATCTATTTTTGAATTAATTAAAAAAGATTTTAGCGAAATTACTTTAAAGAATAAAAATAATCAAATAGAAGAAATTGATTCCTTTCTTTGCAATATTAAAGAATCTCAAATTAGGACAGGTTTGCATATTTTTGGCAATAGGCAGAATGACATTAATGAAATAAATTTAGTCTTGTGTATTGCAAGAGTACCAAATGCCAACCGAATTGGTGTTATTCAATATATAGCAAGACATTTAAAACTAGATTTGAATCCTTGGACAAATCAATATGATCAAATGTTAAGTGAAAAGGATAAAAAAATATTATTGACTTTTTCCAACAAAAACATTTTAAACTTTAGAATGGCTATTGATTTTTTGGAACAACAAGCAAAGTATTTAATATATTTGTTTTTTTACAAAAAGATTACCAATATAAAAAATCTAGAAAAATATAAAAATCAGAAAATAATAGACTATTTCTTTAATGAAAAAAAACATAACAAGTATTTTTTATTATTAAAAAAAGAGATTCTTCATCCAATCATTAATTCTTCATATAATGAGAAATTATCATTTATTAATTCATTAAATGGACAATATATAAAAAGTGGTCCATCTGGTGCCCCTACGAGAGGTAAAACTGAAGCTTTACCCACTGGTAAAAATTTCTATTCAGTTGATTCGAGAGGACTGCCAACTGAATGTGCATGGAGTGTTGGTTGTCAATCCGCCTCACAAATACTTGATTTATACAAACAAGATAATGGAGAAGATTTAAAAAATATAGCAATATCTGTATGGGCAACATCAACAATGCGAAATGGTGGTGAAGACATTTGTCAAATACTATATTTATTAGGAGTACAGCCTATTTGGGATGGACCCTCAAGAAGAGTAGTAGATCTAGAAATCATTCCTTTATCTGTTCTCGAAAGACCAAGGGTTGATGTTACCTTAAGGATTTCGGGAATGTTTAGAGATGCATTTCCACAGTTAGTTAAATTAACTTCTGAAGCAATAAATCTTGTTTCTAATCTTAATGAGGATGATAAATTTAACCCTCTTGCTGGAGCATCAAGGGATGGTGATTCAATTAATCGTATATTTGGGTCAGCGCCAGGTTCATATGGAGCTGGTCTGCAAGAACTAATTTCAAATTCTAATTGGGAAAATATTGATGATTTTGGAGAATCTTTTCTTAATTGGAGTAAGTGGATTTACAGTGATAATCTTGAACCTATAGAGGATAAAAAATCATTAGAAAATTCTCTTAAAAATGTTCAGTTAGTTGTTCATAACCAAGATAATAAGGAACATGATATTTTAGATTCTGATGATTATTATCAGTTTCAGGGTGGATTATCTTCAGCAGTAAAAAAATTGAGCGGTAAACTACCTGAAATGTATCATGGTGATTTATCTAAATTTGGATTATCTAAAATTTCAAAATTACAAGATGAAATTAATAAGGTTGTTATATCAAGAATACTTAACCCTAAATGGATAAATGGAATGAAGGACAATGGTTATAAAGGAGCGTTTGAATTTTCAGCTACACTAGATTACTTATATGCTTTTGATGCTTCTACTGAAGTAGTCTCAGATTGGTGTTATGAGGAAGTTTATAAATCATGGTTATGTGATCTGGATCTTAGGAATTTCTTTTTAGAGAATAATCCATGGGCTTTAAGAGATATTGCACAAAGATTTCTTGAAATTGTCAATAGAAAAATGTGGAATAATTGTTCATCAGATGTCATTGAAAATTTAAAGAACATAATTATTAATACTGAATCAATAATTGAAAAAAACGAATTCTGAATTATCTACCTAATAGCGAAAGTCCATGACTATCTGTTCCGCATGTTTTTAGCATTGAATATTTATCTGCTAATTTATCTATCTCTGTACATACAAATAAACTAGGATTCCATACTTCATTAAGTTCATAATCGTACCAAACCTCTATTCCATCAATACCTTGTATTTTGGCCTCTGGAATTAATTTATAAAAGGGTATCCTGTATCTCGCTGGGTGTGCAAGAAATGATAAACCACCAGCTAAATTTATTGCTTTAATAACTGATTTTATATTTAAATCATTTCCTATTGGTGACTCTCCAAGGATGTAGGGATTTAGGTATTTACTTTTTATATCTATTCCCAATCCAATTACATGTACTAAACATCCTAGAATCAAACAATTAATTTCTATTCCAGAAATTAATATAAAAGAATCTTTAGGATATTTTTTGAGTATATTATTTTTTTTTATATATTCATGAGCTTTAATTGTATGATGATCCGTTATTGATAAAAATTTCAAGTTATTTTTATAAGCTTGTTCTAAAAGTTCATATGGTTCAAGACTTCCATCACTAAATTTTGTATGACAGTGAAAATTAATATTTTTTGGACAACTATTTTTATTAATATTGGAAGTTAATTTTACTAATTCTTCCCTATTCATTACTTAATGAATTCTCGTTTTTCTTTCTAATCTTTGCATATAATTGTATTGAAGCCAACATGAAAATTATTAGTCCAACTACGCTCCATGTAGCAACACTAGTTGGAAAATTATTTTTAAAAATAACTAAAAGGACAATTATAAATAATAATAAAGTAGGCAATTCATTTAATAATCTAAGGTTTTTAGCTGAAATGGTTGAAGTACCATTTTGTAATGAATACATTATTTTGTAACAATATGAATGATAAATTACTAATCCTAAAACAAAAGAAATTTTAATTTGCAACCACTTCTCACTTAACCAACTTGGTTGCATAATAACCATGCATATAGCCATACTTAAAGCTAGTATCATCCCAGGTGTTGTGATTATATTCGCCAGCCTTTTTTCCATCAAGGTGTATTGTTTATTAAATGCAATTTTTAATTCATTATCCATATTTTTAGATTCTTCATGATATATAAAAAGTCTTACTAAATAAAAAAGACCCGCAAACCAAACGATTACACCCATAATGTGAAGTGATTTAAACCAGAGATATGCTTCAGCTGCCAAATTACTAGATTAATTTAAAAAATATATATATTTTTAATATAGTTATTTTTAACAATATCAAGAAATCTATTTTTCAAAAATTAATTAATATTTATAACTCGTTAAAATATTCATATATATCATTTACTGAATTTTTTCCAAGTCCTTTAACTTTTGATAAATCATCTTTACTAGCTATTCTTATCGCGTCAATTGATTTAAAATGCTCAAGCAATTCTCTTATTCTTGATGGTCCTAATCCACTGATTTGGGACAATTGAGATCTATTCATTCTCTTAGATCTTTTGTCTCTATGAAAAGATAATGCAAATCTATGTGCTTCATCTCTTACTCTTCTTAATAGAAGAACTCCTTTTTGATTTTCATCAGTATCAAGAGACTTAGTAAAGCCTGGAATAAATATTTCTTCATTTTTTTTTGCTAATGAACATATAGTTACTTCTTCCTCAAGATTTAATTCTTTTAATGCTTTTACAGCTGCATTTAATTGTCCTTTTCCTCCATCAATCATTATTAAATCAGGCCAATCTGATAGAAGTTCATTGTCTAATTTACTATTCGTTTTATCATTTATTATTGAAAAATCTCCTCCGCTTTTTTTAAATCTTGACCATTTTTTAAACCTTCTATGTATTACTTCATATATCGAAGCAAAATCATCACTATGGCCTACAAAAACGTTTGGATCTTTAATTTTATATTTCCTATAATGCTGTTTAGAAGGAATCCCATCAATAAAAACGACTTGTGATGCTACAGGGTCACTACCTTGAATATGGCTAATATCATAACCTTCAATTCTTTTAGGTTGTTCGCTTAATTCAAGTATTTGGGCAAGATCCTCAATTGACGATTCATTATCTTGTATTCCATTTAATATTCTATCTAATTCCAATTTCGCATTTTTTAAAACCATTTCTACAGTTTCATGTTTTTTATTTCTTTTTGGGATTAAGATTTTTACTTTCTTTTTTCTTAGCTCCGTTAACCAATCCTCTATAGTTGCTTGTTTTGGAAGGTTATATTGAATAAGAATTTCTGAGGGTATTTCTACAGCTTCAACATTCATATAATGCTCTTCTAAAATCTTTTGTAGAATAAGATTTTCACCTTCATTATTTATTTTTTGACTATAGCCAATTCTCCCAATGAGCTTACCAGATCTCATTTGGAAAATTTGTATACTAGCTACATTATTTTCTGAAACTATTCCAAAGATATCTCTATTAACTGAAGAATCTGGTATTGATATTTTTTGTGATTCAGTTAATAATTTTAAACCTGAAATTTGGTCCCTTATTTTTGCTGCATTCTCATAATCTAAATCATTTGAAAATTGCAGCATTTTTTTTTGTAAAAATATTTCTAAGTCATCATTTCTTCCCTGAAATATCATAGATACTTGTTTCATTATTTTTTTATAATCTTCAGATGATATAACTTCTTGGCAAACACCTGGACATCTTCCTATTGAATAATTCAAACAAGTTCTATCTTTATAGACTGGCCTTGGTCTTTGTCTAAGTGGAAATATTTTTTTTATAGTAAATAATGTTCTCCTTAATAATCCGACATCAACATAAGGTCCATAATATCTATCTATATTATTTCTATTTCTTCTTCTTCTTGTAATAAAAATTCGAGGATATTTTTCACTCCAAGTTATACAAAGATATGGATATTTCTTATCATCCTTCAAAAGAATATTAAAGTAAGGTTTGTTTGTTTTAATTAAATTTGACTCTAAATTTAATGCTTCATATTCGCTATCTGTTAATATTATTTCTATTTCAGTTATTTGACGAACCATCAAACTTAATCGGGGAGTTAAATCTGAATAATTATTGAAATAACTACTTACTCTACTGCGTAGTTTTTTAGATTTACCGATATAAAGTAAGTTATTATCAATATCTTTAAAAAGATAGCAACCAGATGACTTTGGAATTTCGGATAATCTTGATTTTAATAACTCCTTATTATTGATTAATTTATATTCAATTTTAAAATTATATTTGTTATCTATTTTTTCGATAGAGGAATTACTCATTTATAATGGTTACCCTCCATAATTCCAGCCAGTTGAAGATAAATTTAGTGAGTCAACATCATTATTCAGATAAGCAGATTGAACCTCTCCTACAAAAACGGTATGGTCTCCATGCATAACACTTCCAACTACAGTACATTCCACTCCACCAACACTATCTACTAAAATAGGCAATCCAAGCTCACCTAAATTAAATTCAACAGATTCAAATCTACCTCCTAATGCTTTTTGAGGTTTAAAGAATACAGCTGCCAGATCCTTTTGATCAATTTTGAGCACATTTAATGAGAACTTATTGGTGGACTTTATTATTTCATGACTAGAACCCTCTGCTCTAACAGCCATTACAACTAATGGTGGGGTGAAAGAACCTTGAGTCACCCAACTTGCAGTAAATCCATTCACTTCATTTTTATCCTCGTCTCTAACGCCGCAAATAAATAATCCGTGAGGTATTTTTCTTAATAAGATTTTTTTTGCTTCTAGATTTAATGTCATAATTGATTTATCTTATAATCCTATTTTAACTAAATTTCTTATTCGATCATAATAAATTTATGAAAATTCTTTATCCAGGTACATTTGATCCTTTAACAAACGGGCATCTTGATTTAATAGAAAGGGCTGAAAGAATATTTGGCAAACTAGTAGTTGCTGTTTTGGAAAATACTTCTAAAACACCAACATTTAACCTAGAAAGAAGAATAATACAAATAAAAAATTCTCTTTCTCATTTACCTAATATTGAAATTATTTCTTATTCTGGTCTAACTGTTGATTGTGCAAATGATCTAAAAGCTAATCTTATTCTTAGAGGCTTAAGAGCAATGAGTGATTTTGAGTATGAACTTCAAATAGCTCATACAAATAAATCTCTTAATAATGATATTGAAACTATATTTTTATCGACAAATACAAATTATAGTTTTCTTAGTAGTTCATTAGTAAAAGAAGTTGCAAAATTTGGTGGTGAAATTAATCACATGGTACCCCCCTCTGTTGAGAGGGATTTAAAAGAATATTTTAAATAATATTTTTATTAACAAGATTTCAAGTAATAAAGATCACGTAATAATTTAAAAGCTTTTTCTTTATCAATTTTATTAGAATTTTGGATAATGCTTATAATTATTGGCTTTTCATTTTTATATAAAAAGCCAGATAATGCAAAGACATTTGAAAGAGTCCCAGTTTTGCCAAAAAACTTTCCAGATAATTCACTATTAACAAATTTTTTAGCTAATGTTCCTCTCACTCCCGTAATTGAAAGTGTAGATTGATAAGCTTTAAAATCATTAAAATATCTCATTTTATCTAAAAACAATACAACTAACTTTGTTGTAATTTTATTTTTTCGAGACAATCCACTAGCATCTGCAAAGTATGCATTAGTTGCTGGGAGGCCCTTATTTTCAAGCCATCTTTTCAATTTTATATAGTTATTATCGTTCCATGTATTTGAGGCATTTTTAAAAAGAGATTCAGCCGTAAAATTATGGCTTTCAGAATTTGTTAGAGTTAATAATGAAAGAATTGGAGTTGAATATACTTTATTTATCTCTTTAATATTTTTTAAATAAGAAGTTTTTTCTGAATCAAAAAAATCTATATTTATATTTGAATTTGGAAATTTATTTTTTAAATAATTTTTAATAAAATTTTTTAATGCATTAATATCATCATATTTATTGTGATTACTTTCTATTGCAAGAGATGTAATTGGAGATCCATATTCGTAAAGTTTATCGGTATTTGTCCAACCATTAGGCCAATATAATTTTGAATCAATTTCTACAATATTAAAGTTAATAATTTTATTTTCTTTAACATTTGAAATTAGTTCGATTATATGTTCATAATTAAGATCTGGATCACCCTGACCGAGTAAATAATAATCGTTTTTATTTTTAAATAAGGAAGTTTTTAAATTATTATTTAATTTATATTTACTTAAAACATAAGCTGATGAGAATAATTTTTGGTTAGATGCTGGCAACCTAGGAACATCCTCATTGTAGGAACTTATTATTTCCCCTTTATTATTAATAATTGATACACTAAAAGAATCATCAAGCGTTTGATTCAATAAAGCATCATAAGTAGGACATATTTTGTTTTTAGTAATTATTACCGGGAAATTAAAATAAATACTATTTAAAATAGTTATTTTCTGATTTGCTAGTAAATATCTTATTAAGAAAGGAGATGTTACTAATACAAGAACAATAAAGAAAAATGAATATATTTTTTTTATCACATTCAATCTATAAATTTACAAAAATAGATTCATTGTCGGGTTTAAATTCAAATTCTTTTTTAAAAAAATATCTTTTATTTTCTTCTTTGAAAAGCAACCAGTTATTTGGATAAATATGCATAAGAGCAGCTTTATTTAAAGGCTGTAGAAAATAAATATTTTTCCATGTTTTGACAAAGTTTTTACGTCGCTCTCTAATAACACTTCCTATACCAATATTGGCATCTTCAAATTTTGGATTTAATGAATAATGCGTACCTTGATAATTATCAGACATTGGTTCAAATAAATCGAAATCATATGGCTGAGGTAGTATCGATATCATTGCACTATCAATATTATTTATATTTTTTGATTCATTAAATGATTTAAAAGTAAAGATTTTATCTTTGATATCTGGATAGTCTCTTTGGGCCAAAGCCACAGCACCTTGATCAGCAAATGTTATGAATACATTATTATTTTTAGACAATATCTTGTAGATAGTTATTCCAATTCTGTTAAACTTCAATCCTTCAAAATTAAATTCTATAGTAAATCTTTTATTTGAATCTAATAAACTTGGAATAATTGCATCCTCCATATTATTAAGAGATTCATTTAAATCTTTAGGTAGTCTGTAATTGGTTTCCATTAAAATTTGGCAATACATATTTGAATAAGTTCTAAAAATTTATCTATTTCTGACTTATTGTTTATTGAACCTAAAGTAACACGAATATTTGAATATAGTTCATCATCTTTTAAACCAATATTTTTAAGTGTTGAGCTAGGTTTCCCAGATGAGCTTGAACAAGCACTTCCACTACTTATGGCTATTTTATTTTCTGACATGAAGTTAACAATCTTATAGGCCCTTATAGGCTCAAATAGTTTATTTAATAGTAGAAAAGAAATATGACTGGGGAGTCTATGGTCAATACTACCCGTAATCTTTATATGATTATTATCTTTAATTTTTTGAAAAAAATAATTTTTAAGTTTATTAATATTATTAGAAGGAAATTCAGTTATGTAATCATATAATTTTATTTTTCCTTCAATATTCTTTAGTGATTCATACATTCCAGCGATTAATGGCAAAGCTTGTGTACCTTGTCTAATTGAAAATTCCTGAGTAAGTGATATGTCATTATTTTTTAAAATTTGTCTAGACTTTTCTTTTGTTAAAAGAATACCGATCCCTTTTGGACCTCCAAATTTATGAGCGGACAAACTTAAAAAATCACATTTAAGATCTTTCCAACTGAATATTCCATTACTTAATATTTGAGTTCCATCTAAATGAAACATTATATTTAATTCTTTACATTTGGAACCAATAATTTGGACAGGTTGTATTGTCCCAATTTCACTTTGTCCCCAAATAATTGATACAAGTTTAGTATCATTGTTTAAAAAATTTTCGATATTAGAAATATTTAAAATTCCATCATTATTTACCGTCCATTCGTAAATATCCCAATTTTGTTTTCTTAGTTTATTAGCACAAATAGTTGTTGCTTGATGTTCGACATTTGAAATAACAATCCTACCATTTTTAAATTTCTCATAAATGTTATTAAATACAATATTTGTCGATTCCGAAGAACCAGATGTAAAAATTATATCCTCTGGGTCTGCTTCAAATATATGAGCAATTTTAGATCTAATTTTTTCAAGATATATAGAGCATTTTATCCCTAACTCATATGTAGATGAAGGGTTATGCCAATAATTCCTATAAGTTGAATTAATTATATTTAAAACATTCTCAGATAATGGAGTTGTGGATGCATTATCTAAATAGATAAAATTATTTTCCATTAATTTACTAACATTGATCCTGAGAAAACCTTTTTAGCATTACCGGTCATCATTACTTCGCAATCGTCTTTTGACCAATCAATTTTAAGATTACCTCCTGGTAAGGTTACTATGGTTTGTGAATTACAAAGGCCTAATTTGTAAGCTGCCACATGGATAGCACAGGCACCTGTTCCACAAGCTAAGGTTGGTCCTGCACCCCTTTCCCATACTTTTACTTTTATATTATCTCTATTTAAAATTTGACAAAAATGCACATTAGTTTTTTCAGGAAATAATTCATTATTTTCAAATATAGGACCAAGTCTTGAAAGAACAATTGACTCTATGTCTTTTACAAAGAATATTAAATGAGGATTTCCCATTCCTACGGCATAACCCATATTATTAAAATCTTTCTCAATAAATTCGTGTGAAGGAATTGAATTTATTTTTTTTTCAATTGTTGTTGGAATATTTTGACATTCTAAAATTGGAACTCCCATTTTTACCGTAATTTCATCATTTATATATTTTGCAATTTTTAAACCTGCTTTAGTCTCAATTTTATATTCTATATTTTTATTATTCATTGAATCATTTACGTGGAGATACTCAACTAAACACCTAATTCCGTTTCCACACATTTGTGCTTCAGAACCATCAGAATTAAAAATTATCATTTTTGCATAATTATCTTCATTAGGTTCTTCTATAAAAATCACACCATCCGCTCCAACACCAAATTGCCTGTTGCAAATTTTTTTTATATCAAATATTTTATTTGTCTTGTAATTTTTATATAATTCATTTCCTCTAGAATCTATTATTACGAAATCATTTCCGTTACCTTGATATTTTTCAAAACTTATATTTTTCATTTGTAATTCATATATCTTAAATTTTAATTATAAATTATTCCTTTTAACAATCTATTTCTATTTTATACAATGGATATTAAAATAATAATTTAATAAATAAAAATTAAGTGATTTCTCCAGATAAACAATATCAGGCTGATACCAATTTATATAATCCATCTGAAATAGAAAAAAAATGGCAGTCACTATGGACAGAAAACAATTTATACAAAACCGATGAATTAACTGAGAATAGCGATAAGTTTTATGCCTTATCAATGTTTCCCTACCCTTCAGGTAATCTTCATATGGGACATGTTAGGAATTATGTTATTACAGACTTAATAGCTCGATTCCAAAGGTTTAAAGGTAAATCTGTCTTACATCCAATGGGTTGGGACGCTTTTGGTTTGCCTGCTGAAAATGCTGCGATTGAAAGAGGAATAAGTCCAAGTGTCTGGACTAAAAAAAATATTTCTCATATGAAGTCACAATTAAAGCTTTTGGGACTATCAGTTGATTGGGATAGGGAATTTGCAACATGTGATGAAAATTATTATATTTGGACTCAATATCTATTTTTAGAGTTATACAAGTCAGGTCTTGTATATCAAAAGGAATCAGAAGTTAATTGGGATCCTATAGATAATACAGTCCTAGCGAATGAACAAGTTGACTCAGAGGGTAAATCTTGGAGATCTGGGGCACTAGTTGAAAAAAAATTATTAAAGCAATGGTTTTTAAGAATTACTAATTATGCGGATGAGTTATTGATGGATTTAGAAAAATTAGATAACTGGCCAGAAAGAGTAAAAATAATGCAAGATAATTGGATTGGAAAGTCAATTGGTGCAAATATTAATTTCAATATCCATACCAATCCAGAAAAGAAAATAACTGTATTTACAACAAGGCCAGATACTTTATTTGGAGTTACTTATTTAGCAATTTCTGTAAATCATTCATTAATTAAAAAAATTACTGATCAAGAAACCATACAAGATATAGAAAATCTTAAACAATATTTGAAAAATAATAAAAATAATGAACTTGAAAAAATTGGAATAAAAACTAGCTTAATAGCAATAAATCCAGTTAATTCTGAACATATACCTATTTGGGTTGCAAGTTATGTCCTCGATGAATATGGTACAGGCGCTGTTATGGGTGTGCCTGCCCATGATTTAAGGGATTTTGAGTTTGCTAAGAAAAACAATATAGATATTAAACAGGTAATAGTAAATGACAAAAGGGAACAAAGTAATGAGCTTGATAATGCTTATATAGAAAATGGATATCTAATTAATTCAAATCAATATAATGGTATATCAAATACTATTGCTAAATTAAAAATTGCAGAGGAGGGAGTAAATAATGGATGGGCCGAAAATAAAATTCAATATCGTTTAAGAGATTGGTTAATTTCTAGACAAAGATATTGGGGATGTCCGATACCCATCGTTAATTGCAAAAAATGTGGAGCTGTTCCTTTAAACCAATCGGATTTGCCTCTTTCATTACCAAAAGACATAGAAATCTCCGCTAACAAGATTAATGCTTTAGGTGACAATAATAGTTGGATAAATACAACATGTCCAAAATGTGGAATAGCGGCAAGAAAAGAAACTGATACAATGGACACTTTCATGTGTTCATCTTGGTATTTTTTAAGGTACCCATCTTCAAAATGTTCAACTAAGCCATTTGAAAAGAATGAAATTAATAAGTGGTTACCTGTAGATCAATATGTTGGAGGAGTAGAGCATGCAATATTGCATTTGTTATATGCAAGATTTTTCACTAAAGCTTTGCGAGATAATGAACTATTTGATATTGATGAACCTTTCAAAAAACTATTAACGCAAGGAATGGTTCAGGCCGCAGCCTACAAAAACAATAAAACTGGTAAATATGTTTCTCCTTCCGAAATTACCGACTTATCAAATCCTACAGATCCAATTGACAATTCTAAACTCGAAGTTCTTTTCGAGAAGATGTCTAAGTCTAAATATAATGGAATAGACCCTGAATCAGTTATTAAAAAATATGGAGCAGATACAGCAAGAATGTTTATATTATTTAAAGCACCACCAGAAAAAGATTTGGAATGGGGAGATACAGATGTTGAAGGACAATTTAGATTTTTAAGTAGGATTTGGAAGCTTTATATAAATTGTGCAAAAGATATAAATAGTAAATCTAATTCCTATCCAGATAAAGAAAAAAGTTTAATAAAGTCAATGAATATTGCTATAAAAGAAATTTCAAATGACATATTAAATAACCAATTTAATACTGCGATTTCAGAACTAATGAAGTTTTATAATTCATTATCAAATTCCATTAATGACATAAACAATAATTTAAAAATTGATGCTTTAAAAACATTTTGTATTTTGTTGGCTCCATTTGCACCTCATATTGCAGAAGAAATATGGCATCTTATAGGATTTAAAAAATCTGTACATTTAGAACACTGGCCTTCCTTTAATGCCGAGGCACTAAAGGAAGATTCATATGAACTAGTAATACAAGTGAATGGAAAAGTTAGAGACAAAGTAAATATTAATAATGATATGAGTGAAGATCAAATTAAAGAATTGACTCTTAAAAGACCTAACATATTAAAATGGACTCAAGATAATGAAATAAGAAAAATAATTATTGTTAAAGGAAAAATAATGAATATTGTTTTTTAAGAATTCATTTTTTGAATAACTAATGAATTTGGATTTGACCAATCGCCCTTAACTAAATAATTATCATTACCGAAACACATTTCACGGAGTATAAAAAATATAGGTTCACTAACTGAATTATCAATTAATGATGTTATTTCATTTATAGAATATTCTCCACCTTCATCTAATAAATTACTTACTTTTTGTTGATACTCAATGATATTTGCAGCTGCTTTCTTTCCAGCTTCAACTCCAGGTTGATCATATGCATTTATATTTACCAATTCAGCGTAGAAGGATACAGCCCTCTCAAATAAAGCGATTAAGGCACCTAGTGAAAAACAATTTAACTTTTCTATCGTAATAGTGATACTTTGTCTGTTTTCACTAGAGAGTGCTGATCTGGTTCCTTGCAAAAAACCAGAAAGATATTCTTTAGGATTCTCTTTTTCATCAAATATAGTAGTAGATGGAGAATCTAATAATTCAATAAAAATACAAAAGAAATTATCAATACCATCTCTCAGTTGCTGAACATAAGCATGCTGATCTGTAGATCCTTTATTACCAAAAACGGAAATACCTTGATTAACTACTTGACCATTCCTATTAAATTTCTTTCCTAATGATTCCATTACTAATTGCTGAAGATATTTACTAAAAACCTGTAACCTATCTCTATAAGGTAATACGACCATATCTCTCTTTCCAATACCATCCCCAGTTAAATACCATGCGGATGATAATAGTGCTGCTGGATTATTTTTAAAGTCACTTATACGTGTGGCTTCATCCATTAATGATGCACCTCTGATAAATTCAGAGATATTTTCATTAATAAGAGCTAATGGAAGTAATCCCACAGAGCTTGTAATACTAGTTCTTCCACCAACCCAATCTTGCAAATTAAATATTTTTAACCAATTTTCAGAAGTAGCTTTATTAAATAACTTACTACCTTTCATAGTTATAGCTATAGCATTAGAATTCCATTCAAGAGAATTGTTTTCGCAGTGACTTTTAATAATTTCCATAGCAATTCTAGGTTCAGGCGTACCACCTGATTTGCTTACTACTACAAATAATGTTGTTGATAATTTTTCAGATAACTCTTCTAACTTTTCGCTAATTAAAAAAGGATCAACATTATCGATATAGGAAAAATTTAAGCCTTTAGAACACTTCTGCAGTGACTCTGTTATAAGTAATGGTCCTAATCCACTTCCACCAATTCCTATCCATAGAACATCAGTATATTGCTGATTATTCTTATTCTTAATATCCCCATTTAAAATTTGTTTTCCAAATTCAGAGATTGAATTAATATCTGCTCTAATTTCTTCTCCTATTTTTGAAGATGGTGAAATTGATGGATTTCTAAGCCAATAATGTCCAACTTGTCTATTTTCATCAATATTTGAGATTGCACCATTTTCTAATTCTTTTATTGATGAAAAAACATCTTTAAATTTATCTTCTAAATTTTTTATCTCTTTACTTGTGAAATTAATTTTGCTTATGTCTAACCAAATATTTAATTTTTTATCAAACCAAAGATAATTACAAAATTTATCCCAAGAATTTAAATCTCCATTCATTTTATATATTTGTTTCTTTTATTTATTATTTAATTATATCTATACGAATAGTACATAGATTTGAATCATTTAAATTTGTTTAAATTATTATCTTCAAATAAATATGTTTTTGAATATAAACAATTAAAATTGAGGGTTTTTTTTATTTCATTTGAATTTATCATTGGATAAAATAAAAACTTTGGATAGTTCATTTAATTACATAATTTCGCCTGAGATATCTGAATTTAGAAGATTTTCCCCTAAATTAAAAATAGGTGTACTTGCTTCTGGGAAAGGAACAAACTTTCAGGAATTAATTGATATCTCAGAAAAAGGAGAATTAGATATAGATATAAAAGTTCTGATAACTAACAAAGATGATGCAGGATGTATAACGAGAGCTGAAAGTAAAAAAATACCTCACAAAATTATAAGAGGCAAAGACTTTCTGCAAAAGGAGGCATTTGAATTAGAAATTGTAAATACTTTAATTCATTACGATGTTGAACTTGTTGTTATGGCAGGCTGGATGAAAATTGTTACTCCTTTTTTTATTAATAAATTTAAGAATAAGATAATAAATATTCACCCTTCATTACTTCCCGCATATAAAGGTGGTTCTGCGATAAAGGACTCTATATTAAATGGTTCAAAAATAACTGGTTGTTCAGTACATTTTGTAGAAGAAGAGGTAGATAGTGGATCATTGATAATGCAAGCTGCATTGTCAATTAGAAATGATGATGATATTGAATCACTTTCCAAAAGGATACAAATGCTTGAGCATAAAATTTTACCTCACTCAATTTCTCAAGCTGGGTTTTTGATAAGAAGTAATTTTATGGAAAATTATTAGTTAAATCAAGACCTTCATCCATTGAAAATCCACTCATAAGATTTAAATTTTGAATTGCTTGCCCAGTCTGACCTTTTAACAAATTATCTATTGCAGATAAAATAATAATCCTCCCATTTCGAATATCGACTTTAACAGAAAGGAAAATTTGGTTTGTATTTTTAACCCATTTTGTTGATGGGAATGTATCTACAGGTAAGACCTTAATATTTTTGAAATTTCTATAATAATTATCCAAAAGAATTCTGCAATCATCAGAAGTTAATCCTGGATCTCTTAATCTCCCATATATAGTCGAATGCATACCCCTTGATATCGGAACCAAATGAGGAGTAAAGAGCAGTTCAATTTTATTTCCAGATATTAAGGATGCTACTTGTTCGATCTCTGAGGTATGTCTATGGTTAATCAATCCATATGCTGATAGACCTTCTCCACATTCTGATAAAAGTAGCTTTTGGTTTGGTTCTCGACCACCACCAGATGTTCCGCTTTTAGAATCAATTACTATACCTTCATTTTCAATAATTCCTTGAGAGAGATAAGGAGCCAATGGAATAAGAGCAGATGTTGGATAACATCCTGGACAGGCAATTAATCTTCCTTTTGAAATGGCTTCTTTATTTATTTCAGGAAGACCGTAAACTGCCTCTTTGCATAAATCATCGTCACTCCTTTTATAAATAGCAGCTTCTTTGGAATATACTTTTTCCCATTCGTCTAAGGACTTATATCTGTAATCAGCTGATAAATCAATAACTTTAACTCCTCTATCTAATAATTTTCTTGTCAATGTTGAAGATATTCCATTTGGTAAGCAAAGCAATGCAATATCTGAATTTTTTGAAATATTATCTACTGAAATATCTTCTATATAAGGATCATTATCTAGATAAATAAAAGGGAAATTATCATTCCACTTTGATCCAGAGGTTTTATTACCTCCTAAAAATGAAATTTTGTATTTTTTATTCTTCTTTAAAAGATTTACCGCTTGAATACCTCCGTAACCAGTAGCACCAACTATTGCAACATTCATTTCTTTGAATTGGCAGACTTTAAGATAGGATTATAAAGTGTTGAATTAAAGGTAACTAAAACACTATTTTTCTATATTGATAGGAATAATGAAAGAAACAAGTCCCAAATCAAATAATGGAACAATTTTGGATATAAATGAATCTTTTAAAATTGAATTTGATCCTATCAGCGATGCGTTGGCAGCGATAAGAAATGGTGAATGCATAATTGTTGTAGATGATGAAAGAAGAGAAAATGAAGGAGATTTAATATGTGCAGCCCAGTTTGCAACTCCACAGCAAATTAATTTTATGGCTACTGAGGGACGTGGCCTTATATGCCTAGCTATGCAAGGTGAAAAGCTTGACTCTTTAGATTTACCATTAATGGTAGATAGAAATACAGATGAAAATCAAACAGCTTTTACGATATCAATTGATGCTGGTCCTGAAAATAATGTTACTACTGGAATTTCGGCTGAAGACAGGGCAAAGACAATTCAAGTTGCAATAAACCCAAATACAAAACCTGATGATTTAAGGAGGCCAGGACATATATTTCCATTAAGAGCTAAAAAAGGTGGTGTATTAAAGAGGGCAGGTCATACTGAAGCGGCAGTAGATATTGCGGCAATGTCAGGTCTTTATCCAGCTGGAGTGATTTGCGAAATACAAAATCCTGACGGTTCCATGTCGAGACTTCCGCAACTTAAAGAGTATGCAAAACAGTGGGGAATGAAATTAATATCCATAGCTGATTTAATAAGTTATCGATTTCAAACTGAGAGATTTGTATTTAGAAAATCCGACGCTGTTCTTCCAAGTATTTTTGGTAATTTCAAAGCTTATGGATATGTCAATGAACTTGATGGTTCAGAGCACGTTGCATTAGTTAAACAAAAATCATCAAAATTAAGTGAACCTGTACTAGTAAGAATGCATTCAGAGTGCTTAACTGGCGATGCTTTTGGATCATTACGTTGTGATTGTAGACCTCAATTAGAGGCTGCTTTATCAAGGATAGAAAAAGAGGAAGAGGGAGTTGTTGTCTACTTGAGACAAGAAGGTAGAGGTATTGGTCTTATAAATAAATTAAAAGCTTACAGCTTACAGGATGGTGGATTAGACACTGTAGAAGCTAATGAAAAATTAGGTTTTCCAGCTGATCTCAGAAATTATGGAGTTGGAGCACAGATATTAACCGATCTTGGAATAAAAAAACTAAAATTACTTACAAACAATCCCAGAAAGATTGCTGGATTAGGTGGATATGGAATAGAAGTAATTGAGAGAGTTCCATTAGTAATTTGTCCAAACGATAATAATGCAGAATATTTGAGTGTAAAAAAAAACGAAGCTAGGCCATATGATTGATGAAGATAATCCTAATTCCAGAAATATCGATCCATTTATATCAATTTTTCTTGACGGAAAATATAAATCTATAGATCTAGTTCCTATCAAAAATAAAGTTATTAAATTCTGTAGTGAGCAGAACATTAATATTAAACTAGAAAGTACTCCAAGATTATTAGCCTTTTGGAATAGACCAAAATTAGTTTGGCGAATTTTGCATGATCAAAATAGAACTAATTCAAACATAACAGATGAAGAAATAAAGAATATAGAATTATTTATTCAGTTTTTATCTAATTATGAAAATAGTACAAAAATTGGAATTATTGTTTCTAGAAACATTGAACAGGCATTACACCCAAAAAGTAGCATCAAATTAATCAATACTAAATTTACTATTAATAATGAAACATTATATTCATCTACAAGAAAATTTAATCTAGATAAAGAGACATTTAGTATTGTTTTTGAAGGCTAAGTTATTATTTTAAAGTTGCTTTTAAAATTTTTGAACCATTAGTAAGCTTTAGAACTACATCCATATCATCAGTCTTACCAAAAACAGTATGAACTCCATCGAGATGAGGCTGAGGTTCATAGACTATGAAAAACTGACTACCACCTGTATCCTTTCCCGCATGAGCCATAGAAAATGAGCCTTTTAAATGTTTATTGGAATTAATTTCACATTTAATATTATATCCTGGGCCTCCAGTTCCAGGCATACCAGATGCACCATCACGAGTATTTGGACATCCACCCTGAGCCATAAATCCAGGAATAACCCTATGAAATGCAAGTCCATCATAAAACCCATCGCTGATCAAATTCGTAAAGTTTTTAACGGTATTAGGAGCGTCATCAGAGAAAAATTCAATATTAATGTTCCCAACTTCTGTTTCAAATAAGGCTGTTGTCATGTTTTATTTGTGTAATAATTTATTGATATTTTAGTAGCTAAAGCAACTTTTCAAGGTTTTCCTTAATGGTATTTAAATCAATATCTCTATTGTTATTATTGTCTCCCCCCCAATCTTCAACTTCTAGGTTTTTCTGGGGTGGTGAAATTAATAACCTATCTTCTGCGGTTTTAGGTACAAAATTTTTTTCTACTAATTTGTATTCATAATCTAGTTTAATGCAGAAATCTTTTATTTCCTCTATATTAATGATCTCTACCGATGGTAAAGGAAAATCTTGAGCTTCTAGAAGACCACAATATCTTGTAGCATCATCCTTATCTTCAAACATAAGAACAATAGTCCTACCTTTAAGTTCTATTGAATGAATTCCTTCCTTATCTGTTCCTGAATTGTATAAAAGAACAAATACGTTCATGAGTATCGATTTTTTCTTTTTATATAATATTTGATTAAGAATCAGAAAGTGATAATTCTTGTAATCTTGTATATAAAGCAATTTCTTCATCATTAATATCAGCAGGTATCACTACCAGGATTTCAACATATTGATCACCCACATTATCTTCGAAAGTTAAACCCCTCCCTTTCAAACGTAACATTCTTCCCGTAGATGATTTTGGTGGTACTTGAAGTGTGACATTTCCATCAAGGGTAGGGACCTCTACTGCACAACCAAGAAGAGCATCATGGGGAAATAATTCTAATTTATATAGAACTCTTAAACCATCGATTCTTAGACCACTTTCCGTTTGAACTTTTAACTGTAGATAATGATCTTTACCTCCTCTCGCAATATTTTCAAGTCTTAATCGCCATCCATCTCCAGCAAAAGGTGGAGTATCAACTTCTACTACAGTTTCATCTTCAAGCTCAATTAAAATTGAAGCCCCATTTAAGGCCTCATCAGGAGTTAATTCAATAATTGTTTCGATATCTTGGTGGAGTTTAACTGGAGGTGGCTCTTCTGGAGAGGTTGTAGGGTATTCATAATTATTAAATTCATTATTATTTGGGTTTATCGATTCCTCATCAAATGATTCATTTTCATATTCCTCGTAATTTTTTTGTGAGTATTCATATCCAAATAATGAATCTAGATAATCTTGAAAATCAGGAAAGCCCGTCTTGAAATTATTATTTTCATAATCATTCTGGATATCTTCATCAGAACTATTTCTTCTTATATTAGGATCACGTAAATATTCGTATGCTTCGTTAATTAATTTAAATCGTTCTTCTGCATT
>CACNQB010000005.1:0-112988 GCA_902622435.1 uncultured Prochlorococcus sp. | reverse complement strand
TCGCATTGAACTAATTTAACTTGTAATAATACAGACTCTTTTTATTTTTTATTTAACTGCTTTTTCAATGAAGTTTTTTGGGCAAAAGTATTCTATTTCCTGTCCAGGCTCGATGATAGCCGCTTCAAACTTTTTTGAACTCGCAGTAGCTGTATCGATAACTCTTTTTGGTGTTAATTCAGGAGCTGCTTTGGCTACCATATCTCTTTTCCTTCCCATTCCACCTTTAGGCATACTTTCTCCAAAATGTAATTCTGCATATTTTCTGAATAATTGTTCTGAATTTCTTGGTTTTGGTTTTGTTTCAAAACATTCAAGTATTCTTTCCATTCTCAACTTCAAACCATTAAGAGTTGTCTTTCTTCGATCCCCTCTTTCAAGATTAATAAATTCATCTTGTAATGCTTTCCAGTTAATTCCGGCATTGCCATTATCATCAATTTTCCCTCCACAAAGTAATTCTTTTGCTTGTGATAATTCAATATTTCTCTCACGCATAAGGTCTGAAAGTTTCTTAACAGTTCTCACAATGTCATCTTGATTATCAGCATCAAAATCAATTTCCAATAAAACTACACTTCTTTCGCCAGTTAAGTATCTGAAAGATACTCTAGTTAAAAGCCTTCCTTTGCTTTTTCTTCCTTCTACACTCCAGCCATGACCAACCTGACTTTTTAAGTAGGTGCGGAATTGCTTTAGAACAGACCCATAAAGCATGCTACAACTTGTAAATCTCTAGGTGCATTTTAAGGTGCAGATTTCAATAATCAAACGCTATAAAGTACTATAGGAATTACGGACGTTAGGAAGAAATCTTTGGATTGATTGATATGACTGACGTTTCGAGGTTTGGGGCCATAGCTCAGCTGGTAGAGCACCTGCATGGCATGTAGGGGGTCAGGGGTTCAAATCCCCTTGGCTCCACTCAAATTTTTCATTTAAACTAAAAAAGTTTTCAAAAGCGTTTAGTTGTTACTCATATTTTGTAAATGCTTATTATGGCTTACTGAAATAATTATGCCCTGTAAATTCAAATTTAAGAATGAAGATTTAGAAAATTAAAACTCCTTAAGTTTATTAATTAAATATTTACTTGCAGATGAGTTATCCAAATTAATTTCATTTAAGCGATGTTCTGCTAAATTATTTTCATTAGTATCTAACTTTTCCAAAACATCAAATTTTAAACCATATATTTCTAAAGTATTTTTAAATAGGTCCGCTCTTATTTTTCTTGTTTTTACGAATTCGTCCCAATTATGATCTTTTAAAAAATTGCATAATTTTTCTAAAGATAGATCCTCTCCAAATTTGTTCTGTGTATTTGCAAAACCAAATTCTGGCTTATGAGGTATCTTGAAAAACTCACACATTGATTTTGCTCTAAGATCTCCGTTTGTAACTATTGCAGGGGTTCCTCCATTAAGACTTGCTATCGCTCCATGTACTCTAGTCCCAATTGAAAAAAGCATTTTTTTATAAAAACTTGATGCATGCTCTATAGTCCCATGTACAGATATCTTTTTTGATTTAATTGAATTAAGAATCATTTTTGTATAGCCCTTACTCATGTCTAGGTTATAAGAAATATCTGTAAAAGCTAATGATTGCTCATCTGTAATTAGTCTGAGGAATCCAGGTTCATCTTGAAGAACTGGCAATAATTTGCTTTGGTTTAAGTGCTTTGACCAAAAGATACCATTTATTCCAACTAATGAATTTGAAATTTTTTCTGGATTAATATTCTTAATTTTTTTTCTAGGGTCGCTTTCATATGCGAAAAGGGAAGGACAACCTGTTGCGATTACATTATTAATTCCAAATTTGTTAAGAAAATAGGTTGTTCTATTACATCTTGTACAAATTATTCCGCCCTTTTCATCAATTAGTTTTAGTAAATTTATTAATGAGGGTAATGGCGAAAATGGCAAATTTTCTCCATCAAGATTGTTAATGCCAATTCCAATTACGATTGGAAATCCTGTCGTTTTATTTAGGATATTTATCCACTCTTTAAATGGATCAACTTGTCCAACATAACTAAGCGAATCTTTTAAAAAATCCTGAAAAGAAAAAATAATAAAATCTTTATTTTGACAATCTTTGATGTCAGGAATTTTGTCAAAGAAAATATTATTTTGAAGATTTAATACATTATTATATTTACTAAATCCTCTGAATAAATATTCTCCAATATATGAATTTCCAGTATTACCAGCAGAGGTTTCTATAATATTGGAAAAAATTTTTTTATTTTTAGAGGTGTAAATATTTGCATTGATAAGAGCTATGTTAAAGCTTTTACTATTAACAATTTTATTTATACTTTTTTTTGAACTTGATATTTTATTCATCAAAGATAAATTCTTGATTTATTTTTAATTTTTCTTTTAAAAAACTATTCTCATTAATTAATGATTCATATGTTTTGATTTTTAATATTTTCAGAGAAAATAAAGCCAGAAATTTTTTTATTATTTCTTTCATAATTTATTAAGGAGAACTATTTTCAGTTATTAAACAAAGTTTTTTAAGAGCTTTATGATCAGGCATTGAATTACAAGGATTTTCAGTTAACCATAGATTCCCATAAAATTGCGTCCTCTGATGTTTCAAATGATCATAGTTTGCTTTGACAGCATGTAATGATAAGTTGCATGGAGGAAAAGCAATAAGGGAATTATTTTGTTTGTGTATAAATTTAGTATTGCACCAATCCCAAGGTAACCATGCTCTATCAGAGAGTGGATTTTGATCCCAATAATTATTAATATTTAAATACCTTTTTTTTAAATCTAATAAGTGTGTGTGGTGAATACAATCCTCTGAATAAGAATTAGTATTAACATTAATCATAAATGTGAGCAGCTTTTTTCTTATGTCAGGATGAGGAGAGATTTCATATCCATCAAGATATTTTTGTAAACCTGAGTCAATTGTTTCATTTTCATATCTTTCAATATTGAATTTGTTTGCAATGGCGTCAATAAAATCGATTGAATTAAAAAAATTTATATATTCCTCAAGAAATTTGTTTCGCTTTTTATTAAGACGTACAGCCATCCCAAAGCCTTCACACATTTCAGGAGTAATATTTCCTAATTGACCAGTTTTTCTGAAATTAAGATAATCAGACTTATTTTCTGAGCAGCCAGGGAATTTTATAGGATCCCAACCTTTCGAAGATAAATTATCTATTAATTCCTCATCCGAATTGCCTTCAACAATTATAGATTCAGAAAGTGTTATTTTTTTAAATTCTTCAGGATCAAAAAAATTGTAAATTATTAAAAATGGGAAAGGTTCATAATTTAATTCAGCCAACTTGATTTTTTTCAATAATCTTTTTTTCTTTAGAGAAAAGTATTTTGAAGTTGCAAAGTTCTTACATTTATTAACTAGACTTTTTACTTTTGTCTTAAGACCCATTTTGAGAAACTTTAATTTCTATCTAAAATTAACCATAAATGATTTATAAGTAGTTTTGTTGAAAATTTTTTATTGCTTAAGATCTTATTATTTTAATAAATATTTAAAAATTTATCAATTTATAAATTATTCTTTTTAAAAGATTAAAGAAAAAAAGCTGCAATTATTCAGGCACTCCTTCTCCAATTCTCCAAAATTTCAAATTTGTTTCCAATATTCTTTTCTTGTTTACTGTTGATCTCCAATCAAATATCCATGATGGCGGTCTCATCACTTCCTCAATCTCTTGCCAATTTAAATATTTGTACTCTTCCCACTCTGTAAGGAAAATAATTGCATCTGCACCCGAGGCAGCCTCTTTAACTGATGTTTCCTTTTCCCATAAAGGATTAGATGATAAATTTGAGTTATTTAAGAAGATAGAATTTCCTAAATCTTCCTTAATTTGTTCTTCTGAAACTTTTGGATCGTGGATTGATAAAAAGGCTCCTTCGTTTATTAAATCTTTGCATACTTTTATAGCTGGCGATTCTCTTGTGTCATTTGTATTTGCTTTAAAGGCAAAACCACAAATTACAATTTTCTTACCTGCCATCTTGCAGAATATATATAATTTATTGGAAAATCCTTATTTGATCCTATATTTCCTAATGAAAAATCAAAAATTGTGTCTAAATTATCAGGAGCTTCATAAAACTGAAAAAACATAAAATTAGAATCTTGATATTGATGTAGAACTAAGTTTTAGTTGACTTATATTTAAGAATACAATAAAAATTAATTTTAAATTTGATTAATTAAATTCTATATCTTTTTTATTTAGTTTAATAAATGTATCTAATTCTTCCGGTGTCCCGAGAACATGGACAGAATTCAAAGGAATACTACTTATTGAAACTTTCATATTTTCATCAATAATATGTTGATACATTGGTGCTATATATTTCTCACCATTTACCATGTTTTTTTTTAATTGAAAAAACTCCAAATAAATTTCTTCAAAAAATCTTGCACTTTTAAACCAATATAAGCCAATAGAAGCATGATTTGATATCCTTTTTTTTTCCTTAACTGTTTTTGCCCATCCTTTATTATCAATCTCCACAAAACTCCAATGATCACCTTTAGCATTGAAACAAGGTATCCATCCATCTGAACCTTCTTTTATAAATTTTGGATCAAGATAAAAAGGATTAACGTAGGTATCTATATTATAAATTAATAATGGCATTTCAGGATTCCATTTAGTTTGTGCATTATATGCACTAGTAGCTTGGCCATCTGATATTTCGTCCAATTCAATTATATGAAAACTTGAAATGCCCAATTCTTCACACCTTTTAGTTAAAAATGATTCAGATTTATTACTTTTAAGGCAAATAAAAATCAAAGTATATTTTTCTAAAAGAAAATTACTGAGAGATTTAATTGACCAATCAAAAAGAAAAATATCATGAGCAACAATTTCATATTTAGGCATGGTATATCCAACCTCTTTAAATCGAGATCCTTTTCCAGCCATAGTAATTACTATATTGGTTCTCACTTATTCATCACTTCCGATTAATTTATGGATTTCATTCTCACTCATGTTTAAAAATTCATCAGGCCTAATAGCTTTATCATCAACATAAAAACCTTTTTTATTAGGCCATGGTTTCCCAAAAAGAATTTCATCATATGGAATTTTCCATTTTTGCAACCAATCAAAGAGAATTGGTGCAGTATATTTATTTATTTCTCCAAGATTATTTTTATAAGTTCTCATATTTCTTGAGGTAAAGAGTGTAATTTTATAACCCTTTTTTTTGTATTCGTAAAGCTTAGTTATAAATTGCTTATTTGGAATCAAATCAGAATAAGACTGCCCATTTTTTTTTATATCACACAAAGTTCCATCAATATCAACGACTAATGTACCATCAGTAACAAAATCACTATTAACCATTTTCTAGATAATCTAATATTTCGGATGCTTTGATTAAAAATGCTAAAACTTTATTTGGAATATCTATGTGAAGAGGTAGCATAGATAAAAAAAGAGATATTTCTGCTATCCGTATAGCTTTAAAATCATAACCTAGATAGGTTATCTGGTCAATAAATATTTCTTTTAAATTATTTTGCATTTTTTTCTTATAAACTAATTCGACATTATTATCATCTAAAAGTTTGAGATCATAAAGTCCACTATTTATAAAATCATAATCCCCCATAATACTATGAGATATTTTGCATAAGTCATATAATGGATGAGTCCAAATTTGATCAATATTTTGAGCACCTTTAGGATCTACCAAAATTAAAATTCTTCTATCACAGTCATATAAAATATTTGAAAGACAAGGATCACCATGGCCAATCACTTTATAATCAAATTTAAACTTATTTTTTTCTTTATTAAAGATATCTAAATACCTCTTAAAAAGAACATTAACATCAAAATTAGGATTTATTTTTTTAGCTAAATGATTTACCTTTAAACCTTCCTTCAGACTGAGAAAGTGTTGAATTCTATCATTAACTTTATTTAAAAACAAAGAATTTGCAATTTCCAAAGACTCTTTTTTTGTACATAACTTTTTAGGTCTTTTATGAATAAAAAATAATAACCGCTTAATAAAATATTGAAATGATACTCTTGAAAAAGCATCATGAACCCATTGAAGAGAAGCATCTGCCAAAAAGTATCTCATCATTTTATAAGAAGCTACTTTATCATTTTCAAGATAATCAAAAGTAGGGGCTAACCATGGTTTCATTTGTTCAGGAACAAGATGATAAAAAAGATATTCAGATTTCATTTTTTCAATATCAATCGATTCTTTTTCAATATAGAAATCATTAATTTCAAGATTATTAAAATGTCTTGTAGCAGTTGCTCCACTTATAAAATTAAGGAACTGACCTATGTCAGAGAGGTCAGCAATTTCTATTGACTTAATGGTTTGTTTATCTTTCCAAATATTTAAGAATTTATTAGTAGGAGATTTTTCTAGAAAAGACCAAGTTTTAATTAAATCTCTTGAATCATGAAAATAAAATATTAATGGATTGGAAATTCTATCTACAAAATCTTCTTCTGCATAGGGTAATCTTTCAAAAAGTTTTCTTAAATCACTAGAGCTTAAGAAACCAGCTTTATTATTTACTATAAATATACTTTTTGATTTTTCAAAATCATTTAACTTTGATTTTAAATTTGCCAAATCATCATCGTTATTAATTCTAATTAAATTTTTTATTGCCCAAGCCGGAAGAGATTTTTTAAAATACTCAAAAAGGCTATGTCTTTTAAACAAAATTTGACCATATTTTCTTGATCCCACAATATTCGCAATACTATCATTAGTTGATTCTCTATCGTCAAAAACAACTATTATTTCTTTATCTATTGATTTCATTTTAATTACTTTTTATTATAGTAATTCTATTAGAAATTAGTAAATAGATAAGTGATATTGATGAAATTATAAAAAGTGCAAAATGTTGATAAAAAATATAATCGCTTACGCTTTCTCCAATAAATGTACTGAATATACTCTTTGAAAAAAGCTCTGCAAAATCCATTGAATTATCTGATAAAGAATTTAAAAAAATTGATAAAGAAGTAATTTCCATACCCCATATTAAAAAAGATAACAAACAAAATCCTGTAAATCTTCCTTCTATTGTTTTATAAATCTGTTTCTCTATATTCCTAAATTTATCGCTTATTTTTAAAATAATAAGACTTCTTTCTGAAAGGCTAGTTAAAAATAAATTACGTTTCAAAAAGATTAATAATTTGGATATAGAAAATAAACTTAAAAGACTAAAAAACCATGTTATGACAAAAACAATAAAAATTGTTTGCATACTAGTGGGGATATTTAAATTTAATAAATATAGAAATATTATAAATAATGTAATAACAGAGATATCTCCAAATCGCTCAAGAATCCAAATAGCATTAGCCTTTTTCTGAGAGGCACATACATAAGAAATAGCACTAAACCTTAAAATTTCTCCTAATTTAAAAGGAATAAAAACACTTAAAAAAGAAGTTAAATTATGGGCAAAAACAAGAGGAACTGATTTTTCCCTGTTATCTAAAGTAAGTAAAACCAACCTAAACATTCTAAGTATATGAGAAAAAATATAAATCAAAAAAATACTCATGTTACTTAAATCAAAAAAATTATTAAAAGCTAAAAATTCTTTTAAATTTGGATAGAATATTATTGCCCAAATAGTCAAAGAAGTAAAAACTATTAAATAATAAAACTTGAAAATAAAATTCATAATATTTAGCCCTCGTGATTATTATCAAATTTTATATCTCCAAAATAATCATTAATTTTTTTTTCTCTTAATTCAGATAATAGAAATTTGTTTCTATTAAATGAAAATTTTAATAACATAAATAAGACATTAAATGCTTGTTTAAAAAGTTTTACATTTGATACTTGGTCTTCTTCTCTCCATGAAATAGGGAAATATAAAACTCTTTGATTGAGATGATAGCTTGCAAGAATCATTACATAATTGAAGGTTAAATTATCTGGAAATTTTTTATAATAAAACTTCTGGAAAGAATTTAAAGAATATAAATTTAAACCAGATCCTAGATCAGAAACTTTCTTACCTAAAATCATAGAAAAAAGTAAATTATACACTCTATTTCCAAAAGTCCTAAATTTTGAATATCCAAGAAGTTTACTGCTCTTCATAAATCTAGATCCCAGCAAACAATCATATTTAGTATGTAATCCATTTTTTAGTAAAGGTATAATATCTTTTATAGAAGCTTGATCATCTCCGTGCAAAACGATTAAATAATCATATTTATTATCTACTGCATATCTAAAAGCGACCTTATGAGAACCTCCTAAACCATAATTTTTTTTATTTTCTAATGCCTTAAATCTACAATATTTAAATTTTTTAGACGAGGCCTTAACAGATATTTGAAGAGTATTATCTAAAGATTTATTATCTACTAGAAGGACAGTAGTTAAATAATTTTGAATTGATTTATCAAATTGTCTAATTACTCTTATAATTTGACTTTTACAATTATAAGTTGGAATAAATACCAATATTTTTTTTTTCATAAGAAGATCTTTAAAATAAGAATTTCCAAATATTAATCATTATATAAATTCTATAAAGTTTAAGGAAAAATCACCAATAATTTCTTATTAGGAATTCTAGATTTCTTAGCATTTCTGCAGGCAACCCATGTTGAGGATTATATAAAACTGGAGCAAATAAAGATATTCCGCATAATGATCTACCCAAGAATAAAATTATATTATTTCTATTGGTTAAAAAGGTTAGCAAACTTGAAATAATTATTGCATGGAACCATGGATCAATAAATCTTGTTTTAATCCATAAACTATATCTATCTCCTTCAGTAGGTTCTAAATTACCGCTAGAAAAATCATATAATCCAATAGATATTAAATAGATTATTAATGATGGTATGAGCAAAGAAGTAAGGATAGATTTATCAATAAAGAAATTTTGATTTTTGTTTAGTTTAATAATTAAAATTGCTGCAAAAGCCATAATTAATGGTAGACCAAAAATATTTATAAATTCTTTAATATTTGTGCAGTGCATAATAGGATGTTGCCCACAAAAATTATGTACTCCAAACCCAACCTTTATGGACAAAATATCTTCTCTAATACTGATACCATTTTTAAAAAAGTTTCCTAGAGGAAAACCTAATTTTTCATAAATTGAATTCCCAAGAAAAATAAAGCCTAATAGCAATCCTGAGAAAAGATATATCAAATTTTGTTTAAAATAAGAATAAATAACAAAAAAATAGTTCTTAAATATAAATCTTTTTCTGAAAACTGTAAGTACTATTGCAAAAAAAGAAAATAACAAGCAGATAATAAAAACAAGAATAGCAAACTGCCAATTATCAAATGAATCTTTTATAAAATATCCTAAAAAAGTTAAAGGTATTAAAATTAAAGATAATAATGTGAAATAATTCGTTAATTTAATTGTATAATTTTTTTCTCTTGAGTCTCTAGATGCTGAAAGAATACAAATTGCCAATAAAAGGAAAAATAAAGTAAGAGAAATATCAACAATAGAACTTATTGAAATCGAAGTTATACCTATTCCAATCAATAAAAAACTTAAAATCTTTTCGGAATCAAGTTTTGGTTTATGATATTCACTTTTAAATAAATTTATTTCATTAAATTTAAAATTTTTTATAAATAGTAAGGCAATACAAAAAGGATAAATTGCACTTATAGCTCTTGCGCTGTGCAAGGTCATTCTCAATGGTGCGCCTGCATCTATTCTTAAAAGAGTAGGATAAAATGGGTGCGCAGTGAATAAAGCAAAAAAAGCAGAAATAGAAATAATAATGGAAGTTTGAATATTAGTAAATTGTCTGATACAGAGATATAGGCAACTAAAAATTGATAATTTTATTAGAGCTGAATTTATCCAAATTATTTCAAGAGGATTGAAAAAATTATGGCCAAAAATCGATAATACCTTTGGATAAAAAGTTCCATATAAAATTTCATCATAATGTTGGCCATAAAGAGGTACCAAATTCTGAGAACTATCAATGTTTAATAATTTAGTTAATTGTTCAATAATATAAGCATGCTGATCTCCACCAATATGAGTTCCATGAAATTGTATTTGACTCAATAAAAATATCAAAATTAAAATTAATCCCGTTCCAATTTCAGGAATCAAATCATGCATATTATTGATAAAATTTTTATTTTTTAAAAAACACTTAAAAAGATATACATTGAGTCCTAGAACAATAAACAAAAAAATAAAAGAAGAAAATATTTGCTGTGGGATGAGGGTTAAAATTCTATTTAGTGCTACGAAACCAAAATAACCAAAAGTATAGTTAGCAAAGACATTCATTAATTTGTCATACTTTATAGGTTTTGTATCCTCTAAAGAAATTAAATTATTTACTCCTAGTCCTCTTTTTAATATTGATCCAAGAGAGAATGTAGAAATTGAGTATATTAGAATAAGAAATTTAAAAAAGATATCATTATTTGGATTAAATAATTGAAAACTATTTGGAATGGGCCACCAACTCGAACCTACCTTTGTTTCAAAAGCTGCAGGATATAAAGGTACATAATCGTTAAATGGAAGAATGGAAATTATTCCAAAAACAAAAAGAACAAATGAAAAAATGTAAAAAAAACTCCTAATCTTTACATTCATAAAAAAAAATCTCTTTTTTAACAAATATCATAGAATCTATTAAAAAAAAATTTTTTGTTTTAAATATTAATTAAGATTATACCCAAAAATTACTTTATAGAACTTAAATCGAACTACTATAAAATAATTTTAAAATTATAAAAGAACTTTTTTGCAAAAATACCCAGATCCTTTAAAAAAAATTTCAAAATATTTCATATTTCAATTTATACCCTTATTTGTTGATTTAGGATTATTTAGTTTAATTGAATTCTTTAGCCAAAATTTATCAATTTTGTATATAAATATAATATCTTCAACAATCGCATTTATTGTCTCTTATAACATAAACTCGCAATACATATTTAAAGTTAAAAGAAAAATCTCGAGATTTCTTATTTACATTACTTATTGTTTTATTAGTATATATTTCTTTTCAAACATATTATCTTTTCTTTATATAAATAAATTTCCCTTTTCAATGCCTAAAATATATCTTAAATCTTTATTGCTACCTTTTTCATTTTTAGTAAATTATTTATTTAAAAATATTATCCTCGAATTTAAAATAAGAACTAAATAATTATTAAAATTTCTTTCCCAAACCACTGAAATTAAGGGAAAATATATCAAAGTTTATACCGCCTTCCTCATTATCAAAATTATAAAATAAGCTATAGTTGCATAAGATATTTTAACTATAAAATCATCACTAAATGGAGTAATAACAATAGCTGAAAAGCATAAAAAATTTTTAGTCCATTGTTTAGGTCTACATGCATTTATTAAAGAAATAAACTTCATTTAAATAATGAAGACTATCAATAAAAGAGAATATTACCATACAGCAGAATATATTTTTAATCAATTTAATTTATTAAATTTTTAATTTACGTTCTGTTTATTAAAAAAAATATTATTATAAATCTTTTTCTTAAGGAGAAAGTATTGTAAACTAAACCCAGTTAGAATTTGTACTAAAGAAGAAATCATTCTTAGTAAAACTATTAATGTTGGGATTAATTCTTAATAATTTAAAGTTTCATAGGAAAGAAATAATTTCAAGAAATTATATATTTAAAATATTCGATAATGTATTTTAAAAACTAAAAATAGTAAACTTTCATTTTTGATATTACTTATCAAGTTATCTATTAAATCCATTCGGGTTCTGAACTTGCCAACGCCAGGCATCTTTACACATCTGCTCAATATTTTTTTTGGCTTTCCATCCAAGTTTATCTCTAGCAAAAGAGGGATCTGCACAAAGTTCAGCTATATCTCCAGTCCTTCTTTGGGTAAATTCATATGGAATTTTTTTCCCGCAGGCTTTCTCAAAGGCGCTAATTATTTCTAAAACGCTATGAGATATCCCTGTGCCTAAATTAATATCTAATATGCACTCCTTCTCTTGCATTAGTTTATGCAATGCTGCTAAATGGCCATCAGCTAAGTCTTGGACATGTATGTAATCTCTTCGACCAGTTCCGTCCTTAGTTCGGTAGTCATTACCAAATATTAAAAGTTTATCTTTTCTGCCCACAGCTACTTGAGTGATGAAAGGAAGTAAATTATTTGGTTCTCCTTTTGGATCCTCTCCTATAATTCCAGATGGATGTGCACCAATTGGATTGAAATATCTCAGATTTACTATTTTCCAAAAAGGTTCTGATTTTTTTATATCTTTAAGTATATTTTCAATTATAAGTTTTGATTTCCCATAGACGTTAATGGGTGATAAGTGACTATTTTCATCACATTTTGAATTTTTGGGCTCGCCATATACAGTAGCAGAAGAAGAAAAAATTATAGAATTTACCCCTGCTAAAGACATTTCTTTGAAAAGATTAATACTTCCAAGGACGTTATTTTCATAATATTTAATAGGATACTTTTCAGATTCGCCAGCAGCCTTTAAGCCAGCAAAGTGTAAAACCGAATCAATTTTGTTCTCACTAAAGATTATTTTTAAAATATTCTTATCACGAATATCTCCCTTGATAAACAAAAAATCTTTTTTTGCTAAATATTTTATTTTATCAATAATTTTGTCTGAACTATTTGAGAGATTATCCAAAATCACTACATCAAAATTAGCTTCAAGTAATTTTATAGTAGTGTGGGAGCCAATAAATCCAGTGCCTCCAGTTACAAGAATTTTTTTCAAATTGCATAAAATCCCTTCATAATATAATAATGTAATTTCTGAAAAATTAATTCATATACAATTTTTTATAATAAAGAAGTATATAAAACCTAGTTCTAAAAATTTTATTTAATCAATATATTATGAATTTTTTTTACTTAAAAATTTTTCAATGGAAAATAATTTGCATTTAAGAAAGTATAATTGGTTTTTAATTTTTAATTAAAATGACCCAAATCGAAAAGAAATATTTTTATATTTTTGTATATTTTCTTTATTTGTAACGTTACCTTTATTTATAGAAATACCAAGTTTGTGGAGAGGGGATACTCATAGTTTTCTTAATATGGGCTGCAACATTTACCAATGGTTTGTATCAGGGGAAATTGATTACCAACCTTAAAGGCTTGTATTTTTCTAGTATTGCCTTTACAGTAATGACTTTATCATATGGATTTTACGGATCACATTATTCTGCTCCAATATATTCGCCTTTAATTTTAAATCTTGTTCTAATTAGCTACTCGCTCAAAAATGAATACAAATTCAATACAAATTGATATCTCTCATGTTTTATATTGAATTAACAAAAAATATCTTTATTGATATTTATGGATGAATCTTTTATTTGTTCAATCAAGGATTTGGGCTTTAATCCGTAATATTTAAGAGAATTTATAAAAGTGTCAATTTCTGCAATATATGAATTAGGTTTTGATCTTAAGTCCCAATTGCAAACTACGCCTTGTGATTTAAAAAAATTTGAGACCTCTTGGGCTAATTTGTCTAGTTCTATTGTAAAACTCACAGCATTTATTGGAGAATTAAATTTGATATGATTTTCATCAAATAACCAACTCAAGGCAAATTTGCAAATATCACTTGCATTACCATAACTTCTTATAACAGGTGTTTGTGATGTTATTTGTATTTTTTCATTTTGCATCGCCTTGATAATAAAATTTCCTAATGCAAAAATATTTGGCTCATTCATAAATCTACCTGAAAGTGCATAAATTCTAAGTACAAGTGAATTCCTATATTTCTGAATTTGAACTTCATCTTTAATCTTAAGGATTCCATATGGGTCTGAATTAATCATTGAGTCTAAATTTCTTTTATTTTCATATTTTCTAGCAACACCTGATGAAATATAAACAATCTTGGCGTCATTCCATAATTTCATTGCGTTAGTTACCATTTCATTTATTTCTTTATTAATGTTTAAATATTCAATTAAACCAATAGAGGAAATTTTTTCTCTCCTAAGAAAGGCTGAATGAAAAATTGCGGATAATTTATTTTTCCTAGCAAAATTAGGTAGTTCTTTAAGTGGGTATATTAGTATTTGAGAATTGTCATTATAAAAAGAAGTAGAAATCTGTGAATTTTTACTTGCAAAAGCTCTTACATGATTTAAAAAAATATCTTTTGGTAAAGTTCTTTGTAGCTCGTGTAAAGCTGTCCTACCTACCCAGCCTGTAGCTCCTGTGACTACGATATAATTGCGGTTTATGTCGTCAAATTTCAAATCAGGAATTCTTTAAAACATTCCATCTTTCTTCTAACATTTCTATACGTGCTTCATCTTCTTTGTGCATTAATCCATAATATTCTCTTTTATTTAATAACCAAAGTAGTTCAAAGTGTACTGCTTTCATAAGATATTTATCTAGATTTTTTATATCCAGAGCTTCAGATTGGAAAACTATTTTTCTTGTTTCGAATCTATCTAAATGTACTTCGTGAATTCTTTTTAGATTCGGGATGGCATCCATTGAGACTGCACCTCCAACAACAAATTCTAAGTTCATTCTTTTGCAATATTCAGCTAATGAAACTCCAACATTAGTAACTTCTTTACTTTCAATTATGTTCCTACCTTGTCCTAAAGAGCCGCTATAATCAACTCTGCCAAAAACCAACCCATCGCAACCTGGGCTCTCAGATGCCAAGGTTATTATTGGATCAATATTTTTAAAAGTAGTTTCTGTCTCAACATTAAATAAAAAAGACATATCTTTTTTTTCTTCTTTATCAAAAACTTTCTCCTTAGCGGTAATATATTTTGAAAGGGCATAAGGAGTTTCTACCATAGGGGCAATTATATATTTAACTCCAAATTGTTTTGCTTCAAGTAGGTCTCTAATAGCTTCGCAACCTCCAATTTTTAGAGCAATTTCAACATTTGCTTTGTTAGCAATATCTATCAATCGTAATAATTCATCAGTTCTTGTTCCTTCTGCTTCAAATTCTGCTTTAGTTGCGACAACACCAAATTCTTCTCGACCTTGGCGTAAAATATCAACCATTTTTTGTTCTATTAATCTCAAGGCTTTTTCTTGGTTTTAAGTGAGTATACTACTTGAATCAGTTACTACAAAACCTATAAATTAATTTAATGAATGATTGTAATAAAGTTATTTAAGTACATTTTGAAGTGTTTTGAGAAATTTGTATGTCTATTGAGTTATAATTGAAAAAATTTATTAGGATTTGCAGATGGACCTCTTGATAATGGTCCCAATGATTCATAGATCTAAAGTAAGCAATGGCATCAAGGTAATGCTAGATATTGCTTTACATGGACAAAATTCAGATATCATGACTTTTGTTTATCCAACTTTCTGTGACCCTTTTTTAACCCCTCTACAAGTGGATGAAAAATTTCACTCTTTAAATATATCAAAAAAGATACCTGAAGGTTGCACTGCTTTAATACCTGATACTGCTGAATTAAGTGATGTAAATTATGTGCGAACCAAAGCTGAAAAAATTATCTGGTACTCTCTAGCACTTCCTGGGATGTTTAGTCAATGTAATATTCCCTTTATTCCGAGACTTCCTGGGGAAGAAGAGATAGTATACTCTCCACAAGTCTCAAGGATATTCAAACAATTATATGTACAGCCAAAGTACAATATTATAGAGGAACTTGTTGAAGGAAGTCCAGATTTTTATTTTGAGAAAAAAAGAAACCTCTTAGAAAAAAAATGTTTGAATATCTGCTTTTACCAAGGGAAAGGGCAACTTAAAGGTCCTTATCCCAAACTTCTTCAAAAATTAATAAAAAATTCTAAAACTTCTCTTATTACAAGAGATTATCCTACTTCTAAACATGGTCTTTATTCTTTACTCTCCAAACAAGATTTTTTAATATCTTTAGACCCTCTGACTAGTGTTAATTATGAAGCATCTTTATTGGGTTTACCAGTCTATGTTCATTCTAGTTGGGACGAACCCTTTCAAGATGAATTTCCAGTTTCATTGGAGGGTATTTCTTTTTCAGATATAGATTTGTTTAGAGAGATGTTAAAAAATGGAGTAAATACAAAGGCTATCTATAACTCTTACAAAAATGGTTTGAAAAATAATAATAAAAATTTAAATAAATTTTTTGATTGGCTCAAAATAATATCTTCTTCTAAGAAATTAGGAAATGAAAAACTAAGAACAATTTCTTATACAAATGATCTTTATTGGAGAACAAGATTGCAATCAAATGCAAGTACCTCTCCCATGGAATTAAATATTGTTTATAACAAAGATTACATAAAAAGTGGAGGTCAATGGTCTAAGAAACTCCTTTTGAAACTAAGTATATTGTTGGTGCGTAAAAATTTAAGGATTGTCAAGAACATAATATTTTTTCCTAAAAACTTTATTCAATCTAAACTTTCAGAATTTAAAAGATATATAATGTCTTAATTAAATAAGCTAAATAATATTTTCTCTTTCTTTATTTTTGCCAGGTTTATCATAACTTTTGTGGTATTTAACAATATTGCTGTAGTTTATTCCAAGCATTTCATCAGTATAACCATCATTTAGATAACTATTTAAGGCTCTTGCCTTTTGTGCCTCTGCAGAATAATTTTTCATGGTATTTTCAATATTTATTGAATAACTGTTATCTGAAAGTTTTATGTTTAAGTCTTTATAATTTTCTAGGTCACATATTTTTTTGTTTGCTTGAAAACAAAGTAAATTTTCTTTAGAAGAACTTTCAAGAAATTTTCCATAATTATCACATCCAATCATTTTTCTTTCCCCAACATACAAAGCAGCCAACTCTCTTAATTCATCATCGATTCTTGATTTGTCCTGATCTTTATTGGGAATATTCTGGGGCACATTTGATTCAGGATGAACAGCAAACAAACCAGTTGCTAACATTTGGGGAATAGCTGGAAATGGTTTTTCAACCATGTGCCATGTACGCTGATCAAAAAGGATTATATCGTTTGGTTTAGGTTTAATAGCTACATAAGGTAGGAAATTTTGTCCTTTAATTTTTCGAAATATTCGTTTTAAAAAGTGATCTCTTGGAGCAGGTGTCTCTGGGAAAAAATTATTTTCATTCAACCAACCAAATTTTTGAGGTAAAAAAGGCCATGCTCCTCCTCTACCAACAGATTGTGAAAACTCGTCGTTGGTAAATTGTGTCCCAGGAATTAAGATATGTCTTCCTCCAAAATGGAAGCCTGAATTCATGTAAATGTTAAATTTAAGCATCCTACTTTTAGCAAACCAATCTCTATGCCATTGGAAACTTTGTCCATTGAAGCAAGATCCATCTGAGCCTAGATAAATGGGTTTGTCTTTCGACATTAATTTTGCGACTGGTAGGATTTTTCCAATTAATATTTCGTCTAAGAAGAACTTGCTTTCTTCATAGAAATTTGGGATAAAAAATTGTACCCCACTTTTCATTATCTTATCCCAAGATTTTTTATTTTTTTCTTCATAGAGTTTTTTATATTCCTGTCGACATTTCTTTACAAGCTTATTGTTTAAGGCATTTGTTAGATGTAAATATCCAAATGAATTATAGAAATTGACGTATTTTAGATAAGTCTCTTTATTTGAGTTAATGAATAAATTGTAATCAACTTTCATTAGCTTGCTTTTAATTATTCTCTATCTTATTATAAGTTATTTGAATAAGACAGCTTGGATGAAAGAAGATTTGATACTATGTAATGATGTATCTCTTTCATTACCTGTGCGATCAACACGCAGCAGATATGCTGCAAAGGCTATGGTTTCTGCGTTTACTGGGGGAGTCTTAAAGGGGAATGATAGATTAGCAAAAGTTTCGGCGATTAGTAATTTAACTTTATCTATCAAAGAAGGAGAAAGAATTGCTCTAATAGGCCATAACGGTGCAGGCAAAAGTACTTTTTTAAGGCTTATTTCTGGAATATTTACTCCATCATCTGGAAATATGTATGTGAAGAGTTTTGCAACACCTTTGATAGATAAATCTTTTATTATTGACGCAGATTTAACTGGATTCGAAGTCTGCACTGCTCATTATTTGAAAGTTAATGGAACTTCAGCTTTTTTGAAAGGATCTAAAAATAATGATTATGATGACTTCTTAAAAGATATTTTTGAATTTTCTGAATTGGGAGAATTTATGGGTACACCTGTTTCCTCTTATAGCGATGGAATGAAAACAAGGTTAATGTTTGCTCTAATAACTAGTTTCCCTCATAAACTATTGGCGATGGATGAAGGAATAGCAGCAGGGGATAGATTTTTTATGGACAAAGCCAATAAACGATTCGAGAAATTTTTGGCTTACACTAGTACTTTAATTTTGGCTTCACATGATGAGGCACTCCTGAAAAGATTTACATCAAGAGGAATTGTATTTGAAAAAGGGAGGTGTGTTTTTGATGGTAAATTAGTAGATGCTCTGGATTATTATCACGATACAAAAAATCATTATCAATGAAATCATATTTATCATTGGGTTTTAAAGATCCCACTCCATCTATGTGGTGGTATACGGCATGGACGAGAACAAAAGCAAGATTTGTTAGGACATATTTAGGAAATATTTGGATTGGATTATCTAATTTGCTTGCAGTTTGTGTTCTAGGTTTTGTTTATAGATATGTTTTCTCCGTAGATAATTTTAAATATTATTTTGGTTACTTAGCTATTGGGATTACTTTATGGTCATTTATTTCAGGTACAATTTTATCTAGTGCTGGCGTTTTTCAAGCAACACGGGATAGATCACTTAATTCAGAATTTACACCCTCTTATTACTTTTTAGAAGAATTTTGTTTCCAGTTTCTTTGCTTTATTCAGGCCTCTCTACCAATAATCATAGTTACTCTAATATTTGGGATGGTTGAGTTTTTAAACTTATTTGTAGCGATAATTCCACTAATTAATATGGTATTAATGGTTTTCTCTTTTTCTGGTTTAGCGGCTTTAATTGGCGGTAAGTTTAAAGATGCAGGGCAATTATTTCCAGTTATTTTCCAATTGATGTTCTTTACTTCTCCAATTATGTTTTTCAGATCCGCTATGGGGAGAGCTTATATAATTGCACAGTACAATCCTATTTACAGAATTTTATCATCTGTAAGAAGTTCGTTAGTGGACGGTCATATTTCCTTCACTTTACAATTAATTACCCTACCAATATTGTTATGTACTTCAATTTATATATATAGGAGAATAGTGAATCTGAGAAATAAAATTATTCTTTGGTATTAGTTATGCATTTTTCTTTAAATTAAAATTAAAATGAGAGTTTCGGATTTTATTGCACTCAGACTAAAATTTCTTGGATGTAGTGATGTTTTCATGGTAACTGGTGGTGCCGCAATGCACCTTAATGATTCATTTGGAAAAGTATTTTCTGGCAGTATTCATACATTGCATCATGAGCAAAGTTGCGCCATGGCAGCAGAAAGTTATGCTCGCATTAAATTTAAACCAGCAATTTTAAATGTGACGGCTGGACCAGGAGGTATTAATGCAATAAATGGAGTTTTTGGATCTTACGTCGACTCTTTACCAATGATAGTAATATCGGGACAAGCAAAAACTTCCACAATGGTCTCTTCATATGAAGACGATAATCTAAGGCAGTTGGGAGATCAAGAAGTTGACATAGTTTCAATGGTTAGTAAAGTCACAAAATTTGCAGCAGTAGTAAGAGATCCTTTATCTATTGCTGAATTAATAGATAAATCATTTATTTCTGCAATTAGTGGGCGAATGGGACCTATATGGATAGATGTTCCAATTGATATCCAGGCTACAATCTTGCCTGATGAGTTTAAAAAATTCATAGAGAGGGATTTAAAATTATCAAAAAATGAACCATTTATTAGTAATTATCAAGTAAAGGAATTAGCAAAAAAAATACTTTTGAGTGATAGACCAACATTATATGTTGGAGGTGGAATAAGATTGAGTGATTCTTATCAAGAATTTATTGAGTTTCTTGAGGATTGGCCAATTTCTACTGTAACTGGTTGGAATAATAATGATTTGTTAAGTGATGATCATATTTGTTACTCTGGACGCCCGGGATCTGTGGGTAATAGAGCAGGTAATTTTGCAGTTCAATTATCAGATTGCGTCTTAATTGTTGGTTGTAGGTTAAATATTAGACAATTAAGTTTTAATTGGAAATCCTTTGCTAGGAATGCTTGGACATGTCATTTAGATATTGATAATTCAGAACTAACAAAACCATTTCTAAATACTGACCTTAAAGTTTTATCAACTATAAAGGGATTCTTCCCGAGACTATCTGAAGAATTAAAAAATCTTATTTCCGAAGGATTCCAAATTAAAAATATAGTTTTAAATAAATGGGCCAAGTGGAGAGAATTTGGTAAGAAATATCTTGAAATATATCATCCATTAAAAGAAATAACTACTAAAAAAACTGATTCTATAAATCCTTATTATTTTATAAACTATCTTACATCCAAATTAAATAAAGATGCCATAACCGTTTGTGCAGATGGAACAGCATGTGTTGTAGGGTTTCAAGCTGCTATTTTTAAAGCTAATCAAAGGATGTTTCATAACTCTGGTTGTGCATCAATGGGTTATGAAATACCTGCAGCAATAGGAGCATTTTATGCCTCTGAAAAAGAGATTAATTGTATTGCGGGAGATGGTTCTATAATGATGAATTTGCAAGAATTGGCCTATATAGGTGGCTTGCAGTTGCCTATAAAGATATTTCTCTTAAATAACAAAGGTTATCATTCAATTCGACAAACACAACAAAATTATTTTCCTGGAAATCCTGTTGGATGTGGTTTTGAATCAGGACTTCCTTTCCCTGATTTTTCTAAACTTTGTTCGGGATTTGGAATAAATTATCTATTAATTAATGATGAAGAATCTTTGAAAGAAAATGTTAACTTGGCAATATCAGATAAACATCCTGTTTTAGTTGAAGTAGTTTTAGACTTGGAACAGCAATTTGCGCCCAAATTAGCTAGTAAAAAACTCGAGGACGGATCTATGATAACTGCAGAATTAGAGGATATGAGTCCATTACTTTCTGAAGAGACAATGGCTAGAATCCGGACCGAGGCATTAAATATTAAATGAAAAAAAAATTAATTAATTTAAAAAACAATTTTTAAGCAATGGCAATGTTTAGAAATTTGTTCTTTGATTTTGATGGGACACTTGCAGACTCTTCAGAGGGCATTTATGAATCTTTTAAAAATTCCTGCTTTGAACTGAACTTAGAACCAATATCAATCTTTGAATTTAAAAAGTTTATTGGTCCACCTATTTCTAAGATCTTAAACAAGATCTATCCAAAATTATCCTCAAAAAAGATTTTTGAATTCAAAAGTTATTTTCGTTCAGATTATGATAATAAAAACTTTAGATTAGTTAGCTGGTATCCTGGAGTAATAGAGAGTATTCCTAAATTTGCTTCATCAGGATATTTCTCCTCTATAAATTTAATTACAAATAAACCTACCAAACCAACAATAGCTCTTCTTAAAAGTGCAAACTTATTTAAGTATTTTAATAATGTATATGGAATTGACTATAAATCATTTAAAGGAATTTCTACAAACTCTTTCGTAGATAAAGAGGAAGCAATTAAGTTTGCATTGAAAAGTCAAAAAATCAGAAATAAAAATGCAATTTATATAGGTGATACAAACTCCGATTTACTTGCTTCAAAAAACAATGATATCGCTTTTATTGCTGTGAAATATGGTTTCCATTTGTGGCAAATAGGCGAAATATCAAGAGCAGATTATGAGATCTCAAGTTTTTGTGAATTAAATAAAATATTGTTTGAATTAATATAGTTAAGCTATCTTTTTTCAATGAATTTGTTGATAACATCAATTTCAAAATCTAACATCGATTTTGTTAATCCAGGATAAGTGCCAAGAAAAAGCGTGTCGTTCATTATTTGATCAGAACCTGTAACTTCAGTAGCAACCCTAAAAGTATTAGGATTTTCTTTTTTTAATTCTACAAAAGCTGGCTGGCGCAGCAAATTTCCACCAAAAAGCATCCTATTGCCAATCTTGTGTTTATCTAATTCTTTAGCTAATTCTGTTCTTGAAAAGGGAGCGGATGGCTTGATGGATATTTTGAACCCAAACCAAGAACAATCTGTATAACAATTAGTATGATCCCATGAAAAACCATCTGTTTTATCCCAATTAGTTGCATGTGTTGGTAACGCAAAGCTAATATATTTTTCATTTTTTGCTAATCCTAATCTAAGGTAATCCCAATTTGACTTTCTTGTCTCGATGAATTCTGGAAGCCTTTTTATTTGTACTCTTCCTATAGCAGCTTGTATGTCTAGGGGCTTCAAATTAAATCCTAGATGACTGTAGGTATATTTATGATCATATCCTTTAGGAAGTTCTCCCAATTTCCATTCGAAACGTTTATTGCAAGTATTATCAATTCCACTTGGGCACCAACAATCTCGGCCCCAGTCCCTAAAACTCTCTGCTATGACGGCCAACTTTTTACTATTTATGATATTTACAGAACCCCCCTCTCCCATTGTTAAATGATGAGGAGGGTAAAAACTTTGTGTGCTTATGTCTCCCCAAGTTCCCGTCCATCTAATAATCCTATCTTCTCCATCAAATAGTCCTGGACTATTCTCTTTGAAACCAAATTTGTTTGCTAATTCTTTAGGCATAGAGTAACTGCAACCTAATGCATCACAGTTATCTTCAATTAACCACAAATCATATTTTCTGCAAAACTCTAAAGTTTCTTTTAAATTAAAAGGATTGCCTAAGGCATGAGCCATCATAACAGCTTTTGTTTTCCCTTTTCTATATGCTTTTTCTAGCTGATCACATCTTGCATTGCCAGTAACGGGGTCTGCATCAATAAAAACTGGTTTGGCACCAACTTGAATGATGGGAGCCACAGTGGTGGGGAAACCTGCAGCTACAGTGATAACTTCATCTCCTTGACTTATTTTTTTTTCTCTTAACTTATAAGAAGTGAGAGTAGAAATTGCAACAAGATTAGCACTTGAACCAGAGTTTACTAAAAGACACTTTCTTGCACCAAGAAATTCAGAAAGTTCTTGTTCCATACTAATACCTTCGCTGCCAAGCGTAAGCCAAAAATCTAAAGTTGAAGAAACAGCAGCTGCAACTTCCTCCTCGGTAAAAACTCGACCAGCATATGGAATAGGTGATCCCATTTGCCATTTAGATCGGAGAGGATCTCCATTAGGTCTAAAGGCAGAATGCGCATGCTTTGAATATTCTTTTGATAATTTTAGGATTTCTTTTTTTATTGCATTAAGACTTTCCACTTGTAATAAATTTATCTTTTTTTAAGATAATTCATAACAAGCACTTTCAAGAGATTTTTTAAAAATTATTTTTTATATTAAAAAATTTTAAATTGTCAAATAACAGGCAAATTAAATAAATTATCAAAATAAATAGATCTTTATTTCTCTAAAAAGTTTTTTATTTTTAAAATAAATATTTCACAAATTCTTATTAGTCTTAATTTATATAAAAAGTGTCCGACAGAGTCGAATACTGTAATCCATAGTTGAATATTTTTATATTTGTTTTTATTAATAATGTTTTTGATGAAAGGTTTTATTAAAAGACTGCTGGGTGATTGCCCACTATTTACATAGGGATATATTACTTGTTTTAATCTCAATGATTTTGAGTATTTTTTTAATAAACCTATTTCATTTTTATTAAGAGGTTTCAAGTCAATATCTCCATTAAAAATATCAACGAATTTTTTAATTGTATTAGAGTTAAAACTTTTAAGATAATTAACGTCGAATGGATTTGATATGAAACTTTCTTTTTCTAACATAGAAATAAAAATTTCTGGTCTACTGGTAACTCTTTTTTCTAATTCCTTGATATTAAACTTTCTTATACACTTTTCTGGAAATAAAGGATTTGCTACATAAACAGGAATTCCTAATGAAGCTGCTTCGAGATTCGTTTGAGACATCTCATCAAATGAAATTAAACCATCGCAATTTAGTAGCATATTAAAATATTCCGACTTTTGTTTTGGATTTATCCTAGTAATTGCCTCTATCTGATAATTAGATAGATACTCTCTTAATTTGTTGTTTATAGTACATAATCTTCCTTTCCCATTGTAGAGGCATATCTTAAGGTTCTTCCTTTGGTGGTTAAATTTTTTTTTATTCAATGCTTTTTTCCATTCTGGATCTACATCAGGTTGATAATAATAGTATGTATCTGATTTCGGATCAGTGTAGGAGGAAAAAGGCAGGCTATAGTCTCCAACTTTTGGTATTTGATTACTTCCTAAAAACTGATATGGTGCTAGTTGCCACCATAATATCTTAACTCCATGCTTTCTTGCTTTATTTAATAGTAATGAAGGTGTCGTATCACAAGCTAAAAACCAATCCCCTTTTTGTGCTTTTTTAGTTAATTTTTGACAATTATTATTGGAAAATTCTAGATTGAATTTTTTTTTTAGCTTCGAAAGAATTTTGTTATCGCGAAATAATTTTATAATTTTTATGTTTTTAGACTCTAATTTAGTTGATAGATCTATAAGACATTTAGTCCCGTTGCTTGTATAAATGTATTTAGGCAAATCAACAAAAACATTATTTTTCATATTGATAGAAAAAATTTTGTCAATTTTGGATATAACGATTTAAATCATCCAATGAACAATCGATAGGTGACTTCTCTTTGTAGCATACCTTTTTATACCAATTAATTGTGTTCGCAATTGTGTCTTGAAAGTTCCATTTTGGCAACCAATGTAATTCCTTAATTGCTTTTTCAATTGATAAATTAAGTATTCCAGCTTCGTGTGGCATGTCTTGACCCTTGTTAATTAAGTAATCTCCTTCCCAATATTTAAGACATTCTTCAACCAACTCTAGTACCGTTTTATTTGATTCGATAAACGGACCAAAATTAAATGATGATGAGAGAAATTGATGATTTTTATAGATATTTTCTGCAAGTAATAAATAACCTGAAAGTGGTTCTAAAACATGTTGCCATGGTCTTGTGGATGAAGGGTTTCTAATCTTAATTTTTTCATTATTTTTTAGAGATCTTATTACATCAGGGATAATTCTGTTTTCCGCCCAATCTCCTCCCCCAATAACATTTCCAGCTCTAACGCTCGCAATTGAAGGTAATTCTTTACTATTTAAAAAACTTGACCTCCAAGAAGAAATAGCAATTTCACAAGCAGCTTTACTACTACTGTATGGATCATATCCCCCTAACTCATCATTTTCTCTATATCCGTAAATCCACTCATTATTTTTATAGACTTTATCTGTGGTTATAAATATTCCTAAACAGTCATTATTAATTGATGTCATTGCATCAAGAACATGTAATGTACCCATAACATTTGTTTCCCATGTGTAAATTGGGTCTTTATAAGATGCAACAACTAGAGGCTGCGCTGCTAAATGAAAAATTATTTCCGGCTTGATCGCTTGAATATGTTTTTTTAATAATTCTTTATCTCTTATATCGCAAGTAATATGGTTAAGATCATTTCTAATTTTTAATTGATCAAAAAGATTATTGGAGTCTTCCTGCTCAAGACTAATGCCGCTAACATTTGAATTCATTTTTAGAAGCCAAAGAGATAACCAAGACCCTTTAAATCCTGTATGACCAGTAATTAGTACTTTTTTACTTTTCCAAAAAGAATTATTGGGTTTTACTAAAGAAAATTTATCCAAAATACTATCTCCAACATTTCCATGGAGCATTATCTGACTCCCATAATTTTTCTAAAAATTTTTTATCTTTCAACATATCCATAGGTTGCCAAAAGCCATTATGTAAATATGCTGAAAGTTCATTTGTCTTTGCGAGAGTTTTTAGTGGTTGATCTTCCCAAGTACAACTGTCACCACTTATTAAATCTATTACAGACGGTTCTAAAACAAAGAATCCTCCATTTATCATATTCCCATCTCCTCTAGGCTTTTCTTGGAAGGATAAAACTTTACCTCTTTCAAATTCAATAGAACCAAATCTACCTGGTGGTTTTACAGCAGTTAGTGTTGCTTTTCTCCCTCTCTCTTTATGAAATTCAATAAGCTTTCCAATATTTATATCTGCTACTCCATCTCCATATGTAAAACAAAATGATTCATTATTGATAAATTCAGAGACTCTTTTTAGTCTTCCACCGGTTAATGTTTTTTCGCCAGTATCTACTAATGTGACTTTCCATGGTTCTGCATTTTTTGTATGGATTTGCATACTATTATCCTTCATGTCAAAAGTTACATCACTGTTATGTAGGAAATAATTTGCAAAGTATTCTTTAATTAAGTAACCTTTGTATCCACAACAAATAATGAATTCGTTAATACCGTAGTAACTATAAATCTTTAAAATATGCCATAGGATAGGTTTGCCTCCTATCTCTATCATAGGCTTAGGCTTTTGCGAAGTTTCCTCTGATATTCTTGTGCCATAGCCACCAGCTAATATGACTGCCTTCACTTTTTAAAAGTTTTTATTCAATACCTATATTATCATAATGATTTTATACAAATACTTTTTCTAGGAGTTTACTTAAAGTATTTCGTTTGCAAGTAATAAATATTTTATAGTAAGTTTAAGTAATTATTAAAGTGGATAGTAAGTTGCAATATAAAATTGTTTTAGAAAATGTAAATTTAAAGATACCAATTTTGGCTCAGTCAAATAATTCAATAAAACACAAAATTTTAAGTTTTTTAAGCGGAGGAAGAATATCAACTACTAATAATTTAAAAAGTGTTAAAGCACTAAATTCAATTAGCTGCACATTAAATGAGGGAGAGAGAATTGCTTTGATTGGCCATAATGGGGCTGGTAAATCTTCATTTATAAGACTTATTTCAGGAATTTATCAAGCAACTTCTGGGATAATAAAAAGTAACGTTGATGTTTATCCAATGATAGATAGATCCTTTATTGTTGAGGAAGATTTAACTGGTTTGGAAGCAGCGAAAGCTCATTATCTAATAATCAATAATTCTTTAGAGGGTTTTAATCATTTCTTGGACTACATAATCAATTTTTCGGAAATAGGAGAGTTTCTATACCTACCTTTAAAAACTTACAGTGAAGGAATGGCTTCAAGGTTGACCTTCTCACTTCTGACTTATCATAGACATGCTTGTTTAGCTCTAGATGAGACAATTGGCACTGGTGATCAAAAGTTTTATAAAAAAGCTCAAAAAAGACTTGATGAATATTTAACTAGTAATGGGATGTTAATAATTGCATCTCATTCAGAATCTTTATTAAGAAGATTTTGTTCAAGGGGTTTGGTTTTTTCGAATGGTTCAATAATATTTGATGGAAACTTGACTGATGCTTTAAGTTTTTATGATGAAAGAAGTAATAGAAGTTTTTAAATATTGTCTAAAAACTAGGCGTGCTTGGTGGTTTACTGCAATTTCAAAAACTAAGGCAAGATATGCCCGTACCACTTTAGGTAGTCTTTGGTTAGGGTTATCTACCTTATTTTCCGTATTATGTTTAGGACTTATTTATGGGAAAGTTTTTAAAGTTGATAATCTTTTAAGCTATTTAATATATTTAGGTTTTGGTTTATTGATTTGGAATTCAATTTGTGAATCAATAAATTCTGCTTCATTAATTTTCTCAATAAATGCAGCTAGAATAAAAAACTCTAAACTGAAGCCAATTTTCTTTGTCTGCCAAGAATGGGCTTTTCAAATACAAAACTTTTTTCAAGCATTTGTCATTGTCGGAGGATTTTTTTTCTTATTATCACCTAATTTAATTTTAAATTTAATTTGCGTTCCATTCCATTTTTTAAATTTTGCTTTATTTTTATTTTGGGTGCCCCTACTAATATCAATACTGGGTATCAGGTTTAATGATTTATTTCAATTATTACCTGTCTTGACGAATCTTTTATTTTTATTATCCCCAATTTTATATGAAAAGAAAAATCTTGGAAAATTAGGGTTAATTGCAGATTTTAATCCTATTTATCAGATATTAAGGTTTCTAAGAGATTCCCTTTTAGTTGGAGAAAGTTTCATGCTTGCAGGAATAGTGATTTTGTTATTAAACTTTTTGGGAATTTTCGTTACTTTTATTTTTTATAATAAACTAAAGAGGAATTTGGTTTTCTATTGTTAGTTTCAAACTAACTCCAAATAACTATATTTATTTAGATTCTTTTTTGTAAATATTTTCAACCCAAGAAAAGTTTGATATGTACCAATTAATTGTATCTTTTAGACCTTTTTTAAAATCATATTTTGGTTCCCAATGATGTAAAGTTTTAATTTTTTGAAAATTTATAGAGTATCTTTTATCATGACCAGGTCTGTCATTTATATATCGAATAAGTTTGTTATGTGGTTTTTTATTCGGAAATCTTTTGTCTAAAATTTTACAAATTTCCAGAGCAACATCATTATTTGATTTCTCCATATTACCTCCAATGCAATATGATTCTCCCAATCTCCCAAACTTTGATAAGAGAATAAGAGCATTAACATGATCTTCAACATATAACCAATCTCTTACATTTAATCCATTTCCGTAAATTGGAATTTCTTCATCACTTAAAGCATTACAAATTACTTTAGGTATAAATTTATCTGGGAATTGCCATGGTCCGTAGTTATTTGAACAGTTTGAAACTATTACGGGTAATTTAAAAGTATGAAACCAAGCTTTTACTAAGTGGTCGCTACTTGCTTTTGATGCAGAATATGGACTCCTTGGATCATATGGAGAAAATTCTGAAAAATTTCCATTTTCTCCAAGAGATCCAAAAACTTCATCAGTGCTAATATGTAAAAATCTAAATTTATTTTTTTTAATATAATCTAATTTTCTAAAGTAATTTAGTGATGCTTCTAATAAATTATATGTACCTAGAATATTGGATTCAATAAATTCCTTTGGGCTAGTTATTGATCTATCGACATGACTCTCTGCCGCTAAATGAAAAATAATATCTGGAGAACAATCTTGTATTACATCATTAGTTTGCTTTTTGTTTTTCAAATCTAAGTTGATGAAAATATGATTATTATTATCGTTTTTCGAACAAAATGAATTTATTGGCTCTATTGAACTTGAGTATCCTAATTTATCAATATTAAAAACTAGATTTTCAGAAGAAGATAGTAGTTTTAGGATCAAAGATTTGCCAATAAATCCTGCTCCACCTGTTATAAGAATTCTCATAATTTTCTTTTTATTTCAGAATATTCCTTTAAAATCAACTTCAATGATTCAGTCCATTCTAGTTGTTTGATTCCCAAAAATCTACTTGTTTGATTGCAATCTAAAGCTGAGAAATTAGGTCTTTTGGCTAGTGTTTTATAATCTGATGACGAGATAGGTTGAATATCTGCTGCTTTTTCTATCAATCCATATTCCTCAGCAAATTTACCAATTGAAAATGCAAAATCATACCAAGTTGTTATCCCTTTGTTACTCCAGTGAAAGATTTTTTGTTTTGATTTAGTATCAGTTTCTTTTTTTATTAACTCCCAGCAAATCTTTGCCAATTGAATCGTATCAGAAGGGCATCCTTTTTGATCATGAACAATTTTAAGAATCTTTGATTGTTTAAAAGCATTTTTATGAAGGTTTAACATTTTTAAGCAAAAATTATTTCCAGATGGCCCATATAGCCAGCTAGTTCTTAGAATCAAATTCCCTGGATACTTGAGTGACAGATATTCACCTTTAAGTTTAGATTCACCATATTTATTCAATGGATTACATTTGTCATGAGGCAAATAAGGGGTTTTTTTCATTCCATCAAATACAAAGTCTGTACTAATTTGAAGAAGTCTCCCACCATAACTAGAACAAGTTTTAGCTATTACTTCTACTCCAAATGCATTTATATCAAATGTTTTTTTAAGCTCAATTTCAGCTTTGTCAACAGCTGTAAATGCAGCTGTATTTATTATCCATTCTGGCTTTAAATTAAGTATGGTTTTTCTACATTGTTCAAAATTAAGAAGATTAAATTGATTTTTATTAAGCCCAATTACTTCTAGATTTGGCTGTTGATTTTTTACCAATTGACTTCCAAGTTGACCGTCAACGCCAGTTATTAAAATTCTCATAAAAAAAGATATTCATTTTTTAGTTGATCTAGAGAAAATGCATTTCTATCTTTTTCGCTAATATTAACTTCTTGTTTAAGAGTTGATAGTGGCCAATTGATATTAATGCTTGGATCATCCCACTTTAGGGTTAATTCTGAATCTTTATTCCAATAGTTAGTTGTTTTATATAAAACTTCTGTATCTTCAGTTAAGGTTAAAAAACCATGCGCAAAACCTTTAGGTATCCAAAATTGTGTTTGATTATGGCTGCTTAAATTTACAAAAGCATAACTCATGAAAGTTTTTGAACTTTTTCTCAAATCAACAGCTACGTCGTATATCTCTCCTCTAAGACATCTTACTAATTTACCTTGAGCATAAGGTTCCTTTTGATAATGGAGACCTCTCAATGTCCCCTTAACTGATTTGGAATGATTATCTTGTACAAATAGTTCTTCTTTTTGTTTATTTTCATTAAGAATGCTTCCGAAGGTTTTTTTATTCCAGCTTTCTTGGAAAAAACCTCTATCGTCGAAATTAATCACAGGATTAATTATTAGAAGACCTTGAATAAGGTTCCCATCGTAATCAAAACATTTTTTATAATTAATTCTCATTTTTTAATCTTCTAAAAGAGAAATCAGATATCTCCCATAACCACTTTTCTCAAGCGGTTTAGATAATCTAATCAAATCTTCATCTTTAATCCAACCTTTTCTCCAAGCAACTTCTTCAGGGCAAGATATTTTTAATCCTTGTCGATTTTCAAGAGTTTTTATGAAAATAGATGCTTCATTTAAAGAATCAAAAGTACCAGTATCTAACCAAGCCATTCCTCTCCCAAAAAGTTCAACTTTAAGAGCTTCCTCCTTTAAATACAATTTATTAATATCACTAATTTCTAATTCACCTCTTTTTGAAGGTTTGATTGATTTTGCTTTTTCTAAAACTGTTTCGTCGTAATAATATAACCCAGTAATAGCAAAATTACTTTTTGGAGTTTTGGGTTTCTCATCTATAGATAACACTTTAGAATTTTTATCGAATTCTATTACTCCATATCTCTCGGGATCTTTAACAGGGTAAGCAAAAATTGTCGCATTATTATTTTTGCTTGATTTTTCGAGAAGATTTACTAAACCTTTGCCATAAAAAATATTATCACCTAATATTAGTGTAACTGGTTTGTTTTCAATAAATTCATCAGCAATTAAAAATGCCTGAGCTATTCCTTCCGGTTTTTTTTGAACTTTATAATCAATAGAAATTCCTAATTGTTTTCCATTTCCTAATAGATCTTTAAATAACATTTTATCTTTCTCATTAGTAATAATCAAAATTTCCTTTATTCCAGAAAGCATCAAAGTCGTAAGAGGATAGTAGATCATAGGTTTATCATATATTGGTAGTAACTGTTTACTTACGACATTAGTAATGGGGTATAGCCTAGTACCTTTTCCACCAGCAAGAATTATCCCTTTTCTTTGCGCTTGCTTTTGAAAATTCATTTTAATAACAAAAGATAAACTTAATTTTAGATTAGAATTACTATTTTTAAAATAAAAAATAATTTTAAATTTTATTTAAGATTATTCCTAAAGTGAAAATAATATTTTCAAAAAAAGATTGTCTAAAAACTCCTGATTTTTTGAATAATAAAAGCTTAAGAAAAATATTTTTTTTATTTCTAGCATCAATAAATAGCTTTAGTGTAGTAAGATTTTCTTTTTTTAAAAGCTTTTTATTTTTCATTAAATTACTAATATTGATATCATTCCATTCTTTAAAATTACCCTTAAAAAATTTAATAAATCTTCTTATTTTGTCATTGAATTTCCTATTACCTCCAATTATATTTTTTTCATGTTGTCTATATTTTACTAATTTTAAATTATCAAAAATTATATCTCCCCCTGAAGCTGAAATTAAGAGATAACACCACCAGTCATGAGATATATATCTATCAGAAACTAATGAATTGATCATAAGATTTCGAGCTTTTTTATTCATTAAAATAGTATTGCCCCCAGCAATATTTTGTAAAAGAGCATTTTTAAATTGTGGTTTCTTTTTGAAAACCTTTGAGGAACCAATTTCAATATGAGAATCATTTTTAAAATAAGAGGTTCTTGAACAATATAAAATTGAGGAAGGCGGATTAAAAGTTTTAATTTTTTTTAAACTATTTTCTAATTTATTTTTTTCCCATATATCATCTTGATCACTAAAGGCGTAGAAATCAAAATTAGAACCCACATCATTTAGACCATATAAAAAATTTTTAGCATATCCAATATTAGATTCTCTTCTAACTATCGAAATGTTTGAGTTTTTTTTAATAAATAATTCAAGCTCAGAGTCAATACTTTTTTTACAAGAGCAATCATCAAAAATGAATATTTGAAATTCTTTGTGAGTTTGACAAATAATACTCTCAAGCTGTTCGCGTAAGTATTGTCCACCGTTATAAAATCCCAAAATGATAGCAATATTAGAAGAATTTTCATATTTTTCCATCATATTATTTTATAAATAAAGATTTAATTTTTTTGAGTTAGTTTATTATATGAGATATTTTATAAATTCCTTTAGGAGTTTAAATTTGATGAGTTATATTGAATTAGATTGTTAATGTCATAATAGAACTTCTCTAAATGAACAAATTTGAAAAAGTAGTTCTTATTACAGGATGCGCTGGGTTTATAGGTGCAGCTCTTACTAAAAGATTTTTGGCGGAAAACTTTAAGGTTATTGGAATAGATAATTTAAATGATTATTATGATAGGCAATTAAAATATGACAGATTAAGAGATATTGAGAACTCTGTAAATAATAAAAAATATTTATGGGATTTTTTTAAAATTTCACTTGAAAATGTATCAGAAATTAAAAATATTTTTAAAAAAAATAAGCCTAATATTGTAATAAATCTTGCTGCTCAAGCAGGTGTAAGATTTTCTATCAAAAATCCTGATTCATACGTAAATTCAAATTTAAATGGATTTTTTAATATATTAGAAAATTGTAAAAACTATAACGTAGAACATCTAGTTTATGCTTCTAGTAGTTCTGTTTATGGTGGAAATAATGATTACCCTTTCACTGAAAATCAAAAAATTGATAAACCATTAAGTTTCTATGCAGCCACGAAAATATCAAATGAAATGATGGCATATTCTTACAGTAATATTCATAATATTCCAATTACAGGTTTAAGGTTTTTTACCGTTTATGGTCCATGGGGAAGACCTGATATGGCTCCGATGATTTTTTCTAAAAAAATACTTTTAAGAGAACCAATCTCTATTTACAATTATGGAAAAATGAGTAGAGATTTTACTTTTATTGAAGACATTGTAGAGGGTACTTATTTATGCGCTCTAAAAGCTCCTAAAAACAATAATGAAAAAACCAATAAAAATAAAATTCCAAATAAAATCTTTAATATTGGTTTTGGAAAGCCAATATTACTTAATTACTTTATTGAATTATTAGAAGAAAATCTCTCCATCAAAGCAATAAAGAAATTTGAACCAATTCAACCTGGGGATGTTGAGAAAACTTTTTCTAATACAAAACTTCTAGAAGAATGGATAGGATACAAACCTACAGTTTCTGTTGAGGAGGGTGTAAGAAGATTTGCTTCTTGGTTTTTAGAATATAATTCATGAAAATTTTCTAAGTTTGGCTTTTTTGTTTGTATGAAATGTAATTAAAATTTTAGTAAATATTTTTTTTAAAACAAATACTATTACTTACTGGTGTGGCAGGTTATGTAAACTAATTTTAACAATTAAAAAATCAAGATAATTCTATAGATTAAAGATTATCAATTTCATTTTTTCTTTCTTTAGGTTTAGAACCTCCAGCCTTAAGAACCAACTTTATTGTTTTGAATAAAATTAATAAATCCAAAAGGATTGAAAAATGACAAATGTAGTAGATGTCATAACTAAGCTTTTTTGAAGAATCACAAATACTTGCTCCATATGGGTAATTTACTTGGGCCCACCCACTAATTCCAGGCTTTAAAATATTTCTATAATTATAATAAGGAATGTCTTTTAAAAATTGATTCTCGATTTCAGGCCTTTCTGGTCGCGGCCCAATTAAACTCATTGATCCATTTATTACACAAACTAATTGTGGTAACTCGTCTAATCGTGTAGCTCTTATAATTCTTCCAATTCGTGTGATTCTTGGATCAGTTTTTTTTGACCACTGAATTCCATCTTTTTCAGCATCTATTTTCATACTCCTAAACTTAATTATTTTTATCCTTTTACCATTTAATCCTGTTCTTGTTTGTGAATATAAAAGGGGTCCTTGATCTTCCAAAAAAATTAAAATGCTTATAATTATAAAAAAAGGAAAGGTTAATATTAATAATAAAAAACTCACAAGTAGATCTCCAATCCTTTTTGCTCTTAGTTGATAACTGTCTTCAATCGATTTACATTTTTCAATAAGTTGATATTTGTTATCAATAATTTGAGTAGGCATTCTGTGGAATTCATTTTCAAACCAAGAAAGTAAACTTTCCACATGTATACCTCGCAATTTTAAATTAAAAATTATATTCAAATTTTTTTTATTAATATTGCTAAAATTACCTATTACAATACCTTTAAAATTTTTATTTTTTAACTGATCTAAATCATCTTTTTTATCAACTAAAGATAAATTAATATCGTTTTTAATATCCTCTATTTCAGTTAAAACTTGCTGATAATGGGAATTTGTTCCGAAAAAAAACCATTCCTTACTTTGATCATAAATATTATAAGTAATGATACTAAAGAAATATTGAATAAAAAGACTTAAAAAAGAAATATATAAAGAAGAACGTATAAATAAATTACTTATTTCTTTTGAACTATAACTGCTAAATTGAATTTTGTCCCAATAAAAAACTAGCGGTAAACCCCAGTTAATAGTCAAGTAAATAAGGTTGCAAATAAAAAAGATAAAAATTATTTTTAAGAATGCTTTAGAAAATGTATCTAATGAGATTTTTTCCGTTTTTACATATCGACCAAGAACATAGCTAGTTATAATCCAAAAAAGTGCAAAACTTAAAGAAACAATTTTACTTGGATAAATTCCAATTTCTTTAAAAAAAATGTAATTGTATAAAAAAAAGTTTGTTATGTAGTCTATCGAACTACCTAAAATTTTTCTTCTTCTGCTTATGATCCATGGAATTCTGAAATTCATTTATTTCTCTTAATTAAAAGAACTTTCAATTTATTTAAACATATCTGAAGTAAGGTTTACTAACTAAAGAATTAATTTTTTTAATATACAGTCTCTTTATCTTTTTTAATAATATTTCTTGCACCTGATAATAAAATCCAAAAAATAATACTTATTCGCCCATCAAAATATTGAACATCTACCATTTGGGAAAAGAACAATACAACTAACGCTGCTATCCATGATTGATCATATATTGAAGATGATTCTCTGGCCTTTGTAATAAGTATTTTATTAATAGAATTGAATATTATAAAAAAAATTGGAATTAGTATAACTATTCCTGTAGGTATTCCGTAACTTATTATCAATTCTAAAGGAAGATTGTGAGCGTGACCTTTCCATAATCCAGTTTCTAATTTAAAAATTTCTGGAAATGAGCCTGCACCAGTTCCAAAAATTGGATTGTTAAAGACGATTTCAAAGCCTTTATGCCAAATTTCTATTCTTGAGTATTGAAAGTCATTAAATTCCATCCATATTGATTCAGGAACAATGTTTTGTAAATATAATTGGATATTGCTTCCAAAAATTGGGAAAATTGTTGCACTAATAATTAAGGAAATAATTATTAATAAATTTGTTATTAACTTAAAACTTTTTTTACCGAAAACAAATAGGGTCCCAATAATAAAACCTATCCAAGCTGATCTAGAGTTTGTCAAAATAGTAGATAGAGAGATACCCAAAGTAAATAGATAAACGGAAATATTTTTTGCTAGATATTTTGTTTTATCTAGTAATGCTGCAATACAGAAAGGCCAAATTACGTTTAACCAACTCCCTGCATAATTAGGGTTATTAAATAGTCCCGTTAATCCGGTAATTCCCTCTAAGGGTCTTTGATACCAAACTATTAATCCATTGAAAATTTCAAATGGGCCATCCCAATTAAAAAAGGATTGCCCCAATCCAGTAATAAGAACTGGCAATGTTCCTGACAATAAAATCAGAGAAGTTTTTTTTCTTTTTTCGGAATTATTCAGTAAGGGCTTGAAACCCCAATAGCACCAGAAAAAGGGGATCCAGTTTGCTAAACCTATCCATGAAAGACTGGAATTGGGATCATAGGAGAGATAATTGCTTCTGAAATCATGCATTATTGAGCTTATAATTAATAAAAAACTTCCTAAAAAGAAAAATATATTTAACTTATCTTTAAAAATATTTTCTTCATTAATCAATGAATTTAATATTAAAGAAATCAGTAAAATTATTGCTGATATAGAAAATGCTGATGGTAATAAAAATAAACCAATATAAAATAAAGTCTTTATTAGATAATCTTTTGAAATTGAAAATTTTTTTAAGTATAAAAATCTCAATATTATTTGTACTTTTCCTTATTATAGACTCAAATAACTACTACTAAAATTATTTATTTTTTAAAGAAACATTTTAAAAAGTTTTTAATGTATGTAAAATTGATAATAATTTTTGATTATAGTCTTTAATAATTTATACTGAATCAAATTATTTAATAAAAAATAGCATATTTAATAAAAAAAATTTGTTGCATAGGTGCAGGGTATGTTGGGGGTCCAACCATGTCTGTAATAGCAGATAAATGTCCAAATATTAAAGTTACCGTAATTGATATTGATGATAAAAAGATTTCTTCATGGAATGACGAAGATTTAAGTAATTTGCCAATTTTTGAACCGGGATTAAAGGAGGTAGTTGAAAGATGCAGAAATAAAAATCTATTTTTTTCAACTGATATAGAAAAATCAATAAGTGAAGCTGACATGATATTTATTTCTGTGAATACACCAACAAAAAATAAAGGTTTAGGAGCTGGATATGCTAGTGATCTTAAGTGGGTTGAGTCTAGTGCTAGACAAGTCGCTGAATTTTCTCAGGGACATACAATTATTGTTGAAAAGAGTACTGTTCCAGTAAAAACTGCCGAACTAATACAGGAAATTTTAAAAAGTTCTAGATCTTCCTATGAATATAAAAAAACGTTCTCAGTCTTATCAAGTCCAGAATTTCTTGCTGAAGGTACAGCAATAAAAGATCTGGAAAATCCCGATCGAGTTTTAATTGGTGGTGAAGATCAAGACGCAATGGAATCTTTGAGTAATATTTATAAAAATTGGATACCAAAAGAGAAAATTCTTAACACAAATATTTGGAGTAGTGAATTATCGAAACTTACGGCTAATGCTTTTCTGGCTCAAAGAGTTAGTTCAATAAATGCTATTTCAGCTTTATGTGAAACAACTGGTGCAGAAATTAGTGAAGTTGTTAAGGCTATAGGCTCTGATAAGAGAATTGGTTCCAAATTTTTATCTCCTAGCCCTGGTTTTGGTGGCAGTTGCTTTAAAAAAGATATTTTAAATCTTGTATACTTATGCCGCTATTATGGCTTGAATGATGTCGCAAATTATTGGGAACAAGTAATGTTAATGAATAATTGGCAAAAACATAGAATATCTTCCCTTATCATACAAAAGCTTTTTGGCACGGTTTCAAATAAAAAAATTTTAATACTTGGATTTTCATTCAAACCAGATACTAACGATACAAGAGAATCACCTGCAATAGAGATTTCTAAAGATTTAATAGAAAATGGTGCAGAATTATTAATAAATGACCCTGCAGTTTCGAAAATGCAAATTGAGATGGAGTTAGGTCTAAAGGAATTTGAAAACAACAACAGGAATATTGGTAAGTGGCAATTTATCGCTGATATAAATAAATCGGCTGATAATGCTGACGCTATTGTAGTCGTTACTGAATGGGAAGATTATAAAAATCTTAACTGGAGAAAATTATCAGACCTATTAAGGAAGCCTTCTTGGATTTTTGATACAAGAGGAATAATACCAATCTCTCTTTTAAAGGAGTTGAGTAGTTATTATTGGCAAATTGGATCACCAAGTATTAATACTTAGGATAAAAACGCTTCCTGCAGGATTCGAACCTGCGGCCCACTGCTTAGAAGGCAGTTGCTCTATCCAGCTGAGCTAAGGAAGCTTGATGTCTTTCTGGTTTAAGACCTTAAAAAGTTTTAAAATGAAAAAATAATCAATTTTTGCAAACCCTTTTTGATCTCCCAAATGTCAATAATTATATTTTATATCACTCAAGTACCTCTCACATCTATGTATTTGAATTTTAAAAGATTTTTAAATACTCTTTAAAATTGTTCGATTATCTTATCTTCTAAAATTCAATCTAGATGAATTTCTTATAATAAAACTAATTGGTATTTTATTTTGGCTAAAAGACTTACTGAAAAAGAAAATGAAAAGTTAGTAAGAGGTTTTAAAAGTGGTAAAACTATTAAAGCTTTATCTGATGAATTTTGTTTTACAAGTGTTACCATAATAAGGAAACTTAAGGAAAGGCTGGGAGTTTCAGTATATAAAGAATTAAGTAGCAAAAATAAAAAATCTGTTCAAGAAAATATTATTAACACAGATAAAAACATTAATAAAGATAATATCTACTCTAATTCAAAAGATTCTCAAAACAGCTTTCTAGAAATTAATGAAACTGTTAAATACAAAGATGATAAAAATTTTCTTCATGCTTCAGAATTTATTGAAATTGCCCCTTTGAATTATGAGATAGAAAGTACTTCGCGAAAAGAATTATCTTCGATTCCAATATCTGAAATTAATTTTCCTAAGATGGTATATATGATTGTAGATAAAAATATAGAGTTAGAAATTAAACTTTTAAAAGATTACCCTCAGTGGGATTTCCTTCCTAATAGTGACTTAAATAGAAAAACTATTGAAATATTTAATGATATAAAAGTTGCTAAGAGATTTTGTAAGAAGGAGCAAAAGGTAATCAAAGTGCCAAACACAGATGTCTTTAGAATTGTCGCTCCTATTTTGATCTCAAGGGGAATTTCAAGAATTGTTAGTTCTGAACAACTAATTGCACTTTAGTTTTTATTTTTATTAACTAGACCAAAGTTAAATAAATTCCCAATTATTGAACCAGCAATAAAACTACTGCCCACAATAAAACCTTGCGGTAATTTTACTGTTTCTCCAATTAACAAATTTACTCTATTTTTATTTGAATTGTTCTGTAAACCAATAACTAGTATTGAGAACAAACAAGAATTGAAAATTAAAATAAAAAAAATTTTTTTTATTTGTAAGTTCATATTAGTTTTTTAAAATGGCTTGATTTAAATTATAAATTATATTTTTCTTAAGACCATTTTTTTTTGCTAGGTATTTAGAAGCTGCAGATAAGCTTAATCCAGCATTAATTAACTCTTTAAGATCCTTTCTTAAGCTGGCTTCGTTAACTATACACATCTTTTTATCAATACCTTTAACAACAACTGTTATTTCTCCAATTACTTCCTTATCTTCAAAAAATTTAATTACTTCACCGATTTTGTATCCAATATGCTCTTCAAATTTTTTTGTTAATTCTCTAGCTACGATGATTTCCCTTTCTCCTCCACAGACCTCATAAAGTTCATTTAACAATTTCTTAAGTCGATGAGGCGATTCATAGATTATTGTTGTTTTTTCATGTTTACTAATTTCAATAAGTATCTTGTCTCTATCAATTTTCTTTTTTGGAAGAAAACCTTCAAATACAAAGCTAGAGGATGGCAATCCACTTGAAACGAGTGCTGTAATTGCAGCACATGCCCCAGGTATACAAATTACATCAATCCCCTCAGCTTTAACTATTTTAGTAAAATCTTCGCCAGGATCACATATCCCAGGCATCCCAGCATCACTTACGATAGCTATGGATTTACCTTCCTTAAGTTCTTTAACAAGCCCTGGAATTTTCTTTGAAGAGTTGTGCTTATTAAAACTTGTAAGATTATTTGAGATGACAAAATTATTCAGTATTTTTTTAGTTTGTCTAGTATCCTCGCAAGCAATTAAAGAAACATTTTTAAGGATATTTAATGCTCTTTGTGATATATCATTTAAGTTACCAATTGGTGTGCCTACTATATAACAAGTACCATTTTCAGGTTCTTTACTTCTATGGGATAATGAGGAATTATTATTCATTTAATGACTAAATTACCTTTTGGAGTAGATATTAATAATCTTATCGATGATATAAGAATTTTAAGCTGGCAAGCCGCAGATATTTTGCATTATTACTCTAAATTGTTAGAAGATTCAGATTGTAAAAGAAATATACTCAGAAATGATAATGAAGAAGATCCTGTTACTTTGGCTGATTTAAAAGTTAATGAAATAATTATTAAAGGAATAAATGAAAAATATAAAAATATCAACTGGGATATTTTGAGCGAAGAAAATGTAAAAATTTCTTCCAAAGTTTCTGATTGTAATTCTGATTGGATCTGGGTTCTTGATCCTCTTGATGGAACGAAAGATTTCATTCAGGGAACCGGTAACTATGCAATGCATTTGGCATTGAACTTTAAACAAAAACCTTATATAGGATTTGTTTTGATTCCAGATAAAAATCAATTGTGGATTACAGATGGAAAAAAAACATGGTTTGAAAAAAGAGATGGTACAAAATATAAACCAAATATCTTAAATAATAAGAATCTTAAAAAAATGACTTTAGTAACAAGCAAAAATCATGGAAACGATATTTTAAGAAATTTAATTCAAAAAATTAATTTTCGCAAAGTTGAAATTATGGGAAGCATTGGCTGCAAAATTGCCTCTATAGTCAGAGGAGAAAGTGATATTTATATTTGTTTGAGTTTACCGGGGAAAAGCTCACCGAAAGATTGGGATTTTGCCGCGCCAGAATCTATTCTAAAAACAGCTGGTGGTGCCATTACAAATTTAGACAATCAAGAACTAACTTATGGACAAGCTAATTTCCAACAAAGGGGTGTTATCATCGCAACTAATAACAAGAAAACACATGGAAGTATTTGTCGCGAAATAAAGAATATTATTAAAAAGGAAGATATTTATCCTATTTAATTTCTAGTTGAGTGGAGCAACTGGAGTAGGGGTTGGTTCCGGATAAGACATACCATTATTTTGTCCTACTCCTCTTAAAGTAAGGTTAATTCTTCCTCTGCTGTCAATTTCTCTTACTCTTACAGTTACTTCATCTCCTTGTCTTACTACATCTTCGACTCTCTCAACCCTAGCTTCAGATAATTGAGAAATGTGAACCATCCCCTCTTTACCAGGTAATATTTCCACGAAAGCGCCTATTGGTATTATTCTTGTTACAACACCTGAGAAAATCTCACCCTCATGAACTTTGCGCGTTAACCCCTCGATTATCTTTTGAGCTTCTTCTGCAGCAGCTCCGTCATGAGAAGCAATAGTTACAATGCCTCCATCTTCTATATCTATCTTTGTATTTGTCCTTTCAGTGATTCCTTTAATAGTTCTTCCACCTGGTCCAATAACTGTTCCAATTAGCTCTGGGTCAATTCTAAAGCTTAATAGCCTAGGAGCATGAGGAGAAAGGGTTTCTTGAGGTTTGTCAATTGCTGCTTGCATCTTTTCTAAAATATGTAATCTTGCAGGACGAGCTTTTTTAATTGCATCAGAAATAATAGATACTGGTAATCCTGTGATTTTCATATCCATTTGTAACGCAGTTATTCCCTTGTCAGTTCCAGCAACTTTAAAGTCCATGTCTCCAAGAAAGTCCTCAATTCCTTGAATATCTGTTAAAATTCGTACTTCTTTACCTTCTTTTATTAAACCCATAGCAGTCCCACCTACTGGTGCTTTTAAAGGGACTCCTGCATCTAATAATGAAAGAGTACTTCCACATACAGAACCCATTGAAGTAGAACCGTTGGAACTTAAAACTTCGCTAACTACCCTAAGCACGTAAGGAAATGTTTCTTTTCCAGGGAGCACAGGGATAATTGCTCTTTCAGCTAATGCTCCATGGCCAATCTCTCTTCTTCCTGGAGTTCTCATCGGTCTTGTTTCTCCTACTGAATATGGAGGGAAATTATAGTGATGGAGATAAGTTTTTTCTGTGCTTGGATTGAGGTCGTCCATCTCTTGCGCATCACTAGGAGTGCCTAATGTAGTTGTAGATAAAACTTGTGTTAAACCTCTTTGAAATAAAGCCGATCCATGGACTCTTTTTGGAAGGATTCCGGCTGAAGCAGATATTTTTCTAACTTCGTCGAGATCTCTTCCATCAACTCTTTTCCCATCATTAATGATTTGCGACCTCATTAATTTCTTGGTGAGCTTTTTAAAGTCAGCACTTAATAATTTATCATTTTCTGATAAAAGAGCTTTTAATTGGTCGTCCTCTTTCAAAGATTCGATTTTACCTTGCGTCTCAACTTTTATTTTTTCGAGCTCGAGATCTCTCTCTTCCTTTGAAAGATCATATTTCTTCAAAACTAACTCAATCGGTTTTGTGCAATTTTTCTCTAAAAAAGAAGGAAGTGTTTTATCTTCTTCAGGGTCAGATGGCTTAATTTGTTTTATTCCTAAATCTTTTAATAAATCTTCTTGCGATTTAATAAGTTCGGTAACGGCTTCATAACCAAAATCTATAGCTTCGATAGTATCTTGCTCGGATAACTGGTTAGCTCCTGCCTCAATCATGACAATTCCTTCAGGTGAACCTGCAACAACAATGTCTAAATCGCCTCTTTCTATTTCTCTATAACTTGGATTTAAGATGAAATCATCTCCTATGAGGCCAACTCTAACTGCAGCCATTGGCCCATAAAATGGGATTTCTCCAAGTAAAGTTGCTATTGAAGCACCAGTAACAGCTAAAACATCTGCTGGAACTCTTTCATCAAGAGAAAGACAAGAGGCAACAATTTGTATCTCGTCTCTCATCCATGATGGGAAAAGTGGCCTCATTGGCCTATCAATCAATCTTGCTATTAAAGTCGCTCTTTCTGGAGGGCGACCTTCTCTCCTCATAAAACCACCAGGTATTCTACCAGCAGCATATAGTTTCTCCTCATAATCACATATTAGAGGTAGAAAGTCTGAAGCATCTTTTTTTGTAGTTTTTGTTGCTGTAACTAATAGAGAGGTGTCACCGCACTCAATCATTACTGATCCATTTGCTTGAGGAGCATATAGTCCTGTAGTTAGTCGTATCTCTCGTCCGTCAAACGTGATCGACTTATTTTGTCCTTCCACTTTTTAAATTATTAATCTATACATAATTTATTCTTACATTTTATAGGGACATATTGAGTAAATTATTTAGATAAGCTATAAAATTCTTAAATTTGTTCAATCTTGTATCTTACGGAATACGATAAAGATAAAAAAACTAAATCGCACTACCAACTTGATTTAACTACTCCAGGGAGCTCACCATTATGAGCTCTTTGTCTCAACTGATTCCTGCAAAGACCAAAGTCTCTGTAGACTCCTCTTGGTTTGCCAGTTGCCCAGCATCTATTCCTGACTCTGTTAGGGGCAGAGTTCCTAGGCAGACTTTGTATCTTTCTATGTATTTCTAATCTTTCCATTGGTCCTTTTGCAGCATTGAATTCATCTAATAAAATTTTTCTTTTTGCAGCATATTTCTTTACAAGCTTCTTGCGTTTGACTTCTCTCGCAATCATGGACTTTTTAGCCATCTAATAAAAAATTTAAACTATTGTTTATCTTAACAGCTTGGATAACAATTTTTAAAATTTATTTATTGGTTTAATAATCTTTGTACTATTAAAAGTTGACTAGTATCCCTTATTATAAGTAGCACACTAAGTCCAACTAAAAGAAAGAAACTTGATTGAGTAACCACCATTTGTACCTTAACTGGGACTGGTTTTCCTCTAAAACCTTCAATCAAAGTGAAAACAAGTTGTCCCCCATCTAATAATGGTAAGGGTAAAGAATTGAGAACTGCTAAATTTATAGAAATTAGTGCGGCAAATAATAATATTCCAGTTCCTCCTTGTTGGGATAGTTGAGCACCAATTTCAACTATTTTGACGGGACCACTTAATTGTTGAGCTGTTGAGGAGAAATTTGTAATTAATCCTTTGTAACCTTGTATTGTTTTTACCAAAAGCGATGAAAACTCATTATTGGTGTATTTAAAAAGTTCGAATATGTTTTTTGTCCTTTTAGTTTCTTTTTTTATATTAGGTTGTAATTGAGCTCCTATTGTACCCTTCCCATTTATATTTTTTGGGACCAAAGTTAAATCTTTCAAAACCCCATCTCTATCAATTGTTATCGAAATTGGGTTCTCGGATGCATTTTGAATCTCTTTTACTAAAGAAGAAACTGCTTGATCGCCAACTCCTAAAGTATTGCTTTCAATTTTTAAGATTTTATCCCCTGCTTGTAATCCAGCAAGAGAAGCAGGTTTCTCGGACTGAGTAGCCAAAACTAAAATGCCAGGCTCGGGATCAAATGGAATTCCAATGGTTGTTATATTTACAATCAAGATAGTATAGGCAAGAATTAAGTTAGCAAATACCCCTGCTGATATAACAATTACTCTTTGAATAACTGGCCTATTTTTTAAAAGATTTGGATCTTTAGGGTCAATATTATTTATTTCTTCATCAGGGAAGGAAACAAATCCACCTAATGGAAAGGCTCTAAGTGAATAGGTTATATTTTTATATCTTTTCTGAATTAGGGATGGTCCAAAACCAATTGAAAATCCATCAACATAGATACCTTGCAAAATTGCCGCAAGAAAATGTCCCATCTCATGAAAAAAAATGAGAAATCCTAGAACAGTGATTGAGGTTAAAACATTCATTTAAGTATATTAAGCAGTTTTTAAAATATTTGATCCAAAATATGGAACTAGAGCATCTGGAATTCTTACGCTCCCATCTGTTTGTTGGCCATTCTCAAGAATAGCAGCCATAGTTCTTCCAATCGCAAGCCCACTACCATTTAAAGTGTGTAGATATGTATTTTTTTTATCAATTTTTGCTCTTATCGATGATCTACGCGCTTGAAAGTCTAAACAGTTGCTACAACTTGAAATTTCCCTATAACATTTACTACTTGGTAGCCAGACTTCAAGATCAAAAGTTCTGCTTGAAGAAAAACCTAAGTCTCCAGTACAAATATCAACTAATCTGTAAGGTAGATTGAGCTTTTTTAAAATACTTTCTGCATCTAAAGTGATCTTTTGATGAGCTTCAATGGATTTACTTGGATCACAAAACCAATATAGTTCAACTTTATTAAATTGATGAAGTCTTATTAAACCCTTTGTATCCCTTCCATAACTTCCAGCTTCTCTCCTGAAACATGGGCTATATGCAACATACTTAAGGGGTAATTGTTTGGAATCAATAATATCATTTCTATGAAAAGCAGTCAGTGGAACTTCAGCAGTGGGAGAAAGCCACAGGTCGTCATTAGAACACTTAAAACTTTCATTTGAAAATTTAGGTAATTGACCAGATCCGGTAAGACTTTCTGAATTCACTAAAGCTGGAGGCATTAACTCTAAATAACCATTGCTAGTATGCATGTCGAGCATAAAATTTATTAATGCTCTCTCTAATCTGGCCCCATTCCCAACAAGTGTAATAAAACGACTTTTTGATATTTTAGTTGATTTGACAGAGTCAAAAAGATTAAGACTTTCGCCTATTTCCCAGTGAGATTTAAGATTTTCTGACATTAATGGATCTCCCCAAGTTTTTACTTGGACATTATGACTTTCATCTTTCCCAATAGGAGCATCTTTGCTAGGTAAATTTGGTAAATTACAAATTTTATTGTGTATATTTTTGTCTAAGATTCTTTTTTTCTCTTCAAATTCTGAAATTTTTGTTCTGTATTCATTTCCTTTTATTTTTAAATTATTTACTTCTGGAGAATCATTATTTTTAGATTTGCTGATTTCTTGACCGATCAGTTTACTTAATTTTTTACTCTCAGATTGGAGACTGGATATTTCTATATCAATTTCTTTTTTTTGAAGAGTTAATTCTTGTATTTGGGAAATATTAAAAACCTTTCCTCTCAGGGATAAACTTTCTTCAACTGAAGTTGGATTTTCTCTTATTAATTTTTGATCTAACACTATTTTTTTTTATACCTTAATTAAAATAGTTAATCTAAATTCAATATTAGGGATTTTTGACTAAAAATTAACTAAATTAATGATTCCTAACTTACGGAGTATTTATAGATAATATTTTTTAACTATGATGCTGATCGAGCGCGCCCAGTAGTCGACCATTCTTTGAGTAAATTAATTTGCTCCTTAGCAGTTCTGGATAAAGGAACTAATTCAGAAACTGCTTTTATTAAATCTTTCTCCATAAGTTCTCTATTTTCAGAGAATGAAATATGCATCCCCTCAATCACTGCTTGTTCAAGTTCTGCACCTGAGAATCCATCTGTTCTATCGATGATAGTGGAAAGAGGAAACTTGTAACTTGGTCTTCTTTTTTTTAAATGCAAATCCAGAATACTTAATCTTTCTTCAGAATTCGGTAAATCAAGAAAAAATATCTCATCAAATCTACCTTTTCTTAATAATTCAGCAGGAAGCTTATCTATAGCATTAGCTGTAGCTATGACAAATACGGCAGATTCTTTTTCAGCCATCCAAGTTAGCAAACTTGCCAAAACCCTTTGACTTGTTCCTCCATCACTTCTAGCATCGCCACCAAAGCCCTTGTCAATTTCATCGATCCAAAGGATACAAGGAGACATGGCCTCAGCTCTTAATATTGCCTCTCTTGTTCTTGCCTCGCTTGAACCAACAAGGCTAGAAAATAGTCTTCCAACATCTAGCCTAAGCAGCGGCATCGACCAACTCTTAGAAATTGATTTTGCGGTTAGCGATTTCCCTGTTCCTTGAGCTCCAACGAGTAAGACTCCCTTTGGAATAGGTAATCCATAGTCTCTAGCTTCTTTAGAAAAGGCCCTATATCTTTGATTAAGCCAAACTTTTAAAACATTTAAACCTCCAATATCATCTTGACTTGATTTGGTATCGAAAAATTCTAAAATTTCACTTCTGGCGATTACTTGTTTTTTCTCTTCAAGAATATCTTTAATATCTTCTTTACTTATTTTCCCTCTTTGAGCAAGGGCCTTTGCAGTGACTTGTTTTACTTTTATTTCGGTAAGTCCACTTGAAGCTATAGAAAGTTCGTTTAAGTCTTGTTCCTCTAAATTTGAATTGGTATTGATAGCAATTTGTTTTATTAGATTTTTCAATTCTCTTTGATCAGGTAAAGGTAAATTTACAATTGCCATTAATTCATCCAACTCATCTGATGATGGAAATAAATGAGAACTAATTATTAAATTATGACTAGTTTTTTTAAGTGCTGAGGATAGTTCTTTAATAGTTCTATTAATAGATGGATCGTCATAAAATTTATGAAAATCTTTAACTAATAAAACTGTCGGAACTTCAGAATTTAGTTCTTTTAGCCAATTAAGCACCCCTAACGGATTGTTAGAAAATTTACCTTCTTCATTTATTAATCCCTTTATACCGCTGACACAATCCCAGGTAATGAATCTTTTTATATTTATTCTTTCACAAGAAAAATTAACTAATTTTTCTAATCTTTCCTCTTCTTTAGTCCTGATCCAAATTAATGGGGTTCTTGATTTTATGAGTAATTCTAAATTTCTACACCAAGAATTCATTATTTAAGATTAAGACTATTTTTTACTATTAGGTTCAAAAGGTAATCTTTTATCTGAGATAGTTGAAGCTGAAGTTGAAATTACTTCATTTTTTGCTAATAATTGTTGATCCAAAATTTTCTGTAAATTCTCAGGGAGAGCTTCTTTATTGAGTAGAAAAGTCTGAAATGCCTGGAAAATATTTGCAACAACCATGTAGAGCAAGACTCCAGCTGGTAGTGGGAAAAACAGAAACATTCCAGTTATCATTACTGGTGTAATTTTATTTGCTGTTGATTGCTGTGGATTCGCAGGCATCCCCTGACTTGATAAAACTTGAGAGAGAAGTAAGGTTAATCCAAAGGCACCTACTAGTGCAGCAATATCCCAATTAATTGCCCCATCTACATAAAAACCAACTTGACCAAGAGCTTTAATAAATAAGAAACCACTTTTAGCCGCTAGACCAGGGATTTTAGCCTCGATTGTTGCATCACCAGGTTTAATTGCTGTTACTGTACCGTCTTGGGAAACTTTAAGATTTTCAGATCCTTTAGAAACCTTCCAAGTGGGGAGATATTTAGATCCATTGTCGTATTTTGATAGAACTTCGGAATAGCTATTGCCATTTGTTGTTTGTAGATTTATTTTTATCGATTCTTCCGTTCCCAATTTTGTTCCACTGGGAATAGTGGCTACAACAGGAAAATGTGATTTTTCCGTAATAAATATAGAGTGTCGCGGTGATTTATATGGTTTTGGATCAATAGCGGCAACTTGATCCTGTGGGACGACCTTGAGATTTATGTTGTAAGGGACATCAGCGAATGGAGAGCCTCTTAGAGTTGCAAACAATGCAAATAGCACAGGCATCTGTACAATTAAGGGAAGGCAACCTGCGAGAGGACTGCCAAATTCATTCATTAACTTCCCAAGCTCTTCTTGCTGTTTCTTTGGATCACCTGAAAACTTAGATTTTATTTCTGCTTGCCTTTTTTGCATTACTGGCTGAGCAATTTTCATTCTCCTTGCGCTTCTAATGGAACCAGCGCTTAGAGGGAAAAGTGCAATTCTAATTACGACTGTCAATGCAACAATCGCTAAACCATAACTTGGGACTAAACCGTAGAAAAAATCTAGAATCGGGATAAGTAGTTTTTCAGAAATGAACCCTATCACGATATTAAAGAGAGTGTAATTTTACTAGACATTTTATTTTACAGGAAAAAAAGATTTTTGTAATTAATTTATTTAGGATTTAGTAGCAAATCCTTCTACTTCGTTAAGATTTGGTATTTGTGATCTTTTATTTATATTCTCTTCAATAAATTTTTGCTTCTCTCTGAATAAAGGTAATGATTTCATTTCAACCTTTGATCCATCGTTAAGAATAAGAACCATGTCACCATATGAACCGAATCCCCTTGGGATAGATCTGATTTCTTCAATGTTACTTAATGAGACTTGTGTTTTGTTTTTACCAAACCAGCCACCATCAATGGTAATTCTTTTGTCTGTAATTTTATATCTCAACCACAATGCTCTAACTATTGCGGCAAAAGTAAATGGTAAACCAAGTATAGTTATTCCTGCTAATAGATTTATTATTAAATCACTTTTAGCAGGACCTCCTTCATAAAAGGTTTTTTCATTCATGTTAATCATTTGATTAGATGAGATTTGAACATTAAATTTTGAAATTCCTCCAAAAGTCTACTCTTATCATTGCAGAAATCTCCAAATTTAAGGTTAACAAGTAACCAATAAGGTTTGTGGTTATTAATTTTTTGAATATTTGTTAATAACCACTCTTGCAGAATTCTTCTTAATTTATTTCTTTCTACAGCTTTTTTTGAAACTTTTTTGCTAATTGAAATTGCAACCCTAAAATTATTTGAGGTATTTGTGAACTTATGGGTTAACAGTATTGCTGGATTTGATCTTGCAACTTTAAATGTCATTAATTTCCCATGATATGTTAGGGAATTTTTGTATATATATTTAAAAGTCCTGTGACCTTTTAAACGCATATGCTTAGGTAAGGCCATTAAATTAAAATTTATACAGCTATTCTTTCCCTACCTTTTTGTCTTCTGCTTTTAATAACTCTTCTACCTGTATGAGAACGCATTCTTACTCTAAAACCAGATACACGTTTTCTTTTTCTTGAAGTTCCGCCAAAGGTTCTTTTAGTCATTTTTTTAGTTACCTTTATTTAATTTATCATTTAATCGATCACTATAGTCCAGCTTCCTAAATAACTTGAAAATGATTTACCTTTAGGTTGACCAAATGAATGAAATTGATATAAGCCTGATTTCTTTGGATTAAAGATTTTAAAGACAATCGCATAACTGTCTTTGCTAGAGGGGATTGGGCTGTAGGGGTAAATATCCAGTGAACGTAAGCCTGATTCATCAGTATTGATTTCGAAATCAGCTGGAATATCTTCTAAACATTTAGTTCTACTTTCAAAACCACCTATTTTTACTTTGCAAAAACTAATTTTTTCATTATTTAGAGTGGATTTAAAGGTCTTAGGAATTGCTAGATTAATTTTTAAGAGATCAGTTCTTCTATCAGATGGCCTCAAGAAAAAATAAATTGAATTTCTTAATCTCCTTTTATTTTCTTTCTGAAACCACTTTAATCTTCTGTAACTATCGTCTTGATCCCACTGAAATTCTAACCCTGCTCTAACATCTTGGATTTTATAAAGGGGAAATAAAACTAAAATTGTAGGGATAATAAAAAATCTTAAAATTTTAAGATCTAAAGGAAATTTCTTTGCGATTTTTAACATTATATGGGGTGGAATTAAAAGGTTGAGTTCGTACTATTCAAATTTAAATCATAAAAATAATTTCACTAAGGTTAACATCTATCTGTCCTTAATTTTGCAGCGCCTTTTAAATAAGGATGCTTTATTACATAATTTGGTGGCAATAAAACTTGAGCCATTATTCTTATACAAAAATCAACATCATCGGATACGTGCATTTGTTGGCAGTCTAAAAAGGCTACTGAATCAAGTCCATTAAATTTTCTTGCAATTGAAGCTGGGAAACATGCATTTAAATCTTTTGTTGCTGTGAATGTAATGGATAATATGTTCGTCTTAATTAGATTGTTTCGTGAGATTAATTCATCAATTAGTTCCACTACTGCAACTTCTATTTCCCCAACAGAATTCCCAGATGCTGTTGTGGCACCACGAATAAATGTAATTTTATATTCATCTTTCATTTTTTTATACATATCGATTTAAGGCTTGTATAGCCAAAGTACTTTATTAGATGAGTCAAACTCAAAAAAGATATTATTGATAATTTTCTCAATCATTCTACTTCCAGGAATTAGTCCAAGTATTTTTTTCTTCTTCTTCCCAAATGTTAAGGGCTGAATTTTAGGATCGATATTAACCATTTCTGCAGCTAGCTCCCTTGCAACAAATTCATCTCCAACCTTATCAACAAGACCAAGTTCAAGTGCTTGTGTTCCAGTGAAAATTCTTCCATCAGCAAATTTTCTTACTTCTTCAACAGGTAAATTCCTTCCTTCAGCAACAGCTTCAGTAAATTGATTGTAACTTTCATCTATTAACCCTTGGAGCAGACCTCTACCTTCCTCACTAAGAGGTTTATCTGGAGAAAGTATGTCTTTAAATACACCGCTTTTAACAGTCTCAAATTTAATACCGATTTTATCTAATAATTCAGATAAATTATTTCCTCTTATAATCACACCAATAGATCCTGTAATTGTGCCAGGATTAGCAACTATTTTGTCTGATGCGACTCCAATGTAAACACCTCCCGATGCTGAGATGTTCCCAAAACTAGCGATGACTTTACATCCTTTATCTTTTAGTCTCTTAATAGCAGAGTATATTTCTTGGCTATCCCCAACAGTACCCCCTGGAGAATCAATTCTCACGATTAAAGCAGGAAATTCTCTATCCTCAATTTGTTTAAGAGCTTTAAGGACTGAAACTCTTGTTGAACTTGTAATAGGCTCATCAATTACTATACGAGCTATTCTTTTTTTTGACTTTCGTCTAAAAGGCCAAATCATTCTTCTAAGGTAAATTCATAAAACTACTTTAAAAAGATTATCAGCAGACCTAATGAATTCAATCCTAAATTGGTTTTTAATGATACTCCCTTTCGCACTTTGGGGTACTTCAATGGCGGCAATGACTCCTTTAGTATCTAGTGCTGGGCCAGAGTTTGTGGCTTCTTTAAGATTACTTCCTGCAGGGATTCTTGTTCTAATAACAACATATTTGTTAAAAAGAGATTTAAAAATTTATAAGTGCGATTTGAAGTGGTTTTTTGTTTTTACGATTATTGATGCCACTTTTTTTCAGTTGTTTTTAACTTATGGTATTGAAAAAACTGGCGCAGGTTTAGGTTCTGTCTTAATTGATTCTCAACCTCTATTGGTAGCTATTTTAGCGAGGGCAATTTTTGGTAATTTAATTAATCCAATAGGATGGTTGGGACTACTTTTTGGCTTGGGAGGAATAGTATTTTTAGGAGTTCCACAAGAATTTTTAGGGAATTGGTGGTTGATGTCTGATAAGTCTATTAATGATGTTGCTTTTAACTTTGGAGAACTTTGGATGCTTGCAGCTTCTCTAGCTATGGCATTAGGAACAATTTTAATTAGATTCACTTGCACTAAAAGTGATCCAGTGGCCGTTACAGGTTGGCATATGGTTTTAGGAAGTTTGCCCTTAATTATTAAGCACTGCTTACAATCAAATTTCACAATAATTCCAGATTGGTCAATATTTGATTGGGGACTTATGTCATTTGCAAGTATTTTTGGAGGAGCAATAGCTTATGGATTGTTTTTCTACTTTGCCAATAATAAAGAAATAACTGGATTTAGCACTCTTGCATTTTTAACACCTGTATTTGCTCTTCTCAGTGGAGGTGTTTGGTTAGATGAAAGACTCACCATTTTGCAGTGGATAGGAGTGGTGTTTGTTCTTATCTCAGTATTTTTCGTAAGCCAGAGAAAGAGTTTATGGGAAAATAAATATACCGACACTACTATTTAATTAGTTTCTTTTTGTAAAAAGTTTAATAATGCGAATAGTTTTGATTAGTACTCCAATAGGGTTCTTAGGGAGTGGTAAAGGTGGAGGAGTTGAATTAACTTTAAATTCTTTAGTTTCAGGTTTAATTTCTTTAGGTCATACTGTTGACGTTGTAGCTCCAAAAAATTCTAAGTTAGATGAAAGTAATGTAAAAGCAAAATTACATTTTGTTGAAGGTGAAGATCAAATTAGTTGGCAGCATCAAAATTATAATTCTCCCGTTAGTATCCCAGACAATTCTCTTTTAGCAGGAATGCTTGAAAAGGGATTAGATATCGCCAAACGTGCAGATGTATTATTGAACATGTCCTATGATTGGTTGCCTATTTGGATGACTCTAAATTTAGAGATACCCATTGCACATATTATTAGTATGGGTTCTGAAAGTTCAGTAATTAATAATTTAATCTCTAAGGTATATGCTAAATATCCAAATAATTTTGCCTTTCATTCGAAAATGCAAGCTAATGATTATCCATTCATAAAAAAACCAACAATTATTGGGAATGGTTTTAATTTAGATAATTATATTTTTCAAGATTCAGTTAAGGGACCCTTGGCATGGGTTGGAAGAGTGGCTCCGGAAAAAGGTTTGGAGGATGCAGTTTATGTAGCGAATCAACTTGGCGAAAAATTAAAAGTTTGGGGATTTATAGAAGATGAGATGTATGCCTCAAAGATAGAAAAATCATTCCCTCAAGGAGTTATAGATTGGATGGGTTTTTTATCAACCGATGAATTACAAAAAGAACTTGGTAAATGCAGAGGGTTGCTAAATACTCCGAAATGGAATGAGGCATATGGCAACGTTATTGTTGAAGCTTTAGCCTGTGGGGTACCTGTTGTAGCTTATAAAAGGGGAGGACCTAGTGAAATTATTCAGCATGGCCTAACAGGTTATCTTGCTGATCCTGATGATAAAAAAAATATGCTTTCTTATGTAGAGATTATTGCAAAAATAAAGCGTCAGAAATGTAGAGAATGGGTAGAAAAAAATGCCTCTACAGATATATTTGCTAACAAGGTTGTGAACTGGCTTAATAAGGTAATTATCGAATATAAATAAAATTAATATATATTAAATGATTCTTCTGAACTCAAAAAAAAGGCTTTTAAACTCAACAATAGTTTTATTTTCTGGAATCATTATATTTATTCTAGGCTTAGGTACTACAGGACTGGTGGATGAAACGCCCCCTTTATTTGCCTCTGCGGCAAGGGCGATGAGTGAATCAGGTGACTGGATAACACCAAAGGTCAATGGAATGTTCCGCTTTGATAAGCCTCCATTAATATATTGGCTCATGGGTTTTTTTTACTCATTACCCAATAACGAGATTTGGGATAGTTTAGGAACACTCTCCGCAAGACTTCCTTCAGCTTTGGGATCATTATTTTTAATGTTGATGATTGGAGATACTTTGTTTTGTTGGCCGCAGAAGGGTAATAGGCAATTCCTCACTCCAATAGTTGCATCTTTAGGCTTTGCTTTGTCTCCACTAATAATTATCTGGAGTAGAACTGCTGTAAGTGATGCCCTTTTAACTGGAACCTTGGGGATTAGCCTGCTTTTGTTTTGGAGAAGAATGGCGAGTGAAAATAATGACCAATGTATTTCAGCGTGGGTATTTTTAGGTTTTGCAATTTTAACTAAAGGACCTGTTGCTTTTGTTCTGGCATTATTGACTATTACATCTTTCTTATTTAGTCAGAAGAATTGGAAAAAGTTGCTCTGTAAAATAAATCCTAAGAAAGGTTTTTTAATAACAATACTTATAAGTGTTCCATGGTACATATTAGAACTAATAAAAGAGGGAAAGCCTTTTTGGGACAATTTTTTTGGTTACCATAATTTTCAAAGATATACCTCAGTTGTAAATAATCATGCTGAACCATTCTGGTTTTTTCTTTACATAATGATATTGGCCTCATTACCTTTCACGCCTTTTTTGTATCACGGGATATTCAAAGCTTTTAAGGATTTCTTGAAAAGTTCAAAACGAAATTGCAATGTCAGTGAGACGCTTTATACTTACTCACTATGTTGGTTAATATCAGTTTTAATTTTCTTTAGCCTTTCTGCTACAAAACTACCTAGCTATTGGCTGCCAGCAATTCCAGCAGCGGCAATTTTGATTAGTAATAGCTTTATAAACTTAAAAAATTCAAGTAAAAGTTATCTATATTTATGGATTTTTAATATTTTAATTTTGTTTGGTGTTTCAATGGCATTCTTTTTCTCAAATAATTGGTTAAGTTCAATAAACGATCCTGAAATGCCTAATCTTGCATCTGAACTAATAAGCTCTGGGATAATTTTTAAAGCCAAATTATTCTTCTCTTCATTTACACTTCTTGCAATAATTTTATTTTCTTTAAAATCCAAAAATATCTTTCTTTACCTTCAAATTTTACTTTTAATTGGACAATCTTTTTTGATGTCCCCAATAAGGAAATTAGCAGATACTTCTAGACAATTACCTTTAAGGAATATCACAAAATTAATTTTTGATATTCGCGAGGGGAGGGAAACTTTAGCAATGATCGGGATAAGAAAACCGTCATTACACTATTATTCGAGGCAAATAGTTTTTTATGAACCAAATACTGAAGAGGGATTAATTAATCTTTCAGAAAGACTAAATACTGATAGGAGAGAGAATTATGAGGATCAACCTGATTATGAATATAAATCTCTATTGGTAGTAATAGATGAATACTCTACCCGCCGACAGCAATGGTCAAAAATTAATCATCAAAAATTGGGCAAATTTGGGATTTATAATTTATGGCGAATTCAAAAAAGTGATTTAAACAAGTATTCGAAATTTTTAGTTAAAAGTGGTTATAAATCTGACTGGGAAAATAGAAAAGTTGAAAAATTTTAACAAAGCTTTTTTTTAAGAAGAGCATTTTTTAAATCATCAATGCTGCACTTGCTTGGGATGTCAATTTTATTTAGATCTTCCATTAATTCGAGATCGATTACAGAATCTTCGGCTAAAAAACTAAAAACTTCATTAATGCTTATTCCCATATCTTGAGCCATCTCTGAGATAAGCCTTAAAGTATCCCTCCTCACAGAAATCCGTAGATCTAAAGGAATATATTCATTTTCAGGGTTTGCTGACTTCATACACTAAATCTTAAGACATTATTTAGTTATCAGAATATAATCTTTACAAAATTCTTTAATTATGTTTTTTCTTCTATTCAAATTGTTTGAAAAAATAAATTCATAAAAATTTTTAATAGAGGAATTGTAATTATTGAAATTAATGTTGTAGTAAATAGAATTTTTGAAGCTATTTTTTGTTTAACGCTATATGCCTCTGCCATTAATATTGTCGATATTGCAGTTGGGGTTGCTGCTTGAAGAATTATTGCAGATGATTGATAGAAGTTAAAATTTATGAATTTACATACTAAAAAAATAATAAAGGGAAGAATAATTAACTTTAATAAAATTGAAAATTTAATTTCTTCATTCAGATCTAAAATTCTCTCATTTTGATTTGTGATTATTCCAAGTCTTGTTCCTACAATTATTATTGCCAAAGCAATAACTATTCTTGCAGGAATCCAAAGATAATTGCCCAGAATTTCATCTATTTGAAAAAGATATGCAAGAAGTACACCAATAATTCCTCTTGATGCAGGGCTATTTATCAATGCATTTAATAGTCCTTTGATGTTTGGTATATTGTTGCTGTTGGATTTTTCTTGAAGAAAAAAAGGTCCAAATATCCAAGCGAAAAGTGTTGTTCCCAAATCAAATCCTATAGTGAAATTTATAGTTGTTGAAGGTAGAAGAGCTAGCGCAATTGGTATTCCAAGAAAAGATGTATTACCTATTAGGCCTGCTAGCTGCAATGTGTAATTTGGAAGCCTCTTCTTAAATATTTGGTTTATATTTATTAAAGTTATTAAAAATCCAATTACAGAGAATGCTAAAAATGCACTTTTAATTAGGTTTATATCTATACCTTCCTTTAATAAGAGACCCATTACACTTAATGGAATGCCAAATTTTATTAGAGGTCTTGCTATATATTTTGAAATCTTTGGATTCTTTTTCCCTAGAAGAAAACCTAAGATTAAAAAAGGGATAATATTAATAAAAAGAGAGTAGATGGTATTAATAAAATATTTATTAAAGCAATATTAACTCGCCGTAGTGCAGTCAAAAAGTTTTTTCTAATTCATTTAGAAATTAAATTATTTTCCAAATTGCTTTTTCAGGAATTAAAGGAGATTTATATAAATTTTCCGGTTCTTTAGTCAAAACTCTCCATGAAGGAACCCGACAAGTTACGTAAGCAGGACTTTCTATTAAAACGCCTGGTTTCTCATCAAAAGTACAAGTAAATCCCTCTTTCCAATATCCACCACCGTTAAGGCTTCCTTTAAACCAAACCCAACATTTTGAAGTTTTCAAGATCAGTAAATTTTTGTTCTATTTTAATCAAGATTGAATTAATAAATCTAAAGTTTATTACTTTTAAAAAAATTTTTACTCATGTTAGTTTTTTGAAAAATATATTTTAGAGATTAATATCAATAAATTTAAGACCAGGGTGATTAAATTTGCTATTAATATTGGTGTAGAAGAAATTTTATAACCGTAAATAATCCAAGATAAAACACCGATAATAAACATTATTAATGTTGTCAAAGAAACATCATCTGCCTTTTTTGTTTTTAAAGTTTTTATCAATTGAGGTAGAAATGCTGCTGTTGTTAAAATCGCTGCAAAATATCCAAATATATCTACATTCATAAAAAATTTTTAAAACTATTCTTTAACTAAATTAGTCAAAAATCCTAAGGGATCCCTCATATTTGATGAATATCCAAGCACATCTTTTGAAAAAAATTTATAAATAATTTGATTTTTATTATTCAATAGAAAAGAAGCCCCTCTTTGAGGAAGGTATTCTTCACTAAGAATATAATCACTCCAATTTTGAATTATTTCATTAATATTATTTAGTCTAAATGTTGCTAATTCAAATGGTCTCAAATAACCATCCCCGAAAACCTTTTTAAAAGAATTGCCTGAAAATTTTAAAAATTTTAAAACATCAATTTTGTCTGATTCTGAATAGATTTGCTTTGCTTTACGGTCTCCGGTGTAACCTCTAAAAACTTCTTGAATTGTTTTAAAAGAATTTATGCCTGATAACATCAAAAGCATATTGATCCAACCTCCTAAACCAATATCTAACCCTCTTGAAACTTTTAGATTATTGTGGATTTGATTATCAGAAACAACTATTAAATTTTCTGTGTGAAATCCTGTAAATTTACAGAATTTTTCTTTCCCATTTTGGTTACCAATAGCAATTGCAAATATATCTAGATTTTTATCTTGATTTTTATCGATAAAACTTTTCAAATTTATTGCATATTCAAAGCTATCAAAATCTCCCAATAAACCAAATAAAACAATTAATTTGAATTTTTTATGCCCATTAAATTTGTATTCATCAATGATTTTATTTAGATTGTTATCAGAAGTTTTACTATTCATGCTTAAAGATTTTTGAGTAGATTATTTTTAAAAGCTTTTTCTTACCTTTATTAGTATAAAATTTAACTTGAAAAAGTCTTTTTTGGAGAAATTTTTCGTTTGTTTGTTTCTATTATTTTAAAGAAAACAATTTAAATTTATGACAGTAGGAATTTATTACGCAACTACAACTGGAAAAACTGAAGATGTCGCAGATCGTCTTCACAACTTTATTCCTTCAGCAGTATCACCAAAAGATGTATCAGATGTTGATGATCTTTCAGAATTTGAAAATCTTGAAGGTATTATTTGTGGCCTGCCAACTTGGAATACTGGAGCGGACGAGGAGAGATCTGGAACTTCGTGGGATTCAATATTAGAAGATATAGGCAAACTAAATTTATCAGGAAAAAAAGTAGCAATTTTTGGTTTAGGAGATTCTTCTACCTATACTGAAAATTATTGTGATGCAATGGAAGAACTTCATAGCTACTTCACAAAAGCAGGCGCTGAAATGGTCGGTTACGTAGATAAATCTTCTTATACATTTGATGAATCTAAAAGTGTTATAGGGGAAAGCTTTTGTGGATTACCTCTTGATGAGGATAGTGAATCTGATTTGACCGATTCGCGTCTTGAGGCATGGGCTTCTCAGCTTAAAGGTGAAATCCCCTCTTTGGCTTAAATTTTTGACAAAAAACCTAAAAAAATAGTCAATTTAATAAATTAAAACTTTCTATCCCAATTAGAGATGCCTTTTTGTATGATTGCTTGTAAATCTTAAAAATAATGAAAAATTTAAAAGAACAGAGTTGCAAAGATATTTTTAAAAATGCTTATGAAAAAAGATATACATGGAATACTGATTTCAAAGGCTATAAAGGCAAGTGTACTTATTTATTTGAAGATAATTCTTATGAGGGTGAGTTCTTATTAGGTGAAGACTTTAAACCTGAGATTAAAAATATAGATGAAGAAAACATAAAGAAAAGTATTGCTTCTCAATTGTTTGAAGTGTGTATTCACAGGGTAAAAAGAGAATTTAATTCAGTTCATTCAGAAAATAATTTTAATTTACTTAAAAGTTCTGAAAATGGGATTGAAATGAATGTTTCTGGGAGAAATGAAGGAGATAAGTATAGGGTTAAAGATGATTGTATTAATATGGTTTATAGAAAAATTCATGGAACAATTATTGAGATTTTTGTTGAGGAATTTTTTGATACTGGAGTTGGTTTTCTTAGTAAGAAATATACTAGTCAACAAATTAATCCAAAAACCCTAGAATCAAATTCTCAAAAAATTGAATACAAAGATGAATTTATAAATATAGGTAAAAAAGATTATTGGATTTTAAATTCGAGATCAATAAAATATTTAAACCAAAATCAAGAAGAAGAAATACAAAAGTTTGTTTTCGAGGATTTAAGTTTATTGAAATAAGTTTTTTATTCAACCAATCTAAATCCTTTATCAAGTAGTTTTTGATAAAGAAGTCTTGCTCTGAAGGCTAAAATTTGTTCTTCATTTTCATTACTAATTACATGAAAATAATTATTGTCTAATTTGTTTTTACTAAAACACACGTTTGCTTCACCTAATCTTAAAGTCCAGTTTTCTTCTTTAGCTAAGTGTTGATTAGGTCCTAGATCCCAAGGGCATTTTTCAGGATATTTTTCTCTTTTAGAGCCCATATTTTTAATATTATCTATCCAATATTAGTAAAAATTTAAAAGTATGGCTATAGATCTTTGTTCAAAGCTTTATCTGAAATGCAGTAAAGGTATTATTTACTTTTTACTTGCAATCAAGCAATAAAATGGGTCTTTACTAAAAAAATTGAAGATATTTTGGACTGGTTCATTAAACTTTTTAATTATTCTTGGCTCATTAAATCCGTTTGATATTAAGACTTTTCTTACATATTTAATTCTCTCTTCTTCAGTGGATGAAGTCCAAATGTTGGGAGCCTTATGCCAAAATGCTCTATTTGAAAAAGATATTATAAACTTGCCATCATTACTCAAAATTCTTACGATTTCTCTAGATAAATTTTCTGGGTATTGTAAATATTGCCAAGCTGCGACCATTAAACAGAAATCAACACTTTCATTACCTAAAGGAATTTCTTGATTTAAATTGAAATTTTGTATCCAATAAGTATCAAAAATTTTATTTTTCTCAAGTTCTTGTTTGTTTAATCCATGCCCAATAACTTTTTTATATTTTTTCTCTTGAGGTAAGTAACTATCCCAGCTGGACATTAAATCTAGGACAGTTGAATTGTCTGAAATTTCTTTTTTATAAACATTTGATAGATATTGCCTGAAGTTCGCATCTAAATGATAAACAAATTTTGGGTCAGAATAAAATTCTTCATCATTGCTCTCATCAAGTTTTTTTCTTTGATAATTATTTAGAACTTCCAAAACGATTATTAAGTGATCTAATTCAAATTTAATAAATAGTTATTCATATTGTGATTCAGAAATATATTTTGCATTTAATTAATTAAAGATTTTTAAAAAAGCTAGACATCTATTAAAAAAAAGTTAAATTAATAATTAATAATTTTGTAAAAATGATTGAATTCAAAAGGAGCAAAAAAAGTAGATCTAAAAATGCCCTTTTCAATCCCTATAAAAACGGAATAAGTCAATACGATATGGCATACCTTTCATCAAAAAAAGTTTTAAAAAATAAAACTTTTAATCTACAAAATGATTTTCAAAAAGATAATTTAGCTGCATAAATATGCCTTATATTAATGTTTCTACTTCAGCAAAAATAGAGGATAAGAAGAAATTACTTGAAGAAATTTCAATATTAGTCGCGTCTTTAACAAATAAATCAAAAAGATTTGTTATGGCTAAGTTAGATGATAATTTAGAAATGTATTTTGATGATGAAAGACCTTGTTGTTTTTTAGAAATTAAGTCGATAGGCTCTTTAAATCCTTCAGAGATGGCAAAGCAAATATCTAATTTTGTTTATGAAAAAATTGGAATTCCAATAGATAAAATTTATATTTCTTTCGAGGATGTGCCCGCTTCATTATGGGCTTGGAATGGAAGAACCTTTGGTTAATAATTTATTATTTTAGGTACTAATTTAATGGAAATAAATAAATTAGCTGATTTAAACAGTCTTAGAACTGCTCCTCATTTAAGCAGTAGTCAAGAAAAAAAACTATTAATAGAATTAGAAACTAATATTTATAATGCCGATTGGATAACAATAGGAATAATGGCAGCTTCTGATACCAAAGCTATTGAAGCACTGAAATCAATTTCTAATAAATATTCCTCAATAAAATTTGGTAATTTAGATTCGCTTCATGCTGATGGATATGTTTTTTTAAAAGGCAACCAAAAAACTGGTAATGTTTTTGTTAGATCTGAGAATGGTCTGGGAGAAGGAATTTTAATAACTTGCCAATATGATGAAGATGCAGAAGAATCTAATACTTTTGGACCTTTGCCATTAGATTTTTTTTCATGATTAATTTCTAATTTATGTTTATATTGGATTAAGTTTTATGCTATCCAAATACCAGATAATGCTTCTCAGAAATTAGAGTTAAAAATATTTTTTGTTTTAAGTTTTGTTATTATGTTTAATGGCATTGATCTAAATTCTAAACTTCTTAAAATTTGATGTTTTTTCAGGATATAATTCAAAATTTAAATAATTTTTGGTCCAAAGAGGGTTGTTTAATTATGCAGCCATATGATACTGAAAAGGGTGCTGGTACAATGAGTCCTCATACTTTTTTGAGGGCAATTGGACCCGAACCTTGGTCTGTTGCATATGCTGAGCCATGTAGAAGACCCACAGACGGAAGATTTGGTGATAACCCTAATCGTGCACAACATTATTTTCAATATCAAGTAATAATTAAGCCTTCCCCAGATGGGATCCAAGAAAAATATTTGAAATCTCTGGAATCTCTTGGAATAGAGGCTAAAAATCATGACATAAGATTTGTTGAAGATAATTGGGAGTCGCCAACTCTTGGAGCTTGGGGCGTAGGTTGGGAAGTATGGCTAGACGGAATGGAAGTTACTCAATTCACTTATTTTCAACAATGCGGGGGAGTTGATTGTCAACCAATACCAATTGAAATTACATACGGTTTAGAGAGAATTGCAATGTTTTTGCAGGATAAAGAAAGTATCTGGGACTTAAATTGGAATAAAGATCTGAAATACAGCGATATTTGGCTTCAATTTGAAAAAGGTCAATGTTCATATAATTTCTCTGAATCAAATCCTGAAAATCTCAGAAAATTATTTGAGATATATCAAGATGAAGCAAATTCATTAATTGAAAAGAAGCTAACTTACCCCGCGCTTGATTATGTTTTAAAGTGTAGTCATAGCTTTAATTTGCTTGATGCTAGAGGCGTAATATCAGTAACTGATCGTGCCCAGTATATAGAAAAAATCAGAAAGTTAGCTAGAGAAGTCGCGTCTTCATGGATACTAGAGAGGGAACGCATGGGCTTTCCCTTAGTAAAGTAAGATTTATATCTCGAAAGTATCAGAATGTTATTTCCTAAGGTAAAGAAATATACATGACAAAGTGATTTTTTATTTTTGGATTATTTCTACCAAATTTTTGTTGTAAGGTAACAAAAATAACAATTTTAATAAATGAAATTAAAGAATTATTTAAAAAGGCTATTTTTTACTTCAGTGACATTACCGCTACTTCTAAATAATCAACCTGTAAATTCTGCAGAGAAAGAGGTTAGGTTATTTTCTGGTAGACATTACAATACAGATAAAGAGGTTTATCAAAAATTTCAAGAACAAACTGGCATCAAAGTTAGATATATAGAAACAGATGGAAAAGCTATAATTGAGCGCTTAAAAAGAGAGGGTAAAAATTCTCAGGCTGATTTAGTAATTCTTGTTGATGCAGCAAGAATTGAAAATGCATCAAAGGCAAATTTATTTCAAAAAATTAATTCAAATATTCTAGAAAATAGTGTTCCAAATAATTTAAGAGATCCTAGAAATAAATGGTTTGGCCTTACTAGGCGTTTAAGGGTAATCATCACAAATCCGGATATTGTGGATATTACAAAAATCAAAAATTTTGAGGATCTAACCAATCCTTCTTTTAAAGGAAAAGTATGTCTAAGAAATAGAAAAAGTCCTTATAATCAATCTTTGGTTTCTAATCAAATAGCAAAGAAAGCCGTTGGCCAAACAAAAATTTGGCTTAAGGGTTTGATATCAAATGTCTCCACTCCCTATTTTTCTGGAGATTCTTCATTAATAAGAGCTGTAGGGCAGGGAACGTGCGGTATTGGAATCGTTAATCATTATTATGTCGCAAGGATGCTTGATGGAGTTAAAGGCCCAAGAGATGCTTCTTTAGCAGAAAAAATAAAATTAATAATACCCAATCCTGCGCATGTAAATATAACTGCTGGGGGCGTATATAAATATGCAGAAAACAAGACTGAGGCTATTAAACTTCTTGAATATTTAGCTTCTAGTGAAGGTAGTCAAGGTTTAGCTAATAAAACTTATGAGCACCCTTTAAAGGAATCAAGTCAAAATAGAATTGTTAGTAAATTTGGAGATTTCACTCCAGATAATGTGACTATAAAAGAAATTGGCAAATTCAATAGTAAGGCAATAGAAATAATGAAAGAAACTGGTTGGAATTAACAAAAATCTAAATATATTTTTAGTATAAATATTTTAATTTATATTTTAAATATGGGAGAGGTGGCTGAGTGGTCGAAAGCGAACGACTCGAAATCGTTTAATAGGTAACTATTCGTGGGTTCGAATCCCACCCTCTCCGTTTAATTATCTTCCTATAACGTGCTATGTGGTCAATAAAGTAGTCAAAATGGGATTTCAAAGAAGTTTTCTGTACTAAATAGTCCAACATTTACCAGTATATGCATGAATGTGTTGGTGGATGTGTTGGTGGATATTTTTTAATGTGTTGGTGGATATTTGATGCACGAAGAATGTGTTGGTGGATGGGTTTAAATATTAATTTAAAGGGTTATGAAAAGATCCTTTTTTTTACTTGTGATAATATTCAAAAAAACCGAAATGAATAAAGAAGGGGAAGCACTTACTCAAAATAGACTTGGATTTGAGAAACTAAATATTGCATTAGGAGTTCTTTATAAAGAGTGGTATGAACTCATATCGCATCAACTTTCTGAGTCAGATGGAATGAACCTTGAATTGGGATGCGGTGCAAGTTTTATGGATAAAATAATTAAAAACCTAAAAAAATCTGATGTTTTTATAAACTCAAATACTGATTTAAAAATAGATGCAATGGAAGTAGGATTAAAATTTGAAAATAAAATATCAAATTTAATTTTAGTTAACGTCTTCCATCACATAAGTAAACCTGAATTATTTTTAAGATCAGCAGAAAAATCTCTTTTGAAAGGCGGAAGAATAATTATGGTTGAACCTAGTAATAATATCTGGAGTAGGTTGGTTTATAAACTAGTTGGACATGAAAAGTTTGATACAGAACAAATAACATGGGAATTTGAATCAAATGATCCTTTATTAGATTCAAATCAAGCACTTTCATGGATAATTTTTAAAAGAGACTATAAAAAATTTAAAAAATTATTTCCTAAATTTTCTATACTCAGTAAGAAAAGTATGATGCCCTTGTCCTATTTGTTGAGTGGAGGACATACCCATAATACGAAAGTTGGTAAAATCTTCATAACGATAATTAGGAAACTAGAAAGAATGTTTTTTGATAATCAATTTGGAATATTTGATCTTATATGTATAGAGAAGAATTAAATTTTAAATCCATAATTTTTAAAGTCCTTTTTTTATATTTAGTGGTTTATTTTTTGGCATTAATATTTAGATATAATTATGATATTCAATCTTTATTAAGTAATGTTCACTTTAAATATTTAATATTTTTTAATGTAATCTCTATATCTCTGGGTCTCCCTTTAACTATTATTTTTGACTTTATATTAATAAAGTTTTTTGGTTTATATTATGTTTTGTTTTTTTCTCCAGTTTTAACATTTTTGGGATTAGTTCAAGTCTTGATTTTAAGGAAATTTAAATTCAAGTTTCCTAGAAGTATATTATTTTTAAAAAATCCTAAAAACACTTATCTTTATAAATTTTTTGAAAAAGTTAATTTTAAATCATCTTATATCTTAATCTTGAGAACTTTCCCGATTTTACCTTTTTTCTTAGGTAGTTATTTCATTGCTTCTTCTAAAAGTAAAAAAAGGACTATATTTATAAATTCATTTTTTGGTTCATGTTTTTATTATCTGTTTCTGTTTTTAATAATTGGGAATGCTTAGTAATAATTTTTTGATGAAAACTATATGGATTTAGTTATTGATCGTCCCGTATCTGCCACTTTCTTGTGTTGGTGGATGTGTTGGTGGATATTTGCCACGATATCCCTTTAACCATCCAAGATATTCCTGTATCTGCCGTTATAACACAAAAGTGAATTTCACCCTCTCCGTACGATTTCAAATCATCCAATTTCAAGGACAATAAATTTATTAAAATTCCTTGAGTTTAAATCTTTAAATTAATTCCGCCTAAATTCAAATTAAATCTAGTTTTTAAATTTAATCTGAAAGAATATCTTCTGTTGGCTGGTTTGTTGACGGGAATTTAAAAAGCTGTTGGCGGGTTACTCATTAAAGTTAAAGCTAAGAGTTTTACTTCTAATTTTTTGAAGGTAAATTGGAGAGGAATAAATATTAAAAATTAATTTGAACTATTTAAATACTTTTTTATTATTGCTTTTAGTTTTAGCTAATTACTCTAATTTGTACCTAACACATTTCAAAAAGAGAAGATAGTAATCTTTTAAAGTGGATAATTTTTAAAAATTTTTTTATTTTTAAGTTATGAAATGATTTATAAATTTTTTATGTATGAAAATTCAAATTAAACCTGGTTTTTTATTCCCAACGCAGTTTTGGACTGCTGAACTAAGCGAAAATATTGAGCAATTACAAAAAGAGGCTTATTTAATAAGAGAAAATGATAAAGATGGTGTTATTAAAAGTAATTCTGGTTTTCAGGGATATCATTCAAAAGATATAAGAGATTTGAATAATCTTCCAGGAACTAATCAATTATTAAAGCAAATTATTAATGCCGTTAATGCAATTCATCAAATCAGTAGAAAAGGTGAACTTCAGTTAACAAATTTTTGGATAAATATAAGTGGAAAAGGTTCTTCTAATACACCTCACACTCATTCAGGCTTAACTTATTCGGGTGTATTTTTCATTAAAGTACCAAAAGAAATGAAAGGAGGAAGATTTCTTTTTTATAGGAATTTTAATAAAGCTGACTTTATCTCCACAGAATATATGGGGCATTTCAAAGAAGGCTACCAAATGCAAGGATATGACTACCCTATCAATACAATTTCACCAAAAGAAAATATGCTAGTTGTTTTCCCTGCCTGGGTACCTCACGCAGTTGAGATTAATTTATCTGATGAAGAAAGGATAAGTCTTTCGTTTAATTTTAAATTAAATAGAACTTTTTCAAGGGTCAAATAATTCTGTTAATTATTTTCTTGTTGGCGGGTTTGTTGGCGGGAAATTCTTTTTCGATTTTAAAAACCTGTTCAGGTATGTTCTGTAGTGTTTTCTTATGTTCAAGTCTTGGTCCACCCTCTCCGTTAATTTATCGTTTCTGGAAGTCCCAATAATAAAATAAGAGGGCATTTATTTGCCCTCTTCGAGTCTTATGCACCTCGCTGTCCACAAAGTCGATGAAGTGCTTTTGACTCCTGAATTATTTCTACTCCTACTTAATTAGAAAAGATAGTAGCGACAACCGCAAAGCACTAATACTCGGGTATTAATACTCTATTAATTTCATATGAATAAGAGGATAATTAAGGAGTAGAGATATAGGAGGTTTTATGAGACTCACCACTCCATTCACTGCCCTTAGAAATGCGACTTCAGATATTTGGAGAATGCATGATTTTAATTATCAACTGCCAAAAGATTCAAGACAAGATTATTGGGAGAAAGAGTGCATAGATCACCCAACAAGTTCTCATTGCAAAGTTTACTAAAGGTAATATAAATTCAAGACAATAAAAAACCTTTGAGGTTATGTACTTCTATAAGTAAGCAGATATTCTTTTAGTATAAAACTAAAGAAAATATGGCAATTAATAATTCAATATCTAAATATGATTGGCAATACATCCTAAGCGCATCTCTTTTAATTTCAGTTTTTATACTTACAGATTTAATTGGAGTTATTGATAAAGAATATTTTTACTTTGTACCAAAATTAATTAGTGATCAACCTTATAGGATTTTTACATCAATCCTAATTCATGCAGATTTAAATCATTTATTAAGCAATCTCGGTGGAATAATCATTACAAGATATTTTTTAATGAGACTTGGAAACAAAAACAGATTTTTTTATTTGAAATTTATTTTAAGTTGTTCTTTTTTAAATTTTTTTATAATCTGGGGATACGAAAAGATCTTATCGTATTTTAATATCTATCCGAATTATGCCGCTTTAGGATTTAGTGGAATAATTTATGCTTTATTTGGATTTTTACTGTTAACTTCTTTTTATGGAAAGAGTCACTTTTTAGGCAAAAAAATTGGTTTAAAATCCAATTATGAAGTGCAAAAAATGTCAAAGACAATATGCCTCATAGGTTTGATTTTCTCATTTTTGCCAGGGGTAAGTTTTTTAGGTCATTTAAGTGGATTTCTTGCAGGTTGTTTTTTATTCTTAATCTAAATAAGATAATTCTTCATTTATCAAATTAAAATAAATATTCACCCAGATATCCATCTTTTTTTTAATTATTTACTTTTAAACTGATCAATTTGATATCGAAAGTAACTACTATTCCAATACTTATAAGCAGTAGTCCAATCGCAATTTGGGGTGAAGGTAATACCATATAAGACTTATTTAAAGCCACTCTATCGAATCTTTCCCAGTTACTTAGAAAGATTGAGTAATATTAATTCTGAATAAAGCATTACCTTAAAAATGGCAAAAGTAGAAAATGATCTTGATTATATTACGCAGTTGGAAATGCAAATACTCAAAGACAAGAAAACGAACTTGCAGCAATTATGAAAAAACGTAATTCTGCAGGATGGAAGTTGATCTCAACAAGCACTGCAATAGTAGATACAAAAAACCTGTTTTCAAATCTTTATCTATTTTGGGAAAAGAAATAGCAAACAATATTGTAGATAATTTATGCCTTTCCCAAGCAAATTATACAAATCAGAAACTTTTCACAATTTAATCTCTTATAAGTAAATACCTTTTTCTTTGAATTTGGGTGTTTTTTCTTTATGTCCAGCAATAGTAAACTGTCACATGTGACAGTTAAGTAAAATTCCATCCAGCGCTTCCACGAAAAAGAATTTAATGGCATATTCTACATGTGTGTGAAGGAGTGGTTTTACTGAAGTAGTGGAAACAAGGGAACACTTGTTTTGGTGGAACCATAAAGAAGACCCCGTTATAAGGGGTCTTTTTTATGAAAATTCTTTGCTTCTATTTACTTTCCTCTATCGTTACAAGGGTTTCCTATAAAAAATTTGATAGTGGATAAAATGAGTTACTTTCTAAATATTTCCTGTTTGGTTCTATAATTCCCCCTGTAGGAAAAGATATTATTTGCCCTCTGCATTTTTGATAATCATCATTAATGTTCATCTCACATGAATAAAAAAGATCTTAATTTCAAATCAATAATTTTTAAAATATGTTTTACCTATTTAGGGGTTTATTTTCTTGCTCTAATATTCAAGTATTCCTATGATCTTGAGGCTCTATTTAATAATATTCAATACAAATATTTGATTGCTTTAAATATAGCTTCTATATTTTTAGGCCTCCCTTTATCAATTATTTTTGATTTTATTTTAATAAAGATTTTTGGGTTGAATTATGTTTTATTCTTTTCTTCTGCTTTAACCATTTTAAGTGTAATTCAAGTTCTTATTCTGAGGAAAATTAAATTTAAATTTTCTAGAAATATATTATTTTTAAAAAACCCAGAAAAAAATAATCTTTATAAATTTTTTGACAATATTACTTTCAAATCTTTTTATATTTTAATCATTAGATCTTTCCCTATCCTACCTCATGTTTTGGGTAGCTATATTATTGCCTCGTCAAAAATTAAAAAGAAAGTAATTCTAATAAACACATTTTTTGGATCATTTTTTTACTATGTTTTCCTTTATATAATAATTAGTTAAAGTTTAGTGAAATTTATTTTTCCCAAAAGGGGTCTGTAGTTAAAGAAACCCGTAATGTACATTTTTTGTTATTTTTAATTTCACTTATACAAGCCCTCATTGTTTCACCATTTACATCTATTTCACAGGCTCCACAACTTCCTGTGAGGCAGCCAGTAGGGATTTCTAAACCTGCCTTTTCAGCAGAAGAAAACCAGTCATCACCATTTGAAACGAATGTTTCTTTATTGTTTGGCCAAATTACTTTTATATTTTTTGTTTCTTTCAACATAAAAATGATTTTAGATTTAAATGTTCTTGGAATTCATTCGCAAGATTGTCAATGATGGATTGTCTCTTCTCTTTATAAGATATTGATTTTTTATTTAATATTGGTAGATTTTTACTCTTCCTTATTAAATTAATATATTGAGCTCTCCAACTATCATTTTCAAAGATCCCATGAATGTATGTTCCTGCGATAGTTCCGCCTCTATTATTTTCTTTGTACCAACCAAGATCTGAATCTTCAAAAATAGGATTAATTTTTAATGAACTTTGGATTTCATCTAATACAGTTTGACCATTATGAATTTCAAATCCATTAATTTCTGATTGGCATGGCCATATAGATTTAGAGTTAATTTGACGTGTTAATTTTTTTTTAAAGAAAGTCGTTTTTAATGGTAGTAATCCAATCCCTTTAATTTTTTGTTCAGAATAATTTTTGGAACCTTCTTTAAAATACGGATCTTCAAGTGTAGTCCCTAGCATTTGTAAACCTCCACATATTCCAATAATATTTCCTTCGTTATTTGAATAGTCCCTTATATCTTGAGATAAGCCAGAATTTTCAAGAAATATTTGATCTTTAATAGTTTGTTTACTGCCGGGCACAATAATGAAGTCATACTTGCTTAGGTTTTGTGATTTTCTAATCCATTCAAGTAATATTGTCTCTTCATTTTCTAGTGGATCAAAATCCGAGAAGTTACTAATAGAAGGTAATTTTATAATCCCAACTTTGATTTCAGGATTTTTAGAAGGGGATTTTTTTTCTATTAAATCTAAAGAATCTTCTGGAGGAAATGAATCATTTAACCATGGAATAATTCCAATAACAGGGATTTGAGTTTTATTCTCTATCCATTTTTTCCCATCTTCAAATAATGAAAGGTCACCTCTGAATCTATTTATAATAATTCCCTTAATGAGCTTTTTTTCTTCAGGCTTCATTAATTCAAGAGTGCCAATTATTTGTGCAAATACGCCTCCCCTTTCAATATCAGTAACCAAAATGCAATTTGCATTTAAATATTTAGCAACTCTTAAATTAGTCAGATCTCTATGAATCAAATTCATCTCTACCGGACTTCCAGCTCCTTCGATAATTAAACGGCAATTCGGATTCCGTTCGTAAATAGACTTTAAACTTTTTTTAATTACTTCCCAGCCTGGAACAAACCAATCTTTATAGTAATTTTGTGCAGTTGTGGTCCCTATGCTTTTGCCAAGGTGAATCACCTCGCTTATTGAGTTTCCTTGTGGTTTTAATAAAATGGGATTCATCTCTGCTGAGGGAGTCATACCACAAGCAAAAGCTTGAAGTGCCTGTGAATATGCCATCTCTCCACCTTCCCAATCAACCCAAGCGTTGTTACTCATATTTTGACCTTTAAAAGGTATTGGTTTTTCTCCTAAATTTTTAAGAATCCTGCAAATAGCAGTAACCGTTAACGATTTCCCTGCTCCACTGGAAGTGCCTAGGACCATTATTGGTTTACTTATTTCATGTAATTTTGCTTCTAAATCCATTAGTAATTTATATTAATTTTTAAATTTATTAATTATTAAATTGAATTATAATTTGGTTAAAAATTTGTGTTAATTCTAGCCTCTGCTTCTCAATCTAGAAAGAAATTACTAGAAAATTGTCAAATCGAATTTATCCAAATATCAAGTGACTTTGATGAAACTACTATTCAAGAAAAGAATATATTTAATCTAGCTTTGGAATTATCTTTTCAAAAGGCTAATAGTTTATCTGAAAATATTCAAAACATATCATTACCCAAAGAATTTAATAATGGTCCTTTGAAAATACTTGGGTGCGATTCAATTTTTGAATTTAAAGGAGAAGCTTATGGAAAACCATTTAATAAAGAGGAAGCCTTTATTAGATGGAAAAAAATGTCTGGAGAATTTGGATTTTTACATACTGGTCATACTCTAATAATTGGGAATTTTGATTCAACTTCAAAAATTTTTAAAATGACTGAAATAATAAAAAAAACAGTAAGTTCAAAAATTTATTTTTCTAATTTGGAAGATTGGGAAATCAAGAGTTATGTAGATACAAATGAACCTTTATACTGCGCCGGAGGATTTGCCTTGGAAGGTATAGGCGGTAAATATATAGAAAAAATAGAGGGTTGCTTCAGTAATGTAATGGGATTAAGTTTGCCATGGCTTAGAGAAAATTTATATAGATAATAAAATTAAGCAAAAAAAAACCCTATCAAGTGATAGGGCTTTTTAATTAAGATAGAAATTAATCTAAATCAGGCATTTCTAGAGCTGGCTCACTCTTTCTGTCGATTCCTTTTTCGAAACCAGCAGCGGCTGCTCTAGCACGTCCAGCATGCCAAAGATGACCAATGAATGTAAACCATCCTAGGAAGAATTGAGCTGCGGCTAACCATTGTCTTAAGTTAACGAAGTTAACAGCATTTGGCTCTGTAATGATTCCACCAACAGAGTTGATAGAAGCGTTTGGAGCATGAGTCATATATTCAGCTGCTCTTCTTACCTGCCAAGGCTGAATATCATTTTGGATTTTCTCTAGGCTCAATCCATTAGGTCCTCTTAGAGGCTCTAACCATGGCCCTCTGAAATCCCAAAATCTCATTGTTTCACCACCAAATATAATTTCACCAGTAGGAGATCTCATGAGATACTTACCTAGACCAGTTGGCCCCATTGTTGAACCTACGTTAGCCCCAATCCTTTGATCTCTCACTAGGAAAGTAAAGCTTTGAGCCTGTGAAGCCTCAGCATTTGTTGGACCATAAAACTCTGAAGGGTAAGCAGTGTTGTTAAACCAAATGAACGTTGAAGCAATGAAACTTGCTACACAAATTCCACCAAGCGCGTAACTTAATAGTCCTTCTCCATTCCAGATGAATGCTCTTCTTGCCCATCCAAAAGGTTTGGTAAAGATATGGAATATTCCTCCAATAATTGCAGTAATACCCACATAAACATGTCCACCAACAATATCTTCAATGGAGTTGACACCGATAATTGAACCAGCTCCTCCCCATGGAGATCTGAATAGATAACCAAGTATAACTCTTGGATCTAGGGTTGGGTTTACAAGTCTAACTTCACCACCACCTGGGGCCCAGGTGTCATATGCACCACCAATAAAACACCAGTTTACTGACCATGCTAGTGCACCTACACCTAGAACAATCAAATGATATCCGAGGATATTTGTCATTTGATTTTTGTCTCTCCAATCTGTTGAGAAAAATGGAAAATCTTCCTCAAGTTTTTCTGGACCTGCTAATGAGTGGTAAATACCACCAAAACCAAGTACAGCTGAAGCTATCAAGTGAACCACGCCTGCTTGGAAGAAAGGCATGATATCAGTAACTTCACCACCTGGGCCTATTCCATAGCCAAACATTGCTACGTGTGGCATACAGATTAAACCTTGCTCCCACATTGGTTTATCAAAAGTAAAATGATTAACCTCAAAGAGCATCATTGCTCCCGCCCAAAAGACTATTAGTCCAGAGTGAGCAATGTGAGCTCCTAATAAACGTCCAGATAAATTGATTAATCTAGCATTACCTACGTACCAGGCATAACCAGTTTCTTCAATACTTTGGTTTGGAGCTCTTAATAAATTATTAAAGGGCGTTTCCACGTGGAAGAACCTCCTCAGGGAATACAAAGTTTTCGTGTGGTTGATCCACAGAAGACATCCATGCTCGCATACCTTCGTTCAAAAGTATATTTTTTGTATAGAAAGTTTCAAATTCTGGATCTTCTGCTGCACGGATTTCTTGGCTTACGAAATCATAAGCTCTTAAATTTAGTGCTAAGCCTACAATACCAATTGAAGATGTCCACATACCCATAACAGGTACAAATAACATCAAGAAATGTAAGAAACGCTTGTTTGAGAAAGCAATACCGAAGATTTGACTCCAGAATCTATTCGCTGTAATCATTGAATAAGTTTCTTCTTCTTGAGTTGGATCAAAAGCTCTAAATGTTGAACTTTGAACCTTACCATCTGTATAAATACTTGTATCTTCATACAAAGTGTTTTGAACTGTAGCTCCATGGATAGCGCAAAGTAGAGCACCACCAAGAATTCCAGCAACACCCATCATGTGGAATGGATTTAAAGTGATATTGTGAAAACCTTGAATGAACAGAATGTAACGGAAGATTGCTGCAACACCAAATGAAGGTGCGAAGAACCAACTATGCTGTCCTAGAGGGTAAATAAGGAAAATACTTGTGAATACTGCAATTACTGCTGAAAATGCTAAAGCGTTGTATGGTCTAATTCCAACAAGGCCAGCAATTTCAAACTGACGAAGCATAAAACCAATTAGGCCAAATACTCCATGTAGTGCAACGAAGTTCCAAAGTCCACCAAGCTGTAGCCATCTTACGAAACTACCTTGGGCTTCAGGACCCCATAAAAATAGAAGACTGTGTCCCATGGCATCACCAGGGGTACTTACAGCTGCTGTTAAAAAGTTACAACCTTCAAGGTATGAGCTTGCAACTCCATGTGTGTACCAAGAGGTAACAAATGTTGTTCCGACGAACCAACCACCTATAGCAAGATATGCACAAGGGAGTAGGAGTAGTCCGGACCAACCAATAAATACAAAGCGGTCGCGCTTCAACCAATCATCGAGGACATCAAACCATCCTCTTTGTGGGGCGCTACCAACTGCGATCGTCATGAGAAATCGTTTTTAGCTTCGGGATACGCAGTGACTGTAACAAAGATTGAGAGCAATGTGGGGAAATATTTGTATATCTGAAATGCCTTGTAAAGCTTTCCTGACTTTTTTATTAAATATTAGGTAAGAATACTCCCTTAATTTGTTAAATTATCTGAATTAGGCTCTAAAAAAAGATAAAAATGAATTCAGACCTCACGTCATTCGATAAAATCGAACAAAAAATTGGTGGATCAAGAAAAATTTCAAATTATATTATCGGAGGAATGTTAACTATAGGAGGAATTGGTTTTCTTTTGGCCTCTATTTCTAGCTACACAGGAAGGGATTTATTACCTTTAGGAAATCCTTCAACTTTGTTGTTTATCCCTCAAGGAATAATAATGGGAGCATACGGAGTAATAGCTAATTTATTAAATTTTTACTTGTGGTATTTGGTTTACATAAACTTCGGTTCAGGAAGTAATTATTTTGATAAATCCTCAAAATCTGTAGAAATAAAAAGAAAGGGATTATTTAAAGATGTTGAAGTTAAATTAAATTTTGATGAAATTAAATCTGTTAAGTTGGATATTAGTGAGGGATTTAATCCTAGAAGAAGAATTGCTTTAGTATTAAAAGGTAGAAAGAAACCTCTCCCTTTAAGCGGAGCAGGTGAACTTAAACCACTGCTTCAGGTTGAAGAAGAGGGAGCTCGACTAGCTAAATTTTTAGATGTTAATTTGGAGGGCCTAAAATAAAAAAAAAATATTTTTTAAAAACATTATCTTCTATACAGGTCTTGTTTTTGGTTCAAGCTTGTATTTATGAAAGTAAGATTGATTCAAATTATTATTGCCAAAAACTTAAATTTAGTTGTATTCAGAGTAATAAAGTAGTTAATTTTAAAACTTCAAAAGGTGATTTTGAGGTAAAATTATTCGGTAAAGATAACCCAGTAACAGTATCAAATTTTCTGGAAAACATAGACAATAATATTTATGAAAATAAAAAATTTTATAAAATAATAAATTATCCCCAAATAAGGTTTATACATGGTGGCGTTAATCCAGAAAATAAATCTTATGTAGAACGAAAACTAAATCTGAATAAGAAAAGTCCAACAATACCTTTAGAAATAAAATTTAAAGAAGAAAAAAAACCAAGATACAACTATCAAATAAAAAATCCTAGTGAAACAGTAAATTTAGTTAATACTTTTGAGAGTGGATCAATCGCTATGGTTAAAAGCGGGAAGAATAAGTCTTCATCTACTGAATTTTTTTTTGTAACGACTAAGATCTCAGAACTAGATGGAAGATATTCGATTTTTGGAAAGATTATTAAAGGATTAGACGTACTCGAAAAAATCAATAAAGAAGACTTCATCAAGGAAGTCCAGGTATCTAATTAAATTTCTAGAGAATATTTATTAATTTTCAACATTTCTGTATTAACTCCTGAAGAGCGTTTAAGAGCTACCTTACCAGTCCTAGCTATTTCTAGGATGCCGTATGGCTCGAGTAATTTCTCTAGAGCAACTAACTTCCCAGGATCTCCAACTACCTCGAGAGTTAAGGCCATATCTGATACATCAACAACTTTTGCACGGAAAATCTGTACTATATCAAGGATATTACTCCTAGTATCTTCTTTCGATGAAACTTTTAGTAACATCAATTCCCTTTCAACAGCTGCGAGATTAGTAAAATCTACAACTCCCAGAACATTAAATAACTTATTAAGTTGCTTAGTCATTTGTTGGAGAGTTTCATCATCACCCTCTACTACCATTGTTAACCTTGAAATGCCTTTAGATTCTGCAGGCCCAACTGCAAGGCTATCTATATTGAATCCCCTTCTAGCAAAGAGGCCTGAGATTCTACTCAAGGCTCCAGATTCATCTTCTACAAGAACTGATAATGTATGTTTCATATTTTAAAAGGTTTTTGAATCTCTAATCCATTCATAAGAAATTCTATTGAATACTGAAGGGTCTTCATCATGGATACAATGCCCTGAGTTGGATACTATTTTTAATTTTACCCATCTATGGAAATTTGCAATCTTTTTACCAACAAACAAAGGTATGAAATTATCTTTTTCTCCCCAAATCAATAAAAAAGGAACTTTTTTTGAAGCGCTCAGTTTTCTCAAAAGGTAAGAAGCTTGAAATTTTTCATCTCTTGAAGACATTCCGATACACATTGCCCTTAATGATCTAGCTGAAGTTCTCCTTAGAACTGGTTTTGTTACTAAATCTATTAATTCACGATCAATACTATCCTTTTTGAAATAGGCAGAATTTAGTCCCACTTTTATAACACCTAATTTGGTTATTAAAAATAAAATAAGCTCCAAAGGAAAAAACATAAAAAATATTCTTATGAATTTATCTTGAAATTTCTTAAATGATGATTTTTTTGTTTTCGACTTTTTATTTTCTTGAATTTGATCTGGCAGCGGGGATGCAATAACTTTTGCAATCTGATCCTCTAATGAAACAGCGCATGTTAGGGCAACTAGTGATCCAAGGGAATTACCAATAAGAATTACTTTCTCAGAATTCTTTGGTCTTATCACCTGTGCAATAAAGTCTTTCACTTGATTAGACCAAATCTCATTATCTAGTTTTCCAATTTGTCTTATCCCAGGTTGATCTGAATCTCCAAATCCTATTAAATCTAAAGAATATGAGGCACAATTCCTTTTCGCGAAATATTCTAAATTATTTCTCCAATGTTTTCGACTAGCGCCAAATCCATGGAGAAAGATAATTGGTACCTTATTATCTTCGCCTGCAACGCTCCAACAAATTTTAAAACCATTCCAATTCCAATAATTAGGAAAGTTAATATTTTCTTTGAAATTATTATTCATATGTTCAAAAATTTTCAAGATATTTGCATTATCTACTTTTTTAACTAATAAATGTATTTTAAAGGTAAATTATAGTAATCAATAAATTTTACTATGGCTAAAGAAATTTTTAGTATTGCAGCAGTTTTTTGGATACTGATACCAATAGGATTGGTTGGAGGCGCTTTGTTATTAAAGTTTCAGGGAGATTGATTCTCACGAATACATCACAATTTGAGTTATTGTCTACAAGTTAAGTAAATCTTAAATATGAAGATTCTTTTAGTAGGAGCAACAGGTACACTTGGTAGACAAATAGCTAAGCAAGCTATTGAAGATGGACATAATGTAAGATGCTTTGTCAGAAACCCAAGAAAAGCCTCCTTTCTACAAGAGTGGGGATGTGAACTAACAAAAGGTAATTTATTAAACTCTTCTGATATTAAATATGCATTGCAAGATATTGAAGTAGTTATTGATGCAGCAACTAGCAGACCAGATGATCCTAAAAGTATTTATGAAATAGATTGGGATGGCAAACTTAACTTATTCAATGCTTGTGAATCTTTAAATGTAAAAAGAGTAATATTCCTTTCTATACTTCTGACAGAAAAGTTTAGAAATGTCCCTTTGATGGACATTAAATTTTGCACTGAAAAACTTCTTGAGAAATCTGCTTTAGACTACACAATCTTCAAATGCGCAGCTTTTATGCAAGGAGTTATTGGTCAATTCGCTATTCCAATTTTAGATAGTCAAGCAGTGTGGATGAGTGGGACTCCAACTAAAATTGCTTATATGAATACTCAAGATATGGCGAAAGTTGTTGTAGCAGCAGTAAATAATCCAAAAACTCACAGAACATCATTGCCATTAGTAGGTCCTAAAGCATGGGATTCAAACGAAGTTATATCTTTATGTGAAAAATTTAGTGAAAAAAAGGCGAAAATTTTTAGAGTTTCCCCCTTCCTTATTAGCGTCACTCAAAAAGTAGTTTCCTTTTTCCAAGATTCTCTTAATGTTGCTGAGAGATTGGCTTTTGCTGAAGTAACTAGTAGTGGTGAATCATTAGATGCTGATATGAGCAAAACATACGAAATATTGGAACTTAAAAAAGAGGACATGACCTCACTAGAGAGTTATATAAAGGAGTACTACCAACAAATACTTAAAAGATTAAGGGAAATGGAAGCAGATCTAAATATTGAAGAAAAAAAGAGATTACCTTTTTAATATTGCAATATTAGATTTATATAGTATATTTGTACTATATAAATTTCGTTAATTATGTCTGTTTCTAAATCTAAAAATCTCGAACGAAAACTAGATAATTTTGCAAAAGAAGCAAAAAATGAATTGAATAATGTTTGCGGATCTTCTTTATGGGAAAGTCTTGGGTTTGTTTTTTTTGATCAATTAGAAGATTCTGAAAAAATTGCGAAAGCAAATTTTTACTATGGTCAACTTCAAATAATTAATGAAATTAAATTTTCAATTTGAATTGAATTTAATATTTTCACGTATGTAATTTTTTAAATCAATTTTGCCCAATCTTTTTCTGATAATATGTATTTAGTAAAAGATTAATTAATGATTGAAACTTCAGGCGTAATAGAAAAAGAGCAGGGGAATGGATTTTATTTGGTTACCTTAGAACAACCTGAAGGACATCAATGTTTATGTAGAGCTGCAGGTAAATTGACTAAATTTAGAATTAAATTATTAGCTGGAGACAAAGTGTTGGTTGAGATAAGTCCTTATGATCTTTCTAGAGGGAGGATAACTTATCGAGAGAGGAATGCAGGTGGTGCTAAACCTACTACTAATAAAAATAATCCCAAGAGAAATAATAAATAAAAAGTTACCTTAGATAATATTTTTTATCGCTTCTTTAAACTCACTTCTTTGTTTAACACCTTGCCATTGTTTTTTTAATAATTTTTCTTTAAAAAGTTGAACTGTTGGGGTGCCGTTAATACCAGCTTGTTTTGCGATATCTTGATCTTTATCAATATCTATTTCAACGCCAAGAACTGCACCATCAAGTTCTTTAATTACTCTTTTTAACTGAGGTTTCAAAACATGACATGGGCCGCAGCTTGGGGAACTAAAAATTACTAAGATAGGTTTTTTGCTCTCGTGATAAAGTTTCCTCAATGCGTAACTGCCTTTTTGCCATTCAGAATTTGAATCGAAAGTATCTTCATTAACTTCTTCTTCATTGAAATTTGATGAATTAAGTTTTTTTTCTGGTTCGGGATTCTCTCTGACTATAGTTATTGCTAAGTTTTTCTCTGCTAACCATCTTTCGGTAGCTAATGCTGCCATGCATCCAGTTCCTGCAGCGGTAACTCCTTGTCTCCACTCAGAATCAACAACATCGCCTGCTGCGAAGATGCCTTCAATAGATGTTTCTGGCCTTCCTGATTTGCAAGCAATATAGCCTTTACTATCTAAATCAATTTTGTCGCCTAAGAACTTAGTATTTGGTGTGTGTCCTATCGCGTAAAACAGACCTTTTATATTGATTTCCCCTTTACCTTCTTGAGAGTGAACAGTTTCTATTCTCTCAAGCCATTCAGAACCATCCGCTTTATCAACTTTTGTGTTCCAATGAATTTCTATCTTTGGATTAGTTTTTACTCTGTCAACCATTGCTGCACTAGCCCTTAATTTTTCTGATCGAACAATCAAATGCACTTTGCTTCCATACTTTGTGAGATATGCTGCTTCTTCACATGCAGAGTCGCCCCCTCCAATAACAGCTAATTCTTCATCTCTAAATTGTGGGGTGGCTCCATCACATATTGCACAAGCACTTATTCCTTTACTCCAGAATTTATCTTCATTTATCACGCCTAATCTATTTGCACTTGCTCCAGTTGCAATAATAATTGAATTAGATTTTATAGTTCCTTCTAAAGTTTTTAATTCAAATGGATGTATATCGGTATTAATTGAGACTACATCACTTTCGTATAAATTAGTGCCCCATCTTTCTGCTTGAGCCTTCATTAGGTCCATCAATTCAGGACCCATTACTCCATCTGGAAAACCTGGATAATTTTCAACAAATGTTGTAGTCATTAATTGCCCACCTGGAATTCCACCAGAATTAAATCCTGTTACAAGTAATGGTTGAAGATTTGCTCGTGCGGCATATATTGCAGCAGTGTAACCAGCAGGACCAGATCCTATAATTACAACATTTTCTACGTTTGTAATCTTCTCTTTATTTTCCATTTATTTGCTAATTTCACTTCTTATAATAATAAACAAACCCAAATAATGTAGGACGGGTTTCACTCGATCGTTTGTTATTTAATCGTTGATTTTTTGGTCTAATAACTTTTTTAACTCCTTTGGGAAGTTTAAAACAGAATCTTTTAAATTTTCGTTCTTTTCTCCAATATGTAATATCCACTCTCTAAATTCTTCTGCGATGGCATAACTGTCTTCATACCTTTCTAAAGTGTCCATTGCAGAAATCCTGTTGGTAGCCCAACAAGTTGCTATGTCGATCCTTTTTCTAAGGAAATTGTCCATTTAATTTTTTAAGTTGTATATAGATAAACACATCAGATAACCTCCATATTGTCTAATAAGTTACAACTTAGTACTTCCAAACAATAATTTAATCTTTAATTTATATTTGAGCCAATTTTTGGATGAATTATAAAAAAATATAAAGAAATAGAGTTAGACTGCCTCGCTGTGATTTGCAAGTAGCCTCTCAACTTTCTCAAAACCCTCTTTAGCTGAATTTATTGCAAGTTCCTCGCTAACTTTTTCTTCTGATATTAATTTTGTGGATATTTTCTTTAAAAGAGTTTCTTTCTTTTCTCTTAGGGAACTAACAATTTCTTCTTCAATGATAGATTTTATTGCTTTAGAAATTATTTTTTTATCATTTGCTTCCTCGAATGTGCCTTGAACTAATTCCTGAATAAATAATCGATGAACCTCACTACTCCTTAGAAAGCTTTCTGTGGCATTAATAATTCCTTCAACAAGAGCTTCATCAGGTTCAGAATCATTTTCTGCCAGCTTAAATTCCCAATCTAAATGTCTTCTTTGCCAACCTGCCGAGTGGAGACTGGGCATGACTGTCTGTGAATAAGTATCAACTGACATTTCATAAATTCTCTCTGCTAATTTCTCGCACCAGTCTTTACCATGCTTTTCTAGATTTTTCTGCATAGCTTGCCTTGGAACTGCATGACCACCATGATGACTGTGGCAGACTCCATCAGGACATTCGATTGCTTTTATACTCATTGGATTATTTAATGCTTATATATTCTAGATAGCTATTTTTTGTAGAAAAGAAAATATATTTTTAACAAAAATCCAAGACTTTTGACTTTCTTCAATTTATATTTAGTATGTTAAAAAAATAAATAAATTGACAAAGATACTTATTCCTTCTGAAACAAGCTCTGGTGAAAGGAGAGTTTCAGCTACACCAGAAGCGGTAAAGAAATTAAAAAGCCTTGGATGTGATGTTTATATTGAAAGTTCAGCAGGAAAATTATCAGGATTTAGTGACTTATCATATGAAAAATCAGGCGGAACAATAATAAACAATTTAGATCAGAAAATTTGGGGTGAAGCGGACTTAATATTTTGTGTGCAAACTCCATCAGAGGATAATTTAATTAAGTTAAAGAAAGGCGCTGTTCTTCTTGGTCTTCTAAACCCATATGGTAATAAAGAGCTTCTTAGGATTATAAATAGTAATAAGATTTCAGCTTTATCACTAGAGTTGCTTCCGAGGATTAGTAGAGCTCAATCTTCTGATGTTCTCTCTTCACAGGCCAATATCGCTGGATATAAAGCAGTTCTTTTAGCTGCAAGTGAGTTAGATAGATATTTCCCAATGCTTATGACTGCAGCAGGCACAGTCCAACCTGCCAAAGTAGTGGTTCTTGGTGGAGGCGTTGCAGGATTGCAGGCAGTTGCGACAGCAAAAAGACTTGGTGCAATAGTATTTGTATCTGATATTAGACCTGCTGTGAAAGAACAAGTAGAGTCCCTTGGAGCAAGATTTATAGAACTTCCTGAAGTAGACGAAAAACCTGGCGAAGCTGGAGGTTATGCAAAAGCTGTAACACCTGAATTCCTTTCAAAACAGAAGGCAACTTTAACTAAATATTTATCTGAAGCTGATGTTGCTATATGTACTGCACAAGTTCTTGGTAAAAAGGCCCCTGTTTTAATTGACTCTCCCATGATTGAAAAAATGAGACCTGGTGCTGTAGTCATTGACTTAGCAGTTTCTCAGGGAGGGAACTGCGAAGGATCAAAATCAAATGAAACTATTATCAAAGATGGGGTAAAACTTATTGGAGCTGGCGAATTGCCCTCATCAGTTCCTTATGATGCAAGTTCACTTTATGCTAAGAACTTAACATCTTTGATTACACCATTTATAAAAGATGGTGTAATTAAATTAGATAAAGAGGATGAACTCATTTCTGGATGTTTATTAAGCGACGAAGGAGTTGTTCTTCAAAATAAAGTTTTTGAAAATTGAGGTTTTAAAATTATGTCTTTTATAAGTCTTCTTTGGGTTCTTTTACTTGGTAGTTTATTAGGCCTCGAGTTAATTGGAAAAGTTCCTCCTACTCTTCACACACCTTTAATGAGTGGAGCAAATGCAATTTCAGGAATAACAATGCTTGCAGCCTTGACTTTAATTGTAAAAGCAGAAGGTAACGTACCACTTTTAATCATTGGTTCAGTTTCTCTTGGATTTGCTCTTTTCAACGTTGTAGGCGGTTTCTTTGTAACTGATCGAATGCTCGCGATGTTTAGTCGTAAACCATCAAATAAGAAGTAATTTTCAACATGAATCTACCTGTAATCATTAAATTCGTTATTGACCTTCTAGCAGTACTTTTACTGGCTTTGGGAATAAAAGGATTGTCAAAAGTAAAATCAGCAAGGGATGCCAATAGATTAGCTGCATTTGCAATGTCGCTATCAGTAGTAGGATTACTTTCTTACTATTTGGGCACTTCCGGCATAGCTATTCAGTCTTGGATTTGGATAATAATAGGATCAATCATAGGTAGTTTATTCGGAGCAATACTTGCAAAAAAAGTACCTATGACCTCTATGCCTGAAACAGTGGCTTTGTTCAATGGTTGTGGAGGAATGTCATCACTTTTAGTGGCCTTAGGGGTAGCTATTTTTCCTATATCTGGTGGCCAAGAAAATTTAGATTTTTTTAAGTCACTGATTAACGAAGTTTCAATATCTGTTTCTATATTTGTTGGTGCGATAACTTTCACAGGTTCCATTGTGGCGATGGCAAAGTTACAGGGTTGGTTGTCAACTCCAGGATGGACTCAGAGCAAAGTTAGACATTTTGTAAATATTGTTTTTGCAGTTGCTTCCTTGATAGCCTTTTTTGATTTGATAAACGGCAATACAAGTTCTATTTGGCTTTTAGTTATAGTTTCTTCTTTATTAGGTATTGGAGTTACTTTACCAATTGGTGGAGCTGATATGCCAGTTGTTATATCTTTATTAAATAGCTATTCAGGGATTGCAGCAGCAGCAGCAGGTTTCGTTGTAGATAGTCAGCTTTTGATAGTAGCAGGCGCAATGGTTGGAGCAGCAGGCCTAATACTTACTCAAGTAATGTGCAAGGGTATGAATAGATCATTGGTCTCAGTTCTTTTTGGAGGATCTTTATCTGCACAAAGTACAGCCTCTACTGGTTCAGGAGAATATACAAATATAACTTCTTGCAGTGTTGAAGAATGTGCATTGACTTTAGAGGCTGCCAACAAGGTAATTATTGTTCCTGGTTATGGTTTAGCGGTAGCTCAAGCTCAACATACTTTAAGGGAAGTGACAAAAAAACTAGAGCAAAATGGTATTGAAGTTGTTTACGCAATTCATCCTGTAGCAGGGAGGATGCCTGGACATATGAATGTACTTTTAGCAGAAGCAGATGTTCCTTACGAACAACTTAAAGAGATGGACGTTGTTAATCCTGATTTTCCAGCAACGGATGTTGTTTTAGTTTTAGGAGCAAATGATGTCGTTAACCCTCAAGCTAAAAATGATAGCTCATCTCCTTTATATGGCATGCCAGTTCTTGATGTGCAGGAAGCAAGAACGGTATTTGTAATTAAACGTGGTATGAGTGCAGGTTACTCCGGAATAAAAAACGATTTATTTGATCTGCCAAATACCTCAATGGTTTTTGGTGATGCAAAAAAGGTACTGAATGATTTGATTGGAGAATTAAAGGATCTTGGAGTTGGGGAGAAATAATAGTATATCTTTTAGTTTTTCAGATTACGTAAAAAATAAACCATTTCGAGAAGTCTTACCTTGGATAGGTGGCGACTTACAAACTTTGAGAGATACTTTTGTTATTGATTTTGTTAAATCAAAAAAAAATAAGAAAATATTCTTTCCGATTAATAAAATTCTTTCTAAAAAATTTGAATGTGATTATCTTTTAGGTATTTTAGAATTACCTGAAAACTTAAACTCACTTAGGGGTTTTGTAATTGTCACACATGGTTTAGGGGGCTCAACTAAACGGTTTGGTTTAAGAAGAATATCTAGGAAATTAGCAAATAATGGTTTTGGAGTTCTTAAATTAAATCTAAGAGGATCTGGATCAGCGAGATATTTAGCTAAAGGAAATTATTGTGCTAGATGCTCCAGTGATGTTATTTCAGCAATTAATTATTTTAAAAAATTAATTAATTTAGAGTTTGAAGATCTCATTAAGATGAATAATCTTCCAATTTACGGAGTTGGATTATCTTTAGGCGGAACAATTCTTTTAAATGCCTGCCTAGATTACGATGAAAACAAAGGAGAAAAACTTTTAGATGGTCTTGCCTGCGTGAGTACCCCTTTAGATTTATCTTCATGCAGTCTCTGTATTGAAAAACCAAGAAATTCTATCTACCAAAAATGGTTACTTCACCGCTTAAAAAATCAGTTATGGGAGGGATTTAATGATGAAGGAAAACTACTTGATAACGAGAAATTAAGAATAAAAATTAGAAATTTAAAAAGTATAAGAGAATTTGATCAGAAATTTACAGCTCCTAGTTGGGGATTTAATTCTTTAGAGGATTATTATATTAAAGCTTCTCCAATATTTAGAATCCAAAACTCAATAAAAAAATTACCTCCAATGCTTTTTATTCATGCGAAGGATGATCCCTGGGTTCCATATAAGGATACTTTGAATTTAAGAAAAGAATCTATTGATAAATTCACTATTTTTATAACTGAAAAAGGTGGTCATAATGGTTTTCATTCGATTAATGGCTGCTGGTCAGACGAAGTCGTAAAGAACTGGTTTATAAGTATCTAGGAATATTTAAAAATGGTGTTTTTTTGAAAATCCATTTTTCTATTGGCTTACCGTTAATAACATGTGAAGTAAAAATTTCAGAAATTTTTTCTGGAGAAACTTTCTCATACCAAATACCATCAGGCCAAATAAGAAGAATTGGGCCGTTCTTACATACCCTTAAACAGTCAGCTTTTGATCTTAATATATGAATGTTTTTTGTAGAGGGATCATTCTCAAATTTTTTTAAAGTCTTTTTCAGACATTCCCATGTTTTTTGTCCTTCGTTGCCTTTAAAGCATTTCTGTTTTGTGGGTGTTGCGCATAGTAGAAGATGTTTTTTTATATTCACTTTTATCCAATACTTACGTATTTTTTCCCTTTTTTAATTTCTTGCTCAACAAAAAGTCTGGCCCAATTGTCTACTTCAAGAATATCCTCCAATGCGGGACTCAAATTCAAATTCTCCATATGTGATTCACAGGCTTTACTTATAAATGTTGGAATTTCTTGAAAAGAAATTTTTTCTTTAAAGAATTGTTCAACAGCCATTTCATTAGCAGCATTTAAGACTGCAGGCATAGTCCCAGAAGATTTTCCTGCGGCATAGGCAAGTCCCATGCATGGATATTTAAACTCGTCTGGCTCTTTAAAAGTTAATTTTCCAATTTCACTTAGGTTTAATCTTTTCCAATTTGTTTTAAATCTTTCAGGCCAACTCATCGCATATAAAATGGGTAGTTTCATATCTGGCCAACCTAATTGAGCTAATACTGAAGAATCTTCCATCTCAATCATTGAATGAATAATACTTTGAGGGTGGATAACTATTTCGATATTTTCGTAAGAGGTCCCAAATAAATAATGAGCTTCTATAACTTCTAATCCTTTATTCATGAGAGTTGCAGAATCTACAGTTATTTTTTTTCCCATATCCCAATTAGGATGTGAAGTTGCATCTTCCACTGTGACATGTTTTAAATCCTCAACGGCCCAATCTCTGAAAGCACCACCAGAAGCTGTTAAATGTATGGCTTTTAAACCTTTAGGTATCTCGCCTGTTGAAAAATCTGCATTTTCATAATTGGGTAATCCTTGTAAACATTGAAAGATAGCAGAATGTTCTGAATCAGCAGGTAAAAGTCTACTATTATTTTTCTTTAATGCAGGAATAACAATTGGTCCTGCCGCAATTAAAGTTTCTTTGTTAGCAAGTGCAATATTTTTCCCCGCATTAATTGCTGACATTGTTGGAATTAAGCCCGCACATCCTACTATCCCTGTAACCACAGTATCTGCCTTATCCCATGCTGAAACTGCGTTAATTCCCTCCTTTCCACTCAAAACCAAGGGAGCAGTATCCAAATCTAAGTTATTAATATTATCTTTTAAATCATCTATAAGATTTTCATCCTCAATCGCAACTACTTCTGGTTTATGTGTTTTAACTTGTTCTGTTAATAAATTAATATTTCTTCCTGCCGAAAGAGCTACGGCTTTAAACTTATCAGGCTGCTCACTAGCTATTTCGAGAGTTTGAGTCCCTATTGAACCAGTAGAACCGAGCACAGTAATGTATTTCAATTTTCTCTGATATTTCTAATATCTTCCCATTTAAAGGCGTATTTAAAAAACAAAAATTTCAAATTGGTTTTTTTCTTAAAATTTAGACCCTTATCCATGTTGTTATTTCCTTTGCTTGATCAATAAGTTCAATGCCTTTTTCTTTTAATAAATTCCTGATTTCATCAGCCTTTGCATAATTCTTTTCCTCTTTTGCTTTCAATCTTTCATTAATAAGCGATGATATTTCTTCTTTTGTTATTCTACTCTCTTTTATTAAAACCTCTTTTTTAAGACCAAGTACCTCAGTCAACTTTTCAAGGGTTTTAAAATTCTCAAGTAGAAAGAATTTTTCATTTAGGTCTATTTTAAAACCTTCAACCCTTTGAAATTGGTTTAAAAAGTTTTTTAATGGTTTCGCTAAATCGTAAATAATAGCAATTGCACCTGCTGTATTAAGGTCATTTCCCAGAGTCTCAGAAAATTTAAGCTTTTTTTGAGATAATTCAAAACTTATTTTCTCTTTATATTCTTCTTCGATAGATTCATTTTTATTAATAGATTTAAAAGCATCTTTTGTAAGGTCAAGAAAAGAAAGGGCTATATTAATATTTTTCCAAGCTTCTGAAGCACTCCTTAAAGCTTCTTCAGTAAAATCAAGTGGTTTTCTATAATTCACAGTCATAACAAAATATCGCAAAGTCATAGGGCTTATACCTGACTTGATTAGCTCTCTGATAGTTTTAAAATTTTTAAGGGATTTACTCATCTTTTGTCCATTTACATTGACCATTCCATTGTGTAACCAATAGTTCGCTAGCTTTTTGCCATTAGCTGCTTCTGATTGGGCGATTTCATTCTCATGATGTGGAAAAATCAAATCAGAACCACCTAAATGGATATCGATAGTATCTCCTAATTCATCTTTAACCATCGCCGAACATTCAATATGCCATCCTGGCCTACCTTTACCCCATGGTGAATCAAAAAATGGTTCATCATCTTTGGCTTTTTTCCATAGTGCAAAATCTTGCGGATTAAGTTTTTTACTATTTTCATCATTAGCCATTCTTCCTTGCTGATTGATATTTTGTTCTTGTATATTTTGGTTACTTAGCTTTCCATAACTTTTATTTTTAAAAACAGAATAATAAACATCTCCATCCCTAGAGTATGCATAACCTTTGTCCTCAAGAATTGTTATGAAGGAGCAGATATTGCATATATGTTTCGTTGCTCTTGGCATGCTATCTGGACGCATTATTCCTAAAGAATCCATATCTTTATGAAATTCAATAATATTTTTTTCAGATACTTCCTTCATTGAACTGCTTTCTTCTCTAGCTCTTTTTAAGATCTTGTCATCAATATCTGTGAAATTTTGAACATACTTCACTTTGAAATCACTGTAAATTAAAAATCTTCTCAATACATCCCAAGCGATATAACTTCTGGCATGACCAAGATGACATAAATCATAAACAGTTACCCCACAACAATAAATTTTTACTACATCATCAATAGGCTTAAAAACCTCAACTTTTTTGCTTAAAGTATTAAAAAGTTTGATCATCTTAAAATAAGTATTTCATAAGGTTTATTTTGTCTCCATCCAATTGTCTCCAATTCCAACATCAACTAAAAGAGGCACATTTAATTTTACACAACCTTCCATAGTCTTCTTTACTAATTTCGTCGTAATTTCCAAAGAATCTGGTTCAACTTCAAACAATAATTCATCATGTACTTGTAAAAGCATTTTTGCTGGAACATTCATTTCTATGAATTTTTTATTAAGTTGAACCATTGCAATTTTAATAATATCTGCACTTGAACCCTGAATAGGGGCATTGGCTGCGGCTCTTAGTGACTGTGCTTCCATGCCAGCTCTTCTTGCGGCTTGCAAGTCAATTTCGTAAGGATCTTTTCCTAGTAATCTTCCAAGTCCATTTTTATCAAACTTAAATTCTCTTTTTCTACCAAAAATTGTTTTTACATAACCTTTTGATAAGGCAAGCCTTTCTTGAAGTTCAAGAAATTTGAAAATTTTTGAATATCTTTCTTTGTATTTTATTAGGAATTCTTTTGCTTCTGGAGTACTTACTCCTGTAGAACGTGCAAACTTTTTAATTCCCATACCATAGATAACTCCGAAATTTATTGTTTTCCCAACTCTCCTCTCATCAGAAGAAATTTCTTCTTTCTCAAAAATTAATCTTGCAGTCAAAGAATGAATGTCAACATTTTTATGAAATGCATTTATTAGTATTTCTTCATCCGCTAAGTGAGCGAGTATTCTTAATTCGATCTGAGAATAATCAGCTGATAAAAGTTTCCAATTTTTTTCAGGCAAGAATGCTTTTCTGATTCTCCTACTAAATTCAGTCCTAACAGGGATATTTTGAAGATTAGGATTGCTACTACTTAGTCTCCCAGTCGCTGTAGCAGCTTGATTAAAGTTTGTATGAACTCTTCCTGTCTTTTCGTTAATAAGATTTGGAAGTGCATCAATATAGGTGCTAAGTAACTTACTAAGAGTTCTATGTTTTATTAAATGTTGGATTATTTCATGTTCGTCGACTAATCTTTCCAGAACTACTGCATCTGTGCTCCATCCTGTTTTTGTTTTCCGTGATTTTTTCTTATCCAAATTTAATTTTTCAAACAAGATCTCACCAAGTTGTTTTGGTGAAGATAGATTGAAACTTTCCTCTGCTAACTCATAAACTTTATTTTCAATATCTTCTAAGGTACTTTTTAATTCTTTTGAGAGTTTATCCAAATAAGTGATGTCGATGGCTATGCCATTCATTTCCATTTGGGACAATACCGGCTCTAAAGGCAGCTCGATTTCTTCGAACAATTTGATTAATTCATCTTTTTCCTTTGAAAAACTTTCTTTAAAAATTTTGACAATCTTAAAAGTTAGAAAAACATCATAACCGCAGTAAATACTTGCTTCATAAATATCAACAAATGAAAAGTCTTTATTTTTCCCAACTGTCTCCTTAAATGAAGGAGGCTTAAATCCAAATAATCTAAAACTAATTTCACTTAACCCATGTTTCTCCTGATTATTAAGAAGGTAGTCTGCTAACAAGGTGTCAAAGGTTACGCCTTTAAGATCAAGTCCATGATTAAAAAATATTTGCCTATCAAATTTAGAATTTTGGAGTGCCTTTTCTTTTTTTGGATCTTCTATCCAATTTCTTAGCTTTGAAAAAACATCTTCAATTGATAATTGATTGGGGGTCTCCTTTTTTGTTTGATGACCAAGAGGTATATAAAATAAATCATCATTTTCTTCTCCAAGACATAACCCTATCCCAACAAGTTCCGCGTCGATTGGATTCAAACTATTGGTCTCTGTATCTAAAGAAACTATTTGATTAGTCTTGTCTAATCTTTGAATTAATTTATCAAGTAATTCGAAATCATTTACAACAATTACGTTGATTTTAGGGATTTTATTTTCACTATTTTCTAATTCATAATTGACTGCGACTTTTGGTGCCTTCTCCTCCTCTTTAACTACATTATTTTTGTCAAAACCACCTTTGCTGAAAGTTGAATTGAAAATATCAATTTGTCTAAGTAGTGTTGATAGTTCTAATTTTTTCAGTGACTCTGAAAGTAGTTCTTGATTTATATTTTTTAATTCATAACCATTACTTAAAATTAAAGGCACCTCAGTATTTATTTTTGCTAAATCCCTGGAAAGAAAAGCATTATGTTTATCGTTTCTGAGCTTTTCTATAACTGAACCTTTGATGAATCCTTTATATTTCTTATCGTTGTTCTGCTGAATCTTGTCCAAAGCCTGATAGATTCCATCAAGCGTATCGTTCTCTTTTAGTAGATTAATTGCAGTTTTTGGCCCTACTCCTTTAATACCTGGAATATTATCAGAACTATCACCAGTTAGGGCTTTGAGATCAACTACTCTTTCTGGCGCAACACCTAATTTTTCTTTTACTCCATTTTCATTCATAAGAGTTGGATTTCCACTTTTCGCATATGGACCACCACCCATATAAAGTACATAAATATCTTTTTGATCATCTACTAATTGAAATAAGTCCCTATCTCCAGAAAGAATATTCACGCACCATCCTTTAGAAGAAGCATCATTTGCAATTGTGCCTAGGAGATCATCTGCTTCGTATCCTGGAGATTTAAAAATTGGTAAATTAAGGCTTTCTTCTAAAATGATTTCTAGTTGTTCAATATCCTGAAAAAAAACATCTGGTGCTACATCTCTATTGGCCTTATAATTTGGATCTAATTCATGTCTGAAAGTAGGTTTTTCGGTATCAAACGTAATACAAACACCCTCAGGACTAATATTTTTACAATTATCCAGAAGGCTTTTTAGAAATCCATAAGTGACACTTGTTGGAAATCCCTCTTTGGTAGTTAAACCTCCATCAATCCCTTTGCTAAATGCATAGAAGCTTCTAAAAGCAAGTGAGTGGCCATCGACTAAAAGTAAAATTGGTTTTTTAGAGTTTTCAGATTTTAAACTCATTTTCTCTTCTTAGCCCAAGGTGGAATATCAATAAAGATTTGCTCTCCAGGTTCTAATCCATCAATTACTGAAGTTTTATTTCCACTACTAATACCAATTTCGATTTTTTCAAATTTAGGAGAATTGTTTTTATCAACTTTCAAAATTCCTTTTTCACCTTTTTCAGTGACAATAGAAACTGTTGGTACTAAGATTTTTTCTTCATTACCTTCGACTCTAAATTCAAGATCTGCAGTCATTCCAATTTTAATTTCTTCAGAAATATCTTTAAAATTTAAAGTTACTTCGAATGAGGTTACATTATTATCTTTTACAGCTCTTGTAGCTATTTTTTTAACTATGGCACTATATTTTTTTGAAGGATAAGCCTCAATTCTTACTGAGGCTTCTTGACCTATTTTTATTCTGCCAATGTCACTCTCAGGAACTTTAGCAACAATTTCTAGGCCCTCTGATAGTTCAAAAATAAAGTTTTTGGTTTTAGGGTCTGAACTTAAGTTTGTACTTGGTGTGACATAAGATCCTATCTCAGCATATTTTGCAGTTATCTTTCCTCCATAAGGAGCTTTAATTAGATAGAAACTTTTTTCAGCTTCTGCATCATTAAGTTTTGCGCTACTAATGTTGTAGTTATTTTTATAACTTTCATAGTCTTCTTTACTTACTGCGCCTTCTTGATATAAATATTCCCTTCTTAAAAATTCAGATTTTTGTTTTTCTACATTTAATTCAAGTTCTTCAATTTTATAAATAAAATCTTCATCATCAAGAGAAGCTAAAATCTGATCTTTTTTTACAAGATCGCCCTCATCTACTTTGATTTCTTTTATTACGCCTTGCTTCCGAGGCCCAATATTGCTTGTCCTTATTGCTTTTACTTCGCCACTAGTATTAATTGAATCTGAGAGGATTCCTCTTTCAACTTGAACTACAAAATCAGAAATATCTTTTGACTTATTTTTCTTGAAGGAATTGGTTATGAAAAAGAAAAATATAGCTAGAGAAAGCAATATAATTCCACTTCTTAAATTTATATTTTTTTTTATTAAATCAAACATTTCTTTTTAAAAGCAGAAGTAGAGAATATTTAGGAACTAAATAAATAATCAAGACGATTATAATTAACTTATCCAAGTTTGGTTAAGTAAATACTATATTACTAGAAGATGTTTTCTTGATAATTTTTCCATAAGTTTTTTCAAATGTTAAAAGCAGGTATTATTGGATTACCAAATGTTGGAAAATCAACTCTATTTAATGCACTTGTAGAAAATGCTAAGGCCCAAGCGGCAAATTTTCCCTTTTGTACTATAGAACCTAATAAAGGCATAGTTTCAGTCCCAGATCAAAGGTTGCAAGAGTTAGGTAATTTAAGTTCTAGCCAAAATATTATCCCAACAAAAATTGAATTTGTAGATATAGCAGGACTAGTAAAAGGAGCTAGTAAAGGCGAAGGTTTGGGAAATAAATTTTTATCAAATATTAGGGAGGTTGATGCAATAGTTCATGTTGTAAGGTGCTTTGAAGATAGTGATGTAATTCATGTTTCTGGAAAGGTAGATCCCCTGGATGACATTGAGATAATTAATCTGGAATTGAATTTAGCTGATTTATCTCAACTTCAAAAAAGAAGAGAAAGAATTAAAAAACAGGTTAGAACTAGTAAAGAGGCAGCTAAAGAAGATACCTTACTAGAAAAAATTGAAGAAGAGCTAGAGAAAGGCCTTTCAGTTAGATCAATATCTTTGAATGAAGAAGAAAATTTAATAATTAAGCAATTAGGCTTCCTTACTGCTAAACCAATTATTTACGCAACTAATTTGAATGAAAATGATTTAGCTGAAGGTAATGATTTTTCATCAACAGTTCAGAGTTTTGCAAGCAATGAAAATACAGAATGTATAAAAATATCAGCGCAAGTCGAATCTGAATTAATAGAGTTAGAACCAGAAGATAAAAAAGACTACCTTATTGGCTTAGGAGTAGAAGAAGGGGGATTAAGTTCATTAATTAGATCAACATATAAATTATTGGGATTAAAAACTTATTTCACTACCGGAGAAAAGGAGACAAAAGCTTGGACAATCAAAGATGGGATGACTGCGCCACAGGCAGCAGGAGTAATTCATACTGATTTTGAAAAAGGATTTATAAGAGCTCAGACTATTTCGTATCAAAATTTAATTGATTCAGGTTCAATTGCCAATGCAAAAACTAAAGGTCTTTTAAGAAGTGAAGGTAAGGAATATATTGTTAACGAAGGTGATGTAATGGAGTTCTTATTTAACGTTTAGTAATTCTCTTAAGGCTTACTATTTTGCTTTTTGAATTTAAATTCAAAAAATGAAATTAATAAAATTAAGATACATCCTAAGCAACTTCCTATTAACCCAAAAACAATGGTTGTAAAGCCATCATCGTAGCCATATTGTATTTGTGGTAAATGAGGAGGTATTGGCATTATTTTTCAACAGAATTTTCAATATCTTCCAGTAAATGTTTAGTTGATCTACTAAAACCATTAGTTTTTAAATAGTTTTGAGCCTCTCTAAATTTTTCAGCTACTCTTTTTGCATAAGGAGTATTCATGGAATTTTGAGTCATGTTGAAAATGCGACTCATTTTATAATCTGATTTAGGTAACCCCTTGATAAGTATTCAAAAATACAAGAATATAAAAATAGGATTTTTTACTTACTAAGAAATTTATAGTGAAAAGTTCTTGATTCTCCAAATAAAGTTTTTTCAAATTAGAAAAATTGACAATGACAAATATATTATTAATTCTTTTTTTTGTACTTTTATTTTTATTACTTTTTTATTCAAAACGAAATAGAGGTTTAGCCCAAAAAACAACAATTAGTCCAACTTATGTACCTTTCTTAAAAGAACAAGAATTTAATCCTGACATAAGTACTGATAATTGGAATTTACACAAACTTAGATTAGATAAATTTAAAAGATCACAATACAAGGGATTAACTTTCTTCGTAAGTTCAGAAAATAAAATTTACTATCTTTCTGAAGAAGGGGATAAGGTTTATTGCTAATAGGTGAAATTAATTTTATAAATAAGAAAAGCCGATAGAAATTAATAATATTAATGAAGTATTTATTTTTATTATCAGAAAAGTTCTACAGGCTTATTCAATGGGAGTGGAATACCTTAAAAAATCTAAGAAGAACAAAAAGAAAGAATTATTTTTTAAGAGGATCATTTGCTTTATTTAGTTTATTCTCTATTCTTTTTTTAATATTTTCGCCTCCTATTACTTTCGGAATATTATTTGGAGATGGATTAAAATTTAGTATTTTTTTTATTTGGATATGGATTTTAAATTTAAAGTTTTTTTGAAAATGTATAATTAACTTCCCAAGGTTATTTAAAATTAAGAATATAAAAAAATAAACTTATGCCAAAAATATTCAAACAAAATAAGTTCGCTTTGTTGGGAGCAAATATATTAATAATTTTACTTTGGGTAACTATATCTTCCTTTTTGATGAATTTATTTCAAAGTGAAAATGCCCCATTTTATATGTATAAAATTTCTTTTTTAATAAGATTTCTCCCTCCTATTTGGGTTACATGGTTTCTTTGGATAAAAAGAGGTGGTTTAAAAAGATAAATTAAAAAAGCATTTTTACGGATTTACTATAAAAACAAATCAGTTAAGATCTGAAAGCTTTACTTGAAATTTTCAGGTAAGAATTAGGTAATTGAGAGATTGTTTTTAGCTAAGAAACAATCTCTTTTTTTTACAAATATTTTTTCATAAAAAAGTGTTTGTCAGTATCCCTATTGACAAACACTCATGACGATCATTTTTTAAAAATTAAACAGGCAATCTATTATCAATTTCTACTACTCCAGAATCCATAAGACGGCCGATCTTAATAACTAAAGCCATATCTAACCTTGAAAATTCAGATTGATGGTTAGTTATCCAATCAAGTTCAGAAAGAGTTATAACTCCCAAAGTATTTACTTTAAGAAAAAGTAAGCCTAAATTCATTTTAAAAAATTCCTGGGATTATCCATCCGAATAAGCCATAATTTACAACTAATGCAAATAAGCCCATCATTGCCATTCTTCCATTAGTTCTCTCGGCGTTTTGCCAATAAGTTGTTTTTGAATTTTCCATTTTTCTGATTTGTAGAAATGTTAAATAGTAGGTTTTTAAACGAAACCAGGAATTATTTGACCTGTTGTTAGATATGCTCCAACAGCAGCAATTAATCCAAGCATTGCGAATCTGCCGTTAAGAGTTTCAGCAACAACTTTTTCTTTTTCGATTGTTTTGACTTTTGTGTTTGTGTTTTTCATTTGATTAGAAGATGAATAGTTTAAATTTTCGTTTTGAAATTGCTTGGTTAAATAAGCAACGAGGATGGCTGTAAAGAATACAATTACGGCTAAGAAGCCTGAAAGTGGACTCATTAAAAAATGCCAGGAATAATTTGTCCGGTGGAAACGTAAGCACCTACTAACGCAACAAGGCCAATCATTGCCCAACGACCGTTAACTTTTTCTGCATTTTGGGGGTAGCTGTCATAAGAAACAGACTCATCTATGTAAGGACGTGTCTCAGTAGGAAACATATTCTGTCTGCCACCTGATTCAGTAGTAACGTTTGAATTAACCATTAAAGTTGTGTAATTGTTAATTAATGTAACACTACTATTAACAAATGTAAAGTATTAAGCCGAAATTAAGTTATTTTCAAGATACTTACTACATAACTGTCACATATACGTGACATATACTTTTAAATAGTTGTTTTTTGGCTTGCTTCGCTTTACAGATTGGCTCGAAAACTATTATGAGTTCAATTCGTTGTTTAAGTATTTATTTTTAAATCTTTAGAAAGATATCAATTTGGTAGGAAAAACTACATCATTCTGAAATTATAATGATTAATTTTTGGATATAAGATATTTAACTTGATTATGGAATTCGCAAAAAAAATCATGACCGAAAAAGCTGAAAAGCTTAATGGTAAAGCTGCAATGCTTGGAATGTTTGCTCTTGTAGGAGCTTATTATTTTACTGGTCAAATTATTCCAGGAATTTTCTAGTAGAAATCCTTTTTAATTTTTTTTCAGGGCTTTATCAAGCCCTTTTTTAATGGACGATTATATTATTCCCTTTTTAATTATCTAATAATTCAAATAATTTATTTATTAAAAGTTTTCTTTTGAAAAAAGTTTTGTCAATATATTTTTTATTCTCTTCTTTTAAAATTTCTTGACCATTTGAGCCCAATCCTTTAAAGACAAATTCTTTATCTTCTTTAATCCACTTATTTATCATTCCTCCCGTTGTCTCTATATGGAATTGTAATCCGTAAGCAAAATTACCAATCCTAAAAAACTGTTCCTTACAACGTGCACTACTAGCAATGAGTACAGCTTTATTAGGTAATAAAATCCTATCTCCATGCCAATGCAGTACATGAAAAGGGTCTTCAAATAGTCCTTTAAAGTCTTTATTCGATTTGTCTATAAAAATCTGAGACCATCCAATTTCTGGTAATGATTTTGGAGGTGATCCATATTTAAGAATTTCTATATCTCCGCCAGCAGCACTCGCAAGCAATTGAGCACCTAAGCAAACACCGATTATAGGTCTCTCATTTTCTAATTCTTTTTTTATAAAATCTCTTTCTAACTTAAGCCATGGATATCTGTCACTTCCAATATCTTTAACTCCCATTGGTCCACCCATAATTAAAATTAAGTCACCACTTTTTGTTTGTGGAAGAGCATTTTTATTATCCAAACGAATTATTTTAATTTTTAAATTTCTTTCTTTAGCAAATTTTTCAAAAAGGCCTGGCCCCTCTATTTCTAAATGCTGCAAAACTAATAGGCGTCTTATTCCCTTCATTCACTTTACATTATTTCAGCTGATTCAGAACAGACATTGTCGCTAAACCATTTTATTGCCGACCAAGTATCTTCTTGGTATGTACCTGCTGCAATACTTACAAAATAATCATTTTCATACCAACTTCGATAACTGGGGGTTACTCCAGTTCCTTTTAATCTATTTTCTAGGCCTTTTCCATATTTTTTAATGACAAGATTTATAGCTTCATTCTCAATTTCTCTTTGCTTTTCATCAGCAAAACCTCCTAGTGGTATAAAAAAAGAATTGATGCAATAAGTAAACGTATCATTGAGTCTTTTTTATATGTAGCTGATTTCATTTAGATTAATTAGTTTTTTAAAATCATCAACTCTATTTTGTCTATTTTTTAATGGTCTTGTGGAGTCAAGAACTGCTGCACTGCATAATTGCCAACAAGATTTTTCATCTAGTCCTAATTTCTTGCATATGTTTTTAGGGGCTTTGATTAGTGTATTTATTTCTGCGATATGTTGTGTAGTTTCCCATAATTCTCCTTCAAGAAAGTCAAGTTCAATACTTGATAATAATTCTGTAGCAACGTAATCCCTAATTAGCTCAGTTAATTCCACAATATTTCATTGAAGCAGAAGAAGTTAAATCATCTTTTATTATTTGTATAGCAAGATAAAAAAAAGGAGCTAGTTTACACCTCTCATCTATAAAGGCTTTTTCTTGGCCGGATCACTTATCCGTAATTATGAGATACTTCTGTCCATCCTTTTTGGTGCAGTTCGTGCCACTTTTCCCAGGCTGAATCTATGTTGAGTTTTTCAGAGGATTTGTACCCTCCAGGTTCTCCGAAGTGATTTGTGTAGAAAAGATGAGTATGAATTTTTAAATTAGGTTTAGGAGAATTTTTGCATTCTTCGAAAAATATGATTGTGCTGCCTTCGGGATTTAGTAGGCATCCGTTGGGTTTGCTAGTGCTACAACCAAATGAGTACTTAGGCTCCATACTTTACCTTTAATCGACTGGTTGATTATTAATACGTTTGTACTATAAATTATATCCTCCTTGTTTTGCTGTCAATCCTTTTAAGGTTAAGTACTTATTTACTTATAATTATTTTGTTTTTTAATAAATAATATAATTTCTTTAAGCTTATGAATTACAGGGAAGATCTAGAAATCAAACTACAAAAAGTAACGCTTGCAATGCAGGAAGTTGTAGATGATATCCACAAAACTGAACCTGAGAAGCAAAGAATAATTTCCAAACTTATTGAATTTAAAGAAGCAATCATTTCAAAGGGAATTGAACTTAATATTGAATTAGAGGCAGCCTAGGAAAATTCCAAATCTCATGAATGTTTAATAACTTTTAGAATAATGTTATTAACAAAGAAGGGTTATTTATTAAATGCAGCCGGGTACTTTTGAATTATTGATCCTAGTGTTTATCTTTTTAGGTCTTCAAGCCTGGTGGATTATCCCAATTGTTATTAAAAATAATAAATTAAATAAGAGAGGTAAGGATTTAAGAGAGGAAATTAAGCAATTAGAAAAGTTATATAAAAAATAAATTAGGTTATTATTTTTGCAAACTACCTATTATTAGTGAATCTCAATTATCTAATGAAAATTAAAACATTTATTCCATTTTGTTTCCTTTTTATGGGGACTTTAGCTTTACCACAACCTTCTCTTGCTGGAGAAAAGATTGAAGTTATAACTATTATTCAAAGTTCAAAAGGACTAAGTGGTAAAAATTTTAATTATCTCGAGGGTAAGCCTGAATTAAGACTCTTAAAAGTAAAAATTCCAGTTGGGTTGAAAACTCCAATTCATACTCATCCTTCCCCAATGTTGATTCATGTCACCAGAGGAAGATTAAAGCATGTGAGGGGTGAAGAAATTAATTTCTTTAAAGCGGGTGATGCATTTATAGAGAGTAATAATGGGGCCCCACACTATGTGAAAAATGTTGGAAAGAAGCCTGCCATACTTCATGTGGGAGTTGTATCAGTAGTTGGAATGCCTACGACCATAAATAAATAAGATTTTTCTCAAAATTGTTCTATCAGTATGAGGACTGAACTTTTATGAAGAACAACTGTAATGAGATACTCCTCCATAGTTAAAATACTGGCTTGGCTTTAGCTGATTATATTTTTGATCTATTTCTGGGGGTTGTTTTACATATGGATTGCTAAAGACATCCTGTAACTCTTTTATTTTTTTGTAATTTCCCTTTTCAGCTTCTTCATATGCGGGAACGACCATCCATTCGCGCCAAGTATAGACTGGATTAAGGAATTTCATTGATGCCGATTTTGCTTTAATATTTCCCTCTTTCTTCAAGACTGATTGCCAGTTTTCAAGCCATACTTCCCAACTATTATTGAGCTCGTCATTAATTGGTGTATAGAAACAGTCTTTTAAAGAATCTAGGTTATCAGGTATTTCAGACAGTTTACGGAACAAAATTGTATAGTCTGCTTTTGAAATGACCATGAGATTAAAAAATTCATTTATTATAGTATCGTTGTAATGTTCTAAACCAAGCTTGTTTGCCCACATTTTCATCAATTCATTATTCATTAATTCAGAAAAGTCTTTTTCGATTTGATCTAACTTTTCTTGATCTTGTTTGCTTTGTGAAAGTAACGGACTAAGAGATGAACAGAATGTTTTAAAGTTAATTGCCGCTGCAGAAGGCTGGTTAAAAAATGAGAAATGTTCACCTCCACCTGTCCATGGCTGAAATCTTGGATCAAATAATTCACAGAATCCAAAGGGGCCATAATCCAAGGTATAACCTCCAGCAGCACAATTATCACTATTGAAATTACCCTGGCAATAACCAACTCTCATCCAGTTGGCTATAAGTGATATAAGTCTTGATCTGTATAAAGAAGCCAGTTTTATTAATTTACTTTCAATTGAAATCTCATATTCAATTTCATCTTTATAATTTCTATCAATTAGATGTTGAACTATCATCTTTAGTTCATTGCGTGCCTCATCATGCGCATTATTACGAACTCGTCTTGCAAAAAGTTCAATTTGGCCTACACGTAAAAAAGATGGAGCGACTCTCGTAGTAATTGCCGCTTTATTATCAATCATGATATCAGGTTCAAAATATCTGGACCCTTTGGAATACCACGGTCTTCTAACTATTTCTGAACGTGAGACATAAAGTGTTAAAGATCTTGAGGTAGGGATTCCCAAGGCATTCATTAATTCCTGTGCAAGAAATTCTCGGACGCTAGACCTCAAGACAGCTCTACCATCTGCTCCACGACAGTAGGGGGTTGGACCTCCTCCTTTAAGTTGCATTTCCATTCTTTTCCCATTGAATAAACCTTCAAAAACAGAAATGGCTCTGCCATCGCCATAACCATTGCCAGTTCCAAAAGGACATTGCTGGGTATATTCAGTCCCGTAAATTGATAATGCATAACCTGTTGCCCAACCAACAGGACTCATTGGATATTTAGCAACAGAAATATCACCTGAGAAAAAACGACAAAAATTTTGGTCTTTAGTAAGATCTGAGCTTAAACTTAGTTCTTTAAAAAGTTTGTTGCTATGGGAAATATATTCTGGTTCTGGAATAGCAGTTGGAACAACTGGTACGTAATGACCTGAATATACTGAACGCGGCTTATGATCATTTCCATCTTTTGTTGATTGAGGATCTGCTTTAAGAGAATTCATAAAAGAATAGTCAGATAGTTGAGAAAATTCAGAAAAATTTTCTGTAAGCTTTCCTTTTAATGAATCAGATTTGGTTGACATCAAATTTGTTATCTATTCTTTTAGGCGCTCTAATTTCTTTAAATTAAACACCTAGATATATCTTATATATTTTCTTATAAGGGATGCATTGCTTAATAAAAACTAATCTTTATTCAATTATTTTTTTGAAAAAAGATTTAAAATCTAAAAAATATCTTATAACTACCATGACCATTGAAACAACTATTCTAGATTTTCAACTAAGTAATACTTTTGAACAATATGAATCTCATATGAATGCTGAGGAACAGCAGTCGATGTTTAAAGAAATGGGAGTTAAAACATTTTATATTGGTAAATCATTAGATGATCCTCAAAGGGCAACTGTAATTTTTCAAGGACCAGAAAATGTTTTATACGATATTTTTATGAATCCTGAAACAAAACCTATTGTTGAAGCTTCAGGGCATATTTATGCGGGTACAAAAATAACGCGATGGATTTCTTGAAAATATAAATCTTTTATGAATTATCAACTTTTAATTGAATCATATTCTCTTGGGACATCCCTTTCTCAGCAAGAAATAGAACTTTTAAGTTTGGAACTTGAAACTCAAATCATGAACATTAATATATCAACAGATTTTGAGTGTTTTAAATCGGCCCCCAACCATATTTGCGAAGGGCTAGCTTTAAAAAAAGATACTTATTGGATTATGTGTCTTGCTGAAATATTAGATTTACACAAGTCCCCTAAATTTGGGAAAAAGAAAAGTGTGGAGGTTTTCGATTTACTTCTTAAAAAAGGACTTGTTATTGGTTAATTATTTAATTATTTGAGTATTAAAAAATAAGTTGTTTTTTCTTTATTCTGATAGTGTTTATTTAGGGTCAGATAAATAAATGAAAGATTCTAATAAATCGATATTAGGAAATATTATTAAGCTAACTAGATCAAGTGAAAAGAAATTTAAACTAGGAAATTTTAAAGGGTCAATAGATGACAAAATGAAGGCTAATGCAATATTGAAATCCAAATCTTGTGATGAAAAAATTATTGAAAAATATAGAGAAGAATTATCAAGATTGTATTCTTCAAAATTTGATCTTATATTCGATCATAAGCTGAAAATTGATGAAATAAAGAGAAATGAAATAGTAAAAATGCTGGAACAAAAAAGTAAGGAAAAACTAAAAAGTCTTGATTATAAAGGAGCAATAAAAGCCTTTAGGAGGGCAGAAAAATATTTTTCAAATTAAAATCATTCTAAATCTCAGATTTTTTAAAAGATAATTAAATTTATAATTTTGAGAAAAAAAATATTGAAAGGGTTGATTTTTTTTCAGAATTCGTTTCTTTAAAGATATATCATTTTTAGTACTACTCATGGTTATGCCCCAATCTACCTTGGAAAGCTTATTATTTTTTTTGATACTTTCTCTTGTTGCAACTTACATTGTTAATTTAAAGTATTCTTCAAAATTAAAAATACAGAAGTAGTTTTTATTTATCTTTTGTCTCAATAAGATTTATTTCCTTGGATCACTCCAAGTCTCTTTGTATAACCAGCTCAAAAAAGTAAGAGTAAGTATATTCCCAAATGCATAAGTTATTCCTAATAATGGGTCATAAATATTGGCAATAATCGTCGACATTATAAAGATTATTAACCCTGAAACAACCAAATCCTTAATAGGCAAATGGCTAAAATTTACCGAATTTATCATTTGATAATTGTTTTTAATAGATTAAATTAATTATAAAACCAACAAGTACCTTATTTATTTATAAGGCAATATTATCTAAGGTATGAATAATTTTAGGAATGCTAAAATAATTTTTAATTTTTTCATTATTTTCGTATTTGAGTGTTTCTTTTTTAAGAAATTCTAATTCTTCAGAAAATATAGAAAAAAGATGTATTCTTAAATTTGAAAAAGATTTTAAAAATAATTTGGAAACATCTCATGAAGAATGGAATCAAATTTTAGATTTAGCTGATAAAAATTATTTAAAATGTATGGGAATACCTCAGTATTAATTATGGGAGAGGCAAAGAGAAGAAAAAATTTAGGTATTCCGCCTAGAGAAAAAACTGAAGATATAAAGTTGCCTCAACTTGATAAAAAAGCCATACAACAAAAAGTAAGGACTACTTTGTATAAATATCCAATTATCCCTTTTCTTTTTTATGGAGCAGTAATATTGATCCTAATCGGATGTTTATTTTATGTTTTCAAATACTTTAATATAGCTTAATTATAAGGATTATTAATTTTGATATTTATGATTTTTTGGCATCATCAACTAAAAAAATCAAAGGATAATAAATGAGCAATTTTTATTGTGCAAAAATAATAAACGAAATAATATATGAGAATTATTTACAATTGACACCATCATATGGTGTTGTAATTTTAGATTAAATTAAAAAAAGTTTATGAAAAAAATAAATAAAAAATATGATGAAATAATGCGTCAAGCTGATAATGCAGTTGGAAGAAAAGAAGTAGTTAGTTTATTGAAAAAAGCTGCAATAATTAAGTCTAAATCTGAGAAAAACTTAGCTGCTTAAATTAAAAAACTATTTTATCAGCATAAATAAAACACCATAAAGAATGATTGATGAGGATGCAGCCATAAAGATAAATGGTAGTATCATGCCTGAGTTTAACCATCTTAAAAGTCTAATTTTTTTGTTAATTACTCTTGGCATCTTTTCTGATTCCCTTGATTGCAACCTAACAAGTAAATAAATTATGTAAATGATTAATTAATCTTTTTAAATATCATTCTTTAGCTATTTTGGAATTATATTTTCTAAAGAAAATTATTTTAATTGCATCCGGATTTTTATCTTAAGAGAAATTTTTAGGTAATTAATACCTTGTATTCTTCAAATTTCTTATGCAAGATTTAGAAACATTAGATTTCTAAATAATGATTAAAAATTTTAAAGCGGCCCCTATAGAATTTAAAGATTATGATTCAGAACTGTTACTTAAGATTCTAAATAAGACATCACTGGAGAATCAAAAAGGTGATGACAATGAACTATTTGTAGATGAAAATTGGAAAATTAATTCAAAAAATATGAGTAATATAATTCCATCAGATAATTCAAATTTGAAAAGAATATTATCAGATATTTTCCCAAATAAAAAAATAGTGATTCAGGATAATAATGATGGTTCGCAAACAATTTTCTTATCCTAATTTAGGAAATATTAAAACCTTATTTATACTATCTATTCAATATTTATTTTTTTGAAAAAAATTAGTAAAAATTACTCTCGCGGAATTTTTTTAAAGATGTTATCATTCATTAACGTTCATCCAAGTTTATATCTCTGGACGCATGAAATGGGAGTAGGGAACGGGATTCTCATTAACTGCACAAGACCATGAATAACCTCTTACAAATAAGAGAAAAAATCAAAAAGGCCAATAGGCTATATGAAGCCCAACTTTTGGCTACTAAAAGTGGAGAAGTTACTCCATACAGAAGATCCATCTTTGAAGAAAGAATCAGGAAAACACAAAAAGAAATGAAATTGAAAGACTCCAAAAATTAAATTTTTTTTTGTAACTGATTAATTAAGAGGGGGGTAAATCCCTCTCTTTTTTTATTTTTTATGAAAATAACGTAATTATTAATTTATTTTTTCAATTATCGATTATTAAAAAGAATATAATTTTATGCTTTTACTATTGATTTAAGTTATATAAATGGCAAATTTAATTGAGAAATTAAGAGGTAAATAAATATGTTTAAAAAGAAATATAAACAAATTAAAACCTCACCCAATAAATCAAATTTAGATCAAGTTTTATGGTTTATAGAAAATTTTTTACCACAGAAGAAAAATAGAGGTGTTCAAAAAAATTTGTACATGGATAATCTAGAAGCAGAGACTATTAAGAGATTTTCTAAATTAGCCTCTAAACGTTCTAAAACATTATTACCAATTACAAAAAATACAACTATCTCTTTTACCTTTGATAGTTGGGCATTGCCTTATCTGAAATTGCTTAAGAAAATAGGAATAGCTAAGTAAGAAAATTGTGATCGGCTAGAACTAGATTTATCCTGCTAATAAAAATAAACAAAGACAATAAAGTCTCAGAAAGTTCTTTTCGAAATTTAAGGAGGAATACTTACTTTACATAAAAAATACAATTGCTAAATTTAAGATAAAATATCTTTTGATTATGTTTCTAAATTATCTGCCTAGTGAGATGGTTGAAGTTGTTGGTTTAACTATGATTTTTTCATTTTTAGTTGGGACTATATTAATTTTGTTATTAACATCAGATCAGGCAAATACAAAAAATCTATATTTAAAGAAGGCTAAATAAATTTTAAATAAATTATTCTTGTTTAAATAACTATTTTTTTTAAATTCAGCTCGCAGGTTTAGAACATAAATTTTAATATTTGTACATAAATAAATTTATGAATATGGGTGAAGCTAAAAGAAGAGAAGAATTAGGATTGCCACCTAGACAAAAAAAAGTTGAATTGAATAAATCTGATAGATACCTTTCATGGCTTCCAATTACTAAATCAAGAATTAAGAAATACCCTTATATGGGTGTAGCAACAATGGCTCTTGGAGCGATAATTTTCTTAGTAAGTGGCGGAGCAAATAGTATTAATTAGTTAGATTTCGGCCTAGCTTAGAATGTAGCTAAGGTTTTTCTTGTAATATTTTAATGCCAGATATTATTGAGATTATTGAAGCTATACCAAGAAATATCGAGTAAAAAGGTTGCAAATTAATAATGCCAAAATTACCCGTATGCCATTTTATTAACCAAAAAGCATCTACTCCTAGTGGCTGAAGAATGCTGTAAATAGTCCCAGATACAATAGTAATTAGTAAAGGGATTGCTGAAATTGCTGTTATTTTTCTGTGAATTTTTCTTTTATTGGTTTTTAATCTTTCCATCTATTTCCTCAAATAAATATGTAATTCTTTTTCGTTTTTGCATGGCATCCATTTATCCTGGTTCTTATGTATTCCTTCGCAACCAAGTTCTAAAGCCCTTTTCTCAGCTTCCCCTTCAGAAAGAAATGTACCCCTCAAATGTGCAAGAGAATAATTATTGAAATTTAGAGATAAGAAAAATAAAAAAATAAAAAATTTAAAATTTCTAAAAATAATAAGCATTTTTAACTTTTGAGGATAGATTCATAAATAATAGATGGATTTGCTTGTTTAACTATTTTTAGTCTTTTAATAAGTTTGTCTCGATCTATTTGATGTTTTAAATATTTAATACATAAATTTTTTTCCTTATATACCTCCGCTATTGGAGAAATCTTTAAAGCGATTGCAAAAGTACCAATTACTAAAAGAATATTTGTAGCAAGTCGAATGTTTGGTCGAAAATTAGATCTCATTCGTATTCTTTATTTCTGTCAATAACTTCCCTTAAATATATATCTTTTAGCTCGTCGTTGTATACATTCTCATTTGCAAATTTCTCTAATTCCTTCAACTCTTTTTCTGTCATTAAGCAGATTTGGATATATTGTTTTTCATATCTTCAATTTGGTTTATTAATTCGTCTAACCATTTTGTATTATTTTCGGATGTTTTTTGAAAATATGTAATTTTAGGTTGATTGATTTCTAGAGTCTCATAATCTCCACTCATAAATTTCCCCTAAATTTATACTCTGCATAATTTATCTAGATAAATTATGCACATCAATAGGCTCTAATACTTATTTGACGTTTGCCATGGATAACAAGTCACTTTTTTAATAGTATAAATATTGAGGAATTTATCTCCCAGAAATATGGCATCTAATGAAGAACTAGAAAAAAGAATTGAGACTTTAGAAAAAGAATTACAACACCTAAAAGCTGTTCTGCAATATCAAATGAGAAATAAGAAAAAGTGATTTATTCTTATTGCATAGAAATTACTTTTGGTCATATAAGCATTTTCTATTGGTTGTTTTGAGTACCTAATGTCAAAGCAAAATATTAAAAATTAGTCACTTTTTGAAAAAATAAATTTAATCATTGATATTTAGAACATATTTGTTTTTATATAAATAAAACTACTTGATATGATTAACTCAATAGCTATTACATTGATATTGTTAGGCTCCTTAGTCGCTTACAAAAGATTCAAAAGAAAGAAACGGCAATTTCACGCACCACCTACAAATCAGCTTCCTAGTTGAAGATTAAATTCCGTCTTCATCTTCTCCAAAAGGATTGTATCTAATATCCCAGATGAGAACTACTGCTATAGATAAAAGCAATAGACCAAAAATAACTTGAGGAGGTGGGAATAACATCAAAAACATAACAATTATAAATAAGCTTTGTTTATGAAAATTTTAAAGGGTAATCGATATTGTTTGGTTCTAAATGTTTTACATAACATGCCGTTGTGCAATCTACTCCCTCACTATTGATGGTACAAGAAGTTATACATTCAAAAAAACTTTCCAAAGCATCTGAATCTTTAATATTTGAATAAATGTCATTTTTCATGTTCAATCTTCTATTCTGAAGCTTATCTAGCAATTTATTTTTAATAATGTCAAATTTTAGGTAAAGTACCTATTCACCATTTTTTTAAAAAAAACTATTGAATCTATAAGTTTTTTTCCCACCCTTCCTCTAAAAGTTTTTTATATTCGTTTCTTGCTTCTTCGATAGATGCGACCCTAGAGCCTTTCATAACTGGCTTACTTGATCGCTTAAAAACGCAACCATAAGAGATTAAAATTGCATTTATGATATAAGTATTCTTAGAACTATCTTCAAAAGGTTCAAATACTTTAATCCTAGATCTGGCTTTATTGATTAAAGTAAATTTTTCCATAAAAAAGGGCGTTAGCTTCGCCCCAATCAAAAAGCGGGATAATCCCCATCACCCAGCCTTTTTACAATCTTAGCACTATATATGGTGTTTGTAAGTATTTAAAGTTACCTATTGATGGGGTTGTTAATTTCTGATTAATTTGTCATTATAGGAGTCCCCATCACCTAGGCTCGTAAGAGTCTTTTTTTTTTTGCTATTTTCCCCTTTTAGGCTTAAGCCTCTTTTGATTAGTGTTTAAAGACTTTTTATTTAATTTTTAAATTCGATAATTAATAATTAAAAAAATAATACTATTCATGCAAACTTACATCGTTCACTGGCAATTCCCAGATCAAGAAAGTCATATGCAAGGGGCCGAAGCTTTTGCGGGTTTTGTTGAAGGAGGATGCGAAGGTGATGAATTTGATGGGTTTAAAGTTCTTAATCGAGTAGTAAATCCTGAGGGAGCTAATGGTTGGGCAATAATTGAATCTTCTAACCATCAGAACATATGGAAATGGAGTAGTATCTGGGTCGATAATTTTGGCGTAGAAATTGAAGTTACACCAGTTCTAACTGATAAAGAATTTCTTTCCGTCCATAAAGAAATTGCAGCAGCCAGCCTCTAACTAATCGTTAATCTTTTAGATGTTTAAATATTGATCTAAAATAAAAGGGTAGTAATTATTTTTATGGGAAAATTTTCTTCTGAAGAAATTGAAAGTCAATACAATTTAATAAAAATGCTTTTAGCTGAACCCGAAAAGTATAAAGATGCCATTAATGCAATAAAGAAAGATATTGCATATATGCCCATTGAGCTTAAAAAAAAACTTGAGGGAGAAAATATTATCTTATGAATGAACTGTAAATCGCATAGATCATAAAAGTTAATTTTAAAAATTAGTAAATAGCCATTCTCGTAAACTAACCGAGAGAGTCTAAATCTCTACGATAGTGAACTGAATTTGTGTAATCTTGTGGAACATTCTGTTCTCTCATTAAATCTGCAATCGTTGGATAATCTTTTGCATTATCAAGATCTCTTGCATTTTTATCTTGAATTGCGAATGGTGATCTTTTTAAATTCATAATTAATTTCCTCAAAATTTTTGTTGGATTCTGATTACAGATCCTGGATGGTCATGTAAGTAAGTGTTGAATTCTCTAGCAAGCATTAGGCAATCGTATGCATCACGCGCATAGAAGCCAAGTTCATGTATCTTATTTGTTGAATCTTTGTAACTCAACATATATTTATTACAAGATTTTATTGGTGTTGAAAGCATTTAATTTATCTCCTGTACCACTAAGTTCTAACTAGGCACGCTTATCAATTGACTAATAAAAATGTACGGTTTAAGGCACAAACATATACGGATAGAGGACCAACAACTTAATTTAAAAATAAATATAATGATCGAGTAGATTTTGCAAAGAAAGACAATACTTCCTTAACTCCAATAAAACTATTTTGAGTGATAACTTTTTTTGCAAGAAACTTTTGAGGATAATTTTTTTATAAACAAATCAATTAACTTGCTAAATTTGTGTTTTTAAGACTATAAATATATTTTTCTCCATCATCATCACCATCGTCATCATCATGGAAGGAAGAGATCAATACATAAATCCCTCCAAGTCCCAATAACATTGATAAATAAAGAATAGGATCTGTCATAACTCAAGTTTGAAACATTCAAATTAAATTTGAGGAAGCTTTTCAATATCTATATTTTCTTTTAATTATTTGGATAAAAAACTTTCAACGATCAAAAAATTGTTGTTTATTTGAGAAAACTGAAATTAGATCTAAAATAAGGCATGTTTACTGTTTTTTAAATGAGTTTTAAAAATATTTTAAAAATCAATGTGCGGAAGATTTGAACTGAAAACTAAATTTGAGAAGTTGCCAAAGGTTTTGAAACAAGACTATCCAAGTGGACTTGATTCTAAATATGATACTCAAAGTCTAATAAGACCTAATGATCCTGTTCTTGTAATTAAAAACGAAGGAAGAATTAAAACTACTTTTATGACATGGGGTTTTATTTCTCCTTGGGCCAAAGACCCATTTGATAAAGAGAGGCCAAGACCATTTAATGCAAGATCTGAGACCGTAGAAGAAAAAAAATTATTTAGTAGAAGTTGGAAACATAAAAGGTGCCTAATACCTGCGAGCGGTTTTTTTGAAAAAAAATATCGTGTTCGAAAAGCTAATTATGAGACTTTTTGGTTGGGAGGAATTTGGAGTAAGTGGACTTCACCAGATGGAGCAGAACTTGAGAGTTGCTGCGTTTTAACAACTGAACCAAATGATTTAATTAAACCTTTACATCACCGCATGCCTGTGATCGTTCCTAATGGAAATGAGGAACAATGGACAGAGCAAGTTAAAGATGCAGATGAATTAAGAAGATTATTTGCAATCATGAAGAGTTGGTCCCCTGATGGTTGGCTAGTCGAGGATGTAAAGAAAAGAGAAAATTATCAAATGAGTTTATTTTAAATGGAACACTTACTAATTCTAAGGTTAGATTAATGGCTAAATCCTATTGGTTGATCAATTCAAATAGGTCAGAAGTTAAAAGATTTATGAAAAACGATAAGAGTATTGATGGAGTTTTTGAATATATGTTTATAGATACGGGAAAAATATCGGGGGGATTAGGAAACAAACCACCAGTAATGACAAATACAGTTTCTGTTGAAATAGATTTAGCTAGAGAAATTTATGAAAGATTACTTTCTAAGGGATGGAGGAAAATTGAAAAAAATTGGAATTAAAAAGAGAGTTAGATCTGTACGGTATAAATTACTGATGAAAATAATCTGAAATTCAATAATGAAAATATTATCTAAAATTGACATCCGACCTAAAATATTAGGAGATTAGTAAATTATTTTTTTTAGTGCAGATACAAATGAAACATCCAAAATGGCTACAAGAATAAATAAATATTTAAGTGAAGTCGGTTATTGTTCTAGAAGAGAAGCAGATAGATTAATCCTTGAAGGAAAGGTAACCATTAATGGCAAAATTCCAGAAATTGGAACTAAAGTAGAGGATAGTGACCAGGTTGAAGTTAAAGGTCAAAGAATAGAAAAATCAAAGAGACAAAAAAACATATACTTAGCCTTTAATAAACCTGTAGGAATTGTTTGCACAACAGATAGAAAAGTAGAACCTAATAATGTCATAGATTTCATTAAATATCCTGAAAGGATTTTCCCCATAGGAAGATTAGATAAGCTCAGTGAGGGATTGATTTTCTTAACTAATGATGGAGATATCGTAAATAAAATACTCAGAGCAAGAAATAATCATGAAAAAGAATATATTGTAAAAGTTAATCGTCCTATTAATAGCGACTTTATTCGAAGTATGAGTAATGGAGTTGAAATATTAGACACAATAACTAAAGATTGTTTCGTAAAACAATTGGGTCCAAGAAATTTTAAAATAATACTCACTCAAGGACTTAACCGTCAGATTAGAAGAATGTGTGAGGCCTTAGGATATAGAGTAAGATCATTAAAGCGTGTAAGAATTATGAATATTAAGTTAGACTTGCCAAAAGGAAAATATAGAGAACTTAGTAAAAAAGAACTCTTAGAATTAAATAGATTACTTGAAAACTCTTTAAAAACATATGACTAATCAAAAACCAAAAAAAGTAATTGGGAAGTTAAAGTAAATTGGTTAGCAAAAATGCAAGATTTATACTTTCAACTTAGGTAGAAATAACTTAAATAGTATGAAACGCTTACTACTTGAATCGCTATTGGTTAGTAGTTGAGTATTATTTAATCGTCTATCAAGAATTAACAGTCCTAGGTCTCTTTTTTCAATCTTCCTTGGTTCTTCTCCGACCCTGAGCAATTAATTTTTTCCATTCTTCTCTATCTGCTTCTTTCTTTAATTCTTCTCTGGTTGTCATGACAGGTCTTTCTTTGCCCCATGTGTAGAAGTAACCTTTCCAGAATCAATAAACATATATTTAAAAATTGATCTTTATTATTTGTATTTTCTATAAACTTTTTATACTTGATCTATTTGAATTAACCAACTTGAAAGACCTAGCCATTACTTTTTTAAGGATAAAAGTCTACTTTCCAACGCATCACGCAATAACCTAGTGAGTTATATCCATTACAATTCCAGAATTTAAATATTTTTATGGCGAAATGGTGGAAATTAGTATCATTGAAAAATGCCCAGCCAAAATAAATAGCAAATGCAGTTAAAACAAACGCAACATATTGAAGCCAATGTGTTCCAGAAGCATCCACTCCATTTTTGTCAAAATTAGAATTACTCATTTATAGGATTGGATAAGCTATCCATCCGAATAAGGTGTAGTTAATAATGACAGCCATGAAACCTATCATTGCAAGCCTTCCATTTGTTCTTTCAGCAATAAACCAATAGGTATTTGGCCATTCAAAATCGTCCCCC
>CACNQB010000004.1:0-178003 GCA_902622435.1 uncultured Prochlorococcus sp. | reverse complement strand
TTGACCAAGTTTCAGTATTTTTTGGAAAAGAAATATTGAAAATTATTTCAGGGCGCGTATCTACAGAAGTTGATGCAAGACTGAGCTTTGACACCGAAGCTACGGTAGAAAAAGCGAGAAAATTGATCAATCTTTACAAAAATTTTGGAATTGAAAAGGAAAGAATTTTGATTAAGATTGCTGCAACTTGGGAGGGAATTAAGGCAGCTGAAATTTTGGAAAAAGAGGGTATTAAGTGCAACTTAACTTTACTTTTTAACTTCTGCCAAGCTGTAACCTGTGCCAATGCAAAGATAACTCTAATTTCTCCGTTCGTTGGCCGTATATTAGATTGGCATAAAGCAAAAACTGGTAAAACTAGTTTTGTTGGTGCTGAAGACCCTGGTGTTATTTCGGTTACGCAAATATACAAGTACTTTAAAGAAAAAGGATTCAAGACAGAAGTAATGGGGGCTAGTTTTAGAAATCTTGATGAAATAAAAGAATTAGCAGGTTGCGATCTTTTAACAATCGCACCAAAATTTCTTGAGGAACTGAAAAAAGAAAAAGGAGAGTTAGTTAGGAAATTAAATGTAAGTACCCAAATAAATAGTTCTATTGACTATGAATTTGAAGAAAAAGATTTCAGATTAAGTATGTTAGAAGATCAAATGGCAAGTGAAAAGCTTAGTGAAGGTATTACTGGATTCAGTAAGGCTATAGAAGAATTGGAAGAGCTGCTACTAAAGAGATATTCAGAGATTAAAAATCATAAATTGATTTCTGCTAACTAAATTTAAGTTTGAATTGAAAAGACTCAAGTCCCACTTTTTGTTAAAAGCCTTCTGATAACTCTTTTTGCAATATCTTCATAACTCATTTCTCCTGATAATATTTGAGCAATACGTTTAGGTGCTGTTTTTCTCTTGACACCTAATTGATATCCAGTTCTGGGAAATCTATAAAATACTTGGGCTATTCTCCTCCCCCAAGCCATTGATTTCCCCCAAATGCTGTTAATTTTTTTTGTATAAAGATTTAAATCATCTACTTTCCCTGATAGGTACTGGTCTATGTATTCTGCAGCATAAAAACTGCTAATTAAAGATGGTCTAATTCCTTCAGCTAAAAATGGATCACATAGAGATGCTGCATCTCCAACCGCTAAAACTTTGTCACCATTAATTGGGTGGAAGCCATTCCATATTCTCAGTTTCTTAATAATTTTTTTATGAGGAAAATCATCAAAACCGAAGCTTCTGATGACTTGTTTATTTATAGCTTGATTTTCTAAAGGACCATTATTTATAAAAGTACCTAAACCAATATTTAAGCTTTCTCTTAAGGGGAATGCCCATGCAAAACCATATTTTATAAATCCAAACTCAAATCTAACTGCATCTCTAGGTATTTCACCAAACCCTTTCAATCTTAATGAGAGTGTGTTTGCAAATTTCGGTTTTCTTGGCCCTAAATTGAAATAACTCGCCCATTTCGATTGGGACCCATCTGCAATTACAAGAAATTTTGTAATATATTTTATTTTCTTATTGCAAGTAATTTCCCACTTGTCATTTTTTTTTATGATTTTTTCTATTAATAATGGCCTCATTATCTGAGCTCCATTACTCAAGGATTCATCAAGTAATAATTGATCTAGTTTTTCTCTTTTAACAATCCAAAATGGGGATTCACCAGTCAGATCAGCAGTTACATTATCTGCAGCCTTCCATCTGAATTCAACATTCTTAATTTTTGATTCTATGCAATCTTCAATATTTAAAGGAAGAAATCTTTGCATTGAAGATGCCATCCCACCTGCACATGGTTTGAAATCTTGAGATTTTTCTTTTTCAATAATTAAAACTGAATATCCTTTCTTTGATAGGTTAAGGGCGGTGGAAGATCCTGATAAACCTCCACCAATTATTACAACATCAAATTCTATCAAACTTTTAGAATTTCCTTCTCTTTTTCAGACAATTTAGTTTCTATTAAAGCAATATATTTATCGGTAATTTTCTGAATTTCAGATTGATTATCTCTAGATTCGTCAATAGAAATAAGGCCATCTTTTTCGTCTTTTTTTTCTTTATCAACAGCATCTCTTCTGATATTTCTCAAAGCTACTTTTCCTTCCTCTGCATATTTAGAGGCTAATTTACAAAATTCTTTTCTTCTTTCTTCTGTTAAAGGAGGAACATTTATTCTTATTACTTTCCCATCATTATTTGGAGTAATACCTAAATCACTCATAGAAATAGATTTCTCTATCGCTTGTAAACATGAAATATCAAAAGGTTGTATTGAAATTGTTTGCGAATCCACAGTGCTTATAGTGGCTAGCGATTTGATTGGTGTTTCTGCTCCGTAGTATTCAACACTTACTCTGTCTAATAAGGAAGCATTAGCTCTGCCTGTCCTGATTGTATTAAAGTTTCTTTGTGTTGCTTCAATACTTTTATTCATATTTTCTTGAATTTCTTTTTCTTTCATAATTAAAAAAATTAAATGATCTTTAACTAATTAAAGAGCCTATTGGCTCGCCAGCAACAGCTTTGGAAATATTTCCTTTTTTGAATATATCAAAAACCATAATTGGGATATTATTATCTTTGCAGAGTGCAATCGCAGTACTGTCCATTACTGCAATTTCATCACTAAGAACTTGTTGATAACTGAGAGAAGAATATTTTTTTGCATCTTTAAATTGATTAGGATCACGATCGTATACTCCATCAACTTTAGTAGCCTTCATAACAACTTCAGCGTTTATCTCTGCTGCCCTCAAAGCTGCCGTAGTATCAGTTGTAAAAAATGGATTTCCGCATCCACCTCCGAAGACTACAACTCTGCCTTTTTCTAGGTGCCTCATGGCTCTTCTTCTGATATAGGGTTCGGCAATTTCCTGCATTTCGATAGCTGTTTGCACTCTGGTTGCAACTCCTACTCTCTCAAGACCATCTTGGAGTGAAATTGCGTTCATTACTGTTGCTAGCATCCCTACATAATCAGCAGTCGCGCGATCCATTCCGTCTGCAGATCCTTTAAGCCCCCTAAAAATGTTTCCACCACCAACAACTATTGCAAGTTGTACATTATTTTCGACTACTTTTGAAACATCCTCCGCAATTGACTGGACTATAGCAGGATCAATACCATAAGGTTTTTCACCCATTAGTGCTTCACCACTAAGTTTTAAGAGAATTCTTTTGTAAGCCATTCAATAATTGTACTTTTAAGACCTTAGCAAGTAAATGCACCAATTTTATTTTTTGTTCAGATATTGCTTGCGTCTTTAAACAATTCTAAACTTGCCTAAAGAAAATTTTAAAAAATAATTTTCTTCAACTAAAATTCAACACACTTTTGCGCTTTTATTCCTTGTTCTTTAAATGGATGTCTTATTAGTTTCATCTCAGTAACTAAATCAGCGTAATTGATAATTGAATCAGATGCTCCCCTGCCAGTTAAAACAATATGATTTTTTCTGTTATTAAAGCTTTTTAAAAAGGTGATTATTTCTTCGGGTGCAAGATAACCAAGTTTTGTGGCAATATTAATTTCATCAAGAATGATAAGTTTATAAGATTCGTTTTGGATGTATTTTTTGGCTAATTGCCACGCCTCTTGAACTAATTTTTCATCTCTTATTCTGTCTTGCGTTTCCCAAGTAAATCCTTCTCCTAATGAATGCCAAGATAGATGTGAAGATAAGTTTTTAAGTGCTTTTTCTTCTCCTGTAGTCCAGCCTCCCTTGATAAATTGAATTATCGCCACTTTATAACCATGCCCTATAGTCCTTAAAGCCATACCTAAAGATGCAGTTGTCTTGCCCTTGCCATTTCCTGTGAAAACAATCAATAATCCTTTTTTTGTTTTTCTAACTTGTAGTCTCTCGGCTTGAATATCTTTTCTTTGCTGCATTCTTTTTTTATATGAGCTCTCATCGCTATCTGGTGATAATTTACCTCCCATTCCAAGTTTATTTGCTTGATTATCGAGGTTAAACATTTTCTCGGAAAATGAAGGTTTTTCTTGCATATGACCCTTAATTTTATTTAATTATTATAAATCTTTAAATATTTTTAACTCTTTTAACTTTTAAAAGTGCATTATTTACTGCCTGTTGTTGATCTCTTTTAGTAATCCAATGGTGATAAGTTTGAGTATGCAAACTAACTGAATGCCCCATCATTCTGGCAGCCACAGTATCAGGTAAATCATAAAAAATTGTTCTAACTGCCCAAGCATGCCTTAGATCATAAGGCTTTATTTGCAAAGAGTAGCGCTTAAACTGGTCTGTAACTTTTTTTCCAATATTCTGTAAGGTTGTAACTTTAAGGTCTCTATTAATGTTTGGTAAAAGTTCTGGATTTTCGCCAAGTTTTGATAATTCGAACTTTTCCACCCATTCAGGATGAAATGGCCAAACTTGATGTTCCCCAGTTTTAGTCGTAGGCAAAACTCTTATAATTTTGTCCCCAAAATTAGTAAGAGAACTTAGATCACAAAAAAATACTTCATGATTCCTTAATCCATATGTAGCCATCAGACCAAAAACAAATTTCCAAGACTTGTTTGGTATCTTCTCCCATAGTTTCTCTATTAATTCGTCTTTGGGTAGATCCCTAAATCCTGCTTTGTTCAGACCATATCCTCTAGAATTTAATTTCCAATCTTCTGGTAGTTTAATGTCCAAAAATTTTGCCAAAACACTTAAAGAAGTAGCGCATTGTTTCCTACTTCTGGTACCTTCCATATAACTTTCAAGTGTTTTTTGAAATATTTTTTCTAAAGCTGCATTCTCATATTCATTGTAAATATTCAAGATCCTTTTCATATATGGTTTGTAAGAGCTTCTCCAAGTAGTTTTTCTAGTGCTGGTTCGAAAATCACTTTTATTTTCTTTAAAAAAAAATTCCTCAAATTGATTTAATCTTTTTGGGAATTCAAAACCATCTTTTTTTTCTTTTTTAAGAGGTTTGCCTATCCAATTAATCCAATCAAATTGATTTAATTCCAATTGCAAATTGATTAATTGCAATTTTTTTTTGGCTTCCTCTAATCCAGAAATATCAGCCTTTAAGCCAAGAGATATTCTTTGAATTTTAAAGTTATTGGAATCTTCTTTTGAGGGTAGTGAACCACGAATATTTAATTTCTCTCCTCTTTTCTCAATTTTAAGCTTGCTGCCTTCCATAGCAAATTTTTCATTGACATTATTAATTTCCTGAATTACGTTCATTTACTTATATAATTGACCATATAATGACGTTTTTAATGTTGATTTTCAATCTCCATAAATTTTAAATGGATAAAATAGGCGTCTTACTAATGAATTTAGGAGGGCCTGAACGCATTACTGATGTCGGCCCATTCTTATACAATCTTTTTTCTGATCCAGAAATTATCAGGACACCGTTCCCTGTTTTTCAAAAACCCCTAGCTTGGTTAATTAGCACTCTTAGGAGTACTACTTCACAACAGGCCTACCTCTCCATAGGTGGAGGTTCACCTATCAGAAGGATAACTGAACAACAAGCAAGAGAATTACAATCTAAATTAAGAGACAAGGGGTTTAATGCCACTACCTACATCGCTATGAGGTATTGGCATCCTTTTACAGAATCTGCAATTGCTGATATGAAAGCAGATGGCGTAGATCAAGTTGTTGTAATCCCCTTGTATCCGCATTTTTCAATAAGTACTAGCGGTTCGAGTTTTAGAGAATTAAAAAAATTGCGAGATTCTGATGATGAATTTAAAAAGGTTCCAATGAGATGTGTAAGGAGTTGGTTCAGTCAATCAGGTTATTTAAAGTCCATGGTCGAATTAATTTCTGAACAGATTTCACTTTGTGATTCACCTTCAAAAGCCCATATATTTTTTACTGCTCATGGAGTGCCTAAGAGTTACGTAGAGGAAGCTGGAGACCCTTACAAGCAACAAATTGAGGATTGTTCTTTATTAATTATCAATGAGTTGGAAAAATGTTTAGGTCATAGTAACCCTCACACACTTTCTTACCAAAGTAGAGTTGGCCCTGTTGAATGGTTGAAGCCTTATACAGAAGAAGTGTTAGCTGATCTTGGAAGGTCAAAAGTTAATGATCTGATTGTGGTCCCTATAAGTTTCGTTGGAGAGCATATCGAAACATTGCAAGAAATTGATATTGAATATAAAGAAATTGCTGAAAAGGCTGGTATTAAAAACTTTCGGAGAGTTAAGGCTCTAAATACTCATCCTACTTTTATTGAAGGTCTTAGTGATCTGGTGATTTCCTGCTTGGAAGGACCTCTAGTTAATATAGAGGAGGCTTCTCAGTTACCTGAAAAAGTTAAACTTTATCCTCAAGAGAAGTGGCAATGGGGTTGGAATAATAGTTCAGAGGTGTGGAACGGAAGGGTTGCAATGATTATTTTTCTTGTGCTTTTTATTGAACTTATTTCAGGCTCTGGACCTTTACATAAATTAGGAATCTTATAAAGAAAAATTGATTTTATTTTGAAATGTTTAAATTTTTTAAAAGATTTTTTTAAATACATTTCTGACATTACATTTCTAAATGAGGCAAAAGTATTTAATTGAGTTTAATATTTATAGTAAATATTGAATTTCTTTAGTGACCCTTACTTCGAGATCCTTTTCAAAGGGTAGTTCAAAACATGAAAATCCAGTTTGGATAACTGGTGCAGATGCACTAATGGATTCTTTAAAAATTCATGGAGTAAAAGTTATATTTGGATATCCTGGGGGAGCCATACTACCAATATATGACGCTGTTCATAAGGCAGAACAAGATGGTTGGTTAAAGCACTATATGGTTAGGCATGAACAGGGTGGTTCACATGCAGCTGATGGATATGCAAGATCTACTGGTGAAGTAGGAGTTTGTTTTGGAACCTCAGGTCCAGGCGCAACAAATTTGGTAACTGGAATCGCCACTGCGCAAATGGATTCAGTCCCTCTCGTTGTAGTTACAGGTCAAGTCCCAAGACCTGCTATAGGGACAGACGCTTTTCAAGAAACTGATATTTTTGGCATAACTCTTCCAATAGTTAAACATTCATGGGTAATAAGGGATCCTTCAGATATCGCGAAAGTAGTTTCTGAGGCCTTTTTTATAGCCTCATCAGGAAGGCCTGGCCCTGTTTTAATTGATATACCCAAAGATGTAGGTCAGGAGTTCTTTAATTACCAAAGAGTTTTGCCTGGTGAGATTATTCCTAAAGGATTTAAAAGGAATGGAAAAATTAATGATTGTGATATCAAAAAAGCAATTAAACTAATAGAAGATTCTGAAAGACCTCTTCTATACGTAGGAGGCGGTGCAATATCTTCAGGAGCTCATGATGAAATAAAAACTTTGGCAAAGAATTATCAAATACCAGTGACCACAACCTTAATGGGGAAGGGTGCTTTTGATGAAAAAGACAATTTATCAGTAGGGATGTTAGGAATGCATGGAACTGCTTATGCAAATTTTGCTGTTACAGAATGCGATCTTTTAATTGCTATTGGAGCTAGATTCGATGATAGGGTGACAGGAAAATTAGATACTTTTGCACCTAATGCAAAGGTAATTCATATAGATATCGACCCAGCAGAAGTTAATAAAAATAGACGTGTAGATGTTGCAATTGTTGCTGATGTTTCAAAAGCTGTTCTGAAAATTAATGAACAATCTCAAAAAAATAAATTTACTTGTCAGACGAAAAACTGGTTAGAAAAAATTGATTTCTGGAAAAATAAACACCCTTTATATGACCCGCCTAAGGAAGGAGAAATTTATCCTCAGGAAGTTCTTTTAAAAGTGAGAGAACTTTCACCAGAAGCTTATATAACTACAGATGTAGGACAACACCAGATGTGGGCTGCTCAATATCTTAGGAATTCTCCAAGAAAATGGATTAGTAGTGCAGGCTTAGGAACTATGGGTTTTGGATTGCCAGCGGCAATTGGAGTAAAAGCAGCCTTACCTAATTCAGATGTAGTTTGTATTGCAGGAGATGCAAGTGTCTTAATGAATATTCAAGAATTAGGCACCTTATCTCAATATGGTCTAAAGGTGAAATTGATTATTATCAATAATCGATGGCAAGGGATGGTAAGACAATGGCAGGAAAGTTTCTATGATGAAAGATATTCCTCATCCGATATGAGTTGTGGTGAACCTGATTTTGTAAAACTTGCTGAGTCTTTTGGAGTTAAAGGATACTTAATTTCTGATAGAAAACAATTACAGAATGAATTAAAAAATGCACTTGATTATGACGGCCCTGCCTTGATTAATATCCTTGTCAGAAGAGGTGAAAATTGTTATCCGATGGTTCCTCCTGGTAAAAGTAATGCTCAGATGGTTGGATATGTTAATTGTGAAGACTAATTTTTTTAAAATTCCTCATTTTAAAAAATTAACCTTAAGATAATTTTAAAACTTAGATATTTCTGAATTGAAAAAATTATCAAAAATTTTTCTTATAATCTGGTTGATTATTTTAAATCCTGTAATAGTAAACTCGGCCGAAATTCTTCAAATTAAAAGTTCAAATACCATTTTAGTGGGGGATCAAAATAGAAATTTAACTATTGGATTATTTTGTGTAGATGTAAATGAAAATGATGAGATTGAAGCAACTAATCTACTTAAGAGTGAATTCCCAAGGGGTAGCAAAGTAAAAATAAAGCCTTTTGGTTTCAAAGAGAATATTTTGATAGCCAAAGTTTTTAATATTAAAGGTACAAAGGAGATGGCGGAATTATTGGTCGCTAATAACTTAAGTAGTGAAATTTGTCCAAGTTAATTATCTTTATGAGCAAATAAGATTCCATTGTCTTGAGATCGTTTTGCTCCTTCTCCAGGAATAAAATTCATTATTGAATTTGTACGTGCATAAATTTGAGATGTCTATATTTGTATGAGGGATGTTCTCATTTAAAAGTTGTCTATAGGCAGATCTTTTTAGATCAAGTTGATTTAAGTTTTGCTCTCTGAAGTGATTTGAATCATTAAAACAAAAATCTTTTTTAGTTTTAGTCAATTCAATAGTTATGTTTTTGTTTTCGGCCTTCCTATAAAATTCTTTGAGAGTAAATTTATCAACTAGATAATTTTCCTTGGAAATCGCTGGTCCTATTGCAACAAGCAAGTCGTCTCTAGATGTCCCAAAAGTATCGAAAATTTTTACCAGATTTTTTATTATTTTTTTTTCTAAACCTTTTCTTCCACAATGCAAGGTTGCTACATTTCTTGTCCTTATATCTGCAAAAAATATTGGCATACAATCAGCTGTATAAACCCACAAGTTTTGACTGCATTTATTGCCAACAAGACCATCTGCATCAGTATTAGTTCCTTTTTGCGAATGAGATCCAAACACTATCACATTGCTGTGAATTTGATTGGAAACACAATTTATAGAATTTTCATTAAAGTGATTCCCTAATAATTGAAGAAATTTCTCAGAGCAAGACTTCGTGAAGTATGCATGTTTGAAATTATTTTTACTAAGAATAGGTGATGAATAATACTCAAATTTTTTGTTTTGAATATAAACTTCATCTTTTGAGAAATATATTTCTTTATAAGGAATAGTTCCTGCTCCTAAACAGAATTTATATAATTAATTCAATATCTCTTAAGATCCAGAATCCTGCAAATTTTTCGATATACGGAGTTGACTGTATGGAAATAAATTGATATCCAAAAGAGTTTTTTTTATTCTCTAAAAACTTTGTATTCAAAATGTTTGCATCTTTTTCTGGTAAATCAGTTACCAGCCACTTATCATCTTCTGAAGCTTCAAGTATGAGTTGGTTCTTATTCATGACTAATTTAATAGGTTCTAAACAACTGAACCATGCAGAAAGTGCTAAAGATCTGTCCTTGCTAAAAAGTCTTAATCCTGGAACTAAGTTATTATCATCTAAATCTTGCTGAATTGGGAAAATATCTCCAAATTCTATAGGCCAATTTTCTGCTGATTTTAATTCGCCAATTGATATTTCAGAGATAGTTAAAGCATCTCCCCTCACTGCTTCTGGCAGAGGTTGAGGAGGATTTTTCATTTTAGAAGAAAAAGTAGGGGCTAATACACCTCTTACATAACCTTTTTCCTTTGGATAAATCTCTTTCTCGAGGAATTCAATTCTATCTAATAAATCGTAAGTTCTCCTACTTACGATAGCCTCAATACTAAGGGCCTCCAGAGATTTTTTAATGATCGATTTCATTGACGACCTCCAGAATCGAACTATTGAAGGTTTATCCCAACCTTGTTTTTTTGCTTCACTTATTGCTTCATTTAGTGCATTTGTAAGCCATACTGAGTTAACTTCATTGGCAGGGCATTTTTTATTCCAAAGAAAAATATCTTTTGTCTTATAACTTCTTGTGGAACAAATAATTAACTCCCATCTTTTTTTTCCGTTTGATTCAATAATTGGTCTTGAGTAAAAGTCTAATTCCCAATCTGGAATTTTTAATTTAAGACTTGACTCTATTTTTTTGTTGATGTTCATTTATCTTGTTCTTTTTTATCGAAGAGTGCTTTAGTTTTTAATGCTCTCTCTGTGGCTTCTTGCATAACTTTTTGCTTATCAATAATTAATTCTCCCGCAGAGTTTTCCAGGAGTGCTGTATTGAGACCAATGCGCCCTTTTTCGAGGTCAATTTCAGATATCAAAGCTTTTATAATTTCCCCTTCTCTAAAAACTTCTCGTAAAGAACGAATCGATCCATTTGTTAGTGAGGATTGATGAAGAAGTCCACTAGCTCCCCCTAAATCAATAAAAAAGCCATATGGTTTTACAGCTAAAATTTCTCCTTCAATTAATTGACCTAATTCTAGACTTCTTAGTTTAGAAACTAATGATGCTTTCTTCTCAGATAGAACTAATTTTCTGGATTCTGGATTGACCTCAAGAAACGCCACTCTTAGATTTTTGCCAACAAAAGATTGATAATCTTGACCATCTTCAAGTTGGGATCTGGGGATAAATCCTCTTAATCCATCTACATCACAAGTAAGCCCACCTCTGTTAAATCCATTAATTAAAACGTTAATTAATTCTCCATTTTTTGCGGAACTTGATACTTTCTCCCAACTTTGCCTGAGAATTAATGCCCGAGCGCTCACTGTTACCATCCCATCAGCATTTTGTTCTTTGATAACCAAAACTTCCATTTCAAGGCCTATAGAAAACTTTTCTTTAAAGTTAGTTATGACACCCAAACCACATTCTTTTTTGGGCATATAACCAGGTGCCTTTCCACCAATATCAACATATAATCCATCACTTTCGATTGCTATAACCTTACCTGAAATTGTTTCTCCAGTAGCCCCAATTGGCTCATTTGCATTTAAAGCCTCCAAAAAAGCACTTTCATCAAAATCGAATTCATCAACTGTTCTTTCTAATTGAAAATCTGTATTTTGCTCAGAAAAATTAAGCGGTCTATTTAAGATTTGTTGAGTTAAATCTTGTTGAGAAATATCAAAATCCTTAGTCTTTTCATTGCTGTCCTCAATTTCTTTTACTGAATTATCTTTAATGAATTGAGATTTGATTGCGATATTTTCTTTTTTTAAATCTTCTTGCGAATTTTTTTGCTCATTATTTATTTCTTTAGAATCTTTCTTGCTTATGTGAAGTACCTGAAGAGGTTTTTTATTGCCCTTTGGTTGGATATTATCTTGGGCATTTTTATTACTTGCTCCCATCGTAGGTAAAATAAGAATAATTAATTATTAACATACTCTAAATGTTAGTACTCAAAATTCAAATTAATGAACTTTAAACCAATATCTAATAAATTTGAATATTTAAATTGGCAAGAAATTGAGAGTATTGCAAAAGAAAAAAGATCAACAGTGATTTGGCCATTTGGTGCTGTTGAGCAACATGGACCTCATTTGCCTCTTGCTACAGATAGTATTTTTGTTGATGATATCATTAGCGAAGTTTTTAAATTATTACCTGCCGATATTCCATTAAAAAAACTTCCAACTCAATATATTGGGTTTTCGCCAGAACATAAAGGTTTTGCTGGGACAATTTCACTTTCCTCAAATTTAATAACCTCAATGATTAAGGAAGTCGGAGGCCAATTATCTGAAATGGGTTTTAAAAGATTGATATTAATAAATGGACATGGAGGTCAAATCTCACTGCTAAATACAGCGTCAAGAGAGCTAAGAAGTTTCTCCCCAGGGATGGCAGTATTCCCTTGCTTTCTGTGGAGTGGTGTTAATGGATTAAGTGAATTGTTAACGAAAACTGAGATCGAGGATGGGCTTCATGCCTCTTTAGCTGAAACAAGTTTGATGCTCGCTGTGAAACCAGAACTAGTAGGTAATGAACGGCCAAATGATGGCTTTAAAGGACAAATCCCAGAAGGCTGGAGTCTAGAGGGGAATGCTCCTACTGCATGGCTTACTGACGACTTCAGTAAATCAGGTGTTATTGGAGATAGTAGAGGAGCAAATGAGTCTTTAGGAAAAAATTTAAAGGAATTATTGATTAATCATTGGTTCAGATTGATTATGAATCTGATGCACTCAGATTGGCCAAACAATTCTTAAATAAGTTTAAGTAAAAAATGTGACTTAACAATTGAAACTATTTTCATGATATTTAAATAAATTCTCTATAATCATGTAATATTCATGCATAATGAGCTAAAGATTACTGACATGCAAACTCTAGAATCAAATAAAAAAACTATCGAAGAATCGATTAATCCGATTTCTTTAGATTTACCTGACTTCACTACAGATTCTTACAAGGATGCATACAGCAGAATAAATGCAATTGTTATAGAGGGAGAGCAAGAGGCTCATGATAATTACATTTCAATAGCAACTTTAATTCCAAATGAGTTAGAGGAATTAACTAAATTGGCGAGAATGGAAATGAAGCACAAAAAAGGCTTTACAGCATGTGGAAGAAATTTAGGTGTAGTAGCTGATATGGATTTTGCTAAAAAATTCTTTTCTAAATTACATGGTAATTTTCAAGTTGCTCTTGAAAAAGGAAATTTAACAACATGTCTTTTAATACAAGCCATATTAATCGAAGCATTTGCAATTTCTGCTTATAACGTCTACATAAGAGTTGCGGATCCTTTTGCAAAAAAAATAACAGAGGGAGTTGTTAAAGATGAATACCTTCATTTAAATTACGGTCAAGAGTGGCTTAAAGAGAATCTATCAACTTGTAAAGAGGAATTAATGGAAGCTAATAAGGTTAATCTTCCGTTAATTAAAAAGATGTTAGATGAAGTAGCAGATGACGCGTCAGTTTTAGCTATGGACAGAGAAGAATTAATGGAAGAATTTATGATTGCTTATCAAGATACATTGATGGAAATAGGACTAGATAATAGAGAAATTGCAAGAATGGCTATGGCAGCTATTGTCTAATTACATTTCTAATTAATTAAGGCTTTTAATAATTAATTAATCCTATTTAAGGAGTTACCTCTGTGCTATTGTTCATAACATCGTATAGAAACCATTTATAAGTTTTAAATGTTTGGGTTAATAGGCCACTCAACCAGTTTTGAAGATGCAAAAAGAAAAGCTTCGATGCTAGGCTTTGATCATATTGCTGATGGCGACTTGGATGTTTGGTGTACTGCTCCGCCACAGCTTGTTGAAAATGTAGAAGTTAAGAGTGCAACTGGAATATCTATTGAAGGTTCTTATATAGATTCGTGCTTTGTTCCTGAAATGCTTTCTAGGTTTAAAACCGCTAGAAGAAAAGTACTAAATGCTATGGAACTAGCTCAGAAAAAAGGGATTAATATTACCGCTTTAGGAGGATTTACTTCTATTATTTTTGAGAATTTTAATCTTCTACAGCATAAACAAATTAGAAATACTTCATTAGAGTGGGAAAGGTTTACTACGGGCAATACTCATACCGCCTGGGTTATTTGTAAGCAACTAGAAATAAATGCTCCTCGCATTGGGATAGACCTTAAAAAAGCAACTGTTGCTGTAATTGGTGCTACAGGTGATATTGGTAGTGCTGTTTGTAGGTGGCTTATCAATAAATCTGGGATTTCAGAACTTCTTATGGTAGCAAGACAACAAGAACCTCTAGCGCTGTTACAAAAAGAATTAGATGGTGGCACCATAACAAGTTTGGATGAGGCATTGCCTCAGGCGGACATTGTTGTGTGGGTTGCAAGTATGCCTAAAACTATTGAAATTGATACTGACAACTTAAAAAAACCATGTTTAATGATTGATGGTGGATACCCGAAAAATCTTGATGAGAAATTTCAGGGTGAAAATATTTATGTTTTAAAAGGAGGTATAGTAGAGTTCTTCAATGATATTGGTTGGAATATGATGGAACTTGCGGAAATGCAAAACCCTCAGCGAGAGATGTTTGCTTGCTTTGCCGAAGCTATGATTTTAGAATTTGAAAAGTGTCATACAAACTTTAGTTGGGGAAGAAATAACATTTCCCTTGAAAAGATGGAATTTATTGGAGCAGCTTCTTTGAAGCATGGTTTTTCCGCCATTGGACTTGATAAGCAGCCTAAAGTATTAACTGTCTAAATCATGGCTAAACGTTACCTTCTTGATTTTGAAAAGCCTCTTGTTGAACTTGAGAAGCAGATAGAGCAAATTAAAGAATTAGCTCGAGATTCAGAGGTAGATGTTAGTCAACAGCTTCTGCAGCTTGAAACCTTAGCTGCTAGAAGAAGAGAAGAAATATTTAAATCTCTCACCCCTGCTCAAAAGATTCAGGTAGCTAGACATCCTCAAAGACCAAGTACTTTGGACTTTGTTCAAATGTTTTGTGATGACTGGATCGAATTACATGGAGACAGAAATGGTGGCGATGATATGGCACTAATTGGGGGGATAGGTTCGATAAATAATAGACCAGTATTGATGTTAGGGCATCAGAAAGGAAGGGACACTAAAGAAAATGTAGTAAGAAACTTTGGGATGGCAAAACCAGGAGGTTATAGAAAAGCTCTTAGATTAATGCAGCATGCAAATAGATTCGCTTTGCCAATTCTTACATTTATTGATACTCCTGGAGCTTATGCTGGTTTAAAAGCTGAAGAACAAGGTCAAGGTGAAGCAATTGCAAGAAACCTTCGAGAGATGTTTGGATTGAAAGTTCCAATTGTGGCTACTGTCATTGGAGAAGGAGGTTCAGGAGGCGCACTTGGAATAGGTGTCGCCGATAGATTACTAATGTTTGAACACAGTGTTTACACGGTGGCCAGTCCAGAAGCATGTGCATCAATTTTGTGGAGAGATGCTGCGAAGGCACCAGAAGCCGCATCAGCACTGAAAATTACAGGCAAAGATTTACTTAAATTAGGTATTATAGATGAGGTTTTGCCAGAACCTTCTGGTGGGAATAATTGGGCTCCTTTAGATGCTGGTAACACACTAAAAGAGGCTATTGAGAAACACCTAAATGCTCTACTTCAAATGCCTGAAGACCAATTAATTGAGGAAAGATACAAAAAGTTCAGGATTTTAGGTAAATTTATCGAAGCAAATAATATTGAAGAGATTTATAGTGAAATTCCCCAAAAAACTGAATAACTTGAAATTAGCTTTTATAACGGGTGCTACGAAAGGTATTGGTAGATCTACCGCAATTACGTTTGCCAATGCTGGCTGGGATTTAATTTTACTCTCTAGGAATATGGATTTAATGGAGAAATTAAAGAGAGAACTGTTGATCACTAAATCAAAAATTAATCTAGTAAAATGTGATTTATCTAATCCCTTAGAAATAGATCATTGTGTTCAGGAGGCAATTGAAAAATATGGGTGCCCTTCAGTATTGATAAATAATGCCGGTTGCGCTTTTAATGGCCCCTTAGTCGAAATGGAACTAGGTCAATGGGAACAAACTATTCAAATAAACCTGACAAGTGTTTTTCAAATTTGTAGTTCAATAATTCCTCAAATGAGAAAAAATGGTGGTTTAGTCATTAATGTTAGTAGTCATGCCTCTTATAATGCATTCCCCCAGTGGGGAGCTTATTGTGTTTCAAAATCTGCATTAGCTATGTTTACTAAATGCTTGAGGGAGGAGGAGAGATCTAATTCAATAAGAGCTTGCACAATAACTCTTGGTTCAGTCAATACTCCTCTTTGGGACTCAGAATCAATAAATTCTGATTTTGATAGAACTTCTATGCTCTCCTCAAAAGAGGTATCAGATACTATTCTCTATATGGCTAATAAACCTCAATCACAATTGATCGAAGACTTGACTTTGATGCCTTCTGGCGGAGCCTTTTAAACATTCTTTTTATCTGCTTATTCTTAAAACAGTGTTTTTGTTTGGGCTATTCGAACCCGATTGAACAAAAGAATGTGATATAATTTATAAGCAATTAAGCTTTTGGAAGATACAGTTAATTAAGTTGCATACAATTTTCTGTTTAGAATTTTATGACCTCTACATTACCCAACGATAATATTAGAAACTTTGACGACCAGATTACTAATAAACTAATTTCTGAAATAATAAGAGACAGAATTAAGAATTCTGGTACAAGATTTAGTGCTAATGATAATATTTCTGATTTTATAAATCCTGGTGAATTAGAAATTTTAGAAAAAGAAGTAGCCTCAAGAGTTAGAGACTTATTAAAGTCCCTCGTAATTGATGTTGAAAATGATCATAATACTCAAGAAACTGCTGAAAGAGTTTCAAAAATGTATCTAAACGAAGTTTTTAAAGGCAGATATCATGAACAACCTAAAGTTACAAGTTTTCCTAATGACAAGAATCTTGATGAAATTTATACAGTTGGCCCAATTTCTGTAAGATCAGCATGTTCACATCACTTAGTTCCAATTCTTGGAGAGTGTTGGATAGGTATTAAACCCGGAAATAAAGTCATAGGACTTTCAAAATTTGCGAGAGTTGCTGATTGGGTTTTTTCAAGACCTCATATTCAGGAAGAAGCTGTAATGATCCTTGCAGATGAAATTGAAAAACTGTGTGAACCTAAAGGTTTAGGCATTATTGTCAAGGCCCAACATTATTGTATGAAGTGGAGGGGAGTCAAAGAACCAAATACAAGTATGATTAATTCTGTGGTTAGAGGCGATTTTAGACACGATTTAAGTTTAAAACAAGAATTTTTTGAGCTTGTAAAACAGCAGTCTGCTACTAATAATTACTAATTTCTTTTTAACAAATTACATAGATCTTCTATTTTTTTAATATCTTTTAAACCCGGAGAAAATTCAACACTACTTGAAATATCTAGTCCATCAGGTTTGATATCTGTAAGGATTTCATTAATCCATTTAATTGATATTCCACCTGCTAACCACCAAGGTTTGCTAAATTGGAGATTCTTTAAATAAGTAGATTTTATTTTTTTCCCTGAACCTCCATAAGTTTTTTCATTCCAAGAATCAAGTAAGATAGCATCTACAAAATCCTCAAAAGGCTTAATTTTATCTATATCCTTTTCTGTTTTTATTCTGAAAGCTTTCCATATGCCAATATTGGGAATTTCTTCTCTTATTTTTTTGCAGTAATCAATATTTTCATCTCCATGTAATTGAATGATAGTTTCGCTTGGGTTGCCTAAAAAGTTTTTGATAATTAAATCTATAGGACAATTTTGCACAACAGTTACTCTATCGATTGTTGGATGAAAATTTTCTAGGGTTTTAAATATTTTTTTCTTAATTTCAGCTGATACATACCTTGGCGACTCTTCAACCGAAATAATGCCAATAGCATTCGCTCCTAATTTAGCGACTTGAAGAGCTTGTTCTTCAGAAGTTAGTCCACAAATTTTAACTAAAGGATTAGTCTTGGGCATATAATTATCCTGCATGTAAGATTAATATTATTGCTAAATATAGCGGAGATTATTTTTGAGAAGTTGGCAAATTTTTAAAATATGGGGAATTCCCTTTAAAGTTCATCCCTATTGGTTTGTTATTCTCTTTTTATTCTCATGGAGTATAAGTAATCAGGTCAATTTATCTTCTGGCGATATCTTCAATAATAAAGAAGCTTGGATTATAGGGTTTTTAACTTCTTTTTTCTTATTATCTTCAATTATTTTTCATGAGGTTTTTCATACTTTTGTTTCACTTAATCAGGGTGTAAAAATAAAAAAAATTACCTTTTATTTTTTAGGAGCAATTTTACAAATAGATAAGTATTGTCAAACTGCTTTAGGTAATATAAAAATTGCAATTGTTAGACCTCTTTTATGTTTCGCTACAGCATCTATCTTACTTTTAATTAGTAATAACATTGCATCTCAGGAACAAATAGCAGTTAATGTAATTTCAAGAGTAGGTATATTTAATTTATTCTTAGGCTTTTTAAATTTGATTCCAATTGGTTCTTTAGATGGAGGTAATTTATTAAAAAGTATTATTTGGCATTTCTCAGGGAGTAAAAATAAAGGAAGAAATTTCCTCAATAAAGTAAATCTATTATTATCTTTTTTTGTTTTATTTTTTGGGATAATTTGTTTATTTAGATTTAACTTTTACTTTGGATTTATTCTTTCTTTTTTGGGCTTGTTTGGAATTAATTCTTCAAAATCTGAAAGTCAATTTTTTAAAATTGAAAACATACTTAAATTTAGTAAAGTTTCTGAGATCAAATTAAAACCTTTGAGGAAAATTGAATACGATTCAAATTTCTCAGAATTTAATAAGTTAATAAAAAATAAGAAGGATGCATCGGATAAATATTTTTTTGTTACGAATAATGGTAGATGGACCGGTTTTGTTGATGAGAATATTTTAAAAACTGTTTCCTTAAAAAAATGGGAACAGAACTTTGTTGGAGATTTTAAGAAACCAATCGATAGTTTTGAAAGTGTATCTCATAACGATAAATTATGGAAAACTATAGAAAGACTTGAAGAAACAAATGAAGGTTTTTTATTGGTTCTCAATGCTGCTGATATCCCTTTGGGGATAATTGATAGGTCAAAAATTGGAAACTTTGTATTGAATAAATTAGGTTTCAATTTGCCTTCAGATATTGTTGATAAATTAAACTTTAAAAATCATTATCCCTTAGGAATTGAATTGCCGAGAATAATTAATTCAATGAAGCAGAAAGGAGATCTTTAATAATTCATGTCATTAAAATTTTCTATTTTTAATTATCTATGGCAATATTTTTGAAATTTATATTTGATTTATTTTTCAGGAATGAATTTCTCAAATGTTGAACTATTTCATCATTTGTTAGTTTTAAATTTACTTTTGGTGGAGCCTCTTCTTTGAATAATTTGAACCACAAATCTCTTGAAGGATTTGTTTGAATTTCTCCATGTTGAAGGAATGCACCTTTTTTACGAAATTGAGCACTACCTATTCTCTTAAACCCATCCTGATCAACTAAATCTGAAATTAATGAAGTCCCAAAACAATTTGTTTTAATGCTTGTTTTTCGTGAATTTCCATATTGTAAGTTTAGATCTAATTCTCTAAAACTTTTAATTAACCAGTTATTAACCATTTCATAACTTAAGACTTTATAGTAAGTTTTTTTAAATGTTAATGCATATGTTATGCCTCCTGAATGCAGAACAGCACCTCCTCCTGAGGGACGTCTAACAATATTAATTTCCCCATTTGATAATAATTTTTTCCAATGAAGGGGAATTTCCTTTTGGTGATAGCCAATTGAAAGCCAATCCCCAGTCCAATAGTAGAACCTCAATGTGAGAATTATTTCAGGATTCGAAATTGTCTGATCTAAAGAATTTAAATCTAATGCCATTTGATCAAATCCAGGTAAATTACTTGTTGAAAAAATTAAAGCCTGATTTTCAATTCCCAAAATTAACTTTGTAGGTTTATTTATGATAATTTTCAATAAATTTTTTCTTTCAATTTGTTAATTACGTAACATCATTTTGTAATAGTGTTTCAAATCTTCTCTTTTCGGTGGAGAATATAGAAAATAATTTTTTTACCATGGAGCCAACTCAAACAATAAATCTTATTGCATTAAGCCTCATAGTTGTTATGCATGCAGGAGTTTTAGCATTAAGACTAGGAATTAGTTTAGGTAGGAACTAAAATCTATTAGAAAATTTAAAATTTATAAGGTAATAATAAAGTAAGACTGAATTGATTTATTCAGTAAAAATATCAAGTACTTAATTTGTCAAAATCTTTTTATAAAAATAGTATTTTCTACAAAAAATATTTAGGGTCTGTATTTATAAAAAGACAACAGAAAGAGGATAATTTTGTATCATTGATTTTTTTAATTATAAAAATTAGCTTTTCCCTTTTAGCAATAATAAGCCTGATTAAGCTTGGCTATAGTTCTAAAGTGAGGTTTACCAGATTAAGGGAAATTGAAGAATCATTTTTATACGAAAAATATAGATTTAATTTTTTAACAGATAAGTTTGATGATTTATTTTCTTCTGAAGGTGAGCAAAGATTTATGAAGGATCAGGATCAAATAATTTCTAGGGACATTATCAGAGTAATATGGCGTTGATAAGGATGATCTTGAATCATTCTGTTTTTTATTTTTCAATTAACTTTATTGCTAGTGAGTAAGAACATTAAGGGTTTAGTCCTAATAACAGGAACAACTTCGGGAGTTGGATTAAATACTCTAAAACCTCTATTAAGATTTGGATGGGAGGTTATAGCAGTTAATCGATCAAATAAAAGAGCTATAAAAATAGCTGAGGAATTCTTGACAAAAGAGGAAGTTAAAAATGTCCAATTTATAGAAATAGATCTTTCTAACTTGGATGATGTGAGAAAAGGTTGCGATGAAATATTAGAAAGATTTAATAAGCCAATAAATTCACTTATTTGTAATGCAGCAGTTTACAAACCGCGACTAAAAAGGCCTGAAAGGTCTTCTCAGGGGTTTGAAAACTCTATGGCAGTAAATCATTTTGGGCATTTTCTTATGATAAACCTACTTATGGAAAATATTTTATCTTCTGAAAGAGAAATTGTTTTAAATGGCAAAACAACTGTATTCAAGCCAAGAATTACAGTATTAGGAACTGTTACGGCTAATTATTCAGAACTTGGAGGAAGGATCCCCATCCCTGCCCCAGCTGATTTGGGAGATTTAGCAGGATTCAAAAATGGTTTTTTATCTCCCATAAGTATGGCGAATGGAAAGAAATTTAAACCTGGTAAGGCTTATAAGGATAGTAAACTTTGTAATATGGTGACCGTTCAGGAATTATCAAAAAGATATCCTGCTGAGAATATTATTGTAAATTCTCTATATCCTGGATGTGTTGCTGATACAAAACTTTTTAGAGATACACCTTGGTTATTTAGATTCCTTTTCCCGATATTTCAAAAATTTATAACAAAAGGATATGTTTCACAAAGACTGGCAGGAGAGAGGGTTGCTCAAGTGGCAACTTATAAAGAATTTGCTAAACCATCAGTCCATTGGAGCTGGGGAAATCGTCAGAAAACTGGCAGAAAAGCTTTTTCTCAAAAGTTGTCAAAAAGAATAATTGATACGAAGACCTCTCAACAAACTTATGATTTAACAAGCCAATTGGTTGGATTAGATTAATTCAGACTAATCAAATCCTAATAAATCAAAAATTTCTCGATCTTTAAGTGGATTACCTTCTAGAGGTTCCACGTTTTCAAGCATATTTTTGGCAAGAGATAAATATTCATTTTGAACTTCAATAACATCTTCAGTTGGTTCCATTTCAAAAATTGTGCATTTTTTTAGTCTTGATCTTCTTATGGCGTCGACATCTTTAAAGTGGGCCATAGTTTTTAAACCTGTTCTTTCATTGAATTTATCAATTTGATCGGTGTCTTTTGATCTATTTGCAACTACCCCACCTAATCTGACTTTATAATTTTTTGCTTTTGCTTTAATTGCAGAAACAATTCTATTCATAGCGAATATTGAATCGAAGTCATTAGCAGTAACAATTAGACAATAATTTGCATGTTGCAATGGAGCTGCAAATCCTCCGCAAACGACGTCTCCTAGTACATCAAAAATAACAACGTCAGTATCTTCTAATAAATGATGTTCTTTTAATAGTTTAACTGTCTGACCGGTGACATAACCCCCGCACCCTGTACCAGCAGGAGGACCTCCACTCTCAACACACATTACGCCGTTAAAACCCTCAAACATGAAATCGGTTGGCCTTAATTCTTCGCTATGAAAATCCACCTCTTCGAGAATATCAATAACTGTAGGAACCATTTTGTGTGTCAAGGTGAAAGTGCTATCGTGTTTTGGATCACATCCAATTTGTAGAACCTTTTTACCTAATTTTGAGAATGCTGCAGAAAGGTTTGATGATGTAGTTGATTTTCCGATGCCACCTTTCCCATAGACGGCAATAACTAAAGCCCCTTCCTCAATATTTATTTTTGGATCTTGCTTTACTTGAACACTTCCTTCTCCATCTAGAGGTCTATTTATAGTAGTTGTCATTTAAAGCTTAAAACACATTATTATTTATATTCTTGCAGCGCAAATACACATGAAATATGTTTCTAAACAAATATGTATTTAATTGTATTAAAAGTGTGAAATATGTTCTTATAACTGAATTTTTAGGATTAAATCTATTAGATTATGAGTGAAAATACTCATGACTTAATTTTATTTAATTAGTAAAAATTAACTGAAATATGCTTTAGCATCGTAAAGAGTTTCATCGCTTATCTCTGGAATTCCTCTCAAGATTGCATATTTTTCGGTATTTGTTTTAACTTTACCTCTTACAAAAAACGGAACTTTTGTTAATTCAGCTCTACCAGATTCAGTCCAGATAATTCCTTCTTTACTATTTTTTTCTTTTTTTTCGTCAGAATTTAAAATGTTATTCTTGTTTGTCGCTGTATGTCCTAAATGGCTTTGATGACCATCAACAAACTCAAAGTCATGTTTGAACATATCAATAAGATGCTCTTCTAAGCCCATCATTAGGGGATGCACCCAGTCATCAAAAATCACATTTGCTCCCTCCCAGCCCATTTGAGGGCTATATCTTGCAGGAACATCTTGAACATGCATTGGTGTACTTATTACTGAACATGGAATACCGAGCCTTTTTGCACTATGCCTTTCCATTTGAGTCCCTAAAACTAGTTCAGGGGCGGCTTTCTTCATAGCATCCTCAACTTCTAGATAATTGTTGGTTATCAGAGCTTCTACATTTAGATCTTTTGCAGTTGCTCTTACCTGTCTTGCCATTTCCCTACTGTATGTACCAAGACCAACTACTTCAAAACCCAATTCCTCTTTGGCAATTTTTGCAGCCGCGATTGCATGTGTTCCATCACCAAAAATAAAAACCCTTTTGCCAGTTAAGTAATTAGAGTCAACTGATTTTGAGTACCAAGGAAGTTTTGACTTGTTTTCTAATTCTTCTTTATTAGTCAAAGGGAGATCCAACTTGTTATGAACTTCATTGATAAATTCAATTGTATTTTTTATTCCAATTGGAATAGTATTTGTATATTCCATTCCAAAGTTCCGTCTAAGCCATTCACATGATGCTTCAGCAATTTCTTGATAAAGACAAATATTTACTTCAGCATCAATTAGCCTTTCAATATCATCAGGACTAGCGCCTAATGGAGCAACAACGTTTGTATCTATACCTTGTTCTGAGAGTATACGCTGGATTTCAATAACATCATCTCTGCATCTAAATCCCAGCAATGAAGGACCCAGTATATTGACTTTTGGTCTGCGACCTAACTCCTTCCACCTTAGAGGACTTATTTTTTCTGAAGAACTTACTTTCTCTTTCAAAAGAGTTCTTGTTAATTGATAAAAGGTTTCTGAAGCTCCCCAATTTTCTTTCTTGCTATAAGCAGGTAATTCAAGATTAACAATTGGCATATCGAATCCCATCCCTTTTGCGAGGGCTCCAGGTTGGTCTTGGATTAGTTCGGCTGTACAACTTTCTCCAACTAAAAGAGTTTTTGGTTTAAATCGTTCTACGGCTTCCTTAATATTTTTCTTCACTAATTCTGCTGTATCTCCTCCTAGATCTCTAGCCTGAAAAGTTGTATATGTAACTGGCGGCCTTTGCCCTCTCCTTTCAATCATTGTAAAAAGAAGATCTGCATATGTATCTCCTTGAGGGGCATGAAGCACATAATGTATATCTTTCATTGAAGAGGCAATTCTCATCGCACCAACATGTGGCGGTCCTTCATATGTCCATAGAGTTAATTCCATATTTTTTAATGCGTTACTAAAGATTTTGAAGTTAGTATTTGATTCCTTTTTAAAGGTTTGGAGAAGAGACCAGCCAAATCTGCGGCTTGATCAATTCCATGAATTGGACTGAATACCATTTCTATTGACCACTTAGTACTAATCCCCTCCGCCTCAAGAGGGTTGGCTAAACCCATTCCACAAACTACTAAGTCTGGGTTGGTTTCTCTAACTCGATCTAATTGTTTTTCTACATGTTGCCCTTCAACAATTTTTGTATTTTCAGGTAATAAATTAATCTCTTCTTTCATTAAATCCTTATTTAGGTAAGGAGTGCCTACCTCTATAAGATCCATTTCGCATTCATTATGCAAGAATCTTGCCAAAGATATCTCTAGTTGCGATTCAGGAAGAAGAAATAATCTTTTCCCCTTCAGTATTTCTTTGTGTGAATCAAGGGCAAGTTTTGCTCTATTTATTAAAGGGGAAATAATTTCATGAACTTTAAGTTCACTAATTTTGAAAGCTTTTGCAGCAGCTAAAAACCATTTTGTACTTCCTTCAATACCTAGAGGAAATGGAGCTGAAATTATTTCACAACCCCGATGTTTAAGGTCTCGAACCGTATCACTTAGATAAGGCTGAGTTAATAATACTTTTGTATTTTTGCCAATCTTTGGTAATTCTGTTGATTGCCGTGGTGGAAAGCTCTCAATATTTGAAATTCCTAAATTTGTAAAAATCTTTTTAAACCTATCCTCTACATTATTTGCAAGAGTCCCGACTAATAATAATTTCTCCTCATTTGATGACTCCATTAATGGAATTAAAGCTTTTAATGCGCCATCTTCTCCTTGGGTAAAAGTTGTTTCTATCCCACTGCCAGAGTAATTAACGAATCTTACTTGACCAAAAAATCTTTTATTTAATTTTTCTGCGACAGTTGCAAGATCCAGTTTGATCACTTCACTTGGACAAGATCCAACTAGAAAAAGAGTTTTTATTTCTGGTCTTCTTGCAACAAGATCATTAACCACTCGATCTAATTCTTCATGAGCGTCAGCAAGACCAGCAAGATCTTTCTCTTCAAGAATAGCCGTCCCAAATCTTGGCTCAGCAAAAATCATAACTCCAGCAGCGCTTTGAATTAAATGAGCACATGTCCTTGAGCCTACTACCAGAAAAAACGCATCAGGCATTCTTCTGTGGAGCCAAACTATTGAAGTTAAACCACAAAAAACTTCCCTTGGTCCAGTTTCCTTATTAAATTCAACTTTACTCATTAAAAATTTTCAAGAGCTTATATTTCAAGCTTGCATAAACTTTTTAATTTAAGAAAGTAATTAATAAGTTCTCTTACAAAATGAACACATTTAAAAAACTTATATGAATGTTTAAATACTTAAATGAGAATTATGAAAATTATTTTTAGTGTATATTCTAATTTCTATAGAAGGAATTTCCTTGACTTGTTTTTGAAAGCTTCCATACATTTCTAGCTATTTTCGTAGCCAATAATCCTGCTCTTTCTAACTTAGATTTTCCTGGCTTAGCTCCAATTAGGGCTGTCACTTCTGAAGTGGTCAAAGGGGCTCCAGTATTTATAGCTAATTGGGTTAACTCTAATCTATTTCTAAGGTTTTTAAGATTTACTTTCTCAATTTTATCTTCTTCTAACCAGCTAAAAGATGGGTCTTTCTGAGATAGTTTTTGCATCAAGCTTAGGCTAACTAATCCAAGAGTTTGATCAGGAGTTAATTCTTTTTCAGTACCAGAAACATTTGTTTCTTTTTTTTGAGAAGTTCCCATAAAAATGCATATCTTTTACTTGAAGTTATCGTTTTGTGGTAAGCATGCAAGTAAATTTAATAGAAAAAATGAACCATTATCCGTTATAGTCGCCTCAATGGAACCAACTTCTAGCTTAAACAGAGGGGAACGAAAAAAAGGGAGTTCTCTAGTCACAGGATCTGAGGTGCAATCTCAGGCCAGTGGTGCTAGCTGTTTTATTACTACCGATTCAGAAAAGTCTTTGGTATCCAGACAAGCAAGTCAAGTTGAACAAATTGAGTTAAGAACATATGTTTTTTTAGATTCTCTGCAACCTCAATTAGCCGCATATATGGGAACTGTTAGTAGAGGTTTTTTACCTATCCCTGGTGATTCATGTCTTTGGATGGAAGTTTCACCCGGCATGGCTGTTCATAGAGTCACAGATATTGCCCTAAAAGCAAGTAATGTAAGACTTGGTCAGATGATTGTTGAAAGAGCATTTGGATCTCTTGCTCTTTACCATAAAGATCAAAGCACGGTTTTACATTCTGGAGATGTTGTTCTAGATGCTATTGGGAGCGAAGTTAGAAAAAGAACAAAACCTGCTACGAGTTGGACTGAAGTTATTCGAGCAATTACTCCAGATCATGCTGTTTTAATAAATAGACAAAACAGAAGTGGATCAATGATTCAATCTGGAATGAGCATGTTTATATTAGAAACTGAACCAGCTGGTTATGTTTTAAAAGCAGCTAATGAAGCTGAAAAGGCATCTAATATAACTGTTGTTGATGTTAAGGCAGTTGGAGCTTTTGGTAGATTAACTCTCGCCGGGAAAGAAGGGGATGTAGAAGAGGCTGCAGCTGCTGCTATAAGAGCAATTGAAGAGATTTCGAATTATTGAGAATTTTTTAACTCAAACCTATCTCTTTTTTTAAAAAAGGTGACATAATTTTTGCAGCTTTACCTCTACTACCTAATTTATTTAGTTGTGATTGTGAGAGCTCACCGTAAACACAGTTAGCCTCTTTTACCCAAAAAATAGATTCGAATTCCCCATTTGGATATTTGGGGTTCTTAAGAATTTCTCCCCAGCATATTCCTGTTGTATCTTTAACTAAGTTTCCTAAGGGATCGCACAAAACCATACAACTTATAAATCTTGCACTCCTATAAGGGCTATCAGAAAGTTCATTAATTAATTTTTTAATTTTCTCATCATTATTTTTGGCATATCTAGCAGAATAAATTCCTGGTCGACCATCTAAAACATCTACTTCAAGACCCGAGTCATCAGCTAATGCCCAAGTTTTAGTCTCTAAAGCAGCTGCTTTTGCTTTTAGAAGTGCATTCTCAAAATATGTGTTTCCAGTCTCTTCAACATTTAAATATTCTGGTTGCTTCTCAACCTTTAAAGATAAAACATCCAGCATCTCTGAAATCTCAGATACTTTCCTTTGATTGCCACTCGCAATAGTTAGAACTGGAAGGTTCAAAATAACTAATAAATTTATTGTGAATATTATCTTACTTCAAAGCTTGATACGGAGACAGTAAAGGTTGAACATTCCACACCTGTGTAGACAGGGCCTGCCTCGTACGGAAATAACATAATGTAAATTTTTTCTTAACACAACAGTATGTTTTGATGCACTAACTAATTTGCATAAGTATTGACATATCAATAGTACCAAGGGTGATAAGTTTAACTTATGAATGATAGAAAAAACATTAATGGAGATTTTGTAGAAAACGCTTGACTTATAAGTACTTAATGAAGCATTCTTCGAATTGAACATTCCACATTTAGTATTTAGTAGACAATGGCTACAGAAACAATGGGTATCGCTCTCGGCATGATCGAGACACGCGGACTTGTACCTGCAATCGAAGCAGCAGACGCAATGACAAAGGCAGCAGAAGTTCGCCTTATTGGTCGTGAATTCGTTGGTGGCGGTTATGTCACAGTATTAGTTAGAGGCGAAACAGGAGCAGTTAACGCAGCTGTAAGAGCTGGTGCTGACGCTTGTGAAAGAGTTGGTGACGGTTTAGTTGCAGCTCATATTATTGCTCGTCCTCATAGAGAAGTTGAACCTGCTCTAGGTAACGGTGAATTTCTTGGTCAAAAGGACTAATTAAGTAAAGCAAGATTTATAAATTTTGCACAATAATTATTTTCCCTACACAGACCTAAATTTATCCTTATGAGTAAGAAGTATGACGCAGGGGTAAAGGAGTACAGAGATACCTACTGGACTCCAGAATATGTACCCCTAGACACCGATTTACTAGCCTGTTTCAAATGTACAGGTCAGGAAGGTGTTCCAAGAGAAGAAGTTGCAGCAGCTGTTGCCGCTGAATCTTCAACAGGTACTTGGTCAACAGTTTGGTCCGAGTTACTTACAGACTTAGAATTTTATAAAGGACGTTGTTATCGAATCGAAGACGTTCCTGGAGATCCTGAAGCTTTCTATGCTTTTATTGCATATCCTTTAGATCTTTTTGAAGAAGGCTCAATTACAAACGTATTAACATCTCTTGTAGGAAACGTTTTTGGATTTAAAGCTCTAAGACATCTACGTCTAGAAGATATTAGATTCCCAATTGCTTTCATTAAAACTTGCGGTGGTCCACCAAACGGAATCGTAGTTGAAAGAGATCGACTTAACAAATACGGAAGACCTCTACTTGGTTGTACCATCAAACCTAAATTAGGATTATCTGGTAAAAACTATGGTCGAGTTGTATATGAATGTCTTAGAGGCGGTCTTGATTTAACAAAGGATGATGAGAATATTAATTCTCAACCATTCCAACGTTGGAGAGAAAGATTTGAGTTTGTTGCAGAAGCAGTTAAGCTTGCTCAGCGGGAAACTGGAGAAGTTAAAGGTCATTATCTAAATTGTACCGCTAACACTCCTGAAGAACTCTATGAAAGAGCTGAATTTGCAAAAGAGCTAGATATGCCAATCATCATGCATGATTATATAACTGGTGGTTTTACTGCAAATACTGGATTAGCTAATTGGTGTCGTAAAAATGGCATGCTTCTGCATATTCACAGAGCTATGCATGCTGTTATTGATAGACATCCAAAGCATGGTATTCACTTCAGAGTTCTTGCAAAATGTTTGAGACTTTCTGGAGGAGACCAATTACATACTGGAACCGTTGTTGGAAAACTAGAAGGTGATCGTCAAACAACTCTTGGTTATATTGACAACCTAAGAGAGTCATTTGTTCCTGAAGATAGATCAAGAGGTAACTTCTTTGATCAAGATTGGGGTTCAATGCCTGGAGTATTTGCAGTTGCATCAGGTGGTATCCACGTTTGGCATATGCCTGCACTTCTAGCGATCTTTGGGGATGATTCCTGCCTTCAGTTCGGTGGAGGAACACATGGTCACCCATGGGGTTCAGCTGCTGGAGCTGCAGCTAACAGAGTTGCATTAGAAGCTTGTGTAAAAGCTCGTAATGCTGGTCGCGAAATCGAAAAAGAGAGTAGAGACATTCTCATGGAAGCTGCTAAGCATAGTCCTGAATTAGCTATTGCTCTAGAAACTTGGAAGGAAATTAAGTTTGAGTTTGACACTGTCGACAAACTTGATGTTCAGGGTTAACTCAAGTTTCGAAATCGAGGAGATTTATTCTCCTCAGACTTATTAAAATCTCGTTTTTACGAGTACTTTCATTCACATTTTGATTAATTATGCCTTTCCAGAGCACAGTAAGCGACTATCAAACAGTTGCAACCCTGGAAACATTCGGTTTTTTACCACCGATGACCCAGGAAGAAATATATGACCAAATTGCGTACATAATTGCTCAAGGTTGGAGTCCAGTTATTGAGCATGTTCATCCAAGTGGATGTATGCAAACTTATTGGTCTTATTGGAAACTCCCATTCTTTGGTGAAAAAGATCTTAACTTGATCGTGAGCGAATTAGAGGCATGCCATAGAGCATACCCTGATCATCATGTAAGAATCATCGGATACGATGCTTACACTCAAAGTCAAGGAACAGCTTTTGTAGTTTTCCAAGGACGTTAAAGCTACTTTTCGTAGTTGTTAATATCTTTCTCCAAAAAATTTTTTGGAGAAAGTTTTTCAAAAGTCTTTTTAAAGAATTTAAACTTGAAGATCATGTCAAAAAAAACCAGTAGAGAGATTGCACTTGAAAGAAGAAAGGCGATGAGTGATAGCGGTAAAAAAGCTGCTGCTTATTCTTCAACTACCAAAGATAGAGTTCGATCTTCTCAAGATATACAGATTTCTGGGACTCAGTCTTCTCCTAATAATCATAATATTTCTAAACCAGCTACAAAACATATTCCAAAAACTCAGGTAAACATAAATTCTTCAACAACTTTATCTAGTAAAGAGTTAGTAATAGAGAGAAGAAAAGCAATGTCTACCCATGGGAAATCAGCTATAACTTCATCCGATAGAACCCGTACTGATGTTAAAAAAGAAAGTCCTGTAAACACAGTTAAATCAACGATAAATAAAAATCAAGAAATTCAGGATTCAACTAGTACAGAATCTAAGTCCCTAAAACCCAACGTTAAAAGAAGAATTAATCAGAAGAGAAAGCCTATTACTAATACAAGTAGAGATATTGTTTTGGCGAGAAGAGAAGCTCAATCTAAACATGGTAAATCCGCAACTAAACAAAATACTAGTGCCGCTTCATTAGCTAGAAGAGGAGACCCAGATTTAAGTAGTAGAGAAATTTCTCAGAGAGTGAGAGAGCTAAGAAGTAAAACTGGTGCCACAGGCAAAAAAGGTAATGGTAAATGTAGACCATGTGGTCCAAACAAAAATGGTGCCAAACAAAATATTGCAGATGCTAGCTGGAAAGTTGGTAAAAGTGAAACTGATTCAGGTCAAATAGTTACTGGAACTCAAGCTAATAGATCTGTAAAAACTACAGGTAATGAAGCAAGTACATGCAGAACTGTAACTGGTACCCAATATATGGGAGCAGAAGTCACTGATCAATTTTGTCAAGATAGACCAAGTTATAAAAAGCCACTTAGATCTACTGTTACCTCTACAACATCAGGTAATAAAGTAACTGGAAATGAAGTTGGTAGATCTGATAGGGTCACAGGCGATGAGCTAGGAACTTGTAAAAACCTTACAGGTACTGAATATGTATCTTCTAATCAATCGCAGAAGTATTGTGGTGATGTCCCAAGAAATCCTTCAAAGGTTAAACACAGCACTACAACCGATGGATTAAAAGTATCTGGATCACTTCCTGGTAGATCCACCCTAGTTACTGGAGATGAATCAGGTTCTGGACATCAATTAACTGGAGATCAATATCTTGGCTCTGAGCCAAATCCAAAAGGTAAAGCATTTGAAAAAGTAGGCAGTTACAACACTCTCAATGGGAATAATGTAACTGGTACAGGGGTTGGAAGATCAGACCATATGACAGGTAATGAACATGGGAGTTGTAAGAATGTAACTGGCGATGAGTACATAGGATCTCAACAATATGAGAAGTTTTGCGGTTCAAAACCAAAACCAGAAGCTAGAAAAGTAGGTTTAAGCCTTTCTTCAAAGTCAAATTTAATAAGCGGCACTATGACAGGAAGATCAGAAATAGTAACTGGAGATGAACCAGGTTCATGCAAAGTGTTAACAGGAACACCATACGCAGGCTTAGATCAGATTAATGAAAATTGTAGTACTGAGATTTCAGAAGATATGAAATCCCGAGCAACAGTTAATTCTGGAAATAATTCAAATGCCAGACTTACAGGACAGCAACCAGGAATTGGCGGAGTAATGACAGGTGCTAAGAAAGGTGCTTGTAAAAATCTAACAGGGACTCCCTATGTTGGTGGAGATCAGCTCTCACAAGCTTGTGATAATCCTGTACATGATTCGGCTTATGCGAATCCGGAAAAGTCGGCAGGTAACTCTTGGAAGGAATTCTCTGTTAAATCACCATCAAGAGATAAATATTCTGAAAAAAATACTCAAGGTGTTACAGGTAATGAATATGAAAATGGTTCAAAGGTAACAGGACCTTTTGATATGGCAGTTGATAAGGTCACTGGCACTGAAAAATTTAGATTTGAACCGAATAAAAATATTACTTATAAACAAAAAATGGAAATTGAAGAGATAGATCGTGCTGCAAAGACACCAGAAAAAAGAATCGCATCAAGGATTACTGGAGAAGGACAATCAGTAGGAAACGTAACTGGTGATGATTGGGATCGCGGTGATAAGGTAACAGGTACAGAGGGAGCTTCTTCTAGAAAGCGAAATCCATCAAGAGCAGGATTCATGAGCGCAATGCCTCCTATGGAAGTTAAAAGGAATGAGGAAACAGAAAAACCAGATTTCTTGATAACTGGATCTAGTGGAAATACTCGTGAAGGACAACTTGTTACCTTTTCAGGCGGTGCAAGAGGTTAAGTAAATAATGCCTTTAAGAGGACTGGCTAAAGCCAAGAATTTCACATTGGGGCCAACCGCTCCAATGAAAACCTTTACTGAAAATATACATATACAAACTAAAGAATCAAATAATTTCCGAAATTCTGGAAAGTCTCATAAATTAACCAATAATATTCAAAATGAAAATCTATTTAGGTATGAAAGCAAAATAAAAAGTGATTTTGACGAAATTGTTCCAACTCTCAAGGAAATTGCTCGAATCCAACATCACGAAGATTTTATAAATAAGGCTCAGAAAATATCAAGAAAAAATTTGGGAATAGATTTACCTCTCCATGTATTAGATAAATCTTGGGTAAAACCTCTTGATATGAGAGCTTTATATGCATGGTGTGCTTTCAAACAGCATGAGAAACTTAGCGACAATTTTTTTAACAATGATCCACTTGAAGGTGCTGCTGGAAGTAGGGATGCGGAAGATTTTGAAAAATTTCTCTTAGATTGTGGAATACATTTACTTGATATAACTCCTTGTTCAGATGGAAGATTAGCTCATTCAGTTGCTTATGTAATGAGAATACCTTTTAGTTCAGTAAGAAGAAGATCCCATGCTGGAGCATTGTTTGACATTGAAAATACCGTTAATCGATGGGTTAAAACTGAACATAAAAGATATAGAGAGAATGTCCCAAATGAAGCTCATAAAGATACCAGGTACTTAAAAGTTGTAACTTACCATTTTAGTTCAGTAGATCCTTTGCATCAGGGATGCGCAGCTCATGGGAGTAATGACGAGTTAGCTGCAGCAGAAGGTAGAAATAAATTATATGCTTTCAAAGAGGCTGTGGAGAATAGCTTTTGCTGCGGAGCTTCTGTGGATTTAATGTTAATTGGACTTGATACAGACACTGATTCATTGAAAATACATTTATCAACTAGCGATGGCGGTATAGATTTAGAAAAAACTATTTCTACGTTAGAAATTTATAATTCAACAATAAATTTTTCAAAAGAGGATGCGGAAAGAGAAATTTGCCAGATAATTTCTAAGCAATCTTCAAAAGATAAACTCAGTGGACTGGAAAAATTTACGTATAAATTGATTATCAATAATATTTCTCAAATTGATTATGTTAAGAGTTTTCATAATGGTTCTTATGAAGATATTGGACATGCAGAGAGGTTTATTGGAGTAGGTATAGGTTTCAAAGAAGTACATCTCAGAAATTTAACTTATTTTGCTCATTTAGATACAGTCGAAGAAGGGGCTCCAGATTTAGATGTAGGAGTAAAGATTTTTACAGGATTAAATGTTTCTCAAGATCTACCTATTCCGGTAGTAATAAGATTTGATTACTCTGGGAAAGTACCCGGGGCAAAAGAGAGGGCAATAAATGATTGTGAAAGAGTTAATAATGCGATATCAATTAGATATAAAAATTTAGTTGATCAAGGTTTGTTACATACTTGCTCTACTATTAGAGATAGGGACAAAATTCATTCCGCCCAAATTATTGGGATGTCTTTAGATAAAAAAACAGAGGAGGCTCACTAATTATGTTAATTTGCAAGGTTGTAAAACCACTTGTTTCTACCAATAGGATTCCTGGTTTTGAACATAAACATCTGCAGGTTGTATTAGATGGTTCTTCTAATAAAGTTGCAGTTGATGCTGTTGGCTGTAAGCCAGGAGATTGGGTTATTTGTGTTGGAAGTTCTGCTGCTAGAGAAGCTGCGGGAAGTAAATCTTATCCAAGCGATTTAACAATTGTTGGAATTATTGATCGTTGGGATCCTGACAAGTCATAAAAAGGAGGATATAAATTGTGGAAATTATGAAGGTATTAGGAAGGATGGTATGCACTCAAAGAGTCGCTGGATTAGGTCATATGAATTTACGGATTTTAGAAAATAATAAAGGAAAGAAATTAGTTGCTGTTGATCCTGTTGGAGCTAGAGAAGGCAACTGGGTTTTTACTGCTAGTGGGTCTGCCGCTAGATTTGCATGCCCTAATCCTGAAGTTCAAACCGATTTAACAATTGGCGGTATTATTGATTATTGGGAGAGTGACTAAAAATTTTATCTTCAAAAATTTATTGAGAAACTTTGTTGAAGGTATAGTGTAATTAGTCTTGAATAAAGAATGTAATGTGGAAAGAAAGAGAATCACCTTTGAGGATTGAAAAAAGATTTGAATTTGATCAATACTCAAAAATTAGTAAATTCATCGGGGAAATTGAGAAATTATGTAAAGAAAGGGATATCTATCCAAATATCAGCTTCGGAAAGAATTTTGTAAGTCTTTCAATATTTTTAGACAATAAAGAGATATCAGACAAAGAAAAAGATTTTTCAATGGAAATTGATAAATTATATTTAGAAAATTAGTTTTTTTTATAATTATTTGGCTTTGCAATATCTCTTTTGATTAAAGCCATTAAATATGTTGGTGCTTTATATCTACCAGGTAGACATCTATTTAAAGTTTCAAGATGACCCCAACAAACTGTCTTTTCTATATCTTTAACTGAATTTCCTTTTAAAATTAATAGTCTAAGAGCTTTGCAAAATAAAGGATAACCTGCTTCTAGTTCATCTATATTAAGCTTTGCTGCTGACATAGAACAAAGATGAATTATCAACTAATAATCTATACAACTATGGTGCACAATTGGTTCATATTTCAAATTTCTCAATAATTAGAAATTAATCAAGAAATGCAACGCAATCTATTTCAACTAAAACCCCTTTTGGTAGAGATGAAACTTCCACACAGGCCCTTGCTGGAGGATTCTCAATATTAAAAAAATCACTATAAATTTTATTGACAATTTGAAAATTACTTAAGTCCGTTAAGTAAATAGTTGTTTTTATTACATCTTCTATTTTGGCTCCACCAGCTTTAAGAACTTCTGCGAGATTTTTTAAAACTTGAATAGTTTCCTTCTCTATATCACCTAAACATGTTATTTCATTTAAAGCTGGGTCTATAGCAATTTGACCAGAACAAAAGATGAAATCCCCAGCTTTTATTGCTTGATTATAAGGTCCTACTGGATCTGGAGCATTTGATGTTTTAATTACTTGTTTTGGGGACATTTGTTTAAGAAGATACCTATCTATTTAAACCCATAAATCTTTATTTGCTCTTAAAAAAGTAAATTCTTCTAAATTTTTTGCTCTTAAGAAAAGGTTTATTTTCATCTCTTCATCAAGTACAAATGGAATTGTCAATTCATTAAGAGAAAGTTTTTTTTCAACTTCCGAAAGTTTATTTTTTATATCTTGATCTTTTGGCTTGAGATTCAATGCCCACAATATATTTGTCTTCGTATATTCATGTGCACAATATATGAGAGTATTTTTTGGCAAACATTTGATTCTTTCTAGTGAAGTATACATTTGTTGATAAGTTCCCTCAAAAATTCTTCCACAGCCTCCAGAAAATAATGTGTCACCAATAAAAAGAACAGGATTTTTCCCTTTCAAAAAGAAGGCAATATGTGAGCTTGTATGTCCTAATACTTCAATTATTTTTACTTCTTCACCTAAAATATTTAAAGTTTCTCCATCTTCTACAGATATATTTTGAAAAGGTATTCGCTTTTTTTCTTTGGAGGAAGCAATGACCTTTACATTTGGCCATCTTTCAATAAGAGACTTCGTCCCTCCAATATGGTCTGAATGATGATGAGTTTGCAGAATAGCTTCTAAATGAAAATTGTTTTTGTTTAAATATCTTATTACTGGTTCGTGAACAGATGGATCTACAACCACAGCGGATTTATCTTTTACCAACAACCAAATGACGTTATCCCTTAAAACTCTAAGTCCGATTATATTTCGAGCTTTATTAAATTCCATTGTTAACTTAGAATGTAGAATCCTTGAAAGAAATTGATCTATGTTTACTATAGCTTTACCAAAAGGAGCTCTGTTAAAAGATTCAATTTCAACTTTTAAAAGAGCTGGGTTAGATTTCTCTGATGCGTTGGACGAAAATAATAGATCATTAACCTTTGAATCAAATTGCAAACGGGCAAAAGCTTTATTAGTAAGAAATGGAGATGTGCCTGTTTACGTAAGTTATGGTCAGGCTGATTTGGGTATTGTTGGTTATGACGTTTTACGAGAATCTGAATTAAAAGTTGCAAAGTTATTAGATTTAGGATTTGGTGGTTGTCATATGTCGTTGGCAGTTAAGAAAAATAGCAATTATTCAAAACCAACTGATCTCCCAGCGAATTGTAAAGTAGCAAGTAAATTTATAAAAACAGCAAGATCTTATTTTGAACAATTAAATATTCCTGTAGAAATAGTTCATTTGACAGGATCAGTTGAGCTTGGTCCTATTACTGGTATGGCAGAGGCAATAGTTGATTTGGTGGCAACCGGAAAGACTCTTCAAGAGAATGGTTTAATTAAAATAGATGATCTTTATTACTCTACTGCAAGACTAATTGGAAACCCTTTATCTATGAGGTTAGATGATAATCATCTCAGAGATACGATTTTATCAATAGAATCGACTAATGGTTTGTAGAAGATTAGTTAAATGTTTTTTAAAGATTTTAGAAGGATAAAAAAGTTAGGTAAATATTTAACTAAAGATAAAAAAACAATCTATCTTATCTTAATAGTTTTGTTACCTGTTTCTTTCTCTGGAGCTATTCAACCATTATTAGTTGGTCAAGCAATTACCATTCTAAAGAACGAAACTACAGATGTTTGGTTGAGTAAAACTTTCTTTGGGCAGTCAATAAATGCCATAATTTTAACTTTATTTATAACTGTATTATTTAGATTAGTTCTGCAGGGATACCAAACTTACAATATTCAAGCAGTTGGACAACGTTTGACAGCAAGAATAAGAAGAGAACTGTTTAATCATTCAATATCTTTATCTCTTAAGTATCACGATAAAATGCCTGTAGGAAAATTATTAACGAGATTAACAAATGATGTTGATGCACTATCCGAGGTTTTTGGTAGTGGGGCAGTTGGAGTAATTGCTGATTTCGTCAGTCTGATAGTAATTTCTTTGACAATGCTGTCAATTGATCGAGGGCTTGCCATTTTATTACTCTTGACTCAAATACCAGTTTCATATTTTATTATTTGGCTTCAAAAACGTTATAGAAGAGCTAATTATCAAGTAAGGGAAGAATTGTCACAACTCAACTCTGATTTTCAAGAAAATCTTCAAGGTTTAGAAGTCGTTCAGATGTTCAGAAGAGAGGCTTTTAATAGCAAGAAATTTTCCAAAACTGGAGTCGCTTATAAGAAAGCAGTTAATGGAACAATATTTTATGACAGTAGTATTTCGGCATTTATAGAATGGATTTCTCTTGCAGCAGTTTCCTTAGTTTTAGCAGTTGGAGGATATCTTGTTACTTCTGGAAATATTGGTTTAGGAACATTAACAACTTTTATTTTATATTCCCAAAGACTTTTTGAACCTTTAAGACAGCTTGCAGAAAGATTTACGCAAATACAAGGAGGGTTGACAGCGGTAGAAAGAATTCTGTCAAAAAGAACAGCATTAGTGATAGCTCACAGATTAGCAACTATTGAAAGTTCTGATAAGATTTTAGTCTTAAAAGGGGGATCATTAGTTGAAGAGGGAACACATAGTGAATTGAGACTGAAAAAGGGTTTATATTTTCAGCTCTCTGAGCTTCAACAAAAAGGATTCGTGAATTTTTAATGATTTTTAGAAACGAAGGATCATTAATAAAAAAATCAAACAGTATATCAAGGGATGAGCTGTTAAACCTATATGGTTTAAATTCTTATGAGTTCAGTCAAAGAAATAAAAAAGAAATATTTGTATGTAGTAAAAATAAAGATTTAGATCTAATAGAACTAGATCAACTTTTGCAAACTGTTGGTTGGAGCAGAAGACCTATAAGGAGGGTAAAAAGAGCTTTAGATTTCAGCATTTTGGTGGTTGGGTTATGGCGTCATGATGATAAATTCCCAAGACTAGTAGGATTTGCAAGATGCACTGGGGATGGAATTCTAGAAGCAACAGTTTGGGATGTGGCTATTAACCCTGTCTATCAAGGCCTTGGATTGGGGAAAGAGTTAATGAAATATGTCCTAAAAGAATTGAAAAATATTGGAATTTCTAAGGTAACCCTTTTTGCTGATGCTGAAGTGGTTTCATTTTACAAAAGACAAGGTTGGATATTAGAACCTAGAGGCTCTAAATGTGCTTTTTGGTATGCAAATTAATCATTTTTTGTAGTAGTCATAATATATAGATTTTAACGACTCGCCTTTTAACCATCTTCTTCTAAATTGCCAGTTCTTAATTGCTTGGAGAAAAATATTAGTTCTTTCCCATTTCCTTGAACTTATAAAAATAGGTAAATTTAATTGTTTTAAATCTTTTTTTTGGTTTAATCTCCTTAAAAAATCTACATCTTCCATTAAAGGTATCTTTCTAAAACCATTATTCTTAAAATAAGTAGTTCTATGAATTATTAAACCTTGATCACCATACGGTAGTTTAAAAAATTTACTTCTAAAATTTACGAGAATTTCGAGGATTCTATAAATTATCTTTTTGTGATTAATTTTAAATTCAAAATAGTAAATACTATTCTTGTTTCCCTTTAAAAATGAATTTATTTTTTTAAACCAATCATGAGTTAATCTTGTGTCTGCATGTAAAAATATTAGCCACTCTCCTTTTGAATTTTTAGCTCCAATATCTAACTGTAAACCTCGATTCCTCTCTTTGGATATAAATACTTTCGCTCCATAAATATTCGCTATATCAACTGTTTTATCTTTACTTCCACAATCAACAATTATAATTTCGCCCTCTTTCTTAATACTTGACAAGTCTGAAAGCAATAATGGCAAATTATTAGCTTCATTAATAGTTGGAATGATAATTGAGATTTTTGACAAGTCGATTACTTTCTATTTTCAATATCGATAATTGTATCTATATCTATTTTTTTCTCTAAAAACTTATATTTTAACTTTTTAGAAGCAAAATTATCAATTGTATTATTAAGAACATTATCTGTCCCCCACTTTATGTTAACGAAGGGTAAATATATATGCGATGACATTATTTTTTCTGATAAACCAATAAGCCAATATCCTCCATCATTAGATGGTCCTAAAATAAGATCATTTTGTTGAAGCTCGTTTAGAGTATTCAATAAATCTTGATGGCATAAATCTGGAAGGTCAGTACCAATAAAAATAATATTTTTAATCTTTTGTCTTGCACAAAATTTTTTGTTGATAATTATTTGCCGTTTCATTTTTTCCCCCAAGCAGCCTTTTCCTTGTAAATTAAATTTTTTGATGCCTAATTCTCTAGTCCATCTTCTACAATTACTTATTCCCAAACCAGATATAGCAATAGAAATATCAATTAGCTTATTTTCTTGGAGAAATTTTGCAACTGAAATCGTATGTTTGGTCATCACACTTTGTACTTTCGCGGAATTACTTTTACCTATGTCTTTTGATAATCTTGTTTTGCATCTTCCAAAAGCATGCCATTTCGCCATGATAATAAGTAATGCTTTATCCAATAATTTAATGAGATTTAAGATAATTATATTCCTATAAAAAATATAAAATTTATTTTTATAAATTTAGTCGATGCTTTGTTAAATAATTTTAAATTTATCGTGATCTTGTGATTTGATAATGGCCAATTATTAAATTCCAACTAGATTAATAATCTAGATAATAAAACTTTGCAAGCAACTAATCCTATTTGGGCGGAAGTTCAACAATCACTCCAAAAAACTTTAAGTAAGCCTTCATTTGAGACGTGGATAAGACCTGCTAAATTTAATTGTTTTGAAAATGGCTTATTAACCTTAATTGCTCCAAATACATTTTCTAGTGATTGGTTAAGAAAGAATTATTGTGAAACTATCGAAAAAGCCGCAAAGGAAATCTGCGGTCATGATGTAAAAGTTGTTTTTAAATCTGAAACGAATACCAGCAGAGATTTAACAAATGAAGATAAATCTAACGAACAGAAAGTTCATCATAAAAAAAATTCTTTTTCTAGTAATAACCAAATTAATTCTTCAAAAAATCAATTCAAAAATCCTAATGGTTTAAATTTACGGTACGTATTTAAAAGATTTGTTGTAGGTCCAAATAGTAGGTTGGCTCATGCCGCAGCTTTAGCTGTTGCCGAATCTCCTGGCAGAGAATTCAATCCATTATTTATTTGTGGAGGGGTAGGTCTTGGTAAAACTCATTTAATGCAAGCAATAGGCCATTATCGAGTAGAAATAGATCCAGAAGCAAAAGTTAAATATGTATCTACAGAGACTTTTACTAATGATGTCATTAGTGGTATTCGAAGAGATGGGATGACAGCTATTCGAGATAAATATAGAAATGTAGATTTGATCTTAATAGACGACATACAGTTCTTAGAAGGCAAAGAGTATACACAGGAAGAATTCTTTCATACTTTTAACGCTCTTCATGAATCAGGAAGTCAAATAGTTATTGCAAGTGATAGACCTCCAAATCAGTTGTCGGGAATTCAGGAGAGATTAATTTCTAGGTTCTCAATGGGTATGACAGCAGATATTCAACCACCTGATCTTGAGACAAGGACAGCCATCCTTCAAAAAAAGGCAGAACAAGAGAGAATGAGTCTTCCAAGAGATTTAATTCAATTTATAGCAGGAAGATTCACTTCGAATATTCGAGAATTGGAAGGAGCATTTACTAGAGCTGTTGCATTTGCATCAATAACAGGCTTGCCAATGACAGTCCAATCAATCGCTCCAATGCTTGATCCTAATAGCGTTGGAGTAGTTGTTACTCCAAAACAAGTTATTAATAAAGTGTCAGATTTTTTTAATATTTCTACCGATGAATTGATTAGTTCAAGTAGGAGAAAACCAGTAAGTCAAGCTAGGCAAATAGGCATGTATCTTATGCGACATGGAACTGATCTAAGCCTACCAAGAATTGGAGATGAGTTTGGGGGCAAAGACCATACCACAGTTATGTATGCTATTGAACAAGTTGAAAAAAAATTATCTATTGATCCTAATATTGCAAGTCAAGTTCAAAAAATAAGGGATTTACTTCAAATAGATTCAAGAAAAAATTTATAGCTTTACTTTCAACTAGAAATAAAATTTCTAGGATCCTGATCATATCTGTGCCTGAAAGGTATATTATCTATTTCATTGATATCACTAAGCGATTCTATTTTATTTAATGATTGCCTTAATAACCTTGCTGAAATGATTGGCATATCTCTTGGGACTGATATTCTATTTTTTAAGTATCTTAGAGAGATTCCTGAAAGTTTTTTAGGGATTAATACTTCTCCTGTGATCATATGGGTCAAAGCTGATCTCAATGATTCCTCAAAGGATTCTTTATTGTGTGGGTTTACTTTTAATAAATTGTCTTTATGCTTTATCACTCTTTTAAGAGCAATTTTTGCGAAATATTTTGAATCATAATTTTTATTTAATTCATAATTTCCTAGACCCTCCCCAGTATCTATTAGCTTAGAGAAAGTAATCTGTTCTTCATTGCTTTCTTTATAACATCCTCCCATTTGTGGGGGTAAATCATGAGAGTGAGTATGAAAATCTCCTTGAGTTCCTCTATAAGCACTTTTACCTTCAAAAAGGGTAAGCCAGTTATCTATATGACAGTAATTAGATCTTAAATTAAACCCTTTATAATAAATTAGTGATGCATTCATTCTCTCCATATAGGGAATAAAAATTATATCTCCAACACCAGGCTCAGTATCACCCGTGTTAGAAACTGATGGATCAACAAACCCTGATTTTGAGCTACTTAAGATTTCATCGAGTTTAGAAATGGATTCTTTAAATCTTTTTTTTCTAAAAGAGTTATCTATAAAATTAAAGCTTTCTCGGCAGAGCCAATTACACCATGATCTGAAAATTTCTCTTTCTAACTCTCGAATTTTGATAAGGTGATTTGATGTAATAAAAGATCCAAGTGCTCCAAATTCATTTTCTAAAAAAGCTATGATGTTGTCGCTTTCAGTTACAACTTGCCCTTTAAATTCAATTGCAGGTAATTTCCCCGATCTGACTTTTGCGAGGAACCAACTTTCTTTTTGGCCGTAGCAAAACATATTTATTTTCTTGACTCTGTATGGAATTTTCTTAAATTCAAGCCATAACCATATTTTCTGACAGTAAGGACACCAAGAATGCCTATCCCTATAGAGGGTAACTAATACATCATTTTCACTATGTCCAAATAATCTTAAATTTGAGTAGGAATTATTTATACCATGGACTCTATCAAGATCTTCAACTTCAAATTTATTTAAATCATCCCATGTCAAAATCCCATTCATTATTTGAATTAAAGCTATAAACTAACGTTATAATAATTGATTAAAAAAAGTCTTGGAATTTGAATTTGATTTAATTGTTGTTGGCGCTGGATCTGGAGGACTAGCGGCGGCTAAACGTGCGGCTAGTTATGGCGCAAAAGTCGCAATCATAGAAGCAAATCAAATAGGAGGAACTTGTGTGATAAGGGGATGTGTTCCTAAAAAATTAATGGTTTATGCAGCTAAAAGTAAAAAAAATATGGATTCTTCTGAAGGATATGGATTAAAAAATGAAAATATTAATTTTGAATCAAATATTTTGTTGAAGAATGTTAGAGAGGAGGTTTCTAGATTAAGTAATTTACATAGAAATTCTTTAAAAAAGTTGAATATAACTATTTTTGAAGGCATAGGAAGATTTATTACTCAAAATGAATTAGAAATTATTTGTTCAAACACAAAGAAAATTAAAAACAAAATAAGTTCAAAAAAAATTCTTATTTCAGTTGGAGGTAAACCAAAGAAATTAAATATTCCTGGGGCAGATTTGGCATGGACTAGTGATGATATTTTTGAATTAGAAAAGTTTCCCAAATCAATATTAATAGTAGGCGGAGGATATATTGCTTGTGAATTTGCTTCTATTTTCAGAAATTTAGGAACTGAAGTAACTCAATTAATTAGAGGTCAACATTTACTTAAAGGTTTTGATGAAGATCTCTCTTCATGCCTAGAGGAATCACCTACTTTTACTGAAATCAATATAATCTTCAATACTCAATTAAAGTCTATCAGCAGCGTAAATGGAGATCTGGAATCCACTCTAGACTCGGGGGATAAACTCCTAACTAATAATATCCTTATTGCTACAGGAAGAGAACCAAATCTTTTGCCTTTAAATTTAGATTTTTTAAATCTAAAGATGGATGGCCAATATTTAGATGTTGATGAACTTAATCAAACAAGCAAAGCAAATATTTTTGCAGTTGGCGATATTATAAATAAACCAAACTTAACTCCAGTAGCAATAGAACAAGGGAGAGTTTTTTCGGATAACTTTTTTAATGACCAAAAAAGAAAAGTGAATTATGAATATATCCCCAAGGCCGTTTTTACTATTCCTGAAATTTCAACAGTTGGCTTAAGTGAGAAAAGAGCTAAAGAGATGTACTCTGAAAAAAATATAAAAATTTTCAAATGCAAATTTACCCCTATGTCTAATACCTTTAAAAAGAATAAATCAAAATGTATGTTGAAGATTGTAGTTCATAAGCTAACTGACAAAGTCCTGGGATGTCATATGTTTGGAGAAGCATCATCTGAGATTATTCAAATGGTATCAATTTCATTAAATGCAGGGATAACAAAAAAAGACTTTGATATTACTATGGCTTTGCACCCTACTATCTCAGAAGAATTTGTGACTATGTATGGATAAAATTATGAATTAGAAAAATTTAATTTTTCTTGAACAATCAAAAACATTATAAGTAAAGCAAAGTAAATAATTAAACCTATCCTCAATTCAGAAAGGAAGTTAAATTCATTCAGGAAAAGTATCTTATCGAGAATGTAGAAAATATAGAGATTAAGCAAAATAAATCCTTCAATTCTTGTGATTTTCCCTTTGCTCCAGAAAATTGGTAAGCATGCAAAGGTAGTTAAAACCATAAAAGGTAAGTCAACTTTTATTAGACTCTGTTCAATTACTAAACCTTTAAATCCTGAAAAAATACTGCAACTTCCAAGGATTAAAAGTTGATTGAGTAAATTACTACCTATTACATTCCCAATAGCAAGATCTGTTTTCCCCTTAAATGCAGCAATTATTGAAGTTACTAATTCTGGTAAAGATGTCCCAGTTGCGACGATAGTTAAACCAATAACAATTTCATTTACACCCAAGAGAGAAGCGAGCGTTTGAGAACCATTTACTAAAATATTTGAACCAAAGCTTAAAAGAAATATTCCCAATATTAACTTCAGTAAAATATTCATTTTCCCTTTATAGCTTTCTTTTAATTCTTCTATCTCTGGTTCAGCATCTTTTGTCTCCTCTCCTTTTTCATTGATAGTATTGATTTCCCATATTGTATTTAAGATTAAACAAAATATTAGAAATACCCCTGCTTGCAATGTTAATAAGCCTGTTGATGACATAGCCCAAACTGCACAAGAAATTGCCATTAAAAGAGGCACATCTCTTCTGACTATTCTGCTTTTTACTTTAAGAGGTGTTATCAATGAGCTTATGCCCAAAACAACGAGAACATTAAAAATATTGCTTCCAATTACATTGCTTGCCGCAAGCGAATCACTTCCTTTTAAGATTGAACTCAAACTTACCAACAACTCAGGAGAGCTTGTTCCAAGAGAAACAACTGTCAAACCAATAACTATTTGAGGTATTCCTAAAATTAAAGATAAAAATATGGCTCCTTGAATAAAGAACTCTCCTCCAGCAAAAAGTAGAATTATGCCTAAAAATATTTCTATTATTGGAAATAAAAAATTACTCATATTAAGGATTGAATTTAGATAATAAAAATTTTCATAATTGTTTAATAACTATCCTCGAATATCTATAATTTATTGTCAATTTTAATTTGCTGTTAAAATTGATTAAATAGAAAAAATTTTGAAGACTTTAAACATAATAAAACCTGATGATTGGCATTTACATTTAAGAGAAGGTCTTGTATTAAAAAATATCATTCATTTTACTTCGGAATATTTTGGGAGAGCCATTGTTATGCCAAATACTAAAAGTCCCATAACATCAATCAATAGCGCTATTTCATATAGGAAATCTATTGTTGAAGCGCTACCAGAAAGTTCTAAGTTTGAACCATTGATGACAATTTATCTTACAGATGACACTGATAAAGGGGAACTAATTAATGGTTTTAAAAATAATGTTTTTTTTGCAGCAAAATTATATCCTGCTAATGCCACAACAAATTCCAGTCATGGAGTTAGGAAAATAGAAAATCTATATAAGATCTTTGAATTAATGCAAGATTATGGAATGCCTCTTTTAATTCATGGGGAAGTGACTGATTCTGAAGTAGATGTATTCGATAGAGAAGAAGTTTTTATAGATAAAGAACTCTCTCAAATAACCAAAAGATTTCCAAAATTAAAAATCGTTCTTGAACATATAACCACCTCTTACGCAGTGGATTTTGTGCAAGAAAATAATATTGGAGCGACTATCACTCCGCATCATTTGCATATAAATAGAAATGCAATGTTTTTTGGAGGCTTAAATAGTGATTTTTACTGCTTACCAGTTGCTAAGAGGGAAAATAATAGACTCGCTTTAAGGAGAGCGGCAACAAGTGGGAAAAAATGTTTTTTCTTGGGGACTGACTCTGCTCCACACCTTAGGAAGTGGAAAGCTTTTTGTGGATGTGCAGGCATTTTTAATTCACCAGTAGCAATAGAAAGCTACTTAACAGTTTTCGAAGAGGAGGATGCTCTAGATAATTTTGAAAAGTTTGCAAGTTTGAATGGCCCTAATTTTTATAATGTCCCACCAAATAAAGAAAAATTAAAATTAGTTTCTAGACCTAACAAAATTAAAGAATATATTGATGTTATTGAAGAAAAAAATATTGTCGGACAAATAAAACCATTTCATGCAGGTGAAACTTTAAATTGGAAAGTAGAAGGAATAGTAAATTAAAAAATTAGATTTAATCTGACAATTAAAAGTGTAAATTTTCCAATTTTTCTTGGTTAATGGGGTTACTTTCAGCTACGGTTAGAAAGCGACAAATTCCTTTGAGAGTGCGGCGGAATTGGTAGATGCGCCGGACTTAAAATCCGCAAAGATTTGATTTAGATAGTGGACGGGATTAGCTTAAAAGCTAGTCCCTTTCTTTATTGTCCATGTGTACGAAAGTGCACAGAAAAATCTACAGAGTATTTTTTATATCAGAACTAAAAGGGTAGAGACCCATTATCATCTTGTGATAAATATTCTGGTTTTAGTGATAACTTTTTGCTCTCAATCATTGCGTTGCAAATATTTTCTAATGCCTCTAACCTTTCGCTAGACCAAGATTTCCCAATACCAGCAACTGCATTGTAAATCTTTCCTAAATCACAGCCTGCCATAGAAGCTTTAGTAAGAATATCTAATGCTTTGGGCTTGTCTTCTGATTCAAATAATAAATCTTTAACATAATTAGAGACAGTAAGTACGTCAGGTTCAAAAATAAAGAAATCTCTTTTTTTAGGATCTTCTTTTGAATTTTCATCCCAAGCCTCTTCTGCTCTGGATGTCCATTCTTTGAATTTACTTTCCTCTTCTGGGTCTACTGCTTGTGCAGAAATTTCACTTAAATAGTTTTCTGCTTTTTCCTGTTCCAGAGAAAGTGTTTTACCATATTCAAACTTTAATTGATTTCTCCTTACATTTATTAGCTCATTCATCATTTCAAGGGCTTGATTATTTGCAGTACCTTTCGAGATTGAGTCATTTATAGCGTTTTCTAAAAGACTGGAACATAAATTAGATAATGTGCGACCTTCAAGAATCGCCCAATTTGTTAGAAGAACAGCATGTGCTTCAGAAGTTGGAGTTATAGTGATACGCGTGTTAGCAGTAGGCATAAAATATTAATTTGAGTTATTAATAATATAGTATTTCTATTTAATAAGTGCAACAAAATAGAGATTTATTTTTCTTATAAATAATTAGAATTAATCCTATTAGGATTGTTTTAATTACCATTTTGCGAAATTGTAAAGATTTTGTTAAAAACTAAGAGTTCTAATATGATGCACTTTATCTTATTAATAGACAGATGACGTGTGGGCTCAATTTTCGAACCTAGACATTATCTATTTTCTTAATACTCACAATGACTCAATTAGTACAAACAGCATTATTTGATAATGTTGACGGACATTCAGCTATAGCTGTTACACCACTAGCAAAAGCAGGTAATGGGATTATTTTTAGTTCAATTATTCCTCTGCATCCAACAATAACTAGTATCTGGTGCCCTCCTAATTTAATAAGTTGCGCTGATAAGACTTTAGTCTTGTTGAAAAATCCAGGCGCTACAGGTCTTAAACCTGTAATTTCTAGCATAATTTCTCCTGTAAGTAGTTCATTTATTGCTGAGGTATTACTTTTGAGAGATAGCTGTTTGGCTAAAGAAAAAAAATTAATGGAAGAAGAATATTTTCAACTGGATTTTCTAGCTGATTTATTTGATAAAGATAAAAATAGTTGAATTTTTAGAAAACTTTTCTAGAAATTCTGAGGACTTCGCTATTGCGCAATCTAACGAGTCTACAGATCTCAAAATCATCACTTTTTACATCAATTTCTGTGCAAGTTTACAATAAAAGTTACAATAAAAATGCTGAGAAGCATTGGGAGTGTGGCGGAATTGGTAGACGCGCCGGACTTAAAATCCGTCGAGCGATTTAGCTCGTGGGGGTTCAAGTCCCCCCACTCCCATTATTTAATTATTTATTTTTAGATCTGACGATAACTTCCAATTGTTGTTATGTTTTAACTAAGAAACCATAAATTAAAATGGAAAGTTTTTTCAATAATTCATTCGCTACTTTTATTGCTTATATCGGAATTATTTCTACTTATCTATTGGTAATACCATTGATACTATTTTACTGGATGAATAATAGATGGAATATTATGGGAAAATTTGAAAGATTAGGAATTTACGGCCTTGTATTTCTTTTCTTTCCTGGTTTAATTTTATTTTCTCCATTTTTAAATCTCAGACTAAAAGGAAGTGGTAAAGAGTAAATAATTGACTAAAGGAAAAGTTATACAAATAGGTTTATTTATTTCATTATTAGCATTAATAATTTATGAATTTGCACCGCAAATTGGTATCGATAACTTTACAGCCACTACTCTATCAAGTTGTGTCTTGATTTTGATTGTTATTGCTTGGGTAACATCTTATGTCTATAGAGTTGTAAATGGAAAAATGACTTTTATGGAACAAAGGAAGCGTTATAGAAAAGAGTATGAAAAAGTTGTTAATGATAAACTAGAAACCAAATTCAACTCATTGTCAAACGAAGAGCAGCAAAAACTTATGGAAGATTTAGAGAAAAATCCATAAATTTCTCATAGAAAATTATCTAAAAATTATGAAAGATAACAAAATGCAAATTATTAAAAATGAATCTTTATCTAGGGTAGATGAGATGTTTCGTGAGTTAAAAAATAAAAAAAAATTTGCTTTAATGCCTTTTATAATGGCTGGGGATCCCAATATTGAAATAACGTCTGAGATCTTATTAAAGTTACAAGAAAATGGAGCTGACCTTATTGAATTAGGTATCCCTTATAGTGATCCGCTTGCAGATGGACCTGTTATTCAAGTGGCGGCCTCTCGCGCCTTAAAGTCTGGTACTAGCTTAAGAAAAGTAATTAAACTTTTAGATTCTTTAAAAGATAAATTAAATATCCCCATTATCCTTTTTTCTTACCTGAATCCATTACTATGTTATGGCTTTGAAAGGTTTTGTGAGATGGCATCTGATGCTGGAGTTTCTGGACTAATAGTTCCTGACCTCCCTTTGGAGGAAGCTTATAAATTTTCTAAAATAGTTAGTAACCATTCTATGGACCTAATTTTATTGGTAGCGCCAACTACTCCTTTTGAAAGAATGGAACAAATATCTAATCATACAAAAGGCTTTACTTATTTAGTAAGTGTTACGGGTGTCACTGGTGAGAGAAACAAAATGGAAAATAGAGTAGAAAATCTTATTGCTAAATTAAAAGATGTAAATAGCAATCCAATTGCTGTTGGTTTTGGAATATCAACTCCAGAACATGTTAATAAAGTTCGTGAGTGGGGAGCAGATGGAGTAATTATTGGGAGTGCATTTGTAAAACGAATCTCGAGCTCAAGTGAAAAAGATGTTGTCGATCATGTTGGTGAGTTTTGTAAAGAAATGCGTTTAGCTGCTGATCAAAAAAAATAAATATAAATATAATTTATTAATTAAAAGAATTATTTATAGAAAATTAATTAAAAATGTTATTACCAATTTATTGTTGTTGTCGGCTTTAAGATTCTTCTGTAGGTAATAATCTGATTTGTTTTTTCCCGAGCTTAATTTCGAATTCATCACCTGCTTTTAAATCAAGTAATGCTGTATATGCTTTCCCAATCAGAAGATTTCCATTGCCTTGAACTGTAGCTATGTAACTAAGTTTTCTTCCTCCTTTTCCAATACCTGCAACTCCAGAGTCACCAAGATTAACCCCTTTTGCTTCTAAAAGTGCTTCATAAAATGCGGTAAAGTTTAAGCGTTCACCTCCGTTTTTCTTAGTGGACACATATCCACAGGCGCGAACTAGGTCAGATTTGCTAACATCACCAAGTTCTTTAACTTTTGCAAGGAGATCGCTACCAGCTAGCATAATTTATTAAAAGAACGTTGTATTAAATAACATAGCAATTTGCGTGTAATATATGCAATTATTTAGTATAGATTTACTCTATTATTTATATTTTAAAATGGAAAAGTTTGTAGTTTTTGGAAGGTACTGTGAAGATGCAATTATTAAAAGGGAACCATTTCGTGAACAACATCTTAATAGACTTAAAAACTTAAAAGATCGAGATATTCTAGTTACATTAGGGCCAACAAAATGTACCAAGTATTTGTTTGGAATTTTCAATGCTAATGACGCAAAAGACTTGCAAGACCTTATTGAGGAGGATATATATTGGGAAAAAGGTATATGGACTAATTATGATATTTATCCTTGGATTCAGGCATTTTAAATGAGATTTACGAAAAAATTTAGTAATTATTAACTATTTATTAAAAGAATTAATTTAACTTAAAAATACATATTATTTTTGCTTTAATAATTCAATTATTTATCTTATTTAGGAGTTAAAACGATATTTATTTGAACGTTAGTTTTAATAGTTTAAATCACTTTTAATTAAAAATATATTATTTTAAATAATATTTATTTACTAGTATCTTGATTTATCTGGTTTACTAATGAGTCGATATCTAATTGATTATATGGTGGTGTTTGTTTTGTTTCTAGATAATCGTTCTTGATATTGTTTAACCATTTTTGCTCGATCTTTATAAGATTTTTTGCAATATTGAACATGCCGCCTTTTTTATATAATTCTTTCATTTTGAGAATAATCTCGGAGGTTCTACTCGATTTAATATTAAATTCATTTGCTAAGTCTTTTTGGGTAAATCCGTGCGTTTTTAACCAATCTTTAATGAAAGAGACGAGTTCTTTTTCTTCCTGTATAGATAATTTACTCATTCAATAAAAAGGAAATAACTTATTAAGCTTATTCTCTGCTCTTGCTCTTATTGAAGGAGTCATGTATTTGCTCCATATACTGAGTACTGCTGTGAGGGCTACAAAATCATCACTAAAACCAACTAAAGGCATAAAGTCAGGGAAAAGATCAAACGGCATAATCAAATATGCTAGAGCAGCCATTAATGAAACTCTCACTTGTGCAGGAGTATAAGGATCTAATGCCATCTCTAAAACTTCTAAGGCAGGCTTGGCAATTGTTCTTCCCGCTTTAATAAGAATCTTGATAATGATATTTTCATCAAATGTTGAACTTTCTAAAACTTCAGCATCATAGATTTTTTCTTGAGTTTTGTAATTCTCTTTCATTTTTATAAATGAAATTTAAATATTTTTAATGGAATTTTTAGCTAATACTATCAACTAATCCATTCTGTATTCCTGCTTTTCTAAGTTTTCTTAAAGCACGTTGAACAACTTGTCGGCAATATTCCCTGCTACAACTCATATGTCTTGCAACTTCAGCTAAAGTTCTCCATTCATTTGAGCCGTCTAAACCAAATCTTAAGCTTACTATCTTTCTTTCTTTCTCAGTTAAATTTGCTTTATCTAATAACTTCCAAGCCGAGGCAGTTCTTTCGGCTAATTCGGCTAATTCCATTGGGGGAGTTTGATCACTTGGAAGAATATCAACTAACTCGGAAGGATCTGATTTTGATTTAACAGTACCTTGGAGACTAACAGTGATGCTTCTCAATTCACAAGAAAGGAGTTCGTCAATTTCCTCTTTGGTTATTTTCATTTCTTCAGCTAGCTCATCACTAGTAGGTGGAATACCCTTAAGTTGCATAAGCTTTGATTTTGCTGATCTTAGTTTTGTAAGTTTTTCATTAATGTTAACAGGGATCCTTATCGTTCTACTTTGAGTTGACAATGCTCTATTTAAACCTTGCCTAATCCACCAATAAGCATAGGTGGAAAATCTATGTCCTCTGGAGGGATCATATTTTTCTACGGCCCTTGTAAGACCTAATGTACCCTCCTGAATTAAGTCCAGTAATTCTAATCCTTTACCTTGGTATCTCTTGGCTAGGTTGACAACAAGTCTTAGGTTGGCTGTTATCATCTCGTTTTTAGCTTTTTCACCAATTTTTATCTTTTTTTTCTCAGTTTCAGAGTATTCACAAGCGGGTCCTTTCCCTCCTGCCTCTTGACATCTATTAACAAGTACAACCATTTCTTGGACTTTTCTGCCCATTGTGAGTTCTCTTTCGGGAGTCAAAAGTTGATGACGACCTATTTCACCAAGAAAATCGCTTAATGAACTCACGATTTACCTCATTGTTGATATATTTAACTTATAGTCAATTCAGTAATAAGCCATACATGTAATAATTAATTAATAATTAATTAATAATTAATAATTAATTAATTAACATTATTTTTTTAAAATTTTTAGGTTAAAAAAATTTAAAAATTATAAATTTTAAGTATTAAATTATTTAATTTTTTCTTCTTGATTCTAGAACAGCAAGTACATCTCTCCAATCAACCCCTTTATGCATAAGGGCTACTTGCAGATGATAAATTAAATCAGCAGCTTCATTTGAGATTGAATTTTTATCATTATCTTTGCAAGCCATTATAAATTCTGCAGATTCCTCACCTATTTTTTTCAAAATAGTATTACTACCTTTTGTTAATAAATGATTTGTGTAACTTTTTTCTGATGGATTTATCGATCTTTCGTTAATTGTATTAAATAATTCAGAGCAAATATTTGATAAGGGAGTTGTTTTTTTCTCTTTTTTATCAATTTGATTAATTTTGATTTCGTTGAAAAAACAACTTTTTTCCCCAGTGTGACATGCTCCTGAGCCATGTTGTTCAATCAAAAGGATTAGTGCATCATTATCACAGTCGAATCTTATCTCCTTAAGTTTTTGGGTACTTCCACTTGTGGCTCCTTTTCTCCAAATTTCTGATCTTGATCTACTCCAATAATGAACATTTTTGGTTTCAAGTGTCATTGTCAAAGATTCTTTGTTCATCCAAGCAAGCATCAGAATTGATCCGTCAAGCCAATCTTGTGCTATTGCAGGGATTAATCCATAATTATCAAAGCGTAGATCCTCTATCGAAAAATTAGTTGAATAAGTCATTATGCTCGGTATGTTAAATCCTACTCAATGTATTTTATTAAAAATTATCCTAACAGTTAATTGATGTATATTCATTCTCTGAAATTTTCATGCAGCAAAAGTTACGAGGATTTTCCCTGCTCACATAGGCAATGGCGCCATGAAGGCCACTGCAGATTTGTACATGGATATTCAAGATCATTCACCTTTTGGTTCACTGCAAAAAGATTAGACCTAAATGGTTTTGTTGTCGATTTTTCAAGTCTAAAACCCCTAGAAAATAGACTAAAGGAACAATTTGATCATACTTTTCTAATAAATAAAGATGACCCTTTGCTGAATTACTGGGAAAAATTACATGACTTAGATGCTTTAGATCTGAGAATTATGGATAATGTGGGAATGGAGTTCACCTCTGAATTAATTTGGAGATGGGCTAATGAATACTTACAGGTTAAGGATAAGGGCAGAACATGTTGTTGGAAAACAGAATCAAAAGAAAATAAATCGAATAAAGCAAGTTATGAGGAAATTCCTGATTGGTACACATCTTAGATTAAAGTTGATAATTTTAAAGTCATATAGGATTCTTCAAATTAGATATTTAATCAACATTTATCTCTCCATTAATCAGATAAATATTAATCTCGTCTTTATTAAGGTAATGATTATTCAATATATTATTTGAAATTTTTGTCTCAATTTGTTTTTGAATAATTCTTTTTAAAGGCCTTGCACCATAGGCATGATCGAAACTATTTTCGACAAGTTGATTAATTGCTTCATCCGTAATTTTGAATTTTAAGTTTTTTTTGTTAAGTCTTTTTTCTAAATGTTGAAGTTGGATTTTTGCAATTGCTTTTATGTCATTTAATTCTAAATTATTAAAAATAACTATTTCATCAAGTCGATTTAAAAACTCAGGCTTGAAAAAATTTTTAATTTCATTATCTACAACTTTTTTGATTTCATTTGTATCTTCTTTTCTAACTGATAAATCATTTATTGATTGACTTCCTAAATTACTTGTGAGAACAATGATTGAATTTTTGAAATTGATTGTACGACCTTGACCATCAGTAATGATTCCATCATCAAGAACCTGTAAGAGAATATCTAGAATATCTTTGTGAGCTTTCTCTATTTCATCTAGGAGTATTAATGAATAAGGATTTTTGCGTACAGCTTCCGTTAGTTGACCGCCTGATTCGAAACCTAAATATCCAGGAGGCGCACCTATAATTTTGCTCACTGAATGCTTTTCCATATATTCAGACATATCCAGTCTTGTAATTGAAGAATTTGAATCGAATATTATTTTGGCTGTTACTTTACTTAGCTCTGTTTTTCCAACACCAGTTGGACCTAAAAAGAGAAAACTGGCTAATGGCTTGCTTGGATCATTTAGACCAGTCCTTGATCTCTTAATGGAATCTGCAACTGCCCTAATTGCACTATCTTGACCAATAATTTTTTCTTTAAGGATTGACTCGAGGCTCAAGAGTTTATCTTTTTCTGACTGGTTTAAGTTCTGTACTGGAATAGAGGTCCACTTTGAGACAACTTCTGCAATATCATCAAAAGTTACCTCTTGTCTTAAGAGAGTTGTATCTCCATTTTTTTGAGAATTTACAAGGGACTCACTTTTTTCCTTCAATTTTTTTTGCAAAGAATTTAAAGTTCCAAATTCTAATTCTGCTGCTTTGTTGAGGTCAAAACTCCTTTTGGCTTGATCTATTTGCAATTGAACAGATTCAATTTCTTCTTTTATGGTGCTAATCTCATCAATTTCATCTTTTTCTTTTTTCCATTGAGCTCCTAATTCTGCCTGTTTATCTTTAAGAGATATAAGTTCATTATTGATTTTTTTTAATCTTTCTATAGAAAAATCATCCGTTTCTCTTTTTAAAGATAATTTTTCCATCTCAAACTGTAGAACTTTTCGATCAATTTCATCAATTTCTTCGGGTTTGGAAGTTATGACCATATTTAATCTTGAGGCTGCTTCATCGATTAAATCTATTGCTTTGTCAGGAAGAAATCTATCGTTAATATATCTTTCGCTAAGGGTTGCAGCAGCAACTAAAGCATTATCAGAAATTCTCACACTATGATGAACTTCGTATCTTTCTCTCAATCCTCTTAAAATTGATACAGTATCATCTATTGAAGGAGAATCAACTTTTATCTTTTGAAATCTTCTTTCTAAAGCAGGATCTTTTTCTATATTTTGTTTATGTTCATTAATAGTTGTAGCACCAATACATCTAAGTTCTCCTCTTGCAAGCATTGGTTTTAAGAGGTTGCTTGCATCTAAAGAACCTCCACTAGCGCCTGCACCAACTACCGTATGAATTTCATCAATAAAAAGAATAATCTTACCGTCTGATTCTTTCACTTTCTTTAGAATATTTTTTATTCTTTCTTCAAATTCTCCACGATATTTTGCTCCAGCCAAAAGTGAACCCATATCTAATGAAATTAGTTTCCTATCTTGTAGCGCAGAAGGTACATCGCCATTAATAATTCTTTGAGCTAACCCTTCTACGATGGCTGTTTTGCCAACCCCAGGTTCTCCAATAAGAACTGGATTATTTTTTGTTCTTCTACTCAATATTTGAATTGTTCTTCTAATCTCTTCATCCCTACCAATAACTGGGTCTAAAATCCCATCTTGTGCAGATTGAGTTAGATCAATACCATATTTTTCTAAAGATTCATTAGAACTATTAAATTCATTTTTTACTGCCGGATCTGACTTCATTTTCTTTATAATTTCAAAAAATTCTGGAATACCTTTTTGATTTAAAATTTGAAATCCATATCTATCATCATAAGTGAAACCGTAAACTAAATGTTCTGTTGATATCACTACATCATTTAAAATATTTTTGATATCATTCGCCTTCAAAAATATTTTGTGAAGAGTATCACCAATATATAAATTATCTTGTTTATTTTTCATTTTTGCCTTCGCATCTAATGAAGAAATTATTTCCCTCTCAAGATCTTTTAGATTTACATTATTTTTTTTTAAAATCTTTTTCGTAATATTGTCCTCTTTTATAAGAGCTAATAATAAATTATCTGAGTCAACGTTTTGTTGATAATTTTTATAAGCAAATTCTTTAGCAAAAATAAAATAGTTCCAAGCAGAATTTGAGAATTCGCTTGGAACTATTTTCATCAATCAAAATTTGGGTATGACCGTTATAAATATTAGGTCAAAAAGAGTGTTTAACTATTTATAAGATTTATTCAACTATAACTTTACCTACCATTCCAGCGCCTCTGTGTGGCTCGCAATAGTAATCATAAGTTCCAGCAGTATCAAATGTTTCTTCCCAAGACTCTCCTGGAGCAAAAGCTAGGTCCGCATGACTTAATTCCTCATGCCCATCAAAAACAGCATTGTGAGGGGCAAGTTTATTATTGACGAATTTAACTGTATCACCAGCACTAATGGTTACTGTACTTGGTTCAAATGCAAGCATTCCAGCATCTGTTCCAAGTTTTACTTCAACAGTCTTAGCTGAAACTGATGAAATACCCAGACCTAGAGTTAAAACTATTGCAAATAACCCTGCAAAGATTGAACGTAACATAATAAAAAATTTGCTTATTTATACATATTACAAGGCTCTGGTAACCTAACTGCGAGAATTTTAATTGTTATTACAGCTTGGTAACTTTGATAACCTTAAAATATCATTCAGTGACTTGGCATAACTTTTAAGTTTAAAAGTCTCAGGATTAGTGATGGGGACATGATTAAAGTCATATTTTTTGATACTGAAGCTATCCCAAGGAGTAGTTTGGATGGGGAGAATTCTTAATAATATTTTTAGAATTTTTTTTGTAAGTGGTATCGCAAAAAATCTCCTCATATTTTGTTTCTTTAAAAGTGTAATTATGGCATCATCAATTGAAATGAATTTTTGACCTAGTACAAATTTTCTAAAGCCTTTGTATTGCTTTTCTTTATGATTTTTAATTAGGAACCCGCAAATCTGGGCGATATCATTTGCGTGTATAAAGTGAAACTTAGAATCGAGTTTTAAAAATCTTGCTAACCAAAGCCATTTCCTAATTTCTTTCAATCCACTAGTTAAATAACTTACAGGATATTTACTTTTTTTTCCAAGATTCCCTCCAAAAACCAAGGTAGGGAAAACAACGAATGTTTTTTCTGCAAATGAGCTTTCTCTAAGTCTTTGGAAACATTCATATTTTGTTTGAATGTACTCTGTTCCATAAATCAATGATTCCCTCATTAATTCTGTTTGGGTATCAAGAATACTAGCTGTTGAAAAATAAATAATCTTTTCTAACTTTTCAATATCAAGCATTTCTAGTAATTCTTCAAAAGCTTTAATATTTACTTCATAGGCTCTTTTTGGATCTCCCCATGCTGTAGCAGTATGTATTAGGTAATTAATTTGACTAATTTCCTTTTTATACATATTTGATTCCCTGATATCGCACACCATTAACTTGACTTTTTTATTTTCTTGAACAGAAATTGGCAACTTACTTTTGTCTCTTACCATGAGATAAAGCCTGAATTTTGTGTTTTTCAAAAACCAATCAACTAAATATTGGCCAACACATCCATTAGCGCCTGTTATTAATAAGTTTTTATATGCCAAGACTTTGACTAGTAAGAGAGTTTTTTCCCATGTTCAAAAAATGTTTGAGCATTTTCTTCTGGAGTCCCAGGTAAAATCCCATGACCCAAATTAAGAATATATTTCCTGTCTTTAATTTTATTGAAAGTATTATTTATCCTTTCTTTTATTGATTCTTTGTTTCCGAATAAAATGCCAGGGTCAACATTACCTTGAATTCCAATCTCCTTGGGGATTCTTTTACAAGCCTCTTCAATATCTACTGTCCAGTCTAATGAAATTATATCTACTCCAGTTTTTGCCATTCTTTCTAAAACACCAGCACTTCCTGAAATGTAAAGAATTATTGGTGTTTCAGGGTATTCCGCTTTTACAATTTCAACAACTTTTTTTTGATATGGCCCAGCAAAGATATCGTAATCTTGTGGGCTTAGTTGACCTGCCCATGAATCAAAAATTTGAACTACTTGCGCTCCAGACTTTATTTGGTATTTAAGATATTCACCAATAGATTTCGCAAAATGATCAAGAAGTTTATGAAGTAAATCTGGTTCATTAAAAGCCATTGATTTTATTAAAGAATAATTTTTACTGCTTTTACCTTCAACTACATATGCAGCAAGAGTCCAAGGTGCACCAACAAAACCTAAAACTGTTGCCTCATTATTCACATCTTTATTTAGTGACGTAAGAACTTGCCCAACAAAACTTAAACTCTCATTCGGATTTAATTCTTTTAAATTTTCTACCTGGTTAAGAGTTCTTATTGGGTCCTCAATAATTGGACCTTTACTTTCTATTATTTCAAAATTTATGCCCATCCCTGGTAGTGGTGTGAGAATATCTGAAAAAAGGATCACACCATCCGGTTTGAAAGCATGAAAAGGCTGCATTGAAATCTCATAGGATAATTCTGGATTTTCAGACCTCTCTCTAAAGCTTGGGTAACGCTCCCTTAAATCTCTATAGATTTTCATATATCTTCCTGCTTGCCTCATCATCCATACCGGAGGCCTATTTACTTTTTTACCCAATGCGGCGGACAGTAGTAGTGGTAAATCTTGACCCATTTTACAATTTGATATTTTTAAAAAGAATTAAAATCCAACTTAAAAATCTTACAATGTAAAGCAGAGCAAAAGCGTTATATGAACATTTATATGAAGCACTTAGTTAAATGAGCCTTCATATTTTTTTTGATTGATGTTTGAAGATACTTACGCTTAATGGGGGTAAAGCAAGTTCTAGAGCATTTTGATAATCATGAATATTGAAATTTATAGTTTCTTTACCCCCCATATTTCCTTTGTTACTGCCACCGTACCTAGAGCCATCTGAATTAAATATTTCTTTATAGAATCCCTCCACTGGAACACCTACTTTGTATGACCCATGAGTATTAGGTGTAAAGTTAGCAACAACTACAAGCCACTCATTGGTATCGTTTTCTCTTCTCATGAAACTTATAACCGAATTAGATTTGTCATTACAATCAATCCATTGGAATCCATAAGGATCAAAGTCATTTTTCCATAATGCAGGTTCATTTTTATAAAGAATGTTTAGGTCATCAATCAAGTTTCTGATACCTTTATGAGGCTCAAATTCTAGTAACTCCCATTGCAGATCATCCCAAACATTCCATTCTTGTCTTTGCCCAAATTCCATTCCCATAAATATCGTTTTTTTACCAGGGTGGGTCCACATATAAGTTAGTAATGCTCGAGTATTGGCATATTTCTTCCAGTCGTCGCCAGGCATTTTATGCAAAAGATGACTTTTCCCATGGACAACCTCATCATGACTAAGTGCAAGCATAAAGTTCTCTGTATAGTTATATGTAATTGAGAAAGTTACGCTATTTTGATGGAATTGCCTAAACCAAGGATCTATTTCAAAATAATCAAGCATATCGTGCATCCATCCCATATTCCATTTCAAGTTAAACCCTAACCCTCCCATGTCAGTTGGTTTGGTTACCATTGGCCAAGTTGTTGATTCTTCAGCAATAGAAAGTGCACCTGGGAAGTGTTGGAAAAGTACATGATTAGCCTGTTGAAGAAATTTAACGGCTTCTATATTTTCATTCCCGCCATTTTCATTGGGTATCCATTCTCCATCAGGACGTAGATAATCTCTGTAAAGCATGGAAGCTACAGCATCTACTCTTATGCCATCAATATGAAACTCTTCAAACCAATAAACGAGATTTGCTACTAAGAAATTTCTTACTTCGTTTCTGCTGTAATTAAATATTAGGGTTCCCCATTCTTTGTGTTCACCTATTCGTGAATCTCCATGCTCATAAAGATGGCAGCCATCAAAAAATGCTAAACCATGCTTATCTTTTGGAAAATGACCGGGCACCCAATCAAGAATTACGCCTATGCCCTCTTCATGACATTTATTTACAAACTCTCTAAATTCATTAGGGGTGCCAAATCTACTTGTTGGTGCATACCAGCCTGTGACTTGGTATCCCCATGAACCATCGAAAGGATGTTCAGATATTGGCATTAGTTCAATATGAGTGAATCCTCTTTCTTTTACGTAAGGGATTAGTTTCTTGGTTAACTCTGGATAAGTTAATAATCGTGTTCCAGGTTTTAAATCGGCTGCAGGTACTGGTTCTCTTGGTTCACCATTGTCCTCCAGATATTTATTATCTGTTGATTCATGAAGCCAACTTCCTAAATGCATTTCATAAACTGAAATTGGCTTATTAATTTGACTAGAAGAATCTCTGTTTGAAATCCAAGAACTATCATTCCAATTAAAGTTTTTCAACTTTGAAACTATTGAACCATTTTGAGGTCTGATTTCATGAAGGAAACCATATGGATCAGCTTTCTCATAAATATGACCTTGTTGTGTTCTTATTTCGTATTTATATGTGTCGCCCTCTTGCATTGATGGCATGAATAGTTCCCAAATTCCCCCTAATCTTTTTTGCATTGGATGATGTCTTCCATCCCAAGAATTTATATCTCCAATTATCGAGATTGATTTTGCATTTGGAGCCCAAATGCAAAACATGACCCCTTTTTGATCCTTTTCTTCAATGAGATGTGCTCCCATTTTTTCCCAAATATGATGATGATTACCTTCTGCAAAAAGATGTCTATCAACTTCTCCCATCCACTCTTCTTTATATGACCAAGGGTCATGTTGTGTATGTGTGATCCCTCCTCGTGAGATATTTATTTCGTAATTATGATTTGGATTTTCAGGCAGGATAGCTTCAAAAAGCCATTTATGGTTTATGCTTTCCGCCTTATAGGTATTGTTTTTAAAATTTATTTTAACTTCGTCAGCTTCAGGCATCCATACCCTAATTACCCATTGTTCTTCATAAAAATGAGGACCTAATATTTTTAATGGATTATCATTGCAACAATTTTCTAGGTTGATAGCTTCTGATTTAATCCAGTCTGCTTGAATTGTCTCGATCATGACTGGTAGATATTAACGATTAATAATATCAAATGATCAACCAAAAAATTAATTATTTATAAAAAAAAGGGGTCATTTTCATAAATGTTTTATCAAGGCTAAAACTTAGAGTAATAACTCTATGATTTGCTGAAGGAGATCCAATATTTCCCTCCCCAAATCCAGGATTAACTCCAATAGCGGGATAAGCTGCTGCAGATATAGATAAGCGAAGCTTGCTATCTTTAATCAAACAAATATTTGTTGGTTGCATTGTGATTTGATAAATGCATTCTTCATTTATTTTGGAGTTTTTAACCCTTAAGAATCCGGTTGAAAATTGATTCACCTTTTCATTACCTTCTTCAACTAGAGATAAAGCAAGGCAGATATCGAAATTGGGCTGATCACTTTTTACTTGGATTTCTAATGTGGGAACTCCTGTTAAATATTGATCTTCTTCAAAAGAATTGGTTTGAAAAACACCTACATCCAGTCGTTCATCAATAATACTTCTATTAAACTTTCCTGGGTTTGGACCTAAATGTCCACCGTCAGATGGAGTAGGTCTCCATGGGTCATGAACAATTGTGAACCATCCTGATCCTTTTGAATTTATGGTCAGACTTCCATCCTCAACCTCTATATTTGCTGTGCCATCGTTTTTGAGTCCAAAAATAAATTCAGGATTAAATTTGTTATCTAAATCTTCCCATTTATTTAATGAAATATTCCATATTTTTTTCTCGTCTTTTAAATTCTTAGAATTAAAATCTTTATTTAATTTTAAATGTTTATCAAAAAAATTTAATAAAGATTCTTGTGATCCCTCCCACCAATTTAGATGTGTCGCATTCCCGATAATAATCTCTGGACATCCACCAGCTTCTTTAGATTTTTTATAAAGATCAAAGGCACCTTTTAAATGTGGATCCCAAAGTCCTCCAATAATTAACATAGGTTGTTTAATCCATGTTGAAATTGGTTTAAATTCTTCAAATGGGCGAGCATTATTTAAATTTTTAAGCCATTCCAAAACAAAGCTATTAGGATCATATTTTTTTAAAATTTCAATTCCTTCCGTTAAATAACTTTTATTTTCTAAGGCTAATCTTATCTTTCCCCACTCGAACAAATTATTTTCTTTTTTCATTTTTAGTGCTGCGATTTGAAGTCCCCATGCAATATTGTTATGCCACCAATATGCTCCTCCATCTGAACACCAATGATCCTTAATATTCATCCCAGTCATTGCTGGAGATAAACAATCGGGCGGCTTTGAATTTGATTCACCGGTTAGTTGAGTAAATCCTTGATATGAAAACCCATATAAGCCAAGTTTTCCATTACATTCTTTTAGAGACCTTACCCATTCATGAGTTTCTGAAGTATCGCTAGCTTCTTGTTTGAAACCATTAAAAACTCCTTCAGAAGAACCCATACCTCTAACGTCTTGAATTATGACCATATACCCTTTGGAAGCCCACCATTCAGGATGAGAATAGGTAATAGTTGAAGCAATTTCCCTGCCATAAGGTTGTCTCATTAATAATGCAGGCCATGGCCCATTACTATTAGGTAACCAAATCCTTGATATAAGTTTTACTCCATCTCTAAGTATTAGAGACTTGTCAAACCATCTTGAACCAGACATTTAGGCTTTAGATAATGTCTGGACAGTGCAGCCCAATGACGTAAATAGAAAAAATCTCTGCGTTAACTGGAGTTAACCTTTTTTTGTTTGATACATACTCTATAGCTTTATCTGAACTGGCTGAAATACCTTTTGAATTAAACTCTCTAAACTTATTACATAAATTCCTAGCTTCGTTTGGATTCTTTTTAACAGTTTCCAGTAGGTTAGATTGACTAAAAACAGGGTATAAAGAGTTGGCAAACAAAAATAAAAAAAATAACAAAGGTTTCATTATCATTGACTTTTTTTAAATTCTACATTAAAAAATTTTTTTATCCAAGATTTCCAATAGATTTGTCGATTTGACCGGCTTTTTTGATCCATTCTTTTAAGAGAGCAAAAGTTATATCTGTCTTAGTTTTTACTCTAAGAATTCTTTCTAATCTACCAATTTTGCGTTCTAATTCGTAAGGGGTAGTTAGTGATAATGATTTAAGAGAAGATATGCCGCAATGCAAAAGTAGATATGCTTGTGGTGGAGAAATTCCAAGTTCTTTTTTGAAAATAGCTATAGCTCTAATTTTTTTTAGATTATTCCATGTACATAGTGAAGATTTTCTTTGAATCTCATTTATATCTATGTCCGAAAGATTACTTAATTTTTCAAAGTCAGTTAGATTATTTTGTATAAAAAAAGATTTCTCATGTCTAAAATTATTTGGCAAAAAATCTAAAAAGGTTTTACTTTCCATTTTTTAAAAGACTAATTCATTTTGACATTTTTCTGAACTTCTCCTATAACTACTGGTTTACTTACGCCATCTGAAATTTTTTCAAGTTTTCTTATCTTTATTTTTACATTTGCACCAGATCTGCTGCCTTGCCTTAAGTTTTCCGATAATTGTTCTAAAGTTGGGTCAATAGATTCTTCTGGAAAGTCATCATCTGCTTTAGCAATAATCAAATCGAACCCATTGTCATAAACAATTGGAACATATTTTGCACCTTCTATTACAACCTTTTCGGAGTAACTTTGTATAAATGCCCAACTACTCAAAGAAAGCAATAATGAAAAGATAGTTGCTCCAATTATTCGAAATTTAAAACCAAAATTAAATATAAAAGCTGCGATTGTGCAAATGAAAAGGAATATTCCAAAGAATCCAAAAATTTTGGGTGTGTTCTCTAATAGTTCAAAAAAAGACATTTAGTGGCTTTGACTTGATTAATTTCTTATATTTTGTAAGCCTACTCTATTTTTGGGCTCTAACTTGAAAAAAATTAGATCTCTAGATTTAAATACTAAGATACTTTTGGTAGGGATGCTTTTACCTTTAGGTTTTTTAGGCACTTTTTTATTAAATAATTTTTTAAAAGAAACTTATAGTTCTAGGAAATTAGAACTAGAAAAAAGTATTGAGAATCTTTTAGATAAAAATGTTGATTTAGGTGATTATGTCGGGATTAGATTTCTAGGTATTTCTTTGGGTAATTCAAAAATTAATGATAAAAACAATATAGATTCTGAAATTACAGCCAAAAATGTATATGTCGGCATAATGCCTTTTAGATCTTTTTTTAAACAAAAATGGATTGTAAAAATAAGTCCTAAGGAAGCTGCCATAAATATAGATAGAGATTTTTTTAAAAGGGACGAATCTTATAAAGATGATCGAATCACAAAAAAATCAAAATCTAAGTATGAGTTGAACTTTAACTTAAATAAATATTCAGATCTGAAGTTTAATAATGCAGGATTAAAAACAAAAGTAAAAGGTAATGTTATTTACAAGTCAAGAAATAGACAAATCATTGCAAATGTAAAAGCAAATTTTGATGAAAAGGGTTTTTTAAAATTTAAATTTAATACAAAATTAAATCAAGACTTTTTTAAACTGGATTTATTTTCTAAGGGTTTAGATCTTGATAATTCTGAATATATTATTGGAAATAGAAAAATTAGCTTTAAAAAGGGTACCTTTAAATCTAACTTTAAATTTAATAAATCATCAAAGCGCACATTTTGTGAAGGAAGATTTTCTTTTACTAATTTAAAAATAAAACCAGAAGATTTAGCAGAGAATATAAATTCAGATTCAACTAGGTTTTTTTGTAAAGATAATAATTTAATTGGTAATACAGAAAAATTTAATTATGGAACTTTGACTTCGAATTTTAATCTAAATATGCCCTTTAATAGAAGTTCCAATAATATTGATCTAAAAGGAAGTATTGGATACATTAATAGCCTTAATCCAGATATCCAATTATCGGGTAATATTCCCTTTTGGTTTGATAAAAGAGGTATTAATTTTGGAGATATAGATACTAGCTTAAAGATAAATAGAACTCAATTATCTAATTTAAATATTTTCCGAAAAAATGATATAAGGGGTTTCCTTACTGCTAAAGGAGAATTAAAAGGAAAAATAAATGATCCTGATATTTCGATAAACTTTAACCTTGATTACCCGCACTTTAAAGGTATCCGCATTAGAGAAATATGGGAGGGAAATATTAAGAACGAAAATAATGAATTTCTGCTTAATATGAAAAATAGATATTCTCCAATCCCTTCATTTCTTTCAATCAACTTTAATTCTGATCTTAAAATAAATAATGCAAATTTTATAAGAGTTTTTAATTCAAATAAAGGTTCTATAGGCATAGTGAAAGAGGATGATAGTTATAATTGGCGAGCGGATAATTTTCCTCTTGATGAGCTTGAGCTATCTATAGACAAAAATCAATTCGATAGAATTGATGGAATCATTAATGGTAAGGGATCAATTTCCTCAGACCAGTCATACCTTGATGGGCGAATTGCTTGGAGTTTAGGCAAATATGGGAATATTAATCTAGCCAATTCATTATTTGATTTCCGCGTCAAAGATAATTTTTTTTATATAAATTCCTCATTGTATCCAATTGATGGAGGAATAATTGAAGTCGAATATGATTCAAGTAAAAATAATTTAATTAATTCAGAATTTAAGGATATAAGCACTAGTTGGACTATCCTTACCGCTTTTGATATTTTTAACTTTGATAATAAAAAAGTGATTTCTGTAAGTAAATCGAATGTCTTAGATGATTTGGAAATAAATAAACATGATAAATCATTTAAAGAGAGGATCGATTTTATAAATAACTTTATTGAAAATAGAAATTTGCTAGAGGATAAATTTAATTTGAAACAATATTTAAATAAATTTAGAAGTAGATATAGTGGAAAAATTACTATTCAGGGCGATAGACCAGACAATTATAAATTGAATGCAAAATTAAATGGCTATCTTGATGTATCTAGAGACGACTATAAGAAAAATAAAGAGGAATTTTCTATTGATTTGGAAGGAGGATTATTAACAGGGAAAGGTTCTTTAAGAATTAAAAAATTTCCATTAAGTACAGCAAATATTTTTTTAAATAAACCAAGAGATTTTATTGGAGGGTTGGATATGAATTTGTTTTATGATCTTGATAAAAAATCTTTCTATAGCAATATTTTCTCCAACGATTCAACAATTAAAAATAACATAATAAAATTTGACGAGGGACAAGTTAAATTTAATAATTCTATTTTTGATATTGATTTTTCCCTTCTAATAAATGATTCTGAAATCCCAATTAATATTGAAGGTTCAATACCTATAAATAAATCTGATAACTTAGATCTAAGATTGATTGGGAATGGAAAATTAATTGAGTTAATAGATATTTTTGCTGATGAATACTTTACATTTAAAGACGGTGATGTAAATCTAAGAGTGATTCTAAAAGGAACCTTAAATAAACCTTTATTAAATGGATTTATCGTAGTTAAGGATTCTGATATTGATTTTCTAAACAATATAATTAAAGATATTAATAGTACAATAATTTTTGATTTTGACACTTTAGAGATCAATAATCTAGAAGCTAATGATGAAGAATCTGGGAAAATTTTTGTAAAAGGTTCTTTGCCTTTTTATAATAAAAATGAATCTGATAATTCAGAAATTAATTTGATAACGAATAGATTTACTTTAAAGAAAGATAATTTTAATTTTTTAATAGACTCTGATGTTGATTTAAGTGGATCATTTGAAAGTCCTGTTTTGGGAGGTTCTCTATCTTTTAATAATGGATTTATTAATTTTAGTAGCACCAATCAAAATAATAAAAAAGAAAAAAATAGTATACGAAAAAAGGATAAAAAAGATTGGCCAGAACTCTATTGGAACAATAATGAAAATATCGAAATAATTTCAAATGAAACAATCTTGAATTCAGTTCTTTTGGGAGAAACTTTGCCTAATTATTTGGATAATTTGAGTTTTAATAATCTTAAATTAAAACTTGGCCCAGATTTTAAAATTCAATATTCAGAATTAGTTCAAGCTTATTTAGATACCAAATTAGACCTTAATATAAACGGAAAGATAGGTAATGATTTAAATGCTAGAGGTCTAATTTACCTTAAAAAAGGGAGAGCTAATCTATATACCACACCATTTAAACTTGATAAAAATAAAGATAATTATATTTTATTTGCATCAAGAAGTGGTGTTGTTCCATTTATTAATTTTTCTCTGGTTAGTAAAGTTCCAGATTCCATTATCCCTATAAGTGAAAATAATCAGGATTCAAATATCTCAAGTGATCTTAATGTAAATGCGACTTCTAGTGGTTTTGGATCATTTGGGATTGGCAATTCAAGGCTTATAAAAATTGAAGCATCTTATGAAGGATTTTTAGATCAATTATCTTTTGCTGATGAAAATAGAAGAATCCAATTAAGGAGCACGCCAAGTTATAACAGATCACAAATAATTGGTTTAATTGGAGGTAACTCTGCAAATTTAATAAATAGAGCATTTATTTCTCAACTAAATAATGCTGATGCATTTAGTGAAAGATTTCAGTTATCTCTATATCCTGCGTTAATAGAAAATAATGATTCGTTAAATAATATTTTTTCTAATGAAAATTTAGATTTAGAGAATGATAGTCAATCATCACCTAATGAGGAATTTTCTTCTGAGGCTTGGGTGGCGGAAATAGGTCTTGATATTACTGATGCGATAAATTTTGCTTTTCAAACGGTTCCAGGTAGAGATGATATTTCACCTTTAGGAATTTTGACTTTTCAGGCAAGTCCAAACTTAGAATTTTTAGGTTCTTATGATTCCAATGGCGATTGGAAAAGTCAAGTTCAATTATTTTTTAGATATTAACTCAGCAAGAAATTCACTTTAAAGAATCGTTAATTTGAATTATTATTAAATTAACTAAAAAATATTATGGCAAATATCTTTGAAGTTCCTCAGCCAGGTAATGATCTTCTAGAAAAAGCAGAGAAAGTTCGTTTGGCATCAATACAAATAAGTCAGATTGAAAATCAAAATAGAATTAAAGCTTTAAATTTTATGGCTGATTATCTAGAAAGAAATTCTAAAGAAATATTAGAGGCTAATAATGCGGATTATTCAAGTGCAGAAAAAAAGGGCATTTCTAGGGCTTTACTTTCTAGATTAAAGTTATCAAAATCAAAATTAAATTCAGGAATTGAAGGAGTAAGAAAAGTTGGAGCATTAGCTGATCCTGTAAATCAAGTTCAAATAAAAAGAGAGCTTTCAAAGGGATTAATTTTAGAAAGAAAAACTGTACCAATTGGAGTTTTAGGGGTTATTTTTGAATCAAGGCCAGATGCCGTGATGCAGATTAGTTCATTAGCAATAAGATCAGGTAATGGAGTAATGCTAAAAGGTGGTAGTGAAGCTAATTTAACAAATACAGCGATAGTCAAGGCATTGCAAGAAGGTTTATCTGAATCAGATCTTGATAAAAATGCAGTATGTTTACTAACAAGCAGAAAAGATAGCATGGCGATGTTAAATCTTGAGAAATACATTAATTTAATAATTCCTAGAGGAAGTAATGAATTAGTTAAATTTATTCAGGAGAATACAAGAATTCCTGTGTTAGGTCATGCTGATGGAATTTGTCATTTGTTTATAGATATTGAGGCAAACTTAGAGATGGCTTTATCAGTCGCATTGGATAGCAAAATTCAATATCCTGCAGCATGTAATGCTATCGAAACTTTATTAGTCCATAAAGATATCGCACCAGCTTTTTTAGAAAAGGCCATCCCTTTATTTAAATCTAATGATGTTAAGTTAATTGGAGATCAGAGATCAGTTGAATTAGGGGTAAAGTATGAGGCTAGTCTAGAAGATTGGAAAACTGAATATTTGGATTTAATTTTATCTATAAAAATTGTTGATGATCTCGAGGAGGCAATCACACATATTCAAAAATATAGTTCAAAACATACAGATGGAATAATTACTGAAAATTCACATACTGCTAATAAATTTATGAATGTAATTGATAGTGCAGGTGTTTTTCACAATTGCTCTACTAGGTTTGCAGATGGCTTTAGATATGGATTCGGAGCTGAAGTTGGTATATCTACTCAAACTCTTCCACCAAGGGGACCTGTAGGTCTAGAAGGTTTGGTAACTTATAAATATTTCCTTAAGGGTGATGGGAATATAGTTGATGATTTTTCATCAGGAAAGGCTATCTATACACATAAAGATCTTTAAAACTTTTAAAGATGGAAACTTTTTTAAAAATTGAGAAAATTAAACTTTGGGCTAGGGTTGGGGTACTTGATGAAGAAAGGGAATTAGGACAGCTATTTATTTTAGATATATTTTTGTGGACTGATTTTGAAAAATGTACAATAAATGATGATATAAAAAAAACAGTTGACTATTCAAAATTAGTTCAAATTTTAAAAGATCAATCAAAGAAAATATATTGTTATACAATCGAAAAGTATTCCAACTCAATTTTAGAAATCATTGATCAGGAATTTAAGATTTCTAAAATTAAAATTATTTTGACAAAATGCAATCCTCCAATCACAGGTTTTGATGGGAAGGTGTCAATAGTAAGAATTCTTGAAAATAATTAAAGTATTGGAAAAAAGAAATCCAATTATATTGATTCATGGTCTTTGGAATACTGCAAGTATTTTTTCTTCTATTACTTCAAAACTTGATGATATTGGCATAGAATATTTTGCCCCAACACTCAAGCATTCTTTTGGAATGACTTCAATTTTGGATTTGACTTTTAAATTAAACGAATTAATTTTAGAGAAATATGGTTTAGAAAAAGAAATAGATATTTTAGGATTTTCTATGGGAGGAATAATTGGTAGGTACTGGCTTCAAAAATTTAATGGATGTAAAAGAACAAGGAGATTAATATCTATAGGTTCCCCTCACAAAGGAACTTTGATGGCTCAACTAATACCTAAATATCCTTTTAGAGGAATATCAGAAATGAAAATAAATAGTAAGTTTTTAAGAGAACTCGCAAATAATGATTTTTTACTTGATGATGTTGAGTGTATAAATTTCTTTACTTATTGGGATATGATGGTTTTCCCTGGCTGGTGGACAAATTTAAAATTTGGGAAAAAAATATCAGTAAAAGTATATAAGCATAGAAATCTGGTAAGAAATAAATCAGTTGTTGACAAAATAATCGATGAAATTATTATGTAGCTCCAGATAGCCCCAAGTGTCTTATTAAAGAATCTGTTTGTGGCTCTCTTCCCCTAAATAATTTAAATATGTCTAATGGAGGTAAGCTTCCACCCAGACTTAGTATTGTATCTTTAAATTTCTTTCCTATTAACTTTAAATCTTCAGAGTTTTCTAAATCAGCCTCTTCAAACATTGAAAATGCATCAGCACTTAGAACTTCAGCCCATTTATATGAGTAATATCCTGCAGAATATCCTCCTGCAAATATATGACTAAAACAACAAAGAAATTGATCTTCTTGAATTGGTTCAATAACAGTAGTTTGTTTTGCAATTTCTCTTCTTATTTCATCTGCTGTTTTACTTTCGTTTTTATCAATATTACTGTGTAATCTTAGGTCTGTTATTGCGAAATGTAGTTGTCTAAGAGTAGTCATACCACAATTAAAAGTTCTATTCTTTAAGAGCTTCTCAAAATTCTCATCTGATAATTTTTCTCCTGTTTTATAGTGCCTAGCAATATTCAATAGTGTATTTTTATGAAAACACCAGTTTTCCATAAATTGACTTGGAAGTTCGACCGCATCCCATTCAACATTATTGATGCCAGCTGCTTGAGGTAGATTTACAGTAGTAAGCATATGTTGAAGACCATGGCCAAATTCATGGAACAGTGTCTGAACTTCTTCAAAACTCATCAAACTCGGTTTATCTTTTGATGGTGGAGTCTGATTACAAACGAGATAAGCTACAGGAAGGGTCTTTTTACCAATATTGTTTTTATTCAAACATTCATCCATCCAAGCCCCTCCTCTCTTTGATTCAGGCCTCGAATATGGATCGAGGTAAAAGGATGCTATTTTCTTATCTTCTTTATTAAGGATATTAAAAAATAAAACGTCATCATTCCAAAGAGGCGCCTCATCGGTTGCCTCGACAACTTTAATTTCAAAAAGCTTTTCACTTAATTTAAATAAACCTTTCAAAACATCATTTAGTGGGAACCAAGGTCTCAATGACTCTTGATCCAAATTGAGCTTTTCCTTTCTAAGAAGTTCTGACCAATAACTAATATCCCATGGCTCGATATTCTGTGATTCTGAAAACCCATTAGCTTTAGAAAACTTATCGAGCATTTCTAATTCGATTTTTGCGGTTTTGAATGCTGGTGCTCTCAATTCTTCTAAAAGCTTTTCAACATTTTTAGTTTCTTTCGCCATTTTTGTTGACAAACTTAGTTCTGCCCAACTTTTATAACCGAGTAGATTAGCCTGTTTAGTTCTAAGAGATAATATCTCTTCAATGATTTGAGAATTATTATTTTCTCCTTGAGATGCCCTACCAACAAATGCCTTATATAGTTTCTCTCTAAGATTACGGTCGGTGGCATACGTCATAAATGAAGTATAAGTTGGTATATCTAGACTTAATTTCCAAGGACCATTTTTGATATCGGCTTCTTCATCTTTTTTTAAGTGGTTGTGTGCAGAAATTGCCATTAATTCAAGTACTCGTTCAGGAAGACCATCGACTTCAGATTTCTTGTTTAATATTAAAAACCATTTATTAGTAGCATCAAGAACATTGTTGCTGAAGTCTGTTGATAGCTTTCCAAGCTTTTCTGAAATTTTGTTGAATTCTTCTTGATCATCCTTTTGTAGTGAAATTCCTCTATGTTGCATCTCAAGAATTTCTTTATCCAAAATTCTGTTTTTAATTTGATCAAAGTTATTTGTCTTTTTAAGCTTGACTAAAGAATTGTAAATTACTTTACTTTGTCCGAATTTATTGCTCAAGCTAATAATCTCAGGAAGAAATTTTGAATAAATGTCTCTTAGACTTTCAGAATTATTTACTGCATTAAGGTGACTTATTACTCCCCAACTCCATCTAAGAATTTCATTTACTTCATTCAAAGGATTTATTACCTTATCCCAATTTAAATTATTTTGAAGTAAATAATTAGATAAATTTTTTTCAATGTTTTTAAAATCTTCAGCTATCTTTTCTAGAACTACTGGAAATTGTTTACTTATGCTTTCGGGAGTAAATTTTTTAAATTCTGGTAATTCTCCATATTTAAAAATTGATGTATCCATTTATTAAAGTAATTTAATTAACTAAAATTGGTATTAATCCAACTAATTTAGCTAGAGTAAGCTGCTGACTGAGAGCATTGGTTGAAGATTCATATAAATTTATTGCTATTTTTGGCCAAAAACCTATCACTAAAGTAGGCAACAATAAACTGAACCCAATTGTTAGCTCTCTACCATTCATTTCTTTAACTGTTGCCAGTGCAGGAATTCTGGGCCCAAAAAATACTCTTCTACACATTGATAGAAGATATATAGGAGTTAGGACTAGACCGATAGCTGCTATAAGTATTGTGATTGATCTAAAGATAGAGCTGAAGCCTTCTTGACTTGTGATACCTAAAAAGACAGTTATTTCACTAATAAAACCACTCATGCCAGGTAGTGCTAGAGAAGCCAAAGAGCTTGCTAAGAAAAAAGCAAAAGTTATTGGTAAGACCTTTGCTAACCCACCCATATTTGGAATTGAAAGAGTATTTGTTCTTTCATAGAAGGATCCTGTAACGAAAAACATAGCTGCTGCTATGAGTCCGTGACTAATCATCTGTAGCATAGCTCCGCTGATACCTAAAGCATCTACAGCTCCAATCCCCAAGAGAACAAAACCCATATGACTTACTGAGCTACATGCAATTCTTCTTTTGACATTATCTTGTGCGAATGCATTTAATGCTCCGTAAATTATATTAATGATTCCAAGAATGATTAATGCAGGTGCAATTTGGAGATGTACTTCAGGTAATATTTGAACGTTGAATCTTAAGAGAGCGTAGCCGCCCATTTTTAAAAGTATTCCAGCAAGTAACATTGATACTGGAGCATTAGCCTCTCCATGCGCATCAGGTAGCCAAGTATGTAATGGAAAGATTGGGAGTTTCACTCCGAAACCAATTAAAAATCCTAAATAAGATAACAACGCTAGACTGCCTGTTACATGCTTATTCGTTAAATCGGTAATATTTAAAGTAAAAGTATCTCCACTTAAAGCAAGTGCTAAGCCACTAATGAGTATTAATAAAGAAGCTAAAGCTGTATAAAGGATGAATTTTGTGGCCGCATATAACTTCTTTTTTCCTCCCCAAATAGCAATAAGAAGATATACCGGAACCAATTCAAGTTCCCATGCCAAGAAAAATAATAGGAAATCTTGAGAAAGGAAAACTAATGCTTGTGCTGATGCTTGGACTAATAAAAGAGCAAAATATAGATTAGATTTTTTCTTAATTTTCCAACTTGCCGTAGCTGATAATAATGTAATTAACCCACTTAAAGCTACTAAAGGAGCAGATAATCCATCTATGCCAAGAGACCACTCTAAGCCTATTGAGGGTAACCAAGAAGTTCTTTCTACCAGTTGCAAAGAGCTATCTGAAGTATTGAATTTTTGAAAAAGAACTCCGATTATTAGTAAAAAATCTATAAATAAAAAACTTAATGAGGTATTTCTAGGGAGTGTATTATCTTCTCCTTCCTTAGAACTCAAGAAAGGCATTATTAAAGCTCCAATTAAAGGCAGCAAAACAATAGATGATAGCCAAGGAAAAGATTCTAAATTCATTTATGGAATGAATAATTTTTTTATTCTAGTTGAAGATGTACTAGCTTGAGACTATAACATTAAAAATGCCTAAGTAAAACTACTTACCAGAGATAGTGCTAAATTGACTGCCTGTTGTTTGAACGTTTAAGAATGGTGCTCTGCTAGCTACACCTGACTTTTCCCATGCTTTTACCATAGCTTGACTAACGTTTTTACCATTTTCTTTTTTACATAAAGCTAAGATACTTGGCCCAGCTCCACTAATTGCGCATCCAAGAGCACCTGCATGTAGTGCGGCATCTTTCACTTCAAGTCCACCTTTAATAAGTTTCCATCTGTAGGGTTCATGTAGCTTATCAAACATTCCCTCTTTTATTAGTTCTTCATTCCCTGTTTTTAAGCCATTTAGTAACAAAGTAAGTGCCCCCATGTTTGTCACTGCATCAGATATAGGAATATTCTTAGGCATAACCTTTCTTGCTTCACTTGTGCTTAAACGAATTGCAGGTATTGCTACAACAGCTTTAATTGAATCGTGCCAATCACATCTAATGATTCTCCATCTTTGAGAAGAAGACCTAGCTGTCAAACAAAGCCCACCTAGGAGAGAGGGTACTACGTTATCAGGATGACCCTCTATATCAATCGCAAGTTCAAGGAGTTTTTCTTTGGGCAATGGGGAATTCATTATTGCATTCGCTCCTATTAGTCCAGCAACTATTGCTGTGGCACTGCTTCCAAGTCCGCGAGCAGGAGGAACTGCCAACTTAACTCTTGCTTCAAGTGCAAAAGGATCTATATTTGCGCTATTCCAAACTTTCTGAGCAGCTCTAAAAACTAAGTTTTCAGGTCCTCCTCTTAAGTGATTACCATCTGTACTTTCCATTATTAAATCGAATCTATCTCCACCACCTTCAATTCTTGTGAAAATAAATTCATTATATAAATCTAATGCTGCGCCAAGACAATCAAACCCAGGCCCTAAATTAGCAGTTGTGGAAGGTACTGATACTCTTATTTTTTTACCTACTTCAGGAATAGACATTTTTTTCTTACTAAGTTTTTAAAAGCATTTTTGCTCTGCAGGCTGCACTAAAAAGTCCAAACTCTTCATCTAAAATTACTTTCATAGGTATTGTTTTAAGAATATCTTTTAATCTTCCCTTGTCGAAAAATTGTTTCATAAATAAATCTGATTTAAAGTTTTTGAAATGTTTTGATGCGGTCCCTCCAGAAATCCATAACCCACCAAAGCATAATTCTTGAAGAGCAATATCTCCTAGGAAAGAGGCATAAGCGCCTACCCAAATCCTCTCAACTTCAATCATCAGCTGATCACCTTCTTTAGAAAGATTACAGATTTTTTCAGGAAGTTCTTTTCTCGCATTATCAAAGATCTTAATTTCTTTTAAATATTTTTGTAGTGGATGGTTTTTGGCATCAGGTTTGCTCAGTCTCCATTCAGCAATTCTTGATAAACCAGTTCCGCTAATAATTCTTTCACAAGATATCCTCTCAAGTTTTAGGTAATTCTTAAGCCAAATTTTTAATTCCCATTCTAATTCTGACTTCGGAGAGTATTCAACGTGTCCTCCTTCGCTGGCTAAAACTTTTACTTTATTTCCTGATATTAGACCTCTTGCAATACCCAACCCAGTACCGGCTCCAACAATGGCATGCAAATCATTGTTAGTACCTTCAGATTGTGTTCCATTATGGATTGTTGAATATTGATTATTTTTTAAATAAGGAATTCCATAAATTTGTACTGCAAAATCATTTATTAGCTCGCATTGTTCAAATTTAAATTTATTTTTTAATTTATTTCCTGAAATATTCCATGACAAGTTTATGATTTTTGCGTTGTTGTTAGATAAAGGACCAGCCACAGCGAAACATGCAGAAGAAGGATGAGTAACATTTTTGCATTCATTTTTGAGAAAATCTTCTAGGATCATTTCAAAAGAATCCCAATCAGAAGACATATATTTCTTCTTGAATAACAATTTAGGCGAATCATCATTTATTACTCTTTCGAATATTCCCAAAAGAACCTTGGTACCTCCTAAATCACAAGCCAGGAAATTCATCTATTCAAAATTATTCTGTTCTCCCTTTTTTTTCTATTAATTCATCCATTAATTTATATAGATTAGTTAGGTCAAAAATTCCTAAATTTGTTCCATCTAAGGCTCTTAAAGCGACTGAATTAATTTCCTCTTCTTTATCTCCAATAACTGCAATTAAAGGAACTCTCCCTAGAGTTGCCTCTCTTATTTTATATCCTATTTTTTCATTCCTAACATCAACTTTTGATCGGTAACCATTATTATTTATTAATTCATTAAACTTTAAACACTTTTCAATATTTCTATCAGTAATGCTCAATAAAATTATTTGATAAGGCGCAAGCCAAATTGGGAATTTTGCCTCATATTGTTCAATTAAGATTCCGATAAATCTCTCGAAGGAGCCTAAAATTGCTCTATGAAGCATAACTGGATTTCTTTTCTCATTATCAATATCTACATAAGTTGCATCCAATCTAATAGGCATTGAGAAATCAACTTGAATAGTACCGCATTGCCAAACTCTATTAAGACAATCTTTTAATGAAAATTCTATTTTGGGACCATAAAAAGCCCCCTCTCCTGGTTGAAGTTCCCATTTTAGATTCTTTTTATCGAGAGCTTTGGTAAGAGCCTCCTCTGATTTATCCCAAATCTCTTCACTACCTACCCTTTTTTCAGGACGAGTTGATAATTTGATAATGATTTCATCAAAACCAAAAGTTTTATAAACCTCGAAAACAAGATCTATAAAAGTTGATACCTCTTCTTGAATTTGCTCTTCTGTGCAAAATATGTGTGCATCATCTTGAGTAAAGTTTCTTACTCTCATTAAGCCGTGAAGTGCACCAGAGGGCTCATTTCTGTGACAAGAACCAAATTCAGCAAGACGGATAGGTAAATCCTTATAGCTTTTTAAACCTTGATTAAATACTTGAATATGGCATGGACAATTCATTGGTTTAATGGCATAAGTCCGATTTTCTGATGCAGTAGTGAACATATCATCTCTAAATTTTTCCCAATGACCGGATTTTTCCCAAAGAGATTTATCAACAGCTTGTGGGGTTTTAATTTCTAAATAATCATTTTTTCTGAGTATTTCTCTTATGTACCTTTCTAGTACTTGATAGATTGTCCATCCATTTGGATGCCAAAAAATCATTCCTGGTGATTCTTCTTGTATATGAAATAGTGAATGTTTTTTCCCAAGTTTTCTATGATCTCTTTTTTCCGCTTCTTCAATTCTTATTAAATAATCTTTGAGTTCTTTTTCTTTAGCCCATGCAGTTCCATATATTCTCTGCAATGATTCATTCTCACTGTTACCTCTCCAGTATGAACCTGATAATTTAAGTAACTTAAAGTGTCTCAAATGTCTTGTATTGGGTACGTGAGGCCCCCTACACATGTCGATATATTCTTCGTGCTTGTATAAATTGATGAGACCTTCTTCAGGAATTTCTTCAATTATTCGTAATTTAAAAGTCTCATCTCTTTCTTTAAAAGTTTTAATTGCCTCTTCCTTAGAAACTTGTAAAATCTCAACGTCATAGTTTGTGTTTATTAATTTAGTAATTCTATTTTCAATTTTTATTAAATCTTCAGGAGTAAATCTGTATTCAGAAAAAATATCATAATAAAAACCATCTTCAATTACAGGCCCAATCGCCATTTTAATATTTGGATAAATTTGTTTAACTGCATGACCAATAAGGTGAGCAAAGGAATGTCTTATTATTTCAATTCCTTCTTTATCTTTTGAGGTGATGATTACAACTTTGGAATCACTATTTATAGGAATAGTCGCATCAAGAAGAACATTATTTACTTTCCCAGCAATTGTTGCTTTAGCTAAACCAGTGCCTATACTCTGGGCAATTTCTAGAATAGTTACAGATTTTTCGAAAACCTTTTTTGAACCATCAGGCAAGGAAATTATTGGCATAATTTATTTCTCCATTTCAAAGAATCCCAATTTTGATTTAACTCTTTTTAAAGTCTGATTTGCTAAATCTTCAGCTTTTTCCTTCCCTTCATGAAGAATTTTATTTAATTGATAGGGATCATTAATTAATAATTTATATTTTTTTTGAATAGGTTCTAGTGATTCGATAAGTTGTTCAGTAATTAATTTTTTAAAAGTCCCCCATCCAGTCTCTGCGAATTCATTTTCACATTGAGAAATTTCTTTGCCAGATAGTATTGAATAAATCATTAAAAGATTTTTAGATTCTGGCCTCTGAGGGTTGTTAAATTCTATGCCAATAGAACTATCACTTTTTGCTCTTTTTATTTTTTTTGTGATTATTTCAGGAGGATCTAATAAGTTAATGCGACTGCCCTCATTTGGATCACTTTTGCTCATTTTTTTTGAACCATCAATTAAACTCATTATTTTTGATCCATTCTTCATGATAATTGGTTGAGGGATTTTTAAAATATTTTTATCCTTACTAAATTTGGCATTAATTCTTTGTTGTGCAATATCTCTGGCAAGTTCAAGATGTTGTTTTTGATCCTCACCTACTGGTACGAAGTCAGCATCATAAAGAAGGATGTCTGCAGCCATAAGTATTGGATAGTCAAATAATCCAATAGATACATTATTACCTTGTTGTATGGATTTTTCTTTGAATTGAATCATTCTTTCCATCCAATTTATAGGAGTCATGCAATTCAATATCCAACAAAGTTCTGAATGTGCAGAAATCTGACTTTGGACAAAAATTGAGCATATTTTTGGGTCTATCCCACAAGCAACGTACAAAGCCGCAGTAGAGATAGTGTTCTTAGATAATTCCTTAGGATTATATGAAGCTGTGATCGCGTGCAAATCAACTACACATAGAAATGTTTCATATTGCTCTTGAAGCGTAACCCAATTATTTATGGCCCCAAGCCAATTTCCGATATGTAAATCACCAGTTGGTTGAACTCCCGAAAGAATTCTTTTTTTATTTGCCATCCTCTTCTACTTCGATTGATTGGATCTCTTCAGTTGATGTACTTTTTACAGGTCTTGCAAAAGGGTTAGGTGCTGTTTTTGTCTTTTCTTCATAAGAATTTTGTGATTGTCTACTCGGAGAAGAGTTTTTATTATTTTTTGCATATTCTTTGATTGATTCAATCAATTTTTCGTCTTTGATCATTTCGCTAAGTGTTCTAACAGAGAAACCTAGAACTGCAACAGTAGATCTTAATTGAAAGGTCTCTTGTATTGATTTAACAGCTTTCATTTCGTTGTCACTCAATCTTATGCGGAATCCTCCTCCATCTCTTCTGCCACCCGATCTATCTCTGAAATTAGATCTTTCATTGTTAGAACGACCTCTGTAATTTTCTTGTCCAGGATTATTGCTGAAATTTGAATTAGACATCTTAATGTTTCTTAAGTTATTTAAATAGTCTATTAACTTAGCATCTTGTTATGCAATAAGTCTTTTTAAAAGGCTTAAATTTTTATCTTTTGATTAACGACTTATGAAATTTTGCTTTTCTCATTCACAACTTGCATTAAAATAGAATTAGAAAAATAAAGTATTGTGTTTGATATTAGTAAAGACAACCTTTTAAAGGATTTCATAAAGTTTCCAAAAAAAAATCTTCTTATTATTTTATTATTGTTAGGTTTTGGGGAATGGTTTGTCAGTGACTTAATTCATTTTGCAGGAGGCTCAATAGGATTTTTTGCGTTGTGTTTGGGGGGATATTTTTACTTGAAAAATGATAAGCCTAAATTTAATGAGCCAAATAATTTAGATGGTTGGATAAACCTATGTAATGAAGATTTAAATTTTTTTCAAGAACTTGAAGCAACAAATGAACTAGAAAAACAGAATTCAAAAAGACAAAAAACACTTGAATCTATTCTTAATAGATGTGAAAAAGAAAAAATAAGTTGCATTGGACAAAATAATTATCAAAGTTTTCAATCTGTTTTGAAAAGTAATTTCAAAGCAGATAAGTTTGACTTTGATTTATACGAAAAACTGCCTAAATACAATTCTTCTCAAGTTATTCCAGAAGAAGCTTTGAAGAGTGATGCAATCTTATATTGTATAAAGTTGCCTTTGTCGGCAAATGATTTTTTGTGGCTGGAAAAGTTTCCTAAAAATATGCCAGTCTGGTTAGTAGCTTTAACTTCCAACCAAATAGAAGCCAAAAATCAGATAGAAGACTTAAAGTCTCAAATTTCAAGTGACTTTCTAAATAAAATTATTACTTTTGATGAGAATAAGAGTGAAATAACAAATATACCTTTTTCTTTAAGGAAGTTTTTCATAAGTTCATCTAAAAATATTGAAAATACAAAAAAAAGACTCTTGAAAGAACTTCATGTTGCCTGGCAATCTGAAATTGAAAGTATAAGAAGAATGCAGTTAAAAGGTATACAAAGAAAAAATCAAATTCTTGTCGCAACAACTGTTTTCTTATCTCCTATCCCATCAATTGATGTTATGGCAATGACAGTATTAAATTCTTTAATGATTAAAGAAATTAAGTCTATATGGGGATGTAATTGGTCTCCTGAAATTTTAGATAAAGTATCCAAAGAGATTTTAAAGACTGCAATTGCTCAGGGAGTTATTGAATGGAGTGGACAGATTCTAATTGGTATAACAAAATTACATGGCCCAAATTGGATTGTCTCTGGCACATTTCAGGCTGTAAGTGCTGCTTATTTAACAAGAGTAGTATCAAGTTCTTTGGCTGATTTTATGGCAATAACAAAAGGAGTAGAAGAACCTGATTTGGATTTTATAAAGAAAAATTCTGAGAAAATTGTTGAAGAAGCTTTTGAAAAAGAAAAAATAAATTGGAAAGGATTTATTTCTGATCTTAGAAAACCACTTATGAAACTATCTTTTAATTCATAATCTTGGGATAGATGTTAAACATGAAAAAAAATATTTTTTTTTTAAGTTTGATACTTCTTCTTTCTATTGCTTCAGGCTCATGTAAGAGACTATCAAATAAAGATGAAACTAAAGAAGTAATTCTGGCGAGTTTCACTGTTTTGGCAGATATAATTAGCAATGTTGCTAAAGATGATTTTATTGTTAGATCAATAACGAAACCTGGAGTTGAAGTTCATGGCTACCAACCAACTCCAAGCGATTTGGTAAATGCCTCTAATGCGTTTGTTTTTATTGATAATGGATTTGGATTTGAATTATGGGCTGAAAAATTTGTTTCTAATTTAAAAGTAAAAAGAATTACTGTCGCGGAAGATTTGGATCCTATTTTTATCAGTGAAGATTTTTATAAAGGGAAACCTAATCCTCATGCCTGGATTTCTCCAAAAAGAGGGATCCTATACGTAGATATTCTCGTGGATTCTTTATCAGAGTTGAGGCCATCGAAAAGGACATTATTTGAAGAAAATGGAAAAATTTATAAAGATAAACTATCTAAAATAGATAAAGAGTTCTCACTTTTTATTAATAACTTAAATAAAGACAGGAGGTATCTAGTAAGTTGTGAAGGTGCTTTTTCGTATCTAACAAATGATTATGGATTAGAGGAAGTTTATTTGTGGCCAGTTAATGCTGAGAGTCAAATTACTCCCAAAAGAATGGCAAGAACAATCTCACTAGTTAAAGAAAAAAATGTTCCATCTGTATTTTGCGAAAGTACTGTAAGTAACGAATCTCAAATGGTTGTTGCAAACGAAACTGGGGCTAATTTTGGTGGAAATCTTTTTGTTGATTCATTATCTGATGATAGTGGACCTGCTAGTTCCTATATAAAAATGCTTGAGCATAATTTGGATTTGATTAAAAAAGGACTTTTTTGAATTATGGAAACAATTAATTATCAAAATTTTAGGATTGAGGCAGAAAATATTTGCGTAGATTACAACGGTAAGGTGGCTTTGTATGATGCCAATTTAAGATTGAAACCTGGCCAGATTTGTGGGTTAGTAGGGATGAACGGAGCTGGTAAAACAACTTTCTTTAATGCTTTAACTGGCTTTGTAAATATTTCAAAGGGAAAAATTAGAATAAATGGAGAGTCTGTAAGATCTGCTCAAAAAGATCAGACAATTGCTTATGTTCCTCAAAATGAGGGAATTGATAGTCAATTTCCAATAAGTGTTTGGGATGTAGTGATGATGGGAAGATATGGTTCGATGAATATTTTTAGGTCTCCTAGAGAGTCTGATGTTCAGGCGGTTAAAGATGCTATTGAGAGAGTTGATCTTACTGATCATTTATCTACACCTATTGGAAACTTATCTGGAGGTCAGAGAAAACGAACTTTTTTAGCTAGAGCAATTGCGCAAAGAGCATCAATACTTCTTCTTGATGAGCCTTTTTCAGGTGTTGATATAAGAACTGAAAAACTTTTCTCGGAATTATTTATTCAATTTAAAAACGAGGGGAAAACTATATTATTATCAACGCATGATATGATTCATGTCCGTGAATTTTGTGATTTGGTTCTTTTAATAAATAAAACTGTTGTAGCTTATGGTGAGACCTCTGAAGTGTTTACCCCTGAAAATATTACAACCACTTTTGGAGGAATCTCACCTGATTTCTTGTTTGGACCTGAATCCTAAATTTTAATTTATATGGAGCTCTGTTCTTTTTTAACTTTAGATTCATTTATCACAGATCCTTTAACGCATGACTTTATGAGAAAAGCACTTCTTATGAGTTCATTAGTTGCAGCTGTTTGTGGTTTTCTATCAAGTTATTTGACTCTTAAAGGATGGGCTTTAATGGGAGATGCAGTGTCACATTCGGTAATGCCTGGTGTTGTGGTTGCTTATGCATTAGGTCTTCCTTTTTCATTAGGGGCATTTATTTTCGGAGTTGGTTCTGTAGCCTTGATAGGGTTTATTAAGCAGAAATCTAGAGTTAAGGAAGATACTGTTATTGGGTTGGTATTCACTGGATTTTTCGCTCTTGGAATAGTATTGGTTTCTAAGATTAAAAGTAATATTGATCTGCACTCTATTCTTTTTGGTAGTCCATTAGGAATATCACTTTCAGATGTAAAACAAACTATATTCATTTCTTTATTAGTAGTAATCCTTTTATCAATTTTCAGAAAAGATTTAATGCTTTATTGTTTTGACCCCAGGCATGCAAAAACAGTTGGGATTAATGTATTTTTTCTTCATTATTTACTCCTCACATGCTTATCTTTGGCAGCTGTTGTGGGGTTACAGTCTGTTGGAATTATTTTGGTAGTTGCAATGTTGATTACACCAGGGGCTACAGCATATTTACTTACGGATAAGTTTGATAATATGACAGTAATTTCAGTACTAAGTGCAATCATCTCAAGCCTTATAGGAATCTATGTTAGTTTTTGGTTTGATCTTGAAACAGGTGGATCAATTGTCTTGGCACAAACTTTTATATTTTTATTTGCTTTTTTATTCGCTCCAAGGTACGGAATATTTAAGTTAAAGAAATTATTTGCTGGTTATAAATGATTGTGGTTGATGAAACTTTTAATAAAAAGTGGAATTGGTGGCCATTATTCCCCTTATATCCATATGGAAAAAAGAAAACAATTTTAAAAGAATTAATTCCTGATCAAATATGGTCCTTGGAACAAATACAGGGACTCTATTATGTTGCGGTTCCAATAAGAATGACGGTAATAAAGGTTGATAATGGATTGATGCTAATAAATCCACTACCTCCGACAAAAGAATTAATAAAAGAGTTAGAAAAATTAATAGCGATTCATGGCAAAGTAAAAACAATAATTTTACCGAGTGCCTCTGGACTAGAACATAAAATCGGACTGCCAGCTCTTTCAAGAACTTTTAAAGATGCAGAAATTTGGCTTTGTCCTGGACAATGGAGTTTTCCCATAAACCTGCCACTAGATTTCTTAGGGATTCCATCAAAAAGGTCAAGAATACTCTTTGAGGATGGTACTCCACATAAAAACTACTTTAAATGGTCTTCATTAGGCCCTCTGAATTTAGGACTTGGAAGATATCAGGAGATAAGCTGTTTCCATTATCCTACGAAAACACTTCATGTGACAGACGCAATAGTTGGAATAGACTCCACTCCCCCTGAGATATTTGATTTTGATCCAACTCCACTTCTTTTTCATTCTAGAGAGAGAGGAGATGAACCTTTGATTGACTCCATCGAACATAGAAAAAAAGGATGGAAAAGGTTAGTCTTGTTTTCATCTTTTTTAAAACCAGGTAAATTAAATATTCCACCTTTAAAAAAAATTTTTAAGTATTCATTCAAAAAAGATCTGAGGAATTGGAGATCTCATTTCGGTATTTATCCCTTTTTATGGGACGAAGATTGGGAATCTTCTCTTGTTGAAATAATGGGTAAAGATACTCCTAAGATTCAAATTGCACCAGTTTTACAGAAATTAATCTTTCCGCGTTCAAAAGAAGTTTTACTCAAATGGTTAGAAAATATCAAGTGTTTTGAAGATATGGAATATTTAATTCCAGCTCATTTTACGGCCCCTATAAAATTTACAATAGAAGATTGTCAAAAATTAATTAATGAGATTAATTCCCAAAAGTGGGAAAAACTTCCTGAGGATAATAAATTTTTGATGGGTTTATATAAAAAGTTGTTTGAACTAGGAATTATTCCTGAAGAAGTAAATCTTTAAAAAAATTATTCTTCAATAGACATGTTCTCATCATTTTTAAGAGTTTGTTCCAGCTCTTTTCTTTGCTCCATTTGTCTTAAGAAATAACCTGTCATCATTGCAGAAGATAATAAATTAGCAATGTTGTCTTTTGAAGATGTTATTTTTACATCAAATTGATCTGAAGGAAGCATTCCAAGAAGACCTTGAACATTATGTCTAATAATTTCTTGAATATCTTCACTAGCTGATTTTGCTACTCTTTGCAAAACTTCTGGAGATTGTTTTTGTAAATATTGGATTAAATCATTCTCATCGTTTGGATCATTATTTTCAGTAGCAAGAAATTCTGGATTAAACATTTCTACAACTTCAAGATATAAAAACCCTACAACATCACGTACCCATTAATCTAAATTATTAAGGGCAGGGAACCGAATAGGTCCAATTTTATTAAACGGCCAATATCTAAAAATAGCTTTACCAATAACCTTTTTATAGGGTAAAAATCCCCAAATATGTGAGTCCATACTGTTATTTCTATTATCTCCCATCACCCATAATGACTCTTCTGGGACAATAAAAGGCCCTATAGAATAATTAATATTTTTGTCAAAAACGTAATTTTTTTGAGCGATATCATTTAAGTAAAGGTTACCGTCTCTTACTTCTACTTTGTCTCCAGGTATTCCAATAACTCTTTTTATTAGTGCAGTGTCTGCTTCATAACCAGCATTAATTAATTGTTCCGGAACGTTAAAAACAACTATTTTATTTTTTAATTTTGAAAGATTTGATTTGGAAGTGATTTTGGGGGTTACTTTCTCAACTAGAATTTTATCTTGTATTTGAAGAGTTGGAAGCATTGAACCGGAGGGGATCCATCTTGGCTCTATAACCTGCCATCGTATAATTAAAGCTATAGATATCCAAATTAAAAGATTTTTTAAATCCTTTATTATTGAACTTCTTTTTTCTTGAGTTGTAGACATGTTTTATTTAATTCAGTTATAAGGAAAATCCCAAAGCATTTATATAAATTATGACATCATCTGTTGAATGCAAAAATTTTCTTAGAAGTTTACAACTTTTGAATCTCTTAATAAAAATAGGAGTTCAAAATTTAATACTATGTCCAGGTAGTAGATCAGCACCCCTAGCGATAGCTGCTGGAGAATTAAATAAATTAGGACTGGTAAATATTTATAATTCAATAGATGAGAGATCTGCTGGATTCCACTCTCTTGGGATTTCTGCTGCATCAGGTAATCTTTCTTTAGTTATTACCACTTCTGGGACTGCCGTAAGTAACTTATTGCCAGCAGCAGTTGAGGCAGACCGATCTTGTAAAGGTATTATATTTCTTACTGCTGATAGACCCTTAAAATTAAAAGATTGTGGCGCTAATCAAACAGTAAATCAAGAAGATTTTTTGACTTCAGTCTGCAGGAGGGTTTTAAGTACAAATCTAAATGGACTTCATGAAACACAAGAAAACGAAATCCTGAATTTAGTTCGAATTACTGAGAAACAAATATCAACTTTCCCTGGGCCTATTCATTTTAATATTCCTATTGATAAGCCTTTGGGTATTTCACTTTTAAATAAACAAAATGTTTTAGAGGTTTTTGAAAGAATTTATTTAAAGAAAAAATATATATTTCAGGAAGTTGAAATAAAATCTGATAAAAACAAATTCTTAGAAATTTCAAAAAATTTAAATTTAGATGAATCCGGCATTATTTTGGTAGGTCCTTATCAAGGTTCCATAAATGATTTAATTTCTTTTAATAAATCTTTAGAAAGATTGCAAGAAATTACTGGTTGGCCAGTATTTGCTGATCCTGTCTCAGGAGTTAATTCGCATTTGAGAGGATTAGTTGTGAATTGGGAATTAGTTTTAAGAAAAAATAAAAATTCAATAAATTGTCATCAACTTTTGAGGCTTGGCCCCATGTCATCTTCAATTGATTTAGAGAAATTTTTAACAACTTTCGAAGGCATACAAATTCTTATAAAAGAAAAAAACTACAGAAAATTGGACCCAATAAAAAAATCATTTGAATATGATTTTGGGCTTTCAAATTTTACTACTCTATTGTTAGAAGAATTATCAATTAACAAAAAAAACAAAAAATCCCTTACCCCAATGGCTTTAGATCTAATAGAGGAAGGCGAAAAGATTAAAGGGGTTTTAAAAGAGAAAATTACTCAAGATAATCAAATGACTGAGTATATGCTTGCAAATCTTGTCCCAAAACTTTGGCCAGCTGAAAATCCTATAATGCTCTCCGCAAGTAGCCCAATTAGAGATTGGCTTACATTTTCTGAGAATGGTACTTTAACGAGAAATTGTTTCAGCTTTAGAGGAGCTTCGGGCATAGACGGTACTTTATCTCTTGCATTAGGTATTTCTAGAATTAAAAATCCTCTTCTTCTTGTGACTGGAGATTTGGCTTTTATTCATGATATAAACGGTTGGCTGATTGAAAATTCAATCGAAATGAGTTTAACAATTCTTTTGATAAATAATAATGGCGGAAATATATTTAATCGTATTTATAAAAAAAATTTAAAAGAAGATGAATTAAAAAAACTTTTTCTTATGCCAAAAGAAATAAACTGGCCGAAACTCGCAGAGGGCTATCAAGTAAACTTTAAAAGTGTGTCAAATTTGAAAAAATTACGAGAGGCATTCGAATCGAGCATTTCTACCCATAAATCTGTAATAATTAAAGTTGATATTGATCCAGAAAATGAAATTTATGAAAAAAATGTCCTGCTTGAAAAAATAATTGGCAGTTAAATTTATCATTTTCTATCTTTGAATAATTAGGTTTCATGAAAGTATTACCTGGTAAAACAACTTTAAATTGGTCAGAGTGCAAATCTTATGAGGATATATTATTTCACACATCAGATGAGGGAATTGCGAGAATTGCAATTAATCGGCCTGAAAAAAGAAATGCATTTAGGCCTCAAACTGTAGATGAACTTATTAACGCCTTTAACATCGTAAGAAATGATGAAACTATTGGCGTAGTTCTCTTTACAGGTTCGGGACCTGACAAGAAAGGTATTTATTCTTTTTGCTCTGGAGGTGATCAGAGTGTAAGAGGTGAAAATGGATATAAAAATGATGCAGGGACGCAGAGATTAAATGTACTTGAACTTCAAAGATTAATAAGAAGTTTGCCGAAAGTGGTTATTGCATTAGTTCCTGGTTTTGCAATTGGAGGAGGCCAAGTACTCCATTTAATTTGTGATCTAAGTATCGCCTCTGAAAATGCAATATTTGGTCAAACAGGTCCAAGAGTTGGTAGTTTTGATGGAGGTTTTGGATCTAGTTATCTGGCAAGACTAGTTGGTCAAAGAAAAGCGAAAGAAATTTGGTTTTTATGTAGAAAATATAATTCTAAGGAAGCTCTTAAGATGGGCTTGATAAATGCAATTACAAAGATTGAAGAATTAGAAGCTGAGGGTGTAATCTGGGCAAGAGAGATTTTACGAAATAGTCCAACTGCTATTCGTATTCTTAAAGCTTCATTCAATGCGGAGAATGATGGGATTGCGGGTATTCAAGAATTATCCGGATACACAACTCAATTATTCTATTCAACGGAGGAAGCCCAAGAAGGTAGAGATGCCTTTCTTGAAAAGCGTCCACCAGACTTTTCTGACTACAAATGGACGCCTTAGTTTATTTTTCAAAAGAACTTTTTAAATAATTATCAATGAGAATTCTTCTTGCCGCTGCTGAATGCGCTCCAATGATCAAAGTTGGAGGTATGGGAGATGTTGTTGGTTCGTTACCTCCATCTTTGATAAAACTTGGTCACGATGTAAGGGTAATAATTCCAGGATATGGAAAATTGTGGAGTCTTTTAGATGTATCGAATGAACCAGTCTTTAGAGCAAATACAATGGGCACTGATTTCGCTGTATATGAAGCAAAACATCCCATTCATAATTATGTGATTTACCTAGTGGGTCATCCAACATTTGACTCTGACCAAATATATGGAGGCGAAAATGAGGACTGGCGCTTTACATTTTTTGCTAGTGCCACTGCAGAATTTGCCTGGAATTGTTGGAAACCTCAAGTTCTCCATTGCCATGATTGGCACACTGGTATGATTCCTGTGTGGATGCATCAGGACCCCGAAATTAGCACTGTCTTCACAATTCATAATTTAAAATACCAAGGTCCTTGGAGATGGAAACTAGAAAAAATGACTTGGTGTCCTTGGTATATGCATGGAGACCACACAATGGCTGCGGCAATGTTGTACGCAGATAGAGTAAATGCTGTTTCTCCTACTTATGCAGATGAAATTAAAACCCATGAATACGGGGAGAGCCTTGAAGGATTACTTAATTATATTTCAGGTAAATTAAGGGGAATTCTTAATGGCATAGATCTTGATGAATGGAATCCAGCAAAAGATCCAGTTTTGCCTGCAAAATTTAGTATTAAGAATTTAGAAAATAGGATAGAAAATAAGAAAATTTTGCAGAGAGAAATGGGTCTCGAAACTAACCCTAAAAAATATCTTTTAGGTATGGTTAGTAGGTTAGTTGATCAGAAAGGGGTTGACTTACTTCTACAAGTTTCAAGAAGACTTTTAGCATATACGGATTCACAAATAGTTGTTTTAGGTACCGGTGATAGGTATTTAGAATCAGGATTATGGCAACTTGCATTAGATTATCCAGGAAGATTTTCAGTATTTCTTACCTATGATGATTCTTTATCAAGACTTATATATGGTGGCTCTGATGCATTTTTAATGCCAAGTAGATTCGAACCTTGTGGTATTAGCCAACTCCTTGCTATGAGGTATGGTTCTATTCCGATAGTGAGGCGAGTAGGAGGTTTAGTTGACACAGTTTTACCTCATGATCCAGAAAATAATAGTGGCACGGGCTTTTGCTTCGATCGCTTTGAACCTATAGATTTCTATACATCTTTAGTAAGGTCTTGGGAGGCCTTTAGGCATAAAGATAGTTGGGAATTATTGCAAAAAAGAGCGATGAGCCAAGAGTTTAGTTGGCAAAGGTCTGCACTCGAATACGAAATTATGTATAAAGATGTCTGTGGAATAAAAGAACCATCTCCAGATTTTGCTGAAGTTGAAAAGTTCTCTTACGGACAATCAGCTGATCCATCTTTAAAAAAAGTATGACTTAATTTTTTAATGGAATTCTCTTTATCAGAATTAAACAATGTTTTGGGGGAGATTAAAAATCTGCGTGACCGGAAAATAGATTTTTTTAATTTTAAAAATATAAGTATTGATAGTAGAACTTTATTAAAAAATGATCTTTTTATAGCTATCAAGGGTAAAAATTTTGACGGACATACTTTTCTTCCAGAGGTTTTAAATAAAGGAGTTAAATCAGTAGTAATTAAAAAAGGGATGCAGAGATTACTTCCAAGTAATTTTCCTTATTGGGTTGTAAATGACACATTAGAGGCATTTCAAAAATTAGCGTTGTTAAAAAGAAAAAAATTAAATATCCCTCTAGTTGCGATTACTGGTTCAGTAGGTAAAACAACCACAAAAGAAATGATTGGCGAAGTTTTAAAGAAACTTGGCAAAATTAAACTATCCAATGCAAATTTCAATAATGAGATTGGAGTTGGTCTTACTATTCTTGCAACAGATATAGATGATAAAGTTTTGGTTCTTGAGATGGGGATGAGAGGTCTTGGACAGATCGAAAATTTATCTAAATATAGTGAACCTGATATTGCAGTAATTACTAACATTGGGATGGCCCATATTGGATTGTTAGGCTCGAAAAAAAATATTACTTTTGCAAAGTGTGAAATCAGTAAATATTTAAATCCCAAAGGAGTTGTAATAATCCCAGCAAATAATCCACTTCTTGAAGATACTTTAAAAGAATACTGGAAAGGTAGAGTAATAAAAGTAGAACTAATTAATATGGAGAATCAAAAGGAGAATTATAAGGGAGATGATAAAATAAGAGGATTTTATAATCCTTTAAATAAAACAATTTTAATTGAAGAAAATACTTTTGTAATTTCATTTGAGGGATTTCACAATGCATCAAATTTCTTATTTGCTTATGCAGTTGCTAAAGAGCTAGGCATTGATTTTGCAAGTTTTAATAAATTTGATTTTGTAAGTTTAGGTGGAAGGAATAAAATTCTTAAATCAGTAAAAACAACAATATATGATGAATCATATAATGCTTCGCCGGAGTCAGTAAAAGCATGTATTAAAAACCTGCTTGAAAAACCGAGAAATAAATTTTTTATATTTGGAAGTATGCAAGAATTGGGAAAAGAATCTGAAAAATATCACAAAGAAATATTCAAATTAATAAATAATTCAGATATAGAAAAGTGTTTATTTATTTGCGATAAAGAAAATGAAAAAATTTACACCAATTATCTAAAAGATAAGAATAAATTCTTAGTTTTAAATAATATTAAAGATGTACCTCAAGAGATAAACAAATCTACTAAAAAAGGTGATTCTATTCTTATAAAAGGGAGCAGATGTTGGCAACTTGAAAAAATTATTGAATTAATTAACTAGATCAGGATTTCTTTTTTTCCAATTCTCTATATTTACTTGCTTAGTTCTTGAGATTGCTAATGAATTATCTTTAGAGTCTTTTGTGATAACTGAACCGGCACCGGTTGTTACTGATTCCCCTAAATTTATTGGTGCTACAAAAACTGTGTTTGCTCCAATACTGGAATTTTTGCCAATTTTTGTTTGATGTTTTTTCTGTCCATCAAAATTTGCAGTAATAGTGCCTGCTCCAATATTTGTAGATCTTCCAATAATAGAATCACCAATATAACTTAGATGGTTTACTTTAGATTCTTCCTCTAGTTGACTATTTTTGATCTCAACAAAATTACCTATTTTGCTATGGGAAGATATTTTGGAATTAGGTCTTATATGACTATAAGGGCCAATTTTTATATAATCCATTATCTGAGAATCATAAACAGTAGAGTTTATGATTTCACAATTTAATCCCACATTAGAATTCTCAATAAAAGTATTTGGACCGATAATGCAATGACTATTTATTTTCGTATTTCCTCTTATATGTGTATTAGCCTCTATGATTACATCCTTACCAATTTGAGCTTCTTCACTAATTGAACAACTTGCTTTATTTATAAAAGTTACACCACTAAGCATATGTTTTTCTTTAATTGAATTCTGAATACATTCCTCGCACTCTGATAGTTGAATTCTGTTATTAATTCCTTGAAGCTCTCCATTATCCTCTACCTCGAGACTTAAGGAATTTTTTAGCAAAGATATAGTATCTGTTAAGTAAATCTCTTTTTGATTATTATTGCTTTGCAAGGTATCAATTATTTCTGACAAGTTACCCCATTTAAAACAATAAACACCTGAATTTATTAATTGATTTTCTCTTTCTAGATCATTGCAATCTTTTTCTTCAATAATTCTCTCTATAAGATCCCCCTTCAAAAAAACTCTGCCATATCCATGAGGATTTGTTTTCTTTGTAGTAATTAAAGAAACATCAGCTTTTTTTGAATCGTGTAAATATAAAAGTCTTTTTAGAGTACTAGGCCGAATGAGTGGCACATCTCCGTTAAGTACCAAAAGATTCCCTTCATGTTTTTTTACTTCTCTACAAAGGACCTGGATAGCATGACCGGTTCCTGATTGAGGTTCTTGAATAACAACATGGATTTTTTTATCTTTTGGGATCGAATTTTGTACTTCTTTTGATTTGTGTCCAGTAATTACGAAAATTTGATCAGGTTTTAATTCGACACATGAATCAATTACTCTTTGTAGGAGACTTTTGCCAGAAATTTTATGTAAAACTTTAGGCAATGAGCTTTCCATCCTAGTGCCCTTGCCTGCCGCTAATATCGCAACACTTAACATGTTTATTTGAAATCCTTATTTAAATCTAACTCTTAACGGATAACTTCGTCATTCCCCATTTCTCTCTCCATTTTTTTGTAGATAATAGATTTGAGAACAATTGCTCATCTAATCTTCTTTTGATTATATCGTCTTTACTTGAGTTTAAATCTTGATCTCTATATGGAATACTAGCTTTAGTTAAGAGATGTTCCTCTTCCATTAAGGATAACTTTTCAAAATTGAAATTAGGTTTCAAATTATTCTTATCAAATTTTGATATTGCGACAGTTCCCTGACTCCAAAAAGTTCTGTTTTTAAAACTTGGCTTAATAGTAAAAATTTCTAATCCAAGATTTCTTAAAGTTTTTCTTACTGCCGCTGAAGAAGAATAAGTTATTAAATAACCCTGTGAATTAAGATTTTCTGTGACTTTAGATAAAAATTCAATTGTCCATACTTGTGGGCATTTTTGAGGTGAAAAACCATCTAAATAAATCAGATCGAATTTAATAGATGAAGGAATAATTTTGATTTTTTCTCTAGCATCCCCCCATAAAACACTGCATTTAAAAAATTTATCCTCAAAGTAATCTTTACTATATAACGATTCAAATATTGTTCTGACATTTGGAGCCCATAATTTAAGGAAAGATTCATTTCTATGCGAATATTCAAGAGGCTTTTTATCAATCTCCAAAGCATACAAATTTAAATATGATTTTTGTTTAATTAATTCATTTAATAAAGAAGCGGAATTGTATCCTAAACCAAAACATATATCCAAAACATTTAGAGATTTACCCTTAAATCTTTGCAAATTAGAAGTAGCTGTAAACTTTAACTTTGTTTCCTCCAATGCGCCCAATAAACTATGGAAGTTCTCTTGAAAAAACGTACTTCTTAAAGAGTAGCTACCATCTTTTGTTAAAACTTCTATTAATTCAGACAAAAACTTTTTAATTTAGTTAATTAGTTAGTTTGGCCAGCTCTTCCCAAAAAGTGGGATACGAGACGCTAGCAGCATCTGCCCTCATAATTTTTGAGGTACCTTTGGCAAGGAGTGAAGCAATAGCAAGACTCATCGCTACTCGATGATCTGTCTCACTGTCTACCTCCGCAGAATGAAATTTTGATTGGCCATTAATAATTAACCCATCCTCTTTTTCTATTATTTCAGCACCGAATTTTTGTAACTGTTGTGCCATGACTTTTAATCGATCTGTCTCCTTAACTCTTAATTCTTGTGCATCTTTAATTTCAGAAACACCATTACAAAAACAGGCAGCGACAGTAAGAATAGGAATTTCATCTATAAGTTTTGGGAGAATATCTCCTTCAATAGTGAATGATCTTAAATTATTTGAAGTCTTTACCTTAATAGATCCAATTGGTTCACCTGCAATAGTCGATTGATCTAAAATCTCATAATTGCATCCCATTGAATCCATTACATTTAAAATTCCTGTTCTAGTGGGATTTAATCCTACATTCTGAATTAAAACCTCTGAATTTGGAACAATAGATGCAGCAATCATCCAAAAAGAAGCAGAGCTTATGTCTCCAGGAATCAATATTCTCTGACCAGTTAGTTTGCTCCCTGACTTAATAACTACATTCCTTCCTAATTCTCCTCTGATACTGATGTTTGCTCCAAATGCTTTTAACATTCGTTCAGTGTGATCTCTTGAAGATGCTGGTTCAATAACAGAAGTGGTTCCAGAAGCTTTAAGACCTGCTAATAAGATTGCCGATTTTACTTGAGCGCTCGCTACAGGAGTTCCAATAACACATCCTTTTAATTTATTCCCATTAATTGAAATTGGAGCTTTGTTTCCTTTTTCTCTACCAAAAATTTTGCCACCCATCAACGATAATGGTTTGCCCACTCTCCCCATTGGCCTTTCATTAAGAGAAATATCACCTGTCAAGATAAAATTCTTTCGTTCTTGACCGGCAAGTAACCCCATTAATAATCTCATGGTGGTTCCCGAATTCCCACAATTAAGAATTTCTTTAGGCTCTTTTAATCCATTAAGACCCAATCCTGAAATCGTAAAAGGCTCATTTTTTTTTATTTCTGGTATGTTTACTCCTAATTTCCTAAGACAATCAGCAGTTGAAAGTGGATCTTCAGAATGTAAGAATCCCTCAATAGTCGTCTGACCCTCGGCAATACTTCCAATTATTAGAGCTCTATGAGAAATAGATTTATCTCCTGGTACTTTTACTTTTCCTTTTAAATTAACACCACCTTTTATTGTGCGGATATTATTCATTTTCAAATTAAATTCTTGATAAGATTTCTGTTAAAACAAATATGTTTTATATTATCAATAAGTTTGTTTTTTAAAAAAAAATAATCAAAATAAGTAACTGTTTTCTATAATAAATCTAGAAAAAGGATCTGATTATTAATCTTACTTATTATCACGTTGCAAAGGATGTTCCTGAAACAAGTCCAGACGTTGCAGTTGTCATTGATGTTTTAAGAGCTACAACCACAATCTCTTGGGCTTTAAAAAATGGAGCTGATTCAATACAAGTTTTTTCAGATCTAGATTTATTGAAAGAATCCGCAATTAAGTGGCAAGCTGAAAAGAGACTAATGCTTGGAGAGAGAGGCGGAAAGAAGATTGAGGGCTTTGATTTAGGAAATTCTCCTTTATCAGTCACAAAAAAAGTTGTTAATGGTAAAAGACTCTTTATGAGTACGACTAATGGGACTAAATCATTGCAAAAAGTTCAAAATGCTAAGCATTTATTTGCTATGGGGCTCCCAAATAGGAAAGCAGTTGCCAAAAAAATCATTTCATTAAAAACAGAAAATCTTTTAATACTTGGTAGTGGTTGGGAAGGCTCTTATTCACTTGAGGATTCTTTAGCTGCAGGTGCTTTGGCTTCATATCTAAAACAAAACTGCGATTTCGAAATAAATATTCTGAATGACGAATTACAAAGTGCCTTGGCACTTTGGGATTTTTGGAAAAATGATATTTTGAAACTTTTAAAAACAGCAACCCATGGCAAAAGATTGACAAGTCTTGGAGATTATGAGGATGATTTTAGATGTTGTTCTGAACTTGATTGCTTAGATATCGTTCCAGCTCAAGTTGAAAGAGGTGTGATTCGTGCCTCATGATTCACGAATTTGTTCACTAGGAGTAAAGTTTTGACTGATTTTTTGGTAGCTGCATTGCAAATTACGAGTACTTCAAATGTTGAAGCAAATTTTATTGAAGCAGAAGAACAGATTGAATTAGCTGCTAGAAGAGGTGCTGAGTTAATAGGTTTGCCAGAGAATTTTGCTTTTTTAGGAGGAGATGATGAGAAACTTAGATTAGCTTCTGAATTGTCTGAGAAGTGTGCAAATTTTCTTAAAACCATGTCACAAAGATATCAGGTATTTCTTTTAGGAGGAGGGTATCCTGTCCCTGCTGGTGATGATAGTCATACTTTTAATAGGTCAGCCTTATTTGGAAAAGATGGACAGATTTTGGCAATATACGACAAGATTCATTTGTTTGATGTTGATTTGCCAGATGGAAATTTATACAAGGAATCAGCCACTATTTTATCTGGAGCAGAGTATCCACCTGTTGTAGATGTCCCAGGTTTATGCAAAGTAGGATTATCGATTTGTTATGACGTTAGATTTCCCGAACTCTATAGATATTTGTCTTCCAATGGTGCAGAGCTAATTATGATTCCCGCAGCATTTACGGCATTTACTGGAAAAGATCATTGGCAAATCCTATTACAAGCAAGAGCAATTGAGAATACAGCATATGTAGTCGCTCCAGCTCAAACTGGGATTCATTATGGAAGAAGGCAAAGTCATGGCCATGCAATGGTAATTGACCCTTGGGGTACAGTTTTATCTGATGCCGGAAAAACTCAGGGAGCTGCAATAGCACCTGCTGATAAAGAAAGAGTAAAGAAAATTAGGGAGCAGATGCCAAGCCTTAAACATAGAAAAAATAAATTGTTTTCAAACTAATGATAAGGTTTCTAGATAATAAACTTTTTCGTTATTTATCCGTTTTTTTATTTTTAAATTTTTCAATACTGCCAGTTAAATCATCAAGTGCTCTTGCGGCATGGGCTATAAATACTAATGGGGTTTTAGAATTAAGAACTAAATCAAATACAAATTTAAAAGCATACTTTCAGAAGGCTAACCAAAAATCGGGAGATAGATTCTGGGTGGATTTTCCGGGAGAATTAAGAAATCCCAGAACAATAAAAGGTAATGGCCCAATAAAAGAAATTAGATTAGGGAAACCAGATAAGGGTAAAACAAGACTAGTAATTGAATTTAAGAAAGAGACTTATTTGAAACCTTTGACATGGCGAATGGTTGGCTTAGATCAAAATAGATGGAGAATTAAACTATTTAAGCCAAAATATTCATTTAAAAAGATTGGTGAAGGTTTAGTTGAAAAGAAAAGAGGAAATATCAAAGCAAATCAAAATTTAATTCATAAGAAAAAAAACAATTATGGTTACTTAAAACTCCCAGAGGTAAAACGAAACAAGTTTGAGGTTGTAATCGATCCAGGGCATGGAGGACCTGATCCAGGAGCAATAGGTATTGGTGGTATTAGAGAAACAGATGTTGTTCTAGAGGTTTCAAAAAAAATTAAAAATTTACTTTCTGAGAAAGGTGTCAAAGTAAGGTTGACTAGAACAAATGACGTTGATTTGGATTTGCCTCCAAGAGTTTCCATTGCTAATAATATTGATGCAGATATCTTTGTAAGTATTCATGCAAATGCTTCAAGAGGTAAAAGAAGAGACATTAATGGATTGGAAACCTTTTATTACAGAGGTTGGAGAGGAAGATTACTTGCGAAAAGAATTCAAAAACAAATTTTAAGAGTTTCCCCTGGGAGTCCTGATCGAGGAGTTAAACAAGGTCGATTTTATGTAATTAAAAATACTAGGATGCCTGCAGTTCTTGTAGAAATTGGCTTTTTAACAGGCAGATTAGATGCAAGAAGATTAGAAAAAATAACACATCGAAAAAGATTAGCCTATGCAATTGCAAAAGGCATCCTCGAATATCTAGATAAAGTAGGGTGAAACTTAAAATAGGTATATTTGATAGCGGAATAGGTGGTTTTACTATTCTTAATTCTTTACTAAAAACGCGTAAAGATGTAGAAGTTTTTTATTTGGCCGATACAAAAAGAATACCTTTTGGGGACAAAAATTCTAAAGAGATAAGATTAATTGCAGAGGAGATTTGCACTTTTTTTGTTGATAAGAATTTGGATGCACTTTTAGTTGCTTGTAACACTACAAATGCGTGTGCGCTTGATATCCTAGAAGACAATTTAAAGGTCCCTTGTTTTGATCTTATAAACTCAGTATCGGAAATAGTTGATAAACAAATAATTGGTGTCCTGGCAACACGAACAACTGTTCGATCATCGTATTACAAGAAAGCTATAAATGATAAAAAAGAGAATACGATAATATTTCAGCAAGAATGTCCAGAATTTGTATCAGAAATTGAAAAAGAAAAATTAAATCTTTATAAGTTAAATAGTCTTTCAGATTTATACTTAAGACCACTAATAAACAAAAATATTGAAGAATTAATACTTGGATGTAGTCATTATCCTTTAATTTATGACTTTTTAAGAAAAAAATTAGATTCAAAAATAAAAATTATTGATCCATCGTTAGCATTAATAAAAAAATTTAATGAATCTTTTGCTATTCCAGAAACTGACCGCTATGAGAGTCTTTCTTTCGAAAATGTAAAATTTTTTGTTACTTCAGAAAGAGATGAGTTTTCCAATAAAGTAAAATTTTGGCTTGGAATTAATAAAGAAATTAGGTTGGTTAACCTCCGAAGTAATGTTTGATTCCTTAAGATATATAAGAGGTCAATCATGAATACAGTAACAGAGCTACTACAACCAGTTGAAAATGATCTTGATGATCTTATTTTAGAACTGAAAAATCTAATAGGAGCTGGCCACCCAATTCTTCAAGCCGCAGCAGAACATCTCTTTAGTGCTGGGGGTAAAAGGTTGAGACCTGGTATAGTTTTATTGATTTCAAAAGCTATATCTCCGGAATTTTGCTTGACAACCAAACATAAAAGGCTTGCTGAAATAACTGAGATGATTCATACAGCCTCATTAGTCCATGATGATGTTGTTGATGAGGCGTCTACAAGAAGAGGAGTAGATACAGTCCATAGTAGATTTAATACGAGAGTAGCTGTTTTGGCGGGTGACTTTTTATTTGCTCAAGCAAGTTGGCACCTAGCAAATCTTGACAATGTAAATGTAGTTAAATTACTTAGTAGAGTAATAATGGATTTAGCAGAAGGTGAAATTAAACAAAACTTAAATAGATTTGATTCGGCTCAATCTTTTCCCAAATACATCAATAAAAGTTATTGTAAAACTGCATCATTAATAGCCAATAGTTGCAAAGCAGCTGGAGTTTTGAGTGGGATTAATGACAAAAACTTAACCTCGCTGTACGATTTTGGCAAAAATATTGGTTTAGCATTCCAAGTTGTAGATGATATTCTTGACTTTACTGGAAATGATAAACAACTTGGGAAACCTGCTGTAAGTGATCTTGCTAGTGGTTATCTTACCGCCCCAGTTTTATATGCCTTAGAAGAAAATAAACAATTGTCAGTTCTTATAAACAGAGAACTTGCTGAAAAAGATGATTTAGATGATGCTCTAAATATCATAATGAACTCTAAAGCTATTGAAAGTTCAAGAAAACTAGCTGAGGATTTTGCAATGCTTTCTAAAGAAGCTATAGTCTGGCTTCCTGATTCAGAATATAAAAGAGCTTTAATGGCTCTTCCAGAATTTGTTCTAAGCCGTATTTATTAGATCTATTAGAAATATATCTTTGAGCTAAATTAATATTAAAATTTTTGAAAACCTTAATTTTTTCTACTAAATTTATTAAGCATAGATTTATTTAATGTCATTAGATAAAAAAAATTCAATCAATAACATACTTGAAGAAAAGAGAATTTTTCCTCCATCAAAAAAATTTGCAGAAAACTCAAATATTTGTACTCAAGAAGAATTACTAAGTCTAAAAAAACAAGCATCAGATAATTCTATTCAATTTTGGGAATCTTTTGCAAAATCTGAATTAGATTGGTTTGAGCCATTTCAAACTGTATTAGATAACGAAAATGCGCCCTTTTTTAAATGGTTCAAAGAAGGGAAACTCAATATTACATATAACTGCTTAGATAGACACATTAAGAGAGGGCTTGGAGGAAAGACAGCACTTATATGGGAAGGCGAACCCGGAGATAGCAAAAAATATACTTACGAAGAACTTCTAAAAGAGGTATGCAAAGCAGCTAATGCATTAAAAACAATTGGTGTAAAAAAAGGAGATTTGGTATGTATTTATATGCCGATGATTCCTGAAGCGATGTTTGCGATGTTAGCTTGTGCAAGAATTGGCGCGCCTCATTCAGTTGTCTTTGGAGGATTTTCTTCAGAAGCTTTAAAAGATAGGTTAATTGATGGAAATGCAAGATATATTATTACCGCTGATGGTGGTTTTAGAAAAGATAAAGTGATTGAACTTAAGCAAGCAGTTGATGCGGCAATTGAAAATGGGGCAGATAAAGTTGTTGAAAAAGTTGTGGTTGTTCAACGAACCAAAAAAAATATTTCGATGGTTGATGATAGAGATTTATGGTGGCACGAATTATTAAAAGATCAAAAAGATCATTGTGTACCAGAAATAATGAATAGTGAAGATAGACTTTTTATTCTTTATACTTCAGGCTCTACTGGAAAGCCTAAAGGTGTAGTTCACACTACAGGTGGTTATAATCTTTGGTCCCATTTGACATTTAAATGGATTTTTGATTTGAAAGATGACGATATTTATTGGTGTACTGCTGATGTTGGTTGGATTACAGGTCATAGTTACATAGTTTATGGGCCTTTATCTAATGGTGCTACAACCTTAATGTATGAGGGAGTGCCAAGACCCTCAAATTTAGGGGCTTTTTGGGAAATTGTTCAAAAATATAAGGTTTCAATTTTTTATACTGCACCAACTGCAATAAGAGCATTTATGAAGTCTGGACGTGAAATCCCTGACAAATATAATCTTGAGAGTCTTAGACTTTTGGGTACAGTTGGAGAACCAATTAATCCTGAAGCATGGATGTGGTACAAAGATGTTATTGGTAAAAATAAATGCCCTATTGTTGATACTTGGTGGCAAACTGAGACTGGTGGTGTGATGATAAGTCCCTTGCCTGGAGTGGTTGCTACGAAGCCAGGTTCGGCTACTTTCCCTCTGCCAGGAATTGAAGTTGAAATCGTTGATAAGAATGGAGATAAGGTTAAAGAAAATGAGGGTGGCTATTTAATTATTAAGAAACCATGGCCAGGCATGATGAGAACAATTCACGGAAACTCAGAGAGATATTTGGAGAGTTATTGGGAATATATTTCCTTTAAAGGAGAAAAAAATGTTTATTTTGCTGGAGATGGAGCACGCATTGATGAAGATGGATATATATGGATTATGGGAAGAGTTGATGATGTCATAAGTGTTTCAGGCCATAGGTTAGGAACAATGGAAATAGAATCTGCTTTGGTAAGTCATAAATCAGTTGCAGAGTCCGCAGTTGTTGGCAAAAAAGATGATTTAAAAGGTGAAGTTATAGTTGCTTTTGTATCTCTAGAGAAAGACGTGAACGGTTCTTCGGAATTAGTAGAGGATCTAAAGAAACATGTTGTTAATGAAATTGGAATTATCGCAAAGCCTGAAAAGATTATAATTTCTGACTCTCTTCCGAAAACACGTAGTGGAAAAATTATGAGGCGAATTTTAAGATCTTTAGCTTCTGGCGAAAAAATTAGCGGCGATATAAGTACTCTTGAAGATAGTTCTGTTTTGGAAAAGCTGAAAGAATTATCTTAATTAGATTCATCAATTAAATTGGAAATTTTTTTTATAGTATTTCTTTTTAATTCATCATCGGCCCAGTCTCCTAAAAAATTTTCTCTTAGTCCTGCGCTTGCAATTATAGTGTGTGTACCTTTTAACATTACTCCCTTTGAATTATCTTCTTTTCTTGCTTTCAGACAAGAAAATAATTTATCTGTTTGATCTAATTCATCTGAGTTGAATTTTATTAGGAAGTTATTTTTTTGATTATATGTTTTTTCAATTAATCGCAAAGTTCTTTCAGGGCTTGGGCTGAATTCACTGTTGAATTCTAATTTTCGAGAGATTTGTTTTAATAATGGAATAGATTTATTAGCACTGAAGTTGTTAAAACTTATTGATATGAATTTTTCGCAATTTCTTCCACCATCAGGAGAAATTAGATGAAGTTTGCAGCCTAGGCTATGACCAATTCTTATAGAAGGAATAGATGTTCCTATTCTCTTTGATAAAGATATTCGACAATTCTTGAAATCCCTCCATGCTTTAATAGCAAGTTGTTGGTGATCAAATTGTGGAGTGTATTTATATGCATGTACTGCATAGTTTTTATTAATTAAACTCTCTATGAATCTTTTATAAGTTAAATCTGGTTTAGAAGCCAGATAACTTCCACCAATAAATTCTACAATTTTTTTAGGATTTGAAGGCCAATAACAAAAATTATTAAATTGATATTTTGTAAAAGTCATCTTTCATAAACTAAGAATGTTTCAAAAATTATTTTCTAATCATGTTTCTTAATTTATATTAATTTAAGAGAAATTTTTTATAAATGCGTCAAGATAAATAAAAGTGTTTTCAGCTAATTGGAACTATCTAAAAAAAAAGAATTAAATCAATTGGATATTCTTCAGGATCAAGTTATCAGTTATCCCTCTAAAGATAGTGTTGCTAATCAGAATAAAAAAATTGAAAAAATTTTAATTCTTGATACTGAAACAACAGGTTTAGACGAAAATAAAGATGAAGTGATAGAAATAGGTTGTATCTTATTTGATGTATCTTCTAAATGTGTACTTTCACAAGTTTCTTTTTTATTTCCAGTTAGTAAAAATGAAGCCAAACATGTAAATGGTATATCTACAGAAGTAACTAATATCTCTCAACCATGGGAAGATGGATTGAATTTCTTTCTAAAACTTGTTGATTCTTCAGATTTCATCGTTGCTCATAATGTGGAGTTTGATAAGAAATGGTTTGGGAAAGGAAGATTGCCTAAGCTTAATAAGAAATGGATATGTAGTTTAGAGGATATTAATTGGTCTTTTCAAAAATCACTAAAAACAAGACCTTCAGTAACTGATCTAGCCTTATCTTTTTCAATACCAGTTTGGAATTTACATAGAGCTTTATCTGATTGCTTTTATATATCTGAGGTCTTCAAAAAATGCGATAATTTAGAGGAACTTTTACTTAAAGCTACTGAACCGAGGTTTTTATACAAGGCTTTGGTTAGTTATGAAGATAGGTCTTTAGCTAAAAATGCTGGGTTCAGATGGAATAGTCCTGTGCAAGGAGCTTGGTCAAGAAAATTAACTACTGATGAGGCAAAAAATCTTGATTTTAGAGTTGAGATTTTGAATTAATATTGAATAAATTTTTGACTAAGAAAATATTTATTGCATCTTACAAGGCATCCATTTATTACCCATTTTATGTGCTCCAATACATCCATATTTTGAAGCAGCCTTTTCAGCTTCTTGTTTAGTGTTAAATAGATCTGACATCATATTTTCCTTATTTGAATTTGAAATATGTTTGGAATGATTATGATGATTTTTATGAGAATTAGGTGAATACTCCCATATCCCCATAGTAGTAACACCGGCAGAGATAATTCCCATCCCGACAACTGATAAATTGACTATTCCCATAGCGACTGCACCAAAAGAAAATACACCCATTGGGACTACCCCTATACTTATTACTCCCATTGGCACTATTCCTATTGAAACTATACCAAGGGGTGCTATTCCAAAAGCAATTTTTTTTGGTTTTGTACCGCAATGTTGAGTCTCTTTACTTTTATTAATTCCCAATAGTTTTTCTAAATGTTAAATTAAAATTGTCTCACAAAATAACCAATCAAAGATTAATTTCTAGATGAATTAAAAATTTTGAATTATTTTTTAGAACTTTGAATAACTTAAAAAACCTAAGAGGAACAGTAGATCTATTTCCTGATCAATTAATAAAGTGGCAAAACGTTGAAAAAATTTTATTAGAGCAGCTTTCTAGAGCATCCATCAAAGAAATAAGAACACCAATATTGGAAATGACCGAATTATTCATAAGAGGAATTGGTGAAGGAACAGATGTTGTCAGTAAGGAAATGTATACATTTCTTGATAGGGGGGAGAGATCTTGCACTCTAAGACCTGAAGGAACAGCCTCAGTCGCACGAGCGTTAATACAAAACGGAATATCTTCTAATCCTCTTCAAAAACTTTGGTACATGGGTCCTATGTTTCGATACGAAAGACCTCAAGCAGGCAGGCAAAGACAGTTTCATCAATTAGGTGTTGAGTTTATAGGACATGATTCAGTTAGAAGTGATGTTGAAATTATTGCTTTAGCTTGGGATATATTAGGCAAATTAGGAATAAAAGAACTCAATCTTGAAATAAATACGTTAGGTGATACTAATGACAGATCAAATTTTCAAAAATCTTTTTTAAAGTGGTTAGAAACAAATAAAGATTCTCTAGATTTAGATTCTCAGAATAGGATTACTAAAAACCCTTTGAGGATTTTTGACTCAAAGAACATTCAAACTAAAAAAGTTCTTGAAAATGCACCAAGATTATTTAATTTTTTATCTGAAAAAAGTCATAACAGATATTTAGACTTAAAAAGACAATTAGAGGTTTTAAAAATACCTTATTTAGAAAATTTTAATCTTGTAAGAGGTTTAGATTACTACACTCATACAGCTTTTGAAATTACTAGTGGCGCTTTGGGCTCCCAAGCTACAGTTTGCGGAGGAGGGAGATACGACGATTTAATAAAACAAATGGGAGGGCCAAACACTCCTGCCATTGGTTTCGCTATTGGTTTAGAAAGATTAATTTTCCTCGCAGGAAAAGAGCTTGAAATTCCAAGAAATACTGATATCTATATCATCAATCAAGGGTTAGTTGCTGAATCATTAGCAATGGATTTATCTAGAAAATTAAGAAATTATGATTTGTTAGTTGAGTTAGATTTAAGCGGAGCCTCATTCTCTAAGCAATTTAAAAAGGCAAATAAACTTAAATCTAAAAGTATTATTGTTATTGGTGATGATGAGGCAGTTAATGGGGAATTTATTATAAGGCTCTTTGATCAAACAGGTAATGGTAATGAAGAGGAGGTTATATCTTTTGAGAATGATATTAAATTAGAAAATTGGATAAACAATAACTTACTTGTAAAGTGATGTTCTTGAAGATAGTGATAATTTTTCTTTTTATAATTATTTTTTTTAATTTAAGGAATTTTCTTAAATTAAATAGAAAACAAAAAGTTTTTAATTCTAAAAAAATAACAACTTTCAATAAAAAGAATCTTAATAATTGGATGAATTTAACTAAAAAAGAAAGATATAACTTAACAAAAGAAGATTCTCTTAATTACATGGATAAAAGAAAACTTTTATTAGACGAAATTAGAAATGAATATAAGAAAATATCTAGAAAAAATTCTGAGGGGAACATTAAGAAAAAATAATTATGGAAAATTACTGGACTTCTAATAAACCTATAAATGGATTAAGACATTTTGTTTTAGTAAATGAGACTAAGGAAAAAGGAAATATTAGTTTTTTAATGGTTTCAGTCCTTGATTCTGAAATTAACTTAAAAACTACTAATGAAGAATTAATAAATACTGGAAATTGGCAGAAGGGTTGGATCAATCTTTCAAAGCATCAATCGATTACAGAAGAATACCTTAACTATAAATCCATCAATCAAGGAAAATGTATCGATGAGATATTCATAAATGAAGATTCTTTATTTAATATTTCTTAATTTGATATAAATCTTTCAAATCTCTTTTCTTTGTAAATACTAGGTTTTTTGTGACTTAATAATTATTTAAAAGTTTTACCCCCTTTCAAAAAAATAAAATTAACGTTATCAAGGATTAATTATATTTACTTAATTTAATGTTAGGGGAAATGTGGAGCTCATCTGAGTTGACCTCTGAAAAACTGGGAATAACTGAAATTAAACTTTCTTTTTTACGTGAAAATGGAATACTCAAGCCTGGGATTCATTGGAAAAGCTCTCCACTCGGTCAGAAAAAACCTTGGAAACCCAAAGCCCTTTACAATGTAAAAATGTGCAGAGAAATAATTAATAAATTTTATTCTGAAGAAAACTATAATATCGCAGCCTAAAAAATGATTTGGGAAAATATATACAATATTTATTCGATTAGATTCTCATCTTTACACTCAATAAGAGTGTTTTGCAAAGTTGGATATAAGTTAATCATATTTATATATTGTTTCGATTTTCTGTAAGATTTTGCAGCCTTTTTGTAATGAACTTCAGATTTCATTTCTAGTGAAAATTTTCTAGAAGACTCTTGAGAAGTAGTCATAATAATAGATGTCTTATCTCATATTTAATAATTGTTTGAGAATGAGGCAATAAATAGGATATATTAATGAAACAAAACATCGTTTAATGTCAGCAAAAAGAAATTTAATAAAAAAAAATTAAAATTAAAACTCTTTTAAATTGATATGTAATCTATTCTCTAGCAATAACTTTGCTGTTGAAATCTAACTTATTCTAAATTTAATATTTTTGGGAAATTAATTAATTTTTTTTTCTTAGGATTACTAATTTTTACAATTTTGTTGTGAATTCAACCGTTTGATGAAAATTAAAGTATTCTCAAAACGTTTAAGCTAATCATTTCCTAAATGCAAACCTACGGTAATCCAGATACCACTTACGGGTGGTGGGCTGGAAATTCAGGTGTAGCAAATCGCTCAGGAAAATTTATCGCTGCTCATGTAGCTCATGCAGGATTAATTGTTTTCTGGGCTGGTGCTTTCACCCTTTTTGAACTTTCACGATTCGATCCTAGTGTTCCTATGGGTCATCAACCTTTAATTGTCCTTCCACACTTAGCAACTCTAGGAATAGGGTTTGACGCTAATGGCGTTGCTATGGGAGATACTAAACCTGTACTTGCGATAGCAATCGTGCACTTAGTTTCTTCTATGGTTTTAGCTGCTGGTGGACTTTTACACTCTCTACTTCTTCCAGGAAATTTAGAAGATTCAGATATTGCTAGAGCAAGAAAATTCAATATTGAATGGGATAATCCTGACAAATTGACATTTATTCTTGGACATCATCTCCTCTTCTTAGGATTTGCAGTTATTGCTTTCGTTGAATGGGCCAGAGTCCATGGAATTTATGATCCAGCTATTGGCGCTGTAAGACAAGTTGAATACGAATTAAACTTAGCAAAAATTTGGAATCATCAAACAGACTTTTTGACTATCGATAGTCTCGAAGAGGTTATGGGCGGTCATGCATTCTTAGCTTTTGTAGAGATTACAGGTGGTGCATGGCATATCGCTACTAAGCAGGTGGGAGAATTTACTAAGTTCAAAGGTAAAGGTCTTCTATCAGCAGAAGCTGTTCTATCTTGGTCATTAGCAGGTATAGGCTGGATGGCTATTATTGCAGCTTTCTGGAGTGCAGCAAATACAACTGTTTATCCTGTTGAATATTTTGGTGAACCACTTGAATTGAAGTTTAGTATTTCTCCATATTGGATTGATACTGTTGATCTTCCTGATGGTGAGTTTACATCAAGGGCATGGTTAGCAAATGTTCACTACTACTTTGGTTTCTTCTTTATTCAAGGTCACCTTTGGCATGCTCTAAGAGCATTAGGCTTTGATTTCAAGAGAGTTACAAATGCTATTAGTAATATTGATAGTGCCACAATTACTCTTAAGGATTAAATTCTCAAGTTAATCATTTATATCAAGGGCCCTTTTAAAGGGCCTTTTTTATTTGAAAAATTTTGTTTATTAATTTAGATTTAGAATTATATGTTTTTGAAATCATTGAATATTTTTTCTCTGCAGAATAAAGATATTTTTTCAAATTCTCTATTGATAAGTTTTTTGGGATTATTAATTATATTTTTTTTGTTGATTTTTGGGAGAAAATTTAAACTAGCTGTTCAACTCGAGAGATTTGGATTACCGATAGCTGTCTTATCAGGAATTTTAGGTATATCTATAGGCCCATTTGGAGCGATACACTTTTTGCCAAAAGAAACAATCAATGTTTGGAGTAATTTTCCTACTCCTCTTTTATCATTAATCTTCGCAACTTTAATGATGGGAAGACCTATCCCAAATATAAATGGTTTAGTTAAACCAATTTTTAATCAATTTCTGTTAGCTCTTTCACTGGGTTTCGGACAATTTTTTGTCGGTGGTCTTGTTGTTAAATATTTTCTGCCTCCGTCTATGGATTCAAACCCTCTAATGGGTTGTTTAATAGAGGTAGGTTTTGAGGGTGGTCATGGAGCTGCTTCAATAATCGGTGAAAGTTTTAATAAACTCGGTTTCCCAAATGGTTTAGATCTTGGTTTGGCTATGGCAACAATGGGTCTTTTATCCTCTTCAATATTGGGTAGCATATTTATTTTTCTTGGTAGAACTTTAGGCCTTTCAGATACTGAGGAAATTATTGAACAAAAAGATACTCTAAATGGAAAAAATAAGACTGGAATTTTTGCAGATTTAAGAATTTTTATAATAAATCTTGGATTCTCTGGTTTGGCAATTTCTTTTGGTGTTTTGCTACTTAAATTTTTAAGGTATATTTCAAGTTCTTTTGGAGATTTTTCGAAGGAAATTATTTTTTCACTACCAGTATTCCCTTTTATTCTTATAGGTTCGCTCCTTATAAGATATATTTTGGAGAAAACCAAAAATACAGAATTTATTTCAAATATTCTGCAAAGAGAGATTGGTATTTTATCAACAGATTTGTTGATTTTTACAGCTATGGCCAGTTTAGATATTGCTGTTGTTTTTGATAATTGGATACTTATTTTAGTGTTTACTATTTTCGGTTTATTTTGGAATTTAATCTGCATTGCTTATTTCGCATACTTTATTTTTGATGATTATTGGTTTGAAAAAAGTTTGATAGAGTTTGGCAATTCCACTGGTGTAGTAGCTTCTGGGTTACTTCTTTTAAGGCTTGCAGATCCTAAAAATATTTCTAAGACTTTACCAATTTTTACGTCAAAACAGCTTTTCGCTCAGTTAATTCTTTCTGGGGGACTATTTACAGTTCTTGCACCATTAATGATTTCTAAAATTGGGTTAGATTATTGGACAGAAATTTGTGCCCTAATTACATTCGCAATTCTTTTTATTGCATTGATTTTTAATAAAGTAGAGATGAAAAAGTTTCAATAAGAACCCTAGAATAGTATTAACCTAAATTTTATTTTAATGTCATTTACTCCCTACGATATTCCACCTCAAGAAAATAAAGGGAAGTGGTTTAGGAGTCATTTACTCGGAAGGGAAATCGAACTAGGAGAATTGTATAGTCTTGGATCAAATGATTTAGATTTGCTAATGGCGGAGACTGCAGAAATTAGAAGCGATCTTGATTTTAAGGAAAAAAATATTGGAAAATTTAGGACTGCAGGATATTTTTTGGAGTTAGCAAGAATAATTGAAAAAAGGAAGTTGTTAGAAAGTTAATTAAAAGGAAAATAATTCTTTCTAAAATTTGGTTCCCATAATTCGTATTTATACATTAAGGATTTAAATTCTTTATTTTTCTCAAATGAATCTAACCAGTTTTTTATCGAGGGTTCAAAATAATTTATCCTTTTTTGGCTTTCACAAGCGATTCTAAATTGTCTTACAAAAGGCCAAACAGACCAATCAGCGATTGTGGGGCTATCTCCAAAAAAATATTTGTTTTCTGCAAGTAGTTCGTTCCATCTCTTTATAAATTTAATAGCATTTGTGAAATGAAATTCTTTATCACTATCTTTATATCTTGTGGCATATTTAAATCTATCTAAATGATATTTGAATTCGTTGTCGTTTTCATTAATTATTTTAAAAATAGCTTCCTTTTTGTTCTCAGGAAAATAAATTAATTTGATGTTTTCTTTTTTCGACTCTGAGAGAGCCCACAGAATAATTTCAAGACTTTCTTCAATAACTTCACTATTTTTTTTTATAAGAATTGGAACCGTTTTCGTCTTTGAATTATTTAAAAAATCTAGAGGTTTATTTTTTAAATCAATTTCTCTTATCTCTACTTTTATTTCGCAAATTAACAGGGCCCATCTTGCACGAATTGCATATGGACATCTTCGAAATGAATATAAAATATCGTTTTTCATATTGTAAAAACTTTTAATTTCCCTAATTCTTTTAGTATTATCTAAGTAGGAACAGTATTAATTTTACAACGCAAATGTCGGGATATGTTTACCTTATTAGAGTAGGAGACCTTTATAGGATTGGGAAAACGGATAATCTTGAAAAGAAAATTAAAAAATTAAAGCCAGATGAATTATTAACATCAATTATGACTAAGGAGCCAGAAACTCTTGAAGCAAGATTACTAAGAAAATATAAGTCGCAAAGAATTCCTGAAACTGGTTATTTAAAGCTTTCTAAAAGACAAATTAGAGAATGTAAAAAGCAATTTGAATTAAAGGGTAGCTTACCTCACACTTTAGATGCTGAAGTTTCTATAACTCTATTTGCATCTTTTTTATTGTTTTCAATAGGTTCTTTTATTTTTAATTATTTAAATTTTGGATTTGTAAGATCTATATCTTATTCTTTCGGAATGGCATCTCTACCAATGGTTATATTATTCATCACAGGTAGTTTTGGCGGATACTTTTCTGAGGATTTATCTCTTTTTTCATTGTTAACTAATCGAATAAAAGGTTTATTTATTGCAATTGCAATGCTTTCAATGGCTTACTTAATTTTTAATTTAGGTTAAATTTCATAGTTACAATTTAAGGCGATTTCAAATGGAACTGATTGGGTAGGTAACTTAAGAATTGTTGAGCATATTTCAGCAATATCTTCAGGTTGTGTCATGCTTGATTTGTCCAAAGAAGAGATATTTTGGGCCATTTTTGTATTAACCCAGCTTGGGCATATTGCAGAAATCCTTATATTTTTATCCCAACCTTTATTTTTCATAGTTTGGCATAATCCCATCAAAGCAAACTTTGAAGAAGAATAAGCGGCTAAATCGCCTTTGGATCTTTTCCCACTCATTGAAACTAAAACAATAATTCTTCCTCTTCCAGAGGTACATAAATGATCCCAAGAAAGCCTACATAAATGCCAAATTGCCAAAAAATTGATATTTAATGTATTTAAAATATCTTCTTCATCACCATCGTTGTATAAGAAAGGAACTCTCGATAATACCCCAGAACAATTTATTACTGAATCAAATCCTCCAAATTCATCTACGGTATTCTTTATCCAATTTTCGGCTGTAATTTTTTTTAAAGCATCATAGTGGTTGATTATAATTTTCCCTTCTGGCCATTTTTTTGGATCAATAGCGCTTCCTTTTAATGATTCTAAATCTCTTATGCCAACACTAATTCTATTGCCTTCTTTTAATTCTTTATGTGCAATATTTAGTCCAATACCTCTACTGGCTCCACTTATTAATATGGTTCTCATTTTTAAACTATATGTTTGGAAATAATATCCTAAGTAACATTTTAAATTCTCTTCCATGCATAATCATAAGACCTTTCTTTACACTCCATGGAGCCTTTATAAACATTACGCACATAGCATATACAATCTCTTTTAAAGAAAGAGTATCAGTTAGAAACCCATACCATTGATTTTTAGGTAGTTGGAAAAAACTACCAAAAAATTCTCTCAATAGTTTCTCATCAAACCTCATGAGTTTTTCTAATCCAAATTGGTAAAGTGATTTCTTCCTAATTAATTCTTTTGACCATAAAGTTTCCCAACCTTTTCTAGCAATATGATAGGTACTTAGATTTTTGTTATTAATTGCTTCTGAGACTGCCTTTGCGACAAGTGGAGCTCTTCTTAAAACATTACCAATTAAATATCCAGATGCAGGATGTACCATTGAAGCAGCACCACCATATCCAAGTATTTGTTGTTTGAAATCTGGGATGGGCATATTCATAGGAAGAAATAAGCCAAGCTCTTCGTGCTGCATGCTTGTGATTGATATATTTCGATAAGAAAGCCTCTTCTCTAGTCTCTCTTTTAAATTTTCCATTGTTAGAGGATTTACCAAACCAAGAGATGTCTCTTCAAGAAAATATTTCCCATCCCCCATATCCATGGCATAGAGAAAAGTTGGCGGTTCTTTTTTTTGCTCATCGTTAAGATGATCATTTCTGTAGTCCATTAATACAAACTGCCCTTTCTTAAGTGGAGGTTTACTAAAATTACCTACTATCCCATAACAAGTTTGGACTGCTAAGGGACCACAGGATTTTAATTTAAGAAAAACAGGATCATACCCTGTTGCATCTACTACTAATCTTGCAGAGTAAGTTTTGCCATCTTTTGTAGTTACTGTACTTTTGTATTTTTCAAAATGTATTTTGTTTGCAAAGCCTTGATGCCATTTAATAAAAGACTTATTGCATTCGTTAAACCAATAATTGTGGAGTTTCTTCTTATCAAATAGTCCATAATCTAGTGAATGTTCCGTGGCTTTATTCTCGTCGTCCTGCTCTTCTAAAGCGCCATGCCCAAAAAAACTTACAGTATTCTTCCATCTATATTCAAGTAAATCCTGAAGCCCGAGTTGATCAACTTCTTTCCCCCAAATGCCATATGTATTTGGCCAAGGTTCATCTGGTCCATTTGGAGAAAGCACTTCAACATCTAATTTTTCTTTCCCTAAAGCTGAGGCAATAGCCATACCTGCAGGCCCTGCACCCAAAACAAGAACATCTGGCATATTTTCTTTTAACATTAAAGATAAATCTTATGATTAAATAAATTTATGGAATTAGTTATTACTTCTGAGCCAAGAATTATATTTTTCATCCAATACTTATAATGAGAGTAGATTAATAATAATCAAATTACTCAAATACTAGTGACTAAGTTTTCAGTGTTTTAACAATAATTTATAAGATTACAAAATAAAAAAAAACTTTATTTATTTTTTTATCATAAAAAAAATAGAGGAATTTAAATGATTAAAAATAAAAATATTTTAATTACTGGAGGTAATTCAGGGATAGGGTTTTTTGCCATTATTAATTTACTGAAGACGAAAAATATTTTATATGTTGTAATAAAAAACGAATTTAGAAAGAATGAATTTCTCAGAAAAATCGAGAAACATTTTGATAAAAATTACCTTAGTAAATTTTTAAATATTATTGAAAATTGTGATCTTTCAGATTTAGAGAATATTAAAAAAATTAAAGATTACTTTATTAGTAAAAAGATTTTTTTAGATGTTCTTGTTTTAAATGCAGGATTGCAATATACAGGCTCTTTTTACCCTAAAGTATCAAAACAAGGCATTGAACTAACTTTTGCAGTAAATCATCTTGCACATTTTTACTTGGTAAATGTCCTAAAAGATTTTATCAGAGATAAAGAAGAATCTAGAATCATTATTACATCATCAGATGTACACGACCCCAAAAGTTCAGGTGGCAATATAGGAAAGAAAGCGGGACTTAATAACCTGGTTAATTTAAGAAAAAAAGTAACTGGGCAATTTTTAAATTTTAATGCTGATGAAGCTTATAAAAATAGTAAGTTATGTAATATTTTGTTTGCTAAAGAACTTGAAAAAAAATTAAAAATTTCCTTTAGTAAAATTTCTGTAATTACTTGGGCTCCTGGTCTAGTAATACCAAATGATGATCTTGGTTTTTTTAGATACAGTAAGCGTTTTAATCTCTTTGGATATTTAATTTTTTCTAAAGTTGCAAAAAATATTTTAGGAATTTCTGAAAGTACAAAAAATGCTGGTAGGATACTTTCTGAAATTGTTTTTGATTCAAATTTAAATAATATTGGTTACGTTCATTTAAGTAATAAACTTATATCTTTTAAAAAACATAAATTAGTTGAAAGTGATGTTAGTGATGAGGCAAATAATTCTGAGTTGGCTTCAAAACTCTGGATTTTAAGTGAAGAGATTTGTAGATCATTTGGCTTTGTTACTTTCGATATTTAAAGTTTGTGTTGGGAATGCAAACTCTATATTATTAACCGCAAATTCCTCAATAATTCTTAAATTTATAGATTGTTGAGCTTCCATTGCGGCGAGATAATTATTTGTTGGTATGTAATAAACAAGTTCGAAATTAAGACTGAAGTCGCCGAAATCTGTGAAATGACATCTATCAAAAGACGCATCTTTTGTCTCTTCAACTATTTTTTTAATTATTATTGGAATCAATTTCATAAGTTTTGGAGAGGTTTCATAAACAACTCCCAATTTATGCACTAACCTTCTTTTTTCCATTTGTGCGTAATTTGAAATTATTCCATTTGTTAGGGCGCTATTGCTCATTACTATTACTTCTCCATTAATACTTCTTATCCTTGATGATCGTACTCCCACTCTTTCAACCATTCCGAGGACTCCATCAGATTTTATAAACTCACCTTTTTGAAAAGGTTTATCAAGCAAAATTGTTATATATTCAAAGAACTCCTGAACTGGATCTTTCAAAGCTAATCCTGCTCCAATACCTCCTGCACTTAGTAAAGCCCAAATAGCAGTCATTTGAACACCTATATTTTGTAAGAAAAAAATTGAGCCAATAGTCCATGTTAATGCTTTTATCAATGGAGTTAGTGAAGATACCATCGAACTAATTGAGGAATCATTAATTTTCGAGGTCGATTCTGTTAAAGATCTTATTAAAACTTTGTTGAGAGCTTTTATGATGATTATTAATATAAATAATTTCAAAATATTCAATAAGACAGAGATGAAAGTTATTTCATCAGCAAAAAAATAGTCAATTGAAAAATAAAATGATAGGAGGAAACCTATAGGTTTAATAATTCCAGAGATCACCTCAAAAATAAAATCATCGAAATTTGTTTTTGTTCTTTTGGAAATCTTTTTTAAAAATATCTTTGAAACTTTTGAAATTATTATCGACAATAAAGTTCCAATAAAAAAAATAGATATTGCAAGAAGGAAGTTTTCAGTAACTAATTTCATATTCAATTAAACCCTTAAAATTTATCTCTAATAAAATTTTAAATTATCTCAAAACAACAAACCAGTATTTGTTTTTTCTTAACTAATTATTATGTTTCTAATTTCTTTAAATTCTTTTCTATCCGCAGTTTTGCATAATTCAAAAATTATTGATTCAGTTGTTGTTAAGATCGCCCCACTCTGAGTCATTCTTTGTAATGCTATTTCATGATCTACCCTATTTCGACTTCCCATAGAATCTGAAATGAGAATAACTTCAAAGCCTTTTAGTAAACAATCTAAGACTGTTTGTTGAATACAAATATGCGTTTCGATCCCACAAACTATCAAATTAGTAATTTTCTTATCTTTAAGTTCTTTTAAAAAATCATCTAATTTAGCTAGGCTGAATTCCATTTTTTCAAATTTTCTAAATTCTGCTATGCGTGATAATTCAGGTATTGTTACTCCCAATTTGAGTGGGTTCTGTTCAGATATAAATATGTTTTCTTCTAAAATTTGGTAAGCATTTATTAGCTTTTTAATGTTTTTGATTATTGAATCCTTATTAAAAATTGGTCTTATTATTTTTTCCTGAATATCAATAATTATCAAGGCGTTTACTTTCGATGATAATTTATCAGAAGAGATTTCTTGATCATTCATCATTTACATATAAAGATACATTTAACATAATATTTTGAAGAACTTTAGTAAACATTTTAAATAAAAAAGTTGTTTTACTCTCATCTAGAGTTATTATTGAGAATAGCCATGGGTTAATTTTGTCATTATCCTCTCAATACAAAGTAATCACATCTCCTCTTGGTGATGGATTACATAAAGATGGGAAAAGATTAACTCCTCAGAGGTTAAAGGTTCTTAATTTATTTGAAAATATTGGCTCTGGAAAGCATCTTAGTGCTGAAGAGGTTCACGAAAAGTTAGTCAAAACAAGCTCCAAAGTTTCACTAGCAACAATTTATAGAACTTTAAGACTTTTAGTACAAATGGGTTTGCTTCATGAATTAGAACTCAGTGAGGGTGGACACAGATATGAATTGCTTAGTAACGACACACCTGATCATCATCATTTGATTTGCATTAGGTGTGGAAGAACAGAAGAATTCGAAAATGATGAGGTTTTAGAGGCAGGCAAAGTTGCAGCAAAAGTTAATGGTTTTAAACTAATTGAATCCTCTTTAAATGTAAGAGCTATTTGTCCTAATTGCATTTAGCAAGTTTCAACTTAAAGTCCCTCCACAACTTGAACCTGCACCTGCAGTGCAAGCAAAACAATGTTCTTTTACAGCTACCCCGTAGTCAAAAGTAAATGATTCATCCAATAGATCAAAAAGTGTCTTTGGTCCTTTATTCTCTCGGAAATTTATCTGTTGGTTAAAGTCACAGTCATAAATCTCTCCTAGCCAATTTACGCTAATTGTCTTTTTACACATAAGATTTTCTAAATTTTTTTCATTAAAATTTTCTTTTAGTAATTTGTAATAAGTATTTAGTTTCCCTTCTCTTCTAAGAGATTCTTCATATCTATTTATTGGCATATTAGTTATTGTGTATAAATTATTAAAAACGATATTGAATTTTTCTAATAAAATCTTTTTATAATCCTTCTCCAATATTTCCTGAGAAGGAGGAAGAATTGGGCTTACAGGATTGTAAACAAGATTTAATTGTAATCCATTTTCTTTCTTCCCATAGCCTAAATCATTAAGAATTTTAATGGCATTAATACTGTTTTCAAAAACGCCAAAACCCCTTTGAAAATCAACGTTATTTTTTTCATAACACGGTAGCGAAGCAGTAACTATCACTTTATTTTTTGCAAGAAATTGAGGAAGATCTTCATAACCCTCTTCAAAAAAAATTGTCAAATTGCACCTATCAATAATATCAACTTGTTTTGTGCTTAAGCTGGTTATTAGGTTTTTAAATTCTGGGTGAAGTTCTGGCGCACCACCTGTAATATCTAAAGTCTTGATTTTATATTTTTCAATTATCTTTGGAATAAGAGATATCATTTCATTGGACATCTTTTCAGTCCTTAGGGGACTCGAATTGACATGACAATGCTTACAAGCCTGATTGCATTTATAACCGATGTTAATTTGCAATGTTTCTATAGGTTCTTTATATATTGAAGGGAATTTTTCTTTCATGAATCTATTATCCATAAATTGTCATTCGAAGATAAAAAGTCAACTATTTTTTTTAAAGTTTGATCTCTCATTAGCAAGTTCAATAAACCAACTGATGTATTCTTTGGGACCATTTTTAAAAACTATGTCAAATTTTAAGTTGTCATGAACATCACTGATCCCTATTAAACCAGTTTTGTTTGTAGAGGGTCTTTCAACTTCACCAGAACTACTATCTACAAAAATTATTTTATTCTTAATCCCAAATTCATTACCTAATATTTGTATTAATTCTAGAAAAGACCTGTCACTTCCACCTCTTGAATAACTTTTTTCATCATTATTTTTTTTTGATGTGACTGTGTCGCCAACGCCTACAATCAAAGGCATATCTTCTTTTTGAATACTTCTTTTGCATAAATCAATTTTTTCCTTAACAGAATTTGGAGAGTTTCTAAAATTAAAATTTCTTCCAAAAGGAGCTTTACCAGTTTTATCCGCAATAAATTTATTTAAAAGAAATAAAACTCCAGAATCTTTAACTGCTCCTTTAATAAGTAATTGTATGTCTGTTGATCCGATATCATCTTGTGAAGAAAGTTTAATTGTTTCTCTACCATTTTTATTACCTAAATTTGGTGAAATATGAAGGAAAAATGAGTTTTTGAGGCCTTCGGATTCAGCTTTTAAAATGATTTCATTCATCATTTTTTCAAAACTAATTTGAATAAGCTTTCTTTTATCAGAATCTTCATGAACTAAATCAAATAGACTATTGAAATTAATCGTTGGCGAGAAGCGCGTTTCACATATTGATTTTACTGCGTGAAAATTGATATCCTCTTGGCTGAGTTCAGGAAAAATATTTTTAACTATATAATTAAATTTTGGTCTTATTAAACTAGGTACTTTAGATAAAAAATTTAGTTCTTTTTCTGAGACTCCTTCAAAACTTATTTCACCATTACTGTCTTGATACTCTACTCCACAGGCAGCTAAACCTCTTAAATAAAGTTCTTTTTTTTTAGGCTCATTAGTGCTTCCTAAACTCCTCTCTATTATTCTGTTAACTCCTCTTGGACCTTCATGTTCACCACAAGTTAATACAAAGAATTCCTCGGCAAATTCTTTTACTGCAAAGATATATTTTGATTCTAACTCTCTAGTCAGTGGATCTTTAACTAGAGGGATACAAACTCCGTCAATGTCTTGAATAAATAAGATATTCTTAGAAGAAATTAATTGTTTTTGTTCATTTAAATTACTTGCCATATATTCCATATTTATAATTAATTTTCTTTTAATTTCCACTTTCTCAGAAATTATAAATTAAAAAACTCAATATTTAAAATAAATAATTTGCTATGGTAAAAATTGCTTTAATGTAGAAAAATGTTGGTATGGGTAATAAATTAAAAAAATTATCAAGAATTTCCAAAAATGAAGAATAATTTCATAGAAAACATAAATGATAAAAAATATTTTTATTCATTGATTGAAGATTTAGAGAATAGCAAAGTTGGATTTTACAGTGTTGGTTTATATCCTGCATCATTAGCGTATAACTGTGCTATGCATGGAAATTCAAATAATATTCTCTTAGCTCCTAGGGAAGATAGAGATTTGTTAGGTGCCTTCTCAAATGATGTACTTTCTAATATGGATAATGAGATTATTGAAAAGATTAAGAGAATGGGAAATTATTCTTCAGAGGGAAAAATAAAGTCTTTTGATCTAAAAGATCTTCTCTTGGGATGCGAAATAGTTATTCTTGCTTCAAATAGTAATCACATACAAGATGATGTTAAACATGCTTTAGAACTAAGAAAAACTTTAAAAAGAGAAAATGTGGTCCTTGGCTGTCTAGTCGGTTCTTTTTGCATTGATAATAAAAGTAAAAACCCCTTTATTCTCTGTAATAAATATCCAAATTTAGCTTTTTTTACAGGATTTCATCGTCACGGTGCTTTACGAAATCCTAATGATAGTTTTACTGCAAATTTCTGCCATCCTGATGCCTTAACTGCTTTAATAGGAGCTCGAATTTTGAATCAATTGTCCCCAAAAATTCAAGTTTCTCCTGGAGTTCATAATATTGAATGTCAATATATAAAATCAATAAAAAATATTTCATCCATTTTCGCAGGCTTTGTAAATAACTTTCATTCCGATAAGCCAGGAATGCTACCTAGCATTAATACAATTTTGTTGACTCAATCTTTAGATCAGGCCGCATCAGTATCATTACAAGTTAGAAAAGAAAATAAATTAGAAAACAAACATCTTTCATTAAAAGAACTTGGTTATGGTGAAGAAATAATTAGTGCAAAGGAAATAATTAATAATAAATTTTTTGAAAAAGGAGATTATACTTTTTCTCAATTAAATGCTGTTAAGGCTGATGTCTTAGGTAGTATGACTCTACCAAATGAGGGAAAACCAACACGGAATTTTCAAGCAGGACAAGTTTTATCAGATATGCTTTTGCAACTCAATAGATGCCCAAAAGATGTGTCGGAATTTGTCAATTGGTGTAATAAATACTCTCTCAGTCAAGGAGGTTTAGAAGGTTTAAAATCTTTAAAATTTTGGCCAGACATTTATAAAGAATTCAAAATCAAAAATAATATTTGTTCAATGATTAATCTTATTTATTTATGCTTTAATGCTAATTCAGAAGAAAAAAAAGAAATTTATAAGGTTTTAATTAGTTCAGAAGAGATCACTAATTTTTGCCAAGAATCTGTGAAATCTGAATTGTCTTTAGAACTAAATGAAAAATTAAATGGAGATTATCTTTTTAATGATATTGAAAACCTTTACAAGAAATTTTTTACTAACAAAGAGGAAAATGATATTAAAAAAAATGAATGTAGTAATCAAATTTCTAAAAATTATCCAAGTTATATCAATGTATTGAAAATTATCAATAATTATTTTAATAATTGATTATTTATTTAATTTATTAAAAAGCTAAGTTCTTCATTTATTTACTAATCTTTATTGCGGGGTTAGAATTATTATGGTTTTAAAAGGTTTTTTTGAAAAAGGAATTATCACATCGTTCTCATGAACTGAAAGCTCTTGGTTGGAATCAAGAAGATTTAACAAGATATGAAGATTTATGGGACTACAGTCAAAGATGGGGATTAATAAATTTAGAAAGAGAAGACAGACAGTTTTTAAAGAAGGCAGAAAAGTTACTCCCAAAGATTCAAAATAAAAAGATATCAGTTAAAAAAACTATTGAAGAAAAATCATATTATTTATGGTTAAATTTTTACCTCGATGAAATTAATACTTTTAGTAATTCTAATCTCCCAAAAAATAAACATGGTGTTTGGACACTCTTAATTGAAGAGGAAATAAAACTTCTTAAGGAATTACAACCAGTTATGGGCCTTCCAGATACTATAAAAGCCAAAAATCTATTTGAGAATAGAAAGGAGCTTATAAAAAAAGCTTTTAATGAATTTGAAGCTAAAAACAACGATAAGTTTTTCAATTTTGATGATGTTCTAAACAACTCTGAAAAAAATGTTGGTAAGAATTGGAAATCAATTGCTGAAAAAGATCCTGAAGCTAATAAAACTTTTCCAATAATAGATTCTGCAAATATTGACAAATTCAGATCTGCGATAAAAGAGGATTTGAGTTTTTACATGAAGGATAATTACCCTTCATTAAAAAAGGATTTATAAATATTTATCTTTTTTTTGTTTTTTTTTGGGACTTTTTTAAGTTAAATAGATAATAGGATTATTAAAAAAATTTTGAGCAACCAAAAGTTCGAGACTCTTCAATTACATGCAGGTCAAGTGCCTGATCCAACTACAAATTCTAGAGCAGTTCCCATTTATCAAACTAGTTCCTATGTTTTTGATAATGCCGAGCATGGCGCCAATCTTTTTGGATTAAAAGAATTTGGAAATATTTATACTCGACTTATGAACCCCACCACAGATGTCTTCGAAAAAAGGATGGCAGCTTTGGAGGGAGGTATGGCAGCACTTGCAACATCCTCAGGTCAAGCTGCTCAATTCTTGGCAATAGTGAACTGTATGACTGCAGGGGATAATTTTGTCTCTACTTCTTTTCTATATGGTGGAACCTACAATCAATTTAAAGTACAATTTCCAAGATTAGGAATAGAAGTTAAATTTGCAGATGGCGATAGCATCGATAGTTTTAGAAACAAAATTGATGATAAAACCAAAGCAATATATGTCGAATCAATGGGAAATCCTCGATTCAATATCCCAGATTTTGAGGGACTCTCTGCTTTGGCGAAGGAAAATGGAATTCCCTTAATAGTTGATAATACACTTGGTGCTGGTGGTGCTTTAATAAGACCAATTGATTTTGGAGCTGATGTTGTTGTGGAAAGTGCGACAAAATGGATCGGTGGACATGGAACAAGTATCGGAGGGGTTATTGTTGATGCTGGAACCTTTGATTGGGGTAATGGTAAATTTCCACTAATGAGTGAGCCAAGCGCTGCTTATCATGGGCTCGTTCATTGGGATGCTTTTGGTTTCGGTAGTGATATCTGCAAATCTTTGGGAGTACCTGATAATAGAAATATAGCTTTTGCGTTAAGAGCAAGACTTGAATGTCTCAGAGACTGGGGATCAGCTCAAAGTCCTTTTAATTCTTTCTTGCTATTGCAGGGTTTGGAAACTCTCAGTTTAAGAATAGAAAGGCAAACTTCTAATGCTCTTGAATTAGCAAAATGGCTAGATTCTAATTCTAATGTAAGTAGTGTTAATTATCCTGGCCTAGAATCTGATCCATATTACTCTAGTGCCAAAAAATATACTACTGGAAGGGGAATGGGTTGCATGCTTATGTTCTCTCTCAATGGGGGTTATGAAAATGCAGTAAAGTTTATTGATTCCTTAAAATTAGCGAGCCACCTTGCTAACGTAGGGGATTCAAAAACATTAGTAATTCATCCTGCTTCAACAACTCATCAGCAATTATCTGAAGAAGAGCAACTATCTGCAGGTGTTACTCCCACTATGGTAAGAGTTTCTGTAGGAATTGAGCATATTGATGATATAAAAGCAGATTTCGAACAAGCACTTTCGCAAATCACATAGGAAAGGAGATTTATTGGCTTTAATAATTCCTAGTAATTATCACAAGATTGGTGATGTTGAGAAAAATCATATATCTTGGATAGAACCAGAATTGGCAAAAAGACAGGATATACGTCCTCTTAGGATTGGTATTTTAAATATCATGCCTCTAGGCAAGCAGTATGAATTTAACTTGCTACATCCACTTGGTTTATCTCCCCTTCAAATTGAGCCAGTTTGGATAAAGCTTAAAACTCACTCTTATAAAACATGGGATCTTAATCATCTGAATAATCTATACATTACTTGGGAAGAAGCAAACAATCCAGAACCGTTAGATGGAATCATTATTACTGGAGCACCTATTGAACACCTAGCCTTTGAGGAGGTTAAGTATTGGGACGAATTTGTAAAAATTGTAGATGAAGCCAGAAATTCTTGTGCGAGTACTCTTGGATTATGTTGGGCTGGCTTTGCGCTGGCTTATTTGGCAGGGGTCGATAAGAAAGTTTTTGATAGGAAATTATTTGGGGTATTCCCTTTAAAAAGTCTTGTTCCTGGACACCCTTTGATGGGTACACAAGATGATGAATTTATTTGTCCTCAAAGTAGATTTGCTGGATTACCAGATTTAGAAATGGAGAAAGCCCAAAAAGAAGGGAAATTGAATTTGTTGGCATATGGAGAAAACGTTGGATATACAATATTTGAATCTAATGATCAAAAACAACTTATGCATTTAGGTCATCCTGAATATACGGTGCATAGAATTATTAGTGAAATTGAAAGAGACAAAGAAAAGGGAGATGTTCCTCCTCCTAAAAATTTTGATCCAAATAGTTCAAAAACCGCTTGGAGGTCTCATAGGAATTTGCTTTTTCAACAATGGCTTTGGTTCTGTTATCAACAAGTTAGTCTTAATTAACTTTTTTAATGAGCGCTTTCCATACCACCTAGTCTTTCAAATAAGTTAAGACTTTCTTTATTTAATCCTACAATTTCAACTTTAGAACCACCATTCTGGAACTTTCTAATAATTTGCTCAAGAGCAACAACGCCACTTTGATCCCAAATATGAGCTAAAGACATATCAATTACAATATTTTCTGGATGTTCATGAATATCAAATCCTTGTAAGAAATAAATTTTACTTACAAAAAATAATTGTCCTTTTACTTTGTAGGTAGTCAAATTATTTTCTTTAGCTCTTGAGACAGTTATAACTTTTGCGACTTTTCTGCTGAAAAGGATTGCAGCTAAAGCAACTCCAGCAATAACTCCAAGTGCAAGATTATGAGGTTTTGTCAGCATTGTAACTGCAAAAGTCATAAGCATTACTGCAGTATCACTTTTAGGTATCTTTCTAATATTTTTTAATCCATTTATATCTGCTGTACTTATCGCGATAGTTATCATGATTGCTACTAAAGCAGCCATTGGTATTGCTCCAATCCAAGACTTCAAGAGGATAATCATAATTAGTAGAGATATACCTGAGGAGAGAGTTGATAATCTAGATTTACCACCATTTTCAGTATTCATAACAGATTGCCCAACTAAGGCACATCCTGCCATTCCACCAAATAAGGATGCCACAATATTTGCAATTCCCTGTCCTCTTGCTTCTTTATTTTTATTAGAACTTGTATCAGTTACATCGTCTAAAATGTCTTGAGTTAAAAAGGTTTCCATTAAACCCACGAGAGATATCGCAAGGGAAGTCGGTAAAATAATTCCAAATGTTTCAAGACTAAAAGGTACTTTCCCATTTTCTATTGATCCAAAAGGAAGTGAAATACTTGGTAATCCATCAGGTAATTTACCCAAATCGCTAACTGTTGGGACATCTAGATTCAAGAATATGCTTATGAGAGTAATTACTACTATCGCGATAAGTTGAGATGGGACTACTTTTGTGATTTTTGGAAGTCCATAGATAATTATTAATCCTAGGATTACAAGAATCCAAACGACTGGGATCTGAGAGTTAACTGGATACTGACTCAAAGTTTGTTCAATTAATCCTTTTGATTCTTTAATACCTATTCCTAACTGAGGTAGTTGTGCCTGAAATATTAAAAGCGCCAGTGCATTTACAAATCCACTTAATACTCCCGTTGGCACGAATCGCATTTGGTAGGCAAGTCTTAAATATCCCCAAAGAATTTGGAAAATTCCAGTTAATATTCCAGCTGCAATAAGATATGGGACTCCTAATCCAGGAGCTTGTGATTCTCCATAAGCAACAAGTCCAGTCATCAAAAGAGCTGTTGAACCTGTAGCTGAAGTGATCATCCCCCTTCTTCCTCCAACAATCGCAATTGTTATAGATAAGCAAAATGCACCAAAAAGGCCAACTTTAGGATCTACACCAGCTATACCTGAAAAAGCAATTGCTTCTGGGATCATTGCAAAAGCAACAACTAAGCCTGAGAGAATATTTGACTTTGGATCATCTAACCAATTTTTAGATAAATATCTTGAGAAATTTGACATTTTAAGTTTCTTTATAATTAAGAAGTTACCTCATAAAGGAGGTAAAATGCCTTGTGGGTCAAAAATATTCTTTAAAGTTTTTAATTCATTCATTCTATCTCCAAAGGCTAATGTAATTTCTTCATCATGAGAATTCAAATGATTATGCAATTGGGCTAAGTGAATATTTGGATAAAACTTTTTTAGCTTGCTCCACGATTTATAAATCCATTCCAAAGCGACTTCTTTTTCTTGAAGATCATTTTTTTTCCATGATGCATATATCCATGGTTTCCAAGTACTTTTTCTGTGAACAAAAAAGCTTGAGCCATGATTTAACTTTTTAGTTTTGCAACCTAATTGTTGAGAAGCTATGTAACAGGAATTATTAGGTTTATTATCCATTATTTCATCCAAACATTTTATGAAAATTGGGATATCATTTTTTAAATCTTCTCCAAGAAGACTAATTACCTCAGAATGGTTATTTGCATTCAGCTGATATAAATTCAATTCCTTTGGGAAGAAATTTATTTTGTTAAAGCTTTCATAAAATTGTTTTTCTAAAGTAGGGAATTTGTCTAGAAGCATTAGGCATTCTTCTGTTCTTTTATCCTCTAAATTATTTTTGAGTTCAGCAAAAATATATATGTAAATTTTTTGGGCATAAATCCATTGAAGACTAATATTTTCTGGAAATTCCTCTGATAGTCTTATTATTTCTGTAAGTTCATTTAGATTTACAAATCCTTCAATAACCTTAATTGAATTAGATTGGAAAGTCTTAAGTTCTATTTCGGTAATAATTGAAAAGAAGGGTGCTGCGCCCTTAATTGCTTCCCAAATTAATTGTTCTTCTGTATTTATTTGATTTTTTTTTAAAGAAATAAATGTGCCATTACCCAAGAAACCTTTTATTGATTCAATATTATCAATTGCTAATCCGTAGGTTCTACTGAGCGGGCTTACTCCACCAGTAAGTATATAGCCTGCTCCAGGAAGTTTAGAAAGTCCGATTGGAAAACTTCGATTATATTTTTGTAAATGATTTAATAGATCCCCCATTATGACACCACCTCCAATTGTTACTAAATTGGTTTTTCTATCAAGATGAATTTTGCTATGATTTTTTCTTAGATCAAGAGTTGTAAAACCATTTTTTGCGCAGCTAGAGGTTGTACCTCCACTACACACGCAAAGGTGCTCGAATTTTTCGTAAGAATAGTTATCTTCATTAAATATGGATTCATCCACGTCATAAATTAATTTCTTTAATTTTGCATCCTTTGAGTTGATATTTGGAACTTCAAGCAAGTTTTTTTTATTTTTCACTACATGATATTGTTCTTTACTATTATGGTATAAGCAATAATTTGAATTTGGATAATTTAGATTCGAAGTTAAATAATCAAGTCGCGATACTTATCTGTGGACATGGGAGTAGAAATAAACTAGCCATTAGTGAATTTCAAGAATTAACTAATTTCATCCAAAAAAGATATCCAAACTTTTTAGTTGAATATGGTTTTTTGGAATTTGCTAAACCTTCGATTGTTGATGCTTTAGACAAGTTAAAAGATCTTTCTATAAAAAAAGTAATTGCTATACCTGCAATGCTTTTCGCTGCTGGCCATGTAAAAAATGATATACCTAGCCTTCTTATGAATTATTCAAGTAAAACAGGAATTGAAATAATTTATGGAAGAGAATTAGGTATTAATAATTTAATGATTAGTGCAGCTTGTGAAAGAGTAAAAGATGTATTTAAACAAAATAATAATCTCAAACCTGAAGAATCATTATTAGTTGTTGTGGGTAGAGGCTCTTCTGACCCAGATGCGAATTCCAATGTTTCAAAAATTACGAGAATGATTGTAGAGGGTATTGGTTTAGGGTGGGGGGAAACAGTTTTTTCTGGAGTAACTTTCCCCCTTGTTGAACCTGGCTTGAAAAATGTTGTGAGACTTGGTTATAAAAATATAATTGTTTTCCCTTATTTCCTTTTCTCAGGTGTACTTGTTACAAGAATAAAAAGGCAAAGTGATTTAGTTGCGATTAATAATCCAAATATTTCATTTATACATGCAAAATATCTTTCGTCACAGTCTTATGTGGTCGACACTTTTGTAGAAAGGATTGAAGAGATTCTTAATAACGAAGGTAATAATTTTATGAATTGCTCAACTTGTAAATATAGATCAAATTTATTTGGCTTTGAAAAAGAAGTTGGAATGGTCCAAGAAAGTCATCATGACCATGTAGAGGGCTTAGGTATCAGCTGTGATTTATGTGATCCTGAATGTAATGGTGCTTGTGAAATACAAAATCAAATCCCAACTCATAATCAAGAAAAATCAGACACAGGAGTAGGTGATTACTTAGAACATGAACATGTAGAGGCTCATCAACATGAATATAATCACCATCACCATCACCATCACCACAGTATTTATCCAAATTCAAAACACCCTTTAGGACCTGTCACGCTTCGCTTGCCTAATAAAGACTAAATCTTAAGAAAATCCGTTGAATTCAATGAATCATCTGTCTCTTTCTCGGGTAAGTCTTAATAGACTCAGCATATATAAGTATTCTTAATATAAAATCGTGAAAGTATTTTGAGCTAGATTTTCCACAATTTGCAGGTTGTTTTCCACGTCCAAATCCACACTGGATTAGAAATGGCAGTATTTTTTAAAAAAAACAGGACTTCAACATTATTGTTGACTTTTTTTTAAGATCTATTCAATTTCCTTATTTGAAAAAGAAGTTTTTTAAAAACCTACCTATAACATGAGTCTTATTTGATAATTTGAAAAGTTTGCCAGAAGGTTTTTCTTGAAATTTTTAGAGAAAAATATCATTATTATTGATGTAGAAAATAAATTTATGGATCAAATCAACCAATCAAATTTAACTGATAAGAAACTCGTAGAGTGCTCTTCAAATAAAGTCTCATTAGAAACAGAGCTTTCAGAAACTCTTTATAACACTATGAAAGATTTCGTATTAAGTAACCCTACTTGGGATCAATATAAGCTTATAAATTCAGCATTAGCTACTTTTCTCGTTCAAAACGGTTATACAGATAATTCGGTCTCAGAAATTTATTTAAATCAATTATTTACACCCTCTAAGTCTTTTTAATATTTAAACAGGCTCTTCTACTCAAGGCCATCATTGTAAGTGTGGGGCTTTGCCAAGATGATGTGGGCCAGCATGCTCCATCTAGTACCAGTACATTTTTACATCTCCACAATCTGTTAAATTTATCAACTACGCTATTTTCTTCATTTAACCCCATTGGTGCTCCCCCAACCTCATGAATATAATATCCAGGAGGGGGAGGACTATCTGAAAGTGCTATCAAATTTTTTGTAAATAAACTCCCTAATGGAATATTAATTAGTTCATTTATATTTTTTATTTTCCCATTTGCAGCTCTGACTGATTTTTGGATTGTTTTTTCCATATGTTTTGCCATATTTAATTCATTCTCGCTCCATTCGAATTCAATGTAGGGAATTGGTATTCCCCATTTATCTGTTTTTCTTGAAAGAGAAACTGAGTTTTTCTCTCTGGGAAGGACTTCACCATGGGCGATAAGAAAGCCAATGGATTTGTTTGCGTCTTTTTGTAAAAATTTAGGTATCCCTAATCTATCAATTGCCCCCCAGATTCCATAACCTCTATGGAAATTTATGTCGTCAATTTCTGGTAAATCTGAACCAAAAGGAATAAAAAAGCTGCCTGCTCCAGAAAGATCGGGAGGATTATCTAGTGATTTATCTGAGTTTTTTGCTTTTGGGACTGAAAAAAATCTACAGATAGATATGTGATCCATTAGGTATTTACCTAATTTCCCAGAATTATCTTTAAACCCCGAGGAATTTGATTTGTATTCTGAGTTCAGTAGAATTCTCAGTGTTGAAATTGTTGATGCGCAAAGAAGAATCAAATCACAATCCAATACTTCTTTGTGTCCATTTTCTAGGTTTACAATCGTTAGTTTTGAGGCAAGCTCTGTTATCTTGTTGATCTCAAAAGACTCCACTAGGTAATTAGAGATTATTTGTACGTTTCCAGTATCTAAAGCTTTTTTTAAAGAGCTTCCTACGCTCGAGGACTTGGGCCAATTTTTTTCTTTTACAGATGAATTACGGTCAAATCCTCTTGATTGGATAAATGGATAATTTAATTTTGATTTAACTTTGCTGCCAAAAACATTTTCGTTTTCTGTAAGAGGAATTTCACCAATATATTTACCGTTTGGGATCTCCTTGATATCATCTTTTCGTCCATAAATTCCGCAGAAATTTTCAATAAAATCGTAGTGCGGGGAAATTTCTTCGTACGAAATAGGCCAGTTTGGCCCGAATCCGTCTTTTTTAGCCGGATGAAAGTCTTCTGAGGAAAGTCTTAATGTTATGCCTCCCCAAGTTAATGATCTCCCCCCATATTGTTTACCTTGTGTCCAAAGAAATGGCTTTTTTTTTGGGAAGTCATAGGGATGCTTCAATTCATTTGAATATAAGTCAGGATTATTTTTCCAATAACCAGGATGTTGGCACTGATTGGCATGTTTTTTTGTTATAACTCCTGATAATCTTTTTAATGTACTTTTTGGCTCATGATTACTGGCTTCATCCCTTTTAACTTGAGGCCCTGCTTCTATTATTAAAACTTTGATCCCTTGTTCTGCCAATGTAAGTGCTGCTATTCCTCCTGTAGCTCCAGAACCAACAACAATTGCATCATAAGGACTTATATCCAAAACCTATTTTGTGATTTGCTATTTCAATAAATATAGCATTCAGTAAATAATTAATTTTTAGATTTCAACTTAAGAAGTTAGAATTTATTGAAATACTACTCAAACAAATGAGATTTATAATTTTAACTTTTTTAATAGTTGTTTTAACCCTCCCTTCTAGAAGCTTCGCTGCATTGGATTATGGTAAACAATCTTTGGTAGGGGCTGATTTTTCTGGATCTGATTTAAAAGGAGCAACTTTCTATTTGACTGATTTGCAAGACGCAAATTTATCAGGTTGTGAGCTCCAAAATGCGACTCTTTATGGAGCAAAATTGAAAGATACTAATTTAAGTAATTCCAACTTAAGAGAAGTAACTTTAGACTCGGCTGTTTTAGATGGAACAGATTTATCAAATACTAACTTGGAGGATTCTTTTGCTTATAGTACCCAGTTTGAAAATGTAAAAATACAAGGCGCAGACTTCACAAATGTTTTTTTGCCAAAAGATATTATTAGGAAATTTTGTGAAAGTGCTACTGGAACCAATCCAATTACAAATAGAGAAACCAGAGAAACTTTAGAGTGCGATTACATTTAATTTATGCACATACAAGTTCTTTTTTAATCTTTCTTTGTTTATAAAGTGATCTTCCAATAGGCCAACCTAAAGTAGATAAATGTTTCATTAAAGAACCTGAGTATTTGAAATAAAAATTGTCTGAATATTTGATGCCAAGTTCATTCAGAGTGGTTATTAATAAACATAGATCTTTCTTTTTGCCTTTTTTCATATGCAATAATATCAATGCTTCACTTGATAATTTTTTTTCTAGTACCTTATCATTTTCTGCAAAACCAACTTTAAGTGAATTAAATGCATCAGAATAAAGAGTATAAATTATTCCATCTTTAGATTTATCTACATTAAATCTTGATGATATTAATGTTTTGTATCCTTTAATGATTTTCCTGTTATTCATAATTATTTGATTTCATCCTGAGCTAATTCGTATTTCTCCAATAGATTGTTTACTTCTGCTAGTGCAATCCTCTTTTGACAGGCCGAGTCATATCTATTTACTGCTATTGAAGGTATTGACCCTTTGCTTTTCATTTCCCTTATACCAGTTTCTAAACATTGAAAAGCAACACTTGATAGATCTCTTCCTTCTGCTGCGGCCCAAACTTTCAAAAGATAAGTAAGATTTGATGGTACTGAGATCTGTACTTTGTTTGAATTTGAAGTATTTAATGCAATATCATCGAGACTAATTTCCTTAGAGGAAATAGTTTCTTTAACCTTTTTCTTCAAAAATTTTACTTGGCTTATAGTGTCCTCTTTATTCTTTATTTTTTGTTCTATATCAAATAACTCTTCTTCAGAATTAATTAAAGCTTCTAATGCCCATTTAGCATCATCTTTCGCAACCGCTGTTCTATCAAGCCATTCATCTCTTATTTTTGACCAATTACTAGGCATAAGCTTTATAAGATAACTCTATGATATATAAATCTATACAGATTGTCTACATATTCTAAATAGAGTTAATATAGATTCTTTAAAGTTTTAATTTTTTTTTTAATAATTCCTCGTCTTAGAAATAATCTTTTACAATAATTGAAACTTCAGAATCCATCCAAAGTGATCTTAGAGGTGTTTTTCGCTAATTAAAAACGATATATTTGATAATTCAATCTTTTTAAATTTTAGTTATTTGTTTATTTAATTAAAAACTTCTGAGCTTTTAATCTCTTTCAATAAGTTCAATTTTATAACCATCAGGATCCTCAACAAAAGCCAAGACAGTAGCACTATTTTTCATTGTTTTAGGTTTGGTTGTTATTTTGCAACCATTATTTTCTAATCCTTGGCAAATTAGATGAATATTTTTTACTCCAATAGCTATATGACCATATTTATCTCCAAGCTCATAGTCTTCAGACTTTTTGTCCCAGTTATAAGTTAATTCGATTACTGTGTTTTCTTTTTCTGAGCCATAACCAACGAATGCCAAAGTGAATTTTCCATGAGGGTAATCCTTTTTTCTTAATAAATTCATTCCTAATCTATTGACGTAAAAATCAATGGATTTATCTAAATCTCCAACCCTCAACATTGTATGTAGGATACGCATTTTGAATTATGAACCTTAATCAATTATCTAATATTTAATAACCATCTGCCAAAGTTGATTTTTTCGAGGATAAGCCTTTTATTAAGTTCGGAAAATTAGGTTACAATATTAATACGAAATCACAATAATATTGAATCAGATATTCCAGAGACTTTCATCAGTATTTTTGTATACTTTGCCATTAAAGGCCTCAATACCTTTTGGATATTATTTGTTCTATAAATATTCATTTTTAAAAATACTATTATTATTAACTTTCCCGATAGCAATAATTGAAAAATCTTTGCCTTTTGGTAGTTTTTTATTATTTATAATTTTGTTTGCTGGATTAGCAAGAAATCCAAATGTTCCCTATTTCGTTAGATATAACGCATGCCAAGCATTACTTATTGATATTGCCTTGATTATAATTTCATATTTCTTGAGAATATTTCCCATAGTTGAATTAGGCTCAATAATTTTTATATTTACACTATGTATTTTTATCTATTCGATTTCTCAATGTATTTATGGAGTTGAACCTGAAATTCCTTTAATTAGTAAATCTGTAAGAATGCAAATTTAAAAAGATTTATGGATTAACTGACTTTCTTCAGCACTCATTCATAATAGATTCCCATCTTTGTTGACTTGCCTTTATCGCTTGCATTGGTGGATTAGCTCCCTCTATTTCAAAGGCTTTAATTAATGATTTATTGGCTAATAGACCTAATCTTGCTGCCTCTCTTTGCCTAGAGCATACTTTTTTTCTTGATCCCTTCTTTAGACTATTTTCGATTTCTTTAAGAATCTGGCTAGCTTCATTAGATTTAGAATAAAAATCATTCATGTAAACATCAAGTGCCGTATCAGCAAAGATTTCAACTGGAGAGATTATTGTGACTAAGCACACTAAAAAAATTACAAATACAAATATTTTCATAAGAATTTTAAGTAAATTTTTTAACCGATCTCTTTAATACTAAATAAAAGGTAAGAACGCTAATTGTTCCGGATGGTCCTATTAAAACATGCCAAAATTGATCACCACTAATTGAAAGCCTTGTTCCAAAGAAAGTCGTAAAGAAAATACCAAATATTGGGTAAAGGATAAAAAGCCAATCTTTAAAAACTCTTTGCCAATTTATAATTAGAAGGATACTTATTATTACTTGAAAAAGAAGAGCAATCGTTTTATCAAATAAAAAATATGAGATTATTGAACACAAAGAAATGCAAAAATTAGTTTTTTGAATAAATTTATTTTTTAAAACTGATATTGAAAAACATGTTAGACCTAAAGATAGGAAAGAATAAAATAACCAATTAAATAAAGATGAATGATCTACATAAATCCAAGATGTTTGGGTATGATCTATCATTTCAGAAATTGATGCTAATCCTAAAAAAATAAAACCTATAGGTATCAATTCGTTCTTGCGAATATGTTTGAATTTTTTTATCGATCTAATTCCTAATAATATTGGGATTATTGCCGCCTGAAGATGGGCTAATAATAAAATTGAAAAAAACAAAATAAATTCTCAAACTCAATTTATCTGAAATTTAAAGATAAAAACCATTTTCAGTTATTTTAGAAGAGATAGATACCATTGCCCGATTACTATAATCAATATTGTAAGAACAAAAGGGAAAGCAGGATATCGCGTTTGAAAATTAGCAGGTGGCCAAGGAGACCAAGATATTAATCTTCCTTGCGGTTCATTTGGAATAACTTTTTTTTTTGATTTCTTGAATATTAAATTATCTGTGGCAAATCCTTTACTCATTATCTAAATAAAATTTATCTTAACAAAAACCTTTCAGAAAGGCGTATATATTATTCGGTTCTCTTTATTTGAACGGAGGGGGTGGGATTCGAACCCACGGTGCCCTTGCAGACACGCTAGTTTTCAAGACTAGAGCCTTAAACCACTCGACCACCCCTCCAGGTGAAATATTTAGTTTTAACTTTTGAATTATAGCAGTATTAAGTTGCAGAAAGGTTTTCTGATTTAGTGGATATTTAAAAATAAAAATATGTTTTATGATTTGAATTTACTAATGAGGTTTTAAAAGTAATTTTCATAGAAAATGGTCCCTATTTGGTCCCCTTTAATTTTAGATCGACTGTCAATTACTAACTATTAGCAGTGCAAGTAGTAAGCGTTTCATCTTTATGCAATAAGCTCAATTGCATAGACGGTATCCTTACAATTATTTTTTTTGTCCCACTCTTTAGCCGCATCTGAAGTCATTTCAGCTTCTAGTGCTTTCATATCTAGGACGTTCATAAGTAAATGAGATTTATTCTCGCCAGCTTGTACAAACTCATATTCTGAAATCACATCAACGCCCATAGCGGTAATAAATCCAGAGATGTCGTTTTTAAATTCTTCAAATGAGCAGCTAAAAGTCGAAATAATAAGGGTGTTCATAAAAAAGGGGCTAATTGCCCCTTATTTTAGATCGACTGTCAATCTCTATCTATGAGTAGACTTTAGCAACTATTGGGCCAGCTTCTTCATCAGTAAATACAGGTGTGGTTTCCCAATTTAGAAATTCAGCCCATTCAGCGGCATGTTGATATATTGCTTTTGGATCATCAGTCTTTAAAACTATCCAACCCTCTAAAGAACCAGGTGCATGATACCTTCCAATCATCTCAACTCCAGGATAATCTCCCCCACCACCAAGAAATTTTTCTGCACCTTTTTGATGATATCCAGTCTTAAATGACCAATGCTGAACATAAAGCATTTTTTTAAATTTTATAGGCTTTATATTACTAGCAAAAAAAATAATTCTTGAAAATAAATAATGTTAATTGCCCCTTATTTTATCAGTGTGATTCATAAATTATAGATATTTTTACTGGTCCCAAAATGGTCCCCTTGTCTCGATGGCTAAATTTTATTATCAATATTGTCTTATTGAGATCTGTCTTATATCAATGCTTTTAAGAAATTCTTATAAATTCTTTTTATCGAGACTCCCTAGTTTTCAAGACTAGAGCCTTAAACCACTCGACCACCCCTCCAAAGGGTTCTTAAGTTTTATTAAACTTAAAAACTATAACATAAGAAATTAGTCACAGTCTATAAATTCAAAGATTTAAAAATTATTTCAAGAAACTAGTTTGAGATAGAAATTTTTATTAATAATGATGAGTTAAATCGTTATAACAATCTATTATTAGTCAAATTTAGTCCAGAAAATGAGTCCACAAAAAATCTAGTCTGCTTCCAAAAAATTCACCCAAAGTTGACATTTTGTTGAAATAAACCAAATAAGTTATTCCCAACTATGGCAGCGATTATTAAAACGAAAGCAACTATAGCGAAAAGAGCACTTACATCTTTTATGTCATAAGGTGCCTTAAATAAAGGTTTCTGGTCTGCCATAGTTATTAAATATATAAATGAAATTAAATGATATTATCTTAATACTTGTTTTAGAAGTATTAAGTTATTTTTTAGTCTAAGAATGGATAATAAAAAAGCCACTAAAAGTGGCTTTTTTATTTAATAGTTAAATAAACTAACTTGTGTAAGCTTTTCCTCTGTAAGTTAGTTCATTGTGCTGCTTTTTAGCTGCTTCTTTGTTCTGGACGTACTTTTGTCCTCTGTAAATTAGAGTCATTTTTTTTAGCTCCGGTTTCGCTTAAGTCCCCGTTCCATGGCTTAAGTCGATTTGCGGCTTGCTATACGCAAGTTGAACGTTTTGGTAGCGGTTGCTACAAATTTATAATAACATCCATTAAAATTATTTGTCTAGGTTTTTAATAAATAAACTTAATATATTACTGATAGATTAGGTTCCTGATGAAAATATTTATCATGATCCCGGCTTAATTGCTTACAGGTTACATTTTGTTCGTTTTTGAGAAGTATTTTTTATTTAATGAACTTTTAAATGTAAAATTCTTAAGATTATAAAATTTGTTTTATGTTTTCTAGAAGCAAAAAACCTACAGTAAAAAAATCTGCAATAGTTGAAGAGACTCCATTATTTGCTCAATTATTACCATTCGCAAACAGAATGAATGATAAGGTCCAATTGGTAAATGCTTTGGCTTTTACTTTTATTATGGGATTCTCAATTTTTGGAATTGCGCTATGGAAACTATCAGGGCTGACCTAATTATTTAATTTTTGCAAAGCATCAATTTTTGATTCTTTGTTTTCAATTATGGTTATTAACCATCTAGAGGCTAGGCCTCTGGATATTGATCTATTTTTTAGAAATCTACATATATATACGTGTAGATTTTTTTCGTTTTTGGAGTTAAATTTTTTCTCAAAATCTAAGATATCCTCTTCTGATGTTCTTTTTCTAAGCTCATCCACCAATGCATGACTAGAGGAATCATTAAAAAAGTTCCCAATATTTAAGCTTAATGTCATAAATAATTTATGTCCCTATTTAAGAGGTAGCCATAAATTGAATTTTTAAAAACAAATTTATATTTTTTATTTACAAATAATTCAAAATTTAATCTTTTGGTTTAGCAAGAGGAAGCAAGCACTTATCTGAATCACAACCTGCTGGTCCTGCTTCAGATAGTTCTCCAACATCATATTTATTAAGAGCGTCAAAGAAGTCGTTATTGACTTTCCTTTCTATTACTTTATTCTGCAATGATATATATTCCTCTTTACTTATTGGTTCAAAGGGTAATCTCGGGAATGTAGCGTTAGCACTAAATCTAGCCAGCAATGCTGCTGAAATATATCCCTCATTATTTTCTATTGCATTATGAATAGCCTTAGCTAAATCCTCGATTTCATTTTCTCTAAATTCTAAGGTTGCAGAGGTATTATGCTCTGTGTAAAATTTCTGCACTTGCATGTAAAAATCGAATTGAGCTAATGCTGAGAAATTATTGATGTCTATTTGGTCTGCGCCGTCTATATTTGCCCAACTAACTTCTGTAGGGATTTCAACTAACCATTCTGTACATCTTGGATCAAATGGATTATCGAGCAAGCAACCATTTTCATCTTTATCAGATTGAGATGGAACAACTGAGTAACCATAATCCATGCAAGCTAAAGCGATTGGGTCATTTTTCCTGAAAGTTATTCTTCTTATGAATCTTTGAGCCTTTGGAGGATGCCAACCTGGAGCTGCTCCAGTAAGAAGACTTTTAGTTCCAGCTGGCTGAACTGTTGTGCATCTATTTGGTCTCCTTAGATTATGCTTATCACAATATTCCCATACAGTTTCTTTTACTATTTTTCTCCAAGAATCTAAGAATTTAGCTTCCTTTTCTTTGAAGGCCTTCCCTTCTTCGCTATTAGGCCTTCCAGCTTCCCACCATTTCAACCATGGCGTACCAAAGGCATGGACACAAAAATCAAATAATCCAGTGAAACTTACTCCTACGATAGGATCATATTCCCTACTTTTTCTGTAACGCTCAACTTCAAATTCATGATTAAGTAAGCATGCTACAGAAAGAGCGGCTGCTTTAAAAGCTTTTTTTTGCTCTTCAAAATTTCCTGGATCAATCTGATTTAAATGAACTTCAGCCAAATTGCAATGGAAATCATTTCCCAAGATCTCCCCACAAGGGTTAAGTCCATATCGGCTCATCCTGTGGTCTAACTCTTCTTCTGAAAAAGGACCATAACTACTATTTATCCAATTTCTCGCTTCATCCTTACCTTGTTCTGAGTAGATTTCAATAAATTCCTTTCTCAATTCATCATCTTTGAGAATATCTGCATTTGACCTTGCGATTGCTTCTGGTGCAAATTGAATGGCTCCCTCACCTGAATGGAATTGTTTTGTTACTGCATCCAAAACAGTTTGGTAAGTGGGTTTTGTATGGTAAACCCTAGTATGATTGGCCATTCTGAGGGCATCTTTTTCAGGATCTATTCTCCAATTACCATTCTCATCTTGACTCCATAAATTTTCTTTTGCTGATGCGGCTTCCTTATCATCTGAAGCAAATTGTCTCATTCCAGCACTTCTTCTTATATTCCCAGCAACTATGGTTACTGCAGCTTCATCAATTAATAAACAACACTCTACTGTACTTAATTTCCTACCAATTGCCTTCCCAAGAAGTGATGCGACTCTAGAGTAAAGATCTTTCAATTTGATAGGATTTGCCATACCACCGAAACCTTTTAATGATTCTCCCGCAGGCCTAATATCTTCCAAATCAATATAAACATCAATTTCCTTTTCAAGACTCTCGTTACTTGATGCCTCAAGAAGATATTTATAGCTATCTACCCATCCTCTTCTGCTATCTCCAACTTTGATATGAAGATCTTTTCCTTTAATTTCTAATGATGACTTTTCTTCTCTTTGATCTTTTGGAGTTATTCCAACTTCACTGACTGATTTAATGTTTATTTTGTTAATTACCGTAGGTAGATTATTTATAAAATGAGGCTCAATTATTGCACCTGTTCCACATCCCATCATTGCTAAGTCCATCATTAATGCGAAGGCTTCCCAATCTATTAAGTTTGTTGAGGTACAGTTGTATGCTCCTGAGAAATTTTGGTTCTTATTAATCCAAGGGGTTCCGCCTATCCATAACCATCTTCCTGAAGGTTGAGCTTTTTGGTTACTTTGCATCTCTCTCATTAGGATTAATTCTTCTTCAGAAAGTTTTCCTAATTCTTTTAATCCCGATAAATTCCTTTCGCCTACTTCGCTCCAGTTCTCCCTTTTGCCAGATGAAGTTTTTCTACTATAAGATCTGAAAAAAACTGGGTAAGCAGCTGGCGCAGTCTTTGGAAAATCATCTTTTTTAAGATTATTGGAATTGCTCTCTGAAGAAGCTTTATTTGGTGCAACAGTCACGATAAAAAAAACGTATGTAAATAACCCGTACTGGAAGAATAACTCTACCTGTGGCGTCTGCAACTATTCTTACCACTATTTAACGGTTTGTGTAGAATTATGTTTAATATGAAATCTTTGTTTCGAGAAAGGATATGGAAAGAGTCCCCGAACCTGAATTAATGGAAGAAAAAGAGCAGGTTATTTCTTATGACGAAGCTGATTTTTCAGAAGGGGAAGTTAATCTAATTAATCAAATAAATAAATATCTTTTGAAAAAAAATATTTATTTAGGTGAAAAAGATTTAATAGTTGATTTAGGATGTGGCCCAGGAAATATTTCTGAGAAGTTAGCAATAAAATGGCCTAATACTGTAGTCGTAGGAATAGATGGTTCTAAAGAGATGATTTTGAGAGCAGAATATAATAAAAGTGTTTCTAATAATCAAAAAAAATTAAAAAATTTACGCTACATTTGTTCTGACATCAAAGACATTAAATCAAATAATTTTTTATTTAAAAAAAGAATTAGTTTACTTGTAAGCAACAGTTTGATTCATCACATTACCAATCTTGAAGATTTCTTCAACACAATAAGAAGCTTATCTAGTAATGTCACTGTAAATTTTCACAAGGACTTAAAAAGGCCATTAGATGAAAAGTCTGCTTTAGAACTCAAAGCACAATGTTCAACTAAATATAATGAGATTTTAACTAATGATTATTATGCATCTTTAAGAGCTTCTTATACTTTTAAAGAGATAAAAAATTTTATCTTAGAGAATGATCTATCCTCTTTAGATGTGTTTGAGGAAGGTGAAAATTATTTAATAGTCTATGGTAATGTTTAAGAACTAAGTGAAAGGCCCTTATATTATATAAATGAGCTTAGGTACTAAAATTCTAAATAATAAAGAAATACTGGATGCGGTAAATAAAAGAAGAAATTTTGCTATTATTTCACATCCAGATGCTGGGAAAACGACTCTTACCGAGAAGCTTCTTTTGTATGGAGGTGCCATTCAACAGGCAGGAGCAGTAAAAGCTAGGGGTAATCAGAGAAAAGCCACCTCAGACTGGATGGAACTTGAGAAACAAAGAGGTATTTCTATTACATCAACTGTATTGCAATTTGAATATGAAAGATCTGTAATTAATCTATTAGATACACCAGGACACCAGGATTTCTCCGAAGATACTTATAGAACATTAGCTGCTGCTGATAATGCAGTTATGTTAGAAGATGCTGCTAAAGGACTAGAACCTCAAACTAGAAAATTGTTTGAAGTTTGCAAGATGCGAAAAATACCAATATTTACTTTCATAAATAAAATGGATAGACCAGGAAGAGAGCCATTTTCTTTACTTGATGAAATTGAATCAGAACTTGGATTAAATACCCTACCTATAAATTGGCCAATTGGGAGTGGCGAGGAATTTAGAGGGGTTATTGATAGATTTTCGAGAGAGGTGATTTTATTTGATAAAGCAGTGAGAGGGAAACAATCGAATGAGAAAAGATTAAGTCTTGAAGATAAAGAGCTATCAAAATATGTAGAGAGAGATTTACTTGAAAACTCACTTGAAGAATTGGAGGTTCTTGATGAGGCAGGATCTAAATTTGAAAAAGAAAAAGTTTTTAATGGCTCTTTAACCCCAGTTTTCTTTGGATCTGCCATGACTAATTTTGGCGTAAGGCCATTTTTAGATAGTTTTTTAAAAATGGCACAAAAACCAACTTCAAGAAATAGTAATAAAGGGGATATTGAACCTGCAAGCGATGAATTTAGTGGGTTTGTTTTTAAGCTTCAGGCAAATATGGATCCAAAGCACAGAGATAGGGTCGCTTTTATAAGAGTTTGTAGTGGCAAATTTGAAAAGGATATGTCAGTTAAACATTCCAGAACTGGGAAAACAATTAGATTATCAAGGCCACAAAAAATATTTGGGCAAGATAGAGAAGTAGTTGATGATGCCTATCCTGGAGATGTTATTGGTTTAAATAATCCAGGGATGTTTTCTATTGGAGATACTCTTTATACGGGTGCTCATCTGGAATATGAGGGCATACCATCCTTTAGTCCTGAAATATTCAGCTGGCTAAGAAATCCAAATCCCTCAGCATTTAAAAACTTTAGAAAGGGTGTTAATGAACTTAGAGAAGAAGGAGCTGTTCAGATTCTTTATGACTTTGATGAGAGTAAAAGAGACCCCATACTCGCAGCTGTTGGTCAATTGCAGTTGGAGGTAGTAACTCACAGGTTAAAAAGTGAATATGGTGTGGATGCAAATCTTGAAGCAATGCCATATCAATTAGCTAGATGGATTTCTGATGGATGGCCAGCCATTGAAAAACTAGGCAGAATATTCAACTGTAAAATAGTTAAAGATTGTTGGAATAGGCCAGTTATTCTTTTCAAAAATGAGTGGAATCTAAATCAGTTTGTTGAAGACAATAATCAATTAAATTTAAACAAAGTTGCGCCCGTTGTTAGTGGAGTCGAACCAATTGTTTTATAAAGTCTTAATGGATTATAAAATTAGTTAATCTGTTAGTATTGGTAAAAAATTTTGGATTCAAACAGTAATAAAAATAATAACGAAAAATCACCTTATGAAATTTTAGGTGTCAAAGAAGGTGCTGCTTTTGAGGATATTCAGAAGGCTAGAGATATTAAAGTTAAAGAGGCTGGTGAAGACTTAATTTTAAAAGCGAAAATAGAATCTTCCTTTGATCAATTACTCATGGGTAGTTTGAAAGCCAGGCAATCAGGAAATGTAAGCTATGAAGCTGTGAGTGCCTCAAAAAAAGAAAAACAAATTAATCAATTTACCAATAATAACTTCCCACTTCTTTCTAAGATAAAAAATTTAAATAATAACTCTAACAATTCAAGTCAGTATAGTCTGCCAAAAATAACTACCCCCTCATTTGATAATCTTTCAATAAAAATATCTGTTGGGCTATTATTTTTAATTTTGTTATTTATCAGTCCAGACTCTAATAATAGACTTTTACTCTCTATCTCAACATTAATACTTACCTATACTCAAATTAAATCAGGGAAAAGATTTATAGGTTCTCTGGGTTGGAGTGTTACCTTTCTCTCGATAGGATTAATATTTGGTGGATTGCTTGAAAATAATTCTTTCATTCAGGAAGTATCAAACAACTCTTTATCAATACAAAAAATTCAAAGTATTCCGGCCATGGTTATTTTATGGCTAGGCGTAATTTTTTTATGATTGATTATCTATCATAGATTTAATTTCTTCATAATTTATAAGATATTTATTTTTACAAAATTCACAAACCAACTCTGCTTTGCCATCTTTCTTAAGGATGTCCTCTAACTCGCTCTTATCAAGCATTTTCATCGCATTTAAACTTCTTTGTTTGGAACACTTGCATTTAAAACCTACTTCTTGAGAACGAGCTTTTTCAGAGATTGATTTATCGTCAATATCAGGAAATATATTTCTAATTAATTTAAGAAGATTATCTTTTGACCTAAATAGATCTTCGCTGAAAGAATTAATTTCTTTGCATCTTTCTTCAAGTAGTGAGACTAGCAGAGGGTCAGTATCTTTTTTAGGTAAAACTTGAGCTAATAAGCCACCACTACAAATAACACTTTTATTTTGAATTTTTTCTCCAATAAATACAGCAGAGGGAGTTTGCTCTGAATGATATAAATATGAAGCTAAGTCTTCAGCAATATTCCCATTTACTAATTCAACAGTGCTTGTAAAGGGTTCTCCAAATCCACTATCTCTAATTACATTTAAGTATCCTGTACCTAATGCCTTTGCAAAATCAAAAGAATATTTATTATTATCTATTTTGACTAGGTCCAATTCTAAATTAGGATTCCCTACATAACCCCTAACTCTCCCGTCTCTACCTGCATCAACTAGTAATCCCTTTAAAGGTCCGTCAGATCTAACTCTTAAAGTGACTCTCCCATGCATTATTTTCATCGAGCTTGCTAAAAGCAGTGAAGCACTAAATGCTCTGCCTAATATACAAGTGGTTAAGTAAGAAAGGTCGTGTCTTTTTTTTGCTTCTAAAGAAGATTCTGTTGTTAAGACCGCAACTAATCTTATTCCTCCATTGGCTGCAGTAGCCCGAACTATCCTATCCTGCATGATTTTCTTTCATAAAATTTTTGATTTTCCCTTTTTCCAAGAATAATATCCTAGAAGGAATTCCCTCAAATAAGGCAGGTTCATGAGTAACAATAATAATTGTATTTTTATTTTTTAAATCAAGAATTAAATTCTTCACATCATTTCTCATTGAATAGTCTAATCCAGCAGTTGGTTCATCAAGTAAAAGAATTGAGGGGTTTCTAAGCAGTTGAACTGCTACAGCTAACCGCCTTTGTTGTCCGCCACTTAGCTGTTCTGGTGGTTGAGTTAGATTAATTTTTTTCAAACCAACTTTATTTAAAACTATTTCTATATTTTTTTCTCTTAAAGATTTATGGCCTATTTTTAATTCTTTACCAATGGTTGTACCTATAAAGTATCTTTCAGGAAATTGGAATACTACTCCACAAAACCATCTTCTTTGTCTAGAAGACAAAATTTTATTCTTCCAAGTAATTTTCCCCTTTTGCGGATTTGTTAATCCGCTTATTATTTCGAGTAGTGTTGTTTTCCCAGAACCACTATTGCCGCAAATTAAAATGATTTCATTTTCATGAACTTTTAAATTTAAATTGTCTATTATTTTTCTTTCACCAGTCTGGGGTTGATAAGATATTTCTTTTAAATCAAGCATTATTAATTAAGTTATAGGTATGAATTTGAATCTAGTAATAACTTACTTATAATAGCTGTAGATCTAAAAAGATATTAGTCAATATGAATATTATTTTTAGGGAAGTTGATCCTTTTAATTGTTGGATATGGATCAGGTTTTCAGAATCACCAACTCAAGACGAAAAAAATTATTTAGATGGTGTTTTTGATAGTTGGTACGTTTTAGGAAGATTAGGTGGATTTAATTCTGAAAATTTGCAAACTCATGAAGAGGGTTCCGATCTAAGTTGGATGTCCTATGATAATGACCAAAAAAATGCATCTCTTCCAGCCTTAATGCATAATTTAGGAATTATGGAATATCAAAATCTTTGGGGAAGATGTTGGGTTGATTTTGGAACTTCAGACTCCATTTCAATAGATATATTAATTAATTCTTTGAATGAGATATCAAATAATTATGTAAAAATTGAAGAGTTAATTATTGGGGGTGAAAACAATGATTGGGCAATTGAAGAACATGAAGATTTAGTTTTCAAAGATTAAGTGTTTTAGATGGAAGACTTAACAAGATTAATTATTTCCCATGAAAGAATTGAAAATATTAAGAACAAAAACTTAGAACTTTCTAAAGAAGAGGCTCATTATTTAAATAAAGTAATGAGGATAAAAAATGGTAAAGAAATATTTATAGCCAACGGACAGGGTTCATTATGGAAAGCTATAAAAGTTAAAAATGATTTTTTAGAAATAATTCAATTAAAAAAACCTTACTTATTTCAAGAACAAGAAATTTACTTATTAGGAATAGCTGTTGTTATCCCCAAAAGCGGTTTTGAGGATATTTTAAAAATGTGTACTGAAATAGGAATTGATTATATACAGCCATTATTTTCAGAAAGACAGGTAAACAAAAATTTAAATTTTTCGAGAAAACTTTTGAGATGGAATTCAATTATCAAAGAAGCAGTTGAGCAAAGTGAGAGATTATGGAAACCATCTATTTTACATGGTGTGGATATTATTGAATGGCTAAAAAGTAGAAAAAATCAAGAACGAGTTTCAATTTCTATAACTAGAGAAGAAACAATATATGACTTAAATCAATGGTTAAGAAAAAAGCAAGAATTTGAGAATAGAAAAGGAGGTATTTTTTGGAATGTAATTGGTCCTGAAGGAGGTTGGTCCGCTAAAGAAATTGATTTTTTTAAAAAAAATAATATTACCTTTGTTAAGCTTTCCGACACTATCTTGAGAACTTCAACGGCTAGTATTAACGCATCATCAATTCTAAATCAGTGGAGAATTGATTTGAAATTAAAGAATTAGATAAATATGGATTTAATTAGAAATCAATTTTTTATAGGTTTTTGCATTAATTTCATTTTGATTTATATATTTTGCAGGATTCCTTTGATGACGAAAAGTGGTTGGGTAAGTGCAGGCATCTTAGGCACAATTTTGTGGGGATGTTTGTCTTGGCAGGGATGGATGTCAGTTGTAATTTATTTATTATTTGGATCCCTCGTTACCAAAATAGGTTTTAAATTTAAAAAAGCACAAGGAATTGCTGAAAAAAGAGGCGGGAGGAGAGGTCCTGAGAATGTCTGGGGCTCAGCAGCTACAGGATTATTTCTTGCCATTATGACCAAATTTAATGCTGCCAATGTAGTGATGTTTAAAGTAGGTTTTGCTGCAAGTTTTGCTGCAAAGTTGGCGGATACTTTTGGTAGCGAAATTGGAAAAAGATTTGGTAAAGACACATACTTAATTACTTCACTTAAAAAGGTGGATAGGGGAACTGAAGGAGGAATAAGTATAGAAGGAACATTAGCTAGTGTTTTGGGATCAATATTTATGGCTTTTATAATGCTTCGTCTATCAATTATTTCTACAAAATATCATTTTATAGTTGTTGTAGTTTCTGGATTCTTGGCAACACTTTCCGAAAGTATTATTGGTGCTAAATTTCAAAACAAATATAAATTAAGTAATGAGTTGGTAAATGCTATTCAGACAAGTATTGCCTCTGTTTTTGCTATCTTTGCTCTTATTTTATATTCATATTTTTTAAATTAATAATATTTGGAAAGACCTAAGATTCCTTCCATTTTATGAGAATCTCCCAGCTTTTAAGTCTTTGGAAAAGCCAGAAATGACCTTCGGAATTTAGATGAATTCCATCATGCGTAATCCAATTTTTATTCCTTTTATCAGAATACATTTCTCTAAAAGTAGGTAGAAATGGGACATTCTGATTGAGGCATACTTCCTCCATTCTCCTTTCATAAGAATTACAAAAATCATTTGAGTACCATAGACATCCTGCGAACGGCATTTTGCTTTCGTCAACTGGTGTAAGACCAATAACAAATACATTTGTTTGAGAGTTCATTTCATTAATTAGCCTCTCTAATCCATATTCAAATCCATCTATATCTAATTGATGTCTTCCATTTTTCTGACCAATTGCTGCTGTGTCGTTAAGACCTACATTTAGTAGTATTGCTTTAGGTTTATTTCTTCTCGTTTCTCCTCTAGATGACCATTCTTTTTCCCATCTAGATGAAACTTTTTCTATCCCATCTCCCCTAACGCCAAGTTGATAAATAACTGGCCCATTGTGGTTATTGCACCAATCTTTTCTAAGCCTCTCACACCATCCACCACCCTCATTATCTCCCCATCCATAAACCGAGCTATCTCCAATTACAACAAGCTGTTTTGGTAAACTAATCACTATAACCGGAAAAAAATAATTACTTGATCTAACAAATTACTCTTACAATTCAAGTTAAACTATTTTTGATTTTACCATTTATTAATTCGCCAACTATTGCGATGGAGCTATAAGCTATCAAAACTAATGTAACTTCTTGCCATGCGAAGGAACTTAGTGATTCTTGCAATTGCCAACCAAGACCAACACTTCCAATAACTCCAACAATTGCAGTTTCTCTAATAATAATGTCAGATCTATAAGCGCAATATGCTAAGTAACTTTTTGCTTGTTGAGAAAATAAACCTAATAGCCAACTAGTCTTTTTTGAGATTCCTAGAGATTTCATTGCAATATAATTTCTCTTGTCTTGGCTATCTAGATTTGTAAAAAGTAATTTGCTAGTAATACCAGCGTTGTGGAGACCTAATGTTAAAGCTGCTAAAGATACAGAAGGATTATTAAAAGTTAATAGAGTTAGAAGTATTACAGGGGTGGGTATTAAACGTAATAAAAATGCAAAAATTTTTATAAAAATTTTAGAAGTATTGTTGTTAAAAATTCCTATTACTAATGGAGGTAAACTAATTGCGATTCCTGTTGATAAAAGACTTAAAATTATTGTTTCTAATATAAGTTTTAAGAAATCAAATAATCCTAAATCTGAGCTTGATTTAAATAGAGAACTAACGGAATTAAAATTTTCAAAATTATTGTTAAAAATAAAATAAAGAAAATATGAAAAAGAAAATAAAATTGTTATGAAAAAAACTGAAATAAAAAAAATAGATAGGATTTTATTTGTAGTGTTAAATTTTATTTTTTTGAATATTAATCCTGAAAGAATTATCAAAATTGCTAAGGACCATAAATAAGTCCATAACTCTCTAAAATTCAAAGTTTGGAAAGATAAAAAAATTCTGGTACCTATTCCTCCAATCCCAAAAAGTCCTAGAATCACCGTACTTCTTATTGAACACTCTAATCGATATAAACCAAAGTTTTTAAATGTATTTATTATTGGATTCCATATTAAAGTTAGTAAAGAAGAAAATTTAGGTGCATTTATTTGATTTATAGATTCAAAACTTTTGTAATCAATAGTTTCTAATTGTTCAGCAAAAACTTTTGAATTTAAAGCAATATAAGGTATACATATAGCTATTATTCCTATCGAAAAATTTATTCCATATATTTGCATTAATATTATTCCCCAAACCACTTCGTGTATAGATCTAATTATTGTTAGAAAAAACCTTGTAATGCGGTAGAAAAAATTTGGAATATTAAAGATTTTATAAAAAATATTTGAGGAAATTATTCCAAAAATTGCTCCAAAAATAATACTTACTAACCAACTAAAAAAACCAATTAAAATAGTTTCATTTAATCGCTTAATTACGGTAATAATAATTTCATTATCGATCTTGGGATTAAATGCAGAAATTAAGAATTCTTGGAATAATTTAAATCCTCCAAAATGAATATTGTTTATTAATTGATACCCTAGAGGTATGCATACCAAAATTGGAAGAAAAGATAATGAGGTATAGTTTAATTTTAATTTGTTCAACTAATTAATATATTTTCTCTAAATGAATCTTCTTTAAGTTATTTCTTTTGATATTGAAAAAAATTTTACCATCCCTTATTCCAATAACTTTATCGAAATCGTTCAGTAAATCTAATCTATGTAATGCAACTAATGCTGTCTTTGGGGATTTTTTTGTATTATTTTTATCTACATTTTCTAGCAGAAGGTTTTTAATTGTTGTTATCAATTTGGGATCTAGATTATTAAAAGGCTCATCTGCAAGTAATATATTTGATTCTTGAATTAATGATCTAGCTATAGCCACCCTTTGTTTTTGCCCCCCAGATAGTTTTTTGATTTTTTTATCGTAAATAGAGTTATGAAGTCTACATAATTTCATATATTTATGCGCCTTCTTAAAAGAACTTATATTTAGTAAATTTTTAAAAGCGAAATAAAAATTGTTTTCCGCTAGTAGTCCACAATTAACATTTTGTTCTGCAGAGAGATCTTCTATTAATCTTAAATCTTGCCATATAGTTGTTATTTTACTTTTCTGCTTTCTATCTAATTCTTCGAAACTTTTATTGAATAATTTAACCTCACCTTGAGTTGGCTTGATAGTGCCATTAAGTACTGATATAAGTGTAGTTTTTCCTGAACCGCTTTTACCTAAAAGTGCAATTTTTTCCCCAGAATTTATTTTTAAATTTATTTTATTTAGGATCAGATCATTTTTGTATTTATAAGATATATTTTCTAATTCTAAGACAGTATTATTATTCATCTAATTTTATTTAATTTCCTCCCGATTTCCTCTATATTTTTATATTGTTTTGATTCTGCCTTTATAAATCTTTTTGCATTGAACATATCTAATATCTGTTTATGTGATTTTTTCTTTGTATCTAAATTTAGAATTACTGATGTAAGTTCTTTTGTAAACCCTTCCCCGAATCTATTTTCAAGATCACCTTGAGCTACCCAATGATAGTCAACATATTCTGGTGTGATCCAAAATAATTCTAAATTACTTGTTCTTTTGGGATTATTTTTAAGATTGTTTTCCCAAACCTGTTTATTTAAAGCTCCAGCATCAAATGCCCCACTATTAACTAAAGCTATAGTGGCATCATGACTCCCACTAAAACCTGCTTTTTTTCCTTTAAAATGTTTAATTTCTACCCCTGCTTGATTTAAAAAATATTCTGGCATTAATCTTCCAGAAGTTGAGTTTTCAGAGCCAAAAGTAAATCTTAAATTCTTAAGTTTTTTAAGTCCTTTAATGTTTGAAATTGAGTTAAGTTCTAAATTTTTATTTACTATAAAAACACTTTTAAATTCCTTATCGATAACTCTTTGAGCTATGACAATTGAATTAGGTGTTTGTAATCTTGCTTGAACTCCTGATAAACCTCCAAACCAAACTAAATCTAAATCTTTAGTTCTAAATCCAGTTACTGCTGCAACATAATTAATAACAGGAATGTATTTAACTTCTACATCAAGTTGTTTGGATAATTCTTTTGAAAATAAATTAAATCTTTTGTCCAAAACATCTTGGTTTTGATCAGGTATTGCTCCAACTTTTAAAACTTTGGGATTTGAAAATACAGGTGATGAAAAAACAGAAAATAATAGAGATGCACTTACTAGGAAATTCTTTAAATTAAACATAACTTAGTTAAATTAATAGTATTCAGAGATTGCCTTTTCAAGCCTCTTTAGCCCATCTTTTATTTTAATCTCTGAAGCTGCACAAGATATTCTTATACATTGATCAGCTCCAAAAGCTTTTCCAGGTACAACAACTAATCCGTAATCTTGAAGAGCTTTATTGCAGAAATCAACAGAAGTAATTGAGGTGTGGGGTAATTTTGGAAATGCGTAAAATGCTCCGTTAGGTTCTTCAATATAAATCCCATTTATATTATTAAGGCCCTCATAGAGAAGTCTTCGTCTTTGATCATAATGGCTATTTATCATTGAGAAATACTCATTATTAATTTCTAAAGCCTCTAAAGCACCTTTTTGAACAAAAGAGCAAACATTACTTGTACTTTGACTTTGTAATGCTGAGGATGCTTTGATTACATCTTTGGGACCTACTAAATAACCTATCCTCCAGCCAGTCATAGCCCATCCTTTCGCAAACCCATTTATTATAAAAATTCTATTTTTTAAGTCATTTGCTAATGAAGATAAACTGTAGTGTTTAAATTCTTTTTTAAGGATTAGTTCGTAAATCTCATCAGAAAGAATATTGATATTTGGATTTTCTCTAGCTAAATCGGCAATTTGTAATAATTCTTCCTTTGACATAACTCTTCCAGTAGGGTTATTGGGAGAATTGATAATTATAAATTTAGTTTTTGAAGAGATTTTAGACTTCAAATCTTCTATATTTATTTTGAATCCATCTTCTGCAGAAGAATTTGTAAAAATTGGCTTCCCACCCGCCAATTTAACCATCTGGGGATAACTTAACCAATATGGAGAAGGAATAATAACTTCGTCTCCAGTATTTAACAATACTTGGAAAAGATTATATATTGCTTGCTTAGCACCATTTGTGACCATTACATTTTCAAATTCATAATTTAAATCGTTTTGAATTTGAAGTTTATTTGCAATTGCTTTTCGGAGATCTAAATTCCCCGCTGCGGGTCCGTACTTTGTAAATCCATCAAATATAGCTTTACTTGTAGCCTCTATAACTTCTTTTGGGGCATCAAAATCAGGTTCACCTGCACTTAAATTGCAAATATCTACTCCTTCTGCAGATAATTGATTTGCTTTAGCACTTATCTGCAATGTAAGAGAAGGCTCAATTGCAAGTGCCCGATCAGATAAATTAACTTGACTCATTGACTTATGACTTTTCAAATATGACTTTTAATAATGACAAATGCATAAATTAAGAATAAATAAAACTATCACACTATGGTTTAATTTAGTTCATTTTCTTAATCTATTTTATTTTCATGTTTTGAGTTCTTAAGATAAAAATATTTAAAGTTTTATCTTCGGTGAAAAGATTAGTAATTGGGAGAGGAAGTGTATTTGCAGATTTGTTAGTAATTGGTGAGGCACCTGGAGCCCAGGAAGATTTAGAAGGAAAACCTTATGTAGGTAAATCTGGTAAGTTATTAAACGAATTATTAATACAAGCTGGAATTGATTATAAGAAGGATGTTTATTTTTGTAATGTAATTAAATGTCGTCCACCAAATAATAGAAAACCCACTGCTAGAGAAATTAATATTCATAAACCTTGGTTATTACAGCAAATAAAGTTAATCGATCCAAAATTTATATTACTTACTGGTTCTACTGCTATGAGAGCTATTTTAGAAGTTAAAGATCCTATAAGTAATTTAAGAGGTCAATGGATTAAAAAAGATGGGAGAGAAATTATGGTAATTTTTCATCCATCTTATTTGTTGAGATTTCCTTCAAAAGAAATCAATAAACCTTACCATCTCACTTTGAAAGACCTAGAGAATGTAAGTGGTAAACTATATGCCGTATAATTTAGTGAAATCCTTTTTGAATATCAAGAATTTTAATGTCATTAACTCAATCTAAAGAGGTTAATAGTCTCTCCAAAAGATATTCAACTCATATTGAGAGAAGGATAACTAGAACAGTAATGGTGGGTGATATAGCTATTGGAAGTGATTATCCAGTAAGAGTTCAATCGATGATAAATGAAGATACTATGGATGTCGAAAATGCTTACTTAGCTATCAAAAGACTTCATGATGTGGGTTGTGAAATAGTAAGGTTAACTGTCCCTTCCTTAGCACATGCCAAAGCAGTAGGAGATATAAAGGCGAAATTACTAGAAAATAATATCAATACCCCCTTGGTGGCTGATGTTCACCATAATGGTATGAAAATTGCAATGGAAGTTGCAAAACATGTTGATAAAGTAAGAATTAATCCTGGATTGTTTGTTTTTGAAAAATCAGACCCTACAAGAACTGAATATACAGATGAGGAATTTGAAACTATTAAGCAAACAATACTTAAAAGATTTACCCCTTTAGTTGAAGTTTTAAAGGCTGAAAACAAAGCTCTAAGGATTGGAGTTAATCATGGGTCTCTATCTGAGAGGATGCTTTTTACTTATGGAGATACGCCATTAGGAATGACAGAATCTGCGATGGAGTTCGTCAAAATTTGTGATGAGCTTGATTTTCATAACATAATTATTTCTATGAAAGCTTCTAGGGCTCCGGTCATGATGGCAGCTTACAGAATGATTGCAGATAGGCTTGACTCAGAAGGATATAATTATCCCTTACATTTAGGAGTGACCGAAGCTGGTGATGGTGATTATGGAAGGATTAAAAGTACTGCTGGAATTGGAACACTTTTAGCAGAGGGATTAGGAGATACCATCAGGGTTTCCTTAACAGAAGCTCCAGAAAAGGAAATACCAGTGTGCTATTCAATTTTGCAATCTTTAGGATTAAGAAAAACAATGGTTGAATACATCAGTTGCCCCAGTTGTGGTAGAACACTTTTCAATCTAGAAGAAGTTGTAGATAAAGTTAGGAACGCTACCTCACATTTGACGGGTCTAGATATAGCAATAATGGGATGTATTGTTAATGGGCCAGGAGAAATGGCAGATGCTGATTATGGTTATGTTGGAAAAGGTAAAGGAACTATTGCCTTATATAGAAGAAAAGAAGAGATAAAAAGAGTACCTGAAGATGAGGGTGTTAATGCTTTAATCCAACTTATTAAGGATGATGGGAAGTGGATTGATCCTTAAGGATTTGTCAAATTTTTGAATTATAAATAAATTCTTTTTATAATAAAAAATATCGAATTATTTGAAGATAAGAAAATTGCTTAAAACAAAATATATATTTCTGTTTGCGACATCCTTTTCTGGGTTATTTTTAAATAATTTTGCAGAGGCAACAGTTTTAAATAATAGTTATAAAGAAGTAATTGATCATGTTTGGCAAATTGTATATAGAGATTTTCTTGATTCAAACGGCAAATTTCAAAAGTCTAATTGGATTAATCTAAGAAAAGAAGTTTTGTCAAAAACATATTCAGACAGCAATGAAGCATATGATGCGATTAGAGATATGCTTTCTAATTTAGATGATTCTTATACAAGATTTTTAGAACCTAAGGAATTTAATCAAATGAGAATTGATACCTCTGGCGAATTAACTGGAGTTGGTATCCAAATAGTTAAAGATAAAGAATCCGATGATTTAATAATTATTTCTCCCATAGAGGGCACCCCTGCATTTGATGCTGGAATTAAAGCTAGAGATAAAATATTATCCATAGATGATATTTCTACTGAAGGTATGAATATTGAGGATGCCGTGAAATTAATAAGAGGACAAAGAGGTACTAAAGTAAAGCTTGAAATTCTTAGAGGTTCTCAATCCTTTTTTAAGACTTTATCAAGAGAAAAAATTGAAATAAAATCTGTATCAAGTAAAGTTAATCAAACCAAAAATGGCTTATCAATTGGCTATGTAAGAATTAAACAATTTAATGCAAATGCATCCAAAGAAACTAGAGATGCTATTAAGGATTTAGAAACAAAAAAAGTCGCAGGATATGTTCTTGACTTGAGAAGTAATCCTGGAGGTTTATTAGAATCAAGCATTGATATCTCAAGGCATTTCATTAACAAAGGAGTAATAGTAAGTACAGTAAGTAAAGATGGTTTAAAAGAAACAAAAAAAGGAAACGGTCAAGCTCTAACAAAAAAGCCCTTAGTTGTCTTAGTTAATGAGGGTTCTGCTAGTGCTAGTGAAATAGTTTCTGGTGCTATAAAAGATAACAAAAGAGGAAAATTAGTTGGGAAGAAAACATTTGGTAAAGGTCTAGTTCAATCTATGAGAACATTAGTTGATGGTTCAGGTCTAACTGTTACAGTCGCTAAGTATTTAACTCCGAACGGCACTGATATAAATAAATCTGGAATTGTTCCAGACATAGAAGTAAGAATGAATATAAACCCTATACTTCAAAGAGAGATAGGAACTAGAAAAGATAAACAATATAGAGCTGGTGAAAAAGAGCTAATAAATATAATTAATAGAAAGAATCAGATAAGCGAATTTAAGCCCGACACCACAAACCTTAATGCATTCCTAAAAATTAATAAGGAAGAAAAAGTATTTTCATTAAATTAATTACTCATATCCAGCATTCTCTTTATTGGCACATAGGCTCTTCTTATTATTTCTGGGTCTAGTTCGATAGACGGGGAATTATTTTTCAAACAATCAAGAATTTTTTCTAAAGTATTTAATTTCATATATGGACACTCGTTACATTTACAACCTTCTACATCTGGGACTTCAATAAAAATTTTATTAGGTTCCTTCTTTTTCATTTGATGAATTATTCCAGGTTCAGTTAGTACCATGTAAGTTTTAGATGGATCTTTACTTACGAAATCAAGCAGCTTACTTGTTGATCCAATAAAGTCTGAGAGAATTAGTAAATTTTGACTACATTCAGGATGAGCAATTACTTTTGATCCTGGATTTTGATATTTTAATTTTAGAAGTGCTTCTTCACTAAATGATTCATGAACAATGCAGCTGCCAGGCCATAATTTAAGATCTCTTCCAGAATTTTTCTGTACCCATCTCCCAAGGTTCTGATCTGGCGCAAATATTATCTTTTTATCTTCAGGTATCTTTTTAATTAATGAGACTGCATTACTGCTTGTACATATCAGATCACTTTGAGCTTTTACTTCTGCAGTGCAATTTATATAACTTACGACATAGTGATCTGGATTTTCTTCCCTGAATTTTTGAAATTTATCTGAAGGACAATCGTTTGCTAATGAGCATCCTGCGTCAATATCTGGTAATAGGACTGTTTTATTAGGGCTAAGTATTTTTGCGGTTTCGGCCATAAAGTGCACACCGCAAAAAATTATTATATCTGCGTCATTATTTGCAGCTTTCCTAGATAGATCTAATGAATCTCCAATAAAATCTGCAATTTCCTGAATCTCTGGTGCTTGATAATAGTGCGCAAGAATAATTGCATTAGCTTTTTTGCAACGCTCCTTTATTTCAGAAATCAAATCCTCTTCGTTTTGAACTGATTTCTGTTTTGCAGTAGAAGTTATACTGGTCAGGATTTAGAATATCTCTAAATAGATTATATGCCTTTAAACAGAAAAAATTCTGACAAATTTAAAAATTGCTATTGTTGGTGACTGTCATGGTCAATGGTCTGAATTAGACTTGAAAGTTTTATCGATTATCAAACCAAATATTGTTTTATTTGTTGGTGATATTTCTGATGGAAGTGTCAAAATAATTAAAAAAATCAATGAGATCAAAATTCCTACTTTTGTGATTTTAGGAAATCATGATAGAGGAAAAGATTCTACAGGCGAAACTCTCTCAAAGCAGATACGTGTTCTTGGTGAAAAATATTGTGCATGGGATTTGAAAGTTTTTAATAATCAAATAAATTTATTATCTGCTAGACCATGTAGTTCTGGCGGAGGCTATTATCTTTCAAAAGAAGTTAAAGGTGTTTATGGACCTATAACCGAACAAGATTCAATAAATAAAATCATCAAATGTTCAGAAGAGAGTATCGAAGATATACCTTTAATAATTATGTCTCATGCAGGTCCTTCTGGTTTAGGTTCAGAACCTAAAAGCATTTGTGGGAAAGACTGGAAATTACCCTCTTTAGATTGGGGAGATAGAGATTTGTCTGTTGCTATCTCTCAAATACAAAAGAGAAGAAAAGTTGATCTTGTAATTTTTGGTCATATGCATAATCGGCTTAAAAGAAATCTTGGTTTTAGAGAGATGTTTCAAATTGATAGCAAAGAGACAATTTATTTTAATACTGCTGTAGTGCCAAGATATAAAACTGATGAAGACGGGAAATTACTAATTAACTTTTCATGGATTGAGTTTGAAAAAAAGGAATTAAGACATGTTTCTCACCGATGGTATTCAGAGTCTGGTGAAATTTGTGAAGAAGATAAATTTTTTTAGGATTAGATATTTTTGATCATATTTTAAGTATTTTTAGGCTTTTCATATCTTGAAAATAATGTTTGAGATAAAATATATCCGGCAATTCCTGCTGCTGTAAAAGCCAAACCATTTTTAAATAATGGTAATAAATCATTTGTTCTGGATATTATCGGTGCCAAACCAAAAATTCCAAATAACATTCCCCATAAAGGAGAAAGAAGAGCTAAAAATCCAATTGATATCACTTGACCTTCTTTTCGTGGCGCAGATGCAAAACCTGCTACTAAACCTCCAAGAATAGATGTGCATAAAGTCCATATATATTGTTCTTTGGGTAGGCCAGGAACAACTTGACAACCTCCTCTTTCAAGGCAAATCTTTACTGAATTAATTGCATCTAATACTGCGCCATCCTCACCATGATCCTTCACGTAATATTGATTACCAAATCTTGTTTGAAGTTCAATCCAAAATAACCTTGGCATGAAATTAAAATAAGCCTCTCCGACGTTGAAGTTCAGTAAATTTCCTCCTCTAGGATCAGCAACTATCAACAAACTTGTCTCATCTAAATCCCAATAGTCCTTAATTGCACTACCAGGAGAACTCTCAAACTGAGATAAATATTTAATTTTCCACCCACTTTCTATTTCAAGGTTATTAAGCTTGTCTTCTAAAGATTTTTTCTGATTAGGGCTTAATGTTTTAGCTAAATCAATTACTGGTGTTATTTCTTCTGGTAAGAGATTTGGATTATTTATAGCGAAAACGGGTTTATGTGAAATTAAAACTAATATAGATAGAAAAAATCCCACAAAATAGTTAATCTTTGAAGGCATAAATAAGTTTTGTCTCTTTATATTTTCGCCGATGAATAGCTTACCCGCGAATAATCCAGATTGGTTAGTAAAAAAAATAATAAAAATGGGTGGGACTATAAGTTTTTATGACTTTATGAATTTTGTTTTAAATGATCCTATTGATGGTTATTACGGTAGTGGTAAAGCTGAGTTAGGTGTTCGAGGAGATTTTGTCACATCACCCTCTTTATCTGATGATTTTGCATTTTTGGCTGGTAAACAAATAGAAGATTGGCTAATTCAGTTCAAAAATAGTTTTTTATCTAATCAGAAATTAGCTGTAATTGAATTTGGAGCAGGAAATGGAAGCTTTATGAGTGGATTAATTAAATATTTTTTAGAAAATAACAAGAATTTTTTGAAAGGAGTTTCTTTTATAATCATTGAACCTAATGAAGGCATGGTAGAAAAACAAAAAAATAAATTGGAGGAATTTTTAAATTTAGGTATTGATATTATATGGAAACGTTTGGAAGAAATAGAGGAAAATAATATAAATGGAATAGTTCTTGCAAATGAGGTTTTAGATGCTTTGCCAGTAGAAAGAATAACCTTTTCAAAAGGAAAATTACTACGACAAGCAGTTTCTATAGACAAAAAGTCTCATAAATTATTTTTTGATGAAATGCCAATTACAAGTGAATTGGGAAAAAGTATTGAACTTGCCAAAAGTGAGTTGGGAATCACTATCCCGCCTGAAGATGCTATTGAAGGATGGACGACAGAATGGCATATAGATAACTCAAAATGGTTAAAAGCCATTTATGGAAAAATAAATAATGGTATTTTATTGATAATTGATTACGCTAAAGAAGCAAAAAAATACTACACCTCTAAGAATTCTGATGGGACGATAGTTTCTTATGAAAATCAAAAAATGACGAATGATGTCTTAGATTCTCCTGGAAATTGCGATTTAACATCTCATGTGTGCATAGAAACTTTAATTAATGATGCTGAGACTCTTGGATTTGATACTGTTGGAATAACTAAACAAGGAGAGGCTTTGTTGGCACTTGGATTGGCAGAGAGACTTTATGGGATTCAGAGAGAATTTAAGGAGGATTTATCAAATGCGCTTTTAAGAAGAGAGGCATTACTTAGACTCGTTGATCCTGTTTGTTTAGGTGATTTTAAGTGGTTTGTCTTTAAAAAGTTTAATGAGAAGAAAATGAATATAAATTCAACCTGTTTGCGTTAAGAAAAAAACTTTAAAAATAATGAATCTTCTACGTCATCGTATATATCCACTACACCAATTTCTTTCGGTAATATAAATCTCATTTTGCCATCACGTACTTTCTTGTCGCCCATAAGTATTGTTAGAACCTCTTCTTTATTTATTTTAGGGATCTCAGTAGGAAGATCGTAACTCTCTAATAGAATTTGCTGCCTTTCTAATTCTTCTTTAGACCATAAACCTTTTTCAATTGCTATCTTCCCCGCAATATTCATACCAATTGATATTGCCTCACCATGAAGAAATTTGCCGTATCCACATAAATTTTCAATAACGTGACCAAAAGAATGACCATAATTCAATATTGCTCTAACACCGTTTTCATGTTCGTCTCGCGAAACAATATGAGACTTTGTTTTTATTGAACTATCTATTATTTTAATTAGATATTCATTCCTGAGATTTATAAGTTCATTCTTGTTCTTTTCAATTTCTAAGTATTCGAAAAGTTCTTTATCTCTTATTACTCCGTATTTTATTACTTCGGCCATGCCGGCACTAAATTCTCTTTTGGGCAAACTTTTTAAAGTTTCTGGATCAATAAAAACTGCTTTAGGTTGATTGAACGCTCCAATTAAATTCTTCCCTTTTGGATGATTTACTCCTGTTTTCCCTCCCACAGATGAATCAACCATTGATAATAATGTTGTTGGAATCTGAATATATTCTATGCCTCTTAGCCAAGTAGCAGCTGCGAAACCGCTTACATCTCCAACAATTCCTCCTCCAAGGGCAATAATTATTGAATTTCTATCTAAGCCAAATTCAAATGCAACATCATATATTTCATTTAAGGTTTTTAAGTTTTTATATGATTCTCCAGCTTTGATAAGGAACATTTTGGCCTGGTAATGATTATCTTTTAAATTGTTTAAGAATTTTTCTCCATACAAATTTGATATTTCTTCATTTGAAATCACAAGTATTTTTCTATTCTTTGTTATTCCAATTTTTAAGAGTTCTTCGCTGATATTATTCAGTATCCCTGCTTCTAGTGTTACTTCGTATGACTTATCACCTAATGGGACTAATATTTTCCTCTTATTCACAATTAGTTACCTAGTTAAATTTATAAATAGTTAGTATTAAATACTCTATATATTAGCAAAATCTAAGCTCTAGATACTTAAAAATTCAGTTGTTAAGAATTAGAAATGGTAATAAAATCATGCTATGAGTTTTAAAAAAAATATAAACGAAATTAAGAAAAATTATTCCCTGGGAATAATTGGAGGTGGTCAACTGGCTTTGATGTTAACCGAGGCAGCAAAAAAAAGAAATTTAGAAGTATGTGTGCAAACAAAATCTTGTGATGATCCTGCCGGTTCAAAAGCAGATCATGTCATAGAAGCTGATCCTTTAAAGATAAGAGGTAATAAATCATTAATTAATGAGTGTGAAAAAATAATTTTTGAAAATGAATGGATAAAAATTGATAAATTAAATTTAATTGGCAATAAAGATATTTTTGTCCCAAGCCTTAATGCAATTAAGCCATTAGTAGATAGGTTTTCTCAAAAAAAATTAATAGATAGAATGAATATCCCCTGTCCAAAATGGATAAGTATTGAAGATTTTAAAAATCTCTCGGATGAGGAAATCAATAATTGGAATTTTCCTCTAATGGCAAAATCAAATAAAGGTGGATATGACGGTAAAGGGAACATAAAAATAAAGACAAAAGAAAATTTAGATTCTTTTTTAACAGATAATAATTCTGATGAATGGCTAATAGAGGAATGGATAGAGTATGAAAAAGAACTAGCTCTTGTTGGTTCGAGAGATAGGACCGGTAAGATAAGATTCTTTCCAATAGTTGAGACCTTCCAATCAAACCATGTTTGTGATTGGGTTCTTGCACCTGGAACGAATGAATATGATTTGAACTTATTCGCAATAAATATTTTCTCTTCAATAGTCAATGAACTTAATTACGTTGGAGTTTTAGCTATTGAATTCTTCTATGGAGAGAATGGTCTTTTAATTAATGAAATAGCTCCTAGAACACATAACTCAGCTCATTTCTCTATTGAAGCTTGCACTTCAAGTCAGTTTGATCAATATGTTTGTATTTCTTCTGGGATAATGCCACCTGAAATTAAAATGAACTGTGAAGGTGCAATTATGATAAATCTTCTAGGGTTAAAAAAGAATTTCCCAGTCTCAATGGAAACCAGAATTAAAATGTTATCTGAAATTGAGGGTTCTAACATTCATTGTTATGGCAAATCTCGCGAAATTCTGGGGAGAAAAATGGCTCACATCACATTTTTATTAGATGGTAAAACGCATTTAGAAAGATATGATGAAGCTCAAATTTTATTAACTATGGTAAGAGACATCTGGCCATTTCCAAATGCATAAAAAAATAAGTTAGAGTTAGATTACTGGATCTTTGGTTAAGTTCTTCTTTATGTGCTCTGATCTGACTCTCTTTCGACATGAGGAGACTGTCGTGATGCGGTAGTAAACCGATCTTGTAATCGGAAACGAAAGCCCACTTTGAATCCTCTTCTGGCATTTCCAGGTCGATGCAGCAGAGAACTGACGGGGATCCGGTGTTACCTATCAAAATGCTTGCTAAAACAGGCTTTTGGTGGGTATTTTTTTTCTTTGTAATAACTGAGCTGTTTTTATTCACCACAGTTTAAATAATTTATTTGCCAAAATACTTGACGATCCATTTCTAATGTATTTATATTAGTAGTACACATGTATTACTAAGTAATGACTTTAGGAGGAGCTAATGTTTGGACTAATTTTTCTTACGGTTATCGTAATGAGTCCCCAAGTGGTTGGTTGCTTAGCCCAGACCGCAGCAGATTAATTTTATTTATAAGGAATAAAAAATCTCCAAGAAATAGTATGAGAATTTTTGCTCATACATATTACGCAAATGATCTTGGTGAGCCAATGGCAATTAAATCATCCACTCAAATGTATTTGGATAATGCATGGGATAAATGGCATGACCTTCAATTAGAAGGTTGGACTTTTGAAGAACTTGAATTACCTGAATCTGTATGACTAACTTAAATCCAATAAAAAAGAAATTATCAAAAGTAGATAGAAAGATATCTATGCAAGACCCATCAAAATTATTAGCAGAATTTTTTAATGGTGTCGTCATTGAACTAGATGAAGAATATAAATATGACTCATAAAGAATTGATAGATCAAGTTTCCGCAAATTTATTTAAACAAAGTGGAAAGTTAGAAAGCAGAAGATCTTGGTTGGCAATGAGAAATTATCTTGAACAATTAGATACCGAACAACTTAAATCGATGCTTAAGGACCACTGATGATTTAAAAATTTTATTTAGTTTTTATTTTTTTCTTAATTCTCAGAAAACCGTAAGTTGCAAAGCCAACCAAAAACATATCCAAGTAAATATGCCAAGTAGGAAAAATCTGGGGTATTAATTCCATTAATGTTTTATTGCCACTTGCCAATAAGGATAATCTAAATTTGATTTTTCTCTAATTAATTGTAATTTTCTAGAATTTATTTTTACTACTATTCCATCTGTTGGATATTTACTAAAAAGCTTCCCTTCTAGCCATTGTTTTCTAAATACTTCAACTTGGCTTGTAAAGCTGCATGAAATATCCTGAGGGATCGTGAAGCCAAGCTTTGAAAGACTCTTTTTGGACTCATATTGGTTAAGTGTTGAATTAAGTATTTGAAATGCGCAGAAGCTAAGACTTTCAGAAAATCCTTCTTTAGCTCTTAGAAATCCAGAAGCGATTCTCTGGGAGATATTTGGACTTTGGTTGGGTGCATATAATTCACCTCTAACTTGAAGAACTCCTCGTAAAGGGAGATTATTGGGAATGTCTTGGACTTTAATAAGTTTACTAGTAACGTCTGCCCCTTTTCTTGAAATTGCTTTCTCCAAGGATCCATCTCTATATTGCAAAGCAACAGCACAACCATCAATTTTTGGTTCAATTAATAATCTGGTATCTACTAATAATCCTTTCAAGAATTCATCTATTGAATCCTTTTCTAATGAAGGTAAAACTAGTTTATTTTTCTTTTTAAAGTAATTACTATTAGGGTGTGTTCTTAATAAATTTTTTTCAAGTTGGTCGAACTGCTTATCAGAGATTAAAGCATTACCATTTCTATAATTATCGTCGTACCATTCAATTCGTTCTTCTAAATAAGTCTTCATTTAATACGATGGCTTGAGTTTTTGGCTAGGTATCCAACTTGGTCTATCTATAATCCATTTTTCTCTATCTTCATATTTAACAGTCCATGAAAGAAATGAAGAAATTTCTTTTAGAGTTATGCCAACCAAATATCTTGTTTTAGGACTTATTGATATAAATCCAAATAATAATATTAATAAAATAAGTTTAAACATACCTTTAATCATTAAAACTCAGCTTAATTTTTGCAAACTTTTTATTTAATGCAATTCCTATAACCTTCAATATTTGCTAGTTCATCAATATTTAAATCTGTTTCTTCTAGTACAGTTTTTCCCATATCGTCCTTATTAAATTTAGTTAAAGCTCCTTTAGTAGAGTATTTAATACATTGGTTTTTGTATTTTGCTTCTTTGACAACAGGAGATAAATAATAACCAAACAAGATGATAAAAGCTCCATAGGTCACGACTTTTCTGTGGTTTTTCCACCATTCATAAAATTTATTGGACACGAAAAATAAATGATTATTTTCTATTTTAAATTGACTGTCAACAAATTACTTTAGAAACTTAAGGGTTGATTAATTTATTGTTTTTTCATTAATAGATTTAACCCAAGAATAATATCTTGATTTTCTAATCCTTTGCTCTTTCGAGACTAATCTATCCGCAGATTCTAGTGGTGATTCTCCTTTCTCAACTTTTGTTGTGATAGAAATACCAAAACCTCTTGCTTCAATTTTTGCAAGGCCACCCTCTAAAAAGAATAAAAAAGACCAACCTTTGTTCCATCCTAAATAGAAGGGATTTCGATACATTGCATCTTTTGGAGATACTCTTTAAATAATATTTCCCTTTTCAAGGAGTTATTTGTATTCACTATTACCAAATAAGAACTTTACGTTTGATTATTTCTGGAAAGTAATTTTAGTATTTAAATAATTACCAGAGGAATACTTGACGTCTACGAGTAGTACATTTATATTAATAGTACAACTGTATTATCTTTATGACTTCAGGAGTCGCTAATGTTCGGACTTATTTTTATCGTGGCAGCCTTATTGACCCCCCAACTGGCTGGTTATTTAACAAAAAAAGTGGTTTATTAATTTTTTTTGAGAGTTATAAGAAATCTGTATCCAATAACTTAAAAGTATATACTCATCTTTTCTATGCAAATGAATTAGGTGAACTAGCTCAAATTAAAAATTCAAGACTTCATTCTGTTGAGTGTGCTTGTGAGACATGGAATGAATTAATTTCGGGAGGTTGGCAAATTGTTACTAATAAATTCCAGTAATCATGATCAAGGTAAATCCGTCAAAATGGGAATATCTAAAAGAATCTATCCTAAAACGAAAACGAACAAAGATTTGTATTACTTGCGATCACTTTCGCTACAGCACTACAGAAACTTTTGCTACTATTTTGATCTGTCCAAAATACGAAAAACGTATACCACAGGGTGATCATTTACTTAAAGGTTGTGAGTATTGGCAAAAAAATAGGACGATATTTTCTCCTGAAGCATCTTAATTATTCTTTAATTAAACTTCTTTAGGTAGAGATATTTAATTATGTAAACAAAGCATTATTTTATACAACTTAAAAAATTCTTTTTAAGTAATTTTGTAAAATGATTCAATTCTACTTTTCCATATTTTTATTAGTTGTTCTTACATTTTTTGCACTTTTATTAGATGCACCAGAATTGGCTTCTTTAATTCAAACATTTTAGAAAATAATAAATCAGCATTTTTACTGATTTACTTTCTTAATTAGTAAGGTGTAGGTTTAACTTGTTGAATAGGAGGGAACTAATGGTTGATAGTCCACCAGAGGAGTTTAATTATAAAATTTAAATCTAGATAAAACTAACGCTAAATCTGGAATGAATCTTCTTTTTGAGATTCATTCCTTTTTAATTACTTTCTAAAAAATGTAAATTATAAATATTAAATTTTAAAAGTAAAAAATCTGTTCATATTAAAATGATTTGAGTCCTAAGTCTCTTTTTAGATAGTGGCTAAGTTTACCTGAATCCAAAACCAGTTTTTTGTTCTTCTTTTTCTTCCCATTCATTAATAATTAGTTTTAGTAAACTTTTAAGTTCTGAATTTGAAGCATCAGTATCTTTTTGAAGATTTATACAAATATTTTTTATTTCCTCAAAAGCATTATCAATTAATATTGTTTTTTGATCTGGATTAGCCATGGAATTTTAAAATACTCCATTACAGTTGAACCCACTGCAGTTAATAACCTTGAAAATGTTCATTACAAAGTTGTGGAACCTTTCATCATAAAAAAATGCCCAGGTTGTAAATATAGCAAAACATGTGACAGCGAAAGCAGCGTATTGAAGCCAGTGCGTTCCATAGCTGTCCAATCCATTTTTATCAAAATCAGAATTACTCAATTGTTTTTTACATATAATAAAAATATTTTTTTTAAAAGGAGAGTTTGTTTCGAATGAGAGATTTTTTTTTCTTTAAGACCTTGATATATTGATAGTTTAAATAAAACCAGGTATTATCCACCCAAAAAAACCATAGTTTATTATCAAAGCTAAAAAACCTATCATAGCTAATCTCCCATTTGTTATTTCGGCATTTTTCCAAAACTTACCCATATAGTTTTTAATTTTTTTCGAATTTTTATCTATCAAATAATTTGGTTCTAAAGGTTCCTGCAACCTTTTGATGGCGTATAAAGAGAATTGAATTGTTATTGCAATGATAACAACTATAAAACTAGTGAGTGCATCCATTTTTAGATTTCGTATGTGATGGTTTAGTGAGCCAAAAGTGAATGACAATTGTATTTATCAAAGATTTCCAAATTCCGCTTTATTGACAAAGGAAGTGTCTTGAATTATTAACTAATGTAACATATTCAAAAAAAAATAGTATGATTTCTTACTAAATATTTAGATTTCACATTTTTTGGAACTTTAATGTTACATTTATGTATCATTATTTCTCCAAGAGTAGTCCTAATTGAATTTCAACTAGCTTTAAATTTTTTTTGCAAATCAGATAAATCTTGAAGATTTTTTAATTGAATTTTTTAAATGTTATTTGTTTAAAAATTGATTTAGTAACTAGATATTATTACTTTTGTTTTATTTCTGGAAGGTAAAATTTATTGCCTAGAGTATAACCAATTGACATAAGAACGAACCCGATAAGTTGAGGTAAATGAGAATTTGCTAGTGAGATTTTTTCAATCATTCCTCAATCTATAAAATAATATAATAATAAAAAAATTTTAATTATGTAAATCTATTTTTTTTTTGAATCTTTAATTTCCCCAGATTTTTTAAGTGAATTAACAAGTCTTTCATTTTCTGTTTTTAAATTTTCTAATGCAGATTTTGTAAATTGTTCTTTGGCCTCAAATTTTGCTGAACTTATAACTTTTTTATTAGGCAGTTTTTTCTTCGGTTCTGACTTCATATCAAACAGTTTTCAAAATCTTAGAAGTTATTTTTTCTGTATTAGGTATTATTTTTTACAATTTACTGGTTAATAATATTTGTTTACATAAACAAATTAATCTTTATCTTTTGGGAGCCTTAACCATCCAGTAGTCCATTCTGATTTTAGTTTTGTCCATAAAATCCTTTTGATATCTTTTTTATTTTTGGTAGGAAAAATATCAACCCATCTATTTTCATTTTTACCACCATAAGCTTTAACTTGAAAATGCCTGTTACCATTAATAGTTTTTGGTGCTGTCCAACAAAGAGCAGGAGGCCATTTCATGAGAAATTTTAAAAGTTGAAAAAACTATAGGCTGCTTTGACCAGTCAAAACTAAACCATAATATGCAATCGTACCAAGGATAAGTATAATACCTAGTATTCTAATGATCATGCTTAAATATTTTTAAATCCCAATTATATTAAAGGAATTTTATAAATTTGACTTTAAGATTTAATATTTTCTAATTTTTCCTTTTTGTATTTCTAACTATAGAATAGCAAGATTTAGGATGCCATTCATTTTGAATTTTGCCAATAAAATCATAAATAAATGAGTCGGGACATCCAGTTTTTTCTTGAAGTTCTGAAAGTTCTTTAATGAATTCATATACACTCGTTATTATCCCTAAATTTTCTTCTTGTGAGGGAGTCCATTTTTTATTCTCCATTAATATTTTTTAAATTATTTTCTACAATATCGTAATAGGTTATGTCCCCATAATCAGCATCTGAACAACATAAATCTTCATATAGTTCATCTAACAAATCGTATGCATCTGAATAGTTTTCAAAACTTTGAGCGGTTAATTCGTCATCTTTCCCATCAATTCTAATTATTTTGTAGGTCATATTTACTTAGATGCAAAAAGTATTTTTTTGATTAAATAGATCATCATAAAAAAAATCTTATTTAGGGGTATTGGTTGGGTAAAGCTTCTGAATTTTATTTTTCTGAATTTCTATTTTTCTTTGTTCATATTTTTTTGCCATTATTTTTCTGATAAATAATTGTGGGATAAGCCAGACTAATGCAATAGCTAAAGCCATGAAAGCAGGATTTCTCCACGTTAATCTAATAATCTCTTGTGTAAATTCTTGATTTAAAATTTCCATACATTAAGTTTTGATAATAAAATATCTCTGAATTCTTTAAAATTCCTTTTATATCTCAAATTATCATAATCCTAATAAATTTTATTAGGAATTTTATAAATTTTTTCTTTTTCTAGTTAGTTTTTTTATATTTGGATTTAGATTGATTGTTTATTGTTTATTATTTATTTTTAAAAATGCCGACTTATCTAATTACAGGATCAAATAGGGGTATTGGATTAGAATTATGTAGGCAAATCCATAAGAGGGGAGATAATGTAATTGCAACATGTAGGAAAGCTTCAAAAGAACTTAGAGGTTTAGGAGTGAGAGTTGAAGAGAATGTAGAAATTTCTTCTAATGAGTCGATAACAAATTTGTGTAAAAAATTATCTGGAGTTAATTTAGATTGCTTAATTCATAATGCAGGAATTCATGAATTTAATTCCTTCGAAAACTTAGATAAAAAAAAGTATTTTGCGGCAATTTGAAGTCAATGCATTGAGCCCAATATGTATGACTCAATCACTTAAACATCTTTTAAAAAGATCTTCTAAAGTTGCTTTTATCACAAGTAGAATAGGATCTATTGAAGATAATACATCAGGAAGTTCTTGTGGTTACAGGATGTCTAAGGTAGCCTTATCTATGGCAGCAAAATCACTTTCCATAGATTTATCGAGAGAAGATATTTATGTAGCTATTTTGCATCCTGGGTTAGTTAGTACAAGAATGACTGGCTTTACAAGAAATGGAATTAGTCCTGAAGAATCAGCAAATGGCCTTTTGAGACATATTGATTCTTTAAATAAAAATAACTCTGGGATGTTTTGGCATGCCAACGGAGAAGTTTTGCCTTGGTAATATCTATATTTTTATTTTTAAGAGATTTATATCGTTAATTTGTTAAAAAACTTTTAAATTTTTACCGTATTTCTTTCCTTGTTTAATTCTTTTAGTTATGTTTAAAAAAAAATTAGTAAAGGAGGTGATTCATTGTCGTATCTACCGAAAAATGCGGTTATCAAAGGGGCCGTGAATTCAGTATCTTCATCATATTCATCGGTCTCTTTTTCTATAATTAAGAAAAAAGGTTTCATCATCAATAGATTTATATAAATTAGTTTCTTAATAATTAAAAGCTCTGCAACTCATGAAGTTGCAGGCCTTTTTTAATGAATTTAAATAGTCTTTCAAAATTTGCTCTATCTTTTTTGGCCGAAGTAAATTAAAGCTAAAAAAGATAAAGTGCTTACTAAAGCGATTAAGTACCACCCAGTTGAGGAGTTGCTAGTTACTTCGTTCATTTATTTTGATGCATCGGAGGAATTGATTATTTGAGTGAAAATCACAATTGATATCATTAAAAAAACTAAAAGGATGTAGGTTACGTTCATTTATAAAAAAATGCTAATTATCAAAAAAATTATTCCTAGAACTACCGTAACAATTGCTCCATCTACTAATAAGTCTTTCCATGTATAACTTTTAAGCATCCTTGTTTTATCTTCTTCACTCATAAGGTTCTTTAACCACTTCCAGTCTAAAAGCTGTGTCAATGCAACACCAAAAACTAAATGACCAAACAAAATACCAATTAGATCAATTCTAGAAATATCTTTAGTGAGACTTGTAATAATAAAAAAGTCCACTAGCTTTTTTTTCTATTAGATAAGGCACCACCTTCTTCTTTGTATTTTTCCCAAGCTTCGCTTATTTTTGCTTTAGAGAAATTTTGTTTTCCCTCAGAGAATTTATTTTTGAGGTTGTTTAAACTATTAATCAGTTCTTTTTTTGTTGGTTCATCAAGAAAGTTTGATGTTAATTTCCATAAGTACCAGCTACTTGCTAGAAGAAGAATTAATCCCAGTAGTTGCATAATGGTTTTTTTTCTATGCTACAACTTTTCAAATGGTTTCGATAAAATATTTATTCGTACACGCAGAATTTTTTTGACATAAATAAAAATTAAAACTTTAACCAGTGGAAAAATATTCTATCCAGTAACCATATAGTTAAACCCCCTTCCAGGAAAGCCAACCAGTACATTCCATAATCAGAAAACCCCATTTGTTCTTTTACTGTTTTAATTAATTTTTTATGAGCTTGAATGAGATCTTTCATGAAAAATCAAATTTTTTAAACTTGCTGAATTTCTTTAATCAAAAACCCCTTCCCATAGCAAGATAGACATGTCTTAGTCTCATCTAAAGAAATTCTTAAAAAACCTGCTCCATTACATCTGAAACAATTTACTTTTGTGTTTGAGTGAATTTTTGATTTAATTTTAGCAGCACGATTTAAGTAAGAAACAGTTTCTTTACGACCATTTGCATTTGCAGCTTTGTTTAAAAGCTTTTTGTAGTTGACTTTAAGTTCTTGAATATTCATCTTTATTGAAAATATGATGGAGATTATGGAAAATTGAATTTTTAATAAATTAAAACCTGAATTTCCCGTTTATATTTCTAATCTGATCTCTTACTGAGATTTGAATAATATAATTAAGATTTTTTTTATACGTTTGGTCTAAAGAGTATAAATCTGTATATTTAATAGAAATTTTATATTTGGCAAATTTAGTATTCTAGATGATTTAAGAAATCATTATTTCGCCATTGAAAGGAATTTTTGGAAATTTTTGTTGTTTAAAAATATTTTTAGCTCTAAAATCATCCAGCCTTTTTGAGATTTTTTACTAAAAAATCATTTTCATTAGTGAGAACTTTGAGCTTAGATTTTTTCAGCTCTTTTTTGATTTCGGGATTTAAATCCTTTTTTTTCTCATTTGGATTCACGAGATTTATTCTTAAAATTATTTAAAAGACATTCGAAATCATAGTTATCCCAAAAAAAAATTGTGGATAGTTTTTCCTAAAAGAAGATAATATTTTATTTTGCACATAGAAATTCAAATTTAATCAACATATTGTGGAAAACCCTGTTGAAAAACGCTTAAAAAGTGGATAACTCCTCGGGAGCATTATCAAAACAAGCTTTTTTGGAAAAATTTTTAAGTATTAATACTTCATCAACAAAAATAAAATATAGTTTAAAAAGTAACATAATCTCTTGTTATAACTGTGGGATCATTACTTTTTAAAAAAGATAAATTTTCTATACCAGAAGCTCATGTTGATAAAAAATCTAAAAAGTTTTTTCTTCATCATGTATCAAATTGAAAATTAAAGTGAAGAAAAATCAATCTAAACTTGAAATTTTTAATTTTTGTCTTAGGTGCTAAAAAATTTGTTTAATTCGGTTTTCTCTATGCAAATATTTCTCAAAGCTAAAGCTAATCAAATAGGGTTAGCTAAGTTAAAAAATAATTAATGACAGAAGAAAAAAAGGATTCAAAAAAATGTTTTGGAAAGAAAAACATTATGTTTGCCTATGGTTTTATACAACTTGGTTCTAGTTTCGTATCGGCAATAGCTTTAGCTGCAATCGCTTTTGGATTCTGTTCAGTAAAAAAGGAATCTAAACTTTTTAATAAATGTGTTGCAGAAATAATTGAAGATGGTGGCACCAATTCTGAGGCCGTAAGGTATTGCAATGGGGGCAATTAAACCCCCTCTCAGATTAATTAAATGGATTCAACTTGTGATTTGATTATTGATTCTTTAAGAGAAGAGCCAATTGGAGAAACTGATCATTTTATTTGGTTCATAACAGATATTGGCATTGTTGCCCTATTTAAAAGAGAGGAAAACTTTGAAACTTATAGTTCGAATGTTGAAATTGAGGCAAATAAAATTTCTTTAGACATAACTAAAGAAGAAAAAGAGTACCTCAAAATAAAAGAGAGAAAGCTTTTCTTATTTTATTCATAATCTAGGATTTAGTTCTTGATTTAGTAAGATGGCTCAAGGTTAAAGGCCTGCTCCATAATATTGTTTTCGCTAATTAATTCGTATGTTAGCTCTTTATTTAGGGCATTTATATAAGATGTATAAAGTTTTCCCCAAACAAATTCAAATTCATCTTTACTTAAATTCTTGAAAAGAATTTCTCCTTTGAAGTAAATGTGATAAGAATCATTCATCATGGAAAATTAATCTTTTCCTTTTTAACGCAGTGAGATATGTATGTAGTATTAGGTGCTACTAAAAAGATATTTATATTTGGAATTCAAATACTTTTAGACTATCCTTGTATTCATTTTTTGTTTTTTGAATAATCCGACTGTCTCATCAAGATCCATACACGGCTGAATACTTATATCCATTAACCTTCTCCAGGGATGCCATTGCTTCCAAATTGTCTCAAGAGAATCTGCACTTACTACAGAATATCCAATCCCATTTTGAACCATAAAAATCCAAGAATGAACCTCATAGTTTTCAGGTCTGTTTTGGGGACCACCTGATTCGTACCAATTAATTAGCATTTCTGCCCCTTCTTCTTGATCCTCCCCATCTGTAAATTCGTAGGAAATTAAATACCTTTGCATATAGATATTATTAAAATCTCTTAACTATTTTAACTCTAGATTTAGATATTGCCTCCCAATTTAATTAATGCTATGAAGTTTATAGAAGTGATTGTTTTGAAATGACCGAAAGATTTGGGAAAATTAAAAAGAATATTTTGACTAATTTATCTTTTATAAATAAGACAATCTTGAAGTATTTTCAAAACCATGATCTGTTCGTATAGCTCCAGTTATCAGATAAAATTTGATACTTTTTAAAATACCTTAAATTAGTTACCATATTTGTACTGTATAGATACCAATGATAAATAAAAAGGATCAAAGTGATCCAATTGATAATTTAGAGTATGAAAAAGTTCTAGAAGAAGAAATAATTAATTCGTACGAAAGTAAATTTCAGAAAGATACTGAAGAAGATATTAAAAAGATTAAATTCTACAGACTCAAAAGAACTCCATTAGAAATATTAAATAGGTTATTTTTCTTTTTCTTTATTGGAAGTTTTCTTTTCTCTTTGTTTTTAGCTTATTCAGAAAGTAAGTTATGGTTCATACTTTATGTAATAAGTGCATTGTCATGTGTTTTCTATACTCCTAATAGAAAGGCACTTAAAGAATTAATAGCAGCTTGGCCAAATATAGAGGATCTCATTAAAGGGAGGAGTTTGTGGAGAAAAGGCAAGTAAACAGATTATGAAATCGTTAAATTCATTTAAAAAGTGGTTATTAAATATTCTTGTGCCATACATTGAGGGCACCAACAAGAAAAAAGAGGATAAAAAATGAGTCTAATATCGGTTGTAATTATTGTTGAAATATTTTTGTTTGTGGGAGTTTTTTTATGGGTTAGGAAACTAACTAGTAAAGAAGTTAGGCAACCATCTCTATCAAAAAAAACAATTAAAAATCTCAAATTTTAGAATTTTGATCACAAAATAAGGAATCTTTATAAAGAGATCAAATTTATGGGAAAATTCTTTACTTTTTTCCTCTCACTTTGTGTATGAAATCAGTTAGAACATCTATATCGTTTTTAAAAAATATGGTTTCCTCCATTCAAGGTCTTGCTCCAATAACTAATCCATTAAATAGTGTCTTAATAGAAAAGAAACTAATAAATGTTGATCAAAAGTTCATTCAACTTGTCTCTCTAGCAGAAGGATTACCTCGTACAGAAGTAATCGAAAGTGGAAGGAATTATTGGAGAGGTGTTTGCAGAAGCTTATTTTTTAGATTTCCTGATGACCTTGAAATTTTAAAGCTTGATGTAAGAAGTTATGTAGATAGATCAAAAGGAATCATTCAAATAAGATCTGCAGCAAGATTAGGTCAATCAGATTTAGGCGTTAATCTAAGAAGAGTGGAATACTTGTTCAATCAATTAGGGAAATTTTAATTAATCTGTTTTTTATAAATTTAAGCTTCTTTTTACTAAATAGTTGTGCTTTAATTCATAAGAATATTTGAATTTCCATGGTAAAGATAATCTTAGTTGGAATAATTGTCGCGCTTGTATATTCTCAACCTGACCTTCGTCTTACAGTCGCTGATTGGTTAAAAACAGCTTCTGATTTTCTTTTTGAATCAGTACAAGTAAAACCTTGAATTAATTTTTAATGAAACATTAAAAAAGACCTGAGACAGTAATCATTTGTTTAATGCATACAGCTACGAAAATAAATATTATTATCCTGCTTAATATGTATTTCACTTAAACAAATAAATAGTTTTAGGAACATAATAGAAAATTTTTTTGAAATTTTTGAATAGTTAACGATAATAAGGGATATGAAGCTTAGATTATTTGAGTTCTATTTTATTAAAGACTATTTAAGGCCTTGGTTTGGTCTTATTTATTCTTTATTCTTTCTGTTTTTTTTAGGTGCAATTGGCTATCGAATAACGGAGGGATGGGAATGGAGTGATTGCTTATGGATGGTTCTGATCACGATAACCACAATTGGTTTTGGAGAAGTTCAACCTTTAAGTCCTGAAGGCAGGATAGTAACTGTTTTAGTAATCGTTGGCGGATTGATCTTTATTCAATTTACCTTTCAAAAAGCTGTTAGATTATTCGAATCCGGCTATTTTCAAAGAGTAAACGAATTACGTTTTAAAAGACTTCTTAGAAAAATGGAAAATCATGTAATTTTGTGCGGATATGGGAGGGTTGGTCAGGAAATATCTAACCAAATAAAAACGCAAAATATTCCAATTATTGTTGTTGAGAGTGATGAAGATAGAAAAAAGATTGCTGAAGAAAATGGTTTAGAAGTGCTTTGTGCTGATGCGACTCTTGATGAGACTTTAAAACTGGCAGGGTTAGAAAAATGTAAAAGTTTGGTTGTTACTTTGCCTAATGACGCTGCAAATTTATATGTGGTTTTAAGTGCTAAGGGGATAAGAAGTTCTATAAGAGTAATAGCAAGAGCGGGAACTGAAGAAGCCGCAAGTAAGTTGAGATTAGCTGGAGCAAGTATAGTAGTAAGTCCTTATATTGCAGCAGGGAGAGCTATGGCATCAATGGCTTTAAGACCTATCGCTATTGACTTTCTAGATCTGCTTGCAGGAAGTGAATGTGAAATTGAAGAATTTGAATTAAGTAATGATATTAGTCTTTTTGAAACAGCAGAGAAAAGATCACTTTCTGAACTTGGAATAGGTAAAAAAAGCGGTGCAAAAATTTTAGCTATTAAAGAAAATGAAAAGTTGTTCACTAATCCTGGAGGTAATTTCATACTTCAACCAGGTCAGGTATTAATAGCCTTTGGTAGTAAAGAACAGCTAAATATTTTGAATGGTCTGTTAGGTAATCTTGTTGTAGCAGTAGAGCTATTAAAGTAGATAGATCGAGATTCGGAATTAATTGCTAAATTGATTGTGGGTGGAATAAATCAAATGAAAATTTTTAAATTTCTATTTGTAATTCCTGTAATAACTTTAATAATTATTTTTCAAACCTCTTTGCAAAATAGATATCTTATGGCTTCGGATATTAGAGATGGAGAAACAATTTTTAGAAATGTTTGTGCAGGCTGCCATGTAAGAGGTGGCTCAGTCGTTCTCAAAGGATCTAAATCATTAAAACTTTCCGACCTTGAAAAAAGAGGAATTTCAGATGAGAAATCAATAGCAAAAATAGCTAATGAGGGGATTGATTATATGAAGGGTTATAAAAATAAATTAAAGGATGGAGAGGATAAGGTTCTTGCACAATGGATTATTCAAAATGCAGAAAAGGGTTGGGAATAAATGAAAAGATTCCTAATCCCACTGCTAGCTGCTCAAGCATTGCCTATGAATAGTTGTGGGTTCTTTAGGTTAAAGCTAAGAATTCTTTTGTAATAATCTAATGCCAGATATTACAGAGATTATCGATGCAATACCAAGAAATATCGAATAAAAAGGCTGCAAATTAATAATGCCAAAATTACCTGTATGCCATTTGATCAACCAAAAAGCATCTACTCCTAATGGTTGAAGAAAACTATAGCTAGTCCCAGATATAAGAGTAATTAATAAAGGTATTGAAGAAATTGCAGCTACTTTTCTATGTATTTTCCTTTTACTAAGTTTAAATTTTTGCATTTACATTCTTAGGTACTTATGTAATTCTTTTTCATCCTCACATGGAAGCCATTTCTCTTTGTTCTTATGTGTTCCTTGACAACCAAGTTCTAATGACTTTTTTAAAGCATCTTGCTCAGAAGAATATGTTCCTTTCATAAGAGCATGTGAATATGAATTGAAATTAAGAAATATAAAATGAAAAAAGTAAGAATTTTTATCTTTCTAAAAACAAAAGTCATTATTAATTAAATTAGTATTTTTGTTAGGGTGAAATTTTGTCGAATATTTTTGTTTTGCCACTATTACTAAATGAAACTACTTTGTAATTTTCATAATTATGCGAGTGTGATTCGTGAGAATGCATTTCCATTCCAGGCGAACCAAGAGGCATGCCAGAAACTGCTATACCAGAGATAATTGGTTTTTCTTTAAAAAGTTTGGTGATTGATTCAATCGGCACATGTCCTTCAATTGCGTAGTTTCCTATTTTTGCAGAGTGGCAGGACCTTAAATTATTGGGAATTTTATATTGGTTTTTAATTCCCGAAACATCTTCAAGAATGTTATCAACAACTTCTAATCCATTTTGGCGTAAATGATTTACCCATTTCTTACAACAACTGCATGATGCTGATCTATAAGAAACGACTTTAGGTATATCTATATTATCTTGATTTTTAGCACTACTCTTTTGGGCATTAAATATATTTACTATGAGAAATCCAGAAAATAAAAGAGTCTTTAGTAAATGCTTCTTAAAGAATGATTTCTTAAATGCCATTTCAGTAAGGAATTCTTCTTTTTCAAAACTATTAATAAAATAAATGAAATTTTATAAAATTGTTATTTAATCAAAATCAAAGCACTCATAATTGCCATTAAAAGATTTTCAATAAAACTAATAATTCCTAAAGGAATTTTTGTATATCCTCCAACGCATGCACAATTTAATTTTAATTTATCTAAATAAACAGCTTTAAAAACTGAGGCCATTCCAAAAATTCCTAGTATTAAAGCAATTAAAATAATTGAAGAGGGAGGTGAAGATAGTAAAAAACATAAGCCAATTAATAATTCGCAAAAAGGATAGATATAAATCCAATTTTTAAATCGAGAAGTAATTAAATCATATTTTTTATAACTCAAACCAAAAGCTTCAATATCCATAAGCTTCAGCATCGCTAAAAGACATATTGATATGCCCATAAAAACTTGGAAGCTTTTAATCAAAATAATAGTTATAAGAAATGAAGTACCAAATACTGCAACCAATGGTGTAAAAGACTTTAATTGCATTTTTTAACTTTTAAGAACAGAGTCACAAATACTAGATGGATTTGCCTGCTTAACTATTCTTAGCTTTTTGATAAGAGTGTCTCGATCTAGTTGATGTTTTAAATATTTAATACAAAGATTCTTTTCCCTATTTAAATAAGCTTCTGTTCTTAAACTGCTAGCAATAGAGAATAAATTAATAGCAATAATCGCTAATAAAATGTTCATTGGGTATTTTTTGATAAAAGGAAGAACTTTATTTTTCATTATTTATAATCTTTATTTTAATCTAAACAGCATAGCAATATTTTAAATTTCGCAGCCGCGATATGAAGGGTTCTCTTCACACTTAAGTTTCCAATAAATTACTTTAATATTTGCTCCATTATCTATATCATTAATAATCCTAAAGTATTTAGGAATGATTGTATAAGGAACTCTTTTATTCATGATTTCCTCTTACTTACTACACCTATGTTCTAACTACCAACGCATATTATTTATGAGTATCACAATGTACGGTTTAAGGAAGAATAAAGTTCGGGTAGAGGACCAAATTTTGAGACTGTTATTTAATTACCAGTCCTAGGATTTATACATGGTTGTCATGAGGCAGTTGCAGGCATACAACTTAAGCTAATCATAAATTATTTGAGATAAAGTCGAGAGAGAGATATCAATCAGTAAATAGATGATTGACTGTCGATATAAAAATCTAAACTTAAAGATAAATTAAATACTTTTTAAATTATCGTTTTTAGATTGAAATTACACTATTGAATTTTAATTATGGCTTACTATCACGTACATGGAGTTATCCCAGATACTCTTTCGCAATCTGAAGGGTACAAACTCTTTGAACAATATATTGCTTCCGGCGCACCTAAGGATAATTTTGACGGCTTTGAATTGATAAGTAGAGTCCATGCTCCTCAAACCGGAGAAGTTTTCGTAACATGCAAAGCTGACAGTCATCTTAAAATGGCTGAACATTTTGGTATTTGGAGAGCAAAATTTGGCGTTGAATGGAATGTACTTCCTGTTTTTAATGATGAAGAAGTTATTCTAAGAAATAAACAACTTGCTGAAGAAGTAGCAGCGATGGGATAATTTAATTGATTGACAGTCGATCTAAAATAAGGGGCAATTAGCTCCTTTTTTTTTTAATATGTTTATATAAATTCCTTAAGTTTATGCGTTCACTTTTATTATTGCCTTTGCTTTTAGGTTTTTCATTTCCAGCGAATGCAAAGTCAGAGACTTACTTTATTGATGTTTCAGCAGAAAGTATAGAAAACTATATTCTTAGTGGTAAAGATAAAAATGGATCTGTTACTGGGAATGATCCTACAGTTACTGTTAATAAAGGAGATACTATTGTTTTTAATGTTGATGCGTTTAGTCATCCGTTTTATATAAAGACTGAATTTTCTCGTGGAGGCGGTGATCAAGTAACCACAGGGACATTATCAGGTACCCCTGGAACTCAAGACGGAAAACTATCATGGAACACAACGGGTGTATCAGCTGGGAAATACTATTATGTTTGTTCTCCTCATGCACCTTTTGGGATGGGAGGCTCAATTATTGTTGAATAAATAAATGAAACGCTTACTACTCTCATTACTAGCTGCCCTCGCTTTACCAACTGCTGTTAATGCTGAAATATCTGATGAATTACATAAAAAATGTTTAGAAGCACGAGATTATGCAGGATGTGTGAAAACTAATAAAAAACTATCTCATAAAAAAGATAAGGAAATATCAGGGATTGGAATAAGGCTTTTTCTCAATAGTGACACTGCTGAATTAACTATTCAATCTGTAATAAATGATTCACCTGCTGCTTCAGCTGACATTAAACCAAATGATGTAATCATAAAAATAGATGGCAAATCAACTAAAGGAATGGGTATAAATGAAGCTGTTTCTCTCATAAAAGGACCAAAAGATAAGCCAATTAAATTAGTTTTATCTAGAATTAATGAGGCAGGTAAAAAGGAAAAAATAAATGTTCGATTAGTAAGAGATACTTTTAAAGTCTCAACAAAAGACTATTTATATGAAGGTGATTTAAGGAGGCAATTAGAGTTTTTCTTTCCAGAAAATATAAAACAGATTTTTCCAGAAAATGATTCCTCGTCAAAGCTCAAAAAAGGAACTTCAATTTAAATTTCTGAATGAAACGCATACTCCTAGTTGAGCTTTTATTAGTTTTAATTACCATAATTTATGTTTCTCTATACCCAATTTCAAGAATTTATATTGCTGATTATTTAGAAAAGATATCCTTATTTTTATTTAAAACAGTAAGTGAAGAAGATTTAAATAAGTGGTATGAGAAAAGAGATAAGTATGAATTACTTGAGAAATTAGGAGGAACTGCTTATTGATTGACAGTCGATCTAAACTGAGAGGGATAAAACTCTCTTTTTTTATGACTGCTCAAAATTTTATGAATGTTGTTCGATTTAAATTGAAGTCTGATTGTGTAGATAAGTATTTCGAAGAAATAGATAAAACAAGTTTTGAGGGAATGACTCAAAGATATATCGCTAAAACTGGAGATTATGATTACTGTTTTGTTGGGATCTGGAAAAGTGCAGAAGCTATTGCAGCTCAAAGACCAGCTA
>CACNQB010000003.1:0-208742 GCA_902622435.1 uncultured Prochlorococcus sp. | reverse complement strand
AGCAGTTTGTTTAAAAGCGATGTTTTGCTTATTTTTGTTTTGCTTATTAGGATTTATTTTTGGATCTTCTCTTCTTATTGGAGCTCCTACGAGCTCAGGGGGTTTGATTCTATTATTAAAATTTTTTGTATTAGGTTTATTTGTATTTTGATCAGGTTTGTTTGATAGTTGTCTTTTATCCTCTGCACTTGAGATGTTCTGGGCAGATTCATCAGATTTAACATTATTATCTACGTTTTTAGGCTTTGCAATTAATTGAATAGGTGGTTTTGCTGGACTTTTGATAGGTGGGGTTTTGTTATTTTCGAAAGTTTTTTTATTTTGGTTTAAATTGCGTGGAGGTTTACTATTTAGATTTGTATTTGTAAGATTTGCTCGAGATTGTGGATTGTTAGTAGTATTAGGTTTATTGGGATTTTGAGGTTGATTTGAAATTATTTTTACACTCTCAGGCTTGTTAAGTGGTTTTATCAATAAGGGTTTGATGTTTGAATTATTTGTAAGTGGCTTCCCTTGTTTAGAAGAAATAAAAGAAGATTTATCTGCTTTGTTTTGTTTGAAATTATCTTTTTTAATTGAAGGTTTATTAATGGAAAGTATTTTTTTATCTGAATTCTTTTTATTAATAAGATTTTTAATTTTTTTTGCCTCTTCCGCACTAATAGAACTGCTATGGCTTTTTACTGAAATTGACAGTTTTTGAGCGGCATCCAGTACATCTTTATTTTCCAGATTTAAGTCTCGGGAAAGTTCGTAAATTCTGATTTTATCGCTGATAGTCATTTAATCTGATTTGTACTCTTTTGAAATTGAAGAGGATTTAGTTTAATTATATTCCCTTAATGGGGATAGTTATTGTAGCTTGCAATTTCTTTTTCAAAAATTTCAACAAATTCAGGTTCTAAAGAAGTTTTTAAAGCTTTTTGAAGCTTTTTTTTGATCTTAGAATCTGAGTAGCATTTTTTTGACTTGCAAATGTAAGCTGATCTCCCCATTCCCTTTTGAAGCATGATGCCTTGATTATTATCTTTAGTAATCTTTAAAAGATCTTTTCGGTCAAATGTTTTCCTACATGAAATGCATACACGCAAAACAGGGAGTTGTTGTATCACCGTTTTTTCTCCTCTTTGGCAGATATCTCAGTATCTTGAACAGTCTCTAATGGATCATTATCTGTGAATTCTTCTCCTTCGTATTGTTCCTCTCCATATTCTTCTTCATCTTCGGGAAGGGGGTAAAGTTCTCTTAATCTTGCATCTTCTGCAGCACGCTCAGCTTGTTCTGCTTCTAATCTTAGTTCAGCTTCTCTCTGGAGATTCTCTTCAGCTTCCCTTTGAATAATTAATTCAGAGACTGCAGCATCTTCTGTTTCCTGATCGTATTCATGTGAGTTTTTAACGTCAATCTTCCAACCAGTCAATCTCGCGGCAAGTCTTACATTTTGACCTTCTCTACCAATTGCGAGACTTAATTGATCAGGAGGAACTAGTACATGCGCATGTTGCCCTGCTGGGTCTACAAGTCTTACTTGATCGACTTTGGCAGGACTTAAAGAGTTTAAAATATACTGTATTGGATTAGAAGACCATTTAATAACATCAATTTTTTCTCCTCTTAATTCATTTACTACTTGTTGAATCCTTGCTCCTCTAGCTCCAATACAGGCACCTACAGGGTCTACTTCCTCTTCGACACTATCTACAGCTACTTTTGTTCTTGGCCCAACAGCTCTTGAAGGAGGGTTGGCTTCTCTTGAAACAGCAACAATTTTCACTGTGCCTTCTTGAATTTCCGGGACTTCATTTTCAAACAAATAAACCACTAAACCAGCATTTGCTCTACTTACAAAAAGTTGAGGCCCTTTTCTTGCAATTTCGCTAACTTCCTTCAAAAATACTTTGAAAGTTGCATTTGCTCTATAATTATCATTTGGTAATTGATCTCTCTTGGGAAGTTCGGCCTCTACTTCAGGTCTACCAATACCAGAACTAACTCCCATAATGACTGATTGTCTTTCAAATCTTATAACTCTTGCAGTTAAAACAGGATCCTCCAAATCCGCAAATTCTTCTTGGATCATTTTTCGTTGTTGATCTCTTAATTTTTGAGCTAAAACTTGCTTTGTCGTTGAAGCAGCCATTCGACCAAAATCCTCTTTTTCCGGAGTAACGTCTAAAACAACTGTGTCACCTATTTGAGCATCTTCAGCTACTTGTTTAACTTCTACAAGAGATATTTGATGATCTTCGCTCTCTACTTCTTCAACAATTATTTTACTCGATAATATCCTATAACCTTCTTCATCTAGATCTAGTCCAACATCAAAATTACTGAAATATTCTTCATCAAATGGATCTTGGTTAACTCCAATGTAAAAAGTTTTTCTATATTTTTCGTATCCTTTTAATAAAGCCTCGCGTAAGGCTAATTCCACGATATTAGGAGGTAACTTTTTTTCCTCGCTAATGTCTTCAATGAGATTGTTTAAACCTGGGAGAATAACTAATGCCATCTATGATGGGAAATTGAATAATGGTTGAAAATAATTAATCTTTTAATGTACAAAGACTAATTTTTAGTACTTCATCAAAAGGGATTTTTTTAATCTTACCTTTTATGTTAATGGCTAAATAATCTTTAGACTTTTCATAAAGTAAACCATTCAGAAGTTTTATTTTTGAATTCTTTTGGTTTAACTCAACATTAACTGGAAAACCTTTAAAAGTTTTGAAGTCTCTCTCTGAGGTTAGTTCATCACTGACCCCTTGACTACTAATTTCTAACACATATGAACAATTTAAAAGATTTGATTTTTCTATTTCGTCAGATGCTGGGCTATTAAATAGCGCACAATCATTTAAGGAAATGTCATCCCCATTAGTTTTTCTTATAGTTATTTCAACAACAATTGGATTTTGATTGGTTTGTATATTTAAACCGCAGATATCTAAATCCAACTCAATAGCAACTTTTTCTAATAAAGCTTCTAGTTTACTTTTGTTTTCTTTATTCAAATTTATTAATAAATTTATTTAAAATTTATTTTCACACATAAAGAAGTTTTTTCTATAGAAAAATTTAAAAATTTGCATTTTATGGATGTAAACAAAAAAACAACAATATTCTCTTTCTTCAATTAGATTTATTAGATAAACTCAAAAACTATAAATTAAATGAAGTATCTCAAGATTAAATTTATTAATTTAATCAATATATTCATTGTTATTTGTTTTTGCCTACTAAATTTCTTTCAGGATGCTGAAGTTTTAGCTTTAACTTCTTTTGAAAGTCATAATTTCGTATCGTCCGCAGTTAAAAATATTGGACCTGCAGTTGTAAAAATTGACACTGAGCGCTTGGTTGAGAGGCAACAATTTGATCCTACTTTAATTGACCCTTTATTAAGGGATTTACTTGGCGAGCAAGGCATTACTCCTGAAAGAGAGAGAGGACAAGGCTCTGGGGTTATCATTAATGAGAATGGTTTGATTCTTACAAACGCTCATGTCGTAGAGAGAGTTGATAATGTTTCAGTTACTTTGGCAGATGGATCTATTTGTGATGGCGAAGTTTTGGGCACCGATACAGTAACTGATCTTGCTTTAGTAAAAATTGATGAAGATACTTATTCTGGTTTTGCTCCACTTGGAAATTCTGAAGATCTTGAAGTTGGGGATTGGGCAATAGCTCTTGGAACTCCCTATGGTCTTGAAAAAACAGTTACCTTAGGGATTGTAAGCAGCCTGCATAGAGATATTACTAGTTTAGGATTTTCAGATAAAAGGTTGGATCTTATTCAGACTGATGCGGCAATAAATCCAGGAAATTCTGGGGGTCCACTAATAAATTCCAGCGGCGAGGTAATTGGAATAAATACATTAGTAAGAAGTGGTCCTGGAGCTGGTTTAGGTTTCGCGATTCCCATCAATTTAGCTAAAAGTGTTTCTGATCAGCTACTCAAAAATGGGGAAGTTATTCATCCATATTTAGGGGTACAATTAGTTTCTTTAAATCCTAGAATTGCTAAAGAACATAATCGAGATCCTAATTCTTTAGTTCAATTACCTGAAAGAGATGGAGCTTTAATTCAATCAGTAATACCTAATAGCCCCGCTGAAAAAGCTGGTTTAAGAAGAGGCGATTTAGTAATAGCAGCTGAAAATATTTCTATAAATGAGCCTAAAACTTTACTAGATGAAGTAGAAAAAGCTCAGATAGGAAAAGTATTTCTTTTAAATATTTTGAGAGATAATAAGGAGATACAGATAAATATCAAACCAGAACCTCTCCCAGGTTTGACATAAAGCACCCATTGAAATTTAATAATCTATAACCATTAGAGAAAAAGACTTTGGATTCACAAACCCAAATGAAACAAGTAGTTGCTGATGCAGCAATAAAGGAAGTAAAGAGTGACATGATTCTTGGATTAGGTTCTGGATCTACAGCTGCGTTAATGATAAAAAGCCTTGCGGATGAAATGCGTTCTGGGAAACTCAAAAATATAAGAGGTGTTGCAACTTCTTTTCAATCAGAAGTTTTAGCGCTTGAACTGAATATCCCGCTTATCGATTTAGCTTCTGTATCTCAAATTGATTTAGCTATTGATGGAGCAGATGAAGTTGATCCAGGATTTCAATTAATTAAAGGAGGAGGTGCATGCCATGTGAGAGAAAAGTTAGTGGCCTCTAAATCAGATCAATTGCTCATTGTTGTTGATGAAACTAAACTTGTACAAAATTTAAATCTATCTTTTCCTTTACCTGTAGAAGTTCTTCCAAATGCTTGGAAACAAGTTCAAGAAGTTATCTCAGAGATGAAAGGTAGTTCAACTTTAAGAATGGCTACTAAAAAAGCTGGACCAGTTGTTACTGATCAAGGCAACCTCATCCTAGATGTATTATTTGATGATGGCATTAATAATCCAAAAGACATTGAAATGACGATTAATAATATTCCAGGAGTATTAGAAAATGGATTATTCGTTGATCTTACAGATAAAGTATTAGTTGGTAAGATTGAAAACAACACTCCAGTGGTTTACTCACCCACAAGAATTAGCTAATCTTCAAATCTTATTTGTACTGAGTTAGCGTGGCTATGTAAGCCCTCACTTTTAGCAAGGTTAATAATATCAAGGCTATTAACTTTTAAACTTTCTTCATTAAATTCTATTATTGAAGTATTTTTCATAAAAGTTTCAACTCCCAAAGAACCGCTAAATCTAGAATTTCCTGATGTGGGTAAAGTATGATTTGGTCCAGCAAGATAATCTCCAACAGCTTCTGGAGTCCATTTTCCTAAAAATATCGCCCCTGCATTCTCTATATCTGCAAGAATTTTTTTTGAATCTAAAGTAAGAATTTGTAGATGTTCAGGAGCAAAGTTATTGCTAAGTTCAATACATGATTCATAATTCTCGCAAATCACAATTAAACCCCAATTTTTTATTGATTGCATGCAAATTTCTTTTCTTGGATGATCATCTATTTTTTTATAAAGTTCTTTTAAAACTTCTTTTGCCTGGCGCTTTGATGTAGTTAGAAGTATTGATGAAGCTAAAGGATCATGTTCTGCTTGCGCCAGTAGATCAGATGCTATATGAGTGCTTTGAGCTGTTTCATCTGCGATGATTAATATTTCACTTGGACCAGCTAAAGAATCAATCCCCGTAGAGCCATAAATGAGTTTTTTCGCAGTTGTAACATATATATTTCCTGGGCCTGAAATAACATCAACTTTGTTGATTTGATTTGTGCCAAATGCTAAAGCACCAATTGCTTGAGCTCCACCAATTCTAAATACTTTATTGATTCCTGATAAGTGAGCTGCAGCTAAAACAGTTTTGTTTATTTCCCCTGCTTTATTCCCAGGAGATACCATTATAATTTCTTCTACTCCTGCTACTTTTGCAGGTATAGCATTCATCAATACTGTACTCGGATAAGCAGCTCTTCCTCCAGGAATATAAATACCTGCATTTTTAACTGGTCTCCATCTTCTTTGGACGGTATCACCATATTCACCTTCAATAGTGAAAGATTGAGGAATTTCTTTTTCATGGAATTTTTGAATTCTTTTATGAGCTACAACAAGAGAGTCCTTTAAATTGTTATCAATTTCGTCCCATGCATTTTTTATTTGATCTGCACTAACTTGCATAGGGTCAGGGTTGAAACCATCAAATTTTTTTGTATATTTTTTTACCGCTATATCTCCAGAAAATTTAACCTCTTGAAGAATTTCTTCAACAATTGTATTTATCTGATTATTGTTATCTGAATTAGTTCGAGAAGAAATCCTTCTTAATTCTTCACTAGCTTCTTGTTTATTATTTATGATCTTCATTTGCTTAATTTTTTCAAATAGAAAGGCTCAAAACCCAATTTAATATCTTCTAAATTATATATGATTGATTAGTAGACGATTTATTTGTTATGATAAAAATCTTCTATTAATTCACCCTCTGTGGCCAACAACAATTCAGCAAAAAAGAGAATACAAATTGCCGAAAGAAACCGTTTAATAAATAAGTCGTATAAATCTACAGTTAGGACTTTAACCAAAAAAACCTTAGAGAACTGCGAAAATTATAAAAAAAACCCTAATGAGGATAATAAAAATTTAGTAAAAACAAGCCTTAATAAAGCTTTTAGCATAATTGATAAAGCAGTTAAAAAAAATGTTCTTCACAAGAATAACGGTGCTAATAAAAAATCAAAAATCAACAATTTTGTAAAAACTACTCTTACCACTAAGTAAAAAGACAGATCATAATTATGAGCGATATAGAACTCATAGACTCGCACTGTCATTTGATATTTGAAAATTTTGAGAGAGATCTTGAAGATGTTGTTTTAAGATTGCGTTCAAAAGGTGTAAAAAAATTAGTTCATGCTTGTTGTGAATTAACAGAAATTCCAAAGTTGAAAAAAATATCCCATGAATTTAATGAAATTTACTATTCAGTTGGTTTGCATCCGTTAGAAGCAAAAAAATGGGAACAAAGTTCAAAATCTCTTCTAAGAAAATCTGCTCTAGAAGATAGACGAGTTGTAGCTATTGGTGAATTAGGCTTGGATTTTTTTAAAAATGAAAATAAAACTCAGCAGATTGAAGCACTTATTCCGCAAATGGAGTTGGCTTATGAACTTCAATTGCCAGTAATTATCCATTGCAGAGATGCTGCAAATGAAATGATTGAGATATGTAGCGATCTCTCTAAAAAAGGGAAATGTCCTGATGGCGTACTTCATTGTTGGACAGGAACACCAAAAGAAATGAAGCAATTCTTGAGTCTTGGATTTTACATCAGTTTTAGTGGTATAGTTACTTTCCCAAAAGCACATGAAATTCATGACTGTGCCAAAATAGTTCCAAATGATAAATACTTGATTGAAACTGATTCACCATTTTTAGCTCCTGTCCCTCATAGGGGTAAAAGAAACGAACCTGCGTTTGTTGAAAATGTCGCCAATTTTATAGCAGAATTAAGATCCACTGAATTAACCACAGTTGCTAGAGAATCATATAAGAATGCTGAAGATTTGTTTAAATTTGACTTGTTAAGAAGACGCAGCAGCTGTTAGTATTAGGAATTACTGGAAATTTTTCTTAATTTTTTGACTTTAACAAAAACAGTTAATGATTTATCAGCATTAAACAAAAATTAATTCTTCTTTATTAGATTGTTTTTTTGTTGAAATCGAGATTTAATTGTTGATTTCATTTTAAGTGAAAAGTTAAAGAACTAATTATTGAGTAGATTTAAAGTAAATAGTAAATTTCACAATATCGCAGGTTTTCTTGGATGAGCAGTAGCGCTTTACAGGTAGCAAAAACAGCTACTTATCTACCAGATTTAGTTGAAGTACAAAGAGCAAGCTTTAAATGGTTTTTGGAAAAGGGTTTAATTGAAGAATTACAAAATTTTTCTCCTATTTCTGATTACACAGGTAAATTAGAATTACATTTTATCGGTGAAGAGTACAGGTTAAAAAGACCTAGACATGATGTTGAGGAAGCTAAAAGAAGAGATGCTACATTTGCATCCCAGATGTATGTAATTTGCAGATTAATTAATAAAGAGACAGGGGAAATTAAAGAACAAGAGGTATTTATTGGCGAACTACCATTAATGACTGAAAGAGGAACTTTCATTATTAATGGTGCCGAAAGAGTTATTGTGAACCAAATTGTTCGTAGTCCTGGAGTTTATTTCAAAGATGAACTGGATAAAAATGGTCGAAGAACTTATAACGCTAGCGTTATCCCTAATAGAGGAGCATGGTTAAAATTTGAGACTGACAAAAATAATTTACTTTATGTAAGGGTTGATAAAACTAGAAAAATTAATGCACATGTTCTTATGAGAGCGATGGGTCTCTCAGATAATGATGTAGTCGATAAACTTAGGCATCCCGAGTTTTATCAAAACTCAATTGATTCAGCTAATGACGAGGGTATTAATTCAGAAGATCAGGCATTACTTGAGCTATATAAAAAGCTACGTCCTGGTGAACCACCCTCCGTTTCTGGCGGACAACAGCTATTACACAGTAGATTCTTTGATCCCAAAAGATATGATTTAGGCCGAGTTGGTAGATATAAAATAAATAAAAAATTGAGACTTACTGTACCAGACGATGTGAGAACACTTACCCATGAAGATGTTCTATCTACCATTGATTATTTAATTAATCTTGAATTAGATATTGGCGGTGCTAGTTTAGATGACATTGACCATCTTGGTAATCGAAGGGTCAGATCTGTAGGTGAACTTCTTCAAAATCAAGTTCGGGTTGGACTTAATCGTTTAGAGAGAATTATCAAAGAAAGAATGACTGTAGGAGAAACAGATTCTTTAACTCCCGCGCAACTAGTCAATCCCAAACCTTTGGTTGCTGCCATTAAGGAATTTTTTGGCTCTAGTCAATTAAGTCAGTTCATGGATCAAACTAATCCTCTAGCTGAATTAACACACAAGAGAAGAATCTCAGCACTAGGTCCAGGGGGGTTAACTCGAGAAAGAGCAGGCTTTGCGGTAAGAGATATTCATCCTTCACATTATGGAAGATTATGCCCTATCGAGACTCCTGAAGGTCCTAATGCAGGACTTATAAATTCTTTAGCTACCCATGCAAGAGTTAATGAATACGGTTTTATTGAAACACCTTTTTGGGAAGTTAATAATGGCAAAGTTAATAAGGAGGGTGATCCGGTTTATCTTTCTGCTGATTTAGAAGATGAGTGCAGGGTGGCTCCAGGAGACGTTGCGACTGACAAGGACGGCAAAATAATTGCAAATCTTATACCCGTAAGATATAGGCAGGATTTTGAAAAAGTTCCTCCCCATCAAGTTGATTACGTTCAGCTTTCTCCGGTTCAAGTAATTTCAGTTGCTACTTCACTTATTCCTTTCTTGGAACATGATGATGCTAATAGAGCTCTCATGGGATCAAATATGCAACGCCAAGCTGTTCCATTGCTAAGGCCAGAACGTCCTTTAGTTGGTACAGGTTTAGAATCTCAAGTTGCTAGGGATTCGGGAATGGTTCCCATAACAAAAGTTAATGGCACTGTATCCTATGTGGATGCTAATGAGATTGTCGTTAAAGATGAGCATGGTAATGAACATTTTCATTATCTTCAAAAATATCAAAGATCAAATCAAGATACCTGCCTCAACCAAAGACCTATAGTGAAAATTGGAGATAAAGTTATATCAGGGCAAGTTTTAGCAGATGGCTCCGCATGTGAAGGAGGAGAAATAGCTCTTGGCCAAAATGTTTTAATTGCTTACATGCCATGGGAGGGATACAACTATGAAGATGCCATACTTGTGAGCGAGAGAATGGTAACTGATGATTTATATACCTCAGTACATATTGAAAAATATGAAATTGAAGCAAGACAAACCAAACTAGGACCTGAAGAAATTACAAGAGAGATTCCTAATATTTCGGAAGAAAGCTTGAATAATCTTGATGAAATGGGAATTATTAGGATTGGTGCTTTTGTTGAGAGTGGAGATATTCTTGTAGGAAAAGTGACTCCAAAAGGGGAATCAGATCAACCACCTGAAGAAAAACTGTTAAGAGCTATTTTCGGTGAAAAGGCTCGAGACGTGAGAGATAATTCCCTCAGGGTACCTAAAACTGAAAAGGGAAGGGTTTTGGATGTTCGGATTTATACTAGAGAACAAGGTGATGAATTACCTCCAGGTGCCAATATGGTTGTTAGAGTTTATGTTGCTCAGAGAAGGAAAATTCAAGTAGGTGACAAAATGGCTGGGAGGCATGGAAATAAAGGAATTATTAGCAGAATCTTACCTAGAGAAGATATGCCTTATTTACCTGATGGAACCCCTGTGGATATAGTTCTTAATCCTTTAGGAGTTCCAAGTAGGATGAATGTAGGTCAAGTTTTTGAATTATTGATGGGCTGGGCAGCCTCCAACTTAAATTGCCGGGTAAAAGTTGTTCCATTTGATGAAATGTATGGAGCTGAAAAATCACATCAAACTGTCCAAGCATTTTTAGAGGAAGCTTCAAAACAGCCAGGTAAGGCATGGGTTTACAATCCTGAAGATCCTGGAAAATTATTACTTAAAGATGGTAGAACAGGTGAACCCTTTGATCAGCCAGTTGCTGTCGGATACTCTCACTTCCTCAAATTAGTCCATTTGGTAGATGATAAAATACATGCAAGATCAACTGGTCCTTACTCTTTGGTTACACAGCAACCACTGGGTGGTAAAGCTCAGCAAGGTGGACAAAGGCTTGGAGAAATGGAAGTATGGGCTCTTGAAGCTTATGGAGCAGCTTATACTCTTCAGGAATTGTTAACAGTAAAATCAGATGATATGCAAGGAAGAAATGAAGCGCTTAATGCGATCGTAAAAGGTAAACCGATCCCAAGGCCTGGTACTCCTGAGTCATTTAAAGTTCTTATGAGGGAATTACAATCTCTGGGCTTAGATATAGGGGTTTATACAGACGAAGGAAAAGAGGTAGATTTAATGCAAGATATCAATCCTAGAAGAAATACTCCATCAAGGCCGACTTACGAATCACTCGGAACCTCTGAATATGAGGAAGATTAAATACTCAACTAAAACCTTTTAATTTAAATTCGCCAAAAATGACAAACAGCAACTTAAGAACTGAAAATCACTTTGATTACGTCAAAATCTCAATAGCTTCTCCTCAAAGAATAATGGATTGGGGTCAGAGGACATTGCCCAATGGACAAGTAGTTGGTGAAGTTACGAAACCTGAAACTATCAATTACAGGACACTTAAACCTGAAATGGATGGATTGTTTTGTGAAAAGATTTTTGGGCCATCTAAAGATTGGGAATGCCATTGTGGAAAGTACAAAAGAGTAAGACATCGCGGCATTGTTTGTGAGAGATGTGGGGTTGAAGTGACTGAAAGTAGAGTCAGAAGACATAGGATGGGCTACATAAAACTGGCTGCGCCAGTTTCCCATGTTTGGTATTTGAAAGGAATCCCTAGTTACGTTGCAATACTTTTGGATATTCCGCTTAGGGATGTAGAACAAATAGTTTATTTTAATTGCTATGTCGTTTTAGATCCAGGCGATCATAAAGAACTTAAATATAAGCAATTACTCACTGAGGATGAGTGGCTGGAAATTGAAGATGAAATTTATGCTGAAGATTCAACTATAGAAAATGAACCTTTTGTTGGAATTGGTGCTGAGGCACTGAAGCAATTACTTGAGGACCTGGATTTAAATCAGGTTGCTGAGGAGCTTAGAGAAGAAATTACTAATAGCAAAGGTCAAAAGAGGGCAAAGCTCATAAAAAGGATAAGAGTTATTGATAATTTCATTGCAACTAATGCAAAACCAGAATGGATGGTTTTAGATGCAATACCGGTTATTCCTCCTGATCTTAGACCTATGGTTCAGCTTGATGGAGGAAGATTTGCAACTTCAGATTTAAATGACTTATATAGAAGAGTTATAAATAGAAATAATAGACTTGCTAGGCTTCAAGAAATTTTAGCTCCTGAAATCATAGTAAGAAATGAAAAAAGAATGCTTCAGGAGGCAGTTGATGCCCTTATAGATAATGGAAGAAGAGGGAGGACAGTAGTTGGAGCAAATAATAGAGCTCTTAAGTCCTTAAGTGACATAATTGAAGGAAAACAAGGAAGATTTAGACAGAATCTTCTCGGAAAGCGTGTTGACTATTCAGGAAGATCTGTAATAGTTGTGGGTCCTAAATTAAAAATGCATCAGTGTGGTCTCCCAAAAGAAATGGCAATTGAGCTCTTTCAGCCTTTTGTAATACATAGATTGATACGACAAAATATTGTGAATAACATTAAAGCTGCAAAAAAATTAATACAAAAAGCTGATGACGAAGTTATGCAGGTACTTCAGGAAGTTATTGAAGGTCATCCAATTCTCTTAAATAGAGCCCCTACCCTTCATCGTTTGGGAATTCAAGCTTTTGAACCTAAATTAGTTGGAGGTAGAGCAATTCAACTTCATCCTTTAGTTTGTCCTGCATTCAATGCTGACTTTGATGGAGATCAAATGGCAGTTCATGTTCCTTTAGCTTTAGAGGCACAAACTGAAGCACGCATGCTTATGCTGGCTAGTAATAATATCCTTTCTCCTGCTACTGGGGAACCAATTGTCACTCCATCACAAGATATGGTTTTAGGATCTTACTATCTGACAGCTTTGCAACCGAATTATCAACAACCAGAATTCGGAGATAATTTGACTACTTTTGCTTCATTAGAAGATGTCATTTTTGCCTTTGAAGATAAAAGACTCAGCCTGCATGAATGGGTTTGGGTTAGATTTAATGGAGAAGTTGAAGATGAAGACGAAATGCCTAACCCACTAAAAACTCAAGAGCTAGAAGATGGCTCAAGATTAGAAATCTGGAATTTAAGAAGGGACAGATTTGACTCTGATAATAATTTAATTAGTAGATTTGTTTTGACAACTGTTGGGAGAGTAGTTATGAACTATACCATCATTGATTCTGTATCTAAAACGTAATCTTTAAAAACTATTTTTCATTTATTTTAAAATCATGACTTCATCTAAATCTAAAAAAACATCCAAAGTAAGAAAAACTACTAAAAACTCAAAAAAGAACAATCCAGTCACAATGCCTGCTCTCGCTAAAACGCCCCCATCATTTAAAAATAAGGTAGTTGATAAGAAAGCCTTAAAAAATTTAGTCTCTTGGGCTTATAAGACTCATGGAACAGCTATAACCGCAGCCATGGCTGATAATCTAAAGGATTTAGGATTTAAGTATGCTACCCAAGCTGCTGTCTCTATCTCAGTAGATGACTTAAAAGTTCCTGAAGCTAAACAAGATTTAATAGGACAAGCTGAAGAGCAAATATCTGCTACAGAAGAATGCTATAGACTTGGAGAAATTACCGAAGTTGAAAGGCACACAAAAGTTATAGATACCTGGACTGAAACTAATGAAAGATTGGTAGATGCTGTAAAGAACAACTTTAATCAAAATGATCCACTAAATTCCGTTTGGATGATGGCTAATTCAGGAGCAAGGGGTAATATGTCTCAGGTAAGACAACTTGTTGGTATGAGGGGATTGATGGCTAATCCTCAAGGAGAAATCATTGACCTGCCAATAAGAACTAATTTTAGAGAAGGACTCACTGTTACTGAATATGTAATTTCTTCTTATGGAGCAAGGAAAGGTTTGGTGGATACCGCCTTAAGAACTGCGGATTCTGGCTATTTGACTCGAAGATTAGTTGATGTTGCTCAAGATGTAATTGTAAGAGAAGAAGATTGCGGAACAGAACGATCAATAGTTGTTAAAGCTGAAGATGGTAAATTTGGAGCAAGGCTTCTTGGTAGGCTTACCGCTGAGGATGTTTTTGATGCTGAAAAAAATCTTGTTGTTCCTCAAAACACTGCTATAGATCCTGCATTATCAGGAGAAATTGAGAAAGCATCTATTAGTGAAGTAAAAATAAGATCCCCATTAACATGTGAAGCTAACAGATCCGTTTGTAGGAGGTGCTACGGATGGGCGTTGGCACATAATCATTTGGTTGATTTAGGTGAGGCAGTTGGAATTATTGCTGCCCAATCAATTGGTGAGCCAGGAACTCAATTGACAATGAGAACTTTCCATACTGGAGGAGTATCAACTGCCGAAAGTGGAGTTGTAAGATCAAAAATTTCTGGTAAAGTTGAATTTAGCTCAAAAGCAAAGGTTAGAGGTTATAGAACTCCACATGGTGTAGAAGCTAAACAAGCCGAAGTTGATTTCATACTTAAGATAGTTCCTCTAGGAAATAATTCTGGCAAAGCTCAAAAGATTGAAGTTTCTAGTGGATCGCTTTTATTTGTAGATGATGGTGAAGAAATTAGTTCTGATATAACTGTTGCTCAGATTACAGCTGGAACTGTGAAAAAGAGTGTTGAAAAAGCAACAAAGGATGTTATTTGTGATTTGGCTGGTCAAGTTTGGTATGACAAGGTTATTCAACCAAAGGAGGTAACAGATAGGCAGGGTAATATTACCTTAAAAGCTCAAAGATTAGGCAGATTGTGGGTTTTAGCTGGAGATGTTTATAACTTGCCACCAAATGCAAGACCGGTTATATCATCTGGGAAATCTGTAGATGAAGGGACAGTTTTGGCAGAAGCAAGTCAATCAAGTGAGTTTGGCGGACAAGTTCGATTAAGAGAATCAATAGGAGATTCAAGAGAGGTTCAGATTGTTACTACCTCAATGTCCATAACTAATTTTAAATTAATTGAAGAATCTACTCACTCAGGTCAAATATATAATTTGGAATCTAGTGAGGGCATATCTTATCGTTTAAACATTTCCCCAGGAAGTAAAATCAGTAATGGTGAGGTAATAGCAGATTTAACTGATGAAAGGTTCCGTACAAAAACTGGCGGTCTAGTAAAATATGCACCGGGATTAAGTGTCAAAAAAGCGAGATCATCTAAAAATGGTTTTGAAGTAAGTCATGGAGGGACATTGCTTTGGATTCCGCAAGAGACACATGAAATCAATAAGGATATATCTCTTTTAATGATTGAAGATATGAAATGGATTGAAGCTGGAACAGAAGTTGTAAAAGATATTTTTAGTCAAACATCAGGCATTGTTACAGTTACGCAAAAAAATGATATCCTTCGTGAAATAACTGTAAGAAATGGAACTTTCCATGAGTGTGATGATGAAGAAGTTTTGAATAGATTTACAGAAGAAGGAAATCTTGTAAATCCAGGCGAAAAGATTTTAGATGGTGTGGATAATAAAGAAATTCTATTTGTTCAAAAATTAGAAACACCTAAATGTCGAGGCTTGTTATTAAGAACTGTTGAAGAATTTACTATTCCTGACCAGGCGCAATTACCTCAACTATCACATGTTAAGCAGGAAAACGGTCCACATTTAGGCTTAAAAGCTATCCAGAGGTTAACCTATAAAGACGGTGAATTGATAAAATCAGTTGAAGGGGTTGAATTACTTAGAACACATTTAAGTATTGAAAGCTTTGATGCTACACCTCAAATGACTATTGACGTCGAGTCGATTGAAGATAAAAATGATGAATCAATCAATAGATTAAATTTAGTAATATTGGAGTCTATTCTTGTAAGAAGAGATACTATATCTGACTCGAGTCATGGCTCTACACATACAGAACTGCAAGTCAAAAATAACCAAGAAGTAAAAGCAGGAGATGTAATAGCTACTACTCAAATTCTTTGTAAAGAGAAGGGATTGGTTCAATTACCAAATGTTGTTGATGATGAGCCAATAAGAAGGTTAATTGTTGAACGAGAAGAAGATAAAATTAAACTTAAAATTAGTGGTAAAGCAGTTGTTAAAGTTGGTGATCGCGTAGTTGATGGTGATCCTATTAGTGATTCTGTAACATCAACTTCTTGTGGAGAAATAGAAGAGATTTCTAATGGTTCAGTTACCTTAAGACTTGGTAGGCCTTATATGGTTTCTCCTGATTCAGTTTTACATGTTAAAGACGGAGACTTGGTTCTTAGGGGAGATGGTTTAGCTTTACTTGTTTTTGAAAGGCAGAAAACTGGAGATATCGTTCAAGGATTGCCTCGTATTGAAGAGTTATTAGAGGCTAGGAGACCCAGAGATTCAGCAATTTTATGTAAAAAATCTGGAATTGTTCAAATTAAACAAGGTAATGATGAAGAATCAGTTTCTTTATCAGTTATTGAAAAAGATGATTTAGTTAATGAATATCAACTATTAATTGGAAAAAATATAATGGTTAGTGATGGTCAACAAGTTAAAGGTGGAGAATCTTTAACTGATGGTCCAATTAATCCACATGAACTATTAGATTGCTATTTCAATGATTTAAAAGATCAAAAACCTCTTATAGATGCAGCTCGAGAATCTATATCAAAACTGCAAAGAAGTATGGTAGGTGAGGTACAAAATGTTTATAAGTCCCAGGGTGTAGCAATCGATGATAAGCATATTGAAGTTATTGTTAGACAGATGACGAGTAAAGTTCGTATAGAAGATGCTGGGGATACTACTCTTTTGCCTGGTGAACTTATAGAGTTGAGGCAAGTGGAAGATACGAACCAAGCAATGGCAATTACAGGGGGAGCTCCAGCAGAATTTACTCCTGTTTTGTTGGGTATTACTAAAGCCTCTCTCAATACAGATAGCTTTATTTCAGCAGCATCGTTCCAAGAAACAACAAGGGTTCTTACAGAAGCTGCGATTGAAGGTAAATCTGATTGGTTAAGAGGTTTAAAAGAAAATGTTATAATCGGTAGATTAATACCTGCAGGTACAGGTTTTAGCGGTTTTGTGGAGGAATTATCTTCAGAGGCTGGTCCTCATCCTGATATTCTTTCAGAAGAATCTGGTGGCTACAGAAGAGCACAGAACTTAAGACCAGACTATACAGTTGATATGCCACAATCACCTGCCGTAAGCTCTACTGCAATACTTGATGATCCCAGTGATGAAGATTTGGAGACAACGAGAAATCGACATGGAATCGATCCTTCTTCGAGTAATTTTGCGGCCTTCGCTAGGCCTAATGCTGAAAATCAATTTTCTGAAGATCAATTACCAGATCCTGCTGCATTGGAGGGATTGCAGGAGGAGGGACTTCTGTCTGATGAATAAATATTATCTATTATTATTTTAAGTTACTAGAATGTATTTTTTAAATTTGTAAGTGATGATTAAGCCAGAGATTGTACCCAAAAGAAAATTACCTCGTTATGGATTTCATTTTTATAATGAAAGACTTAATGGAAGAATGGCCATGATTGGTTTTATTGCGCTTATTCTTACAGAATTCTTCCTAAAACATGGTTTGCTGTTATGGTGAAAATAGTTTTTAAATAAAGACAATTAAATTTGAAAAATCTTCTTGGAAGTAGTATTAAGGATTTAGAAAATGTAGCTTTAGATTATGGGGAGGCTGCTTTTAGGGGTCGCCAAATCTATAATTGGATTTATAACTATAGAAATAAAAACAAAAATATTGATCAAATAGAAGTTTTACCCTTAGATTTTAGAAAGAAGTTAAAGGATGATGGTTTTAAGGTAAGTGAGCTGATTATTAAAGAGAAAAATTTAGCTAAAGATGGTACTTTAAAGTTATTACTTTCTACTGACGATAAAGAAAGTATTGAGTGTGTTGGTATCCCAACTGAAAAAAGACTAACTGCTTGTCTCTCTAGTCAAGTTGGTTGTCCAATGGACTGCAAATTTTGTGCAACTGGCAAAGAAGGTTTGAAGAGATCTTTAAAAGCAGGTGAAATTTTAGATCAAATTTTATTTATCGAAAATGAAATGAATAGAAAGGTGACTAATATTGTTTTCATGGGTATGGGTGAGCCCTTGTTGAACATTGATGACTTACTTTTGTCAATTAGATCTATAAATAATGATTTTCAGATCAGTCAGAGAAAGATAACCGTAAGCACAGTGGCTGTTCCAAAAATGATAAGTAAATTATCAGCAAAGTCTTTTCAAATTTTAGGTAATTGTCAATTTACATTAGCGATAAGTCTACACGCTTCAAACCAAAAAATAAGAGAACAGATAATTCCAAGTGCAAAAAACTATAAAATAGAAAATATAATTGAAGACTGTAAGCAATACGTAATAGATACTGGTCGGAGGATAAGTTTTGAATATTTAATGCTAAGTGGGGTTAATGACAAATTAGACCATGCTAATGAATTAAGTCATTTGCTGAAAGGGTTTCAATGCCACGTAAATTTAATACAGTACAACCAAATTGATGAAGTTGAATTTGAAAGAGCCTCCCAAAAAAATCTTCAATTATTTCAATCTAGACTTTCTCATAATGGCATCGCTGTTAGCTTACGAAAAAGTAGAGGTTTAGATAAAAATGCTGCATGTGGTCAGTTAAGACAAAATGCAAGAAATAAATAATATTATCTAAAAATAATTTTTTAAAAGTATCTTAAACAGGTTATTATTGACTTAATTAATTTTGATTCTTTGGGTTTTATTAAGACAAAAATTTTACCTTTCGCTATAGTCGCACTTTTTGGGATTGCCTTCTTTGCAGTTAGTGCAAGAATTTGGTTGCCAGGAGATATGATGTCGCCTGCTCCAATGAATTAATATTTTAGTTTTGAAAATGACAAAAAATAAGGATCCTAAGAAAGAAAGCCTAGCTGAAATTGCAGTTGATCCAGATGTTTTAGCCAGAGAATTAGCTTTAGAGATTGAAATAGATCCTTTAGAGCAAATTGATGAAGATGTTTTTTCAAAAGATATAAATATTACTCAAGAGTGTGATGAAGCTCTAAAAATGCTTAGAGGTAATAGAGAAGAGAGAATACAAGGCTTAAGAGTATTTTGTGAGTATAGAGATCCAAGATCTTTTCCCCTTTTGTTACCATTGCTTGATCAACCCTGCCCTGTTGAAAGAATGAGCGCGGTTTATGCTTTAGGTCGTAATCCATGTCCTAGCGCAGTCCAAAAACTTGTCAGTCTTTTGAAGTCTGATGATAATGCTTATGTCAGAAGAGCAACTGCATGGAGCTTAGCTAACTATGATAATCAAATTGTTTTAGAACCATTAATAAATGCTTTAAAGAATGATGTAGCTGCAGTAAGATTATGGTCTTCTAGTTCTTTAGCTGAAATTGGAAATGTTTCTTTTGAGAATGCTCAATTAGCTGCAGAACAACTTTTAATAAGTTTAAAGATAGATAATGAATCAGGTGTACGAAGTAATTGCATTTGGTCATTGTGTAGGTTATACGAAAAATTAAACAACACTTTCCAAGAAAGTTTCGTTGATGAATGTACCAAGATAGCTCTTTTCGATAAAGAACCTTCTGTTATGGAAGAAGCAAAAACTGCACTTGATTCAATGGGGATGCAGGGTTTTTATAATTAAAAATCTTAATTTTTTTACAACAACACAAGATAACTAATTAATTTATCAGATATTCAATATAAAAATTAAAATTAATTAACTTGTACCAACTGAAACAAAATATTTTCGTTATTCTATATAAAGTAAAAGTACTTAGTACTTGAATTTAATGCCTCAAAAAACATTGAGATTCAAAATTCATCAAGACGGAAGAGTTGAAGAGACTGTTGAGGGATTTACTGGTAACTCATGCAATGAAGCTACAAAAAATCTCGAAGACGCTCTCGGTAAAGTAACAGTTAAAAATAAAACTTCTGATGCTTTCATCTCTAATCAAAGTGAAAACTTAACACAATTAAATAACGAATCTAATGTCACATTTTAGTACAATTAAAACTCAGCTTAAAGAAGTAGAGCCATTAATTAAGGCTTTAAATCATTTTGGTTATATTATTAATCAAGAAGAAAAGTTTGTAAAAGGATATAAAGGTAAATACACACCTGTTGATATAAGTATGAATTTACCTGGTGATACCCAAGTTGGATTTAAATGGGATAACAATTCTAATGCATATGAATTAGTTACTGATCTTGATCTATGGAAATTTGAGATTCCAGTTGAAAGATTTATCTCAAAAGTTACACAAATGTATGCTTACCAAACAATCATTTCTAAAACGCAAGAAGATGGATATCAAATCGTAGAGCAAAAAAATAAAAATGATGGTTCTATTGAATTGGTCTTAACCAAGTGGGAAAGCTAATATCAAAATATGGATTTTACAGATCCATTTCATAATACTGAAGAAAATATTGATATTACAGGCTATGAGCCCGTTTTAGGTGGTCAGTTAGCCGAAAAAGCTGTTTGGGTTGATGAAGCAAAATGTATTGGTTGTCAGTACTGTGTTCACGTCGCTTCGAACACTTTCACTGTTGATGAATTTCATGGTAGAAGTAGAGCTATTAGGCAAGATGGAGATAGTTCTGATGTCATACAAGAAGCAATAGATACATGCCCTGTTGATTGTATTCATTGGGTCAAATTTGAAGAATTAGATGATTTAGAGAAAAGTCTCGATAGGGATATGTTTCAAACATTTGGAAAGCCACCGAGAATGAATAAGCACTAATATCAAAAAGATGCAATATCGAAGATTTGGTAGAACCAATCTGAAGATTCCTGTTTTATCTTTAGGTGGTATGAGATTTCAAAAAAGTTGGGATCAATTGGATTTTTCTGAGGTTTCATACGAAGAACAAAATAAAGTAGAAAATATATTAGATCTCGCAACACAACATGGCTTTAGTCATGTAGAAACTGCCAAATACTATGGAACTTCTGAGGTGCAATTAGGGATGTGTTTTAAGAATACTAAGAAAATCCCAAATATAATCCAAACAAAGATTCCACCAAATAGTGATCCGGAAATTTTTGAGCGAGATGTATTATCTAGCTTTGAAAAATTGAAAGTTAAAAAAATTGATTTGTTAGCAATACATGGTATCAATACTGCTGAACATTTACATCAGGCCATTCGAGATGGAGGTTGCATTGATATTTTGAGGAATTTTCAAAAAGAAAATTTAATTGGATCTATTGGATTTTCAACCCATGGAAAATCTTCACTTATTACAAAGGCCATATCAACAGACTTATTTGATTATGTAAATTTGCACTGGTATTTCATTAATCAGGAAAATACAAAGGTTATTAATTTAGCCAATAAGCATGATCTTGGGGTTTTCATAATAAGTCCCACTGATAAAGGGGGACATCTTCATACTCCCTCAAGAAAAATGTTGGAATTTTGTAAACCACTTCATCCTATAGTTTTTAATGATCTTTTTTGCTTAAGAAATCAAAATGTCCATACTTTGAGTGTCGGTATTGCAAAGGAGACAGATTTTGCTCTGCATTTAGAAGCTGTATCGTTGTTATCAGAATCTGAGAAGTATTTGCCTAAGATAATTAACAAATTAAGGCAGGAATCAATTAATTCCTTAGGTTTAGAGTGGCATCAAAATTGGAATAGAAATTTACCAAGTTGGGAACATACTCCGGGAAATATTAATATCCCTGTTCTGCTTTGGCTTTCAAATTTAATTGATTGGTTGGGTATGGAGGGATATGCAAGAGCTAGATATCAATTGCTTGGTAATGGAAGCCACTGGTTCCCAGGATTCAACGCGAATTTACTAGATGTAGATGTTTCTGAAGGTCAATTATTGAAAGTATTAGAAGGTCATATAAATCCAAAAAAAGTTATAAAAAAATTGAGAAATTTAAAAGAAAAGTTTGGAGATAAGAATGTTAAAAGATTATCAAGAAAATAATTTCATAATGGATTTTTTTCAGGTTTGCCAACTTTTCTTGGGTAAATTTTAGGACAAAAATTCTTTGGTTGAATAATAATAATATTTCGGATGCCTTTATTTCTTGGTAATAGTATCTCTTTTTTATCTTTAACTACACCTTCTAATATTTCTAAAGTTTTATCTAAATGTTTGCTTTCTTGATTTGTCCATTTGCCACAATATAAAACTCCAAACCCTTCTTTTTTTAACATTGGTAGTATGTATTCTGAAACTGTTGATGGGTTACTAACCGCTCTAGTTGTTGCAATATTGAAATTATTTCTCATTGACGATTGGTGGGCTAAATTCTCAACACGATCATTGATTACATGAATATTGTTTTTGAAATTGATCTGCTCGACTAAAATTTTTATTGCATCTGTTTTCTTTTTCAAAGAATCAATTAGGTATATCTCAGAATTAGGATGAGTTATTGCATAAGCTAAACCTGGGAAGCCACAGCCTGATCCAATATCTAAAAATTTTTTATTATCAAAATTTATATTCGTGAAAGCCTTGAATGGCCAAATGCTGTCAAAAACCTGAGATACCCAATAATCATCACCATCAGTTAATCTTGTGAGATTGGTCTTATTATTTAATTCTTTAATTTTAATTTGTAACTCTTGAAATAAATTTATTTCTTCTTCAGTTATTAAGGAGTAAATTTCTTCTGGAATGTTTTGTTTTTTCATTTCGTTATAAATATGAATTTTAACCATCCATTAAATACATTCTATTTAGTAAAAATTTATTAGAATTACAATATTAATAAAATATTATTTTGAAAGGGGAAACTACCTATTACAAAATTTTAGGTGTAAATGAAAATGCATCCAATCATGAATTAAGAAAGGCATTTTGTAAACTTTCTATTGAGTTGCATCCCGATACAACTTCATTGGAAATAGATGTTGCTAAAAGTAAATTTCAAGAAGTTCTTGAAGCTTATGAACATTTAAATAATAGTAATTTAAGGAAAATATATGATGACAAACTAAAAGAAAAATCTGGGATTACAAATAATACTAACGTTTTCAATAATTTAGTAATCGATTCTAATAATCAAAATTTAATAGGAAATAGAAGACCTTTTTCGAATGGAGAATTGTTTTCGTTGTTTCTTTTAATTATCATCATTTCTATAAGTTTAATTGGTTCAATTTTTATTGCTTCTTTTACTGGAAAAGAATTAGAGACAATACCGCTTTGGCTAATTAAATAATTTTTAAAAAAAGTCTGTGAATCCCTCTAAAAAACCTATCAATCAAAATTCACTGCAATCATTGGAATTGTGGCTAACTGATTTAGGTGCTGTAAAGGATATTAATAATCCATCTAAATGGTATCTGTTACTTTCAAATTGGAATGCAACTATTATTTTTGAACAAGAAGATTTAAGTGTTATATGGGAAAGTGAGGGACAAGAAACTAAAAGATTATTTTCCTACTGCATTAATAGAGAAGATGTGGAAAATGCAATACTGCAGGGACCTTAAACTTCTATCTAAAGATTGTCTAAGATTTGCCTTATTATCCAGTAGCTTTTCCCCAATTGATCATCTGTTATACAGAGAGGCGGCAAGAGGTATATAACATTCCCGAGGGGCCTAATGAATAAACCTTGCTCCATTGCAAGACTCTTTATTTCTTTCCCAATATTATTGAAATAACCTTTTTTGTTCCCAATATCTAAATCGAAGGCAGCAATTGTCCCGGATACCCTTACCTTCTTTATATAAGGTAAGTTTTTAAATTTAATTAGATGAGATAAATGTTTTTCTTCAAATGAAAGGTATTTTTGTGGTTCTTTTTCTAATAAATCAAGGCTAGCGTTTGCTGCAGCACAACCTAAAGGATTAGCAGTAAAACTATGACCATGCCAAAAAGTTTTTCTTGGGGAATCATCAATAAAGGATTGAAAAATTTTTTCTTTACATAAAGTTATTCCCATCGGTAAAAATCCACCAGTTAAACCTTTTGAAATACTTATTAAATCAGGAATGATTTTTGCCTTTTGAAAAGCAAAAAGGGTTCCACATCTTCCAAAACCAGTCAATACTTCATCGGCAATTAACAAAGAATTATTATTTTTTATAATTTCTGAAACTTTTTTTATAAACTGAGGCCTAACCATATTCATCCCTCCTGCTCCTTGAACAAGTGGCTCAAGGATTACTGCAACTGTGGGAGTTTTAAGTAGAGTTTCTAATTTTTGGATCGCCTTATTTTCTTTATTTTCTACTTCTTCATCGTTCATCCAAGTTGAAGGCCATGGGACTCTTCTAACTGGGAACATAAGATTATCGAAATTCTCATTAAAAATATTTCTTTCACCTAAAGCCATTGCTCCAAATGTATCACCATGATATGCGCCATCAAAAGCTACTATTTGAGTTCTTGTCTCTCCTCTATTTTGCCATGATTGGAAGGCAATTTTTAAAGCGACTTCCACTGCAGTAGAACCGTTATCAGAAAAGAATAATCTTTCTAGTTTTGTTAATTCACTAAGTCTTTGAGCTAATTTTTTTGCCTGTGGATGTAAGAAATCAGCAAATATAACTTGCTCAAGTTTTTTTGATTGATCGAAAATGGCATCCGCAATATATTCGTTACTATGACCATGAAGAGTTACCCACCAACTACTTATTGCATCTATTAGCTCTTTTTCAGGATCTTTAGTATATAGAAGTGTATCTTTACCATGAGTTACTTCTATTTGCGGTTTGCTGTTTTTGATTTGTGTAAAAGGTGGCCAAATATTTGGGTGCCAATTTTGATTTGGAGTTTTTGAATCCAAAGATTTCATCTAACTTATTTTTGAGTTTAATAGTGAGATCAACTTATTTTTGATGTCTAATTCTTTCCATAGTATATCTAAATTATTTGAGTCCACTTTTTTGATGTAAGGAAATTCAGCAATTAAAGGAATACCACTAAAATCAACTAGAGTTTTTGGATTATCTAGGTGTTTCTCGCCATTAACTACTAAACCTAAAATCTCAATATTTCTTCGTTTTAAGGCCTCAATACTAAGCAGGGTATGGTTAAGAGTGCCAAGTGAGCTCTTACATACAAGTATTACTGGAAGATTCCATTGTTTTATTTGATCTATTTGCAAAAAATTGCGTGTTATTGGAACCATTAATCCACCTGCAGTTTCCACAATTAGTGAGTCTTGCACTTTTGGCAATCTCAACTTGTCAAAGTTAATAGTTTTTTTATCTATTTCAGCAGCCCAATGAGGAGATAGAGGTTTTGTAAAGACATAAGCTTCTTTGATTATTTTCTCTTTACTTACTTGTGCAAGTTTTTCAACGGTTTGACTATCAGTTTGCGATTCAATACCACTTTGAATAGGCTTCCAATAAAAGGAATTTAATCCTTTAACGAAAAAAGAGCTTATTAAAGTTTTCCCAATATCAGTATCTGTTCCACAAATTATAAATTTGAAAATATTATTGTGACTATTCATAATTTCTTTATGATTTGAATCTCAATTTGCCATGAAAGGTTCACTGTATTATTATAATTCTTTGGCCAAAACTTTTGAATTTCCTTTAACTCTTTCACTGTTTTGCGTTTACAGTTTGAGGATTGTGCTCCTACATTTTTAATGCTTCTAAAAAGCTTATATACATCTTCAAAATTTTCAAGATAATTAAACTGTTCTGAATAATGTATTTCAGTTGATTTAAAATCTTTTAATAATTCTTTGGAGCAAAGGAAATTATGACCACTATATTCAATATCAATTTTTTTACAAGTATCTTTCCATTCAGGAAAACAATCTTTTGTTGGATATGAAATGATTAAAAACCCTCCAGCTGTTAATTTGCTAAACCAATTTTTTATTATCTTTTCTGGGTTGTTTAACCAATGTATGCAAAAGTTAGATGTTAATAGAGAACAGTTATTTATTTCAGGAGGTAAATCATTATTCAAATCCCATAAAATTTTTTTTCTAGATAATTTATTCTCAAGAAGCATTTTCTTGCTGAAATCAATTCTGCATACTTTTTTGGAAGAAAAAATTTTTTCTATTTCATCTGCTAATAGTCCTGGTCCTGATCCTAGATCTATCCATTCACCTTTTTTTTGGGGATTTAATTCTTTGATAAATTGAACAATCTTTTTTGCAAAAAATTTCTGAATATTTGAATGCTCTAAATAACGATATGCAGCATCATTAAAATTATTTTTTATTTTCTCATTCCACTCTTTACTATCCATTTCAATCATTAAGCGCATTAAGTAAGATCTCGTATAAATTTAAATTATTCAAGCAATGACCTTGTTGAGCTAATTTAATTAAAATTGGCTTCCTATCAAGTCTTTTATTTAAGGAATCTAAAAAGTTATTATTTGATTCGTTGTCAAGAATAAAATCATTTTTTGATTTTATAAAAATAATTTTGCAATCTTTTCTTAAAAATATTGGAAAATCTCTATTGATGTAAAGTTGTTTTAAATCACTTAAAAGAAGATTTTTATTTAAACTCTCTAGACTTTTATAAAAGATATTTTTAAAACTATTATTCATATGATTTGGCATAAATGATCTATGTATAAATTCTTTCAACATATCCTTAGTTTCATTTTTTGTGATTTTTGTTTCCATTCTTCTAAGAGACCTCAAAATAAAGTTTCTCTTATTACTTAAGGGAAGAAAATTATTAAAAGAATTTATAAGAACAATATGAGTTGCTTCTTTTAAAATTTTTTTTGGCATTAAATGAAAACCAAATGAATGGCATAAAGTCATTCTGATTTCATTTTTAGATTCGCTTTTAATCCATTTTGCTTGATAATTATTTGTCGAAAAATAGCCCCTTTCATTATCTTGCCAATGCCAATTATTATTTAAAAAGTCAACTTTATAATCATCCCAGAAATATTTATTTAGTCCCCATCCATGTTGAGTAATAATTTGTTTCATTTAAACTCTTTTAATACTGCAATGAAATTATTCAGCAGATTAAAATCTAAGTTTCTTCGTATTGTTATTCTGATTCTTGATTGCCCCACTGGAACAGTTGGAGGTCTTATGGCAATTGCTAAAAACCCATTTTCTTCGAGATATTTTTGTAGATAAATTGCTTTCTCTTCTTGGCCAACAATAATTGATAAAATGTGAGAATCTCCCTGAACTGGAAAACACAGATTTTTAGTAATTTCATTTTTCCATACATTTGCAGAAGATAACAAATCCTTACCCCATTCTTTATTTTCTAAAATTTTTTTTAAACCTTCTAGTGCCCCAGCAGCCAAAGATGGCGCAAGTGCGGTTGTATACCTAAATGCACCACTTGTTTGGATAAGATATTCTCCAATTTCTGAATTGGTAGCTATGAAAGCTCCACCGCTTCCAAATGCTTTTCCAAAAGTTCCAGTAATCATAGTTATATCTGAACGAAAATTAAAGGTTAAACCCCTGCCTTCAGGGCCCAAGATCCCAACTGCATGAGCTTCGTCAACTAATAATTGAGCACTATTTTTTTTGCAAATTTCCGTTATTTCTCTGAGCGGAGCAATTGATCCCTCCATGCTATAAAGAGATTCAACAACAACTAAAATTGCATTTTTTGCAGGGTTAGATTTAATAATTTTATCTTCTAAATCTTTTAAATTATTGTGTGAGAATCGAACTAGTTTTGCTTGAGCAGCCTTGACTCCAACCAATAAAGAGTTATGGATCAATTTATCTGCTATTACGATACTATTTCTATTTGTTAAAGCCTGAAGAGCGGCTATATTTGCTTGAAATCCGCTTGGGAAAAGTAATACTTTCTCTTGATCAAGCCACTTGGCAAGTTCTGTTTCTAATAATTTATGTATTGGTCTTGAACCTGTAACAAACCTAGAGCTTCCTGAACCAATGCCTTCTAACAAGCTTATTTCGTAAGCAGCTTTTATTAAATCCTTGTCCCTGCTTAATCCAAAATAATCATTACTGCATAAGTCTATAAGTTTTTTCTTTTGCGAATTTAAACTTAGAAGTTCGAATGATTTTTTACCTAAAGTAAATGTTTTTAATTTACGGATTCTATTTTTTGGAATTTTTACTTTTTTCATTTTGGCAAAAATAAAATATATTGGATTTAATTAAAAAGATTTAGATTTACTATTAAAGTTTGCAAGGTATTTATTGTTTATTAATATCTATATAGATCATATATTAAGAAGTTAACTCATCCTCTCTTCAATCACAATTATTGCTTAATTTAGAGGAATATTTCCCCTTTCCGCTAGATGATTTCCAATTAGAAGCAGTACGAGCTATTAATAGCGGAAATTCTGTTGTTTTAACGGCACCAACAGGTTCAGGTAAAACATTGATAGGTGAATTTGCTATATATAGAGGCTTATCTCATGACAGTAGAGTTTTTTATACAACACCTTTAAAAGCTCTATCAAACCAAAAGTTTAGAGATTTTGCTAATCAATATGGAGAGAATAAAGTTGGTCTTTTAACAGGAGATATAAGTATAAATAGAGATGCACCAATCTTAGTCATGACGACTGAGATTTTTAGGAACATGCTTTATGGCGAATTTGATGAATTTGATGATCCCTTAGAAAATTTAGAATCTGTGATTCTTGATGAATGTCATTATATGAATGACCCCCAGAGAGGCACAGTTTGGGAAGAAACTATAATCCATTGCCCTACTAGAACTCAAATAATAGCTTTATCAGCAACAATAGCCAATGCAGATCAACTACAAAATTGGATAGAAAAAGTTCATGGCCCTACAGTACTTATTAATAGTGATAAGAGACCAGTACCACTTGATTTTATTTTTTGTAGTGTTAAAGGCCTCCATCCACTTTTAAATAATAAGGGTAACGGAATTCATCCAAACTGTAAGATTTGGAGAGCTCCTAAAGGGCAGAAAATAAGAGGCAAAGTTGGCAGGATAATGCAACCAAAGTCTCCCTCAATTGGCTTTGTGATCTCCAAACTAGCTGAACGAAATATGCTGCCAGCTATTTATTTTATTTTTAGTAGAAGAGGATGTGACAAGGCTATTGAGAATATAAAAGATTTAACTTTAGTTAGTTATTCAGAAGCAAGTAAGATATCACAAAAATTAGATGTTTATCTTAAAAATAATCAGGAAGCAATAAAAGATAAATCTCAATGCGAGGCTTTAAAACGCGGTATTGCATCTCATCATGCTGGATTATTGCCTGCATGGAAAGAATTGGTTGAGGAATTATTTCAGCAAGGTTTAATAAAAGTTGTGTTTGCAACTGAAACTCTTGCTGCAGGGATAAATATGCCGGCAAGAACAACTGTTATTTCTTCTTTATCAAAAAGGACAGAAGATGGGCACAGATTATTATTTAGCAGTGAATTTTTGCAAATGTCAGGAAGAGCTGGAAGAAGAGGAAAAGATACCCAAGGATATGTTGTTACATTACAAACAAGATTCGAAGGTGCCAAAGAAGCAAGTGCACTTGCTATTAGCGAACCAAATTCTTTAGAGAGTCAATTCACTCCTAGTTATGGAATGGTACTTAATCTTTTACAAAGTTATACTTTAGAGAAGTCTAAAGAATTAATTAAAAGAAGTTTTGGTAGTTTTTTATATTTAGGTGAATCTTCAGGTGAAAATATAATTATTGAAAATTTAGATAAGGATTTAATTGAATTAAAAAAAATTACATCTAACGTTTCATGGAAAGATTTTGATGCTTACGAAAAGTTAAAAAATCGTCTTAAAGAAGAGAGAAGACTCTTGAAAATTTTAGAAAAACAAGCAGCAGAAAAATTATCAGAAGAGATCACTAATGCACTCCCATATATTGAAGATGGAAGCTTAATTTCAATCAAAGCTCCTCAAATAAAAAGAAAAATTGTTCCAGGATTAATTTGTAAGAAAATATATGAATCCCAAAAAATAAAGAGTTTGTTGTGTTTGACAGTTGATAATTTATTTATTCTTATAAAACCCTCATACATTGTAAGTATTTTTAATGATTTGGATGCAATTGATGTCTTAGGGCTTGAAGTGCCAAAGATGTATTTTTCTGGAGAGGTATTTAGGGGAGATGATATGTCACAGTATTATGCGGATCGAATTTCAGAAGTTTCTAAAAAAAATGATTTACAAACTCCACAATATGATTTGTCAACGGAAGTTTTGGCACAACAGCAACAAATTAATAATTTAGAAGAAACAGTCAATGATCATCCCGCACATAGATTTGGAGACTCTAGGAAATTAAAGAAATATAGAAAAAGAATTGTTGATGTTGAACAAGAAATATATATGAGAAAAAAACTTCTTGAAGATAAAGAAAATCATAACTGGAGAACTTTTACCGATTTGATTAAAATTTTGAATCATTTCGGTTGTTTAAACGATTTGGAATTGACGGAAGTTGGACAAACAGTTGGTGCAATAAGAAGTGAAAATGAATTATGGATTGGTCTGGTTTTAGTTAGTGGTTATTTAGATGATTTAGATCCTCCTGAATTAGCTGCAATTATTCAAGCTATATGTGTTGATATAAGGAGGCCTAATCTTTGGTGTAATTTCAAGTCTTCTTTAAAGGTAATAGATGTTTTTAATGAGTTAGATGGTTTAAGAAAATTAGTCGCTTCTCAACAAAATAAGTTTCATATTGAAATCCCTATTTATTTAGAAACAGAGTTAACTGGAATTATTTCTGAATGGGCAAGAGGAAAAAAATGGAAAGATTTGGTTTTTAATACTTCATTAGACGAAGGTGATGTAGTGAGGATTATTAGAAGATCAATTGATGTCCTTTCTCAAGTGCAATACTGTATTGGTGTCAGTAATAAATTAAAAAGCAAAGCAAAGCTAGCATTAAAAGCTATTAATCGTTTTCCCGTTTCTGAATCTAATGATCTTATAAAAGTCTCTGAAGATATTAATCCTGCAACAAAAAGAATTGACAATAATTCTTAAATTTTTTTAATCAAATCATTGAATTGATATTCATTGCTTCATCAAATTCATCTTCGTTTAAATAACCTAATTTAAGTGTTGCCTCTTTTAAATTTAATGATTCTTTGAAGGCAAGGTTTGCAATTTCAGCTGCTTTTTCATAACCAACTTTTGGCACTATGGCTGTAACCAACATTAGTGAATTTTCTAAATTTAACTTCATTTTCTTTTGATTAGGTTCCATCCCATCAACTAATTTTTCTCTGAAATTTTCTATTACATTTTTTAGTAATTTTAAACTTGTGAGAATATTAAACCCAATAAGAGGCTTATATTCATTCATCTGTAAAGTGCCGCTAGAATTGGCCATTGAGACTGCATATTCAAGACCCATTATCTGAGTGCAAACCATTGATAAGGCTTCGCATTGAGTTGGATTCACTTTACCCGGCATGATAGAACTTCCAGGTTCATTTTGAGGAATAATTAGTTCATATATTCCTGATCTTGGACCAGAAGATAGAATTTTTATATCATTTGAAATTTTAAATAATGCACTTGCTAATATTTTTATCTGACTCATTACTTGAGCTAGACGATCATGAGAGGCCATGATAGAAAAATTATTTTTTGATTTATAGAACATTAGATTAGTATCATCGGAAATTGATCTTAGAGACTCTTCACAAAATCCTTTTGGACAATTAATCCCTGTTCCAACTGCAGTTCCTCCTAAAGGTAAGAAATACAATTCATTCATACTAATAATAATTGCATTCTCAGCATCTTTAAGTTGCTCTGACCATCCTGATATTTCTTGCCCAAAAGTAAGTGGAACTGCATCTTGAAAATGGGTTCTTCCTATCTTTATAAGGTCTTTCCATTCTTCACTTTTTTTATCAAGGATCTGAGTAAGTTCTCTTATCGTTGGAACTAAATTTTTGATTATTTCATTAACGACAGATATTTGAATAGCAGCAGGAAAAGTGTCATTAGTTGACTGAGATTTATTTACATCATCATTCGGGTGAATTGGTTGATGACTACCAAGCTCTGAATTGGTTTTTAAAGCTGCAATATTTGAAATTACCTCATTTACGTTCATATTTGTTTGAGTGCCACTACCTGTTTGCCAAACCTTTAGGGGAAATTGTGAATCGTGAAGCCCATCAAGTATTTCTGTACATGCCTCTACAATCAAATCTTTTTTCCTTTTATCTATTAAACCTAAATTGAAATTCGCAATTGAAGCAGCTTTTTTTATAAGGGTGATTGAATAAATTAACTCAATTGGAATTAATTCTTCTCCAATAGAAAAATTTATTATCGATCTTTGTGTTTGAGCGCCCCACAAAGCTTCCATGGGAACCTCTATTGTTCCCATACTATCTTTTTCAATCCTAAAGTTTTTTGTCATTATTCCTCTGAAAACACTGGTTTAACTTAGATAAGGTTTTCAGTAATCCTAGATACCTAACTTCTCCCATATTACACTTAAATTATTGAGATGAATTGAAGGATTAAAACATTCTTCTAAGTCACTTGGATCAATAAGATCCATTATTTCATTATCTCTCTCTATATTTTGTTTGAAATTCCCATTCTGAGTATTCCAAGCTTGATGAGCATTTTTTTGAACTAATCTATAAGCTTTTTCTCTAGAAAAGCCTTTCTCTACAAGCAAAAGTAAAACTTTCTGACTAAAAATTACACCACCATATATATTTAAATTTTTGAGCATATTTTTTGGATAAACTTCCAAATTGCTTACTATATCTTTCATTTCCCTGAGCATAAAATGCAAACAGATTGATACGTCAGGTAACATAATACGTTCATTTGAACTATGGCTTATATCTCTTTCGTGCCAAAGTGGAACATTTTCCAGTGCTGTTAGGACGTAACTCCTCAAAATTCTTGCTAAACCGCTTACTCTTTCACTTCGAATAGGATTTCTTTTATGAGGCATGGCAGAACTTCCTTTTTGCCCTGTTGTAAATCCCTCCTCAACTTCTAAAACATCAGTTCTTTGTAAATTTCTTATTTCAGTTGCAAATCTATCTAAAGAAGCGCCAACTAGGGCTATAGTTTGCACATATTCTGCATGTCTGTCTCTCGATATAACTTGAGTACTCGCTGTATCAGGTTTTAAGCCGAGTAAATCACAAGTTATTTGTTCTACTTTGGGATTCGTATTAGCGTAAGTTCCCATTGCACCACTGATTTGTCCAATTGCTACAGATTCTCTCAACGTTAACAATCTTTTTTTGTTCCTTATTATTTCTGCTAACCATCCAGCAAGTTTAAAACCGAAGGAAATTGGCTCCCCATGAATGGCATGAGATCTGCCAATCATTAATGTATTTTTATGCTTCCTTGCTAATAATCTGACTTCATTTTCTAATTTCTCAATTTCTTCTAATAACAATTCGCAAGAGTCTTTTAACTGAAGAGATAAGCCAGTATCAAGTACGTCACTGCTGGTCATACCAACATGTATGTATCTTCCAGAATCTCCTACAAATTCATTAACGCTCGTAAGAAATGCTATGACATCATGTTTAACTTCTTTCTCGATTTCTGTAATTCTAGATTCATCAAACTTTGCATTTGAACGTATCTCTTTCATGGCATTTTCAGGAATTTTTCCCAAGGAAAAATTTGCTTCACATGCAGCTATTTCAACCTTAAGCCAAGTCTGGAATTTTGCGCTATCAGTCCAGATTTTCCCCATTTCGGGTAATGTGTAACGCTCGATCACAATTTTTATTTATTATCAATTTAAACTGTATAACAAAATCGAATTATTGCCCTATACCTTTAAAGATGTACTTGCCATTGAACATATTTGCATGATTATTATTTTCTTATGTAACATTTTTCTGGCTAATAAAGAAAGATTAAATATAAAAATGTTTGCATAAATGCCTTCGTTAATGATGGGTAATTTTTTAGTTTTTATTTAAAATTAAAAGGTATTAAAGAATTTGGATCTTAATCTTATAGAAGTTCATTATTCAGCCTTTTTTTATTGGTTAATAGATGATTAAAAAAAGTAGATTAGACCTTTATCTTCTAAATAAAGGTTTATGTGAAACTCGTCAAAAAGCCCAAGGTTTAATTCTTGCGGGCAAGGTTAGAGATATCAATGGAAAAGTATTGGATAAACCTGGACAACAAGTATTAATAGGATCTGAATTTTTTATTGATTCTGAGCCTATGTTTGTATCAAGGGGCGGCGAAAAATTATTGGAGGCATTTAAAAAACTTGAAATTAAAGTAAAAGACAAAATATGTATTGACGCAGGAATCTCAACTGGGGGATTTACTGATTGCTTATTGCAACAAGGAGCTAAGTTAGTTTATGGGATAGATGTTGGTTATGGACAAACTGCATGGAAGATTAGAAATAACCCAAAAGTTATACTTTTTGAACGAACTAATATTCGAAATTTAAAACCTAATGATCTTTTATCTAGAAGTAATGAATTACCAAATTTTGTTGTTGCTGATTTGTCTTTTATTTCATTAAAGTTAGTTTTTAAATCTATTGGTAATTTATTAGAAGGTGATTGTATTGAGGGAATATTTTTAATTAAACCCCAATTTGAGGTAGGTAAAGATAAAGTCAGTAAAGGTGGTGTTGTTCGCAATCCTAAATTCCATACTGAGGCTATAGAGTCTGTTGTTTATGCTGCTAAGAATTTCCAATGGAACATAAAGAATTTGATAGCTTCACCGCTGGTAGGTCCTGCTGGAAATCATGAATATCTAGCTTGGATGACCTTAGGAAGTCAATCAAATAAGAGGATTAATAGTGAATATATACAAAATTTAGTAAAAGAAACTCTTTGAATTAAAGAGCTTCTTCGTCTTTGTCGCCAGTTCTAATTCTTACAACAGAATCAATTGATGTGATGAATATTTTTCCGTCACCTATCTCTCCAGTTTTTGCTGCTTCAGCAATCGCATCTATGACTGAATTAACTTTTTCATCTTCTACCACAACTTCTACTTTAAGTTTTTGAAGGAATTCAACAGTAAATTCGGAACCTCTATATCTTTCAACTTGTCCTTTTTGCCTTCCAAATCCTCTAACTTCACTAACTGTCATTCCTACAATACCGGAATTTACTAATGCAATTTTTACATCCTCCAGCTTAAATGGACGTATGATTGCTTCAATTTTCTTCATGATTAAAGATTGAACATTCCTATTTTAATCGTTTTTTGGGAAAACATCCAACATTGAAATATCAGAAAAACATTCAACATTAAGGCCTGCATTCTTGGCGTCTTCAATTAATAATAGGGAGTTTTCTTCGGAAATTATTACTGTACTATTTGACAACGCTTCCCACTGATCATTCTCAAAGTGTGTTTGAAGCCATAACATTCCAATTGCAGTTTTTGGTTGAAGAGATTTATTTAAATTTTTATCGATAGTTATCAAACAAATGTCCATTAATTTTTTATTGAACTAAACACATATAACCCTTTCGGTGGACATTATGAATGTTATTATTGATACAAAAATAAGATTTAACAGCTTTTGGCTTAGTCAATTGTAATACTTAGATTTGTTGATACTTTTGCGAATTTTTATCTTTATATATAGTTTTTAAATAGGTTTAGTAAAAAAGTTCTACTAAAAATGAGTACAGCTAAATTAGAAGATTCGACTCAAAGACCGCTATATGGTGAGAGAATTATTGAAGAATCAAAAATAATTTGTTTCGATAATCCAAATAAGAAAAGAATTTATGAAATTTCTATTCAGTTACCTGAATTTACATGTAAGTGCCCCTTTTCGGGTTATCCAGATTTTGCAAAGCTAAATATTATTTATCAACCTAATTTGAAAGTCTATGAGTTGAAGTCTTTAAAGCTTTATATAAATAATTTTAGGGATATAAAAATATCACATGAGGAAGTTGTGAATAGAATTATGGATGATTTAGTGAATGAAGGCTCACCTCACTGGATACATTTAAATGCTGCATTTAACCCCAGAGGGAATGTTTCTATGCAATTAGATATTTTTAGTGGGCAGAAAAGAAATTAAAAATTTTTTATTTCGTCTGATAATTTAAAAAATTCTTTTTTAAAACCAACTAGATTTTTATTACTAAGGCCTCCAATAGTTAACTTTAATGATTCTTTATTTACCAGAATCCATAATTGATTAGTTGGTATAAGACTTATTATTGTTCCAAAAATTATTAAGATAAAAGAAAAGTAAATAAATGGTATAGACGGATCATTTTTAATTATTAATCCACTGCTAGGGATTATTTGTTTCAGAGATACTTTTGAAGAGTTAACTTCTAAAGGATCGTCATTGATATAGAGATTATTCCCGGAAAAATTTTCTATATTCGAAATTTTGAGTGGACCATTTTCATTATCTATTGTTAAAAGGAAATTTTTTTTAGTCTCCGATCCTAATTCAATTAAAACTCCCCAAACTTGATTACCTATTTCTGGAATCTCCTTTAATTGCAATTGATAAAGGATATTATCTATTTCTAAAACAACATTTGATATTGCCCAATCTGCTTGATAAATAGTTAATCCTTTAAACCTGATTGGGTGATTAACTTTAGTTGTTTTTATTTCATTTAAATTTGTATCTTCAGAAGAAAAATTTAATTTTGAAATAAACTGTTTGGGTATACCATCACTTTCACGTTCTATAGAAAAATCGAGTAATTTCACGTTGGCTTTTGAGTTTGTGCTCTCATTAACAAGATCTAAAGTTTCTCCAAGCAGTAAATATTGTTCTTTTGATTGATTTGTAAAACTTCCATATGCTGAACCTATAAGTAAGACTATTAATCCGATGTGTACAACTAAAGGACCGATTTTTCCAATTAAACCCTTTCTTGCAGAAATATGACTATTAAATTTGTATGTTTTCCATCCTTTTTTTTTAAGTAATAAATCTACTTTTGATATATGTTCTCCATCTTGATTGATTGGATGACTTGTAGTTAGTTGCAGTCTGTTAAATTTTTTTTCGCTGTTGTATTCAATCCATTTTAATGAAGCTTTTAATGAAGGGATTTGCCTCCTGAAACTACAAGCTGCCAGAGAAATGCAAAGAAGAATTAATGTGAATAAAAACCAAAAGCTTGTATAAACATGATCTAATTGGAGTTTTAAGACTTTTTCTCCATCTAAAAATCCAAAAATGGGAGCACTATCGAAATTATCAATATAAAATTTACTACTACTACCTTGAGGTATAAAAGTACCTATGCCGCTTGTAATAGCTATGAAGATTATAAGTGATATGGCGAATCTTAAACTTGATATTTTTAAAATTAGATTCTTAAAAATAATCATTTAAATCCAATTTGAAAATAAGTTTAATAACCCTAAGGAAACTAAAAATATCCCACTTAAAGTGGGAATTATTTGACTAAATTTTCTAAGCTCTAAAAATTGTTTTAAGTTTTCTGCAGTAGCTCCTGCAATGATTAGCGGTGTTACTTGGCCTATCCCAAAGAAAAATAAAAAAGTAATTGATATTGTTGGGTTTTTGGCTTGCGATACCCAAGCTAGAAGAGTTGCTAAAACTGGAGTAATGCAAGGTGAAGAAGCTAATCCAAAAGTAGTCCCTATCGCGAAAGGGGCTATAAACGTTGGTATTTTATCTTCAATTATTTTTATATCAGGTCCATTCGGGAACTGAAACTTTAAAACTCCTAGTAAATTTAAACCCATTATTATTGCTATCAAGGCAACGACCGAAGTGTAATAAGATGGGATTTGCCCATATATTCTACCTAAGAATCCACTAGCAGCACCAAGCGCAACGAGTGCAAAAACGACTCCTCCTGAAAAACTAATAAGTTTAAATTTATTTTTCTCTGTTCCTCCTATATAAGCAATTGTGATTGGTAGTAATGATAATGAACATGGACCAAGACTCGTTAAAAGTCCTGCGCTGAAAACCAAAAATATAGTAAATGGGCCAGGATTATTAAGACCATTCTGCATAAGCAGATTGCTCTTTTGAGATAATTCTGAAATAACTAAATTAAATGATTCGATAGCATGCGTTAACTCAATTCAAATTCTAACTAATCAAGAGTCTTTCGTGTATTAATCATACCTATGAATCCTGTTGATTCTAATGAACATCTCAGTAACATTCCTGCAATAAAAAAAGATGCTATTAAAGAATTTCCACCATAACTAATGAAAGGAAGTGGTAAGCCTGTAGTAGGCATGGATCCTGTTGCTACAGCAATATGCATTATCGACTGACCTGTTAACAATACTCCACATCCGATAGCAACTAATTTTGTATAGTTGTTCCTGCACTTAAGACTAATTCTTAAGCATATTAAAGAGAAAACTGCTAAAAATCCTAAGAATAAAGTACAACCCAACAAACCAAATTCTTCTGCAAAAATGGCAAAAATAAAATCTGTATACATGAACGGTAGATACTGTAATTTTTGCATAGACAGCCCAAAACCTTGACCAAATAAACCACCTGAACCTATAGCTAATAAACTCTGAACTAATTGAAATCCACTTTCCTGTTGATCTTTCCAAGGATTAATAAATGAAGTAACTCGAAGTTTTTGATATTCGTTGTTGAGGATACTAATGCATCCTGTTATGAATCCTAATGAAGCAAATGAGCAAAGAGAGCTAAATTTTACGCCTCCACAAAAACCCATTACCCAAAAAAGAATTCCAGTTAATGATGCAGTGCTTAAATTAGGTTGTTTAAGTATTAATAAAATTAATAAACAAAAAGAGAATATTGAAATTAATTTTTTATCATTCCTTATCAAATTCCAATGAGAAAAAAGGTTAGAAGCTTCAAGAATTAGAAAAGGTTTTATCAATTCAGATGGTTGAAGACGTAAAAACCCTATTGCTAGCCATCTTGAAGAGCCATTCACTGTAATTCCAGTAATGTTGGTTAGAAAAATTAAAAAAAATAAAATATAAAAAATGATTCTTGAACACTTTAAAAGACTTCTAATATCCGTATTAAGAACGAAATAAAAAAGAGCAATGCCTGGAATTGTCCAGATAATTTGTTTTTTTAAGAAATAAGCCCAATTTCCCATTTCCCTACTTGCTACCCACCAACTTGATGATCCAAGTATGGATATTCCTAATATTGACCAAATTCCAATAAGGATAATTAGGATTTTTGCCTCATAAGGCCATATCGTCCAAGCTAAGGGAAATATAGACTCTGTTAAATCTTTTTTGTAATTAAGATTAAAGGCTTTTTTTCTTTTAGAAATTCTTTTATATTTTATTTGTTCTTGACTTATCTCCAATTTTTTTGATGTATATGTACTATTGAGACGTTTAATTGAGATTTTGCCAAGTCTTTTATTAAAGTTTTAAAGTGTTAAAGAAATTAAAAAGATGACTTTTCATAAATTTTATTTTTGATGAATCAAGTAAAAAATGGACTACAGATTCATCATAAATCTTAAGAATTAATTTTTTATAAAAAAAAACTAGCTAAAAGGCACCTCTCCATGATAGATTCCGTGAGTTTATATACTTATTTCAAACCATTCAGAGGGGTTTCTAAACTATGTTCACATCAGTGGACTCAAATAGAAAAAAACTTGAGCATCCTTCTAATAAGAATGTTCAATTTCCTCAATCCTTGAATAATTCGATCATCAAAGAAAGTAAATCTGGCATTGCCAATCAAATAGATCATTTGCTTTCCCAAAATGATGAATACACAAAATTGCAATTAACAATTTTTGGAATTACTTTTATTGTTTCTATTTTATTAGCATCAATAACTGGAATTTTTCTAGGCTTTACTTTTGGTTTTAGTATTTTTATAGGTGCAATTGCCGGCATTTTTTATCTACGTTTGCTTGCCAAAAGTATAGGGAAACTTGGTAAAGAATCATCAGGTGTATCAAAATTGCAACTATTAGTTCCAGTTTGCCTCTTTATTTTTGCGAGCAAGCTAGGATATTTGGATATTCTTCCTGCGATGATAGGTTTTTTCATTTATAAGCCTTCACTCATTCTCTATTTTTCACGTTCTTAAGTAAATTTTTTATTCAAAACAAATGTTTTTTAATTCCTTGCTAACAAATTTTGCAGCATTAGAAGTTGGTCAACATCTTTATTGGCAAATTGGAAATATCAGACTTCATGGGCAGGTATTTTTAACATCTTGGATTTTATTAGGAGCGTTATTAGTTTTTATTTCTTTAGGAACTAAAAAAATGGAAAATGATCCTAAAGGCCTTCAAAATTTGCTTGAGTTCCTCTGGGATTACATAAGAGATCTTGCTAGGACGCAAATAGGTGAAAAAGTATATAGAGATTGGATGCCATTTATAGGTACTTTATTTTTATTCGTCTTTATTAGTAATTGGGGGGGAGCTTTAATTCCTTGGAGATTGATTAAGTTACCAAGTGGAGAATTAGGAGCACCTACTGCAGATATCAATACAACTATAGCCTTGGCTTTGTTGGTTTCACTTTCTTATTTCTACGCAGGTTTAAGCAATAAGGGTTGGAGATACTTCGAATATTACGTTCACCCAACTCCTATTATGCTTCCTTTCAAAATTCTAGAGGACTTTACGAAACCTTTATCACTTTCTTTCAGGCTATTTGGAAACATTTTGGCTGATGAACTTGTAGTTGGTGTTCTGGTCTTTTTAGTTCCGCTAATTCTTCCAATACCTGTTATGTTCCTAGGATTATTTACTAGTGCAATTCAGGCATTGATTTTCGCAACTTTAGCCGCCTACTACATTGGAGAAGCTGTTGAAGAACATCATTAGCCGTCTTCTAATACATTCAGACGCTTTTACAAAGAGTCTGTAATCTGGCAAAATATCTAATCGCGTAGGTCTGAATATATCAGACCCATTCTTAAAAGAAAGGATGTCCAAGCGTGAATGACAACAAAGATTATCACAAGTATTAAGCTCTTTATTTCAAAATTATGGATTCGATTACTTCCGCTGCATCAGTTGTAGCTGCTGGTTTAGCAGTTGGTCTAGGTGCCATTGGCCCAGGTCTTGGACAAGGTAACGCAGCTCAAGGTGCTGTTGAGGGTATTGCCCGTCAACCAGAAGCTGAAGGTAAAATCAGAGGAACTCTTCTTTTATCTTTTGCTTTCATGGAGTCATTAACAATTTACGGATTAGTTGTGGCTTTGGTACTACTTTTTGCGAATCCTTTTTCCTAAAAGTTAATATTGCTTCTAATCCTTATTAGCAATATTTAAATTTAATTTTTTAACTTCAACTGAATCATATGTTGGCCTTTAATTTTTTTGGTGCTACAGAAGGTGGATTATTTGATATAAATGCCACTTTGCCACTTATGGCGATACAAGTAGTTGCGCTTACTTACATATTAAATTCTCTCTTTTTTAAGCCTGTTGGCAATGTTGTAGAAAAAAGAGAAAAGTTTGTAAGTAATAATATTATTGAGGCCAAAAATAAACTTTCTGAGGTTAAAAAATTAGAAGCTGATTTATTAACTCAGCTTCAAAGTGCTCGTTCAGAAGCCCAAAGAATTGTGAGCGAAGCTGAGAATGAGTCTGACAAGCTTTATAAAGAAGCACTAGAACTTGCCAACAATGAAGCAAATGCTTCAAAAGAAAAAGCAAGACTAGAAATTGAAAGTCAGACGTCTGCTGCTCGTGATCAACTTTCTAAACAGGCTGATGATCTAAGCGAACTTATTGTTAATAGATTGATTCTAGAAAAATGAATTTAACTCTTTTAGCTACAGAAGGTTTTGGATTGAACTTCAATTTATTCGAAACCAATATCCTTAATTGGGCTGTAGTAGTTTTCGGTCTTTATAAATTTTTGCCTGGTTTCCTAGGTAAAATGCTTCAAAAAAGGAGAGAAGGAATCCTTCTTGAATTAAAAGATGCTGAAGATCGACTTCTAAATGCAACTCAAGCTTTAGAAAAGGCGAAAAAAGATTTATCTTCAGCAGAAGAAAAAGCTTCTCAAATAAAAGCAGATTCCCTTAAAAGATCTGAATCAATCAGAATGGAAAGTGAGAAAAAAGCGATAGAGGAGATGGCACGAATTAAACAAAGTGCAATCTCTGATGAGAGCTCTGAAGCATCCAGAGCAATTTCTCAACTTCGAAAAGAAGCTGTAGAAATGGCAATTAAGAAAGCTTTAGATTCTCTTCCAAATAGACTTGATAAAACAACTCAAGAAAATTTGGTAACTCAATCAATTAACAATATTGAGGTGAACTAATGCCACTTTTAAATTCAGTTACTACACCATACGCAGAGGCATTACTTCAAGTTGTGAATGAAAATTCGCAAACTGAAGAGATGGTTTCTGAAGTTAAACAACTCTTGGAATTAATAAATGATTCCCCTGAACTGGAGAAGGCACTATCCTCTCCCATTTTAGAGACAGATGCTAAGAAGAAAATCATTAATGAAATTTTTTCAAAAAAGGTTAATTCTTCTTTATTGAATTTCTTAAAATTATTGGCCGATAGGCAAAGAATTGGAATCCTTACTTCAATTCTTGATAGGTTTTTAGAGATTTACCGAGAAAATAGTAATATTGCTTTGGCAACTGTTACTTCTGCAGTCGAGCTTACTGATGAACAGAAAGGTTTAATTACCAAAAAGATCATCAATATTGCTGGAACTGAAAAATTAGAACTTGTAACTAAAATCGATCCATCTCTTATTGGTGGTTTCGTCGCCAGTGTAGGATCAAAAGTAATTGATGCTTCTCTTGCTTCACAAATAAGAAAACTTGGCTTATCCCTTTCCAAGTAATTTTTAAATCAACCTTAAATTCTTAAATCCATGGTATCAATACGCCCTGATGAAATCAGTTCAATCTTAAAACAACAAATAACTGATTATGACCAATCTGTAAGTGTTAGCAATGTAGGAACTGTTCTGCAAATCGGTGATGGCATTGCAAGAATATATGGCTTAGATCAGGTCATGGCAGGTGAGTTATTGGAATTTGAAGATGGTACTGAAGGTATAGCTTTAAATCTCGAAGATGATAATGTTGGGGCCGTTTTAATGGGAGAGGCACTTGGTGTCCAAGAAGGAAGTAATGTTAAGTCCACAGGAAAAATTGCATCTGTTCCAGTTGGTGAAGCAATGCAGGGGAGAGTTGTTAACCCTCTCGGACAACCAATAGATGGGAAAGGGGAAATTCCAACAAGTGATACTAGATTGATTGAAGAAATGGCTCCTGGAATAATCAAGAGAAGATCAGTGCATGAACCAATGCAGACAGGTATCACATCTATTGATGCAATGATTCCTGTTGGAAGAGGTCAAAGAGAATTAATTATTGGTGATAGACAAACTGGAAAATCTGCAATTGCTATCGACACGATAATTAACCAAAAAGGTCAAGACGTAGTTTGTGTTTACGTAGCTATTGGTCAGAAGTCAGCATCAGTAGCAAACATCGTAGAGGTCTTAAGAGAAAGAGGAGCCCTAGATTATACAGTCGTAGTTAGTGCAGGAGCTTCAGAGCCAGCTGCTTTACAGTACTTAGCACCTTATACCGGTGCAGCAATTGCTGAACATTTTATGTATCAGGGTAAAGCAACACTTGTTATTTATGATGATCTAACAAAACAAGCTCAGGCTTATAGACAAATGTCTCTTCTATTAAAAAGACCACCAGGAAGAGAGGCTTATCCAGGAGATGTTTTCTACTTGCACAGTAGATTGTTAGAAAGAGCAGCAAAACTTTCTGATGCTATGGGAGGGGGCTCTATGACAGCTCTTCCAATTATTGAAACTCAGGCAGGTGACGTTTCTGCTTACATCCCAACTAATGTTATTTCAATTACAGATGGACAAATATTCTTGAGTGCAGATTTATTTAACTCAGGATTAAGACCAGCTATTAATGTTGGTATTTCTGTTAGCCGTGTTGGAGGAGCCGCTCAGACAAAAGCAATTAAAAAAATTGCAGGAACTTTAAAATTAGAGCTCGCACAGTTTGATGAACTGGCTGCTTTTTCTCAATTTGCATCTGATCTTGATGAAGCAACTCAGCAACAACTTGAACGAGGCAAAAGACTAAGAGAGTTATTAAAGCAACCTCAATTCTCTCCGTTGAACCTTGCAGAACAAGTTGCAGTTGTTTATGCAGGAGTTAAAGGTCTTATTGATGAGGTTCCAGTTGAAGATGTTACTAAATTTGCAACTGAACTTAGGGAATACCTAAAGTTAAATAAAGCGGAATTTATAGAAGAGATTCTTAAAGAAAAGAAATTAAATGATGGATTAGAAGCGACGCTAAAAGAGGTGATAAATGAAGTTAAATCATCAATGCTTGCCACAGTTTAAATTTATTAAGGAGATACAATGGCAAATCTTAAAGAGATTAGAGATCGAATCGTTTCCGTTAAAAATACGAGAAAAATAACGGAGGCCATGAGACTTGTTGCAGCTGCAAAAGTTAGGAGAGCTCAAGATCAAGTTCTTAAGAGTAGACCTTTTGCAGATAAACTTGCGCGAGTCTTAGAAAATATTCAATCTAGAGTACAATTTGAGGCTGTCGACTCTCCTCTATTATCTAAGAGAGAAGTAAAGAGTATCTCCTTGGTATGTATAACTGCTGATAGAGGTTTATGCGGTGGTTACAATACAAATATTATAAAAAAGGTAGAAATAAGATACGCAGAATTAGTCAAACAAGGGTACCAGCCAAATTTAATTTTGGTAGGGAAGAAAGCTATTGGATATTTTCAAAATAGAAAGGATAGATATGTAATTAAAAGTACTTTCAAAGAATTAGAACAGGTGCCCACAGTCAAGGATTCTGAAGGAGTTACAAATGAGATTTTAGCCGAATTTCTTTCAGAAAATTCTGATAGGGTGGAAATTATTTATACGAAATTCATCACTTTAGTTAGCTGTGCCCCTGTCGTTCAAACACTATTGCCACTTGACCCTCAAGGAATCGCTGAGGAAAACGATGAAATTTTTAGGTTGACTACAAAAGATAGTAAGTTACTTGTTGAAAAATCAAATATTGAAAAAAGTGATTCAGAGAAGTTGCCATCAGATATTGTTTTTGAACAAAGTCCTGATCAACTATTAGATTCCTTATTACCTTTATATTTACAGAATCAGGTACTAAGAGCTCTTCAAGAGTCGGCAGCTTCTGAATTAGCTTGCAGGATGACTGCTATGAATAATGCAAGTGATAATGCTAAAGAATTAGCAAGTACTTTGAATCTAACCTATAACAAAGCCAGACAAGCAGCTATTACACAAGAAATATTAGAAGTTGTAGGAGGTTCAGCAGTTTAGCAATAAGATTTAGGATATGCCTGAATACAATATCAAAGTTCAATTTGAGCAAAAGACTTTTAGTTTTTTATGTTCTGAAGATCAAGATATTATTTCAGCGGCAAAAATGAACGGAATAGATTTACCAAGTAGTTGTTGTTCAGGAGTTTGTACAGATTGTGCATCCATGATATTGGAAGGATCAGTAGATCAGGAAGATGCCATGGGATTAAATGATGATTTACGGGAAAAGGGCTTTGCACTTTTGTGTGTAGCATACCCCAAGTCAGATTTGAATATTGTTATTGGTAAAGAAGTCGAAGATGATTTGTATAATGATCAATTTGGTAAATATCAAAAATGAAATTAAGTTCAGTTGATTATTATTTAGATTGGCCGGTTTCAATAAAATTAAAAAATTTAAGGGAATTCATCATTACAAATTTAGAAAAAAAAGGAGATTTAATTCGATGGTCAATTGTTGATATTCAAAATTCTATTGACTCTTTTGGAACAAAAAAACTTAAAATTAAAGCTGTCATAGCTTATTAAAAATATAAATTCAAATATCTTTAATGATGGAAAATTCACCAACAATATTCATTGTTCCAACTGGTATTGGTTGTGAAGTAGGAGGTTTTGCTGGAGATGCACTTCCTACCGCTAAATTATTAGCATCCGCAAGTGGATGTTTAATTACTCATCCAAATGTTATGAATGGCGGTACTCTTTCTGAAAAAGATAAAAATATTTTTTATGTTGAGGGTTATAGTTTAGACCGACTTGCTAAAGGAGAAATCGCTTTAAAGAGAGTAAAGCAACAGAAAATTGGGATAATTTTTGATTTAGCCATTGAAAAAGAAATATTAGTAAGACATTTACAAGTTGCTGATGCATGTGTTTCTACTTTAGGGATTAATGTTCATTCTTATGTGATTACAAAAAAGCCATTAAACATAGTTATCGATTCTGATTCTTCAAAAATCAGTGGTGGCACAATTGAAAATCCTGATACTCTAATTGATGCTGGAAAATGTTTAATAGAAAAAGGAGTTACAGCAATAGCAATTGTGGCAAAATTTCCAGATAATCCAGATTCTTTAGAAACAAATATCTATCGAGAGGGAAAAGGGGTTGATCCTATTGCTGGAGTCGAAGCAGTTATAAGTCATTTAATAAGCAAATTTTTTAAAGTTCCCTGTGCTCACGCACCTGCTTTAAATCCAATTGAATTGAATGAAAATTTAGATCCTCGTGCAGCTGCAGAAGAAATAGGATACACTTTTTTACCATCTGTACTGATTGGTTTAAGCAATGCACCTGACATTGTTGAATTGCCCGCTAAAAATGAATCAATCTCACTACACCCTGATCAGATTGAATCTATTGTTGTTCCTAATGGAGCACTAGGTGGAGAAGCAGTACTAGCAGGGATTGAGAAAGGTTTAAATATTATCTCTGTAAAAAATCAAAATTCATTAAAAATAACAAATGAGTTTTATGAATATCCCAATCTTTTTGAAGTGGATAATTATTTAGAAGCTGCAGGCATAATTCTTGCTATCAAAAAAGGTATCAATCTTGATTCAGTTAAACGGCCTTTAAAAAAAATCCAACAGTGTTTTTATGGTGATTAATAAGATATTGCTATGGGAATTCTCCAGTCACTTCCTAATGATTGGCTACTCAGTTTTAGGATTGGAGGAGCCTGCTTTCTTTTGAATTCCGCTTTTTTTATGAGTGTGATAATTTTTAAAATTAAATCTTTTTTATAACCATCTTCTTCTAGCTGTAGTAAATCTTTTTTCTCTTCAATAATTCCTTTAAGAATATTATCTAAAATAGAATAAGGCGGGAGAGAATCAGTATCTAATTGATCAGGACCTAATTCGGCACTTGGAGCTTTCGTGCGGATCTTTTCTCCAATTATATTTTCATTAGTATCTAACATATATGACTTTCTATGATTTATTGATTCTTCACTATCAAGCCAATTGCATAATTTAAAAACATTAGTTTTATATAAATCCCCAATTACCGATAATCCCCCATTCATATCACCATAAAGTGTGCAATATCCTACAGCTAGCTCTGATTTATTTCCTGTTGAAAGTAATAAATGCTTCTCTTGATTTGCTAAAGCCATCAGAAGAGTTCCTCTGATCCTTGATTGAATATTTTGATTTGTTATTTCGGCCATCTCGAAAGATATGGTTTTTATAAAAGATTCTTCAAAAGAATTCATTAGGTTTTCAATTGGTATACTATTGAAATTTATTTTTAATCTCCTTGCTAAATCTTTTGCATCACTTTTTGAATGGGATGAACTCCATTTGGAGGGCATTGAGACGCAATAAATATTATTGCTGCCAAGAGCAGCTGTCGCAATTGCTGAAACTAGTGCTGAATCAATGCCACCACTTAGTCCGATTAAAGCTGTTTTAAAACCGCATTTTTGAGCATAATCCCTAACCCCAAGGACTAATGCATCAAAAATTGATGATATTTCAGATTGTTCAAATTCTTTTTTCTCGGGTATTGTTTGCTTAATATGCCAACTTGAGAGATCTTCTGAAAAAGATTTCAATTGCTTAATTTTAGATCCATATTTATTAAGAATAAAACTATTTCCATCAAAAATTAAATTATCATTTGCACCAATCTGGTTTACATATATAAGCGGTACTTGAAGATATTTAGCAGCAAAACTGGAAACTTTGGATCTTAGCTCTAACTTTTTGAAGGTATATGGGGAGGCTGATAGATTCACTAAGATATCAACTTTTTTTTTCTTTAAATCAGAAATAGGATTTTCTTTATGAATTCCTCTACCTTCTATATTTTTGTTAACCCATAAATCCTCACATATAGTAAAGCCAATTCGCCAAGTTTTATTATGTATTTCTTTTGTTAAGACGGAAACTTTTTCCTCTGATCTAAAGTATCTTTTTTCATCAAATACTTCATATGTGGGAAGAATAATTTTTCGAGCAATTATTTTCCACTCTCCGCGCTCAAGCAATGCAATAGAATTATAAAGATTTGGGAAAAAAGAATCATTTATTATCTCAGCTATCCCAACTGTAATACTCAAGTTTCCATATTTTTTATTAATAACTAAAGCTAATTGGTCAAGAATTTGATATTGATTTCTGATTAAATTATTTTTTAGAAGTAAGTCATTTGCTGGATATCCCCATAATGATAATTCTGGAGTAAGAACTAAATCAGTAGAATTTGAGCTAGCTTTCGAAGCAGCATTAAGAATTTTTTTTGCATTACCCTCTAAATCTCCAACAATCGGATTAATTTGAGCAAGTAAAAACTTCATTCAACTAATTTGTGGATTCATATAAATTATTCTTTTTAACAAAATCTATTAAAGACGGTGGTAAATTAGAATAATTAAAGTTTAATCTGAACTTAGAACTTGAAATGTTTGGGATTTTTATGGATGAAATCTTAAATTTCACTTTATAAGTTTCTAACATCTTAAGAGTATTTGATTCAACAGGATAACCCTCTCTTAAAATTATAAAAAAACTTACCTCTTTAATAATTTTTTCAAAATTTTTCCAGCAAAAAATATCTTGAATTAAATCACTCCCAATAACGAAATCTAAATTATCAATTTCGTAAATTTTTTTACATTTTTTAATCGACTCTACTGCCCATTTGCTAGTGATACTTTGATTAAATAATATTTTATAATCATCTAAATCTTCAATAAGAGTTTTTAATAATTGGCTACGGATTGCGATATCCTCTTTATGCTTTTTTTTCGGATTGTTACTTACATAACAAATGGTATGAGCATATATTTTGGATAATTCTTCTAATATTTTCTCATGTCCAATGGTAGGTGGATCTGCACTGGTACCAAATAATGCAATGCTTTTTTCCATTTAAGTTTCAAGGCAGAATGCTAACAAAATTATTATTAAAATTTCTATTTGAAAAATAAATATTTATATGGTTAAAAATTTCTGAGTCATTAAAATTCATATTCTGGATCATAACAGCAGGCTCTATAAAAGAAGCTTTGCTTCTTATAAATATCTCTTTTGCTGCTAATTTCCCAAGTATTTTTGTTGAATACACCGCGATTGCTGCTTGAGTAATTGCTATGGGTCCATAGGGTAATAATGAAAGCCCGTTAGTAAAAGGTGCTGTTAATAGAATTACTTTCTTAATTAGGTTGAAAGAGGTATTGACGCCGACTTGAGTGACTCCCAAATATAAATTATTAATGGATATATTTTTAAATATTTTTCTTGTAGATTCACCTTTCAACTTTAAGCCATAAATCTTACTTAATTCGTTAATCAATGCAGTATCTAGTGCAAAACTACCAGCAACATCAAAAAAAATAAAAGGATTAAGAGCTACTGCGGATGCCTTTATAGTAGAAAATTTACCGATAGTTGATTGAGCTAATTTCTGCCTTCTTTTCAATCTTTGTTCTTTTAATCGCAGAAAAAATTTGTCAGCTAATTGAATAGAATTTAGTGTTAATAGTATCTCACCATATTGATTGATTAATTTTGCTATGTAATTTTTAAGATTGTTTCCATTATTAATAATTATTGGAATATTTAAATCTTTTGGAAGCTTAAACTTTATATTTTCAATTATTTCTTTTAATTCATTTTTATTAAATAGATCGATTTTGTTTAAAATTAAAATAATTTTTTTCCCATCTTTTATAAAAGAGTTGATTTCGTTTAACTCATTTCTATTTAAATCTCCCGAAACTATAAAAAGAATAAGATCTGAATGATTTATGTAAGAGTAAACTTTATCTGGAGATTTAATATTGCAGAAATCAAATCCTGGAGAATCTAGCAACTCTAAACTATTGAGTGTTTGATCTTTAAGATTACAAATTTCCGATTCTATTTCTTTTGTGGTCCCATTAATAATATCTGTTTTGAATATGTCTTTTTTTAATAAAGAATTCAAAACAGAGGATTTTCCTACACCTGATTTACCATATGCGCCAATTCTTATTTTTTTTTCTTTGAGCCTTAAAAGTTGTTGATTAAAAGAAATTATTTCTCTATTAAAAAAACTTTTTTCATAATTGGTAAGATCAATAGTCTCCCACCATTTTTTTAAAAGTAAATAATTTTCTTTAATTTTAAATTGTTTCATAATTTATTCTTCCACCAACCAGCTAACACTGATAACACAGCTTCTGCACCAATAATTCCCACGAATCCCCCGAATTCATCTACTACTACTTTCACTCCTTTATGATCCTTGTCAAATTTAGTTAATAATTGATCTGCTTTAATCATTTCGGGAATGTAGTCCACAGGTTCGCAAATTTCTGATAATAATTTTTTATTTTGCCCATTTATTAACTTTTCCAACATTTTTTCACGCTTAACTACCCCTTGTATTTTGTCAACTTTATCTCCCAAAATAACCCACCATGGAGAGCTGTCAGACATTATAAGTTTTGAAATTTCATCAATATTTGAAGACCCATCAAGACAAGGTGCCGATACCCTAGGGGTCATTAAGTCTTTTGCTTTTAAGTCATTTAATTGAAAAACCTTAAATATCATTGCTGCCTCATCAGCCTCTATAAAACCTTTTTGACTTCCAATTTTTGCCATTTGTCTAATTTCTTCTTCATCAGTTGCAATTTCGTTTTCTGCTGTAATAACCGGAAATATCTGTTCTATTAATATTAAGAATGGCCTCATTAAAGTATTTAATATTCGCAAGATAGGAACAGATAATAGTGCTATTTGAATTGAAAATCTTGTGCCAAGAGCTTTTGGTAGTACTTCTCCTACTAAAACAACTAGTATGTAAAAAGCTATTGAAAAAAGGGTTAAACCAAAACTGCTATTAATTACCAATGCACCGTATACTCCTAAAATAAGACTGCCAATTATATTAAATCCATTATTTGTAATAGTAATTACAGTTAGCGTTCTCCCAAGATGTTTCCTGAGTTTTAGAAGTTGATTTGCAGAATTTTTTGGCTTTTGTCTAGAGGCAATTTCTAAAATTCTTATTGAATTTACGGCTAAAAAAGCTGCTTCTACTCCCGAACAACATGCTGATCCAATTAAAATAATTATTATTAGTAAAAATAAACCGTAAACACTTGGTTCCATTAAAGTAGATTAGGTACTAAATCTGTTTTAATTCATTCTTCCATTTTTTTTTTAAACACGCCAATACACAATTTATGTTTGAAACTGATCATAAAGTTTTTGAAGAAAGAAGAGAAATATTCCTAAATAAATTAGGAGGGAAAACTGCTATTATCCCAGGGGCTAATCTTGTAAAGCATCATGCTGATTGTGAATATCCTTTTAGGCAAGATAGTAATTTTTGGTATTTAACAGGTTTCGATGAGCCAGATGCAATCGCTCTTTTCTTACCGCATAAGCCAAAGGGAGAGAGATTTATTATGTTTGTCGCTCCTAAAGATGTTATAAGCGAAGTCTGGCATGGCTTTAGATGGGGTTTAGAAGGCGCTGAAAAAGAGTTTAAGGCTGATAAGGCTCACTCAATAAATGAATTAAGAGATTTACTCCCAAATTACATAAATGGTTCTGATGAACTTGTTTTTTCAATTGGAAAGCATCCAAAAATAGAGAAAATAGTACTAGAGATATTTTCACAACAACTTGAAAATCGCTCAAGATCAGGGATTGGTGCAAATTCTATAAAATCTCCAGAAATTTATTTAAATGAGATGAGATTAATTAAAAGTGAATTTGAGATTAAGAGAATGAGAGAGGCAATACAAATTTCAGCCGAAGCTCATGAACTAGTTAGAGAATCTATCGCATCAAAGAAAAATGAAAGACAAATTCAGGGTCTTCTTGAGGGATTCTTTTTGGAAAAAGGGGCTAGAGGACCAGCTTATAACTCAATTGTTGCATCAGGAGACAATGCTTGTATTTTGCATTACACCTCAAATAACTCACCCTTAAAGAAGGAAGATTTATTGTTGGTGGATGCTGGTTGCTCACTAATTGATTATTACAATGGAGATATAACAAGAACTATTCCAATAGGTGGTAAATTTTCTAATGAGCAAAAAGTTATCTATGAAATTGTATTGAGTGCGCAGAAAAATGCAATTAAAAGTGCTGTAAAAGGGTCGAATTCTAATGCTGTTCATAATGTTGCGTTAACAATTCTTATAGAAGGTTTAAAGGAAATTGGATTATTGTCGGGCAGTACTGAGGAGATAATTGAAAATCAATCTTATAAACATCTTTACATGCATAGAACTGGACATTGGCTCGGCTTAGATGTTCATGATGTTGGAGCATACAGAATGGGTGACTATGAAGTGCCATTACAGAATGGAATGATTCTTACGGTAGAACCTGGGATCTATATAAGTGATAGGATCCCAGTCCCTGAGGGACAACCCCCTATAGATGAGAGATGGAAAGGAATAGGGATAAGAATTGAAGATGATGTCCTGGTCAAAGATACAAACCCAGATGTTTTAAGTATTGCTGCACTTAAAGAAATTTCTGATTTAGAGTTTTGAAATTTGACTTATCTAGTTAATAGATTTATTTTTTATTAAGTTTAAAACTTAAAAATGAATAAGTCTGATTCATATGATTCGAAACTTTCTCAAGCAAGAGGCTTAGCTAGTCAGCTTGGCATGTTCGCAGAAGAAAACGATATCCCCAAAGATCTTTGGGATTCATTGGAAGCCACTATTTATGATTTTTATGAAGTAACTAATGATAGATAAAATCCTGTTTAGAAGTTATCAATTACTAAAATCAAGAAATTTTGAATAAATCAATCAAAATGTGACCATAAACTGATAAATTATTTATTAAATACAAATAAGTGAATGACCTCATCAGATAAGTTAAATCAAAATTCAACAGAAAAAAAGGGAAAAAACAGTGATGCACCAAACTCTATAAATTCTTCTCCTAATTCAGGAATGATGGGTGCCACAGCTGTATTGGCAGCTGCCACAATTGATGAAGATGGGGTACCTACTGGTTATACTCCCAAACCCGATGAAGGAAGATTCATAATAAAAGTATTGTGGTTACCTGATAATGTTGCTTTAGCAGTGGATCAAATAGTAGGTGGAGGCCCAAGCCCTTTAACTGCCTATTATTTTTGGCCAAGAGATGATGCTTGGGAAAAATTAAAAAGTGAACTTGAGAATAAAGGTTGGATTACAGATAACGAGAGAGTAGAGATATTGAATAAAGCTACTGAAGTGATAAATTATTGGCAAGAAGAGGGTAAAACAAAAAAATTAGAAGAAGCCAAATTAAAGTTTCCTGAAGTAACTTTTTGTGGAACCGCTTAAATATTAGTTCTTTGCAGCTTGAATCCAAGCCTCAGCCTTTGAAACCTCTTTCAAGGCTTTAATTTTTTCTGGATTTTTTTCATTTTCAGAAAATTTACTTATTTTTAATTTTGCTTCTTTGAGATCTTGTTCAGCATTTTGAACATTAATTTCAGAACCTATTTCAGCATTATTTACTAAAACTATAACTTCATCTGATTCAATTTCAGCGAAGCCTCCCATAAGTGCTATTGATTTCCACTGGGAATTCATTCTTAGCCTTAAAACGCCAATATCTATAGCAGTAACTAAAGAAATGTGTCCTGGTAGTATCCCAAGTTGACCGGTTGTACTAGGAAGGATTACTTCTTCAGCTTCACCTTGATAAACATTTTTATTTGGAGCTAAAACTTTTAGAGAAATTGCCATTAATTTAAAATTATTGAAGGTTATATATATATTTGAGTATTTATTTTTCTGATTTTATTTTTTCAGCCTTTGCTTTAACTTCATCAATATTGCCAACTAAGTAAAATGCCTGCTCTGGCAAATCGTCCAATTCACCTGATAAAATCATGTTGAAACCAGCAATGGTATCTTCTAATTTTACATATTTACCAGACATTCCTGTAAATATTTCTGCTACAAAGAATGGCTGTGAAAGGAATTTTTCAATTTTCCTGGCCCTGTCTACTGTTAATCTATCTTCTTCAGATAGCTCATCTAAACCAAGAATTGCGATAATATCTTGAAGTTCTTTGTATCTTTGTAAGGTTGATTGGACAGCTCTGGCTGTTTTGTAATGCTCATCGCCAACAACTGATGGTTGTAGCATAGTGCTAGTTGAGTCTAATGGATCAACTGCTGGATAAATTCCCTTGGCTGCAAGAGCTCTAGCAAGCACGGTAGTAGCATCTAAGTGGGCAAAGGTTGTAGCTGGAGCAGGGTCTGTAAGGTCATCAGCAGGTACGTAAACAGCCTGGATAGATGTTATTGAGCCTTCTAATGTAGATGTAATTCTTTCTTGCAATTCACCAACATCAGTTCCCAGAGTAGGTTGGTATCCAACAGCTGAAGGCATTCTTCCAAGTAATGCAGATACTTCAGAACCAGCTTGAACGAATCTAAAAATATTGTCAACAAAAAGTAGAACATCTTGTTTATTCACATCTCTAAAATGTTCAGCCATTGTAAGTGCTGATAAGCCAACTCTCATTCTTGCTCCAGGTGGCTCATTCATCTGTCCAAAACACAAGGCAACTTTTGATTGAGTTAAATCATCTGCATTGATAACTCCAGATTCTTTAAATTCTTCATATAAATCGTTTCCTTCTCTAGTTCTTTCTCCTACACCTCCAAAAACAGAAACTCCACCATGCTCCTTAGCAATGTTATTAATTAATTCTTGAATAAGAACTGTCTTACCAACACCAGCACCTCCGAATAATCCAACTTTCCCTCCTTGTCTGTAAGGAGCTAAAAGGTCGATAACTTTAATACCAGTTTCAAAAACTTTTGGCTTAGTTTCTAGGTCAGTTAACTTTGGTGCAGCTCTATGAATTGGAGCAGTATCTTTAGTATTTACTGGACCTTGTTCATCCACTGGTTCCCCTAAAACATTAAATATTCTTCCTAAAGTTGCTTCTCCAACAGGTACAGATATTGGTGCTCCTGTATCGATTGCCTCCATGCCTCTCACAAGGCCGTCTGTGCCACTCATTGCCACTGCTCTTACTCTATGGTCACCTAGGAGCTGTTGGACTTCTGCAGTGAGCGCTATGTCTTGTCCAGCTGGATTTTTAGCTTCAATTCTTAAAGCATTTAATATTTTGGGCAATTTCCCAGCTGGAAATTCTACATCTAGAACTGGACCAATTACCTGACGAACTACGCCTTTTGTTTGTGAAGAAGTTGATGGAGTTGCTACCATTTTTATTTATTGGTGAAAATTAGCTGATTGAACAGCTCATAATCCGAAAATACTACCATCTTATGGGTAGATTCGTTAAATGGGTTCGGCCACCCGCACAGTTTAAGTATGGTTTAATTGCCGCTTTGCAGATTATGTTGTTGATGATACGGATGGAGAATTTCTCTTTCCACTTTTATGACGCAAAGCGTCTCAATCATGATCCTCCATTAATCTATGGCAGCTGTTTCACTTACAGTCTCTACAGTAAAACCACTGGGAGATAGAATATTTATTAAAGTTTCCGCATCTGAGGAAAAAACTGCTGGAGGCATTCTTTTGCCTGATTCAGCTAAAGAAAAACCCCAGGTTGGAGAAGTTGCTCAGGTAGGCCCTGGCAAACTTAATGACGATGGTTCTCGACAAACTCCAGAAGTGAGTATTGGCGATAAAGTTTTGTACAGCAAATATGCTGGTACAGACATTAAATTGGGAGGAGATGAATATGTCTTGCTCTCAGAAAAGGATATTTTAGCTGTAGTAAGCTAAATTATTTGTTTCAAAAATTATTAAAACTTATTACTAAATCACTGCCTAAACATGGCTAAAAGAATTATTTACAATGAGCAAGCTCGTAGAGCGCTCGAGAGAGGAATTGATATCCTTGCTGAGTCTGTTGCTGTAACGCTTGGACCAAAAGGAAGAAATGTTGTCCTAGAGAAAAAATTTGGTGCTCCACAAATTATCAATGATGGTGTCACAATCGCTAAAGAAATCGAATTAGAGGACCACATTGAAAATACAGGGGTTGCTTTAATCAGACAAGCTGCTTCAAAAACTAATGATGCAGCTGGGGATGGTACTACAACAGCCACTGTATTAGCCCATGCAATGGTTAAAGCTGGGTTGAGAAACGTTGCTGCAGGAGCTAATGCAATTACCTTGAAAAAAGGGATTGATAAAGCGACTGAATTTCTAGTTGGAAAAATTCAAGAGAATTCCAAACCCATTATCGATAGCAATGCAATAGCTCAATGTGGAACTATTGCTGCTGGAAATGATGAAGAAGTCGGTCAAATGATTGCCAATGCTATGGATAAAGTTGGTAAAGAAGGTGTTATCTCCCTAGAAGAAGGAAAATCAATGACCACTGAATTAGAAGTTACTGAGGGAATGCGTTTTGATAAAGGCTACATCTCACCTTACTTCGCAACAGACACGGAGAGAATGGAGGCTGTTTTAGATGAACCATATATCCTTCTGACTGATAAAAAAATTGCGTTAGTGCAAGATTTAGTTCCCGTTCTGGAACAAATAGCTAAAACTGGTAAGCCACTAGTCATTATTGCAGAAGATATTGAAAAAGAGGCTTTAGCAACTCTTGTTGTTAATAGATTACGAGGCGTCTTAAATGTTGCTGCAGTAAAAGCTCCTGGATTTGGCGATAGAAGAAAAGCCATGCTTGAAGACATGGCTGTTTTAACTAATGGACAACTTATTACTGAAGATGCAGGCTTGAAACTAGAAAACGCTACCTTAGATATGCTCGGAACTGGTAGAAGAATAACTATCAATAAAGAAACTACTACTATTGTAGCTGAGGGTAACGAGCAGGCAGTTAAAGCTAGATGCGATCAAATTAAGAAGCAAATGGATGAAACAGATTCTTCATATGATAAAGAAAAGCTTCAAGAACGTCTGGCCAAGCTAGCTGGAGGTGTAGCAGTGATTAAAGTTGGTGCTGCTACTGAAACTGAGATGAAGGATAAAAAGCTTCGTCTTGAGGATGCTATTAATGCAACAAAAGCAGCTGTTGAAGAAGGGATTGTACCTGGAGGAGGAACAACTCTCGCTCATTTATCCCCTATTCTTAAAGAATGGGCTGATAAAAATTTAGTAGGAGAGGAATTAATTGGAGCTAACATTGTTGAAGCTTCACTTACTGCTCCTCTTATGAGAATTGCTGAGAATGCAGGTTCTAATGGAGCAGTGATTGCTGAAAATGTAAAAACTAAACCATTTAATGATGGATTCAATGCTGCTACTGGAGAATATGTAGATATGTCTTCTGCAGGTATTGTCGATCCTGCAAAAGTTACACGTTCAGGATTACAAAATGCAGCTTCAATAGCAGGAATGGTTCTTACCACAGAATGCATAGTTGCAGATTTACCTGAGAAAAAAGATGCAGCTGCTCCTGCAGGCGCGCCGGGTATGGGTGGCGACTTTGATTATTAACTAAAAAATAGTTTTTCAATAAATTTTTTAAAAGGGATCGTTCAAAATGGTCCCTCTTTTTTATTCGAACTTTATGAAATCCAACCAGCGCTAAGAATTATTGCGAGAGACAAAAATATCACTAAAAAAGTCCAAGTTATTTTGTTTAGAGATGCTTCTGCACTACTTGCGCTGTTGAACATAGAGCTTCCACTAGCGGCTATTCCTCCCATTCCATCACCTTTGGGACTATGAAGTAAAACTAAGAGAATTAGAAGAATTCCAGAAAATACCCAAACCCAACTAATAATTTGAATCATTGCTAAAAATTTTTATTGACTTTAAACGTGTTGAACTACTTTATTATAACCCTTTAATTCAATTTCTTGAATAAGCGATTTGCCGGTCATTTCTCTTGGTATAGGTAATTTCAACAATTGCAATAAAGTAGGAGCAATATCTGCTAATCCTGCGTTTTCTCTCAAATTTATTTCATTTCCCATATTTGGTATTTTTCTTTTTTCACCTTCAATCAATATTAATGGAACTTTATTTATTGTGTGTGCTGTCCATGGCTCTCCTTCAGATCCTTTCATTAATTCTGCGTTGCCATGATCGGCTGTAATAACAATGCTTCCGCCCATTTCTCCAGTAGCATTAACTATTTGACCTACACATTTATCTACTTTTTCTATTGCTTTAATTGTTGCATCCATGTTGCCTGTATGACCAACCATATCAGGATTGGCAAAATTGATTACAACAAAAGCATAATTTCCGCTTTTAATTGCTTTAGAGCAACTAATAGTTAATTCCTCCGCAGACATTTCGGGTTCCATATCATAAGTTGCGACTCTAGGAGATGGAATCAAATGTCTCTCCTCTCCAGGTAAAGGAATTTCAACTCCTCCATTGAAAAAGTATGTTACGTGAGGATATTTTTCAGTTTCCGCGGTTCTGTATTGTTTAAGTCCGTTTTCTGATACTACCTGACCTATAAAATTATTTAGTGATTCAGGAGGAAATGCAACTTTTACGGGAAAGTTTGGATCATATTGAGTAAAAGTAAGGAAATTTAGAGTTGGATAATTTTTTCTTTCAAAGTCTGAGAATTCACTGACTGAAAGGGATTTGACTATTTGTCTTGCTCTGTCTGGACGAAAGTTAAAGCAAATCAAACTATCCCCATCTTTAAGATAGTTTTCAGACATTCGTATGGGCTCTATAAATTCATCGGTTATGTTTTTGGAATAACTTTTTTCTATGTAATCCTTGGGAGAAATATTTGTTATTTGAATATCTGGATCAGTCAAATTAGAGTATGCTTTTTCTGTTCTATCCCATAAAAGATTTCTATCCATTATCCAGTATCTTCCGCATATGGAAGATATTTCGCCGACGTTAAATTGTTTTATACATGCTTCTATTTGATTTAGATATTTCAAGGCACTTTTTGCAGGCGTGTCTCTTCCATCAGTAATAATATGGATTGCAACTTTTTTAATTTTATTATCAGACGCCCATTTTATTAAACCTAATAAATGATCTATATGACTATGAACTCCTCCATCGGAACATAATCCCGTGATATGCAAAGTAGAATTATTTTTCTTTAATGAATCAGCCATCTCTTTTAACTCATTAACCAAGCCTAATTGATTATTTTTTACAACATTTGAGATCCTTACAAGTTCTTGTTGTATTATTCTTCCCGAACCAATGGTAAGATGTCCTACCTCTGAATTGCCCATTTGACCATCTGGGAGGCCTACATCAGATCCACTAGCACTTATGAGGGTGTGGGGGTAAGCATGCCACAATGAGTCCATGATTGGTGTACTGGCACTTTTTATAGCATTATGTGATTTTTCTTTTCGATATCCCCATCCATCTAATATTGCAAGAACTACAGGGCTCTGAGGAACACTTAATCTTTTTATATTTTTGCTGCTAATCTTTGACATATTTAGATCAAATTCATTGTTAACTGATCCAACCTTAAATTTAGCTTCAAACGTCACTCTTTAACAATTTATATTTAACATAGTTAGCTTTTGCTAATTTATGAAAATATTAGATTAATTTTATTTCTTGATAAATCACATGTCCAAGAAGACAAAAAAGATCGTAATACTTACTGAAGTTGAGCTTAGAAAAACTATTTCGCGTTTAACTTGCGAAATAATCGAAAAAGTAAAAAAACTTGATAACCTTCTATTGGTTGGCATCCCTACTAGAGGAATTGAGCTGACCGAAGTACTAGAAAAGGAATTATTCTCTAGAACAGGTTTAAGAGTTAGAAAAGGAACAATTGATCCAACTTTTTATAGAGATGACCAAAATAGAGTTGGAACTCGCCTAATACAAGCTGCAGATATTCCAACTCCTATTGAGAAACAAGAAATTCTTTTAATAGATGATGTAATTTACACAGGCAGAACAATTAGAGCTGCAATGGATGCTTTATATTCATGGGGCAGACCTCAAAGAGTAATGTTATTAGTAATGGTAGATAGAGGTCATAGAGAATTACCTATTCAACCAGATTTTTGTGGTAAAAAAGTGCCAACTAGTAAAATTGAAAGTATTAGTTTACGTTTAAATAATGTTGATAATGAAGAAGGAGTTTTTCTTGAATAGCTCTCTCAGAAGATATTTCCTAAATTATATTCTCCAAAAAATTCATCTTTAATATCAAAACACTTAACCAATAAATCAGCATTTTCCGTAATTTTAAAAAAAAGTTTTAAGGTGTCTTCTCCAACATTGGATTTATTTTTTAATTCTATTTTGAGAGTTTTTTGGTCCCATTTTATAATTTCTTCTTCATTTTGAATCTCTGATAACTTTGGTAATCCATTTTCAAAAATAACATCATATGATCTTTCTTTTTGCGTCTCTCCAATTATTATTTCGATTATTTTTTGATTCTTTTTACTGGCTTGAAGGATTAGTTTAAAGGGCGTTTCAGTTGGCCATGTTTGACCTTTGCAAAAAATAGGATGCCAAAAGTGTTTTCGCTCTCTTTTATTAAATAATCTTATAGATAATCCTTTGTTTAATATGTCTTTTATTTTTACCCCCGGGGTCATTGCTAAAGCTCCTAAAGCTATTGATTCAATAGGTGGTGGCGACTTTATTTGAATTTTTGGAATTTTTTTTGTTATCCATTCTTTAATCAATGGTATTTGAGTTCCTCCACCAACCAAAACAATTGCATTTAAGTCATCAACTGTGCAAAATTTACCTCTTGCTTGATTTAATAAATCTTTTAGTAAAGAGTTGAGATGATTAAGAAGATTATTGTCAATGAGTATTTTCTCAAATATTTCTTTACTAAGGTAAAAATCACTTTCGTTATTTTGTTCAGTAAATAATTTTATTGGATATTTATTTTCGTATTTGATTAGAGATGAGCTGAGTTTACATTTTATTTTTTCTGCCTTTAAAAGATTATAAATATAATTATTACCTGGAATAAAATAATCAACTATCCATTGATCAATATCTTTCCCACCAATTTTTGAGCCTGTTTTTCCAATTATTTCAGCACACCTTATTTTTTGTTTTGAAATTGAGCTTACATTATTACCTTTAAATTTTAATAGTTCAGCTATTGGAACAGACTTTCCTTCTCCCCCTTCTATTTTGACTATATTCATATCGACTGTACTTCCTCCAATATCTAATGTCATAATTTTTGAGCCAAATGGTACATTTATTCCTAAACTTGCTGCAGTAGGCTCATCAACAAGAGCTATTTCATCTACAGATATCTCCTCGCAAAGGTTAACTAACCATTCTCTGTAACCCTTGTATGTATCAATAGGAGCAGTTAAAACAAGTCTTTTGATCTCATAATTGTGCGGAATGTTCGCCCACAATATTTGAAAAAATTTTTCGCCACATTCATTAGGGGTTAAAATATTTTTTTGGTTAGTTTTTTCAATAGAATTCCCAATTAGTCTTTTAAAATTCGAATGAAAAAATAAATCAGAATTTGAGTTATCCCTCATCTTTAAAGCACTAATACCAATTTTAGTAATCTTTGAAGGTTCCTCGAACCAAACTGCTGAAGGAATAACTCCTGGAGATGATGTAATATTGGGTATTTCAACTAAAACAGAATTTATATCTTTTTGATCTTGAAAAGCCACAACAGTATTAGTGTTCCCTAAATCGATAGCAAGTGTTCCAGATAAACTTTCTTCCATATGAAATTATTTAAATCAATTAAGTTCTTTTTGTAATTTATGTTTTGAAATGGTCGAATAAATTGTAAAATACATTTTATAGTAAAAAATTTTTTTAATGAACATATCTAACAATGCAGGAGTTGATTCTAATGATCTTGCAAAGAGAGGTGAGAGCTTGATAAGAAAATCAACTAATAGATATTTAACTACAGTGAAAATTGCTTTTAGAGCTAAACAAAGACGTTTTGATGATTTTGATGGCTTATTAGAAGAATCAACTATTAAACCCGTTCAAAGGTCAATTATTGAATTAAGTGATGAGCAAGATCAACCAGATTTACTTCCAGGCTAATTTTGGTAAAAGACCAAAAAAGATGGAGATTACTTAAAGATTCAAAAAAAGGCAAATTTTGCTATTTGATTGCTGTAGACAATTGGTCAATCGAGTTACAAAAAGGTGAATTTAATTCACTCTGCCTTCTACTCTTAAGAATTAATGAACAACTATTAGTTATCAAGGATGAACTAATGGATGAAGAATCTATTACTTTAGAATTAGAACAATTACCTTGGTATATTCACTTAGAGGGGAAAAAGAATGAGTGGAGTTTAAGATTTGTTTTTGAAAGTCAAGACCAAACTAGATCCTTCGAAATGTATTGGCCTATACCAATAGCACAAAATTTATTTTATGAAATAAAAAAAATGTGGGAATCAATGGATTAAAAGATAAATAAAATTGGAAATTTTAGAAAATATTTCCCCTTCCAAAAAAAAATTTTTCACAACTTTTCCACAGTATTTAAAAAAAAAACATCTTGTGATCTAAAGCATGTGGAAAACTTCTGATTTTATATAAATATTTTATATTTGAGTAAGATTTAAATTTACGAAATTCATTTCCATGACTCCCCAAATTATGACTGAATTCTCATTATTCTATTACATGAGACTGTATCTAAATAATGCTTGTTGACGATTTAGTAATTTTGGAGAAAACTACATCTTGTAGATTTAAATTCCAATAAAGTTTTCAATATGCAAGAGTTAAATGACGACGAAAATTCAAAAGTATCAAATCATAATGATGAAGTAATAAGTTTCAAATGTGAACTTCAAGAAAATCTTCAAAAGGCTATGAATGAATTTGTTGAGGCCCATCCTAACTGGGATCAATACAGGATATTACAAGCTGCTATTGCAGGATTTTTGATGCAAAAAGGATTTCAAAACAGGGATTTAACAAGGCTTTATATTGGCAATATGTTTTCAATGAGTTTTAAGGATTAGATTTTTTTATATTTTTTCTAGTAGTACTTTTGCAATATCATTTCTGACAGGTAATATAGACAACCTATTTCCTTTTTTTACAACTAATAACTCGTCTTCATTAAATAAAATCTTCAATTCAGGTAAACTTAAAATCTTATTTGATTTAGAAATGTATTTTACTTTTACGCAATCCCATCTAGGATTATCAGGTTTCGATTTTGGATCAAAATATTTTGAATCTTGATCAAATTGAGTAGGATCAACAATATTTAGATCTATTACCTCCATAAGTCCCACAATACCAGGGGGTTTACAATTCGAATGATAGAAAAAAACTTTATCTCCTTTATTCATTTTTCTCATAAAATTTCGAGCCTGATAATTTCTTATTCCATCCCATAAAGTTACACCGTCATTTTTTAAAGTATCTATGCTGTAAGCATCAGGCTCACTTTTCATTAGCCAAAAATTTTTTTCAGTCATATCAAGGGAATTGAAGGAATTTATCTGCTAGAATTTTGCTAGAATCAGATTTTTTTTATATGTTTATTATCCATCAAAGTCACAATTTAGGAAAGTAATGGGTGGCATGGGGGTGCATAGGACCGTGCTGCATCGTATATATGATCTGATACATTTCTGTTAAAAGTTTACGGGTACAACCTTTCAATAGCTTCTTTCTGTTCTTGCTTTTTTATGTCTTCAGCATATAAAACAGGGCACGAGTTTTGATTTAGTGATAAGAGAAAAGTGCTTTTTTTGAATAGTTTGAAAAGTGGTGTAAGTAACAAGTTTTTCATTTATTCCCAAGTTTTCATATCAGAGAAGTCGCTTGCTATTGCATGAAGCATCCCTCCTACAAATGATCTAGGGCAACCAAGTTTGTTAACTAAAACTTCTGATTGTTTTTTGATATCTTCCCATGTAGGTCTGATATCCTCATTTATTTGTTTAAGGCTAGGTTTAAATTCTTCTGAATCATTCATATTAATTAAAAGGTATTAACTTATTCAAATTCAAATGATAGTAAAGAAAATCTCATTTATTTAAATAAATATTCAATAAAAATTACAAAATAAATTCTTTAGAAATTATTCTAAGCTGATTTAAATTCAGATTATTTAAATAATTATTTGCAATCAATTTTTGCTCATTAATTTGGAGATCTTTAATCTCAGAAATAATGCTGCTAGATATTAAATCAATTAAATGTTCTTTATCCATTACTTATATATAAACCCAAAACAAACATTAATTATTTAAAGTCTTCAACTCAACATATAAGTAAAAATACTCAGATAAATATAAAACTCATAGGTTTGCTAAATCACTTTAGATGATTGGTATAGGGTGCACGCGAATTATCAGCTACTCACACTTGAGCTTTTTATGTAACATAATAAATTTACATAAAGTAACAATTAAATGAAAAGACTTTTTCCTTATATAGCTTTTGCATGTTTAACTGGTTTTACGGCTACGACCGGTTTACCAGTTATAGCAGGCGGTTGTAGTAGCCACATGAACAAAAAAGCTGAAATCAAATGTGCTGAAGATGATACTGAGTGTCAAATTGAAAAAGCTGAAAAGTTTGATTTAAAAGATTCTCTCAAGTCATAAAATCATGACTCAAATTGGTTTATTTATGAACTCTGCCCCAAGAGATTTGATTGAGTTCACATTCTTTTCGGCTGTTGGTTTTACTGCAGGATTATTTGGTCTAATTTAGTTATAGAAAATTGACCCATTCTTTTTTTCTCTTTACCTTTTCAAGTCTTTCTTTCTTTTATGTGATGGCTTGCTTATGGAGAGATTTAATTAATCAAAAGTAAAAAATATTTTTTAAATTACCTTTTATAGATAAATCTTTGTATGTCTTCGAAAAGATTAGATTTTGATTTGAAAAATCCATTACTTTTTAAATAAGATTTTCCTTTTTCTATATTTTCAATTCTTTTTTCATAAGAATTTTCATCTAAATTTTTTTGCATAAAAAATAGTCGGACTCTTATTCTGAATAATGCTCACAAAAAAGCGGTTACCTTAAATACAAAATTTAAATTCTTTTTTGAATTTCTTTTCATTCAAACTAAAGGTCAAATAAAAATGTTTCTTTCTTAAATTTCTAAGAATCTTTTGATATCTTCCTCTTCATGTCCTTAATATTATTAATTAATTTGTCTAACCATTTTGTATTATCTTCTGGTTTTAAATATTTAATTTTTGGTTGATTAATTTCAAGAGTCTCAAAATCTCCACTCATAAATTCTCCTTTGTATATTCGTTTAACTACCTCTTTTTTCTAATTGATTTGACTAAAACACTGCGTATCTAATGTGTGCGGTTTGAGGAACATTTAGGTACGGAAAGAGGTATGTTTTTTTAGCCATTTAAATCTATGGCTGACCTAAATTAGAAATATGGTTGTCATGAGTCGGTTGCGTTGCTGCAACTGAAATCAACCATGAACGTTAAATTGCATTTAATAAAATGACTTACTACAGTTGCTTTGATCAAAAAGGAAATATAATTGCACGCTGTCAGACTAAAGAAGATATAGATGTTCTTAAGAAAATGGGCAGACCAATAATGGAAATAAAAGAAATGAAAAAAGAGGAATCAGTTGTTTGTTCTTTAACTGGTAGTCCATCCGATTACAATGAAGATTATTAAAAGTATGACTCAAAGATCACTTCAATTAAATCAACATGGAAGATCAGTAGTTCTTTTGTTGGTTGCATTGAATAGCATTTGTACTTTCTTTTTTACTTTTGAAAAAGCATTAACTGATCGCGAAAGAGCGAGATAAAAATATTTAATTATTTGTGGATTAACAGTAAATAAATAAAATTTAAGACATAAAAAAAGACCCTTTTACAGGTCTTTTTTAAATGGTGACGACAGAAAGGAGATCTATTTAATAATCAGATTAAGAATTTTCTTAGAAATTAGTTTTGAATGTAAAAGTGATTACTCACTTCTTCATGCTTTACAAACGACTTTATTTTTAAGATAGTTCAGAATTAATCCCGAAAGATTAATTTCTGATCACTTAACTTTCTTACCGTAAAGGTTAGATAAGTTAATTTACCTTGGTGTTGCAGACCATGGATTAGTGAAGATCTAGTTGGTCAACCTTGGTCGAGTCGATCACCAGAACTGTCGTAAATACAAATTAATCGGTCATAAATATTTTGCATGAATCCTTAAGAATGATTTAATCATGATTAATTAAATCTTTAATCCGCGGACCACATCATCTCTCAGTAAGCATTTTATTTGTTTGTTTTACAAAGAATATAAAGCCAACCAAAGAAAGTAGCAAAAGCAATTATTAAAGCAATATTGTTATTCAATGGACTTAAATATCTTTCTATTGAAAGTGGCACATGAAGAATAACAAAATACCAATATAGAGCAGATAGTAATCCAAACAATAAAGCTAGAAGAATATAAAAAGGCAGGATATAAAATCTTCTTTTTTTAATTCTTTCCTCTGTAATATTTTCGGCTAAACCAATTCTTGACCAATAACCACCATTTAATTGAAGAAAAAACTTTAAAAATATTCCGTAAATATTTATAAAAAACCTAGATAAAGCAAATAACGGTGAAATTATAAATCTTTGCATTACTGCTTTATAAATTAAATTTGTTCAGTTATGGAAATCTGGCTTATATTATTAACTTTTTTTTCTCTATATTTCGTTAGGAAAAATACCATTGAGCTAAAAACAACTAAAAATCCTATTAATGATATTCGATAGAAAAGGTCATCAGACATATCAAAAAAAGCTGATCTTTTAAATTTGTTTCTCATCAAAAAAAAGAGGGTTTTATCCCTCTAAGTTTAGATCGAATGTCAATCACAAATTATCCTAAATCTTTACCTCAATGGATGCTTTATATTTATTAGTGTTGCTAGAATTTTGCTAGAATAAAATTTATAAATTTCAAAAAACCTAGTTATATCAAGCTGGTACATGGTTCATTATCCAAAAATTTTCTTTAGTCATATCAAAGGATTTGGAGTAAATTGCAAATCGTGAACGAATCGTGAATGTATCAGCATACTATTCGCTTTTATATATTAATTATCATGCAAAGTTCCTATTTAGGAAAGTGATGGATGGTATGGGGAATATACGATCGTTCAAAAGCTTTTAATATGACCTAAGAAATTTCTGTTTAAATTTTATGGATATAACTTTTTAATAGCTTCATTTTGTTCTTGCTTTTTTATCTCTTCAGCATCCAAGACAGGGCAGGTATTTTGATTTAGTGACGAAAAGAAGGTGCTTTTGTTGAATAGTTTGAACAGTGGTGGGAGTAGTAATCGTTTCATTTATTCCCATGTGGTCATATCAGTAGTGCCTTGAGATCTTTGCATCCAAGAATACTTCCAAATACCATTTACATTTTTAAAAATGCAAGTATAAGTTGAAAGATCTTTATTTTGATTTCCTTTATAACTGAAGATTTCATTTAAAGTAAAAACTGCGTAAGCTATCTCACCGTAAATTTCAATTTTGTGGGTTTTGATTAGTTCTGATGATTCTGCAATTAAGTCTTTACTATCAAACATTCCCACTAATCCCTTAGCAGATATTGGATTTCCACTTGGTCTTACAGCTAAAAAATCCTCAGTTACGTTTGGTATTAGAAAAGAAGAATCTTCACTGGTTGCATAACCATTAATTAAATCTTCTATGGCTTTAGTGTTTGACATTAAAAAAGGAGCTAATGCCCCTTATTTTAGATCGACTGTCAATCGTAATTAATATAGAGGTACAAGTAGTAAGCGTTTCATAAAAAAACATCTAATGAAAATAGATTTTATTTAAGATATAAAAACAAAATTTAGGGAGGATTAAATGTCTATCATTACCGACAATACAGTGTTAGTACATATTTACAGCGGTTTAGAATCCAAAAATAAAATAACTTTAGGTTTATTGGTTGCCCTTACTGCAGAAAAAAACGACCATAAAGTAACACTTTTTCTAGCAGGAGACGGAGTACAAATATTAAATTGCAAAAAAGCTGGTGAAATAGTTGGTCAAGGTACTGGAGATTTATACGAACATCTTCAAAATTTAAAGAATTCAAAAATTACCATATATGTCTCAGGAATGTCTGCTAAATCTAGGGGTTACGATGAAAAGCTTCTAGATGGATATACTGCAGAGTTTGTTATGCCAGATGTTCTAGTTGAAGAATCAATTAAAGCGGATAGCGTACTTTGCTATTAAAAAAAGAGCTAATTGCCCATTATTTTAGATTGTTTGTCAATGTATATTTTCCTTATTAAATTTTATAAATTAAATCTTAAATTATGTAGAGAAACTTATATAGAAGTCTTTTTTATATAAGTTATATAAATCAAATTAAGTAGTCTTTTTTACCAATTCAATATACCTGTTGTTAAATAAATATATTTGTCCTTGAAAAGCCATTAAAAAATACTTTTTCTTGAAATAAAGATTGACAAGACATTCATAAAAAAAACTTTTATAAATCATTAACTTCTTTTATGAATATGTTTCTAACCAACAAAACTCGTTTAAAAATCAAGGATATTGTAAATAGGATTTCACTAGATGAACCTGTGGCATTGGAAGAAAGAATTTATGTAGAAAAGTTTGCAAAACATAATTCAACTATATGGACATGGCTTAAGAAAGCAAATAGTTTGAGGAGATATGGCAAGCAAAAATCAGATGGAATAAATGGACTTATCCAGAATCTTGGCCTTGATGGTCTAGAAGCTGAAAATCATTTCGATCCCAAAAATGATGATCTTGCTGATTGGTTTAGTGGATCGCCTGATTGGGTGAGGAGGAGCTAATTGCTCTTCGTTTAAAATAAATTAAAATTAATAATGAAAAAAGGGAACTTCCTTAACTTGTCTTGGAGAGTACGCACAAATTCCGAATTGCATACATTCTTTTTGAGCATCAGTTAGTTTTCTCTCAATTGATAACGTATCAAACAGACCAACAAATGCATGTTGAATTTTATTTTTAATTAGATTTCCGTAAGTCATAATTAACCCCCTTTCTTTAGAAGTTATTTAGTATTAGTTATATATAAGAATCAAGAGTTTTAATACCTAAAATACAAACTATAAATTAATCGTTTTTAAAATATTTCACTAAATTCATAATCAGTATTTTTGCTCTAGCAAATTTGAATCATCACCTTTAAATTAGATCCACTGATTGGAGGTTTTACTTCATGAGTACTTACAAAACGAAATACTTTAAAAACATAAAAAAGATCAATAACACTCTTTGGTTGGATAAATTAATTAATCAACTTGAAAAAAAATCAAAGGGAGTTTGATCATGAATACATTTAGAAATAAACAATTCAAAAATGAATTAGATCCCAAGTATGCCTTCTATGATTGTCTTCGTAGTTGCGAAATTAAGAGTAATACTGAAAAGTCTCTAGAAGAATGCGTCGTAAATTGTGAACCTAGATTATTACCAGAGAATCTCGATGGCTAAAAATAGGAATTTAAACTCTATTCAATACCTATTTTGACCTTATAGAGTTTTTATATAGATTTAAGGAGGGTAATCTTATGACCAACCTCGCAATTGAGCTACTACTTTTAATTGTAGTTTTAGTTAATTTTGGCGCGATCCTTACCGCTAAAATTTATTCACAATCAGTAAAAGAAATTCAACGTAAGCAATTATTTTGTAGTGAATCTATAAGTAACCCATATTGTGTTTTTTAATAAATTAATTCCAAACTAATAACTCTCAAAATAGAGATCTAATATTAAAAGTTAAAGTCCACCAAAACTAAAAATAAGGAGTATAAGGTACTTCTGTTTTTAATGAATCTCCGTAATAACTTTCAGCTGACTTTACCAAGATCCAATAAATGAAATTTAGAAATGATTTTTCCATAGAAACATTTATACCTTTCCTAATTCAAATCAGAATTTAAAATAAAAACATCGTAGAAAATACTTAACTGAAGAGATTTAGATTTTCTTAGTTAATTTGTGATGGTTAGGTTTGTATGAAATGCTACTAAAGCTTGTTTTATCAATCGATTTGGTAATATTGCTTATTGATTCCTTTAATTTCTGAAGATATATTAAATAAACCATAAAAGTAAGAAATTTATGAGTACTCAAAAAAGCCAAAGCCATAAAAGTAAAGAGCAAAATAATACAGAATGGTTAGATGAATTAATCAATAAGATTGAAAACATGAAAAACAAAATATCAAATACTTATTAATCATTCTTCATTTGTTATCAAGTCAGCTTGTAGTTTTCTAGGCTGACTTTTTTGACGATTTGATAATTTTCCATGCTTCTGATGCAGAGTCTGCATATTGGAAAAGATTTAAATGTTCATCTTCAATTAATCCAAGATCAGCTAAATATTTAAAGTTAATTAACTTATTCCAATACTCTCTACCAAAAAGTATGATTGGAATTTTAGTTTTCATTCCTGTTTGACAAAGTGTCAATAGTTCAAATAATTCATCTAGTGTTCCAAAACCTCCAGGGAAAAATACAGCAGCTACTGATCGCATGACAAAATGGATCTTTCTTAATGCAAAATAATTAAACTTAAAGCAAAGATCGGGAGTTATAAAAGCATTTGGGATTTGTTCATTAGGGAGACTGATATTTAACCCTATAGATTTACAATTTGCTTCAAATGCACCTCTATTAGCAGCTTCCATAATTCCTGGCCCCCCACCTGTCACAATCACATGAGAATTACAGTTCTTATTTTGATTACTAATTGAAGCAAGTTTAGAAAACTCCCTTGCGGATTGATAGTAATGACTCATTAGAAGCAAATTTTCTAATCTATTTAAATTTCGTTTTAAAAGTATCGATTTAGGATTTTTTTTAATCAACTCTTCTATATTTTCAAGTCTCTTTTTTATATTTGATTCTTCTTTAATGCTTGCGCCTCCAAAAATAATTATTGTTGAAAGAATTTTATTTTCTTCAAGGATTAAATCTGGTTTAGTAATTTCAAGAAGCATTCTGACTCCACGCATTTCATTTCGTCTTAGTAGACCAATATCTTCGTGAGCTAATTTATAAGAATCAGAATTAATAATTAAATTCAGGTTTTTTAAATTATTACTAGGGGATATATGTTTTTTCATTTCAAACAAGAGTTTTAACTTTTTTTTCTGGAGGATTAAAATAGACTCTTTTGATTTTGTTATTTTCGTAAACCCAATAAACAGGTGGACTTTTTCTTGCCTTAATTAAATTAATTTTGTCTAATTTTTGAGGGATAAATTCTTTAGAAGGATCAAAAAATTTATCTCTTTTGGGTTGGTTTAAAACAATACTACCTTCTTTCCCTGAGATAGATCTGTGATATGTTCCTATAGGAATTTCTAATGCTCCCATAGATCTATTTAAATAAATCACATGATGTGGTTCATCCCAGAAAGGGTTTATTAAAATAAATTTCCTTTCTCCGGTGATAACTAAATTGTGGTCAATTTGATGATTGTGAACGTAATATTGCTCATCTTCTAAATCATCTGGAGGAGATATAGCTTCCCCAGAATGGATCACAACATCAGAACCATTAGAAGTATCTATGCCTGCATCGAAGAATGTTACTTTTGGAGTCTCTCTAAAAACATTTATTGGGAAGAATCTTAATTCCATAGTGCTAACTCCCATTTAGAAAATTTATAAATACTAATAAAAATTTTATTTTCTTTTAAAAAATACCTATTTTATTATTTTTAATTGCAACAAACCAAGCAATCTTCTTGATTTGGATAATCTATACATTCTTTATTTAAAGTTTCTTCTAAAAAATCTACTTTCTTAACATAATCAAGATCATTTAATTCTTTTTTTGGAACCGTGAACTGAGTTTGTAGTTTCATTTTCTATTCTCCTAATTAATACTGTTTTTTGAATCCATTCCAAGTTTGAGAAAACCTTAATCCCAGATAAGAAATTAAAATTGTCCAAAATAAAATTTCTATACCTAAATTAGTCATTTGCTTGGCCTCCTTTCTATCTGATTATTCTTTAGTACGGCGATTATGTAAAAATCAAGCGTAAGAATACCTAAAAGTTAAAGTTTCAATCACAAAAAATCTTGCAATGGTTGTGACTTGGATGTTCTTCACATTCGTTATTCCAATAAGCTTCAATTTCTTTTAGCTTATTGTCATATGAAAGATATTTTTTATCCAAATTAATTTCTTGGATAGTAAATGTGTCATTTAGTGCCATAAGACTTACCCCTTGACTACAATTATGTTCTAATTCATTTGAATAGTAAGTTTCAAGTTTTATGTGTGCGGTAAGAGGAACAAAATTGTACGGATTAAGGATCAAAAAAAAATCTCAAATTATGAATAATTGCGAGGAAAATATCTTCAAAAAATTTATTCCAAATTTAAAAAAATTTGTATAAATTTTGCTAGAAATTTTATTCTCTTAATACCTTCTTAGGTCTGCTATTATCTATCATTAATCTAATCTATCTCTATATCCTCTTAAAATCTCAGCCATCCTTTGAGGTGGAATTTCTTGTTGATATTCTCTACAAAAATCAAAAATTTTATCTAATAAATCTTTATTGAAGAAGATATAAAAATTAGCGTCTCATTTTAAAAGTAAAGTATGCAAACCCACCAAGCAATAAAAGACTCACAACCCCATAAGTAATCGCTATACCGTAGATATAAGTCATTTATTTATAAAAATATAAGCAGAATATAAATAAACTAAGAAAACTCCAATAGCTATGGAACTTCCATAAATAAGAAAGTTCCAAAATCTATATAATTTAGGTTTTTTAAATTCTTTTTCTTCTTCTTTAGTAATCATTTATTTTCTTTTTCTTTTCTGGCAGCATTACCTTTTGCTCTTAATACCAATGTTATCGTAAGGGCAGCGCTTAATATCACAGCATCAATTAATAGGTGCGGGGAAATATTCATCAGCTAAAAAGAGAAATAAGAAGAGTCATTATCTTTACAGCAAAAAATCTATTAAACATTAAAAAAGAGGGGTTTATCCCTCTAAGTTTAGATCGACTGTCAATCACAGTCTATTTTAGCTTTTTAGCTTCTCAAAAAAAACAGTATTCTATTTAGCCAGAGCAAGAGAAGGCACCTGCAAGAATATTTTTAAAAATTGGTGCTTGACCTAAGGCATACAAAAAGAAAGTTGATGATGCGAGAGTAATAGCTATTTTAGAAGCCCTGTTAACTTTCAAATTTGAGACTTTTGCAAATGCAGAGTTCATTTGTTCTTTAATTTATTGATTTTATAATAGCTGCAAAAATTAAATATTCAGCATCAATATTTACCAAAAAATAATTTTATTGCTCCTTTTTCTCAGCTTGCATTTTTACTAGCTCAAATTCTTTTTTAGAAACTATTCTGATTTTGTATGCTGGATATCTTGTCTTCCACCATTTATTGATCGAAATAGCTACTCCTTCTAAATTTTGGGTACAAATATTGACCCATATAATTTTAGTTCCAACTTCTTTGTAGAATTCCCAACTTGTAGGTGAAGCCATTAAAAATCGCAAATAAAAAATCAATAAATTATGGGAAATGATCCATAAGCTAAAACTTTTGTTTTTTTAATAAGAGGATTTAGTTGAAGATATAGAGTTTTCATTAAGTGGTAAGAAAAAACTTTAAACAAAAGATTTACATCACTTTCGCCTTATAGGAAAGTATTACTTTAATTTTATAACGAGTTTCAATTGAAAAATATCTTTGCAAAGAAGAGGCCAAAAATTGGCCCCTCTAGGTGAAACTCTTCCAAAGAAACACCATTAAAATCTTACTCTGAAAGTTGTAAAGTTAAACAAATTAACAAAATCAAAATTAACAATTTATGAGGCCTTTTTAAAAGGGTTCATATTCCTTAAAAAGTTATTACTATTGCGGGTACTCATTTTTCTATATCTTTGATTTATATCCAGGATATACTTTCTAGCTTTCTTATCACTTTCAATTTTCTTTTTTCTAAGACGTAAAGCCCTTAAATCTTCTATGGACATGAGGCCATCATCTTCATTGGAATTTAAATGATCAAATTGCATCAGTTTAAGAAATTAAGTTTCTTCTTTAAATGCAAGATTAACAACCCTATCTTTATTTGCAATAGAGATAATTAACCAACTTAACTCAAATTAGTTATTCAATTTTCAGAAAGCTATGAATTTAAGTATTTAAAAACTTTCTAAGATCAAGAAAAACTTTTGATTGAATTAGATGGAATTTCTACAGATATAAATGATTCTCCATAATGAGATTCGGCTGATCTTATCAGTAACCAGTAAAAGAAATTTACTAAAGCTTTCTCCACGAGGATTTAGTAACTAATTTAAATAAACTCATTATTTTTGTAATAGCAATATACAAAATAAATTTATTAAGCAATCAAGATATTTTTCTCATAAAGCATAGATTTATATTAGTAGAGAAAAATTTGCACTCTCAGGCTTTAGGAAGCGGACTAAATCCTCATGGAGTATTGGACTTTAGCCCGCTTTATTTTTTTAGCAAAAGAAAAAAAGCAATGCAAGGTAACTAGATTACCAATTATTCTATTTATTCTGAATAAGCATTTATGGGTTAATTGATCAAAAGTATCTGAGCATATGTTGGGGTTGTTTATTGTATAAATATGCTACAAAAAATTAGTTATATCAATGGATTCAGTATTTTTGCTTATTGCTTTATTAATTCTAATAATAATATTATTATTGATGCCTAAACAAGGTTTAATTTTGAAAAAAATAATCAAATTTCTTAAACTACTTAAGAGAAGAATTGACATTCTTAATGCAGAGGCTGAATTAAAATTTATATTGGAAAATAAATAATGGGATTCCCACATTGCCCTATTTGTGTAGTTCTAGCATTTGTTTCAGTTTTTATGGGAGTTACTCGTAGTTATATGTTCTATATTCTTTTTAGGGAGTTTCTGGGAGCAGAATCTAATTTTAAATTGAAGCTTAGTTTCTATTAATTGTTGACATCTAAGTATAAATACTTTATAAATAGATTGTAGTGAATACTACAAAATCGTCCGATCTACCATCTGATAGACCGCAGTACGACTCAAGCCATAGGACGGGGACTTGAGCAAGTTAAGGAGCTGCATCATGGTAAACATGTATTTCAATGGAAAGTCATTCGTATATTGTAAAAAACAAGAAGAAAAGATTATAAAGCTTACTTATAGAGGATCTATTTACTTGAAATAAGATTTATAGTTTCTTTTTTAAAAAAGTTTGGACATTTATTGACGTTTTTGGATTAAGTATTTATTAATACTTTATAAGAGGAACTTATAGTAAATATATTTTTTGCCTATTTAAAAATTTATATATTCGTATATTTAGTAACTAGAAATTAATTTTAAAATAATTAATTTGTAATTAGATTTTTAAAGGGTTATGCAACCTATTTCTGAGGAACTTTACAAAAAAATAGTTGAGAGTTCTAAAAAATGAGTAAATTACTAATTGCTTTATTGGCTTTAGATATAGGAGTTGGTTTGTCTAAAGTTTTTATTTTTACCTGAAAATCAAATTACTTAGCATAAAAGAAGCAATTGTTTTCTAAAAAAAGAAATATTTACTGGGCATTTTTTATTTGATTTATTTATTTTATAAAATACAAAATTAAACCAATAAAAGAACTACCTACAAGTAGTAGCGTCATCAAAAGAGCTATTAACTTTGCTAATCCCATAAAGATAAATCCGAATTTCCTGTAGATCTTTGCATCCAGTGAATTTTCCAAACATTATTTACTTTTTTAAAAATTGACGTAACTGTGGGTAAGTCATCATTAGGTGTCCCTTTATAAGTAAATTTTGAACCTAGTGTAAAAATGCACATTACTATATTCTCGCTTAAAAATTCGAATCGGTGAATTTTGGTTATTTCTGCCTTTTCTTGAACTATATCACCAGTAATCATTTGTTCGAATCCTTTTGCATCTATAGGATTACCACTCGGCCTTATGAATAAAAAATCAGGAGTTGAATTGTCAACAAAAAATGAAGCCATTTTTTCTGGATTAGCAAACTCATTTAATAATGTAGTTATTGTTTCTTCATCATTCATAAAAAAATAAAATTATTATTACAATCTTAGAACGATTATTAAAAATGAACAATTAGTAGCTGTAATAATTTAAAAAAAAATTCGTTAGGATATTTAAAGAATAAAACTTGAAATGTAAATTATGATCAATTCATTAAACAAATTATTGCCCGTTGGCAAAAAGGTCAAAAAATATTTGCCTTTCTTTATTGGATTCAAATTGCTTACATTTACTGGCTTTCTTACTTATTTAATGAATCGCTAATTGATAAAAACCTTAAAAAATAAATTTTAAATTAATTAAGATATAGTGAATAAAGAAGAACGAATAAAAAGATTTAAGTCTATGTCAAGTATGCAAAGACAAGAATTGATATTAAAGAAGATGAAAGAGAGAGGCATAGAGGTAGGAAGTGGAATTCCTAATAAAAAATATGACATCAAAGAAGTTTATGAATTAATTCATATTGCGAATTGCTTTCCTGAATTAAGAGAGAAAAAATAAAACGATATTTAGGTTTCTTTAATTTAATTATTTTGGTTTCCTTATTGCAGCAATTATTAATCCACCTATCAATCCAAGATTAATGAATACTGCTCTTTGATGGAAAGGGAATACATGAAAAATTATTGTTGTTGGAATAAGAAATAGTAATAAAAAGACTGAACCTATTTTTTGATTTTCTCCAAATATAAAAAATCCAGAACCTAAGATAAGACATATAATTGCTCCTACTAGAAGGATAGATGAAATTGGTTCAGGAATCCCTTTTGAAGAAATATATTCAACTGTTCTTTCAAAATTATTTATTTTACCTGGTATGGCTGAGATAAATATTGCTGAAATTGATAATCTTGAAAAAAAATCTAAAAAAGATTTGATACTTTTATTTTTTAAAAAAAGATTATTCATACACTTATTATAAGAAAAAAATTATATGCTTTTGATAAATACTTAATTAGTCCTAAATACTTTTAAAATTTTTACAAAGAGGTTTAGCTCAATTAATAGAAATCTTTTTAATTAATGTGAATCTTCTTAAGGTAATTAATAGTAATTTATGAATTGTCTTTTTATATTTATGAAATGATAAATCTAATTAAAATAAAAATGTTTAAAAAATTTCTTTTAACTTCTTTTTTACTTTTAAGCTCTCTCGTAACTATATATCCTTCAAAAAAAGAAAATACTAATTTTTTCGATTATTGTTATTCCCTAGAAAAAATAATTTCTAGAAATACGTTAGAAAAAAGTAAGAATCTATCGAAGAATTTTAAGCCTCTAGCAAGAGATATTACTCTATTCGGGATTAACAAAACTAAAGGTACTTTTGCTAATAAGATCATTGATCAATATAAAAATTCCAAAAAATTATTTATTATAAATTTTGTTCCAAATCAAATTTATTGTTTAGCAGGATATTGGATTGAGGAGGTAAGTCCAGGAAAATTTGAATCCATTTTCTATGAGAAAACCAAACAAAAAATAAATGAATATAAGAATACAAAAAAAGAATTAGGTGAATTTATTAAAGGAATTAATTTAGAATATAAATCTATAAAAAAAGAAATTAATGATTTTTTTTAGAAAGTCAAAATTTTTTTCTAATAAAATTAATTTATTTTGACTTTCTAGTTCCGCCATAGGAATAATTTTTATGTGTAGAAATTAGATTTCAACATTCTTTACAACAAAAAATCCAGTTGGTATGAATTATGGATTTAACCCTGTAATGGGTTTTATCTGGCTCATGACATAAATCACATTTTTTCATTTATCTATTAATTTTTTATTTATTTTAGATATGCAAAAGTATGATTTAAAAGATCCACGAAAAAAATTTTATCGTGTCGTTATATAAATGTATCCTATACATCCCATAGCAAAGCAGTGGTTTTGATGAGTGCAATTATTTTAATTACCGGATAAAAATTTCAAATTTTTACTTTTTAATATTTTGGCAACTTCAACATTTACATAAAATTTATTAGACATCTTATACAAATTTCATTAAAATAAATTATCGATCATACATCAAAATTGGAACTTTAAAAAGAAACTCGCGACTCATATTTAATTAATTTTATTATATATTCATTCAATTTAATAGTATGAACATTTACCTATTCTGGATATTATTTTTAGCTCTATGGGCAATAGTTCCTTTAATGATTATTAAAGGGAGAGTAGATGAGGAGCCTAAGATTCAGACTTCACCAAAGATTAAAGATAAGAAAAAAGGTTGGTTTAATTAACAGAAACTATGAATTAGAAAAATTGTGTATAAGCTAAATTTTTATAATTTAAATTAAAGTTTAAATAAAATTTATTTATTAAAAGTGAAAAAATTAGAAAATAATTTTCTTTATTTAGTTGTACTTGGAGGTAGAGCAGAAAAAGCTAATATTGAACTTCATGATGTTAGATGGGTTGTTGGATCTAAGATTGAAGACACATTCAATACTTTAAGAAAGGATTGGTTTGGATTCTCAAAAGGTTTGCATATAGATAGCTATAAAAAAATACAATATATAGATGGTCATAAGATTAATTTAAAAAATGTTGAAAAGCATAAAATAGGAAAAAAGCAATTATTAAAAGAAAATAACTCCAAAAAATATTTATGGTTTGTCAATATTGGAGGCTATAATCCAACTTCTATGATGGAAAAACATGAGTTTGGATTAGTTATAGCTTCAAATAAATTAGAGGCAAAAAATTTAGCTAAGTCTAAATGGCTTATTGGGTGTAAAGAAAAGCATAATGATGATCTTGCTTCTTTAGAAATGTTAATTAGTTTCGATGATTGTGAACAAATAAAAAAGATAGGTAATTGGGAAATAGAATTAATTCCAGATAATAACTTTATTCGAGAAAACAACTATCCTGATTGGTATGGTTATCAAAAAATAGACGAGAAATAAAGATTTAAGAATCTATTACTTGCAGAAGAATTTTGTTATTTATGTACTTAAAACATTAAAAAGAACTTGATTTTCTTAATAAATAAATTCCACCTCCAAGAGAAATTAAGACAGGTAACCATGCAGCAAAAATTGGAGGTAAAATACCTTTTACTCCGAACGAACTAAATAAAAATGATATAACGTAATAAATTAATATCAGTATTACGCTCAATCCAAATCCCTGACTTTTTGAAGATCTTAAATTAGATTTAGATCCCAGACTGCTTCCTATTAAACCAAAGACCAAACAGGCAAAAGGTAGAGTGAATTTTTCTTGAATGCGGACTTTAATTCTTCTTACCTCCTTCAAGTTTCCAGTTTTCATATAAATCTTTTCTGCTTGTATAGCCTGCTTTAAAGTCATTTCATTTGCATCTTTAGGCACCTTTGCTAGCTCCATGGGACCTTCAACAAATGGATATATATATTCTTTAAATTGAATATTTGTAGTTTGTCCGCTTGGATCAATAGATACAATACTACCGTCAGAAAATATCCAAGAAGAACTTGTTTTGTCAAATCTTCCATTCTTTGCCTTTAAAATTTGTTGAAAATCTTCCCTGGAAAAATCTAAAACTGTAACTCCCTCCATAATATTGTTTTCATACCATGAAGCATAAAATATATGAGTAAGATAAGTGTTTGTCTTTGTTGGTTTTTTATTTAATGCATTGATCCTAGATCCGTATCTTGAAAACATAATATTATCTTTCCTTTGTTCGGCGCTAAAAGAACTTCCTATTCCTGCTCTTAATGTCGTTTCAGCTAATTTATTGCTCGCAGGGACTAAATTATCGTTAAAGTAAAAGGTCAATCCTGTCATAAATATTGAAAGAGCAATAGCTGGAGAAATAATTCTTGAGGTTTTAATACCCAAAGATTTCAATGCCAACAATTCAGAATTGCTTGATAATTTTCCATAGGCTAATAATGTTGAAAGTAAAACTGCCATTGGGAATGATAAAACTAAAAAACTGGGTAAACTAAAAAAAAGAACTTTTAAAGCTAAAAATAAAGGTAAACCAAATTCAACTATTTTCCTTATAAGATCAAACATTACTCCAACAGATAATGAAATTACAGTAAAAGCAGAAATTGCAAATATCATGGGAGGTATTATTTGCCCTAATACCCATCTATCTATTAAGGGAAGTAAATACCAAGGAGAAATTATTTTATTAATAGTTTTTTTAATTAGTGGTTGATTTGAAAGTTTCAAAAGAAATTTATTTGTTTTTTACTGTATTTTTTAACATTATAAAATATCAATGATTTAGAAACCAATATAAAAATGATACTTAAGAAGAGTATTTTATTATAAAAACAATAAATCATATAAATAATTAATTAATGCTTGCAAAAAAAAAAGAAATTTGTTTTCTTTAAAAAAAGACTTAAAGCATGAAAAATAAAACTTTAATATACAAATGCAATTGCATACACTGCCAACAAAAACTAAGTCAAATTAATAATTCAAAACTTTATTGGAATAAATTAATTTTAAGTAAAAAGTTGGTATAGTTTTTCTACTAAATCTTTTAAGTTTTTAAAACTTTTTTCAAAGTAGTTTTCTAAAAAAACTATTATTTATGAAAAATAATGTCGTACGACATTTAGTATAAACCCTTTTTTAGGATAATTATCTTACTTAACCTTTTGATTTTTTTTGTAGATTAGATTTTCTCGATTTAACAGAAAAAGGATAATCAAAATACAAGATGGAATGAGGATAAAATCTAGAGACATACATTTTTTTTAAGTCTAATTTCTATTTAGCAAATAAAAAAATATTTGACATTTTAAGTTTTCTTTAAAATTTAATAAGTCAAAAATTATCTAGATGTTTAGTATTTGAACCTGTTTCAAAATTGAAAGAGCCTGCAAGTATCCCACAGGCAAGCTCATGACGAACTAGTTAATTCAGATTACCGATTTAACCAGCTAAGCACTTCCTAAATGCTATGAATATTTTACTGAGTAATTTTACTTACTGTGAGTATAAATGCTTATTTTAATTATTTATCTTCAAATTTTACAAAAAGGATGATTTGGTTAAAAAATATGGGATATTAATTTTTTGGACAGAAATGACACACATTGATCCATTGTATAAATACTATGAGCAAAATTTTTAATGGTTTTAGTTTACATAAGTTAATATTTATGTTATTTTAGTTAACAATTATTATTTCTTTAATGACTAAATCAGGAGTTACAACAGAGTCAGGTGGAAGACAGAATATGTTCCCATCAGAAACTAGACCTTATATTGATGAAACTGTGTCTTACGATGGATATCCTCAAAATGCAGAAAAAGTAAATGGTAGATGGGCTATGGTTGGCTTCGTTGCACTATTAGGTGCTTATGTAACAACAGGTCAGATCATTCCAGGAATTTTTTAGTATCAAAATAAATTTTAATTTAAGGTATATTATTTAACTATTTTGATCGAAAGATTTAGGTTTTATCTAAATTTGAAAATAAGAAAAACCAAATAAAAGTTATGGCATTTAGGCTAAATATTATCCCTAGAAATATATATGCAAACTTTTTGCCAATAAATGCTGTCTCCGGTTCAAGCTTTACTCTCATTTAATCTTAGAATTATCTGGATAAAGATAGCATCTATTAACGAATAAATTTAATTCTTATAGAAGATGAATAAACAAATTAATATTTCTTTTAAAACATTTTTTGCATTAATCATTTTTATTCCTCAAATTTTTACTAGGAAAAATTATTTTCTTTAGCATCCTTATTTATAAATCTTTTTAGCTTAATTCGTTTCCCACTATATATTTTAAAATTAACTAAAAAAATCTTTTCAAACCAACCTGCAACAAAATATTTTAAATAAAAAACCTTGAAACTAATCTTTAGAAATAAGAATGTATTTTTATACTGTTTTTAACATATTTTTTGTTCGAAATAGGATTATTCAATCCTCCATTAAAAAGACTATTTATTATCAAAAAAAATTCCGAAAAAAAAAGCCTAAATTTAGATTAGGCTTTTTAAAAGATCAAAAATTTATATTAGATAAAACCAGGAATGATTTGACCTGTAGTTAAGTATGCTCCAACTAAAGCTACAAAACCTATCATTGCAAATCTGCCGTTAAGCTTTTCAGCAACTATTTTTTCTTTTTCAACTATTTTTGGTTCGTTATTTTTCATTAGAACCAGCCTGGAATGATTTGGCCTGTTGTGACATAGGCGCCAACTGCTGCAACGAAACCTAACATTGCTGCCCAACCGTTAAAACGTTCTGCTTCTGGAGTCATTTTGATAAGTGAATTTGTAAACAAATATAACATATTTATTTAATAATGTAAAGAAATTGAGGTATTATTCCTTGGTTCGCCAGAAAAATTTTAATAATGCTACATATATGTGTCGAAATATACCTTTTTGGCGGATTTATTTTTTTGTCTGATTTTTTAAATTCTAAAAAAAAATAAGCTTTTTCACCTTGTTTTTTTAGAGGTATATCCTCATTTATAGGTAAATTAAATTACTATATTATAAGAGTCAGCTAGTAGGGATACAGGCTGGCTCTTTTTTTTGTAAATTATTAGTTTTTGACTAAAAGTAGTTTTTAGGAATTTAAATAATTGCTATTAATAAATTAGATATATATGAATTTATGTCATTCGCGAGCTACTACATGCATTTAATTTTTGGAAGGATTCCTTCTCTAATGAGTTCTGATTTAATACTTTATATCTTGCCTGCTCTTACAATTTCAATATTATTCTTTAGCCTTAAAATAATGTTTTTCAAGACTCCTAAATTGAGAAAGGTTAAATAATCAAGGATTTTAGAATTATTATTTTTACTGAAGCGCCCAATTTTTTTAATTTTGGATAGTAGCCTTTCTTCTGCAACTCAAAGAAATAGAGACTGCATTGGTGATGCACTATCCCGAATTATATAAAAAAGTTCAGTATTGGAAATCGGTAGTGGCAGTGGTGAACATGGAGTGTTTTTTCAAAAACGATTTCCTGAAATAATTTGGCAAACAAGTGACCCAGAGTTAGTGCATAGAAAAGTAAAAGTTCTTGGATTGAGTATGAAGACCTAACTAGGAAAATGCCTCAGCCTCTTGAGATTGATGTAAAAAAAATTCCTTGGTAAATTCCATTGGTATTAGCTAATTCTTTGCAAGAAATAGTCTCTATAAATATGATTCATGTTGCAGAGTGGTCTAGTCTTGTGGCACTCTTTATAGAGTCAGGAAAATTACTCAGTAAGGGACAATTTTGGATTTTGTAGTGGCCATTTAAAATTTGTAATTAGTATACAATTGAAAGTAATTGTTTTTTCAATAATTCACAGAAAAATTTCTTGATAAGGCAAGTAGAAATATCAAAAAGTAATTAAAATTCATCATATTTGATGATCAACCTGATAGTTTTTTGCTCCATTCTTTATGCTTTTGATCTAAATCTGAAATTTTTTCGCCTAAACTCAACTGTCTTTCTAATAATTCAACTTTTGTAAGTGTTATTTTTTCCGAATAAAATTTAATAGGTTGCTTACCATGCAAATTGTCACCACTCATAGAACTATTTTGTTTTGTTATTTTTAAGATGAAAAATTTGTTTTTGCTAATTCTTTTATATTCTTTTCAGATTTGCGTAAATTAATGTGATAAAGAATTGATGCTTATTATATTTTTAATCCACCATTTTGTATGAAGATTGCCATACATATCTTCCTCTCTTGATATCTGACTTAACAGCAACGCAATTGCAAGAAATATTCCATAGAGCTTTGTGTATTGGATCAGGATTAAAAAGATATGCTTTTTTAAAGGATTTTTTAATTAAGACAGTTGCCTTTTTTGCATGATAATGAGGGATCGTTGGACATACATGATGAACGACATGGCTAGAACCTATATTGTGGTGAAGAAAATTAAGGACTTTACCGTAAGGTCTGTCAATAGAAAGAAATGCCCCTCTCATAAAGGAAAATTCAGTATTTGAAAGATGAGGTACATCAGAATCTGTATGATGAAGCCATGTATAAACTACTAGCCAACAATTAACCACTAATAAAGGACCAAAATACATAGCAATTACTGGAAATATTCCACACTTGAGAACTAAATAAACAATGCCTAATAATGTCAAACCTACACCAATATCTGATATCCAAACCTTCTTGGCCCAGTGTGATGGCCATAATGCTTTAGAAAATGGTTTAATTGGCCAAAAATGATTTGAAGTTCCATATCTTACACCTCCTGTACTTCCCGTAAGTAAATAAGCAGGCCAGCCAAATATTAGATGTAAAAAAAGTTGAAGAATTCCATAATTTTTCTTACCTAAGGAATCTGAAAAATGTAATTCTTTTTCTCCGCCAACTTTTTCTGAAACTCCGTTCCCTTTAATTACTAAAGGAACGTGAGTTTCTCCATTAGTTATGTTATTTGTGAATCGATGATGAACTGCATGAGAACGCTGCCAAGAAAAATAAGGTACTAGAAGTAATGAATGAAGTAAATAACCAGTTACAGATTCCAATGTTTTATTTTTAGAGAATGCTCCATGCCCACATTCATGGGCAATTACCCAGAACCCCATAGCAGTGGTGCCTGATATTAATGCGTAAATAATCCAAATTGGGATCATTTTTGGAGTAAATGGAATAGATAACCCTATTGCAACTACTAATGATTGAATTAAAGCTGATTGTAAAAGATACCTCAAAGAAGTTTTGGTAATGCACTTAAAGTAGTGATCTGGGATAACATCCTGAAATTCTTTTATGCTTGGAATATCTTTATCCTCTATTACAAGCGCTTGGCCTTGGAGACCAGAAAATTTTATATTACTCAAATTTTTGTTAGTTAAGAATTTTGTTAAATTAAAATGAATTTATTTACTCTATTATCCATCACAGGATCTCATAATGAAAAGAATTTATAAATTTTTTTTGATAAAGCTTTCATTATTTAATTTCATCTCCAAATAAGATTATTTTGCCCAATATTCTTTGATCGCAATCTTTTTATTTATCTATTTATTTATTATTTATGCTGATTGTCTTTGCTTTTCTTTAACGCTTGAGTAATTTAAAGACCTCGTATATATCTCTTAGGTAAACCAGATTGTTTACGTGGCTTTACTAGGATAGGTAAAACTATAACTCCTACCGTAAAAAGACAGATTGGAGCAACTACCATCAATATAGATTCTAGAGACATGAATAATTTTGAATTTATTAATAAATAGCAGGAATTTTTTTTAAAGTCATGCGTATTTATATCTATTTTGTGAGAATAGATTCAAAATTTTTATAAATTATTAAGTAAAAAAGAAAAAAAGCTTAAAAAAAAGCAATTTTTTCAAAATCCATCCTATCTAATTAAACATTATTTAAATGGTGATTAGTTATGGATCAAGAAAAAAATTGGATGCTTATGACTTATTATTGTCCAACTCATGGTGATTCAGGATTAGTAAAACCGATTCAATTAACAAAAAAAGAAATTAGTAAAACATTCTTAAAAAAAGGTAGGAGTTCTAAAAATTAATTTTTAAAATAAAACTATAGAATTTATGAAAATGTTCTTAATCTTTATTTAAATCTGATTAATTAAAATAAAATTTTAAAAAATCTTATAAGCTGCTTTTTTTATCAACACTATTAGAAATATATTGAAAAAAATATCTTAATTTGTATCAGAATCGCATGTTAATTCACATTGATTAAGATCATGTGATGATATCTTTTCTAAAATTCTTAACATATCAATTTCGGAAAGCTCTCCATTCGAGTTCCATTTTAAAGTTGTTTTCCTTTGAGGTGAATTTTTTTTATTCATTTTGATCACCCCCCTTTAAATGAACTTCTAAACAACGAGTAATACATTCTTGATGACCATCCACAATACTGCATTCAGTAATACACTCGAAATATGAATTAATAGAATCTATTTCTGTATTCTGGTTTGTAGAAAGAAATGAATCATTCATAATATTGTTAGATTTATTTGAAATAGAGATATAGCATGAAATTATGCTCAATAATTTAATTTATTAAGCTAATTAGAAGAAATAAGTATTATTTACTAAATTTTTTTTGCAACTGGTTTATCTTGAAAAAGATAGTAATATCCTTCTTTTAAAACAAAAAGTAAACAATGATTTTGATTATTTAATATTAATTTATAAGGTAATCTTCCAAAAAAAATCAGCATAAAGACTGATTTACTTCTCAGTAATTTAGTTAGAAGATAAAAAAGTACACTTTTAAATTTTCAAATGAAATCAGTAATTAATTGGCTTTCTAAAATGTTAGAGAGTATGGCAAATGCTTTTATGCATCCTTTAAAGAATGACTTACCTCCATCTATTGGTACTCATTCCTATAGCAGTATTCCTCTAAAAAGAAAATTGAGAAGAAGGTTGAATTAGGTATTAACTGATAGGAATTAATTTTTCATTTTTATTATCCCAAATAATATATTTAAAACAGTTTGAAAATTCTCTTAATTTTAAGAACTTTGATTGTTGGAGTAAATGAATGTTTGCTTTATGACAAGCTCTTAAGTTGTAATTTGGTATTCTCTCAGAGAGATGGTGAATACTGTGGAAGGATATGTCTGCTAAAAACCAATTTAGCCAATTAGGAATATCTAAATTGCTACTCCCTAAAATAGCTCCATCGATGAGATCCCAATTTTTTGTATTTTTAGCATATGCATTTTCGTAGTTATGTTGTACGAAAAAAACACATATTAAAATTGCTGCTGATAAGGTTAATACAATGGAATAAAATGATACGAAAAAAACTAACCCCAACCATTTACACATAAAAATCCACCCTATTATTACTACTATGTTGTTGATTATTAATTCACATAGTTCACTAAAATTATCTCCATAATCAGAAAAAGGTGGTTTGAATCTTGAATTAATAGCTAATAGTTGAGAAATATCTCTGTTTTTTATTTTGATAAATGTCTCTTCCAATATATCTTTAATGAAATTAAAAATAATAATAACTAGTCCTAATCTAGGTTTTAAAACTAAGTAAAAAAAACCGCCAGGGAAAAGCATCATCCAGTTTCGACTTACTTTATAAAATATTTGATCTCTTTTTGTAAGGGATTGATAATCTTCAAGACTTAAAACATCAATAGGCCCTTTGTAAATTTCCCAATTTCCATTGTTTCTATGATGAAAAGCATGATCAATTGACCATGACTTCTGGGGTATACCATTAACCAAGCCAAGTAAAAATCCAAAAAAACGATTTAATTTTCGTTTTGCAAAAAGAGAATTATGACCGCAATCATGCATTAATGAGAATGTACGAGAAGATAAGAGAGTTAGAAGGACTATAAAAGGTACCAATAGAAATCCTTTAATCAATAATGAAAGAGGTTGATTTATTATTTGGTGGACGATTAACCAAATAGAAATTATTGGGAAAATGGTAGAAATAATTTGATAAGAAGCTCTCATATTACTTCTTTTTAAAAATGGCTTTATTAAAAAATCACTTCTATTTACTTTGAGCATATTTCCTTTATTTTTGTGATACTAACAATTTTTAAAAAGTATTCATTATGTAATAAACAATGAAATATTTTAAAAATCATACTAAAGAATAAATTCTTTAGACATAGTTCTCAATTGATCAAGATTTAATCTTTCTAAGTAATTTTTAAAGTCACTAAGATACCTATTAGTGTCAGAATTTTTACTCTCGTAAAGAAGACTATTAGAAATTAAATCAATAAGATGATCTTTATCCATATCTCCTTATAGACCAAAATTCCTGTTAAAGAAATTAAGGTCTTGAATTCGAGATCATTAACTCATCTCAATTTAAAGTAATTTTTTATAAATTTTTTAAATCTTGTTCTATTTTTTCTAATCTTTCATTTAATTCTTTTTTTTCCTTAATTAAGGCTTTTTTCTTTTCTGCAAGCTCTTTGTTTAAAGGAGAATTGAAATATTTTTGGTAAGAGACAAAAAAAACTGCTATCGCTACTGCAATGCCAAGAGCACCAATTATTAAAATTGGGGATGAAGGAAAGTCGTAAAATGGAATTGACAATGTTCTTTACTAAAAATAAATTCTAGCTATCCCATAAACAAAAAAATAAGTAATAAATACTTATTCTTTAAAAACTTTATGGTAATTATGTTAGTTATTTTGTAAAAAAATAAGTATAATCTTTAATTGGTTTTTTAAAATAAGTATTTGTACAGCTGTCAAAGAATAAATAACTAATAATGATTAAAATAGTAAAAATTTTTTCATGAAGAAAATCATAAATAAAAAAAATAATAAAAATGAACCATGGTTTAAATGGTTAACGAGAGAACTTAATTCTTATGAAGCTTTTCAGTATTTCGAATCAGGAAAGAATCCACAAGATGTTGCAGAGGATTTTATTTCTAGAAATAGTATTACTATTTCAGAAGTTTTCGAAGATTTTGATGAAGAAGATAAAGATACCCTCGATCAGTTTCTTAAATTAACCGAATGCGAGATGCTTGTGTTTAAGATTCTTGAAAAACAAATAGAGTTAAGAAAAAAGGTAAGATTTGTAGATTTTAAAAAAAGAAAAAATTGAGGAGTTAATTTCTATATAAGTTTATTTTCCCATTACCAGTCTTACCAAAGCCTAGCCAGATGAACCACAAGATCCATCCTAAGATAGGTATTAAATTAATAAAGATCCATTTCCAATCTTTTCCAAAATCTTTGATTCTTCTTACATCAATAGCTATTTGAGGAATGATACAAACTATGCCATAAACATTGAAACCAAAAGTCTTTAAAAATATTGGGATAGTTAGGAATGAAATTATAAGATTTGCTAGTTGAACTAACCACCAGTCCGATCGAGATGTGAATCCTTTGAAGTCTGTAGCTTTAATCCAAAACTCTTTATATGCGTTTAAAAAGTCATTAAACATAAGTTAAAAATTCAAAGAATCTAACATTATCAATTTAATCTTTAATTTATCAAAATATTATTTATTTACTAAATAGGATCAAATAAATTCATATCATTTGAATCTTGTTTTGAAATCTCATCTTGATTTGGTAATGAACAGAATCCGTCTTTGCAAATCATCTTTTCTTTTGCAATACCGTTAGTTTTTGAGAATATGTTTTTGTTATTGTTATTTGAAGATTTTTTCAGCATTTATATAAAAAAATTAAATCCAATATTAAATTAATAACTCAATTTTTTTTTATAAGCAACAAAATTAATATTAATTATTTATTTACTTTTTTTGATTTGGCAAGTCTCTCCAAAACAGCGCCATAATATAAATGAATAAAGATAAAGAACAAATATAAAGTAAAGAATTTAGATGCATTTTTATTTATTAAAGTAATAACAAAGAAGTCCTTTCATAAAAATGGGATTTCAATAGATTGGTAATTTTTTGACTTAGCAATCTAACAAATTCTAGTATTTATTTAAGTTTTTTATGCTTTTCCCAAACTTTGAGAAGGAAAAGTTTTTAAATTTTTGTAATGTATCTGTTTAGTTAGTAAAACTTATAAATCTAAGAGTTTTATAAATCTAATCAAATTCTACATTTTTGAATGTTATTGAAATTCATGATCTATCCTCATTTATTTCTGTTAGAGCTTTTCTACCTTCCTTAAGGGTTCTTAAGACGAACCAGGTTAGTGAGGCAATTATAAGGATGATAAGTGTAATTAGAGAAATATGAGTTGTATCAATATTGTTCGACAATTTAATAAATTCCTTATGAGTCTCTAATTCAGAAAATTCAACCGTCTGATCTTGAGTAAGCAGGTATTAGCATTCCACCATCTTGATCGTCATTGTTGTCATCATCAAACCCACCCCCGAGAAGTAATTCAATAATTACAAGTATAGCTATTGGATAAAAGCACCATAATATCGCTGTAAAAGGACTTACCGAGGAAGAAGTTGAGTATAATTCTGTCATAAATCGATCTTAATCTAAAGAAACAATAATTGTGGATCCTCTGGGCACTGTTTTATTCAATATTTCTATAAATATTTTTTAAAAACTTTTCTCTTTAGCACTAATAGATCTTTGGTATGTATTGATATTTTTATTCTTAAAACCAATTTGATTAATAATTTTTTTGAACCTACTGAGAAACTAATAATGACATAATGAATCGCACGATTGTTATTTTTTATACTTAACAATAATTGTACAATTTTGATTCAAAAACTATTATTTATCTTGATTTTATAAATTCTATGTTTTCTTTCACTTTTGATCCTTTGGCTGCGATATTTGGTATGTCGGGAATTGTAGGCTTCTTTTTCTTCGTTTCTGCTGCTAAGGGGACTTCCAGTATCAATACAAAACCAAAAAAGGAATTAGATTAGAACTTATTGTCACAGAAAACTAAATTGAAATTTTAAATTTTGTATTTAAAAGGCTTTTTAATTATTATTTATTCCATTGTTTAGAAATAAATTCAAGAAAATCTTTTAGATCCTCTTCAGGACAATTTGTTTGTTTTTGTAAATCAATGCAAATTTCCTTAATATTTTTAAAGGCCTTTTTTACTATTTCGTTTTTTTCAATAACCTCAAAATATTCTTGATCAGTAAAAGGCATAATATTAGTTTCCTTCTTGAAAATTATTTATTAACCATATTTTATCCACATTGACTTAACAGTAAAGAAGAAAAAATCTTTTTTTTTAAGTTTAGTTACCCAATCGATAATGTTTTTTAATACTTTTGGTTACTTCCCATTCGCAGTTAAGTCCAGCAGGAAACTCAACTAGATCTCCAGCTTTAATCACGTAAATGCCACCGTTTTGGGTACTTATTTTCGCTTGACCTTCAATAATTAAGCAAATTTCCTTATCATCGTAATTCCATTGAAATTTGCTTGGCTCACATTCCCAAATAGGCCAACTTTTCATTCCATACTGAATTATTACGCTTGCACTACAGGGGGAAGTTATTAGAACTTTCACGAAATAGTTCGATTGTGTTTTTTCATTTTACAAATAAAAGAAATATTTATTTTCGAGAATGTGTATTTCTTTACTGTCTTTTATTTTTTTTCGTTTATCATAAAAAAAATTTTAATTTATGGATGAGCTTTCTGTATTGTCAATTTCGCTATCTATAGCCTCTTTAGGAATATTTTTTTTATTTTTCGCTTCAAATGATGATGATGACCAAGATGGAGGTAAGTTGATTAAATCATTAGAAAGAATTAATTAATTCCAAGTAAATAAAACATTTAATAGAGATTTATAACCTATAAAGCCTGCATAAATGCAGCTTAAAAAAATAACATAAACTTCCAATGTGTCGAGTCTTTTTTTCTTTAATTTTTTCATTGTTTTTAGTGTTAATAAGGTAATTTTATTTAATTTGATTTTTGTTAACATGAGTATTTTTTACATTAACTCAGAGATTAAAGGATTATTAATGTCAAGCCAAAAAATAAAAAACAAGTAAAAAATATTATTTTTTGGGTAATTTCTCTTTCCTCAGTCTTAGCAAAAAATAAGGAAATTACTGGCGATATGCTTAATAAAGCCCACCCTAATCCTATGGGAAGGGTTTTAAACACAACTTGTTGTAGAAATATTCCTACATTTGTTCCAAGAAGTATTGAAATAAAAAATCTTTTTTGTTGTTTTTTGTCTATGTTTTTTAATAAAAAATTAATCTTAAATCCTTTTAGACTAATTAAAAAAATTATTGCACCTAATAATCTTATTTCAGTTGTAAGGAAAGGAGATAAATTGCTTTGAAGGAAAACCATCCTTGATAAAAGACCTCCAAGAACAGCACATAAAACTGATAAAAGAGGAAAAGCAAAAATCTTAAAGTTATTTTTTTCTGAGAAAGAGGATTTTTCCTCTTTAAAATCGTTACCTTTTCTGAGAATTATGAATAGCGAAATCGTTACTATAATTATTCCAACCCATGATTTAGTTGTTAAATTTTCATTAATAAAAAATTCCCCTGATAAAGCTGCCATTAACGGAGAAAGAGTTTCTATAGATAAAGTTTTTCTTGTGCCAATTGTTTGTAGTGACTTTAAATAGAAAGTATCACCTAAACCAATACCTATTATTCCACTAATTAGTAGGATAAATATGTTTTTTAATTCAGTTGTAGAACTTAGATTGATAAAAGCAGGTATAAAAATTAAAAAAGCTATTATATTTTTTATTAAATTAATATCTATTGATTTATATTTTTGAGTTTGCGAGCGCCAAATAAAGCACGCATATGTCCAAGATGTAGCAGCTCCAAAAGCAGAAAGGATTCCAATCAAAACGAATAATTTTTTGAAATTTTATTTTATAAATTGAGTAAATGCTAAAAACAATACATAAATAAGAATCAAAATCCCCGGTAAGTACTGAATAAGTGATTTGAAATTATTTTTTTTCATGTTTCTAAAATATTTTACCTAAACAGTTTTTTTATTAGTAGGGTACAAACTCTCTAACTTCTTTCTTCTTTGAACTTTCGCATTAATTCTTTCTTCTTTTTCTTTTTTCTTGATCTCATCATTTATCTTATTTTGTCTATATCCAAACCAAAGTAGAACCCAAATAACAGAAGTTATTAAAAGAAGAGCTGTATATTGACCAGTCATAGGAAAACTGGCCTCAGAATATTTAACGTAAGAAAACAATAGACTCATTTAATTAACTTAAAGCATAAAAATAACGACTGTGTTGATTTTTCTAGAAATTTAAAAATTAGCGAATGGTAGCTACTTATTATGTAGTTTTAAGGTTTTATATTTATTTTTTTATGGTTTTTGGAGTAATTTTTCTTTATAACTACTTGCTATTATCATATTGAAGCATATTAAATAATAAGTTTTTGGAACCTTTTGATTTAGCAGTTGTTGGAGGCGGTGCAGCCGGTTTTATGGCGGCAATAACTGCTGCTGAAAATGGAGTAAAAAGAATAATAATTCTTGAAGGAACTTCAAAACTTATGGAGAAAGTAAGGATTAGTGGAGGGGGAAGATGTAACGTCACTAATGCAACATGGATACCGAATGAACTAATTGAGAATTACCCCAGAGGTGGAATTCAGCTCTTGGAATCATTTAATCGTTTTGCTGCTGGAGATGTATACGATTGGTTTGAGAAAAAAGGTTTAAAATTAAAAATTGAGGAAGATCTAAGAGTATTCCCAGTGTCTAATTCTTCTTCAGATGTCATTGATTGTTTGAGAAAAAGTGCTTTATCAAAAAACGTAGAGATACTAACAAAATTTTTTGTAAAAGAAATTGCAAAAACTCCAGATAATATATTCAATATTTTTAGTCTTAAAAAAGCAAAGGTAACTGCAAAAAATATTATTGTTTCAACTGGAGGTAATCCAAGCGGATATAAATTAGCTCAAAATCTTGGACACAACATTGTTAAACCTGTACCATCGCTTTTTACTTTTTCCACAAAAGAACCAAATTTGGATGAATGTACTGGGGTATCGATAAGGGGCATAGATATAGAAATTAATTTAAACAATAAGAATTTTCAAAATAGAGGTGATTTACTAATAACTCATTGGGGGTTTAGTGGGCCAGCAGTATTAAAACTTTCATCAATTGCAGCAAGGGAACTTTATAGCCAAAAATATAAATTTAATTTAATCATTAAATGGTCTTCTTTAAGTTACGAGGAGTTAAAAGAAAAAATTAATTATTTAAGATTAAATAAAGGCAAGGTGAATCTCATTAATAGTAGACCTGTTCCACTATTAACAAAAAGATTATGGATTTTTTTATTAAAGAAAATAGGTATTGATAAAGAGAAAAAGTGGGCTGATTTACTGGCGGATGAAAGAGAGAAAATGATAAATATCCTAATGAGTGATAAATATATAATTTCGGGTAAAGGTCCATTTGGAGAGGAATTTGTTACTTCCGGAGGCGTAAAAATTAATGAGGTTAATTTTAAAAATATGGAGAGCTTAATTTGTCCAGGGTTATTTTTTTCTGGAGAAGTTTTGGATGTTGATGGGATCACTGGTGGATTTAATTTTCAACATTGTTGGACAAGTGGATGGATCGCTGGGATGGCAGTCTCAAAGTTAAATCAATCAATAATAAATTAATAAGTAATAAATCAGTAAGTAACAATTCAATAAGTTTATCTTTTTTTTATTAAGTATTAGACGGAAAAAGTTTTTTGTAGAAACTTTAATTTTAAAGTTTTAATTATTGGTGAAGATTAATGCAGAATCTTGTATCAAAAAAAGAAGAAGAGGAAAGAAGATTAAAAGCTTTAGCAGAATATAGGATTTTGGGAACCAAGCCAGAATCGTGTTATGACGATATTACAAAAATTGCTGCTACAACCTGTAATGTGCCTATTTCTTTAATGACATTGGTAGACAAAGATAAACAATGGTTTAAATCCAAAATAGGCCTTCAAATATCAGAAACTAGAAGAGATTGGTCTTTTTGTACCCATGCAATAAAAGAAAATAGTCCATTAATTATTCATGATGCTTTCCAAGATGAAAGGTTTATAAATAATCCTTTGGTAATAGGAGACCCCAAGATTCGTTTTTATGCAGGTTTTCCCCTTAGAAATAGTGATGGCAATAAACTTGGAACTCTTTGTGTAATAGACAGAAAGCCAGGAAATCTAACTACACAACAATTCAATATTATGGAATTATTATCCAAGCAAATAGTTTCATTTTTAGAGCTTAGAAAAAAGTCATTGAACTTGCTAGATGCTTTGTCTAACTTGCACAAACAGGAAGGTATTTTATCTGTCTGTTCATATTGTAGAGAAGTGAAAAATAAGGAGGGCGATTGGATGCATTTAGAAAAATATCTTTCGAAAATTAGTGATATAAGATTCAGTCATGGGGTTTGTGATAATTGTATGGAAAAACATTTCCCAGATGTAATCGAAGTATGGAATAAAAAGGATTTCTTTGAAGATGGTCAAAAAAGGTTTTTAGAGTCCTAGATTCAATACCTGTCTTTTTATTTTTTAATTTATTTTCTAAACAAATTCTTTAATTGGTGGTTAGTATTGTATAAATTTTGACTAGAAAATGTTATTAGGAACTTTATTGACAGGTGAAATTGCTAAAAGTGCATTAGTAGCATATGTTCATTATTTAGGAATAATATTGTGTTTCGGTTCTCTTTTGTTTGAAAGATTGACTCTTAAAGTAGGTCTTAATAGAAATGAGACGATCTCAATGATAATTGCAGATGTGGTTTATGGTTTAGCAGGAGTTGCGATATTAGTTACTGGGATTTTGCGTGTTAAGTATTTTGGTCAAGGAGGTGATTTCTATACAGGTAATCCTGTGTTTTGGATAAAGGTTTCTCTTTATATTCTTGTTGGATTACTTTCTTTATACCCAACAACAACCTATATCTTATGGGCCATTCCATTAAGTAAGAATAAATTACCTGAAATATCTGAAAAACTAGTCAAGAGGTTCAGACTCATCATTACTACTGAATTAGTGGGCTTTGCAACAATACCTTTGTTTGCCACTCTCATGGCTAGAGGTGTAGGTTTAGGTTGAATAATTTATTTCTAGAAAGAAATTGTTTAATAAGTGCAAACAAACTATATAGATGGAGTTTAAGTTATAAGATTTCTAAATCTAAAAAAGAGATTATCTTTATTGGTTTAAATCCTTCATTATCGGATGAAGTTTTCTTGGACAACACAACAAAAAAGATAATCAAAATTTCGAAAAACAATAATTATGGCAAAGTAAAATTAATAAATCTATTTGCTCTTATTTCAAGCAAACCAGAAAAACTTTTTAAACATAAAAACCCTGTGGGCTATCTAAACAATAATCATATTTATAAAAACTTAAAACACTGGTCTGAAAGTAAAAATTGTGATTTATGGTTAGGTTGGGGTAACAAAGGGAAATTTCTAAATAGAAATAAAAGAATATTAAAAAAAATAATGCAATATAACTCAATCAGAAAAAATAATTTTGATAATCCTCTTGGACCGCTTTTAATTAAGAAAACAATCAAAGATAATCCAATACATCCTCTATACTGTTCTGATAATTCCATTCTCAAAGATTTAAAAATGATTTGATGCAAAGGTTTCAGAGGCAATTAATTTAAGCTTATGTTAAAGTAACTTTAAGAACGGGTTAAATTATGAGTAACACAAAGCAACTGCAAAAACTTAAAAACTTAAATGTAAAAGCAGAAAAATGCCTTACAAGAGATGAAGCACAAAAAATATTGATAAAGGCTAATAAGGCTCAGAGTAAAATAAATTTTTAAATTTGATATTTGCTTTTTTTAGGAATAATTTATCAAAAAAATTTTACAAATATTTTTCTAATTATTTATAATTTTTTTATTCTATTTAATTTTGATGGTTTTTAATATTATTAAGATAAGAAAATCCGATGATAGATTTTTATCAAGAAGAGATTGGCTGCATTCAATGCATTCATTTTCTTTCGCAGAGCATAGAGATCCAAAATGGGATAATTTTGGGAAAATTAGAGTTATAAACGAAGATATTATTTCTCCTAATGCTGGATTTAATACACATTCTCATGCAAATATGGAAATAATTACTGTCGTAACAAAAGGAGCAATAACTCATAGAGACTCTTTAAACAATCTTGGAAAAATTCACAAAGATGAAGTACAGGTTATGTCTGCAGGTACTGGAATCTCTCATAGCGAGAAGAATGAAGAAAATGAGAACTGCAAGTTGTTCCAGATTTGGATATACCCTCAAAAAGAAAATATCAAACCTCGATATGATCAAATTTCATTAAGTGAAAAGTTGTGGGATAACCTTATTTTTAATTACAAAGACGGTAAAAATAATAAGCTTTTTCTAAATCAAAGTATCTCTTTATGGCGGTGTAAATATAAGCCAATTAAAGAAAAAAAATTGCCATTAAAAATCGATAAATATAATTGGATACAAATAATAGAAGGTAATCTTTTATTAAAAAGTAAAGACTCTAATTCAAATTTACTTCTCGAATCTGGAGATGGTTTGGGTTTTGAAGTTAATTATTATGATGATGTTTCTATAGATACTGAAAAAAACTTAGATTTTCTCTTGTTTTCGATGCCTTCTTTATAATTTATCTGTTATTTTACCTATCAACTCATTTATTAAATGCATTTAAGGCTTGCAAAGCCATATTAAGGTGAACTTCCATAGCACCAAGTGCAATTAAAGAATTTGGTGATTTATCTTTTAGTAAAATCTCTTTTCTTTTTGATAACTCATTAACTACGTTCTTAGTTGAAGCTTCCCAATTGTTGATTAACTCTTCAAATTCTCTTTTTTCGGGGCTTTCTATTTCTGCTAATTCATCAGAAAAAAGAGAATCTTTTTGTGCCTTAAGCATCAAGTAACTTAATTTTTTATGACTTATTGCTTGAGGTAAATTGTTAGATTCACTCATTGCTATTGATTAATTTATACTCAAAATCTAACTAATTAAGTGAATATTTGCTAGAGGGTAAACGGTTGTGATGACCGACCTGAAAATTACGAAACGATACTTGAACAAAAAATGGATTTATTAACCTTTAATTTTTCACTGATTAGTTTCTTGAAATAATCTCCACGCTCTTCATAATTTTTAAATTGATCAAAACTAGAGCATGAAGGTGAGAATAATAATGTTCCGACCCTATCATTTTGTAAATAATGAAAAACAAAATTTAAAAGCTCTTTTAGTTCTGAAAATTCAAAAATATTTTTTTTAAATCCTTCATTAATAAGCGCCATTTTTAGGACTTTTGAGCTTTCTCCAAAAAGGAAAACACATTTAACTTTTTTCTTTAAAACTTTTATCCACTCACTATATTCATTACCTTTTAATCTACCCCCAGCAATGATTATTATTTGACCTTCAATTGAACTTATTCCCGCAATAGATGAGTCAAAATTTGTAGCTTTACTATCATTAATGATTTCCAGATTATTATTTTTATAAATTGTTTCCATCCTATGGGGTAATTGTTTGTAATTAGATAAAGAATCTTTAATCTTCTTGCCAGATAATCCAACTTTTCTTGCTGCTGCAATTACCAATAAAAGATTTTGAAGATTATGCATTCCTTTTAAAGAAAAATGTTCAAGTTTGAATAATTTCTTCCCTCTCTCAACAATGTACGCTTGTTCATCTATCCAATAATCGCAATGAATAAAATTTGATTTATCGAAACTAGTTGTTATCCAAACCCCTCTTGATAGCGAACTGTAGTGATTTCTTAGGTTTTTATCGTCATAATTATAAATTCTAAAATCAGATTTTTCTAACAAGCTTTTTTTTATGTTGAAATAATTTTCAAGTGTTTTATGTCTTTCAAGATGATCTTCTGTGAAGGTTGTCCATATTCCAATATTAGGTTTTACTTCTGGAGATATTTCTATTTGAAAACTGCTTAATTCAGCGACAACCCAATCAATTTTTTCATGTTTTTTGGAGTGAGCATACTTACATAAAGGTGTACCAATATTTCCAGCAAAAGGAGCATATAATCCAGTATCGCAGAGTATATGGCTTAGTAGATGAGTAACAGTAGTCTTGCCATTAGTGCCAGTAATACCTATCCAATTTGTGTCTTTTAAAATTTCCCATGCAACATTAATTTCTCCAATTACTTTAATTCCCTTTTTTTTTAATTCAATAATAGTTATATGGTCATAAGGTATTGATGGACTTACAACAACTGATTCGATCTCTTTCAAAAAAGGTTGAATTTCTTCAAATACAAATTCTTTATTTAGAGAAACTATGATATTGAGCTCTTCTAATGCTGTTTTTCTTTCTAAGAATTCTATCCCATCTTTACTTTCCCAAACAATTACTCTCTTATTGATGCTTCTCAAATACTTGGCAGCCCAAAATCCAGATTTACCTAATCCAATTACAAGATTAATATTTCTTTTACTTGAATGATTATCTATCATTAAATTTATAATTGCATTTATATTAGTTGTGTTTAAAGGGTAATTCAATCATGAGATTTTTCTTAAGTGTTTATATTATTCGACCAATAAAAGTTAATTAATGGAAGATAATACTGCAAAATATTGGTTCTCTTGGTTTTATGAAAAGTGGGAGAAAAATGCTCCTGGTGAATTAATTGAACAGGGTTTAACTCCGTCTCAGATTGCTGAGCGCTTTGTTAATGAAAACCATGATAGTTTTATTAAATTGTCAAAAAAAATTGATGAAAAAAATTATGATGCCTTAACAGAATTTATGAAACTCTCAGAGAGTGAATTACATATCTTAAAGTATTTTCTAAAGTTAGTAAAAATGAATAATTTATAAGAAGTTATTAAGTATTTCGAGGCTTTTTTCCCATAAATTTTTTCTTTCTTTTTTATTCATGGCGAAAGGAGAAGTAGGAGATAGTTTTGGATGACCTCTGAAATTAAATCTAGGACCATAATGATCACCGCCTCTTGCATCTGGTGAAGTAGCTGCAAAAAGCTGAGGTAAAGCACCCATCTCAGCAGTTTGAAAAATAGGACTAAATAATTCCAATGAGAATGTTTCTAATGGACCAGGGTTAGGTTTTTGAGCAGTAAAGAGATTTGTTTTTGCAATTCCTGGGTGAGCAGCTAAAGAAAGTATATTTTTGTGCTTTAAGTTCTCATTAAGTTCCAAAGCAAACATTACATTTGCCAATTTGCTATTGGAGTAAGATTCCCATTTGTTGTAATAGTTCTCGGCTTTCAGATTTTCCCAACCAACTTTACCAAAAAATTGTGCTCCGGAAGTCACCGTCACTATTCTAGATTCTTCTTTTTTTTCAATAATTGGAAGTAGCTTAAGAGTTAAAAGCATATGGGCTAGATGATTAACTGCAAATTGTATTTCATATCCTTGGGCACTAAGAGTTTTAGGCGGATGCATAATGCCTGCATTATTGATTAGTAAATCTAAATTTTCAAAATTATCAAAAATTTTGGACTGAACTTCAACAATATTTTTTAAATCTGACAAATCTAATTCTAAAGGTGTAAGTAATCCTTCAGGATTAAGACCTTTAAGTTTTTTGATAGTTTGATTAGCTTTTTCAAGTGATCTACAAGCTATAACAACATTAGCATTTTTTTCTGCTAAGGCCTTTGCAGTGTAGTATCCAAGACCACTATTCGCACCAGTAATTAGCGCTGTTTTGCCTGTAAGGTTTGGAATATTAGATGTTTCCCAGTTAGAGATTTTAGGTCTTGAAATAGTGGCAGTCATTTAGTAATCCTGCAAATTGCTTTGGAAGTTAACCAAAATTAAATTACTTTTCCACTTTAAATACTGGAAGTCAGTATCGTGAGCTCTCATTGAAGGTACTATTTAATGTTATTTTTCAATTGCATATTGCCATTCGTTATTTTGAGATAAACTTTTCTCTCTAAGTAACTGTAATTTCCTACTATTTATTTTTATTACTATCCCATTAGTTGGATATTTCGCAAATATTTTTTTTTAACCAATTTTTTTTATAGATTTGGATTTCGCTTGTATGATTTGTGAAGTAACTTTCAGGGGTGCTGAAGCCACATTTTTTAAGATAGTTAAGGGTTTCGTATTGATTAAGTCTTCCATTAAGTATTTGGAAACAGCAAAAGCGGAGATTTTCTCCAATCCCTTTCTTATCATTGAGGTATTTTCTTGTAATTCTTTGGGAAATCCCGGCAACTTGGTTTGTTGCGTATAGTTCTCCTCTAATTTGAAAATCTCGTTTGATAGGAATACAATCAGGGACATTTTTAGTTTTGCTTGAGACATCAAATCCATTTTTTGTAATAGCTTTATTAAACTTGCCATCTCTATATCTAATTGCAACAGCACAGCCATCAATTTTTGGTTGAATGCTTAATCTTGTTTTTGTTAATAAACTTTCCAAAAATTCTTTAAAGTTTTCTTTGGCTAATTTTGGCAAAAGCTTATTATTTTTTTGATTAAAGTAGTCAGGCTCTGGATCAACAGGAATAAAGAGCTTTTCAAGTTGCTTAAATGCATCATCTGAAATTATGCCTTTACCAATTCTGTATTGTTCATCAAGATACTTAACATCTCTCACTAATAAATTATTCATAATAATTTTGATAAATATTTAAAAATCTTTTAGAAAATCATTTAAATAAAGATTTGAAAATAAAATTAGAACTTAAAAGTAAATGACCACTAAATATCCTCCTACGCAGAGAGCGATCTAAGAGTATAAAATGTACTGATAAGTCGTTTAAATTAAATACTTCAATCAAACATATTTACTTAAAAGTGAAATAGGAAATTTTAAGAAGTAATTTAACTGCAAATTTTTGAAACTTCTATCAATACAAAAAAAAATTTTTTAAAGTTATGAGAAAATGTCATTTTTATTAAAAGCTCAAAATACCTGGGAAAATTTTGCGAAATACAAAATCAATGATTATGCAAAATTAAGAAATTTTGATTTTGGACCAAATAACGAAAGTTCAGTTTCAAAATTATCACCTTTCATTACTCATAGAATATTATCGGAATATGATCTGATCCATGATATTAAGAGTAAGTACAAAATCAAAAATTCAACTAAATTTGTTGAAGAAATATTTTGGAGAGTTTACTGGAAAGGGTGGATGGAAAATAGACCTAAAGTTTGGAGAAATTTTATTTCAGAAAACATTCTCGATTTTGATTATGAGTTATATGAAAGTGCAATTAATGGCAATACAGAATTAGATTTTTTTAATTCTTGGGTAAATGAATTAAAGCAGTACAACTATTTGCATAACCATACAAGAATGTGGTTTGCGAGTACTTGGATATTTAATTTAGGCCTCCCATGGCAATTGGGAGCAAAGTTTTTCTTTAAATATCTTTTTGATGGAGATGCTTCATCTAATCTCCTTAGCTGGAGATGGGTCGGAGGATTGCAAACGAAGGGAAAACAATATCTTTTTTCATCATCAAACCTCAGAAAGTTTTCAAATAATAGATTTAATGTAGAAAAAATAAGTAACCAACAAATTTTTCTTGAAGAATCTAATCAAATACCATATGAAGAGGAGATTTATAAAAATGATATGGATCCTAAATCAGATAATCTGATTATGTTTGAAAATGATCTTCATCTTGCAACCCTTAAAAATTTACTTCCAAGTTATAAAAAAGTATTTATTATCCTTTTAAAGGATGAACAAAGACAAATTAAATTGTCTGAATCTGTATTGAAATTTAAACAAGATTTGGTCTCTGAATTTGTAGAGCAATTTGATAATGTTGAACAGATTGATCCTTATTCATTGGAAAATACTTTTAAAAAGACTAACGAAATAGACATTATTTATCCTGGAGTGGGAGAAAATTATGATTTCATAACTGATTTTAAAAATCTACACAATAAAAAAATTTTTAACCTTGTTAGAGATGAAGATTTATTTGCCTGGAAATTCGCCAAAAAAGGGTTTTTCAAATTTAAAGAAAATATTCCAAAAATCAATCAAAGAATATTAGAAAATTATTCAAAAAATAATTTTTAACTTAATTGAATTCCTAATCAGAAAAAGAATGCATCAGAGGACTAAGTATAAATACTTAATTAGGTGCGACTTTTGCGGTTTGATCCACGATGGATACTGTGACTAGTTATTTTTACTTAAGGATAATTTTTTTATAGTGCTCTCAACAATTCTTACCAAGTCGTTTAGCAAAGATACTGCTTTATTAATTCTTAGAGTTATAACTGGAACTGTTCTTATTCATCACGGTTATGAAAAATTAGCAAATATAGAAAATTTCGCTGATGCTTTTGTCAGACCTTTACACCTTCCCTTCCCAATTTTTTTATCATACATAGCGGCATTCTCTGAAATAGGTGGTAGTTGGCTACTAATTATCGGCTTAGCTACAAGATTCGGCGCTTTGGCAATTGTGGGAACAATATCTGTCGCTATATATCATGCACTTGTTACTTCAGGTTTTAATATTTTCTTACTAGAGCTTTTACTTTTGTATTTTGCTTCAGCTACTTCAATTGCATTAACAGGGCCTGGTAATTTCTCCCTTGATGAAGTTATTATCAGAATTTTGAAGTCAGAAGATGAAGAGGAAATCATTTCTTCAACAAAATCAAGGAATACCAAGGAAGTCGAAATTAAAGAAGAAACAAGTAAAGGCGGCCTTTTTCAATTTCTGCAAGCGAATATACTCTCAGATACTTCAAGCTAATTTTTTAGGATAAAGGTTATTGATAAGCTCTAATCTTTTTCTATAACTGTTTCTCTTCTCAAGTTTTATCTTAATTGTTGCTTCAGAAAGACTTATAAATAGCCCTATAGCAGTTACCCAAGATAAAAAAATAACAGGGTTTTCTGGAATTTCTGAGAAATTCATATGCATAATACTTCTTTTTTAAAACTGACTGATCACTATATCTTTTTCAACCTAAATATACAATTTAGAAATATTTAAGGATTAATTTCAACTTTTTCCCATTTTTTACTCTTTTCCCAAAGATATCTTTTATGAACTGGCTGTTCTAATTTAAGAAGATCTACTGAATCGACCTCGAAATTTAGAACTACAAAATTTTCCGATTTGGGAAGATTGGATAACATTTTATAAGCAGATTGAACTTTTGGGTTTATTCTCTCTCCAGGAGATCCCCAAAACCAAGAAGATTTTGATTTTTCTGATAATAAATCCCAATAATTTTTGTTATCACTTAATTCATGTATTTTTCCTTTGAATCTATATTGTGATTTGGTTTTCAAAAAGAACCATAATATTTCTGCATTAGGGTTGGATTTTAAATGCCCAATTTTTTCACTTCTTCTATCTGTAAAAATAATCATTGAACTATCTTTATGCCATCCTCTAAAAACAACTGTTCTTAATCTTGGCTCATTTTCTTCGCTGACTGTTGCAAGCTGTATCCATCTATTAGAGGGTGATTTGCCTTCTTTTTTTCTAGAAGATTTTAAATTTTGCCTCCAACTGGGTAAGTTGTTATCAAGCATTCAATTTAGGCAATATAAGACCACTTTTCTTTTTGTATTCTTCGAATGAATCATATTTTGAGAGCGATTTATCTTTTTTTATCATTCTTGGTAGAAAAACTATAGAGAAAAATATTGCAAGAATTACTAACGGTATGAAACTCATTGAAAGTATGGCGAATGATAGATAAATTAGTATTTCTCCTAGATAATTTGTATTCCTTACATTTTTGAAAAATCCTTCTTTAATTAGATCTTTTTTTAATTTAAGAGAAAAATATTTTTGGGCGTCACTAGCAAAGTGTAGAAACACACCAATTATATTTATAGATACAGATGCAGCTACTACTATATTTGGAACAGATTTCTGAGATGAGATAAGAATGTAGGGAGCTACCCAGTAACTTCCAAGGAAAATAAAACCAGTAACTGAAGTTAATAAATTGATTTTTTCTTTAAAATAAGGATCTGGGAATATCTTTTCTTTTAGAAGCCAAAGTAATCCATAAGTACCATGCAGAGCTAAATAAACGTAAGGAGCGATAGTAAAATTGTCAAAAAAAATCATAAGGCCTATCACTACAAATGCAGTGAGCCCCTTATGAAGATTAATTATTTGATTAAGTTTCATCTTTTTGAATAATCTAAAAAATGAAATTATTTTCTGTGGATATAATCTAGGTCGTCAAAAGTTTTAATGGGCGATACTGGATTCGAACCAGTGGCCACTACCGTGTCGAGGTAGTGCTCTACCACTGAGCTAATCGCCCCAATTGAGGAATTTTTAATCCCCCTTATAAGAAAATAGCAGGTTGGGTTTCATTTTCTAAGTAATTTAACTTTCCATCGTTCTCTTTTGGTTATTTCTAAATTTAGAATTTCGATAAATCCTTTATTTTCAAGTTCTAGTTTGTCGCCAATTTTTAGATTAATTGTTGGCTTATTAACTTTGTTTCCATTTAATCTGAGCATTCCATTTTCTATCCTTTCCATGATTTTGGTTCGTGATACCCTAAAGCCAGCTGAGGCTATTGCATCTAATCTTGTTGAAGCTTCTACTGTATTGACAAGTTTTTTTGATCTTCCAGAAGGTATTTGTAATTCATCTATACCTACTACATTAACTTTTACTTTTACTTCTCTTAAATAAAAAATCTTTTCATCTAGATGCTTAATATTTGAATTATCAATTATCCCTTGTGCTCCCCTATCGCCAATAGTCCACATATCTCCAACTTTTATTTGATTAACCCCATTTTCAATTAAGAGGGATCTAAAGTCGTCTTGTGTAGCATTATCAAATAAAAAATTACCATTAATTTTTATTCCTTGAGCTGGAAAATTACTTTTTAGCGCATCCTCTTCAGGAATATTATCTCCTCTAAAGCAAGCTATTCTAGATCTTTGAGAAGAGGAGAATCCTCCATAAATAAAAAATTTGAAATCATTTAAATTGTCAAAATCTTTTAAAATCTCTTCGCAAACATAAGTTGAATTAAACCCTGTCCAATAAGTTTCCCAGTGTTTGTAGGCTAAGTTAGCAATATTTATTAATTCCTCAGTTTCTTTTTTGTAGTTTGAATTTATTAAGATCTCTTTTAAGTCAATCATTTAGCCCTCTAAAAAAATTATATCTTTTGCTTCTGATTGTTTTATTAAAGCCCATGGTAATTCAGCTCCAATTTGATTTTCAAGTAGAACAAGCCATTTACCCTCTTTATTAAGATTAATAATCGATCTTAACTCTTTATTTCTATTAATGTTGATACTTGCAGAAGAAACAATGCTTCCTAAATATCCTGAACCCATTCCTAAAAGACCTCCAATTAAGGAGTCACCGATGTTATTCAAACCAAGAAAACTGAAAGTAGATAAATTTGTCATATTAGAAAAAGCTATTCCAGCTATAAAACCAAATGGCATTAGCCATCTACTCATTTCTTTTTGTCTAATCTTTCTATCAAGTTTAGGATTTAAAATTCTTATATCTTCAAAATTTTGAGATTTGAATAAGATATTTGCTTTCGCATTTAGCAATTCTGTTTCATCTGATGATATCTTCTCAATCATTGGTGGGATCAAAATAGCTTCAGAGAGCATTACTGATTTTTCTTTGAAAACTTCAAATAGTTGGATACATTTATCAATGTCTTCAAATATCACAATACTTTTAGTCAAATTTTAATCCTCAAATGTTTGTGTTTTATTCAAATTAATAAAATAAGATACATACACTATAGATTAAGTTAAAGTAAAAGATTAAAGAACCAATCTTAAATGACAAAAGTTCTCATTACAGATCCAATTGATCAAACAGGAATCGATATTCTTTCACAAGTTGCTCAGGTAGATCAGAAGATAGGGATCTCAGACTCTGAGCTAGCTTCAATTATTAAAGATTATGATGCTTTAATGATTCGCTCTGGTACTCAAGTGACTGAAGAAATCATTAACTCTTCAAGTAAACTAAGAATTATTGGAAGAGCAGGAGTTGGAGTTGATAATGTAGATGTTAAGGCTGCTACGCAAAAGGGAGTTCTTGTTGTCAATTCTCCAGGAGGTAACACAATAGCTGCAGCAGAACATACTATAGCTATGATGTTGGCCTTATCTAGACATATTCCAATTGCTAATAGTAGTACTTTGTCAGGTAAATGGGAAAGAAAGAAATTTGTTGGTAATGAGCTTTATAAGAAAAAATTAGGTGTAGTAGGTTTAGGGAAAATTGGTGCTCATGTAGCGAAAGTTGCTAATTCATTAGGAATGGAAGTTTACGGATATGATCCCTTTGTTTCAACAGAAAGAGCTCAACAAATACAAGTTAAACTATCTGAGCTAGAGGATTTATTCAAAGAATCTGATTATGTAACTTTGCATTTGCCTCGCACACCAGAGACAGAAAATTTAGTAAATATAGATGTCCTTAAAAGTATGAAAAGTAGCGCAAAATTAATTAATTGCGCTCGAGGAGGTTTAATTGATGAAGAGGCATTAGCAGAAGCTTTAAATAAATCATTGATTGCAGGTGCGGCAATAGATGTCTTTTCTAAAGAACCTTTGGAATCTGATTCACCACTTTTGAAGGTTGAAAAGAATCTTATCCTTACCCCACACTTAGGTGCATCTACACGGGAAGCACAAGAAAATGTAGCTGTTGATGTTGCAGAACAAATAAGAGATGTCTTGCTTGGTTTATCTGCTAGAACTGCAGTAAATATTCCAGGTTTGAGCCCTGATATTATGGATAGTCTAAAACCTCATTTGCAGTTGGCTGAAACAATGGGTCTGCTTATAAGTCAGCTTTCAGGTGGGCAGATACAGAAAATAGAAGTAAAGCTGCAAGGCGAATTTGTTCAACATCCATCCCAGCCATTAATAATAGCCAGTCTAAAAGGGCTTCTAAGTAAAGCTTTGGGAGATAGGATTAACTATGTTAATGCTTCGCTAGAAGCAGATTCAAGAGGCATATCAGTAGTAGAGAATAAAGATGAGGCAAGACCTGAATTTGCCAGTGGATCGCTTCAGTTAACCACTTATGGAGATAATGGAGACCATAGCGTAGCAGGAAGCATTTTTGCTGATGGGGAATTAAGAATTATTAGTATTGATCAATACCCAGTTAATGTATCGCCAAGCAGATATATGTTGGTTACTAGGCACAGAGATATGCCAGGTATTATTGGCAAGCTTGGGTCTTTATTAGGGAGCAACAATGTAAATATTGCCTCAATGCAAGTTGGACGCAAAATTGTTAGAGGGGAAGCTGTTATGGTTTTAAGTATTGATGATCCAATACCTAATAAGCTTCTTGATGCCATTATTGAAGTAGATGGGATCACCAACGCTAATCCAGTTACTTTATGAAGTTCTTTGTCCTAGTTAATGGAAACTAAAGATTGGTATAAACTAACTTTTCTGATAGAAAGTGATTCAGAAGAAATTATTATTTGGAAATTAAATAAGCTGGGAATATTTAGTTTTTCATTTGAATATTTAATTAGAAATGAAAATAAAAAAGAGGTGAATATATGGCTTCCAGTCGGTGATTGGAGCGATAATTCTAGGTGTGATTTTGAAAAAATGATTACCAAACTTCTGAATATTAATGCCCCTAAAAATCAATTTTTTGATTGGAGTATTATTAAAGAGGAGGATTGGTTGACAAGCTGGAAGAAATATTGGGCGCCTGAAATAGTAGGAAATCATTTTTTAATATTGCCTTGTTGGATGAATCTAAATGAAAAATTTAAAGATAAAAAAATCATAAAAATTGATCCTGGAGCAGCCTTTGGTACAGGAAGTCACCCTTCGACTTATCTTTGCTTGGAAAAAATGGAGAATATTTTTTTTTCTGATAAAAAGATATTAGATATTGGGAGTGGCAGCGGGATTTTGAGCGTCGCCGCAAGATTGCTTGGTGCTAAAGAGGTTTGTGCAGTGGATAATGATTATTTAGCTATAAATTCAACAAAATCTAATTTCCAACTAAATTTCGGTAATTTAAACAACTTAAATACATATTTGGGATCTTTTAATGATTTAATTTTAAAAAATCAACTCAAACAATTTGATTTAGTTTTATGCAATATTCTTGCCGAGGTAATAAAAGGAATGATTCCAAATATTTATAAGTGCTTGAGAAATAATGGAGAAGTCATTTTCAGTGGAATTTTGAATTCACAAAAGGATGAAATTATAAAAATATTAATTCAGAATGACTTGAAATTATTGGGGGTATCAACTAGAAAAGATTGGGCATGCATTTCAGCTCAAAAAACCAGTGATCAAATCTAAATATAAGTTTTTCTTATAGATACTCTTTCATACATTTTATTGTGTCATTTTTTACTTCAAAATCTCACATATCGACCTAATCGATGTTAAAAATGTATTTGATAGGTATTAATTACCAACAATTTTTTATTTAAATGGCTTCTTACAAAGTTACACTCATCAACGAAGGCGAAGGTCTCAATTCAACTATTGAAGTGCCTGATGACCAATACATCCTAGACGCGGCTGAAGAACAAGGTATCGACCTTCCTTATTCCTGCAGAGCTGGAGCATGTTCAACATGTGCTGGAAAAGTTACATCAGGTAGTGTTGATCAATCAGATCAAAGTTTCTTGGATGATGACCAACTAGAAGCTGGTTTTGTACTTACATGTGTTGCTTATCCAACATCTGACGTAACAATTACAACTCATGCTGAGGAAGAATTGTACTAATTATAAAAATTTAACTTTTCTAAGTTGATTATTGATTATTTCTCTGCCACCCTCAATGAAGGTGGCCTTTTTTTTGTAAATGGATAAATTTGAATTTTTTAAGACTGACAGTGTTCAATCAAGTTATGGAGGTCAGTACAGTTATAAGGTGATTGGGCCATGTTGCAGACTTTATGATAGGGAAGAGTTGCCTTGGCCCTGCTCAAGGCTTGCTTGGAGAAGTAAGGAGCCTAGTTGGAGAAGAATAGGGTCTAGGTTCGTCGCTGATATGGCTTCAAGAAAATGCCCCTCTTACTCAGTTCAAATTTTGGAGCCTGGATCAAAACCTGTGGTAACAGTTATAACTCTTTTTTCAAAGAAATTTTCTTCTGATATACAAGAATGGTGGTACAGCAAGAAACCAGGCTCAAAAGAGCCTGGTAATATCTTTCCTTCTGAAATTGGTTAGCTATAAATACTATGCTTTTGGCTTTGGAGGCATGTAACCTTTTAAGCCACTGCATTCAAGACTATCAATTGTATTAACTCCAGTTTGTGAGTTAGTTCCACTAGCTCTTGAACATAATGATTTTCTTTGAGAAAGATCAAGATTTGCATCAGTAAAGTCTGCCCCATCTATAATTGCTCCATCAAAAACACTTTTCATTAGCTCACCATTGGTAAGATTTGCATCAGTAAAGTCAGCATTATCAAAGCGTGTTGCATATGCAATGAGGTCTGTCATATTGGCTCCTTTAAAACTAGAGTTTTTTGCTGTGGTTACACTCATATATGCGCCTTGAAGATTAGCTTCTCCTAAATCTTGATTTGATAAATCATACTTAACATATTCAGTATTATGAAGGTCGGCACCGTGAAGATCATCTTTTAGAACGTCAACTGATGAAGGATCACTAGGATACAGTGCATTTGCAGATATTGGATTAATAAGTAACCCAATAATTAATGGAAGAAAAATAAATAGTCTTTTACAAGACTTATGTAGTGATGAAAAAATAGAGACCATTTCGATCGACATCAAATAGAAAAACCTAAGACTATTATTTCATGGGTTGGTCATTTACAACGCTCCTGCTAACGAACTGTTGCAGTTTATTTTATTTCTGCAGTTAGAAAATCTTTGGCAAGGTGAGTATTTGGGAAAACTTTTTGCGCCTCTTTAAGCAAATCACTTGGTGTAATTGAATTTTTATAAGTGTATCTTGGGCTTAGATGAGTTATAATTAATTTCTTTGTATTAGATAATAATGCTGTTTTAGCAGCCATGATTGTTGTGGAATGTAATTTTTCATATGCCATGCTTTCATCCTCCTGAGAAAATGTTGATTCATGTACGAGTAAATCGGCATTTTTTGATAATGAAACAGCTGATTCGCAAAAGACTGTATCTGTGCAATAAACAAAACTTTCTCCCTCTCTAGGTGGTCCGCAGAATTCTTTCCCATCAAATGCCCTCCCATCCGATAATACGACTTTTTTACCTTGTTGCAGTTCTGAATAAATTGGTCCAGGTGCTATTTTTAGAGACTCTGCTTTTTTGATATCAAATATACCTGGCTTATCTTTTTCACTAACCCTATAACCATATGAAGGTATTTTATGTTTAAGGCTGGCGCAATTTACTTTTATTTTGTTGTTTTCAAATAAAATTTTATTTTTTGATGCAAAATTTTCAACTTCCACAAAATGCAATGGGAATGACAATTTGCAAAAACTACTTTTAAGTGCTGCATTTATAAAACTTCGCAATTCTGAAGGACCGTAAATTTCAATACCTTCACTATTGCCTGATAAACCTAAGGTAGCCAAGAGCCCAGGCAAACCATAAATATGATCACCATGCATATGTGTAATAAATATTTTCTTGATTTGTGAAGATTTAATATTGCTTTTCATTATTTGATGTTGCGTTCCCTCTCCACAATCAAAAAGCCAAACTTCTGATGACTGTGATAATTTAAGTGCTATTGAAGAAACATTTCTTGTTAAGGATGGGACCCCTGAGCTTGTTCCTAAGAAGGTGATATTCACTTATTTATGATATTTTTATTTTTATATATGGATTAAATCTAGACTTTTAGTCAAACTTAGGCAAATTAAGCATTTGTTTTTTAAACAAAGTGATACTTAAATTTAAAAATAAATACAGTAAATATTGCCTTATTAGTATTTTATTTTTTTGTGTTTTTCAGAGTGGAAGTGCTTTTGCATCTAGAGAGCCAATAATTAGAGTTTTGATATCAAAAAATAATAATTTAAGAATCAGATCAGATAGATCAATTCCTTTAACAATAGAGGGGGAATTTTTTTCAAGTAAAAAAATTAAAGGCTTAACTTTGAAAAATGAGAAAAATAAAAAAATTTTATATTTTGATAGAAATAAACAAAAAAAATATAATTTAAAAAATAATCAACAATTTCAAATTAGATCTTTTGATGGAAGAGGTATATGGGTAGGTCAGAAAAGATTTTCTGGTAACCTTAATCTCTTCGTACGTGATTCCGAAATATTGGTAGTGAATGTTTTAGGAATAGAAAAATACTTAAGTAGTGTAGTGGGCTCAGAGATGCCAACAAAATGGCCTATTGAGGCATTAAAAGCACAAGCAATTGCCTCAAGAACTTATGCTTTAAAGCAAAAGGGAAATAATTTATTTGATATAGATTCAACCCAGAAAAATCAAGTCTATAATGGCTTGGAGTCAAGAACTTATAAAACTATCAGAGCCGTTAAAAGTACCAGATCTTTGGTTTTGACTTATAAAAATAAATTAATTAATGCATTATTTCATAGTAGCTCAGGAGGAATGACAGAAAATAGTCAAGATGTATGGAAGAATAAATATCCATATTTATCAAGTGTGAAAGATTTTGATAAAAATAATCCAAAATTCAGATGGCAAAAAAAAATTTCGAGTAATGAATTAATAGATTTATTCCCCAAGATTGGAGGTTTAAAAAATATAGAGATTCTAGATATTACAAGTACAGGAAGGGTGAAAAATGTAAAACTTATTGGGTCTTATGGTTCTGATAAGATGTCTGGGGTAGTTTTAAGAAAAAGATTGGGCCTCAAAAGTAATTTTGTGAGATTTAAATTTTTTGAGGAAGAATTAAACAATAAATTTCCTATAAAAAAAGGTTTGATAGTTTTTGGCCAGGGATCAGGTCATGGAGTAGGCATGAGTCAATGGGGTGCTAAATATCTGGCATCAAGGGGCCAAAAAGCTGAAAGAATATTAAAGTATTTTTATAGGGGTGTGCAGATTAAACCTTTTAGAAAAGATCACCTATAGCTGTTATCTAGCATTAAGGACTAATTTTGGATATATATTATAAAGATCTTTATTTAAGAAGCCAATCCCGAGTAGTGTTTGTTTTTTGTCTATTACTTTTATGGGTTTTTTACAATCAAAAGACTTGCTTTTCTTGAAGTAATTAATATCAATTCTAATCGATCTTCCTGTTTGCCAAAAATTGATTTGTTTTTCATTACTTAAGGTAAATGTTGAAATGTGATTAAGAGCTGAAATTGTTGGAATAATAAAATTTTTCGAGTTTTTTTTTCCTTTTTCTTTTTCGATATCAGATATTTTTATTGAGCTTTGTTCATCAAAGCCACAAGCTGAAATTCTTTTTAGTTCTAGAAGGCAACCTTCGGAATTAAGAATTTCTCCTAAATCTCTTGCAATTGCTCTTATATATGTGCCAGCTGAACATTTGATTTTTATCTCTATGATTCCATTTATTTGGTCCCATTTCATTAAAGTAAGTTCGTCTATTTTTACTTTTCTTGGTGGTAATTCAAAATTTTCATTCCTTAAAGATTTTTTATAAGCTCTCTCACCATTAATGTGCACACTAGATACTTTCGGCGGAATTTGTTTAATAATTCCTCTAAATCTATCTAAGTATTGATCTAATATTTTATCACTGATTTTAGGCCAACTTTTTTGATTAATTATTTCTCCGTGAATATCATCGGTGCTAGTTCTTATCCCTAATTTAATTTGTCCTATGTATGTTTTACCCTGAGGAAGATATTGTATAAATCTTGTTGCACTGCCTATCGCAATTGGTAATGTTCCTACAACTTCTGGGTCAAGAGTTCCTGTATGGCCTACCTTTTTTGTATTAAGTAACTTCCTTATTTGTTTAACACAATCATGTGAGGTACATCCTTTATCTTTATTAATTACTAAGAATCCATCTTTAGTTTCCATTTTTAATATTAAGAATACTTTGAGAAAGATTTATAACCATCTTATGATTTTGGTATCGGAAATTTAGGGAAAGAAATTGAAAAACGATAATTTTATTGTAAAAGAGTTTTTAGACAATGCTTTTAATTTGAAATCACATTTAATGGAATACTTATCTATCAGAGAATGTGATTTAGATGGATTCCTAGCAAATGCAAAGATGAATTTGGCAAATTCACATCCTGGAGATGCTTTGAATGATGTTTCAGATTTTTATACTGAAATTGTAGGAGATAGGCATGTTGCTGATTTAGCGGCTTGGCATATCACAAGTAGAGACTATATTGCTGATACTTTAAAACTTCAGCAGAAATTTTCTAGAGATTTAGTTTTGGATTTTGGAGGAGGTATTGGTACGCATGCCTTAGCTAACGCTATGTCTTCAAAAGTTGAGCATGTTTTTTTTGTAGATATTAATCAAACAAATAGAAATTTTGTTGAATACAGGGCTAAGAAATTAGGGGTCGAAAAAAAACTTAGTTTCTTTAAGACAATTCAAGATACACAAATATTGAAATTTGATACGGTAGTTTGTCTTGATGTTTTGGAACATCTTTCAGATCCAACCTCTCAAATTAATAATTTCCGTGAGATTATGGATAGTAATTCTATTGCTCTATTTAATTGGTATTTCTACAAGGGGGATAAGAATGAATATCCGTTTCATATCGACGACATTCATATTGTTGAAAAGTTTTTTGAGACTCTTCAATCAAATTTTTTAGAAGTATTTCATCCAATTCTTATAACTGCAAGAGCTTATAAGAAAATTAGATAACGATATTAACTCTTTTTCTATTTCTTAAATTTCTTTTAATGCTTTCGAAACTTACCGTCCCCTCTTTAAGTGCAAAAAGGGTGTCATCTTTACCTTTTCCAACATTGATCCCCGGCAAAAAAGATGTACCTCTTTGGCGAATTAAAATTGATCCAGCAGTTACTTTTTCTCCTCCATAAGCTTTCACACCTAATCTTTTGGAATTTGAATCTCGTCCGTTTCTAGTAGAACCTGTTCCTTTTTTATGTGCCATTAGAAGTGTTTAATTTGTAGATTTTTAGGATTTTGGTTTAGTTTCCTTTTTAACAGTTTCTTCCTTTTTAGAAGAAGACTTAGGAGCACTTTTATCTATTTTAATAGATTTTACCATAACTCTTGTAAGTTCTTGCCTGTGGCCCATCTTTCTTCTTGTCTTTTTCTTTGGACGCATTTTGTATACAAGAATCTTCTTATCTCTTTTATGAGAGACTACTTCTAATTCAATTTTGGCGTCTTTAACGTAAGGTTTACCAATAGTTATAGACTCTTTGTCCTTTAAAAGTAAAACTTTTTCCAGGGTTATCTTGTCTTTCTCTTTTGCATTTAACCTGTCTATGTCATAGTATCTATCAACTTCGAACCAAAATTGTTGACCTGAAGTTTCTGCTATTGCATACAATTCATTACTTTCAGAAGAATTGTTTGAGGAGTTTTTAGAATTTGTCATATCTTAAAGACGCTACTAGGCTCAAATTAATAATTTGATTAAGCCTAATAAGCAATCATAATAGTTTGTTTATTTTCTTATTTTGTAGTGTAATAAGTCAAGGGTTGTTTTAAATCTTTTATATCAATTCAGGAACTATAACGATGGCAGCAAGAAAAACATATATTTTAAAACTCTATGTTGCTGGAAATACTCCTAATTCGATGCGAGCTCTAAATACCTTAAGAGAAATTTTAAATAATGAATTCAAAGGAGTTTATGCTTTGAAGGTTATTGATGTACTTAAGCAACCACAACTTGCAGAAGAAGATAAAATTTTAGCCACTCCAACCTTAGCTAAAATTTTACCGCCACCAGTTAGAAAAATAATAGGTGATCTTTCAGATAGAGAAAAAGTTTTAATTGGTTTAGATCTACTTTTTGATGAATTAACTGAAACTGAATATAGTGGAGATAAATAATAAATATAAAAAAACTTTAAAATTAAAAATAAATTCATAATTTATTATTCTTTTTTAATTAGTACAAAACCATGAATGATAAGAAATTTGTCAAATCAAATAAAATGCAAGTACAAAAATTACCGACTGGAATAGAAGGTTTTGATGATGTTTGTAGGGGTGGGTTGCCTGTATCGCGAAGTACACTCGTTAGTGGCACCTCTGGAACTGGTAAAACTGTTTTTTCTCTTCAATACCTACATCATGGAATTTGTAATTTTGATGAGCCTGGGATCTTTGTGACATTTGAGGAATCACCCTTAGATATTATTAGAAATGCCGCAAGTTTTGGTTGGGATTTACAAGAATTAATTGATCAAAATAAACTTTTTATTTTGGACGCATCTCCTGACCCTGATGGTCAGGATGTTGCGGGTAACTTTGACTTGTCTGGTCTTATTGAGAGAATTAGTTATGCAATTAGAAAATATAAAGCTAAAAGAGTTGCAATAGATTCAATAACTGCTGTATTTCAACAGTATGATGCGATTTACGTTGTTAGAAGGGAAATATTTAGATTGATAGCAAGATTAAAAGAGATAGGTGTGACAACAGTTATGACTACAGAAAGGGTGGATGATTACGGACCAATTGCTAGATATGGTGTAGAAGAATTTGTATCTGATAATGTTGTTTTATTAAGAAATGTTCTTGAGTCAGAGAAGAGAAGAAGAACTCTAGAGGTTCTGAAGTTAAGAGGCACTGTACATATGAAAGGTGAATATCCCTTTACTATGGGAATGGATGGAATAAGTGTGTTTGCCTTAGGAGCAATGAGATTAACGCAGAGATCCTCTAATATTAGGATTAGCTCTGGAGTTAAGGATCTTGATGATATGTGTGGTGGAGGATATTTTCAAGATTCTATTATTCTCGCTACTGGAGCAACTGGTACGGGCAAAACAATGCTTGTATCGAAATTTGTTGAAGATGCTTATAACAATAATGAAAGAGCAATACTTTTTGCATATGAAGAATCTAGGGCTCAATTGCTTAGGAATGCTACTAGTTGGGGTATAGATTTTGAAAAAATGGAAAGTGATGGATTATTAAAAATTATTTGTGCGTATCCTGAATCAACTGGTTTAGAGGATCACTTACAAATTATAAAAACGCAAATTAATCAATTTAAACCAAAAAGAATGGCAATTGATTCTCTCTCAGCATTAGCCAGAGGTGTAAGTTTGAATGCATTTAGACAGTTTGTGATTGCTGTTACCGGTTATACAAAACAAGAGGAAATAGCAGGCTTTTTTACTAATACTGCGGAAGAATTTATGGGAAGTCATTCTATAACTGATTCTCATATCTCAACAATTACAGACACCATATTGTTGCTCCAATATGTAGAAATAAAAGGTGAGATGGCGAGAGCTTTAAATGTTTTTAAAATGCGGGGATCATGGCACGATAAACGAATAAGAGAATTTATCATTACGAATAGTGGCCCAGAAATAAGGGATTCTTTTTCTAATTTTGAACAGATATTTAGTGGTGCTCCTCACAGAGTTGTGCCTGATCAAAATGTTCAAAATGTTTTTAAAGGAATAGATAATAATTAGATAATTTCTTTAATTTCAGAACCTGTAAAAGAATCTGAATTATTAATAGCTTTTGTCAATAATTCATCCTTATCAGATTGTGCCAAGGCTAAATCAAACCAAAAAGTTGTTCCTACTCCTAATTCACTAGCCATACGAATCTCCCCACCGTGTTTTTCAATTATTCCCCGTACTATAGATAAACCTAAACCGGTTCCTTGCTCGGTATGAACAGCATTCTCTACTCTATAAAAACGGTCAAATATCTTTTCTTGATCAGCTTGAGATATCCCTGAACCAGTATCAGCAATCTCGATTCTGACTTTTGGAAGCGGTGAAACTAATTCACATTGAGGAGCTCCATCATTTTTAAAACTTGGAGGGAAAGCAGGACAAGAATCTGGCCAAGTGTAAGCTCTGATAATTAGGTTGCTGTTTTTTGGACTAAATTTCAATCCATTTCCTAGTAAATTATCAAAAACCTGCAAAAGTAAATCAAAATTCCCAAGAATTGGAGGAATAGTTTCCTCAATGTCATGAGCTAATGAAACATTTTTTTCTGAAGCATTAAGTCTATAATTTCTAAGAGTCTGTTCTATTGCCGGTTTTATGTCCATTTGCTCTAACTGAATAATTTTCCCGGACTCTAACCTAGACAAATCTAATACATCATTTACAAGTCTTGTTAACCTATCAGTCTCTGAATTTGCGATACCCAAAAATTCTATTTGCTCTTCATCAGAAAGCTGATCTTTTAAATCATGTAAGGTTTCTACATAACTTTTGATATTAAAAAGTGGTGTCCTTAATTCATGCGATACGTTACTTATGAATCTATTTTGTGCCGCGTTAAGTTCAACTTCTCTAGTTAAATCTTGGATTGTTACAGCAATTCCCTTTAGTTCAACTTTATTTGTATCTAAAACTGATTGTAAGACAATTCTTAAGGTTCTCGCTGGTTCTCCTAAACTGAATCTTAAATCGTCCTTCTCTTTTTCTCTGTTTAAAATCGATTCTATATTTGTATGTAAGTCGTTGGATAAAATTTCGGGGATTTCATTTAAGAAATGTTTACCTTCTAGAAATCTTCCTTCCCAACGAAATAGTCTCTTTGCTGTTGGGTTAGTAAGTACAATATTGCCTTGTGAGTCCAATAATATTGCACCATCAGCCATTGTAGCTATTAATGATTGCTGCTTGATTTGTGCCGCTTTTAGTTCTTCTATATTAGCTTCGTCATAATTTTCCAACTGTGTTGCCATTCGATTAAATCCATTTAAGAGTTCTCCAAGGTCACCTGTCATGGGTAAAGAAATTCTGGATTTAAAATTTCCTCTTGAAATTTCTCTAACACCTCTTACTAACTCTCTGACTGGTCTTGTAATTGTCAGGGCATTAAATACTGCTCCAAGTATTACTAAAACCCAAATAGAGATAAAAACAGCAATGGTTACTTCTCTAGTTAAGGCAGCACTGGCTAGTGCTTTTTTATTAGGGGTGACTCCTAAAGCTAAAGTTCCAAGATATTTCCCTTTCCACAACATTGGTACAAATACATCTGTAACTTGACCTTGAGGTGTAGCATGCTGCCTAACCAAAGGGAATTGTGGTCTCTTTTTCAATTCTGAAGGTAGTTTTAATTTTCGTGTGAGCTGAAACTGACTGTCTGAACTTGTTGGTGTCGCACTGATGGGTATCCCAAGTTGAACAATATCTTCAGCATCAGTAAAGAATATATAACGCAGGTTACGACTTGATCTCCAGAACTTTTCAGCTACATTTGAAATCTCTTTTTTTTGATTATTAGCGACTAATTCTGTAACATTGCCAGATAACAGTAAGCCAAGATCTCGAGCATATCTAGTATCATTCATTCCTGCATCTCTTTGAATACTATTTAATGCAAAAAAAGTTATTCCTGTCATTAGTAGACTCACGACAAGAGTTGCTATAGCTAACAACTTTGTTCTTAAGCTGAAACCACTCCACCATGCAAGTAGTCCATTAATCCAATAGTTATTATTCATATTTTCATTATCGTTAATGTTATAGTCTCTACTTTCTCGATTATTGGTATCCACCATAAGCTTAATTTTCCTTAAAAAAGTTTTTTCTCACTTGATGACCAATGTCATTTCTAAAGTAAATACCCTCAAAATGAATTTCTTTTAAATTTTTGTATGCTTTTTCAAAAACCATATCGAAGTCTTTATCTTGGCAGACAATACTTAAGACTCTTCCTCCAGCAGTTAATAATTCCCCATTTTCACTAAAAGAAGTCCCTGAGTCAAAAATTTGACAATCATTTGAGTCAATCTTACCTATTTTTATTTGATAGCCAGTTTTATATTTGTGAGGATAACCTTTGGAGGTCGCTATTACACAACCACTAACTTTATGAGAAGTATTAATTTTTTCAAAACCAGTTAAACTTCCCATTGAGCATTTTTCTAAAAGAAATACAAAATTTTGATCCATTAGGGGCATAATTGTTTGGCATTCTGGATCACCAAACCTGCAGTTATATTCTATAACCTTGGGCCCAGATTTTGTGATCATTAACCCAAAATAAATTACGCCTCTATAGTCAATATTTCTTTTATTTAGCTCATTTATTGTAGGTTCAATAATCTGTTTGATAATTCTATCAAGAGAATCTTGTGTTAGTAATGGAGCAGGAGAATAAGCCCCCATACCACCTGTATTTGGACCTTTATCCTTCTCATTAAGCCGTTTATGATCTTGGGCCGTTGGAAGTAATGTATATCTTTTCCCATCGCATAAAGCAAAAACTGAAACTTCTGGCCCTCGAATTTTTTCTTCTAGAACAACTACATTCCCAGAGTTGCCAAATCTACCACTAAAAATTGTCTCTGCTGCTTTAATGCATTCATCTTTTGAATTAGGAATAAAAACTCCTTTACCTGAAGCTAGACCGTCAGCTTTTACAACAAGCGGGGTTAATGATGAATTAATAATTTTTTTGGCTTCTTCGAGAGAATTGACTTTCCAAAATTTTGCAGTTGGAATATTTGCTTCTTTCATAAATTCCTTCGCCCAAGATTTGCTATATTCTAGTTTTGCTCCATCCTTATTAGGACCAAATACTTTAAAATCCTTTTTGCGCAGAAAATCAGCTAATCCATTAGAAAGAGGTATTTCTGGCCCGATGACAACTAAATCTATCTTACAAAAATTAAGTTTTTCGACTAGTTCATTCTTATTATTTATATCAATATTTATTCTCTCACATTTTTTTATTCTTTCTGAACCTGCGTTACCAGGTATTAAATAAACTTTTTTTACTAATTCATTTTTTTGAATAGCCCAAGCCAAAGAGTTTTCTCTCCCACCATTTCCAATTATTAAAATATTTTCTAATCTATTTAAGCTCCTAGAACTTGGTAAATGAGTTCCCATATATTTGTTTTTTAAGGTTATGAGGTTTCGATGAATAATCAGTTAAAATGAAATAAAGTCATTTGAAGTTGATCTCTAGTAATTATGATAATTACAAAAATTACTTTAGTAATCATAAATGAGGTTTAAATTTTATGAATAATAAATATGTGTTGATATACGAAGGCAAAGCAAAAAAAGTATTTACTCATGATGATGAAGAAAAAGTAAGAATTGAATTCAAGGATGATGCTACAGCTTTTAATGCGCTGAAAAAAGAAAAATTTGAAGGTAAAGGCAAACTTAATTGCTTAATAAGTGCAAGAATTTTTGAGATTCTCATTAGGAATAATATCCCAACTCATTTTATTGAACTTGAAAATGAAAATACAATGATTGCAAAAAAAATAAAAGTAATTCCATTAGAAATTGTTCTTAGAAATACTGCTTATGGTTCTTTGTGTAAACAAACGACTATCAAACCTGGAACTTTCCTATCAAAACCACTAATTGATATCTATCTTAAAAATGATGAACTTAATGATCCCCTTATTACAAAAGATAGAATTGAATTAATGAATATTTTAAGCTCAGATGACTTAGAGTTAATAATTAATTTAACCTTAAAAGTAAATTTAATCCTGAAAAGTTTTTTTAAAAATATTCAACTTCAACTTGTGGATTTCAAATTGGAATTTGGTTATGATTTTAAAAATAATATTCTTCTCGGAGATGAAATAAGTCCTGATAACTGTAGATTGTGGGATCTAAACCAAAAAAATGATACAATTGTAAGCCTAGATAAAGATAGATTTAGGAATGATTTAGGAGGTTTAATTGAAGCTTATAGTGAAATTAACCGAAGAATTAACGATTATCTTTAAACTAATTGAATTAATAATGACTTATTTATCTTAATCAAAAATACTATGCAAAAACATTTTTTAAAATTTGGAAAGGTTTTCACAAATGTTGCCTGCACTCCCTTGATTTTAATATCAAATAATTCTGAACTGGCTGCAAAGTATTTACCAAGTGAAGATGATCAATCAATAAAAAACTTAAAAATATCAAACCTTGATAATGATTTTTTTCAAGTTAATTATTTCAAAAAAGAGGAGGAATTTCTTCTTGTCGAAAATAATAATGAAATTAATGAAAAAAGTGTTGTTATCTCAGAAATAATTATCGAAGGTTGGGAAAATCATCCTGAGGGCAGAAAACTTGAATTGGCTGCATATGATTCTATGAGCATAAAGCCTGGAAGTATTGTTAATAATCGAATTTTAAATCAAGACCTCAATGCAATATATGCTAGTGGTTGGTTTTCGGGAGTAAAAATAAAGTCTCAAGATGGGCCACTAGGTGTAAGGCTGATAGTGAGTGTAGTTCCTAATCCAATTTTGAAAAAAGTTGAAATTAAACCAAAAAACTCCGTAATCTCTAATAAATATGTAGATGATATTTTTAATAATTTTTATGGGACAACTCTCAACTTAAATCAATTTCAAAATAAGGTAGAAATAATAAAAAAACGTTATGAAAAAGAGGGTTATTCTTTACTTAGAATAAGTGGCCCGGATAGGATCTCTGAAAACGGAGTAGTAACATTAAAAGTTTCTGAAGGCACCATATCTGACGTAAAAATAAGATTCCCTGATTCTGATGGTGAATTTGTTATTGATGGAAAACCTAGAAAAGGGAAAACAAAAGATTGGGTTATAAAGAGAGAATTAAAAACACAACCTGGCACCATATTCAATAGAAAAATTTTAGAAGCTGATATAGGTAGACTCTATGCCACATCATTATTTGATGATGTAAAAGTTTCCCTTGGTCCTGACAATTTAAATCCTGGTCAAGTCATTATTTTTTTAGACTTGAGCGAACAAAGAACAGGATCATTAACCGGTGGACTAGGATATAGCAATGGTTCAGGTATCTTCGCCTCAATTGGTTTGCAGGAAACAAATACTCTAGGAAGAGCATGGTCTACAAATTTGAATCTAAATTTCGGAGAATATTCAACCACCTATAATTTTTCATTGTCTGATCCATGGATTAAAGGAGATAAACATAAAACATCTTTTAGAACAAATGTTTTTTTAAGCAGAGATTATCCACAAGAATTTAAAAGTGAAAATAATGGGCGCATTTACGCAGTAGATGATACTAGTACTTCAACTACTGATACTTTTTCGTCAATAGTTTTAGAAAAAACAGGAGGTGGATTTTCTTTCTCAAGGCCATTAAATGGTGGAGATCCATTTAAGGTAGCTAAATGGAGAGTTCTTGCAGGAATGAACTTTAAGAAAGTAAAGATGATTGATGGTGATGGTAATAAAAAACCTTATGGTGATAAGACTCCAACAACAGGAAATATAAATGATATTATCTGTATTGGATTTACTCCAAATGATGATTCATGTCCTGTAGAAAATACATTAGTGAGTTTTATCGCGAGTACTTCAAGAAATAATTTGAACAGTTCCATTAATCCAACTGCAGGGAATAAATTTACCTTTGGTACTGAACAGTTTGTTTCAATGGGAAAAGATTCTCCAACTTTTAATAGAATGAGAGCATCATATTCTTTTTTTATACCAACAAAACTGATCAATTTAACCAAAGCATGTAAATCTAGTAATGGTACTAGTGAAGATTGTCCTCAAGCTATTGGTTTTCAATTTAAGGCTGGAACTATTCTTGGGGAACTGCCTCCTTATGAATCATTTTGTATGGGAGGAACATCATCAGTTAGAGGGTGGGGATCTTGTGATTTAGCTGTAAGTAAAAGTTTTGTTGAAGGCACTGCAGAATATAGATTTCCTGTTTGGAGAGTGATATCAGGAGCTTTATTTGTTGATGTAGGAAGTGACTTAGGATCTCAAAATGATGTTCCAGGGAAACCTGGCAAATTGTTACAGAAATCTGGTTCTGGTTATTCGCTAGGAGGAGGAGTTGGAGTAAAAACGCCAATTGGGCCATTGAGATTAGATGTTGCTAGTAAGGACCTAAGTGGAGATTGGAGATATACACTTGGAGTTGGATGGAAGTTTTAAGTGTTTTCTTGGCCTACTAATTATGATTTCTGCTATACCTTGGCTGGTGTTATCTCCAGAGAAGGTATAGGCCTTCATAGTGGAGAAAAAACAAGAGTTACAATTTCTCCTTATGAAAAAGAAGGATATTATGTCTCTTTCAAGGATAAACCTAGCGAGATTTTTAAGTTAACTCAGGATTTAATTGGAAGTACCATGCTTTGTACGGCAGTTAAATTGGGAGGGCGAAATTTATATACTATTGAGCATTTACTATCATCAATGGCTGGGTGTGGGTTAAGTTATATTCATATTGAGGTTGATGGGAAAGAGATTCCTCTTTTAGATGGATCAGCAATCCAGTGGGTTAAAGATTTTGAAGAAGTAGGTATTAAAAAGGCACCTAGACCAGCTAATTTCTTTCAAGAGATTAATAAATCAATAATTTTAAATAAAGAAGGCTCAGTGATAGCAGCAACCCCTTCTAAAAAAACTACAATTATATCCACAATAAATTTTGCTTATAAAGCAATTGGAAATCAAACTTTTGTGATTGACTTAAATCCAAAAAATTTTGTTGAAATGATTGCTCCTGCTAGAACATTTGGTTTTAAAGATCAATTTCAAGAGTTAAGTGAACTTGGATTAATAAAAGGTGGAAGTTTGGATAATGCCCTTGTCTGTGACGGTGATAAATGGGTTAATCCACCATTAAGATTTGATAATGAACCAATAAGACATAAAATTTTAGACCTAATTGGGGACTTGGCTTTGGTAGGGTTACCTAAGGCACAAATTTTAGTTTATAAAGGATCACATTCTTTAAATGCTTTATTGGCCTCATCGCTAAAAAATTAACTTTATCTTTAATTGTTTTGGAAAAGAAATTATCAAGTGAAAATAATCAACTTTCCTCTGAGCATATACTAGGTTTGTTACCTCACAGATATCCTTTCGCACTTGTGGACAAAGTCATAGAGCATATCCCTGGGGAGAAAGCAGTTGCAGTAAAAAATGTAACTATAAATGAGCCTCAATTTCAGGGACATTTTCCTGAGAGACCCTTGATGCCTGGGGTTCTTATTGTTGAATCAATGGCTCAAGTTGGTGGATTAATTGTAACGCAAATGCCTGATCTTCCTAATGGACTTTTCGTCTTTGCTGGAATCAATAATGTTAAATTCAGAAAACCAGTTGTGCCAGGAGATCAATTGATAATTTCTTGTGAGTTATTGTCTATTAAAAGACAAAGATTTGGGAAGGTTAAAGGTGAGGCGCACGTTGATGGGAAGTTGGTTTGTGCTGGAGAATTAATGTTTTCATTAGTTGATTAGGGATATGAATAATAAAAATAATGAATTTAACTCAAGATTTAGTGGCGTAAAAGTGCACCCAAATGCTTTTGTTGATCCAAGTGCCGAATTACATGATGGGGTTGTTGTCTCTCAAGGAGCTATTATCGGTCCTGATGTGACTATAGGGAAAGGAACCGAAATAGGCCCGAATGCTTTTATTTCAGGAAGAACTCAACTTGGTATTAACAATAAAGTTTTTCCAAGTGTTTTTATAGGTCTTGATCCCCAGGACCTCAAATATAAAGGGGCTCATACTGAAGTAATTATTGGAGATAATAATACTTTCAGAGAATGTGTAACTATTAATAAGGCAACTGATGAAGGCGAAAAAACAATTATTGGAAATAATAATCTGTTGATGGCTTACACTCATATCGGCCATAATTGTGAACTTGGCAATAGGATAGTTTTATCAAATAGTGTTCAAGTTGCAGGCCATGTAAAGATTGAAGATAAAGCTATTATTGGCGGTTGTTTAGGTATTCATCAGTTTGTACATATAGGATATTTAGCAATGATTGGAGGGATGACTAGAGTAGATAGAGATGTACCTCCTTTCTGCTTGGCCGAAGGGCATCCAGGAAGATTGAGAGGTTTAAATAGGATTGGAATTAAGAGAAGTGGTTTAATGGAAAATAATGATTTTGACTTAAAATTACTTCAAAATACTTGGAATCTACTTTTTAAATCTAATGATGCGATTTCAAATTCATTAGAAAAAGTAATGAAAGGAAAATTAGATATCTCATCTTCAAAATTATGTAATTTCTTAAAAGAGTCAATATCTAAAGAAAGACGAGGACCAATGCCTGTAGTGAATTTATGAATAAAAAAATATTTATAAGTACTGGAGAAGTCTCTGGAGATTTGCACGGAAGTTTGTTATCAAAAGCATTATTAGAGGAATCTAAAAAAAAATCGATAGATTTAGAAATTTGCGGATTAGGTGGCGAAATGATGAAGAAAGAAGGTGTAAAAATTCTTCAAGATACTACATCAATTAGTGCAATAGGAATTTGGGAGGCTTTACCTCTTATTCTTCCAACAATAAGAATTCAAAAAAGATTTTATAAATTACTAAAAAAATATCCTCCAGATTGCTTAATTCTGATTGACTATATGGGTCCCAATATAAAAATTGGAACAAAATTAAAAAGATCGAAAACTAAAATTCCAATTTTTTATTATATTGCTCCTCAAGAGTGGGCTTGGAGGGTTGGCAATAACACTACAACAAATCTAATAAAATTTTCTGATAAAATTTTCGCGATTTTCAAGAAAGAAGCAGCATTCTATAAAAAGAGGGGCGGAAATGTTCTGTGGGTTGGACATCCAATGATTGATTTGACAAAAAAACTTCCTCTAAAAAAGGAAGCCAGAACTATTCTTAACCTTCGCTCTAATCAAAATATCCTGCTTTTGATGCCAGCATCAAGACCTCAGGAATTACGATATGTATTGCCTACTTTTATGAAAGCGGCTAAAAAATTACAACAAAAATATCCAAGCTTGTTTGTCTATATCCCCTCCTGTCGAAGTTCTTTTGATGAAATATTTAAAAAAGCTTTGAGGAAATATCAAGTTAAAGGACATGTGATTTCTCAAAAAGATAGTGCAAAATTAAAGCCTTATATTTATTCGCTCACTAAAATTGCTTTTTGCAAATCTGGGACAGTAAATATGGAATTAGCTTTATATGGGATCCCGCAGATTGTTGGTTATAGAGTCAGTAGGGTAACTGCCTTTATCGCTAAAAAAATTCTCAATTTCAAAGTGAGATTTATCTCCCCTGTAAATTTGTTAGTAAATAAATTAATAATACCTGAGTTTGTACAGAAAGAGTTTAATGAAAAGAAAATCTTCTATAAATCTTGTAGGATTCTTGAGGGGAAATCAGAAAAAATAAAAATAAAAAAAGGTTATGCTTTTTTAAAAAAAGAATTAGGTGAAGAGGGCGTAGTCCAGAGAGCTGCTAAAGAGATTATAAATTCTATTATTTGAACTTTATAATAAAAAAATGAAGTATTTTTTTTCTTTAGTAATTGTTCTTTCAATGTTTATCAATCCTGTAAACGCTTTTGCAGAGGATTTGATTCTTGCAGGAGGTTGTTTTTGGTGTTTAGAACATGATTTAGAGTCATTAAGGGGGATAAATTTTGTGCAAAGTGGCTATTCAGGTGGAGATTTACTAAATCCTACCTACGAAAATCATGAAGGACATCAGGAAGTGGTTTTGGTGGACTATGACCCCCAATTGTTGACTTTGCCCGAGATTCTTAGGCTCTATTTTAGAAATATTGATCCTCTAGACGGCAAGGGTCAATTTTGTGATCGTGGAGATTCTTATAGGCCAGTGATCTTTTTCAAAGATGAGACTGAGAAAAGTGATGCTAAAAATGCAATTCTCTCGGCCTCTAATGAATTGCGATTACCATTAGAAAAAATATCTGTAGAACTTAAATCAAAAGGTAAATTTTGGTTGGCTGAAGAATACCATCAGGATTTTGCTGAGAGAAATGAATTAAAATATAAGTTCTATAGATTCTCCTGTGGGAGAGATCAGAGGTTGGATAAATTATGGAGGGATAACGCTAGATCAATAAGTCTTTGGACTGAATAATTTTTATATTGTTATTTATTTTTAATCCATTGAACAAGAGTTTTAACTCCAAAACCGGTTGCACCTGATGGGTTTATTCCCTTATTCTTATCAGTCCAGCAAGTCCCAGCAATATCAATATGAGCCCATTTAATCTCTTTATCAAAGAATTCCTCTAAAAACAAAGCAGCAGTTATTGAACCACCTGCTCTAGGACCTGTATTTTTCATGTCAGCTATATGAGACTTTAAACCTTCTTTATAAGATTTTTGTAAAGGCATTTGCCATAATTCTTCGCCAGACTGGGCTGATGCAGCTTTTAGGTCATTTGCTAGATCATCATTATTGCTCCAAAATCCAGCTACATCATTCCCTAATGCAACAACAATAGCTCCTGTTAAAGTGGCGAGATCTATTATTGAATCCGGTTTTAAATTTGATGCATAAGTTAAAGCATCAGCTAATGTGAGCCTACCCTCTGCATCAGTATTATTTATTTCAATTGTCTTACCATTAGATGCTTTAACTACATCCCCAGGATGTACTGCAGATCCATTTATCATGTTTTCGCAAGATGCCACAATAAAATGAATTTCTAATCCCTTTGGTTTTATTGCCCCAAGCGCTTTTGCTGCTCCTAAAACTGCAGCACTTCCGCCCATATCATATTTCATCATTTCAATTTGAGAGGCTCCTACTTTCAAATTGTATCCTCCAGAATCAAAGGTTAAACCCTTCCCGACAAGCGCAATCTTTTCTTTTATAGGCCCCTCTGACTTTAAAGTAAGATGTATAAATTTAGGATCTAGATCAGATCCTTTTGCTACAGCTAAATATGCACCCATTCCTAAATCTTCACAATCTTTTGCCTCTAAAATTTTTACTCCCAAACCATGATCTTTAGCTATTTGCGAAGCTTGTATAGACATTTCCTGAGGAGTAAGGCTATTTGGAGGGGCGGCTACAAGTCTTCTAGCTAGTTCTACACCTTCACATATTTGTGCTGTCTCTTTAAAGCTAATATTCTCAAATTTTTTTAAATTCAAAAACTCTATTTCTTTAAGAACTTTCTTTTCATCTTTTTTCTTATTGAATCTATTGTCCCTATAGGCAGATAATCTGACCGACTCTGCTAATTGATTTATTTCCAGTTGTGAATTTATAAATTCCCAAGGTAGCAAGATGCTCATTTTTTCATTTTTATCAACAGTTTTCCTTACTAGATTTCCTATAGAGTTATCTATATCACTTTTAGTTAGGTCTTTTGATTTGCCAAGACCAACTATGTATAAAGTTTCTAATTTTTGATCTAAAAATTCAAAGCTTAAAGTTTTTCCTTTTTCTCCTTTAAATTTTTTTTGAGTAACTTTTTTTAGTAATAATTTTGGGTCAATAACAAATTTTATGTTTTCAAGTTGGCTTGCAATTTCTTCCTCCAAGACTCCAAAAATTAATGAAGCACCTTGCCAGTTATCTAGATTTTTTTGGAATGTGGAAAATTGCATTTGTAAAATGGATTTAATTAACTTTTAATTGTTTGTGAAAGTAGTTGCCCACCTATCTCGAGTTTCTTTATTAAAAGGGGGTAACCATAAATATATCAGTTGTTGTTCTAATTTACGTCTTAATTTTACTTCTTTAGGTACATCTAAGAAGAAACGAATATCTTGGTGACTTGAGAGTTTGTTATGAGCTAGGGCTTCTTTATAGTTCATGAGATAATTTTTACAGTCATGTTCTCCCTTCCATCTTTTATTTGCTGAATTTGTTTCTCCTATATAAAGGATTATTTTAGAACTTTCTATCGAGTCAATTACAAAATACATTGCAGGCCCATTGTGTATGTATTGATTTGTTCTCCAAAAGTTCAATGATAATGGTTGCAAGGAAAACGGATCAATTTTTCTTTCATTGGAAATAGTATTTATAGGAAGACTTGTTTGATGCAAAGTTTTATTGTGATTATCTTTTGAAATTTTGAATTGGTGATTATATATTCTATCCCTCCATTCAGTTAGGATTTCGCCTTTGATTTTTAGATTATTTGAGTGTTGAAAATTAATTGATGTATTTACATTTGAACCAAATAATTCAAATTGTTTATTTTGGTTTGAAATATTATTTACGTTAAATTTTTCCAATATTTAAGAAACATGTCTACTAAATTTAATTCTGAAAAAATATAAATCAAAGAATTATTTATAAACTAAAATTTATTAATGTTCTAATCAATTTAAAAGATTCTTGTTATCTTGTAATTGAGCCTTAATCTGCGAAGTAACAAAATAGAAATGGGATTTTTTGAGTCAGACATCGTTCAAGAAGAAGCTAAAAAGCTTTTTACAGATTACCAAGAACTTATGAAGCTTGGTTCTGATTATGGAAAATTTGACAGAGAAGGGAAAAAAATGTTTATAAAAAAAATGGAATATCTTATGGATCGTTATAAGGTTTTTATGAAGAGATTTGAATTGTCTGAAGATTTTCAAGCAAAAATGACAGTAGAACAATTAAAGACACAGTTAAGTCAATTTGGGATTACTCCTGATCAAATGTTCGATCAAATGAATAAAACCTTAATAAGAATGAAGGATGAACTTGATAAAACTTCTTAAATTTAATTGTTAAAGCTTTATGTCAGATAATTTAATATTGCCATCATGGCTGTCAAGAGGAATAGAAGAATATTTCCCAATTAAGGGAGTAGATCAAACCTTTTCGGAGATAATTGATCATGCGAAAAAAAATAACAAAAAATTAAGGGTTAAACTCGGGATCGATCCAACTGGAACAGATATTCATCTTGGACACAGCATATTGTTTAAAAAACTTAGGGCATTCCAAGATAACGGACATATTGCAGTTTTAATTATTGGGGATTTTACTGCTCAAATTGGAGACCCTACCGGAAAAAATAAAACAAGAGTTCAGTTATCGGAAAAACAAGTCAAGGATAATGCAAAAACATACTTAACCCAACTAGGGATGGGAAAGCCAGCCAATGAATCTATTTTAGATTTTGATTCAAAAGATAGAATAGAAATTAGATACAATAGTGAATGGTTAAAAGGGTTGAATCTTAATTCAATAATTGAATTAATGGGGAGCGCAACAGTAAGTCAAATGCTAGCTAAGGAGGAATTTAATAAAAGGCACACTTCGCAAGTTCCAATTGCTTTGCATGAATTCTTATATCCACTATTGCAAGGTTACGATTCGGTAGTTGTTCAATCAGATATTGAGCTTGGAGGGACAGATCAAAAATTTAACATTGCAATAGGAAGAGATCTTCAAAGACATTTTAAACAAGATCCTCAATTTGGCGTTCTGCTCCCAATTCTGACAGGTTTAGATGGAATTAAGAAGATGAGTAAATCTGAATTCAACACAGTCGGTTTAACTGAAGATCCTCTTTCAATGTATTCTAAATTAGAAAAAGTACCCGATAACATAATACCCACCTATTTTGAATTACTTACTGAATTGGATTTAAGTTTTCTTGAAAACTCAAATCCTCGTGAATTGCAGAGAAGAATGGCTTTAGAAGTTACTACTTTATTCCATGGAGCCGAAGAAGCATTAAAGGCACAATCAAATTGCGCAAAATTATTCCTTGGACAAAAAGAAAAAGTTGGAGAAATTCCAGAGATTTCTTTAAAAGAAGTAGTTTTTCCAGTAAAATTTTTCTACTTATTAAGTGCTCTAAAACTTTTCAAATCTAGCAGCGAATCAAAAAGATCTATTAAAGGTGGGGGTGTAAAAATTGATAGTCAAAAAGTAATAAATCCTGATTTAGTTTTTAATTCAAGAAATGATTTGGAAGGAAAAATTTTGCAAATTGGAAAAAAAATAATCAAGAGGTTTGAAAACTGAAAATTGATGAATAACAGGTTTAATTCAGAAGATAAAATAATATTGGCAATTGATGGATTGGATGTAAGTAAAGCAAAATTACTTTTGGAAAAATGTCCTGATATTAAGTGGGTGAAAGTTGGTTTAGAGCTTTTTGTCAGGGAAGGTCCAAGAGTTATTGAAATATTAAAAGGTTTAAATAAAAAAATTTTTTTAGATTTAAAATTTCATGATATTCCAAATACCATGCGTGCTGCATGTTTCCAAGTTTCAAAATTAGGGGTTGATATAATTTCTATTCATGCTTCAGCAGGTTTTAAAGCTCTTAAAGATTCGAAAAAAGCATCTTTAGAGGGAGCCACCGCAGTCAGTATGAAACCACCATTGGTTGTAGGAATAACTGTTTTAACAAGCTTTTCTCTTAAAGATTTTCAAACTGATCTTGATAGAAATAATTCAATAGAAGAAAATGTATTAAGACTTGCAAAGTTGTCTTTTGATGCCGGATTAGATGGATGTGTTTGTTCCCCTTGGGAGGTAAATATGTTGAGATCTATTTATAAACATAATTTTGAACTTATTACACCAGGAATCAGATTAAATATTGACAATAAAGATGATCAAAATAGAATTATGACTCCCCATGAAGCTATAGATAATGGCGCTTCTAAGTTAGTCATTGGCAGATCAATTTCAAAAGCTATAGATCCTAATAAAGCTCTAATAGAAATATTTAAATCTATTGATTCTGATTAATTTTGGATTCTTCTCCCTTACGCAATCTTGCAATGTTTGTTCTATGTTTCCAGATTACTAATAATGCCACAATTAAACTTATAAAAAAGTATGAGTGCAAAAATTTACCTATGTAAAAAAACATAAAAATAGGAAGTAACATTGCTGCTGAAATACTGGATAAAGAAACAAATTTAGTTTTTGTTAGGACTATTAAAAAAATGCCAAGAGATGCGAGTCCAACTTTCCAAGAAAGAGCTAAAAACATACCTAATCCGGTAGCAACAGCTTTCCCTCCTTTACCTCTAAGCCATATTGGCCAAATATGTCCTGAGATAGCGGATATCCCTGCTATTACCTCTAATAAGCCTTGATCTGTATAATATTGAGCAATTTTTACTGCTACAAGGCCTTTCCCAACGTCAATGATAAACACAAAAAGTGCTGGCCATTTCCCAACATTTCTCAAGACATTTGTGGCACCTGTAGATCCAGAACCCATAGTTCTAAGATCTATATTTTTGAGATATTTTCCAATTAAAAAACCTGTCGGAAGTGATCCTAAAAGATAACTTGTAAATATTATTAAGATATTCATAAACTTTAGTTTAGTTCAAGATCATCGTAAATTTCATTATCTGAACCAGCAAATGCAACCCATAACGGGAATTGAAGTATTGGAATTTCAACAGAGGTTTCTGCTGCATCGATGATAATAAATGGCAATTCTTCATTGGCTTCTAATCTATCAGCTCTTTCGATGACACCTTCAGGCCTTTCAAACAGAACAATCCCACTATTAGGTCCAAAGTCATCCCTTGTGAGACCAAGTGAATCTTGAAGAATTCTTCTCCATTCACCTAATCGTTCAGGCTGAGAAGCTAAAATAAGAGTCTGAAATTGATCTCCATATAATTCGCCAAGAATAGATATTAAGCCAGCTGATAACAAGGCATTTTTTTGTCGAGATCCTCTACTTTCAAGAGAACCTCTTCCTCCCATGTTAAAAAACCAATCATCCATAATTTCTATATCTGATGAATCAAGACTGCGTCTTAATTTCCAAGGTTCTGCATAAAAGTCGGGTTGTTCTGTGAAACTTGAAAAGCAACTTTTTATAATCTCTTCATCTGGCTTAAATGTTTCAGAAAGAGCAGGAACATTAACTATATTATTTGTGCTGTTGTTTTGCTTTTTCTCATCAAGGGGAGAAGGCTTTACGATTATTGGTTGAGAAACTAATTCAAGTTTCTCTACGTTTTGTGAAAGATTCTGCAAAGCTCCAGTTAAGTACTCTTGGAAGCCTTTAACTCTTTTAGCAATATTATCCGACTGTCCTTTAAAATTTGACTCAATATCTTTTTCTATTTCATTTTTTTTTGTTTCTAACTCTTTTATTTCTTTAACTAAAGAGTCTTTTTTTGAAACGAGATCTTGAAAAATTTCATTAGAAATTTCATCAAAAGATTTAATTGACTTATCATTTTTGGGTGAAATTTTTTTATTTTGCGTTGTATTTTTCTTACTAATTTGTTTGACTTTATCATCTTCAATTGACTTATTTATTATTAATTCCTTTTCAGGATTATTTTTGGAAATTTCTGTATTGGTCATTTAGATAATTTTGATGATAAGGCAAAGTCTGAATTTTAAGAATTTTTAATTTCCAGGGAGTCAACTTTTTTTATGAGCTCATCTTTTAATTGCTTTGGATTAAATAAAATTGGTAATAAATGAGGACTAGACTTTTCTCTAAAATAAAAAATACCTGGGACTATAGGGAAAAAGAATTTCCATGATATCCAGTTCTTGAATGGAAAAGTTCTAATCTCTTTCCCTAATTGTAAAACGATAAAATCATCATTTGTTATTTTTATTCTTAAGGTAAATGACTGAAGTAATAAAAAAAAGCTAAAAGAAGCAAAAACTATTGTTGGCAAAGAACCAATATTCAAAAATAAAAGCATAAAACTTAAAACTATTAGAATGATTGGCAACTGAAATGAAGGAGATATTATTACTGGTTCCTCTTTTTTTGATTTAATATTAAACATAGAATCATCCAAATAAAATTTGCGTTAGTAATACATCCATTAAAGATACAGTAACGAGAGTCATTACAACTGCACCAGTTGTACTTGTTCCAACTTCCTTTGGTCCTCCTTTAGTCGTGAGTCCATATCCACAAGCAATGATTGAAATAAGTAATCCGAACACTACAGATTTTATCAACATTGAAGTTAAGTCTGTACTGGTTAAACTCACATTCCCTGATCTTACAGATGTCCAAAAAACTATTGGAGGAACTTTATAAAATATTGTGCTCCAAATTTGTCCACTCCATAAAGCTACAGATAAAAACAAAAGACACTGAATTGGTGACATTATTACCATCGATAATAACCTTGGGACTACCAAATATTGAACTGGTTCGGTCCTTAACATGGTTATTGCCTCAATTTGTTCTGTAACTTTCATAGTGCCTAGTTGAGCCGCATAGGCAGTTGCTACCTTTCCAGTCATTAATGTAGCAGTTAAAAGAGGAGCCATTTCTCTGGCCATGCCTACTGCTAATAAACCTCCTATTTCACTTGAAACCCCCATACTTGTAAGTTGTGATGCAACTTGAATATTAAAAACTGTACCTGCGGCAATTCCTGTAATTAATACAATTAATAAACTGCCAGGACCTGACTCCATAAGTTGGTCAAAGAGATCATTTTTGGAAATTTTACCCTTAAAGATAAAATTAATTGCTTGCCCGCCAATGACTAGGCTGCTTAGAAGTCTTTTGAAAAAATTAAGGTAATACATATCTTTATATTAGTTTGTAATTAATTTTCGATCCCATTTTCTCATGATTAAAAGACCAATTATTACCAATATTGAGGGTATAAAACCAATACATAATCTAATAGTTAATTGTGCTGAGTAGCATTGTTCGATAATATTTAGACCATCTTTATCAATAAAGCATGATTGATAGCCTGATAAATACAATAAAAATCCTAATAATTGAACACTAAATGCGATACCAATCTTCTGAATAAGTACCATCCAAGCAGTATATAATCCTGCTGGTTTTTCTGGATCATCATCTATTGCATCAGGGAGCAGTGACCAAGGGATAAGAAAAGCGGTTGAAGCTCCAATGCCAATAAGACAGATAATGAAAATTAAAAGAATGAAAAGAAATATGTTATGGGCATTTAGGAATAAACTATCTCCAACTCCTGAAATTTTTGATAGTGAAGGTAAAAATAAAGCTGCTGTACATGAAATAATCCACATAATTGCTCCATAGTTTAAAGCTGAAATCCTGTTCAATTTATTTGATACTCTGGTCCATATTTGTAAACCCACTAAAGCGCTAATTTGGAAAGGTATGGGGATCCACTTCGCAATGTATGTTGGGGCATTCAGTACATCCTCGACATAGATTAAAGCTACTGTTTGCATTAATTGTAAGGCGCACCAAAGAAGAATATAAAGCGTAATAACTTTTAGAAATTTTTTATTTCTGAAGATCCTTTTGAATTGAAGTGTTATGGCTTCAACTTTTCCTGAAGGCCTTCTTGCTTTTTTTGCGAATGGAGCTAATCCCCAACAAGAAATTAATGTTGCAGCAACTGCAATACATCCGCTTATTTTACCCATTAAAAAATATTCATTATTTGCAGATCCTTCGGACCCTAATACTACTCCAGCAATTATTAAACCAGTTAGTCCTGCAATTATTGAGCCAGTAAATCTAGATGCGTTTAGTCTTGTTCTTATTGCTGTTTTTTCAGAAATTTCAGTAGATAGAGCTGCAAAAGGAAGATTAATACTTGTATAAGCAGTCATTACGATTATAGAAATTGTGGCATAGTAAATAGTCTTGGTTAGCACTGAACCAGTGGGTGTCCACCATATCGCAGCTAAAGAGAAACCAAGAGGAACAGATGCTACTACCATCCAAGGGATTCTAGGGCCCCATCTTGATTTGGTACGATCACTTAACCATCCAATTAACGGATCATTAACGGCATCCCATATCTTTATTAACATTAATAATGATCCTGCAATTATTACTGGTAAACCAGCAGAAATAAAGAACTTGAAAAGAAAAAAACCAAATTGCGTCGCGACTAAACCTGTGCCTGCATCTCCTAGCCCATAAGAGAACATTAATCTTGTTGTTGATCTAGAAATATTTTTTTTCGAGTGTGAATTTTCCAATCTTTTTACTTTGTTGATTGTTTGATAATGTATTATTGCAATGGTAATTCTATTACTTAATGCGGGCGTGGTTTAGTGGTAAAACCTCAGCCTTCCAAGCTGAAGATGCGGGTTCGATTCCCGCCGCCCGCTTTTAGAATAAATTATTTTTTGCCCAAAATACTTCTTCTGAAATGATTAATAAAGAGCTTCTACTCTTTATCGAAACAGATTTTTCATTAATAGTTAAGGGTTCAAAAATCTTAGACGTGTTAGTGTCTATAACTTTTAACCAATTATATTTACATTTCGGCAAGGGGAAATCGATACTTTTTGAAAATGCATTTAAACCTATCCAGACCAGCGGATTAGTATCGCCATTGTTAATGCTAAAGGCAACTGTGTGAGACCAACTACTCCAATCGGGGCTATCTAACTTTGTTCCATGCCAATGATATGTTGGAATATTTTCATTGGTTTGACTATTAAGGAAGAATGATGGATTGAAAATGTTAATTAGTTTTTTTCGTATTTTTATAACGTATTTAAAATATTCTAATAATTCCAAATCTTGTTGACTATCTTCCCAATTCATCCACCCCAATGAATTATCTTGGCACCAAGAATTATTGTTCCCGCCTTGTGATCTTCCTATCTCATCACCCATAAGTATCATTGGAACACCTTTAGAGATAAGTAAACTAAGAATAAGATTTTTTTGTTGTCTTTTTCTTAAGTCATTAATTAACAAGTTTGTAGTTGGTCCCTCTGTACCGTGATTCCAAGAATTGTTATGGTTATCACCATCTCTGTTTTGTTCTCTATTGGCAAAATTATGTTTTCTATTGAAAGTAACTAAATCTTTTAGAGTGAATCCATCATGTGAAGTAATAAAATTTATTGATTTTGGGGAAAAGGAATCTTCTCTATAAATCGATGGACTACCTTTGATTTTATCGCTCATATTCCAAGCTGTATCTTTATCTCCTTTCCAAAATCTCCGCAAGTCATCTCTAAAATGACCATTCCAAGTGAAAGTATTCTTAGATGGGAAATCACCTAATTTATATAAACCGCCACAATCCCATGGCTCACTAATAAATTTTATATCAACAAGTTCCGGTTCACATTCTATATCTTCAAAAATTGGAGGATTATCAAGCGGTGTGAGATTTTCTCCTCTTGATAGGGCTATTCCTAAATCAAATCTAAAACCATCTACTCCAAATTCACTCGCCCAACACTTTAATGATTCAATTATTAGTTTTCTAACCAGTCCTCTGTTTGCTGCAATAGTATTCCCACACCCTGAGACGTCCTGATAATTTTTATCTTTACCAATAAAGTAATAAAGATTTTCATCTATACCTTTCCAAGATATTGCTGGCCCTTTTGAATCGCCTTCGGAAGTGTGATTGTATACAACATCTAAGATGACTTCAATTTCTGCTTTATGACATTCCTCTACAAATCTTCTAAATTCCTCTCTATTCTTTTCGGCGGATTCATTCGAAAGGTATTCAAAATGTGGCGTAAACCAATTAATTGGACTATAACCCCAAAAATTCTCTAAACCATTTGGTGCATCAGTAGGATCAAAACAAAAAATTGGAAGTAATTCAATTGAGGTAATTCCCAGTTCTTTGAGATACGGAATTTTTTTTAAAAATTTCTTAAAACAACTTTTATCTTCATCAGTTGATTCAGTGAAAGCTTTGATATGGAGTTCATAAATAATTGTTTCTTCCCAAGAATGTTTCGGTCTTGGATAATCGTTAAAATTAAATAATTTTCTATCGCAAACAACGCTTTTAAGACAAGAATCAGTATTTTCTTGCGTTTTTAATGCATTTTCTCTTTTATAACTTCTCCATCCGGTAATACCCCTTGAACATGGATCAAGTAATACTTTTTTTTCATAGTTATTATTAATTTCATTATTTTTTTGTTTTACTCTAAAAGCATAAATACTACCCTCATCTAGATTTATTATTTCCGCATACCAGTAAGGACCTTTATTATGAGTCTGATCTAATTTGAATATACTTTTTGGGAAAATAGAGTCCTCTTTCTCAAATAATAAGATTTCTACATATTCTGCATTTGTGGCGATTAAGGAAAAATTAACCCCTTGTGAAGTTAGAGAACTCCCTAAAGGAAATGGTTTACCTTTATTGAGATGAATCACTTTCTCTTTATCATTGATTAGTTAAATATTGAGATAATTTATTTAAATTATTGATACTTGAATAATAGATGCAAAATTAAAAAAAAAACTCAAATTTACTGCTTCACTAATTAACTTTATTAGATCTTGGTAAGTATTGATTTTCTAATAAATTACAATTTCTTGATCCATTTGCTCAGTGTATAAAACGAATTAGAGAGAAATTTTAATAATGAGAAAACCAGATTTTTCTTGATTTCAAAATACAAATTGTGCTTTTTCATGTGATGAGAAGGAAATATATCTGAAAATTAATAAAACATAATAAATAGCTCAAATTCTTAAAATCAGCCTCCTTTGATATTTTTTTTCTTTGATAGATGTAGTCAGATTTTTAAGGATAAATCCAGTGCTACCAACTCTTTTGGCTGATCTTTAAATAAAAGATGTTGTTTTGTGTAAATGAAAAAGAGCGGCTTTAAAAATAAATAATGTTGCTAAAAATGTCCCTAAAATTTGTATAAAGCTTTGCGCCGCCGGCATTTTCGGTTGCCGTATTTGTGTTTGCTCCATATGATGTGAAAGTTCAAGGTTTAAAACTGATTTAAATCTTTTTTTTTAACCCTTAGCTTTAATTTAAATTTCAATGAACAAAGCTGATTTAGTAAATCTTGTTGCAGCTCGTACAGAGCTCACAAAAACGGATGTTTCTTTAGTTGTTGATGCAGCTATTGAAACTATTGTTGATTCAGTAGTGGAAGGCAAAAAAGTCTCTTTACTAGGATTTGGTTCTTTTGAACCAAGAGATCGTTCTGCAAGGCAGGGATTAAACCCTAAGACAGGCGAAAAAATAGCAATACCCGCTAAAAGAGTTCCAACATTTTCTGCAGGTAAACTTTTTAAGGATAGAGTTCAAGGGTAATCTTTTAAATCTATTTCTTCCTTTAATAACAAGGTGCTCTTTTAGGGCATCTTTTTTTATCGCAATAAAATGCAATTACCTCAATGATCAAAACTCTTTACAAGGCATTCAAAATTTTGAAATTTTAAGAAGTAATGAAATGTTTAACTATTTTATTCCTTAAATTTTTGTTGTTATCTAATTTTGTTATGGCTGAAACAATACCAACAAAGTCTAAGATTTTAAAACAATCTAGTGATTGTTTTAAAGATTCTCAAATCCAATTATGTAAAGAATTAGTTTCTGAAATAGAAAAACTTCAATTAGTAGTATTTGACCAAAATAGATTCAAATGTCAATCAAGTTTATTGGGACTGCAAACGGAAATTATTGAAGCTTATTTTTTTAATAATTTCTCAAATGAGAGAATTCCATTAATGATCCCTTATGTGATTAAAAATTGTTAATTATTAAAATAATTTATTTTTTTGGAATATTATAAATTTGTTATTTAATTTGTAATGGTAAAAGGTTTTTCTGATAATGAAGTAAAGAATAATACTCAAAATACTCAAATAAAAGAAAAAAAAGGCTTGGCAGGTTTTCTTAAAGGCAAGAAATTTACTTACACTTTGCCAGGCAAAAAACAAATAAATATTTTTGGATCAATAGTAATAGGCTTAAATATCATTTTAGTATTGCTAGTCATCCTGTATTCAAAGAATCAAGAATTTCATGACTTTGTATTTAATTTTGGACGTTAGTTATATCTTTAGATCGAAAGATTTTATTAGATGATATATTTAAATTTTAGAAATTCTTATGAAGGTAGTAAATTTAGTTTTCCAAGTATTTTTTTTGTTAATATCTGTTCTTTTTTTGATATATTTTCTAACAGGTTATGACTCTGCTTTTGAGGCAGACCAAAATTGTCATTCATATCTTTCCAGTTACGATAACTTATCTGGAAATTATGGATGCGATCATGATACTGAGACACATCAGTGGATACTTTACGAGTCAAATGACAAAAAAGAACCAGCTAAAATTATTAAGAAATTTAGGTACAAATTTTTATAAGTCAAATTTTTTATAAAAAAACTTTGCACCTATTATTGATATTATCGCTGTAATTGCAAAAGTAAGATACTGATATATGCTTCCTTCTAAGTAAATTTTATTTTTATAAAGAGGATAATCAATGAAAGAGCCTAATGTTCCCCAAATTATTACCCACACAGATATGTAAAGGATTGCTTTTATTGGATTAGATTTTTTGTCTTCCATTTTTAATTGATACCAAAAATTGAAGAAGTCACAGGCCTGCCACTAAAAACCAACTCGGTTAATATGAGCATTAAGAACCCAATCATAGCTGCTCTACCATTTACAAGCTCAGCACTGCTATTGAATCCAAAAACATTCTTAACTTCATCCCCCTGATTGTCTACCCATTTTGAGTATTCATTATCAGTTGATGATGTATTAGTAAGATCATCATTTTGATTTTCTATTTGAGAGCCGTTTTCTTGCATTGTTTTTAGTTCTATTCTAATAATTTTTAAACTAATTTATTATCAAATTTAAATCGATATCATAAAAAAAATTAAGGCAAAAATTATTATCCACAAAAATTGTAATCTCGTAATTAATTGACAAATTAATTTGATTTTTTCTTCAGTGCAATTATCTCCAGTCTCATTAATTATTGGCTTTTCAATAATTTCATTTTTATATTTACTTTTACCTCCCAATTTAATACCGGAAATATAGGCAAATATAGCTTCTGAAATCCCAGCATTAGGCGAATCATATTTTTTACCATCAAGATAACTTTTTTTTATGATTGATCCATACTCATTAACTTTGGAGCTAACTAAAGGTAACGTGATTAAAACTAATCTTGAAGGAATAAATGTAAAAATATCTTCGATTTTTGCACTGAAAAAACCCAAATATCTAAAATAATCATATTTGTAACCTATCATTGAATCTAAAGTACTTATGGCTTTATAAGAAAAACCAAGTGACAAAGGTCCTGGGAGAAAAATTGAATACTTCATAAAAATAATTCCAATAAAAATCCAAAATAATGGTCCAAATATTCCATCAACAGAATTTTCGGTAAGGCTTTCGGTACTTGATCTCAAGAGATGTTTTATAGAAGATGACCTGACATCCCTACTTACTATTCTTTGTACCTTCTCTCTGATTATTTTCTTATTTTGGTTATTAATTTCCTTGCGTTCTATTAGCTCTGCAATCTCTTTCACACTTGAAATAAGTCCCTTAGTCGCAATACAACTTGAAATCCCAAAAAAAATTAACAATCCAACAAAAAAATGATTTCTCGATTGCACATAACTTAGTTCTATCAATTTCCCTAAACCGAAACTCATTCCAATAGTGGATATGGCTACGAAGAAACCGCCCCAAAACAATATTTTTTTATTTTCTCCAAAATTATTTATTAGGTAATCAGATATTTTTTTTATGTAAACGCCAATTACTTGAACAGGGTGGATTAAAAATCTTGGATCCCCGATCAACAAATCAAAACCAATCGATCCAAGGAATATTAAAAATAAATTTATTTCAGCCAACTGAACATCGAGCGCAGACCTTTACCCACTTTCTCAATTTCATGTTTTGAGTTCTCTTCTCTTAATTTTGTCATTAAGGGTTTGTTTTTTTCGCATTCTTCAACAAAATTCTTAGCGAAAGTTCCATCTTGTATATCTTTTAGAATTTTCTGCATTTCTCTCTTTGTATCACTATTGATAAGTCTTTTACCACTTACATAATCTCCATATTCTGCAGTATTTGAAATGGAATCTCTCATTTGAGATAAGCCTCCCTTCACCATTAAATCAACAATAAGTTTAACTTCATGTAAGCATTCGAAGTAAGCAAGTTCGGGTTGATAACCTGCCTCTACAAGAGTTTCAAATCCTGACTTGACCAGTTCTGATAATCCTCCACACAAAACTGCTTGTTCGCCAAATAAATCAGTTTCTGTCTCTTCTTTAAAGTTTGTTTCAAGAATCCCAGCTCTCGTTCCTCCAATTCCTTTGGCGTAAGCCATTGCCAATGATCTTGCACTTCCGGAAGAATCCTGTTCAACTGCAAAGAGTGCTGGAACTCCTTGACCATTCTGATATTCCCAACGAACAGTGTGTCCAGGTCCTTTTGGGGCAATCATTACAACATCCACAAAACTAGGAGGTTTGATAAGTCCGAATCTTATATTGAAGCCATGAGCAAAACTTAGTATCTTTCCTTCTTTTAAGTTTGGTTCTATTTCCTTAAGGTAAACATCTTTCTGAAACTCATCGGGGAGTAGGATCATAATCCAGTCTGCTTTTTCGCAAGCTTCAGAAACGCTAAAGACTTGTAGCCCATCGCTAATGGCTTTGCTTTCAGACTTACTTCCTTTATATAGTCCAACAATTACATCCATACCGCTATCTTTAAGATTTAGGGCATGTGCATGACCTTGTGATCCATATCCAATAATCGCTATTGTTTTATTATTCAAAAGACTTAGATCTGCATCTGTGTCATAAAAGAGTTGGGTCATTAGTTGTAACTTCTTTGCGTTTGATAGTTATTATTTTAGACATTAAGGTGGTAATAAACCAAAAAAATTATTAATTTAAAAAATTAAAATAAAAATATTAATTTAGAAAGTTTAAGACTGATTTGCTTCGCTTGGATGTGTAATTACTCTATCAATTAATCCATAATTTTTAGCTTCTTCCGCACTTAGAAAATAATCTCTATCAGTATCCTTTTCAATTTTCTCAAATGATTGGCCTGTCATATCTGCCATAGACATGTTTAACATATCTTTAATTCTTAAAATTTCCTTGGCTTCTATTTCAATATCACTTGCTTGGCGTTGAGATGTCCCTCCTAACGGTTGATGAATCATTATTCTGCTGTTAGGCAAAGCAACTCTTTTACCTTTTGTACCAGCGGCCAATAGGAACGCTCCCATGGAGGCTGCGAGGCCTACACATATAGTCACTACATCACTTTTAACGTATTTAATAGTGTCATAAATTGCCAAGCCAGCAGTTACTGATCCTCCTGGGCTATTTATATACAGATAGATAGGTTTGGAATTATCATCAGAATCTAAATAAAGCATTTGTGCAACAAGGCTATTAGCGATACCATCATTCACTTCTTGACCAAGAAAAAGAATTCTTTCAACACCTAGTCTTGTATATATGTCGACCCATCTTTCGTATTGACTTCCTGGAAGTCTGTAAGGCACGCTTGGAGTTCCTATTGGCATGATTTTAAAATAGTTTTGTGAGTGTTAAATTTTACTTGGTAGATCTTTTTGACTTGTGAGTATTCTATCGATAACTCCATAATCTAGGGCTTCTTGTGGGTTGAGATAACTCATCCTGTCAGAGTCTTTTGAGAGTTCTTCGATGGTCTTTCCAGTATTACGAGATAAAATCTCCAGCATTGATTTTTTATTTTTCAAAACTTCCTCAGCTCTTATTTGGATATCGGTTGCTTGACCTCTTGCTCCGCTTATAGGTTGATGCAAAACAATAGAAGCATGTGGAAGAGCAGCTCTTTGTCCCTTAGTGCCAGATGAAAGAATAACTGCAGCAGTCCCCATTGCTTGTCCGATACATATCGTGTGTACTGGAGGCTTAATGTAGCTTATTGTATCGCAGATAGCGAAAGCTTCTGTTTCAAAACCTACCGCGTCGCCAGTGTACCAACTTGTCCCAGTTGAATTGATATAGAAATAGATTGGTTTTTCTGGATCCTCAAACTCTAAATAAAGAAGTTGAGCAATGATTAGCTCAGTAACATCCATTCCTAGTTGTCTTTTCGCATCATCATCTGAAAATAATGGTAAACCAAGATAAACAATTCGCTCTTTTAGTAAAAGAGAGGGGAGATCTGGAGGCGGGGTCCTCATAACGGTGTTTTCGCCGTAATAAGGAGCAGATACAGTCATTTGTATCACAAAATTAAGATTGAACTGATTCTAGCTAGATTTAGCCCTGTGTCGCTGGTGATTTAAAAGATTTGTTTGACTCAGGATTATTTATTAGTTTTCCAAAGACCATTCTTCCTGTGGGAGTTTGTAATGCTCCTGTGATGACAATATCTAATCTGCTCCCCACAAAATTTTTTGCCTCATCAATAACAACCATTGTGCCGTCATCTAAATATCCAATACCTTGCATTTTTTCTTTGCCTTCTCTCACGATTTTTATATTAAGTGACTCTCCTGGTTGTACTTCTGGCCTTAAAGCAATAACCAAATCACTCAAATTCATAACTTTTAATTCTTTAACTTCAGCAATCTGAGAAAGATTATAATCAGCCGTAATTAAAGTTCCTGTCATGTCCTCAGTAATTTTAAGGAGTTTTTCATCTACCCCATTACCTTCATACTTTGTTGGGTTTATTACAAGTCTTCTCCCATATAAATCTCTCAATTCTTTTAATAACTTGAGCCCTCTTCTTCCTTTCGACCTTTTTTCATTACTGCTTGAGTCAGCTAAAGTTTGTAATTCGTCAATTACACTTTGAGCAACAATTAATTGCCCTTCCAATAATCCACAACTTAATAGGCCATTGATTCTTCCATCAATAATTACACTGGTATCTAGAATTTTTGGACTTGCAGCAGGAAGGATACCTTCATTAACTAGATATGCATCAGTATTATTTGGATTAAATAATCTCAATAATGTCCTTCCGTGGGTATCTGCCAACTTATAACCAAGCACACCAAAGAAAATGTTGCTTAATATAGCTGCTAATGGTTTTGCGAAAAAAACCTCTCTGGGGAAGGGAATTAATAGTATTGGAGCTAGGAGGAGGTTCGCAACAAGTAATCCTAAAATTAATCCAACAGACCTACTTATTAGTAAGTCCGTAGGCATTGTTCTTATTTGATCAAGAAAAGTCTTTCTAAGTTGAAGGAATACAAAACCAGCCGCTAATCCTACAAAAAAACCAATTATTGCTAAAACAATTCTAAAACCTTCTACATTAGATACCTGTTTGAGTATGTCTACTGGCAATAAATCAACACCAAGCCACCCTGATGCAGCCCCAGACAATACAAATAAAATTAATACTAAGATATCCGTCATATCTATAATCTACTAGGATTTATTAATTGAGTAAATAAGGATTTTATTTTTTTCGATTCTTAATACTTTTTTGAAGCTTAAAAATGAATTTAAATTATGAATAGGTTTCCAAGAAGTGCTTATGTGCACATTCCTTTTTGCCACAGAAGGTGTTTTTATTGTGATTTTGCAGTTATTCCATTAGGAAACAAAGTTGAAACTTTAAAGGGTTATGGAAGCAAAACTGTTCAAGAGTATTTGCAATTTTTATATAAAGAAATATTGTCAATTAAGCATAAATCACCTCTATCGACAATTTATATAGGAGGTGGTACACCATCAATTTTAGATCCTGCTCAAATAAAAGAATTAGTTGATCTTTTTAAAGATAATTATGGAATTGACTATGGTGCTGAAATTACTATGGAGGTTGATCCAGCAAGTTTTACTCAAGATGATCTTTTTGGATTCATAAATGCTGGGATAAATAGATTTAGTCTTGGAGTACAAAGTTTTAATAATCAGATACTTCAAAAGTCGGGAAGGCGTCATTTGAAAGAAGATGCAGAGAAATCTTGTTTATGGTTGAAGAGAGAATATGATTCTGGGTTAATAAAAAGCTGGAGTTTAGACTTAATTCAAAACTTGCCACTAAGTGGATTTAAAGAATGGCAAGATGACTTAAAAAAAGCAATTACATTTTCACCACCTCATCTATCTATTTACGATTTAAATATTGAAAATGGCACTGTCTTTAAAAAATTAATTAATTTAGGCAAATTAAAACTCCCAAGTGATGAAGATGCTTTTAGGAATAGTGAATCAACCCATTTAATTTTAAAGAACTCAGGGTATTCAAGATATGAAATCTCAAACTATTGTCTGCCGCGACATCAGTCGAGACATAATAGAGTTTATTGGAGCGGTTTAGGCTGGTGGAGTTTTGGTCAAGGTTCCACTAGTTCACCTTGGGGGGAAAAGTTTACTCGACCAAGAGTTAGTAAAGAATATAAAGAATGGGTAGCTAGACAAGACAAATTTAATTTAGATTCATCCCTTACTAATAAGGAGTTTGTTTATAAAGAACTTGATGAGAAAATAATGTTGGGATTAAGACTCAAAGAGGGTGTAGATATTAAAGAAGTGTTTAAAGAACAAAACTGGGAAAACAAAAAATTTGAAAGCAACTTCAGTAAATTGGTTGAAGAATGGGAAAGATTTCTTGAAAGTGGACTACTAGTAAGAAAGGGGAATAGATTCTTTTTAAGTGAGCCTAATGGCATGGAACTTAGCAATCAAGTTCTTGTTTCTATGTTTAAGTGGTGGGATGAGATTAATTAAGTCTTTCAGAGTCTACCCATTCTTTTAATTTGTCCTTAAATAATTTCTTTCCTTGTATAATTGGTTGGCAAAATGGGGGTTGATCATCATTGAGGCCTAACAAATCTGCAGTAACTCTTACTTGTCCATCGCAATAATTACCTGCGCCGATCCCTATTGTGGGAATAGTTAAAGAATTTTGTATTTCTTTAGCAAGCAAATCAGGAATATGTTCAAGAACTATTGAAAAACATCCTAATTCTTCAAGAATTGAAGCCTCTTTCTTAATTTTTTCTTTGCCTGCTAAGCTTTCTCCTTGTTTTCTTAATCCAATATTTAGATAGCTTTGTGGTGTAAGACCTATATGCCCCATAACAGGGATTCCCATTCTTACTAATCTAGAAATAACTTTTTGTATTTCTGGTTCAGCTCCTTCCACTTTTACAGCTTTTGCATAAGTGCTCTGAATAATTTTCCCTGCATATTCAACAGCCTTATCCTCACCACATTGGTAAGTCAGAAAGGGCATATCTGAGACGACTAGGGGTTGTTCCTCAATTTTTTTCTTAAATCCTCTTGATACAGCATTAGTATGATAGATAATGTTTTCTAAAGTTATTGGCAATGTCGATTTGTATCCTAAGCAGACCATTGCTAATGAATCTCCTACTAGTACGAGATCAACATCAGCTTGTTCTGCAATAGATCCTGATATGGAGTCCCAAGCAGTTAGTGCAATGATTTTGCGAGATTTTTTTTTATAATTAACCAGTTCTGAAGGTAACATAATAAATTTATGTATCTTTTTTAATCAAGAATTGCTAACATGATTCTGACTCGGCCTTTCGCGGTTTTAACGCCTAAACCTGGTCAGGACCGGAAGGTAGCAGCCACAAGGGATGCTTGAGGCAGGCGAGATAACCGAGTCACTCTATTTTACCTTTTAACCTATATCTTTTTTATTTTGCCTTAATCTCAAAAACTCAGGAATACTGGCTCCTGATTCTTTATTGTCGGAATAATTATATAATGGTTGATTAGATAATCTGTTTTTTATTCTTTGCTGGTTTAATGGATGGGTTGTTTCAAATCCTGTAGCAATTACAGTAACTTGTATCTCCCCTTCCATTGCCTCATCGACCACTGCACCAACAATAATATTCGCTTCTTGATCAACAACATCATAAATAATTTCAGACGCAGAGGTCATGTCTTCTAAAGTCATGTCTTTGCCTCCAGTAATATTTATAACGCAGCCTTTAGCTCCATCAATTCTTGCTGCTTCTAATAAAGGACTATTCATTGCTGCCTGTGCTGCCTCTATAGCTCTCGATCTCCCTGAACCTATACCTATTCCTAGAAGTGCAGTGCCAGCCTCAGTCATGACTGATCTAACATCTGCAAAATCAACATTAACTAATCCCGGACAAGTAATTATGTCACTAATGCCTTTGACTCCCATCCTTAGAACATCATCAGCATTCCTAAATGCTTCTTGAAGAGGAGCTCCTGCTATAACGTCTTTTAATCGGTCATTTGGAATAACTATGAGAGTATCAACGTTTTCAGCTAGTCTTGCGATCCCCTCCTCTGCTTGACGCATTCTTCTTTTCCCTTCAAAAGAAAAGGGTTTGGTTACTATACCCACTGTTAGAGCCCCACTTTGTTTGGCTACTTCTGCAACAACGGGAGCAGCACCTGTACCAGTTCCTCCACCCATTCCAGCGGCTATAAAAACTAGATCAGATCCCTCTAAAGCTTGTTGAAGCTCTTCTTTGGATTCTTCTGCTGCTTTTTGCCCAATACTTGGATTCCCACCTGCACCTAAACCTCTAGTGAGGTTTTGTCCAAGTTGAACTCTACTTTCTGCAGAAGATTGTAGTAGGGCTTGTGCATCGGTATTGAGGACTCTAAATGAAACACCTTCTAAATCACTATTTATCATTCTATTGACTGCATTGCTGCCACCACCACCTACACCAATTACTTCTATTTTGGCATTTTGGCTTGGAAGGATTTCTCTCGATTGATCAAAGTTTGGATTGTTACCGAAGCTCATCTCTTAATAGGAATCTTTTACTAGTATTGGGTGCATTATGAACTTACTGCGCTCATATGTAGGAATTTGTTGAGGAAAATCCTAAAAATATTTATTTATTAAATATTTTGGTTTGAATGCAAAACCCATATCAACACTACAATAATTAAAAAAAATTACTGAAAATCCTTTTTCAAATATTAGGGTTTGAACACTTTTATTTTTGGTTTATCTGGATTAGTAAGATCAATATTATCTATTTTTTTTGAAAAGCTATTTTTCTTAAATTCATTTTTAAGATAATTGATTTTTTGAAATTGATTGTTGATTAAATTTGGCTTAAATCCTAAGAATATTGTTTTTAAATCTTTTTCCTCAACAGTTAGAAACCCATCGGATGAAAAAGTTATTTTAACTATCTCTAATTCATAGTTATCTAGAGCAAGAAAAATTTCAGATAATATTTTTTTAAAATTTTCTTTCCACCCAAAAACTTTTATGGTTAATTTATTCAAATTTTTTTCATCTACATTTTGTTTATTTATAAAAATTCCATCTTTATCAATGAAGCCTAATATTTTTTCGTCATTTAATATTCTCTCACCGTAAGCTATTGGAGTTCTTGAATTAATATAAACTTTCAAACCAAAAGGAAATAGTTCTCTGTTTACCGAAATATTCTTGAGAGATAAATTTTGTTTTAACTCTTTTTCTAGCAAATTAGTTTCAACAAAAATTAATCGGATAGGAAAATTTAAAGATGAATTTTTTATCACATCATTCTGCGAAAATAATTGACTACCAGAAATCCTAATGTCCTGAGTATCAACTTTTTTGAATGTTTTTATGCTTAATAAGCTTGTTAAAAATAAAAATGAAATTAGAAAAAAAAAGCTTCTATTTTTGATTCCTTTTTTGTTTTTCACAAATCACATCTAGCTTTTTCCATTAGTTGGTCCATCCATTCTCTCGCTTGCTCTGCATCTGAAAATGGTACATCCATCTCTTTCCCATCTCCTACTAATCTCAACCTGCACTTACCTTGAGATTCACTTGTTAGAGGAGCTTCACCTGAAGTTAGTGCCATTAATTCAACTAATTCCAGTTTCTTGATCGTAAAACAATCTTTTTCTTCAAATTTACCAGCTTCAAATGCACTCCACTTTAACTCTCCATTTTTTAAAGAGGCTGCACCTGAACTATCTAACTTGCACAGTTCAGAATCACTAGCCCAACTTCTAAAAAGATTTTGCCTTCTTCTTTCTAACCATCCAAGTGCAGTTAATAAAATGAAGATTATTAGTAATGGTAACCAAAGTAGTCCATGCAACATTTGATTTAAATTACAAATCTAAAGATATATCCACCAGTTTAGCCACAAGTTGTTCAATTTTTAAACCTGAAGCTTCCCAAAGCATTGGAAACATACTGTTTTTTGTAAAACCAGGAATTGTATTTATTTCATTAAGTAAAATTTTATTTGAAGATTTTTCTAAAAAGAAATCTACTCTTGCAAAACCGAAAATATTTAGTGCTCTACAACTTTTAATAGCAATTTCTTTAATTTCTTTTGCGATTTTAGAATCTATTTCGGCTGGGATAATTATTTTATTATTTGAGTGATATTTTGAATCATAATCATACCAATCACTTTCGTAATTTACCTCGCCTATCTCAGAGGTTAAGATTTTTGAATTCCCAATTATTCCGCATTCAATCTCCCTTACCTCTAAACCTTCTTCTATTAAGATTCTTGGATCTATTTCCCGAGCCTTTTCTAATGCTGGGAATATTTCCGATTCATTTTTGACTTTGGAGATGCCAAGAGACGATCCTGAGTTCGATGGTTTAACAAAAACAGGAAATTTTAATTTTTTTAAAATTTCATTAGTTATTTTATTTTTTACTTGCTTATCTTTGAGATCTTCATTTTGAAAAACTAGATAATTAACTTGTGGAAGTTTATGATTTGAGAAAATTGTTTTCATCAATATTTTATCCATTCCAAGTGCAGAGCCAATAATCCCGCACCCGACTAAAGGTTTCTTTGTAAATCTAATTAAGCCATGAATTGATCCGTCTTCTCCATTAAATCCATGTAAAAGAGGAAACCAAACATCAATATTTTGAAATTCAATTCCGTCAAGGAAGTTAATTTTTTCTTGATTAAAAATTTCTTGTTTTTTTGTTTTATAGTTTTCAATTTCACCAATTAGGATTTTTTCTGAAATATCACTATCAAGCCAATCTCCATATTTGTTTATGTAAAAGACTTTAACTGTAAAGCGTTCTCTATTTATTTGTGCATTAAATGCTTGAAAAACTGTTTTTGCAGAGGATATCGATACTTCATGTTCATTGGAATGCCCACCAAATATTAACCCAATGCATTTTTTCTTTCCCCCGATCATTTAAAAAAAATTTATAAAGAAAGTTCTCCTGTTAAAGAAAAAGGTCTTGCTTCATTTATTCTGACATTTATCTCATCCCCCAACGAAAAATTAAAGTTAATATTTTTGGGAATCTCTACGAAAGTTAATCTATTTGTTCTCGTTCTACCCATGATTTGAGAGGAATTTTTTGGATTTAAACCTTCAATTAAAACGCTTTCGATATTATTGATATATCTTAGATTTCTACGCCTAGCAGTTTTCTCGACCAAATCATTAATTTCCTGTAATCTAGCTTTTTTTACCTCTTCCGAAAGTTGATTTGTCCAAACTGCTGCAGGTGTATTTGGTCTTGGAGAGTATGCTGCTGTATTCACCTGATCAAAGCCAATTTCTGATATTAGCTTTAATGTATCTTGATATTGTTGTTCGGTTTCTCCTGGGAAAGCAACTATCGCGTCAGCTGTGATTGATGCATCTGGCATTAATGACCTTATGTTCTCGATAATATTTTTATACTTTTTAATAGAATATCCTCTGGACATTTGCTTTAAAATTTCATCATTTCCACTTTGGAAGGGGATATGGAAATGTTCACAGACTTTATCAAGTTCATAACAAGCTTGAATCAATCTTTTTGAAAAATATCTGGGATGACTAGTAGCAAATCTTATTCTGCAAATTCCTTTGACATCATGAATATAATATAAAAGATCAGTTAGGGTATTCTCTTTTCTCCCCTCTTTTGTAGTTCCTGGAAGGTCTCTACCATAAGCATCAATGTTCTGACCCAAAAGAGTAATTTCTTTAAAATTATCATCAGCTAATTTTTGGATCTCACTTTTTATCGCATTTGGATATCTTGATTGCTCTTTTCCTCTGACAGAGGGGACTACACAATATGAACATCTTTCATTACATCCATAAATTATATTGACCCAGCCACAAATAGAACTTTCTCTTCTGGCACTTGTTATGTCTTCAGAAATGAAGGTTTCTTCTGTAGCAGCAACTTGATTTCCTAAATCAACTTTCCCCAGAAGATTCTCAAGATTATTTACGTGTTGAGGCCCCATAACTAGATCAAGTTCTGGGACCCTTCTTAGTAAGGATTCTCCCTCTTGCTGAGCAAGACAACCTGCAACAACAAGTTTTAGGCTAGGTGTTTTGTGCTTTCTTTTGGCTTGTCTTCCTAGAAAGCTATAAACTTTTTGCTCTGCATTATCTCTGATTGTGCATGTATTGTACAAGACTAAATCGGCATTTAATTCATTATCTGCTCTGGTGTATCCCATTTTCTCTAATGTCCCAGCCATTCTCTCAGAATCAGCCTTGTTCATTTGGCATCCAAATGTGGTTATCCAATAACTGCCATTAGTTGAATTGTTTTGAGATTTTTTTTCGTCTGATTTTGTTTTTGTTAGCACTTTGCTAGGAATTTTTTATGATTCTTTAATTCAAAATTACAAGTTAAATAATTTTGCTGCAATATTTTTGAGGGCGAGCGAGGGGATTCGAACCCCCGAATAGCGGCGCCACAAGCCGCTGCCTTAACCACTTGGCGACGCCCGCCTCGTATTTATAAATTTAACAACTCAAGGGTAATTTTTCATAGTTATTTTTATCTTTTAGTGAAATTTGAATTATTTTCTAATTTAGTAAAGTTTTCTTATGATTTAAAATAAAAGAAAATTTAAAAATTTGAGTAATTCCGGCACAGCTGAGGTTCTTATTCCCAGAAGCCTTTGTTTAATAGAAGATTTAGATAACCTCATAATCGATGTAGAGGATTTATGTTCGGTTTCAATTAGTTGGGAGGATGGATTTGTTTCTGAGTTAAAGCCTTTAAAAAATAAAATTACAAAACCAAAAAATATTTTATTCCCAAGATTTGTTGAAACGCATTCGCATTTTGATAAATCTTTTACATGGGCAGATTTTCCTAATCTGGAATCAAATTATGGAGGAGCATTATCAGTAAATCTTGAAGAACATAAAACTAGAACTACAGATAAGGTTCTTGAAAGAGTTGAGAAATCATTAAAACTTGCCATACAAAATGGATACCGAGCAATTAGAAGTCATATTGATACATATAAAGGTCAATCTATGAATATTTGGATTGAACTTTTTAAATTACAAAAAAAATTTTCATCTGAGTTAACTTTACAATACGTTGCTCTAGCTCCATTGGAATTCTGGGATACAACTGATGGAGAAGATTTGGCAAAAATATTTTCTTCTAATGGAGGCATTTTAGGAGGAGTTGTTGTACCCCCTTTCAATAAAAAAAATACAAACAAATTTCTAGCAAAGATGCTTTTTCTTGCGAGTAAATATAAATTAGAAATTGATTTGCATATTGATGAATCAATTATTGAACCTGGAGCGGGAATAAAAGTTTTATTAGAAACAATCGAAAATTCTAAAATTAATAGTATTCCGATCACTTGTAGTCATTTGAGTAGTCTTATTTCTTTAAGTAATAGAGAGATTTTAAATTTAGGAGAAAAAATGGCTGAGAAAAATATTAAGGTTATTGCCTTACCTCTAACAAATTTTTGGCTGCTCAATCGAAGTAATAAAACTACTTCATTGAAAAGACCAGTTGCGCCAATAAAGCAATTACAAAAATCACATGTGGATGTATCTCTTGGTAGTGATAATGTTCAAGACCCTTGGTACCCATTTGGTAATTTTGATCCTTTTTATATGTTGTCTTGCTCGATACCTATGCTTCAACTAAATCCCTGGGAAAGAACGACTTTATCTCCTATTTTTTTAGCTCCAAGCAGATTATTAAATTTAAAATGGGATGGTTTAATTAAAAAGGGTTGCCCTGCTGACTTTGTAATTTTAGAAGCACAAAGATGGGCAGATGTTTTTTCTACTAATTTAAAGAGAAAAGTATATGTAAAAGGCGATTTATATTGCTAATCGACTAATTTATATATAAAACTCAAGAAATTTTATTAATGACATCTTATACTCTTAAATTTTTAGACAAATTTAGGGAAGTCAAAAACTTAGAGATTATTGAAAGCCAATCCGATGTAAAAAGACTTTCAAAAGATTTCTATAACTACTCTCCAATCCTTACTGAAAAATTAGACGAATGTATTGCTGATTTGGTAGTAAGACCTAGTGATCATAACGCAGTTAAGAAAGTAGCAAAAATTTGTTGGGAATTTTCTATCCCTCTTACTTTACGGGGTTCAGGTACAGGCAATTATGGACAAGCTGTTCCATTGTTTAAAGGAGTTGTAATGCAGATGAGTTACTTCAATAAGTTAGAAGAATTTGATCCTGATACAGGTTTCGTGAAAGTACAGTCTGGATGTGTTATGGGAGATTTGAATAAAAAATTGGAAAAATATGGAAGGGAATTAAGGTTGCTGCCTAGTACTTGGAAAACATCTACAATTGGAGGCTTTATTGCAGGTGGTTCAGGAGGTATTGGGTCGATTAGGTGGGGTTTTTTAAGAGATCCAGGAAATCTTATTGGTTTAGAGGCAGTGACTATGAATGAAAAACCTGATTTATTAAAATTTGATGCTGAAGAATCCGAACCTCTTAATCATGCATATGGGACTAATGGAATAATTACTTCTTTATTACTGGCTACTGATATCAAACGTAAGTGGTATTCAATAGTTATCGACTGTATTGAATTTGAAAAAACAATAGAAATATTAAAAACTCTTACAAGCGCCGCAATTAATCTGAAACTAGGAGCAATTCTTGAAGAAGAAATTGTAGATCAAATGCCAAAATGGTTTAAACGTAATTCTAGAAGTCACAAGATATTAATTCAATCTACTCTGGGAGGAACAAAAACGATCGAGTTGATTTGTAAAAAATTCAAAGTTGAATGTACCCTTCTTGGGGAAGAAGAAAAACTCGTTAATGGAATTTCTGAAGTCGTATGGAATCATACAACTCTTCATATGAGGTCTAGGGATAAAAATTGGACGTATTTACAGATGCTTTTGCCACTTAATAATGAACTAAATTTAATTAATTTCTTGAGAAAAAAATGGGGTAAAAAAGTTCTTTGGCATTTAGAGGCAGTTTCTCAACAAGGATCACCGCGTTTAGCGGCTTTGCCTGTATTAAAGTGGAATGGGGTAGATGAATTAAATGAAATAATGGAAGATTGTAGGAAACTTGGTGCGTTTATTTTTAATCCTCATGTTTTAACAGTTGAAGGCGGAGGACTAGGAGTGGTTGACGCGGATCAAGTAAAAGCGAAATTAAGATTTGATCCTAAAGGGCTTTTAAATCCAGGAAAATTGGAAGGTTGGGAAGTGAAGGAACAATTTAAAATTTAACATTTCTGTTTATTCGCAAATTTGATAAATTCAGCAACTAAAAAAATAGAACCTGTTAGAACAGGATGATTAGGTGGCCATTTTTCTAGGGAAAATAAATACTCAATGGCAAGTTCAAATGTTTTAAATTCGATTGTTTTTTGAAAGTCAAATTCCTTAATCTGAGATAGATCATTTAATTGCCAACTAGGTTGGTTTGGAACTGGCACAAGTAATAAGTGATCATTTTTCTTTAAAAGTGTTTTTAATATTGCGTAAATATCTTTTTGTCTTTGGACGCCTAAAATCCAATAAATTCCTTTATCTTCATTCTCCCAATTTATTCGTTCATTAGAGAGTGCCTTTGCAGCAGGATAATTATGCGCACAATCTACAAGAATTTCTTTATTCAAATAATTTATTATTTCTAGCCTTCCTTTCCAAGCTGTCTTTTTAAGGCCTTCAGATATGTGTTTTTCTTTAATATTGAATCCTAAATTATTCAGCGCTTCAATTGCTCCAACAGCTACTGAAGCATTTTGCTTTTGAAAAATTCCTTTTAATCCAAGCTCATAGCTGTTTGAAATTGAATCTTTCCAAATAATTTCTGCTCCAACCTCTTTAACTTTTTTGGTTATTAAATTTTCAACTTGGCTATTTTGGTTACACGAGATGACAATTGAGTTTTTTTCAATGACTGCTAATTTTTCTTTGGCAATTTTTTCAATTGTGTCTCCAAGAAATTCTTTATGGTCTAAGCCAATATTGCCAATAGCAATTATTGGTCTAGATTTATGGGCTGTTGTCGCGTCTAATCGTCCCCCTAAGCCAGCTTCAAGAATGAGTAATTCAACTTTTTTATTGTCAAAAAAATTTAATGCGCAGCAAATAATTTTTTCAAAAGGAGTTAATTCAAATGTTGAAAATTTTTCTTCAATTAATTTATAGATTTTTTCAAAATCAGTTTTATTAATATTTTTTTTATTAACTCTAATCCTCTCGCATACGTCCAAAAGATGAGGAGATGTCGTTAAACCAAAATTCCTTTTAGCTTCAAAAAGTATACTTTCTAAATATGCCGCTATTGATCCTTTCCCATTAGTTCCAATAATCTGTATCGCAGGGATATTATTGCAAGGATTATCAAGTTCTTGGAGTGCTTTTTTAACTCTTGATAAACCTAACTTGATATTATCCCTTTCATGTTTAGGTGATAATAATTCAAAAATTTTTAAATTTGCATTTTTCAAAATTTTAATAGCTATAACTCTTGAAAAATTGCATTTAGCTTATCCAAAAGAATATTAATTTCTCTTCGAGATATAACTAATGGTGGGACAATCCTTACAACATTTCCTCCTGCAGGAACTACCAGTAATCCTTTATCAAAAGCTTTTAATGTAATTTTTTTTGCATCAGCATAATCATCATTGATTACAAGACCTTGTATTAAGCCCAAACCTCTTTTCCCTCTAATAATATTTGGAAATTTTTTTGACAATTCTTTAAACCCAGTACTTAATTGTTCCCCTCTAAGATAAACATTATTGACAATATTTCTTCTATTTATTTCTTCTAAAACAGTTAGGGCGGCTTTACAGGCGAAAGGGTTCCCCCCAAAAGTGCTTGCATGATCTCCAGGAGAAAAAATGTTGGCTTTTTCTTTTACCAATAATGCTCCAATTGCATGACCTCCTCCTAATCCTTTAGCAAGGGTGAATCCATCGGGTTCAATTCCTAAATTCTCATAACCCCACATTTTCCCAGTTCGACCTACTCCACTTTGGACCTCATCTAAAATGAGAAGAGAATTGTATTTATCGCATATATCTCTCAGGCTTTTAAAAAATATTTTACTTCCAGGAATTACGCCGCCTTCTCCTTGTATTGGTTCAACTAAAACCCCTGAAATTTTTTGATCATTATTTTCACACTCCTCAAATATTTTTTCTACCGAATCAAAATTGTTAAATTTAAAAAATTTGAAACCTGGAATCATTGGTTCGAAACCTTTTTGATATTTGGGCTGTCCAGTAGCACTCAAGGCTGCTAGCGTCCTTCCATGAAAGCTAGATTCAGCTGCGAGAATAATTGATTCTTTACCTTTATTTGTTGTATTACCATATTTTTTGATTAATTTAATCGCCGATTCATTTGCTTCAGCACCACTGTTGCAGAAGAAGACGCTTTTGGCGCAACTCATATTAGTTAAAGTTCTGCTTAATTGTTGTTGTTCTTCAATGTTGTAGAGATTGGAAATGTGCTGAATCTTTTTTAGTTGATTTGATAGCCTCCTTCTTAAAACTCTATCGCTATGTCCAAGACTACAAGTTGCGATACCAGCAACTGCATCAAGATACTTTTTACCTGTGTTGTCCCATAGCCAACAACCTTTTCCTTTTTTGAAAGATATATCGAATCGACTATAGGTATTCATCAAAGTGGGAGCGGTCGGACTTGAACCGACATACCCGAAGGTGCCGCATTTTGAGTGCGGTGCGTCTACCAATTCCACCACGCTCCCAAGGCTTTTGAAAAAATGAACTTATCTATTATAACAAAAATCAACTTATTGACTATTGCTTTATATATAACAAACAGTTATCAAGATAACGTTTGTAAAGAGTTAATCTTTTCGATAAAAACATAGAATTATTTATTGCATTTGCTGACAAGAAATGAGGGGGAAAAGAAAATTTAAACACTTATGATACATTTTTGTGATTTAATGCGCTTAAAAGCCTTTTTTAAGAGTAGATAGCTTCATGATTAGTAATATTGTGTTATATTAAATAAAAAAACAAATGTCTAAAATTCAAGCAAAAAAATTATCCTTTAAATTCGTTCCTTATCTCTTTATTGCAGTAGCTACACTTACAACATTAGGATCTTATAGCGGAACTTGGGCATGAACGAATTCAAATTTAATGGTTTAAATAAAATTTGGTCTAATCGCTTTCTAGTTTTGTTTTTATTATTTTTGGGTTGTATATCACTAATCAATATTGCATACGTTTGAAACAACTTCCTTAGTTTCTAAATATATTAGAAAAGACTAAGCTGCTTCGACTTTTGAAAGGTCCCCAGATTTAGGTTCAATTTTATATCCATTCTCCTCAAAAGTATTTTTACTGATCTCTCTAATTATTTTTACACCTAAACTTTTTAGTTTTAATTCAAAATTTTCATAACCCCTATCTAGATGTTCTAATCCATAGAAATTACTACTACCTTTTGCGATGATTCCTGCAATTATTAATGCAGCTGATGACCTTAAATCTGAGCCAACTAGATTCATCCCATTAATTGTTTTAACACCTTTGATGTAAGCTACGTTTTTGTTTAGTTTTATACTGGCGCCCATTTCATTAAGTAAATAAATATGATTCATTCTGTTTTCGAAAATTGTTTCAGTTATCTTTGATTCACCATTTGCGATTGTCATTAGAGTTGTAAATGGTGCCTGCAAATCAGTAGGAAAGCCTGGGAAAGGAGCTGTTTCAATATCTACTCCTTTAATCTCTTTACTCTTGATAGAAATAGAATTACCTTTAATCGTAATTTTACTCCCACTTTCTTGAAGTTTATGAGTAACAGCTTCAAGATGATGAGGGATTACTGGAGAAATTGTTATTGAAGACGAAGTCGCAGCAGCAGCTATTAAAAAAGTTCCAGCCTCAATTCGGTCTGGAATTACTTTATGGGTACATCCGCCAAGCTTATTAACACCATCAACAATAATTGTTTCTTTACCGGAGTCATAAATTTTTGCCCCCATTTTATTAAGCATTTGGCATAAATCTTGAACTTCAGGCTCTCTTGCAGCATTCTCAATGGTAGTTCTTCCTTTGGCTAAAGATGCTGCCATTATTAAAGTTTCAGTCGCACCTACACTTGGACAATTTAATTTAATATGAGTCCCATGAAGTCTATTTTTGTTCCCCTTTGTTTTTGCCTTTACAATTCCCTCTTCAATAATAATGTCTGCTCCTAATGCGATTAGTCCATTAATGTGCTCTTCTATAGGCCTTGAACCAATATTGCATCCACCTGGTAACGGTACTTGAGCTTCTCCAAACTTAGTTAATAGTGCACCTATACAAAAGAAACTAGCTCTTAATCCTTTAACAAGTTCATATGGAAGTTCTTTAATCGAAATAGTTGTTGGATCTATTTCTAGTTGGTTGTTTTTACGAACTAAATTTACTCCTAAATTCTTTAAGATATTCCCCATCTTTTCAATATCAGTGAGAAAAGGTACATTTTCAAGAATTATTTTTTCATTTGTTAGCAATGATGAAGCTAATAAAACTAAGGCAGAATTCTTCGCACCACTTATTTTAACTATTCCGTTTAACTTGCCTTGGCCAAGAATCTTTAAATTTTGCGATTTAAGATATGACTTCGTTTTGCTTCCGCAAATCATTAAGACTTCATTTATTATATTCATCATGACAAACTAATAATATTAAGTCCACCCTATGTAACGTCATGAATATTAATTAAAAGTGAAAATGTATTTTTTGATTTCTTGGGAAATAAAAATTTAATAAATAATTGATCAAATTATTTATGTAATTAAAATATAGTTAATAATAAATTTTCAAAATACTCATAGAAAATACTTTTTTAAAAATAACTAGTAAAAACAATAATCTAGTTAAAAGATTTAGATCATTTAAAAGAGGATCATCTCCAAAAGATCAAGACTTTTTTTGCATAGAGGGTACACATCTCATTGAAGAATTGCTGAAGTCTGGAAAAAGTCCCTCTAAGATTTTAGTTACCGAAAAATGGCTAAGAAAGAATCAAAATCTAATCAAAAAATTTGATGAGTCATTAATAAATATTGTCTCAGAGGAAATCTTGGCATCTGCGATTTCAATAATTAATCCAGATGGGATAGCAGCTTTAGTAGAGATTTCATTAATACCTAATTATCAATTCAATAGAAGAGATGATTTTGTTCTTGTTCTCGACAGAATTCAAGATCCTGGGAATATGGGTAATCTATTTAGAACCGCTTTAGCTGCTGGTGTTGATGCAGTTTTTTTAGCTGGAGGTGCGCACCCATTAGGTCAAAAGGTATTAAGAGCATCCTCAGGTGCAGTTTTTCATCTGCCATTTTTAAGATTTGATGGCATTGAAGAAGAAATATTAAATTCTTTACTTAAGTCTTTGTCTGAATTATCAAATGTAGGATTTAAGATTTTCTCTACTAGTAGCCATAATGAGAGTTCAAAAAAACCCTCAAAACCTTACTGGGAAGTTGATTGGTCTGGACGTACAGCATTGATTTTGGGTAATGAAGGTCAAGGTATTCATAAAAAAATTCAAGAAGCTTTTAATGAAACAATTACAATTCCGCATAGTGAGATTGTAGAATCATTAAATGTGGCTTGTGTTGCAGTTCCGTTATTATTAGAACGAAAAAGAGTCGCATACACCTCTAAATAAATAAATAAAAAGTGACTGATTCAAGTTTTGATTTTGATTTAATCGTAATAGGAGCAGGATATGGAGGTTTTGATGCCGCTAAACATGCTGCTGGTAAAGGACTGAAAGTCGCAATAGTAGAATCTTCTAATATGGGAGGCACTTGTGTTAACAAGGGTTGTGTCCCATCTAAAGCTCTTTTGGCTGCAAGTGGAAAAGTTAGAGAAATAGCTAATTATGAACATTTAGCTAAATTTGGTATACATGCTTCACCAGTAAGGTTCGAGAGATCAAAAATTGCTGATCATGCAAATAATTTAGTTTTAAATGTTAGAGAAAATTTAACAAAAACTCTTAAAAGGAGTGGAGTTGAAATTATTTTGGGCATTGGAAGAATTGAAGGAAATCAAAAAGTAGGTGTAAGAGATAAAAACGGAATTGATAAAATTTTCACATGTAAAAATATTGTTATAGCAACAGGCTCTTCTCCTTTTGTGCCCCGTGGAATAACTTTGGATAATAGGACTGTATTTACTAGCGATGATGCGGTTAAACTTGAGTGGCTTCCAAGATGGATAGCAATTATTGGAAGCGGATATATAGGGCTAGAATTTGCTGATGTTTATACCGCGCTTGGTTGTGAAGTTACCATGATCGAAGCTTTGGAAAATATTATGCCAACATTTGATCCAGACATCACTAAAATTGCTAAGAAGAACCTTATTCAAGCAAGAGATATAGACACAAAATCAAATGTCTTTGCGACAAAAATAATACCTGGATGCCCTGTAAAAATAGAACTGACTGATGCAAAATCTAAGGAAGTTGTAGAAACTTTAGAAGTTGACGCTGTGCTAGTCGCAACTGGCAGAAGTCCTAATAGTAATAACTTAAATCTTGAGTCGGTTGGTATCGAAACAGTAAAAGGTTTCATTCCTGTAGATGATCAAATGAGAGTTAAGAATGGTGATGAAATAATACCTAACATTTGGGCTGTTGGAGATGTAACGGGCAAACTAATGCTTGCCCATACAGCTGCAGCGCAGGGTACTATTGCTGTTGATAATATTTGCGGTGGCAATGTAGAAATTAACTATAAAAGTATCCCCGCAGCAACCTTTACTCACCCAGAGATAAGTTCAGTTGGTCTCTCTGAAGTTGAAGCTAAAGAGATATCTGCAAAAGAAAATTTTACTTTGGGAGTTGTCAAAAGTTTCTTTAAGGCTAATTCAAAAGCGTTGGCTGAATTAGAGAGTGATGGATTGCTAAAGTTGATTTTCAACAAAGATAATGGGAAAGTATTAGGGGCTCATATTTTTGGGTTACATGCAGCTGATTTAATTCAAGAAATTTCGAACGCTATTTCAAGGAACCAAGATGTAATTGAACTATCTAAAGAAGTTCATACTCATCCTACTCTTAGTGAAGTAGTTGAGGTCGCATATAAACAAGCGGCTTCTCAAATAAAATAATATCTGAAATTAATGGAGATAAGACGCAGGCCACCAAATCCAACAGTAAGGGTAGAAAATTTAGAATATGCTGTACCTCATAGAGAAGCACAAGCAAAAAACATTTTGGAAGAAATTGTATGGCACAAGGATATTGAAATTAAGAATTTTAAAAAAATATTCTCTTTAGAAGATCTCATCAAAAAGGTTGAAAAACTATCTCCTCCCAAAGATTTTTTCAAAAATATCTTGGATTCAAAAATAAAACCAGGAGTTATTGCTGAAATAAAAAAAGCTAGTCCGAGTAAAGGAGTTATTAGAAAAGATTTTAACCCTGAAAACATAGCAATTTGTTATGAAGGATTAGGTGCATCATGTATCTCAGTACTAACCGATAAAAGGTTTTTTCAAGGTAGTTATGAAATACTCGAGACTGTAAGGAGATCAACTAGTCTCCCATTGTTGTGCAAAGATTTTATTATTTCTGCTTATCAGATTTATAAAGCAAGGGTATCTGGTGCTGATGCAATATTATTAATCGCTGCGATTTTAAGTGATGACGATTTAATTTATTTAAAGAAAATTGCTGATAATTTAAAGATGAGTGTTCTTGTTGAAGTCCATAACTCTAATGAATTAGAAAGGATTCTAAAGTTAAAATCTTTTAATTTGATTGGAATAAATAATCGGGACTTAAAGACTTTTAAAACGGATTTAAAAATATCAAAAGAATTGATGCAAAAATATGAAGATATATTTTTAAAACAAAATATTATTCCCATAAGTGAATCTGGAATTAATTGTGCCGAAGATTTAGAATCGCTTAGATCTATTGGAATAAAGGGAGTATTAATTGGTGAAACTTTTATGAGAGAAACTGATATTGAAAAATCGTTCAAGAAATTATTTAACTCAATTTAATGTTGACTTCAAATCGTGCTATAAAATTGGATAATCAGAGTTGTTCTAAATATATATGCAGTCTGTAATTTTAACAGGTATAGTTGCAGGATTTGTGCATGTAGTTACTGGCGCTGATCATCTAATTGCAATGGTACCAGCAGCTATTAATAATCCTCAAAAAGCTCTTAAAAATAGTTTCTCATGGGGCTTAGGTCATTCTTCAGGTGTCCTCTTTCTAGCTTTTCTAGCGATTTTTATTAAGGATATTACGCCATTAAACAAATTTTCTAATATTGCCGAATTCCTAGTTGGAATTTCTCTACTAATTGTTGGAGTATTTGCTATAAAAAATTCTTTTCAATTAAGTATCCACTCGCATTCCCATAGGCATGAGAATGGAATTGCCCATCGTCACTTTCACTTTCATGTTAAGGAACAAAAAAATAATAAAAAGCACTCTCATGCTTTGTCTGGTTTAGGCATGTTACATGGTATTGCTGGAGGTTCACATTTTATTGCAGTTCTTCCTGCTTTAGCACTACCTTTGACAAGCGCATGCTTATATTTGATTTCATATTTGATTGGTTCACTATTAAGTATGAATCTTTTTACTTGTTTAATATCTTTTACCACCTTTAAAGCAAGTCAAAAATTTATTAAAAGATTAATAGCTTTAGCAGGAGGGCTTTCCTTTTCTTTGGGATTATTTTGGATTCAAAGAAGTGCTTCTGTCTTTTTGAATTAAAAAATTTTTTAATTTAGGAATAATTAATTTAGAGGTAACAATACCAATTATTTTTTCGTTATTAATTAATCCAAATTTATTACTATCTTCGCTAAATTCAGTATTGTCGCCAATAACTTCAATATTATTTTGATTTACTGAACTTATTCTTTTTATTAAGTTTTTATTTTTAAATGGATGATTAAAAATAACTATTTGTCGATTTTTAAGTATTGATTTATTCTTTTTATATTTTTTAAAAAATACAATATCACCATCTTTTAGGTAAGGAAACATTGATTCACCACTGATAATCGCAGTTTTTCTTAAACCTAAAAAAAATAAAAAAAAATCAAAAAAACTTTTGAAAATAACTCTGATTAACTAGCTTTTACAAAAGCGTCTGATCTTCCTTTTGAAGCCCAGAAAATATTATGAATTTTTTCTACATAACTCAAGAGTTCTTCCGCTTGGGCTAAGTCAATACTAACTTTGCATGCACTGCATAATTTTGCCGCCTTCCAAATGGTTTCATGTAAGTCTGGATAAGTTTCTAAGTGGACTGGTTTAAAGTAATCTGTCCACAAAATTAGAATCTCTTTCTTTGTCTCTTTTGCTTGCTCTTCTTTAACTGCTACATATCTAGAAAATGTATTACTGTATGTAGCCCACTCTGCAGAATCAGTGTTAGAAGGAGCTTCTAATGCAATAAGTTTTTTTGTCATTGATAAAACTGCTTCAGCTGCAACTCTCGTAGATGCTGGGTCGTAAACACCACAAGGTCCATCGCAGTGAGCATGGACTGTTAATGGGAATTTTTTATCTAGAAAAGAATTGATGAATTTACTAAACATTTCAAATATTTGGTGTTATATATATATTACTTGGAGATTAACTAAATTGAAAAGTCTTAGATATTTTTCTTACTTAATTTAATTGACTTTTAATAATTCAACTTCAAATATTAAAGTCTTAGATATTTTTCTTACTTAATTTAATTGACTTTTAATAATTCAACTTCAAATATTAAAGTCGCATTAGCAGGTATTACATTTCCAGCTCCTCTTGATCCGTATCCAAGTTCCGGAGGTATTGTTAATTTTCTTTTGCCTCCAACTTTCATGCCTGCTACACCTTCGTCCCAACCTTTTATTACTCTTCCAGCACCCAAGGGAAAGCTGAATGGAGCTCTGCCGATACTGGTATCAAATTGTGTCCCGTCTTCTAGAGTTCCTGTGTAATTTACAGTAACTGTTTGCCCAGCACTAGCTTCATCTCCTTCCCCTGTTAGGATATCTGCAATAATTAGACCACTTTCTGTAGTCCTTGAATTGTTGTCTGATGGTGTTTCTTCTGCCATAGCGAAAAGTATAGGATTTTGATCTGATGGGTCTAGTTCAAATAAATTATTATTTGAGACATTTGATGATTTTGCAACAGGTGTTCCTTGAACTGACTGAGTTTCTGATTCAGCAGAATTAACAACTTGAGGTGAATTAAATTGACTGAAAAGAGTTAATGAAACACAAAAAACAAAAACTGCAAAACTAATAAAGACTTCTTTCACTTAAATTTTGAAAGTTACTAAAACTTAGTCTACAGAATGAAGGTACAATAAATGGGTGATTATAAATTTAATTTCGTAATTTTAGATTGTTAATCCCAACTCAAATTAAAAGTCTAAGACAATATTTTTACCCTTGTTTAGGAGGGATTTTAGGAGGAATTTCAGTTTCAACTCATTTTTGGCTGATTTTTATGCCGATATCTTTATTTATTTTATGGAAGGGAAGTGAAAGGAGAATAGCAAATTTTTGTTGGGGTTTTTTCTTTATCTTGATAAGTCATTCTTGGCTTTATGATCTTCATCCATTGACATGGCTTGGGTTCTCATGGCTTGCAAGTTTAATAATTACCATTTTAATATTATTATTTTGCGCTTTTCTGGGTGGGATATTAGTTTATTTATGGGGATTGTTAGTTGAAAGTATTCTCTGGAAAGAGGATGTTTTCAAAATGAAAATATTATCTTTAACAGTAAAAGTATTTTTTTTATCCTTGACTTGGGGTATTGGTGAATTGATACTTTCTCAAACACCTTTTTTTTGGATAGGTTTAGGAGAGAGTCTTATCCCAGGTGATATTTATCTTGCTGGTTTAGCAAGATGGATCGGTGCCAGTGGTTTATGCGTATTACAAATATTGATTGGATTTTGGATTTTTTATATTCAAGGTAGATGGGAAAGAAAACTTCACTTTAAAAAAATATTTCTTTTAGGACTTTTGGTTTTTATTTTCTTACATTTATTTGGAGGTTTAACAAGTCCATTAAAAAGAAATTATGAATATCCAGTAGCTATTTGGCAAACTAATATACCAACAAGAGAAAAATTAAAAATAAATAATGAATTTATTGAAGAAAAGCTATCCATCGCTCAAAAATATGCTTTATCAAACAAAGCAAAACTTCTTGTTGCTCCTGAAGGGACTCTATCTAACAATTTTTATTTTTCTAAAGGCATTAAGGTTAATACCTTGTCAGGAGGTTTCAGAAATTCAAATAATGAGTTAAGAAGTTCTTTACTCGGATTTCAAATTGGAGATAAATCTTTTACCTCATTTATAGATAAAAATAGACTTGTTCCAATAGGTGAAAAAATACCTAGATTTCTAGATATTTTTTCAAGAGGATTATCTGCAGTAGGAGGAATTCAACCAGGCTCTGATTCAAGATTTTTTGATACTAAATTTACACCCCCACTAGCAGTAGCTATATGTTACGAAATTAGTGATGGACTAGAAATAAGAAAAGCTATTAATAGCGGTGCAAAACTAATAATAACTGCAGCAAATTTAGATCCATATCCAGCTAAGCTTTATAATCAATTCCTATCTTTGGCTAGATTAAGAAGTATTGAAAATAAGAAAAATAATTTACTAGTATCAAACACAGGCCCTTCGGGATTAGTTCAAGATGATGGAAAAATAATTAAACTTTTAGATTATGATGTTGAGCGAAATGAAATAGTGTTCCCTAATTTTTCATCCGAAAAGACTTTCTATACAAAATTTGGAGATAAACCTATTTTGTTTTTGTTTATATTTTTTATGGGATTAAATATCTTTTGGAAAATTAATTAATTAACCCTCCACCTAATAAAATTTCTCCTTTATAAAAAACTGCAGCTTGTCCGGGGGTTACCGAACTTTGACTATCTTCAAAAATTAATTTAAATGTTTTAGTAGGATTATCTTTATTTTTCAAAGGGATTAAAGTTCCTTTTACTGGATGACTTCTATATCTGATTTGTGCTTCTACTTCAATCTCTTGCTTAGGTTCTTCGATTGAAACCCAGTTAACCTCGCTAATTATTGCTTCTTTATTAAAGAGATCACTTTTATCTGCTACATAAACTATGTTTTTTTCCCTGTCTAAACTTTTTACATATAAAGGTTCCGGCCAAGCAATGCCCAACCCTTTTCTCTGACCTACCGTAAAGTGCTGAATTCCATTGTGCGTCCCAAGGACTTTCCCATTTACATGCACAATTTCTCCTTCTTTGGGTTCTATGTGTTTGTCGATAAATATCTGCATTGATCCATAATGCTCAACTAAACATAAATCTTGACTTTCTGGTTTTTGAGCAGTTCTAAGGCCTAATCTGAGGGCTTCCCTTCTTGTATCTTCTTTTTTCATTTCACCAAGAGGAAATTCTAATCTGCTTAGTACTTCTTGGGAAAGAGAATAAAGAAAATAACTTTGGTCTTTGTTTTCGTCAGCACCTCTGAGAAGGATGAAGTCTTTAAATACAAAGCCCTTGCAATTAAGTTTTTCAGCATAAGGTGATTTTTTTATCCTTGCGTAATGTCCGGTCGCAATATGAGTAAAGTCTTTTTTGCTTATTGCGTAATTAAGCATCTCTTCAAACTTCACATTCTTGTTGCACATCGAACATGGCAGTGGAGTGAATCCTTTCTCATAGCTTTCAGTAGTTTTTTTAATTACCTCTCTTTCGAAAATTTCTCTTGAGTCTATTATTTTATGATTAATTCCCAAATCTTCACAAAGGCCAGCAGCATCTACTAATCCTTCCGAACAACAGGAGCCTTGTCCTTTCATTAGCCAAAGAGTTAGTCCCTCAACATTCCAGTCTCTTTCTACAAGAAGAGCAGCTGAAAGGGAACTATCTACGCCACCAGAAAGACCTACAATAATATTTTTCTTCTTTTTAGTTTTATTATTAGAAGAAAAAAAGTTCTCTAATTTTTTATCCTTTTGTGTCTTTAACATGGAAGTTTAAATTTTTGAACAGTTCTTCAATTGCTTTGTACTAATTCTAATTATGAACGAAATTGTATGGCCAACAATTGATTCTAAACATTTAATTGTTGATTCAAAGCAAATGTTGATAGTAGAGAAAGAAATGTTTTCTGATGGAATGCCACAAGAAGCATTAATGGAAAAAGCTGGTATCCAAATTAGTAGATGGCTCTTAAAAAAGAAACCTCTTCTAAATAATGGAATAACTGTTTTTATAGGTCCTGGGCATAATGGCGGGGACGGTGCTGTAATAGCTAGAGAGCTTTTTTTGAAAGGTTTTTATGTTCAGGTATGGTGTCCATTCCCGATAAAAAAAACACTCACAAATGACCACCTTAATTATCTTACATCTATTGGTGTCACAAAATTAGTGGAGCCTCCTGATGCAAATAGGAAAGATCTTTGGATTGATGCAGTTTTTGGTAATAATCAAACAAGAAAGGTTGATAATAAATTAATTAAACTTTTTAATGAAAAGTTTCATAACAAATATGGCAAGGTAATAAGTATTGATATTCCAACAGGATTATGTCCTGATAAAGGAGAGCCTTTTTTAGATAACGCAGTAAAGGCAGACTATACATTGGCAATTGGTCTTAATAAGATTGGGTTGACACAAGATTCTGCATTACCTTTTATTGGCGAATTGCACCACATAGATATTGGAGTACCTATTAATAAACTGTCCTTAATTGATAAAAAGATTTTTAAGGTTACTTACAAAGATGTAAAAAATATTGATTTACCTTCTTTACCAAAAAATTCCAACAAATATAAAAGAGGTAGAACATTATTAATAGCTGGAAGTGAAAAATATCCTGGTGCTGCATACCTAGCATTGAAAGGGGCCATATCAAGTGGAGCAGGCTATATCTCGGCTATTCTGCCTGAGTTAGTTGCTGAATCTATTTGGCAAGTTGCTCCAGAAATAGTTTTAAAAGAGACTATGCAATCTAATCAAAATGGAAATGCATCTTTATTTTCTGCATTAAAAAATATTGATTTAAGTGCATTTGATTCAGTAGTTGTCGGCCCAGGAATAGGAATTGATAATGATGATTGGCAAAAATCAAAAGAATTTCTTATTAGTTATGGAGGATTATTGATATTGGATGCAGATGCACTTAATAGAATTTCGGAATCTAAGTTAGGGGCAAATTTCTTTTTAGAGAGAAAATTTAAAACATGGATTACACCACATAGCAAAGAATTTGGACGGTTATTCCCCAATATCAAATCTGATACCAATGTAGGGCTAGCTCTTGATGCAGCAAAAGAATTTAACATTAGTATTTTACTTAAGGGAGCTAACAGCATAGTTGCTGAAAATAAAAAAGTTTGGCAACTGTTCGGAACCGATTCTCAGACAGCTCGAGCTGGATTGGGTGATCTTTTATCTGGATTTATAGCTGGTAGTTCTGCGATTGATTTAACCTTTTGTAGAAATATAACAACAGATTTTTTTGCTAAATACGTACTTTTGCATTCATATGCTGCATCAAAGTGCAAAAAAGGGTCAAATGCTTCTGCTATCGGTGACGAATTGTCAAAATTAATGAGAAATATAAAAATGAGACAAATATCTTGAAAGAAACAATTTAAGAGAGTTATTTATAGTTTTAAACACATAAGTGTACAAATATTACTTGAAATCTGAAGCCCACATTAAATATTTGGCTATTTCTTTAAAAGTGTAGGAAAGTTTTAATACCTAATCCAGGTTAAAAATGGTTTCATCTATACCAACACAAGCAGAACAGCCGAAAAGGAGGAGTAATGATCCAATTAGCTGGTATTTGCAAAATATCGGTAGAGTTCCTTTATTAACACCTGCCGAGGAGATTGAATTAGGTAATCAAGTCCAGAAAATGATGATTCTTACAGAAGATGGACAGTTAAATGAAAAAATTAATGAATTTACAACTCAGCAAAAAAGAACAATAAAAATTGGCCGAAGAGCTAAAGAAAGAATGATGAAAGCTAATTTAAGATTAGTTGTCAGTGTGGCAAAAAAATATCAAGGCAAAGGACTTGAGCTTCTTGATTTAGTACAAGAAGGTTCTCTTGGGTTGGAAAGGGCTGTTGAAAAATTTGATCCGACAAGGGGATATAAGTTCTCTACTTATGCATTTTGGTGGATAAGACAAAGCATGACAAGAGCAATCGCATGTCAATCAAGAACAATCCGTTTGCCTGTTCACTTAAGTGAGAGGTTAGCTTCTATTAGAAAAGTAAGTAGAGACTTGGCTCATAAACTTGGTGCAATGCCAAGCAGGATTGAAATTGCAGAGGCGATGGAAATTGATGTAGAAGAATTGGATTCAGTCTTAAGACAAGCCTTATCGACAAGTAGTTTAGATGCTCCAGTAAATGGTGATGATGGCAGGAGCTTTTTAGGTGATTTGATTGCAGATAGTAATAATGAAGAACCTTTAGATCAAGTTGAACAAAAAATGCACCAAGAGCAACTTGGTAAGTGGTTAAGTCATTTAAGCGAGCAAGAACAACATGTTCTCAAATTAAGATTCGGACTTGATGCAAATGAGAGGCATACACTTGCTGAAATTGGAAGATTATTAGAAGTTTCTAGAGAAAGAGTAAGACAAGTTGAACTTAAAGCACTAAGAAAACTAAGAAATTTAACTAGAAAATTACCTAGTGGTATTTAATCTAATCTTCTGCCCAGATATATTTAGTTAATTCTTGTGAAGGGGGTTCGGGTGCTTCAATAGCATTTTTAACTGACTCAGATATCTCTGCATCAATCTTCTTTTCAATAATTTTTAGTTCTTCTTCCGTAGCGAATTTACCGTCAATAATTTCTTGAGCTAATTTCTTGATAGGATCTCTTTTCCCCCAAAACTCCTTCTCTTTTTCAGACCTCAATTCATCAGGATCTGCAAGAGAATGCCCTCTATATCTATAAGTTAAACATTCTAAAAGTGTGGGACCTTCTCCTGCTCTAGCTCGCTCAATTGCTCTTTGTGCTGCCCCTCTTACTGCTAATACATCCATTCCATCAACTTCCTCGCCGTGCATGCCAAAAGCAGACGCTTTTCTCCAGATTTCAGGATTACTAGTAGCTCTATCATGAGCCATACCAATAGCCCATTTATTATTCTCAACAACAAAAATTATGGGTAATTTCCATAACTGGGCCATATTCAAACATTCAAAAAACTGCCCATTATTGCAAGTTCCATCCCCAAAAAATGCTGCAGTTACCGCATCACTATTACTATTTCCAGCAACTTCCTTTTTGTATTTACTTGAAAAGGCTGCTCCTAAGGCAACTGGAATTCCCTCTCCAATAAATGCATATCCTCCCAGTAGGTGATGCTCTCTTGAAAATAAGTGCATGGATCCACCTCGCCCTTTGCTACATCCAGTGGATTTACCAAAAAGTTCACTCATTACTTCAAATGAGGGAACACCCGCACTTAGTGCATGAACATGATCGCGATAGGTACTACAAAACCAATCATGTTTCTTTTTCATGGCGCCAATTACTCCCGTGCTTATAGCCTCTTGACCGTTATATAAATGAACGAAACCAAACATTTTTCCCCTGTAATACATTTCTGCACACTTATCTTCAAACCTACGACCAAGCGTCATGTCTTCATAAAGGAATAATCCGGTTTCTCGATCTAATTCGGCTTTTTTTATGTCTTGAAGATTTGAGATTCTCTCTACGTGTGTTTCCAAGAAAAATACCTTAACGAAGTTTTGATTTGTTAACATTCTAAGCCGTGATGGTCGATTTTCATGATTTTTTTTAATAACTCTGTAAGACCTTGTGAAAAAATTTTTTAACTTGATAAGATTTGTCTAAGAATTTTCAATAGGATATTTGTTTGGAACTTCCTTTAGACCATTTTCGTTTAATTGGCGTAAGCCCCTCTGCAACTTCTGAGGAAATATTAAGGGCGTTTCAATTACGGTTAGATAAAACACCTGATGAAGGTTTTACTTATGAAGTTTTAACCCAAAGATCTGAGCTGCTTCGCCTGACTGCCGATCTACTTACAGATCCAGAAAGCAGAAGAGAGTACGAAAATTTGTTATTAAATGGGAATTCTGGATTGGATTTTTCCTCAAATAGAGAAGTAGCAGGATTAATACTTCTTTGGGAATCAGGTTCACCAAAAGAAGCTTTTAAAATTACGAGAAAAGCATTGCAACCCCCACAAACTCCAGCTTTAGGAAGTAGTAGAGAAGCTGATTTGACATTATTGGCTGCTTTAACAGCTAGAGATTCTGCAATTCAAGAACAACAGCTTAGATCCTATTCAAACGCGGCGGACTTTTTACAAGAAGGGATACAACTTCTACAAAGAATGGGAAAGCTTGGAGAAAAAAGAAAAGAACTTGAAGAAGATTTGGTTGCTTTACTTCCTTACAGAATCCTAGATCTACTTAGTAGGGATCTAAATGATCAAGAGTCTCATAAAAAAGGCTTAAGTATGTTGGAAAATTTAATAATCAAAAGAGGTGGTTTGGAAGGTAATAATAAATCTGAATATAAAGATTATTTAAATCAGCAAGAGTTTGAAGCTTTTTTCCAACAAATTAAGTCATTTTTGACTGTGCAAGAACAGTTTGATTTGTTTCTTGAATTACAAAAAAGAGGATCATTAGAAGCAGGATTTTTAGCATTTCTATCCCTAACAGCTATTGGTTTCTCCAGAAGAAAACCGGAAAAATTATTTGAAGCGAGGAGAATTTTAAAGAAACTAAATTTATCTGGTCTTGATTCAATGCCGCTAATTGGTTGTTTAGATTTGCTTTTAGCTGATATTGACCAGGCCTCTGCGAGGTTTTCAAGTAGTTCTGATGAAAATTTGCGAGATTGGCTTAATAGTTATCCTGGGAATAAGTTAGAAGCGATATGTATTTTCTGTAAAAATTGGTTGGAGAATGATGTTTTAGTTGGGTATAGAGACATTGACTCAAAAGAGGTGGATTTAGATTCTTGGTTTGAAGACAGGGAAATTCAAGAATTTATTGAAAAATTAGAAAAGAAATCAAATAAAATTTTGATTAGATCAAATCTTCAAAACCAACAAAATGAGGAGGAATCTTCTATAAATAAGACTGAAGATTTTAATAATTTATTAGGTACTATTGATGAAAGAAGATTACCTTGGCCTGGCGGCATAAAACAAGACTTTGAAAAGATTGAAACCAAAGAATTCGAATTCAACGAGCAATACTTTAAGAAAAAACCAATAGAGTTTTATAATTTTTTAATAGAAAAAATTGCTGAATTAAAGTTTAGTTTTGGAGAATTTTTAAAGGACAAAGAAATTATTAATCGGTCGCCTTATTTAATTTATATCTATGCATTTTTGATCTTATTTGCATTTGGTATTGGTATTGGATTTTTGAGAAATAATTTTAAAAAATCAATTAAGGATGAATCTATTTCTGAAAAACCTTTAGTTGCTATAGATCAAAATCAAAAGCTTAGTGAGATAGATATTGTTCAAGAAATAAAAAAAAATCCTTCAACTAAATTGAATTCTATTTCTGAGAAATCTACTTCAATTATTTCCTATGAATTCAAAGAACTTAATAAAGCTTCGCCTTCTTTGGAAGATATAAGGAATTTAATTAATGGATGGCTTCTAAGTAAAAGTAATTATTTAGCAGGAAAGGGTGAAATTAATATTTCTAAGATCGTTAGTAAAGGTCTAATTGATCGAACAATCGAAGAAAGACAGAACGATATCAAGAAGGGAATTTATAAGGAAATTAATTCTAAAATTAGTAAGATTGATTTGGAATCGCAAACTTCATCTAGGATAGCTGTTTTAGTAGAATTGAATTATCTAGAGAGATTAGTAAAGAATTCTGGAGAATTTGTTAATGAAACATCATTAAATCCCCTTAAAGTTAAGTATATTTTGGGTTTTTCAAATAAATCATGGAAATTGGTTGATTTCGTGAGCGGCTTGTAATTACAAACTTCAAGATCATCTATAATAATTAAAATTACTTTTTAATAATGTTTGATGAACTCTCGTCACGCTTTGAAGACGCAGTAAAGGGTTTAAGAGGCGAAGCAAAAATTAGTGAAAATAATATAAACGATGCCTTGAAGGAGGTAAAAAGAGCACTCCTTGATGCAGATGTTAGTTTGTCTGTAGTAAAAGAGTTTATATCAGATGTCAAAGATAAAGCTATTGGAGAAGAAGTAGTTAGGGGTGTAAACCCAGGTCAAAAATTTATTGAAGTCGTAAATAAAGAATTGATTAACATTATGGGGAATGAAAATTCTCCATTAAACGAAAATGAAAATAGTCCTACGGTCATTTTGATGGCTGGACTTCAGGGAGCGGGTAAAACAACTGCAACAGGAAAATTAGGACTTTATTTAAAGGAAAAAGATAAAAAAGTTCTTTTGGTGGCTGCAGATATTTATCGACCAGCAGCTGTAGAGCAGCTTAAAACATTGGGAAGTCAACATGAATTGGAAGTTTTTTCAGCTAAAGAAAAAAATAGCAAACCAGAAGAAATAGCAAAGGAAGCATTGAATTTTGCTAGTGAAAATGATTTTAATTCGATAATTATTGATACCGCAGGAAGACTGCAAATTGATGATTCCATGATGAGTGAAATGGTTCGAATAAAAGAAGTTTCAAATCCTGATGAGGTTTTGCTTGTTGTTGATTCAATGATTGGGCAAGAAGCTGCAGACTTAACAAAGTCATTTCATGAAAAAGTAGGAATCACAGGGGCGATATTAACTAAGTTGGATGGTGACTCAAGAGGCGGAGCTGCTTTATCAATAAGAAAAATAAGTGGTAAACCAATCAAATTTATAGGTGTAGGTGAAAAAATAGAGGCACTGCAACCATTTCATCCAGAGAGAATGGCTAGCAGAATTTTAGGCATGGGCGATGTATTGACACTTGTTGAAAAAGCACAAAAAGAAGTCGAACTTGCTGATGCAGAAGCGATGCAAAAGAAACTTCAAGAAGCGACTTTTGATTTTAATGATTTTGTAAAGCAAATGAGATTAATTAAAAGAATGGGCTCACTTGGTGGATTGATTAAATTGATTCCTGGAATGAATAAAATAGATGATGGGATGATAAAAGATGGAGAAGATCAACTTAAAAAAATAGAATCTATGATCTCGTCAATGACTCTGGAGGAGAAACAAAAACCCGAAGTTCTTGCTGCTCAACCCTCAAGAAGACAAAGAATTGCTCAAGGTAGCGGTTATGAAGCAAAAGATGTAGATAAAGTTTTAGCCGATTTTCAAAGAATGAGAGGTTTTATGAAACAAATGTCTAACGGAGGTATGCCAGGAATGGGAGGTATGCCAGGAATGGGAGGTATGCCAGGAATGGGAGGCATGAGTAGTAATAAGCCAATGAAAAAACAAAAAAATAATAAAAAGAAAAAAGGTTTTGCCGATTTATAGTTTCTATATTTTTACCTTTAAATGATATTATTATTAAAAATGCATTAATTTAAGATGATTAAATTGCGCCTTAAGCGCTTTGGAAAGAAAAAAGAGGCAAGTTTCAGAATTGTTGCATGCAACAGTACTTCCAGAAGAGATGGTAGACCCCTGCAAGAACTAGGTTATTATAATCCAAGAACTAAGGAAACCAGGCTTGACACAGAAGCTTTAAGAACAAGACTTACTCAGGGCGCTCAGCCAACTGATGTTGTTAGAACTTTATTAGAAAAGGGGGGATTATTAGAAAAAACAGAAAGACCCTCTATCGCAATTGGTAAAGCAAAGTTAGAGAAAGAAAAATTAGCTAAGGCTAAAGACGAAGAAAATGATAGTAGTAACGCTGAAAGCGAAGGTAATGAAGCTGAAAGCTAGTGAGTTGATAAATTTTTATTCTTATTCAATAGCTAGATGAAGGAAGTTTCCAAAACTGGTCACTTCAAAATAGATTTGCCAAGCTCTGATGCCGCTACAGCATTATCTGGACCTGGTAATTCTTTTTTAAAAAAATTTGAGTCTCTTACAGGAGTTTCTTTAACTATAAGAGGCTTACAACTTGAGATGAACGGTGTCATATCTAAAATTGAGAGAGCCTCAGCATTAGTAGAACTAACAAGACCAATTTGGGAACAAGGGTTAGAAGTCCCAGAGGTCGATCTTAAAGCGGCTTTAAGTTCATTAAATATGGGCGAATCGTCTTCACATGCTGAACTAGGAAAAAAAATTCTTGCGCGTTCCAAAGAAGGCAGATATTTAAGACCAAGAACTATAAGGCAAAAAGAATATGTTGAATCAATTGAAAACTTTGATCTTACCTTTGCAATTGGTCCAGCTGGAACTGGTAAGACATTTTTAGCAACTGTTTGTGCGGCGCGACTTTTGAACGAGAAAAAAATTGAAAAAATTGTTTTAACCAGACCAGCTGTAGAAGCTGGTGAAAGTTTGGGATTCCTACCTGGTGATTTGCAACAAAAAGTAGATCCATATTTAAGGCCCCTATTTGATTCTTTACATAGTATTTTCGGGATTGACAGAACAAATTCGTTAATTGATAAGGGAATTATTGAAGTTGCTCCTTTGGCATTTATGAGAGGCAGAACCTTAGACAACTCCATAGTTATCCTAGATGAAGCACAAAATACTACTTGCTCTCAAATGAGAATGTTTTTGACCAGATTAGGAGAGAGATCAAAAATGGTTGTAAATGGAGATATTACACAAATTGATTTAAAAAAAGATCAGGAAAGCGGCCTCATCGAAGCATCGAGAATTTTCTCTGAAACTCAAGATATAAAATTTTGTTATTTAACTGTTGAAGATGTAGTTCGTCATCCTTTAGTTCAGAAAATTATTGAAGCTTATCAGTAACTTCATAACTCTGGAGATCCGTACCCTGAAATTTTAAAAATCGAGTAGAATAGGATCATCTCTAAAAAAAGAAAATGCCAGCAAGTAGTAATTTCAATCAAGCTATTCGTGAAGCACAAACTAGTTCAATTGTTGGACCTAATGTTGTTCAAAAAGCTTTACCTTACGTTGGTGGAGGTATGGTTCTAACTTCTTTAGGTGTTTTAGCAGGTGTCTCACTCATAGCAACAAATCCTGGGCTTTTTCAGCCTCTTTCAATAATTGCATTAATTGCAGAATTGATTTTGTTTTTTATAGCCACAAGTGCTGCAAATAATGCAAATAATGCGAAGGCCTTACCCTTGTTGACAGGATTTAGTTTGTTAACTGGATTCACCTTAAGTGGAATAGTTGCTTTAGCAATAGGAACAATTGGTATTGGTTCGGTTGGAACAGCTGCCTTAGCCACTGGTATAACTTTCGTTATTGCCTCTTACACTGGCCAAAGAATGAGTGATAGTGTTGGTCAAGCACTAAGCGGAGTTGTTGGTCTTGGATTGATAGGTCTGCTTATAGCAATGTTTGTCCAATTAATTGGAGGATTCTTTGCTCCAGGAGTTTTTGGAGGTTCAGGACTTGAATTGATAATTGCAGGGTTTGGAACTGTCTTATTTGTTGCAATGTCTTTTGTTGATTTCTATACAATGCCAAGAAGATATAATGATGATCAATATCTTGCAGGAGCTTTAGGTATGTATCTAACTTATATAAATCTTTTTGTTTTTATATTGAGATTAATGATTGCACTTCAAGGCGGTGGAAGAAGAGATTAAACTCATTACGAAAATAACTTATCTAAAGCGTAGATTTGTTTCTACACTTTTTAATGGGCGATATCCAGAATTTGTTTTTTAATAAATTCCTTTTGCCCTGAGTCATACTTTACTGAATTATCAAAACTATTGCCCATATCATCTAAGTCTCTAAGGACTTGATTGATAGACTTTGTAACTGACTTAGTTTCTAGCAGTCTTAAAATAGCTTTACATCTATCTGAAATGTTTTCTGATAATATCTCATATTCATGATTATTATCTCTTCGATGAATAATAATTTGAGCGGAACTCATTATTAAATTTTTTACTACTATTTCTGTTACGGCATCACCACCTTCGTTCAGTTTGTAAATTAGTGAAAAAGGAAGTTTATCTAACAAAAAACAATCTTTATCCGATAAAGCGTATGCAAAAAATCCTCTAAGTCCATTTCTTGTTTTAGTTAGCTCTGCGATTCTATCTGCTAAAACCTCTTCGCTGAGTATATCTTCACCCCACTCTTTGCACCATAGTGCGGATATGTTTATTGCTTGCGTAAAAGAAATTTCTTTTAAATTTATGGTTTTTTTTTCCATTTTTGATCAGAATTTTATTATTGATGCATTAAAAGTCATTGGCCAATTATAGATCTGGGTTTGTAACTTTACTAGGAAGGCCAAACGTTGGTAAATCTACTTTAATAAATAAATTGATTGGGGAAAAAATAACAATTACTTCTCCAATAGCGCAAACTACTAGAAATAAATTAAAAGGAATACTTACTAAAGACGATGGGCAAATAATTTTTGTTGATACGCCAGGTGTTCATAAACCTCATCATCGACTTGGAGAGATATTAGTAAAAAAAGCAAAATCTGCAATTGATGGAGTTGATATGGTAATTTTTGTAATTGATGCAAGTGAAGAGCCAGGCAGAGGTGATGAATATATTTTGAACTTTCTAATCGCAAATAAAACTGAGTTTATTGTTGCATTAAATAAGTGGGATTTGGTTAATAAAGAATTTAGGAATTTGCGATTAGATCAATATAGAAGATTTTTTGGAATTACTAGAAACTTTCAAATTGTAAGTGCTTCTCTAGGAGAAGGATGTTCTGAACTAGTCGATATGGCACTTAATTTTCTTCCAGAGGGACCAAAACTTTATGGCGAAGAGACGATTTGCGACCAACCATTAGACAACTTATTATCTGATTTAGTGAGAGAACAGGTATTAAAAAATACAAGAGAAGAGGTACCTCATAGTGTGGCAGTAAAGATAGAAAAGAGAGAGGAAATGAAAAGAAAAAATGGCAAAGTTTTGACAGCTATTTTGGCTACTATTATTGTTGAAAGATCAACTCAAAAAGGCATTCTTATTGGAAAGAAAGGTTCAATGTTAAAAATGATTGGTCAGTCAGCAAGATCAAATATGTCAAAATTAATTGATGGTCCAGTTCACTTAGAATTGTTTGTGAAAGTAGTTCCAAATTGGAGAAAAAAAGAATCAAGGTTAATTGAGTTTGGTTATGAGGAAGATTTCTAGATGAGTGGTTTTAATTTTGATGTAATTACATTGTTTCCTAAAGCTTTTGAATTAATAAATAATTTAGGGGTCATAACAAGAGCCCTAGATAAAAATTTGATTGATGTAAATTTACATGATTTAAGAGAATATGGAGAAGGTTCTTACAGACAAGTAGACGATAAGCCTTATGGAGGAGGAGCAGGTATGGTATTAAAACCTGAACCTATTTATAAGGCATATGAATCAATTATAAAATTACCTAAAAGTAAAACTTTGCTGATGACCCCACAGGGTAAAGTCTTAAAGCAAAGGGATCTTGCGAGATGGTCCACTTTGGATCAAATAATAATTATTTGTGGTCAATATGAAGGTTTTGATGAAAGGATTAGATGTTTAGCTGATGAAGAGATATCCATAGGCGATTATGTACTTTCTGGAGGTGAAATACCTGCTATATCAGTAATTAATGGTTTAACTAGATTATTACCAGGAACTCTTGGCGATCCAGGCTCATTAGTCGATGAGAGTCATAATTCTCATTTATTAGAATATCCTCAATACACTAGGCCGTTAACTTTTAAAGATATGAAAGTGCCCGATATTTTAGTGAGCGGTAATCATGAAGAGATTAAATCATGGAGAAAGCAAAAAAGTTTTGAAAGAACATTGGAGAGAAGAAGTGACTTAATTTCTAATCAAAACTACAAAAAATCCACACAAAGTAAGAGAATAATAAAAGAATATAATCAATTCATGAAATTTAGAATAGGTAATGGATACGATATTCACAGACTAGTAGAGGATAGAGATTTAATTATTGGAGGTGTAAAATTGCATCATCCTGAAAATTTAGGTTTGGATGGTCATAGTGATGCTGATGTTTTAAGTCACTCAATAATGGATGCATTATTGGGAGCCCTCTCGTTGGGCGACATAGGAAAGTATTTCCCCCCATCTGATGAAAAATGGAAAAATGCTGATAGCTTGTTTTTGTTATCAAAAGTAATTGACTTGGTAAGACGAGATGGTTGGGAAATAAATAATATTGATAGTGTTCTTGTTGCCGAGAGGCCAAAAATCATGCCACATATAAAACTAATGAAAAAAAACATTTCTGAAATTTTAAATATTGATGAAAATTTAATTGGGATTAAAGCAACCACCAATGAAAAATTGGGTCCAGAAGGGAGAGAAGAGGGTATAAGTTGCCATTCAGTAGTTCTACTTGAGAAAAAATGAGATTTAAATTAAATTTGAAAAAAAAGATTCAAAGATTTTGTTTATTTTTAATTTGCTTATTAGTTTTAAATTTTCAATCTGATATTCCCAATTTAAAAGCTCTTACAATGGATAATTTTCAAAGTGAAATGGTCATAGAGGAATTAAGACTTAAAGTACCTGCTGATGTAAGAGCAGCATGGTTAAATGCTGAAAAAGAAATATGGGAGCCATGGTTATCCTCTCAAGATGGTTTTTTGGGTAGACAATTATTTTGGGATAAAGAAAAAGAAGAAGCTTTAATATTAGTAAATTGGAAAAGTAAGAAATTATGGAAAAGCATACCAATGTCAGAAGTAAATGTAGTTCAACAAAAATTTGAAGATAATGTTAAAGCTGCTCTAAATGTAGGAAAAAATCCTTTTGAATTAATTTATGAAGGAGAATTAGATAAACAAAGATGAATTTTGATATCAAGTTTGATTTTCAAAGAAGAAATAGGCTTGGACTCTTTGAGGCTATTTGGGGGCAAGATAAGAGTATCGACCAATTAGAAAGATTATGTGGAAATGTATTAAGTAAAAATGAGGTTGTTTTCATTACTAGGATTAATAGTGAAAAGGCTAATTATCTTTTAGATTTGTATGATGATGCACGATTCTATGAAGAAGCAAATTGCCTAACAATTGGGAAAAATTTTAATAAAATAATTACGAATAAAAAAGTTGCCATAATTTCAGGCGGTTCAAGCGATTTGGCCGTAACACTTGAAGCACAATTAGCGCTCGAAATTTATGGAGTGAATTGTGAACCTTTTATAGATGTTGGAGTAGCGGGACTTCATCGATTAATGAGTCAGTTAGAAGAAATTAATAAATATGATGTACTAATAGTTTGTGCTGGAATGGAAGGAGCTTTGGCGACAGTTGTGGGCGGATTGTTGGCTCAACCGGTAATTGCAGTACCTGTCTCAGTAGGATACGGCGTTAGCAAGGATGGAGAAACTGCTTTAAATAGTATGCTGTCAAGCTGTGCGCCAGGTATTTCAGTTATGAATATAGATAATGGTTACGGAGCAGCAATGGCGGCCCTCAGAATTATTAAAAGTATTTCCTAAATAATCACTTTTTTTCTATTTCTAATAGGTTTTCTATCCATAAATTTAGTTGTTTTGATAGCATTCCTTCTTCTCTCATTTTAATTGCTTTTATCACGACTTCTGTATTTACCCACTCTGGAAATCTTTTCGGCATTTATTTTTATATTCAGTATTTTTAATTTGGTACAAATTTTTATAAAAACAAGATCTAAGTAACAAATTTAATCTTTTATGTTTGATTTTGTACCTAATCTAGACAACTCAGATGAGGTATGTTCACTTTCTACATTCTTTAATCTTTCAATTAGCTCAGACAGATCTTTATGTGCTAACTCCCCATTTTGCTCCCATTTTAGAGACCTTGAGTTGCTATCAATTTTTTCTTTCATTGTTAAATTTAAGTATTAAAAATATAAAACGAAAAAAGGAGAAATTTGGTTATTGTTTCAAGCCTAAACTTAAAAAAATATGAAGATTTTTAATTTATTAAGAATTTATCTTTTAACCACCGCCAACTATTGAAACGATTTCTAAATTATCACCATCTTTAAGCTTCACTTTTTCCCATTTCATTGAATTTATAATTAAATTATTTAATTCCACTACAATTGTATTTGGTTTATATCCCATATGGTTAAGAGCTGTAGATAGTAGAGCATTTTCTTGATCAAGTTCTATTTTTTTTTCTTCTCCATTTACCCTAATTTTCATGAGATAACTCTTTTAGAATCATAATAGCGACTTCTTTAGGATCTTCAGAATTCATTAATTCCGAAACTAAGGCAAATTTTTTAAACCCATTTCTTTTTAAATATGAAATATTATTTGACTTGATTCCTCCAATAGCAAACCAAGGAATATTTAAATCCTTTGTTATTGTTTTGATATTTTCAATACCTATAGGTATTTTATTCTTTTTTGTTATAGTTTCAAATACTGGCCCAATTCCTATATAATCGCAACCCTCCTTAAGAGCGTTTGAAATATCAGTTGCATTATTTGCACTTATACCGATAATTTTTGAATACCCCAATAGTTTTCTTGCAGTTTTTAAATCTAAATCGTCTTGACCAAGATGAATCCCATCAGCGTTAGATGCCAGAGCTATATCAATTCTATCGTTAACGATAAATAAAGAATTATATTTTTTACATAGATTTTTAATCTGAATTGCTTCTTGAAGATGATCTTGATCAGTTCCCGTTTTAAATCTATATTGAATAATTCTTACTCCAGCAATTAAAATCTCTTCTATTATTTCTAATAAATTGTCTTTTTGATCTGTGATTACATATAAGTCATTTTCTTTTAATATTTCTTCCGACTTCTTAAACTTGCTATAACTCAATAAGTCAATTTCAATAGTATAAATTTCATATCTAATTTCAGAAGCGATTTTTGAAAGCTCCTGATTCTGCAGCCTTGAGAATTCTTCTATGACTCGTAATGCTTCTTGAACTCTGGCTGAATTTGAACTTATAATTTGCTCAAAAGTTTTTCTGTTGAATTGCTCATGATGAGTCAATCCTTTACATTTGTCCTCAATATGATTTCTAGATTGTTTATAAACTTCTAAATGATTTTTTCCTAAAATTTGTCTAAAATTTTTAATCTTTTCAACATATTTTTCATTACCTAGGCCAAATCTAGCCCAATCCTCTAAAACTCTTAGTCCTTCTCTGGCTCTATCAAGATTAGCGTCAATAATTTGAAAAATTCTTAAATCTTCTGCGTTTTTATTATTGGAATTCAGCATTTGTAATTTATTTTTTGTAGTTTTTAAAAATTTTCATAGCATTATCTCTATCTTTTTTAATTTGACTAGAAAGTTGATCTATATTTTTGAACTTGATTTGAGATCTAAGTTTTTCAACTGGTTCAACAGATAGATTTAAACCATATAGATCGATATCTTTATTTATTAAATGAACTTCAACTGCAGATGGCAATAAAGGATTTATTGTTGGTTGAGAGCCAAGATTCATAACAGATTCAATTTTTTTGTTTGAATTTTCTATGGTTGTCCAAGATGCGTAAACTCCTTCTCCAGGTAAAAATTTTCTGCCATCTATTTCAAGATTTGCGGTAGGCCATCCTATACTTTTTCCAATTCCTTTACCTTTAACAACCTTTCCATTAAAACTATAAGGCCTATTAAGAATTTTGAAAGCATTTTTCAGATCACTTTTCTCTAATAGATCTCTTATTCTGCTGCTGCTGATTCTACCTTCCTTGTCTTCTAAAATTGGAATAATTTTTAGTTTAATATCCGTATCCTTAATGATATTTTTTATTGTATTTATATCTCCACTTCTTCTGAAGCCAAATTTAAAATTAGCACCTACAGAAATGTTTTTTGCTTGTAATTGATTTATCAAAATATCTCTTACGAATCTTTCCGCACTTAATTTGGATAGTTCCTTATCAAAAGGAATCAGAACTAATTGTTCAATCCCCAGATCTTCAAGAATAGATAGTTTTTCATTAGGGAGATCAAGTCTAAGACGCATCTCTTTATAAAGAATTTCTCTGGGATGAGGCCAGAAGCTTGCGATTGTTGGGGTATATTGATTTTCTTCAACTACACTTTTTATTAATTGTCTGTGGCCAGCATGAAGGCCATCAAAACTTCCAATAGCTATTGAGGTAGGACTCTTGACTTCAGATGGCGATATTAAAGAGATCAAAAGATTACGTGCAATTTTATGATTTTAGTGGCAAATTTGGATTGATTACAGTTTATTAAATCAAATGAATGTCTGACAAAATGGATTTTCAGTCCCTTTCATTTGGAATGAGGCGCATTGGATGGATACGCTTTTGGGTTCAGTCCATTTTAGGTGTTGTTGTTGCAGCTGTTTTACTTTTTTCAAATGTTGTAAATAACAGCGAAGGACAGCTTGGTTTAGCGCCTGGTCTATCACTTACAACAATATCCCTGATTTTACTACTTTTTAGTCTTTGGCAAGGTTGGTTAATAGTTAGAACAGGAAGAGCAATTGCAAGCAACGCAAGACCCTCAAGAGGACAAACCGGTAAATTGATAAAACGAGGACTAATTGTTGATTTATTTGGAATTTTGTTTGGATTAATTGGATATCAAGCTCTTATGGGAGCTTTATTTATACAAGCATCCTCTCAAACCACTGGGCAATTGATAACAGCGACATCTGATATCCCAATTACTGGTCTTGAAATATTATCAGTTCTCAGTAACACGCAAGTTATCGCGGCTCATTTTTTTGGACTTTGCTTTTCTTTATGGCTTTTAAGAAGGATTTACAAATGAATTATTAATTTTAGGTAAGTCATCTAAATTACCTCTCCAAAATAAATCTGGTTCTAAAGGTGTAAGAGATATTTTATTTTCTTGTATTTGAGATACATCGCTAGGCCAATTTTTAGGACCGTAACCTTTCGATTTAAGATCTAAAACAACTTCACCTGCCAACCAATAATAATCATCACCCCTCGGGTCTTCCCTTTTGGAAAACTGATTTTTATATTTTCTTACCGATAATCTTGTCCAGGATAATTCCTTTATCTTGTTTTTTTCGCAGGGCGGTATGTTCAAATTTAATAAAAGTGAAGCTGGCCAACTATCGTTAATTGCTTGTTCGGCAATATTCATTGCAATTTCTCCAGCAAATTCAAAATTCTTCCATTTAAAGCTAGCAACACTTATTGCCATGGAAGGAACATTTTCTAAAGTGCCTTCCATAGCTGCAGCGACTGTGCCTGAACAAAAAATATCTGTCCCTAAATTGGGTCCGTGATTTATTCCGGATAGCACCAAATCGGGTTTATGATCCAAGAGTTCAGATAGTGCTAATTTGACACAATCAGCAGGTGTGCCGGAACATCCCCATGCTTCAATTCCTTGTCCAAATAACTCGTCAGCTTTTTCCACTCTTAATGGGGATTGTAAAGTAAGACCATGACCAGTAGCTGATCTTTCTTGGTCAGGACATACTACTTTTACCTTATGTCCTCTTTTTTGGGCTGATTTTGCTAAAGCTCTTATCCCCGCTGCGAAAACACCATCATCATTGCTAATTAGTATATTTAACGGTTTCATTAATCAAGACATTTTATTTATGGACGATATTTAAGTAAGATAAAGCAATACTTATCTTTACTATATCAGTGAGTCAAATTGAATCATTAAGTCAAATTGAGGAAAAACTAGATAATCTTTCTCTAACAGCAAAAAATAATATAGACAATTCTAATACTCATGAAGAACTGGATCAATTGAGAGTTTCCTTGCTAGGAAAAAAAGGTGATTTATCAATTATTTTGAAAACAATGGGTCAATTATCTGCTACTGATAGACCAATTATTGGCCAGAAGGCAAATTTAATAAAGATAAATTTGCAAGAACTAATAACTGAAAGAAAAAATAAACTAAACACTGAAGCCTTAGATAAAAAGATTAAAAAAGAGAAAATTGATGTAACTATCCCTTCAATTGGAACATCCCCTGGGAATAAACATCCCCTGATTTCAACTCAAGACGAAATAATAGATATATTTTGTGGTCTAGGATACTCAGTTGAAAGTGGTCCTGAAATAGAAACTGATTTTTATAATTTTGAGTCTCTCAATATACCCAAAAATCATCCTGCAAGAGATATGCAGGATACTTTCTACTTAGATGAAAATCGACTTTTAAGGACCCATACTTCTCCTGTTCAGATAAGGTACTTAGAGAAGAATCCTCCCCCAGTAAGAATTATTGCTCCCGGGAGAGTATATAGGAGAGATGCAGTAGATGCTACTCATTCCCCTGTATTTAATCAGGTTGAGGTTTTATGTATCGATCAAGACATTAATTTTAGTCATTTAAGAGGAACAGTTCTTACATTTTTAAAGGCCTTTTTTGGAGATATTCCTGTAAGATTTAGAGCTAGTTATTTCCCATTTACTGAACCTTCAGCAGAAGTAGACGTCCAGTGGAAAGGTAAATGGTTAGAAGTAATGGGTTGCGGAATGGTTGATCCAAAGGTCTTAGAAAAATTAGGAATAGATTCTGAGAAATGGACTGGTTTTGCAGCAGGATTAGGAGTTGAGAGATTTTGTATGGTGAGACATCAGATCGACGACATCAGAAAATTTTATACAAATGATATTAGATTCTTAGAACAGTTCTAATAGTATTTAATTTTTAAATTAGGATTGTCCAACAAATTAGTTTAAGATAGTCCTAGTTTTTAATTTTTTGATTGGTACGTAAAGCAGGACTAATCGTTAATGATGGAAAGGAACTAGCTGTTCAAACTGCAACTTCTGTTCAAAAAAAATTGGAAAAATCTAATTTTGAAGTTGTAAGAGTTAGTAGCTCGGGAGGGATGGTTGGTTTCGCAAATCCAGATCAACATGTTCGTCCTTTGGGATATACGAATTGTGTCCCTGAGGGGTTTGATTCTTCAATGGAATTTGCAATTGTTCTTGGTGGAGATGGGACTGTACTCTCTGCTGCAAGGCAAACGGCACCTGCAAAAATTCCAATCCTTACAATAAATACTGGTCATTTAGGATTTCTCGCGGAAGCTTACTTATCTAACCTAGATGAAGCAATATATAAAATAATTGCTGGAAATTGGGATATTGAAGAAAGAACTTGCTTTATCATAAGTGTAATGAGGAATGATCAGAGGAGATGGGAGTCTCTTTGCCTTAATGAGATGGCTCTTCACAGAGAACCTCTTACAAGTATGTGTCACTTTGAAATTTCTATAGGTCGACATGCTCCTGTGGATATTTCAGCTGATGGAGTAATTTTATCTACCCCAACTGGTTCTACCGCCTATTCTCTAAGTGCTGGAGGACCAGTTATCACACCTGATTGTCCAGTCGTGCAATTAACTCCAATTGCTCCACATTCATTGGCATCTAGGGCATTGGTTTTTAATGATTCAGAGCCAGTAACTGTTTTCCCTGCAACTCCTGAAAGGTTAGTAATGGTTGTGGATGGCAATGCTGGTTGTTATGTTTGGCCTGAAGATAGGGTTTTAATAAGAAAAAGTAAGCACTCAGTAAAATTTATTAGGCTTGAAGATCACGAATTTTTCCAAGTTTTAAGAAATAAACTTGGTTGGGGTTTGCCCCATGTTGCTAAACCTAATAAATAACAATTACTTAAATTTATTTTTTCCCTTTTAATAGAAAAACAGGATTATTTGGTTCTAGTCTCATTCCCTCCGCAATACTTAAGCTTTTATATGTCTGAATTAAATTTAAATTTGTTTTGAATTTTTTATCTTCTAATTCCTCTTTCAATTCTTTAATAGTTTGAATATTAATTATTGGGATAACGATAATGTCTCCAATATCCATATCTTGAGAAAGTTTATTAATAATCTGGAGTTTAGTTTTTTTATCACATCCTCCAATTATTAATCTATTAGGTTTTTCAAGAGAACTTAAATTATTCATATTCAAGGTGCAATTTATGTCTTCCTCAAAAATAAATTTTGGTTTGACGTCAAGCCTCTTCGAGTTTTCTAGTATTAATTCTTTTGAGCCAATCCTTTTATCGATACAAAACAAATCCAAATTGGGCCTTAACTTTAGGGCCTCTAAACCAATTGACCCACAACCTGCTCCTATATCCCAGATGACACCATTTCTTGGGAGCTCTAAAGCAGCTAATATCTGAACGCGAACCTCCCTTTTAGTTAATAAGTTTGGTCTATCATCAAAAGTCTTAAAAATATGGTCACTGATTCCGAAAAGAGGGAGATTATTATTTGAGGGATTTTTCTTTGTTTTTTTAAGAACAACAATGTTCAAACTTGATATATCACATGGTAATGATTTTTTAAGATTTAATTTTCTTATCTTTTCATTCTCGAAACCAATCTCTTCACAGAGCCAAAAATCATAAAAGTCAATAAGATTTAATTCTGATAAGTTTTTTTTGATGATTTCTAAACTTTTGTTATTTGAATCTGTAATAATAGCCAAACTTGAAGGCCTCGTTTTAAGAGCCTCTACTAACTTATTCGAATCTCTGCCGTGAATACTTATATGAACAGTATCTTGCCATGGGATCTTTAACTTACTAAATGCTAATTGAATGCAAGTATTTGAAGGGTAGAAACTTAATTCATCTTTTGAAAAATTTTCTAGTAGTATTCTCCCAATGCCAAACCAAAGTGGATCTCCTCTCGAAATTAAAAAAACATCAGTTTTTTGTGATCTAAGCCAGTTAACAAGTTCCTTATTACTGTTGCTCGAAAAAAATAATTTATTTTTTTCTAAACCATTTTCGCTCCATGATTTTATTTCTTCAAAATATGAATTTGGAACCGCAATAGAAACTGTCTTTTGAAATAAATTTTGTAATTTTAAAGATAGATCCTCAAATTTATAGGAATTAATTCCTACTACATGAATTTTTCTTTTTTTTTTAGTCATGAATATTTAATTAAAAGGAACTTATCTAATTGAATGTTTTATTAAATTATCTTATGATTATTCGAGCTTTTATAATAAATCAATTGTCTGAAAGAAGAAAGAGGTTACATGATTTATTATTAACATTAATAAATAAAGATAGTGAATTTGAATTTATTGAAGAAGATTCTAACGATTTAACATCTAGCTATTCTGAAAAAGACACTTTGAATTTATCTCGAGTTATAGAAAAAAATCGTAAAATAATCAAAAGATATCAAGCTATTGTAAGAACAGCTGTTACTCTTGATGCCCTGATGGATTCTGAAAATGAAGAAAATTACAAAATCAAATAAAAATATTTTTTTAAAAAAAATATTACCTTTATTTTTATTACTATCCTTTATTTTTAACCCTTTAACAGTATCCGCAGAAGTTTCAGAAACAGAAATAAATGGGGAATTAATGAATGCCAGCAGTGAGTTTTTAAGAGATTTGGACTTTGAAACTTGGCAATTAGTAGCTTATAAATCACCTCTTTTTGAAGATAAATTGATCTTGAGAGTAATAGGATATCCAGGTAATCTTAGGATTGATCATCCCACTGACTTGAGGGTTGAATCAGGGAGAAAACAGTGGCTTTTGGATGATAAAACATTACTTAATATTGAATTAGCAAATGATGGAAGACAAGCTGCAGCAGAATTCGATCTTGATGAATTGATTAAAAATTTAGATAAAAATAGACCATTAAGATTATCTTTGTCGGGAGTTTTTTCTGAATTACCTGTTCCTCCTTTTGTTGTTAAAGAGTGGAGATCAATAAACTGAATTTGATTTTTGAAGATGACTGAAAAAAATGTAAGCCATACAAAATGGATGAAAAGAGCAATTTTTTTGGCTTCTTTAGGCAAAAATACAACGAGTCCCAACCCAAGGGTGGGAGCAGTGATACTTGATAAGAATGGAAAGCTTATTTCAGAAGGGTTTCATTTCAAGGCAGGGATGCCCCATGCAGAGGCAATGGCCTTTAATAATTTAAAAAAAGATGCCAAAGGTGGGTCAATTTATGTAAATCTTGAACCTTGTTGCCACCAGGGTAGAACACCTCCATGTGTAGATAATGTGATATCTTCTGGGATAAAAAGGGCTTATATATCTATTGAAGACCCTGATGTAAGAGTCGCTGGTAAAGGTATTAAGCTGCTAAAAGAAGCTGGAATACAAGTTCATTTAGGATTATGTAAAAAGGAATCCTTAGATTTAAATAAGGATTTCATTCATAGGAATATTACTAAAAAGGCATTTGGTGTTTTTAAATGGGCAATGAGTATTGATGGAAGAATAGCTTTAAAAAATGGAAAAAGTAAATGGATTACTAATGAAGAATCAAGGGCATTAGTACACTCTTTTAGAGCAGAATTTGATGCAATAATCATTGGTGGTAACACATTAAGAAGAGATAATCCCCTTCTAACTACTAGAGGTTTAAAAAATCCTGAGCCTTTGCGAGTTGTGTTTACAAAAAGTTTAGACCTGCCAACAAAATCTAATCTTTGGGATTGTAATAGGGCAAAAACATTAGTTATTTATGATTCTTCAACAGCAAATGAAAACTACCTTACTAGGATTCCAAAGTCTGTTGAAGTTGAAAAGGTATCATCAGATAATCCAGAGTTAATTTCAAAAATACTTGCTAGAAGGGGATGTAATAATGTTTTGTGGGAATGTGGCCCTCGACTGGCAACTGCCGCTATTAAATCTAATTGTATTCAGGAAGTTATAACTTTTATTGCTCCAAAAATTTTAGGCGGAGAAAATAGTATGAGTCCTCTTGGGGATTTTGAGTTTGGAGAAATGCATGAAATTATTAAATTAAGCGAATCTCAACTTAGTTTTTTGGGTGATGATATATGCGTTAAGAGTTTATTTGAAAATTAATTTTTAAGATATTTATTTGGGTTAGAGAACCGTACGGTTCTTACCCAAAAAAAACAATACAGATACGGAAGCCATTGGTTTAGTTTATAATAAGTTCAAAATTGCCACAATTATGCCAATAAGACAAGACGATAATCAACCTAATAGAAAATTTGGAATCGTAAATATCATTTTGATAGGTGTTGGTGCATTACTTTTATTTAGTAGTCTTTTCCCAAATCAAAATATGCAAATACCAAGAGTGCCTTACTCACTCTTTATAGATCAAGTTAATGATGGGGAAGTTAAGAGAGCATATATTACACAAGAACAAATAAGATATGAACTCAACGGAGCTGAAGAGGGAGCCCCTTCAGTTTTAGCAACAACCCCAATTTTTGATATGGACCTCCCCCAGAGGTTAGAAAATAAAGGTGTTGAATTTGCGGCTGCTCCTCCAAAGAAACCAAACTTTTTCTCAACCATTTTAAGCTGGGTAGTTCCTCCTTTAATTTTTATTCTTGTCTTACAATTTTTTGCTAGAAGAAGTATGGGGGGTGGGGGTGCTCAAGGAGCTTTAAGTTTTACTAAAAGTAAGGCTAAAGTTTATGTCCCCGATGATGAATCAAAAGTAACATTTGCGGACGTGGCTGGAGTTGATGAAGCAAAAGACGAATTAACCGAGATAGTAGATTTTTTAAAAAAACCAGAAAGATACACTGATATTGGAGCTCGAATCCCTAAAGGTGTTCTTCTTGTAGGACCTCCAGGAACAGGTAAAACTTTATTATCAAAGGCTGTCGCAGGTGAAGCTGAAGTCCCTTTTTTTATAATTTCAGGTTCAGAATTTGTTGAATTATTCGTGGGTGCTGGCGCTGCAAGAGTTAGAGATTTATTTGAACAGGCTAAGAAAAAAGCTCCTTGCATAATATTCATTGATGAATTAGACGCGATAGGTAAGAGTCGTTCAGGATCTATGGGTGTAGTCGGTGGAAATGATGAGAGGGAACAAACTCTTAATCAATTACTAACAGAGATGGATGGATTTGCCTCAACTGACAAACCAGTAATTGTTCTTGCAGCAACCAACCAACCCGAGGTTCTTGATGCAGCTTTACTAAGACCAGGTAGATTTGATAGACAAGTTTTAGTTGATAGACCTGACTTATCTGGAAGAAAAACAATTTTAGAAATTTATACCAAAAGAGTTAAATTAGCAGATTCTATAGATTTAGATTCCATAGCACAAGCAACGAGCGGTTTTGCAGGTGCCGATTTAGCGAACATGGTTAATGAAGCTGCGTTGCTTGCTGCCAGAGCTAAAAGGAAAAGTGTTGAACAACAAGATTTAAGCGAGGCTATCGAGAGGGTGGTTGCTGGTCTAGAGAAGAAAAGCAGAGTTCTTCAAGATGATGAAAAAAAAGTGGTTGCCTATCATGAAGTTGGTCACGCAATTGTTGGACATCTCATGCCTGGAGGATCAAAAGTTGCAAAAATCTCAATTGTACCCAGAGGTATGAGTGCATTGGGCTACACACTACAACTTCCCACAGAAGAAAGATTTTTAAATTCAAAGGAAGAATTAAAGGGTCAAATTGCAACACTTCTTGGAGGGAGATCGGCTGAAGAAGTTGTTTTTGGGAAAATAACTACAGGTGCATCTAATGATTTACAAAGGGCAACTGATATCGCAGAACAAATGGTTGGAACTTTTGGTATGAGTGAAATTTTAGGACCGCTTGCATATGACAAGCAAGGAGGTGGACAATTCTTAGGGAATGGCAATAATCCAAGAAGATCTGTAAGTGACGCAACTGCTCAAGCTATAGATAAAGAAGTTAGAGACTTGGTCGATGATGCTCATGAAACAGCATTAAAAATACTAAGAAATAATTTACCTTTGTTGGAATCTATTTCTCAGAAAATACTCCAAGAAGAAGTTATTGAAGGAGAAGATTTAAAAAATCTTCTAGCTGAAAGTAAATTGCCTGCATAGTAGAATCTTGTAACGTAGAACTAAACAAAAATATTCATGCTTAAGCCAAAAAAGCTTGCTAAAAAAAATTTTTTATCGAGTTTTGACATGTCTACTGAGGAAATCGAATATATCTTTGAGGTATCAAAAAATTTTAAAGAAAAAAAATTAAATTTTGAATTTACAAATAAAGTTTTAGGATTAATTTTTGATAAGTCTTCTACTCGTACAAGGGTAAGTTTTCAAGTCGCAATGTCAAGGCTTGGCGGAACTACCATTGACCTTAATCCTACTACTTCACAAATTGGAAGAGGTGAGCCAATTAAAGATACTGCCAGGGTTCTCAGTAGATATTGTGATGTTCTTGCAATTAGAACATTTAATCATGCTGATCTAGAAGAGTATGCAAAATGGTCAACAAAACCAGTAATTAATGCTTTGACAGATTTAGAACACCCATGCCAAGCCTTAGCAGATTTTCTTACTATTAAAGAGGAGTTTAATGATTTTAAGAATGTTGTTTTGACTTTTGTAGGAGATGGGAACAATGTTGCCAATTCTCTTATTTTATGTGGGGCTTTATTAGGAGTAGAAGTAAGAATTGCATGCCCAAAAGGATATGAACCTAATGAAAAAGTAATAAGTAAAGCGCGAGAAATTTGCAAAAAGAAAAATTTATTGCAAATAACTCATGATCCAACCACTGCGGTTATTGGTGCAAATGTTCTGTACACAGATGTTTGGTCTTCTATGGGTGAAGAAAAACAAAAGGAAGAGAAAGACAAAGAATTTGATGGATTTACTATTGATGATAATCTCATAAAAAAGTCTAATCCTGATGCAATTGTTCTTCATTGTCTTCCTGCATACAGATCAAAAGAAATTTCTGATCAAGTTTTTGAAAGTGAGAAAAGCAGAATTTTTGAACAAGCAGAAAACAGAATGCATGCTCAACAGGCACTATTGTCTTGTCTCTTATCTTGAAAAGTTTAAATTATTAATTCAAAATAACATTTGATATTTTTTATTATTCAAATCTAAAATTATTTTATGACAAAAAAAATTGCTTTGATAACAGGTATTACTGGCCAAGATGGAAGTTATTTGGCAGAGTTTTTACTGAAAAAAAATTATATCGTTCATGGAATCAAAAGAAGGTCGAGCTCTTTTAATACTGAGAGAATTGATCATCTATACCAAGATCCACATAAATCAAACAGGAACTTATTTTTACATTACGGAGATTTAACTGATAGTACAAATATCATAAAGCTTATAAAAAAAATAAAGCCGAATGAAATTTATAATCTTGGAGCACAAAGTCATGTTGCAGTAAGTTTTGAATCACCTGAATATACTGCTAATTGTGACGCCCTTGGCGCATTAAGAATACTTGAGGCGATAAAGCTTTTAGGCTTAAAAGAATACACAAGAGTTTATCAGGCTAGCACTTCAGAACTTTATGGTTTAGTTAGAGAAACTCCCCAAAAAGAGACAACTCCATTTTACCCTAGAAGCCCATATGGAGTAGCGAAGTTGTATGCTTACTGGATTACTATCAACTATAGAGAAGCATATGGAATATATGCATGTAATGGAATCCTTTTTAATCATGAAAGCCCAAGAAGAGGAGAAACATTTGTCACAAGAAAAATAACAATGGCTTTAACGGCTATTGATCAAGAAACACAAGATTGCTTATACATAGGAAATCTTGATTCAAAAAGAGATTGGGGTCATGCTAAAGATTATGTTAAATTGCAATGGAAAATGTTACAGCAAGATGAACCAGATGACTACGTGATTGCTTCTGGCAGACAAGCTAGCGTTAGGCATTTCATTGAATTAAGCGCTATTGAATTGGGCTGGGGAGGTATTTTATGGGAAGGAGAAGGTATAAATGAGATAGGAAGAAGAAAAGATTCCAAAAAGGTTGTTATCAGAGTTGATAAAAGATATTTCAGGCCAACTGAGGTGGATTCATTGTTAGGAGATTCCACCAAAGCAAAAGTAAAATTAGGTTGGGAACCTACGATTTCTCTTGAGGATTTAGTTGCAGAGATGATTACTAATGATAAAAAAATTGTTGCGAAAAAGGCTTTATTAATAAAAAATGGATTTGATGTCAATATTTCTCATATTGATACATGACTATAAATGATAAATTTAAATAATTATGTGAACTAATTTGAAAATGAATAATGAGAAAATAGTTCCCTTAATTCTTTGCGGCGGCAAAGGTAGCAGGCTATGGCCATTATCACGACAATCATATTCAAAACAATTTTTACATATTGGTAAAAGTAATAATAAGACTCTTTTGCAAAATACCCTTGAAAGAATATCTGGTTTAGAAAATATAGATAAACCTATTTTGATTTGTAATGAAACTAATAGATTCATAGTGGCAGAGCAGATAAGAGAAATTAATATTAATCCGAAGGCAATTATTCTTGAACCGTTTGGTAGGGGAACTGCGCCAGCAATTACGATTGGAGCTTTAAACTTGCTAAAAGATAAGGATGATTCTCATCTATTGGTATTACCTTCTGATCATGAAATAAGTAGCACGGAAGAATTTTTAAAATCAGTTAAATCTGGCTTAATTTATTCTCGTCAAGGTAAGCTGGTCACTTTCGGAGTGGTTCCTAATGGCCCATCAACAGCTTATGGATATATTGAATCTAATGAACCCTTGAAACGAGATTCATATGGTGGTAGTGAAATATGCAGTTTTATTGAAAAACCATGTTTAGATGAAGCTAAGACTTTGCTCGCTAATAATAAATTTACATGGAATAGTGGTATTTTTTTATTTAAAGCAAGCAGTTTCCTTAATGAAATAAATAAATATGAACCAAAAGTTTTGGCAAATTGCAAAGAAGCGATTCAAAAAAATACTATTGATTTAGATTTCCAAAGAATTAATAAAGATATTTTTTTGAAATGTGAAAATATTTCGGTAGATGTTGCAGTTATGGAAAGAACACAAAATGGCATTGTTATTCCTTTAATGGCTGGATGGAAAGATCTTGGAAGCTGGTCAGAAGTTTGGGAAAGTTCAAAAAAAGATAGTAATGGAAATGCTATTAATGGAAAGGTTATTTTAAAAAACTGTTCGAAAAGCTTTTTTCATAGTGAAAATAGACTTATCGCAGGTATTGGACTACAAGATTTAATAGTTGTTGAAACATCTGATGCTTTATTAGTTTTGAATAAAGCTCATAGCCAAGAAGTTAAAGAAGTTGTTCAAGAATTAAATAAAAATAATCAATCTATTGGATTTGAACATACAAAAATTTATAGGCCCTGGGGTAGTTATACTATTTTGATTGAAGATTTGAATTGGAAAGTAAAAAAAATTGAAGTCAAACCTTATCAATCTTTATCTTTACAAATGCATCAATATAGAAGTGAACATTGGACAGTTTTAAAAGGTGAAGCAACTGTTCAAATAAATGGAAAAACCACTAAATTAAAAAAAAATCAAAGCACATATATCCCACTCAAATCCAAACATAGATTATTTAATAATAAAGGTGAAACACTTCTTATAGTAGAAGTACAATGCGGGGAAATTGTAAAGGAAAGTGACATTATTAGATTTGATGATAAGTATGGGCGATTGGAAGTCTGATTATTTAATTTATGTCTTTATCAATAAATAAAAAAAATAGAATTCTGATTGCAGGATCAAAAGGTATGGTGGGAAATGCTATTTATAGAAAATTTCAAAAAAGGATTAAAGAATTTAATAATCAAAGCATCTTATTCGCTCCTACAAGAGAAGAAGTAGATTTTTCAATTTTTTCTCAAGTTGAAAATTGGTTTAAACAGAATAGGCCAAACATAGTAATCATAGCTGCTGCAAAGGTTGGAGGGATTTATGCAAATAAAACATATCCATACCAATTTATTCTTGAAAATCTCAAAATTCAAACAAATTTAATTGAAATATCAAAGAATTATGGAGTTAAAAATCTATTATTCCTTGGAAGCAGTTGCATATACCCTAAGTTTGCTTCTCAGCCTATAAAAGAAGAAGAGTTGCTAAATGGATCATTAGAAAGAACAAATGAATTTTATGCTTTAGCTAAAATTGCGGGGATTAAACTATGTGAGGCATTGAATATTCAGTATGGATTCAATTATTTGTGCTTAATGCCCGCAAATTTATATGGATCTGGAGATAATTATCATCCATTAAATAGCCATGTTTTGCCAGCCTTAATAAAGAGGATTTCCGAAGCTAAGGATAAAAACTTAACTTCAATTACTTGCTGGGGAACAGGTACCCCTTTGAGAGAGTTTTTATATGTAGAAGACCTGGCAGAGGCCTGTTTATTTTTAATGGAAAAATGGGATGAAAAATGCAGAGAATCAATGAAGGACAACCTTGGGAATCCTTTATCTTTATTGAATGTAGGGAGTAACTTTGAAATCTCAATAAAAGATTTAGCATTGAAAATAGCCCAATTCATAGATTACGAAGGGGAAATTATTTGGGATAAAAACAAACCAGATGGAACTCCTAGGAAAATATTAGACTCATCCAGATTGCGAGATATTGGCTGGGTTGCAAAAACTGATTTAGATCAGGGAATAAAATTAACTATTAACAGTTATAGAAAAGAAATAGAGGATGGGTCAATTAGACTTTAGATCATTAATTATTTTAAATTAAATTAAATTACTTAGAAAATTACTTGCATTAACATCGATAAATAGGTACAAGTGTATTAGAGTACATTTGTTCTTTTGACTAATCCAATAGATGAAAGATTGACTGACGCTCAAAACGAATTGTTTGAGTGGATTAAAGATTATATAAAAAACTTTAATCACAGTCCATCAATACGGCAAATGATGTCTGCAATGGGCTTAAAATCGCCTGCTCCAATACAAAGCAGATTAAAACATCTCCAAGATAAAGGTTATATTTCATGGCAAGAGGGCAAAGCGAGAACACTTCAATTGATTTCAGAAATCAAAGATGGCTCTGTACCAATATTAGGTTCTGTAGCTGCTGGTGGTTTAATAGAAGCCTTCTCAGATCTTGATGAGCATTTAGATATAGGTGATGTGCTTTATAAAAAAGGAGTTTTTGCACTTACTGTTAATGGTGATTCTATGATTGACGCATTCATCGCCGATGGAGATATGGTTTTGATGGAACCTGTAAATGATTCAAATTATTTAAGAAATGGCACTATTGTAAGTGCAATGTTACCTGGTTCAGGAACAACGCTAAAGTATTTTTTTAAATCTGGAAACCAAGTAAGACTTGAGGCCGCAAATCAAAATTATGAACCAATAATTGTTAATGCTGATGAGATATCAATTCAAGGAAAACTTTTAGCTGTCTGGAGAAAAGTTTAATATTCAGCTAATTTTTGGTAATTTAGTTAAAACTTTAAATCGCTAATATATTTTGCATTATGACTTATTATTAAATTAAGAATATATGTTTAGCATTGAAGAAAAGAATTATTATTTACTTATTTTTGTTTTCCTTTCTCACATCAATAGAATCTGCTGCTACAAAAAATAAGATAAAGCAAAATAAAAACGTAGAATTTTCAAAAGTTAAATATGGTGATTATTTCACTTTTAAAAATAGCGAATACGATAAATCTATTTTGAAAGAAAGGCGATTAAATATTCCTGCAAAAATAAATTATTTTTTTTATGATTTGATAGCAAATTTGGAGAATGAATCTTTTGAAGATAAAAAAGAATTGCCTTTAGTTGATATAGTTTCGGATAAACAAACAGCACAAGGATCTAAAATTCTTGCAGAGGGTAATGTAATTATTAGAACAAATAATGCAGTTTTAAGTGCCGATAAATTTTCTTATGATAAAGACTTAGAAATAATGATAATTGAGGGTGATATAAAATTTAAATCTGAAAACTCTTACCTTGAGGCTAGTAATATCAAATATGATTTTAAAAATAGTAAAGGTTATATTTTAAATGCATATGGTTCAATAGATTTTCAGAACTTATCGAAAATATCAGCTTTTGCAAAAAATAATAATAATGTAGATGTAAATTTTCATGATTTTAAAGAGCCGAAAGAAGTAAAATTAAATAATTCATCTAATATAAAATTAGGTAATATTTTTAGGAAATATGATGAAAAAAAATCATTTTCAAAAAATTTAATTAATCAAGAATTGGAGGTTAATTTTAATCCTGTAGTTAGTACTAGATTTATTGCCAATAAAATCGATATTAATGATAACGTTTGGTCTAGTGAAAGTTTAACAATAACTAATGATCCATTTAGCGAACCCCAACTGATAATTAAAAATAGTAATTTCAGGACAATATTTAATGATGAAAACACAAAAGTAAGGAGCAGATGGTCCACAGCTGTTCTAGATGATAAATTACCTATTCCCCTTGGACCAAGAAGGATAGATGTTGATAAAAATCAAAACTTTAAATGGGGGAATGGATATGACAAAGCAGAGTATGATGGTTTTTATATTTTTAGAAGATTTAATAAGATAAAATTCAACGACAATAATGATACTGAACTTGACTTAATATCTTATTTTCCTATTCAGAGAATTATTACTGGAAAAACATCTTCTTTCCCTAATAAAAATGATTTAGTAATATCCCCTAAGGTCAAAAAAGATGCAAAATTTCTTGATTATCTCGGATTAGCTGCTTCTCTTAAAAGCGAGTGGGATAATTCGAAGTTCATTACTAGATTGAATACAAATTCTTTAGATTTTGAGAAGCTTGATAAGGCAATTGAAATTCAATCATTTTTTACAGTAAATCTTTTGAAAGAGGAAAGTGAAAATCCTGATGAGCTTGCAAAACAACAACAAGAAAACCCTTATGAATTTATTGATACTTTAACGAAATCAAAAGACTTAACTTTCTTTGGGATTTATAGGGATAAAACACAAAATGGTTCTTTAGGCGAAATTGTTGTTAAAAGTGCTTATGGAGTTAGATATGATATCTCTGAAAACTATGAAAAAAATAATATCAGAAGTTTTTCGGGGAGAACTTATTCAATAGGAAATTATGAATCTAGTTCAAGATTAGATTCAGGTAGTCTTATTAATAAAAACAGGGTAAATTTATCTTTTAAAAAGGGATATGAATTTCCTTTTTGGAAGCTTGAAGTTGATGAATTTATAGATAAAAATTATAAATATAGCCCCGTAGTTATTCCTCAAGGACTTTATTGGCTAATTGAAGGAAACTTAGACTTTTTTAGATATGAAGATAGTGATTTTCAAGATTTATTTCAGATAAAAACAGGACCCAAATTAATTATTGGAGAATTTAAAGATAATTTTTTTGATTATACCGAGTTAAGTATTACCCCAAGATTCAGATTTAATAGAGGTAAAAGTCCTTTTAATTTTGATCAAATTGTTGATAATAAAGTTATTGAATTAAAAGCTAGTCAGCAAATATATGGTCCTCTTCTTGTGAACTTTTCAGCTGAAATTAGTTTAGATAAAAAAGAAAGTAATAATGATGCCTTGATTAATCCTGTATTAGATCTCTCATGGAACAGAAGAGCATATTCCATAAACCTTTTCTATAATATAGATAGTGAAGTTGGCGGGTTGAACTTTAGAATTAATACATTTAATTTTAAAGGCTTTGGAGAAAGATTCGATGACTAAACTTTAATTATTTTTTAAAAAAATATAAAAATCCAATACTCTTTGATTTATAAAATCTCCAAACCAATATTTTCTGCATTTCTTTCGCTAAATAAATATTTAAAGGAAACTATAGCAAAATATCTTCTATTACTTTGTCTTCCTTTCAAAGACCACTTATGACCAATTTAAGTCTTCAAATAGTTTCGGAATTACTTTAAAAAAATACTTGAAAGCATGCTAAAACTTGTAAATCTCTAGGTTTATTTTAAGATTTAGAATCCATTAATCAAACCTTATAAAGTAATATAAATATTGCAGTAGTTATGAAAGAAATCTCAAGATTGATTGATATAACTGTTTTAGCACGATTTGGGGCCATAGCTCAGCTGGTAGAGCACCTGCATGGCATGCAACTCTCAAAAGCCATTAATCGTAATCTATATCAGGGTTTGTATCAGTAATATTAAGAGTTCAGGTGCAGAGCTAGGTGCAGTTATTATCAGACAAATATAAACAAAATAACTGATTGTTATAACTGATAAATATAGTCTTTTAAATTATATTTAGTAAGAAAAGATAGAACTTACAATTTTCTATTAAGTCCCAAATCGCAATGATAGCAATAAATTTTTATGTTTAAATAATATAAATAGGGGATATGATCTGGTGATGTCAAAGAGAGCAACTAAACAAGAAACTGAATTAAGGGTTGCTCATGCTGCTGAATTAGTTGCGGAAGGACAAGCTTATTCATCTATTACTTCCCATATTGCCGCAAAATATGGAATCTCACGAAGAAGAGCCAGGCAGATCAACTCCAATGCTTACCTTTTGCTGAAAGATGATATTGAAGAAGGGGACTTAAATCGTCCTGAAATGACAGCGAAATTAGTATGTACATTAGAAAATGCAATGCATAGAGCAATGAGAGAAAAACAATATTCTGCAGTTGCAAGTAATGCAAAAGTTCTTATGAAATTAATAGGTTTAGAAGCAAAAACACAAATTAGATAATTACTTTTTATTAAAAATATAACTTGCAAAAATCCCTTTCTTTTTGTTTCTTTTTTTTTCTTTTAAACAATTCATAACTTGCTTATAACTTTAAAATGTGATTCTAATAATGCATTCAATTCTTCTAAAGCAAAGCAGTGGTCTTGGATGCAATTTTTTATAGTATGCAAAAAGTAAACTAATCATTTTTTTAAATTAAAATAATATTTTATTTTTTCTTATTCGTATCTTATTTAATTCTTAAAGAAGAGTTCAGTAAATCTTTTAAAATGAAATTAGCTCCTATATTCTCCTCACATGAAATAGAGAAGCTTTTTCTTTTTGAAATAAATTTGGTATGACTTATTTTGCAGAGCCAAATTACATAGAATATGACCTGTGGTTTGATTCAAATATTAATGCAGTTGATTTAATTAACTATTCAGATGAAAATGAATTTTGTAATTTTACGCATAAAAAATTTCACAAGATATCAAGTTTAAATTTAGTTATTGGTTCCTCAAAATATAGACAAATGATGATTTTTCCTTTTTTATAATTTCCTTGCAAAGTTAGTGCATTCCTTTATTGTTTTATTTCTCTGATTCGGAAATAGCAGAAGTAATTGATTATTCTAGTCAAAAACTACAAAGCTTTCCTAAAAAAGTTTTTTCTGTTTTTTACCTTATTTATATTTAATATATTCCATTAACTTAATTATCTTTGATAGTTAAGCAGCTTCAAGATTTGATTCTTCTTGTTCAAAATTTGCTTTATTTTCCTTAACTTCTTGATTAGCCCATTGTAATAATCTTATAGATAATATTAAGTCTCCCTCTAACCATGCTCTAATAGCCATAGCTCTTCTAGGATCATAAAATTTTTTCTTTCTATACCAATCAAAAACATTCTCATCTGATTTGTCCCCATTGCATGAAAGACAAGCTGGAACACAATTTTCTGTTAAGTTTAAACCTCCTTTACTTCGTGGCAATATATGATCAATAGATTCTGAGGGTTTGCCGCAATATATACACCTTTTTCCTGTAAATGTATGGATAGATTTTCGCCAATATCTTAATTTGAGTTTAGGACATAAATCCTCTAAAAACACTGCATCATCAATATGCATTAAGATTATTTAATTACTTCTATTAGTGCCTTATTAATTTTAAAAATGATTTAAGAAAAGTTTATCATTAACAATAAAATTTAAAGCGCTTACTAGTTGAACCGCTTTCTTATTGGCAGATGGTAAATAATTATTAGACCGAGAACATAAAATATGGGCGAAAAAAGATGCCGCAACTTAATCACTTGTTGTAAGAAATTAGATTTAAAAAATGTGTTCATCAGTCTATGGAGATGCAAGAAAGGAATATATGCAGTTATTGGAAAAGGATTTAAAAATCTGCATTAAAAAGTGCTTGCCAGTATCCCTATTGGCAAACACTCATGACGATGTTTGTTGAAAATCTAAACGAACACTTCTGTTGATGTAGTGATACTTAAAATTACAGAAATAAAGAAAATGTAAGGAACTACCTTAAAAGGAACATATCTTTGGCGTTTAGAAATAAAGTCCATTTAAACGAATCCAGGAATAATTTGACCTGTTGTTAAATAAGCACCAATAGCAGCTATGAAGCCAATCATGGCAAATCTGCCGTTGAGCTTTTCTGCCACAACTTTTTCCTTCTCAACTGTTTTTGTTTCGAGAACTTTAACTTTTTTTGAGTTCATAAGAAAAATAGATTGCTATGTAAATAAATATAACATTAATATTACTTACTGTAAAGAAATAATGCTATTTATCTTTGATTTTAGATGTATTAACACAATCCTGTCACAGCTATGAGTCAAAATATCAATATCCTTTATGTGATTACCCTTTCAAAAATTTTCCCTTTCAGAAGCGGACTAATCCTTCGTGGAGTTTATGGACCTTAGTCCGCAATGTATTTATAGCCTTTTATTTAAGATCATAAGATAAGGAAAGTTTAAAAATTTTTTAAGATAACGAAACCTCCCTATTTTTGGGCAAGAAAATACCCTTGCGAGGTTAGATAATGGGGATGAACTGGATTTTTAAAAGGACTCGTTTATATCTTCTTTAATTTTTTTAAAGATCTTAGTCGCAATACTTTCCAGAGATAATAAATTCTGAATTTTGTGAAGTAATTCTTTCTAAGTTTTTGTTTAAATTATTAGCTTGATTAGAAGCCGAATAAAATCCAACTGTTAAAAAAACAAGTGTGATAGAAGTTACGATTGTGCTGAACTGGATAACTCCATCTGCCAGAATAGCTGGAGTTTTTGGAGATAAAATAGCTTTCCCCCCCCTTACTTTTGATTTTGCCATAATGTTAACCTTTACTTAAATTTTTCTTAAGTTATTTTTAATAATAAGTAAAAAAAATAATTTGTCAGTTAGTAAATTTACTCATTTTGATGAGTCGTTCGAATCGAGAAATCTTAATATTTTCAACTATTAATTTATATTGACCTTAAAATTAATAGCTTCTTTAAATTTTTAAGCGTCTTGAATTCTTTAAACAAATTTATTTTTAAATTAATTACCTCTTAATTTTGGTTACTTACTTTAAATTTATCGCTAAATATTGACGCCTTATTTAGCTGATTTCATATGAACAAATTAAATATTTATAAAACAAAAACAATAAACTTTTTAAGAAAATATTCATTAAATATTTTTATGGCTATTGTAGCTATCAATTCATATTCTATTTCAAGTACTCTTAAAGAAAATAGAAATATTTTAAATGAAAATGTAAAGTTACTAAGATATAAAGAGATTTGCGCGAGATATTATACTTTTTATTCTTCTGGAACTGATGAGCAGGCAGAAAGTAGAGAGGAATTGACAGCTTCTTTGTTAGATGTTCCATTGGAGCTTGTTGATACTTTTTGCCAAAGGATGATATAGATATTTTTCTCTTAATAAATTGAGAATTTTTAAAAAGTTTTTTGCACCATATTTAAAATGAAATGTAGTATTTTAAATTTTTGCAGATAGTTATGATTTAATTAAACGTTTATAATTTTATTATCGTATTTTTTAAAATATTTTTTAACTTCATAAATAAAGGAGCTAATTGCTACTTATTGTATTGTAGATCGACTTTCAATTACTAACTATTGGAGATAAGAGAAATAATCGTTTCATTTAAAAACCATAAGTGACTTAATCGCATTTTTTCTTTCGATATATTTTCTGCATTTCTTTTTGTTCTGATAAATAATCTTCTTTTGCTTGTTTATTAATTTGATCATATTTGGCTTTAAATTCTTCTATAAGAGCTTGAGCATTTTGTCTTCTTTCTTTGGGCATAAAATCAAAATCTTCATCACTATAATTTCCAGTTTTTAAGATAGTTTCAAACAAATAACATTCACTAGATAAATCAATATCAAATTCTTTTATTAAGAAATATTCATTACATAAACTTTCTATTTCATAAGGACTATCAAAAAGATCCTCCCATTTTGTCTCTATTGCATATATTTTGGTAATTTTATCATTAGCAAATTCTTTGCTTTGTTTTGCAAATGATATTTTTTGCTGATAATCATTTTTTGATTTATTTATTGCAAATTTAAGGTCTTCGCATAATCTTGCTTTATCGTTTCCAAAACCAAATATAAGTGGGAAAACAATAAATAAAGCTAAGCGTTTCATTTAATCGTTGACTTTTTGGTCTAATAATTCTTTTAATTCCTTTGGTAAGTTTAAAAAAGAATCTCTTAAATTTTCATTCTTTTCTCCTACATGTAGTATCCACTCTCTAAATTCTTCTGCTATTGCATAACTGTCTTCATATTTTTCTAAATTATCCATAACAGAAATTCTGTTAGTAGCCCAACAAGTCGCAATATCAATCCTTTTTTTTTGTTTAGTATTTACTGCCAAAATTCATCTAATGCATCAAACACTCTGTTGAGATAATCGTTTGCTCCTATACATTCCCATTTTCCCTTTTCACCAATCGCACATTTGTAGTGCAGTTCTCTCTTGAGTTGCATTAGTTTATTGGTCATAGCAACCTTGTCTAGTCTTCCGTTCATAGTAATTCCCTAGCTTCTGTCAATATTTGATTCTTTAAAAAAACAAGCGCGTCTAGTTTTTCTTCTTTTTCTTCATAATTTTCAAATTTCATTTCTGCAATTTCAACAATTGCTTTATCAACCTTTTTAAGCTGTTTCTTAATAACTCCCTTTTTAAGTTGTTTTTTAATAATCATTTTTGGGATTTTGGTTGATTCCATTGGAATTACCTTTTTTCTTTATATTCTCTTTCTTTTCTTCAAAATGCGAGTCCCTCACTTTAAATTCTGGTTAAATTATCTACATAATATCGTTAAGAATATAGTTACCGCTTTTTCAATTTAATTTAATCAATCATTGGGTTTTTCATTCTTTCTGATCAGTTGGTCTAAAGTTTTTTGATCTGAGACAACAATAAAATCATCAAAATGGATAGATTGATCGGGGTATTCAATTCCAATTTGTTTTCCCGAGTCTCTATAAACACCTATTCTTACGTTAGTACCAGTGTATTTTCCTTTCCAGTCAGATGTTATGCCTTTGTAGTCAAATATTAATTTATTATCTTTGAAGACTTTTACAAAACCATCATCATCATTTGTATTATAGATTCCAATTTTATACGTGCTCCATTCACCTAATTGAGTCACACTAAATGTTTTGTTAGGTGTGAGTTTAAAATTATTTTTTATTTTTTTTTCACCTCTAGTTTTTTCATTACGCACAAACCAATTTGAACCATTTTTTTTATATTTTATATTAATGCGATGCTTAATATTATCTTCTTTACTCCTTCTATTGAAACCAGTACCAGCAGTATTACCTGTTATTTTTAATGTTTTTCCAGCATCATCAAAACTTATTCTTACAAGAGGATGCGTTCTAATAGATACAAGTCGATTTTTAAATTCAAAAAATGTTACTCTGCCATCTGTATGTTTAAAATCTTCAGGAAGTCTTGTTTTAAAACCAATCCATATTTCTTTATTTAAAGTGCTTCTTTGCTTTGTCTCAAATATTGCTCTTTCTGTTTCTTTTCCTGTCCCTTCTTTAAGAGGATCATTATTCCATCTATGTTTCACTGTAACTTCAAGATACTTATTGCCATCAAGATCTTTTTTAACTGTATATGGTTTTAAACCTGCTCCCTTATCGTAGAGTCGAAATATTTGGTTGAATGATTTTTCTATACCCCCACCAGAAGGAGGATTTGAGGATGAAGGGTTAGGATTAGCAACTTTTAATTTTCCTTCTTCTTGATTTTCAAAGTCCTCAGAAAAATTCCAAGGAGATTTTGTTTTTTTATCTACATAGTCTGGAACAAGTACCTTTTCCCATGAGTATGAATTACCAGTAGCAAAACACATCAACACTAGAAAAATGTATAATAATTTTTTCACAAAAAAAGAGGATTTTATCTCTCCAATTTTATATCGACTTTCAATCACCGTACCTAGTCTATTGGCCATAACAAATACATTTACCCCCTTTCCAGTTTGAACATTTTTTCTTTTTGCATTTCTTTTTCTTTTTCTTATTAGCCATCTCAAAAGCGCTTACTAGTATTCAAATCTTTTTTTAATTCTCTAATTTTTTATGTTATAAATCTTTTCAGCATTCAAGTAAGCAATCTTTTTAGCAACTTCTTCAGGTAATTGATTTAAAATATCACGATAAATCTTCACTATTTCTGAATATTCTTTCCAGCGGTGCTTTTTATGCGCATCAGTGGCAAATAACAATTTATCTTGATACTCGATTAAGATTTCTTTCCATTCATCTTTTAATTGATTTTCATCATTTAAAAATCCAGACCCAAATTTAGATTGTTTAATAGGATCACAGATGTTTCTTTTATCTTTATTTTTTTTCGATATCGTCATATATACATTGTCATGTGTTGAAAGGATTAATTTAGCCTGTTTTGGACTCCCAAAACCCATATGAGGTATTATGAATTTTTGATTTGGGAAATCAAGGAAAAGTTTAGAAAATTTAGGCCAATCCCTTTCCCAATCATAAAACTCCCAATGTGTCATAACAGGAATATTCTTTGAAGAAACCTTCACTAAAAAGTCAGCAACCCCTTTTCCTGATGGGTCTAAATATGTTTCTCCTGATTCATGCTGGCGCCCAATACCACCTCTAGAACTAGTATTACACTTGTCTGCATGAGTGAATAAAATTTCTCCTACAAAAGAATATTTATATTTATCAATATTTTTCAAAGTTCGCTTTGTGAAGGATTTACCAATGTCATTTTCATGCAAAAAATACTTTGGTGCACCAAGCACTATTAAATCTTTGTTGTCTCTATGCAAATTGAGTAATGCTTTTTCATTTTCACCTAATTTTTTACTTCTAGCAAAAAGAGCAATCTTATAAATTCCAGCATCTCTCACTCTAGAAATAGATTTTTCAAATCCTGGTCTTTCATCTTCTGATTTATGATTTAATTGAGCCATTGCATCAAAAAGAGGACCGTCATAACCATAGACTTCAAAGGGGGATAAAAGTGCAACTAGTAGTGTTAGTAGTAAGCGTTTCATTCTTTTATGCATGCTGTTTCCCAAGTCTCTTTCAAAATAGGATTATATATTCATAATCTAAATCTCTAAAAAATAATTACCCTGAGAATCCCATTTTCTGTTCTGCTGCCATTAATGAACCAACAAGCTTATGCTCAGCAATTTTTTCATCGTCAGTCATAACTGGCTTGATATCAAAATCTATATCAAACTTAACTTTCCAAGGAGCAAAGTGTTCTGTCATTTTTATACCTTCTGAAGCCTGGACAATAATATAAACATTATTTGAGTAAGAGGCATGATACCTCCCCAAAACTTTAAATCCTTCAAACTCATCATTCAAAGTTCCATCTTCAACAACCTTTAAAAAAAGATCGTAAGCTGCACCCATGAGAGCAACATTTTTAAAAGTTGCAGTTACAAAATAAGTATTCATTTAATTAATAAATCTAAAATTATTTCTAGGATATATTATTTAAAATTGAGTTAAGGATCTTGAATTGAA
>CACNQB010000002.1:0-232259 GCA_902622435.1 uncultured Prochlorococcus sp. | reverse complement strand
TTGGAAATATTAATCCTAGTGAAATAATAAATTTTCACGCAATTAAAAAAGACATTAAAAATTATTTGTGCGTATTAAATTCAGATGGAAGATTTAAAAAAGTTTTATTTGATGAAGATATGATTAAAAGCAATAGATCTTTCACTATTACAAAATTAAAAAATAATTTAAAAACAATTGATTCTTTTATTTCTAATGAAAGGAAAGATTTAATAATATTAACCTCTATAGGAAGAATTTTTAAATTTAATTTATCAAATAAATTTTTAACGCCAACTTCTAAACAATCCCAAGGATTAATCATTGCAAAACTCTTACCATCTGAAAAAATCGTTTCTTGTTGTACATTTAATGATGAAGAAAATATTTTTTTAATATCTAAACAAGGAAAAATCTTTTGCATAAATAGTAATGAAATTTACTGCTCAAATGAATACAGTTTGGGATATTTGAATGAAAAAACCCAACTTAAAAACGATTACTTCCTCAAAATAATGGCAAGTAACCATTTCCTTGATATTGAAACTAATAAAAATAAATCTGCAAGATTAGACCTAAATAAATTAAATTTCAAATCCAATAAATCAAACTTTTTAATTGATTTTTTAAAATTAGATAATGATGAATACCTTGAAAACTGTTTCCGACTTGAAAACTTTCTCGACTAAGATTTATATTCATTTTCAACCCAATTTAAGTATTCTTGATTTACTGTTCCAGTTACATAATCACCAGTAAAACAGCTCATCTCTAAACCTTTAATAGGAGAGTCACCAATTATAGATTTACGCAAACTTTCAACACTTTGATAAACAAGGTTATCAATTTCAAGTTTATCGGCGATTTCACTTATTGTCCTATTGTGAGCTATTAATTCATCTCTATTAGGCATATTAATTCCATATACGTGAGGATAACGAACAGGAGGAGCTGCTGATGTAAAAAAAACTTTATTTGCTCCTGCATCTTTAGCCATCTGGACAATTTCTTTTGAAGTAGTACCTCTTACTATCGAGTCATCAACAATTAATACATTTTTATTTTTAAACTCTGCACTCATGGCATTTAATTTTTGCCTTACAGATTTCTTACGTTTCTGCTGACCAGGCATTATAAATGTTCTGCCAACATATCTATTTTTAAAAAAACCTTCTCTATATTCTATCCCTAACTGTCTTGCAACTTGCATTGCCGCGGGTCGAGAAGAATCAGGAATAGGCATAACTACATCAATATCTCCAGAATTGATTGTTTCTTTTATTGTTTCTGCTAAATAATCTCCCATTTTTAAACGAGCTTTATAAACTGAAATTCCATTCATTATTGAATCTGGCCTAGCTAAGTAAACATATTCAAAAGCACAGGGAAATAACATTGGATTTTCAGAACATTGCTTTGAGAAAATCTTCCCTTCAAGATTTATAAAAACAGCTTCTCCTGGATCTACATCTCTCACTACTTCATAATCATTATTCTCAAGTACTAAAGATTCGCTTGCAACCATCCATTCTTCTTTTTTTGTAGTTAATGAAAGTCTTTTCCCTATAACTAAAGGCCTAATACCAAAAGGATCTCTAAATGCTAATAAGCCATGTCCTGAAATTAACGCAATTGAAGCATATGACCCCTGAATTCTTTTATGTAAGGATTTGACGGCATTAAAAATAATATCAGGTTCTAATTCTTGATTATGAATTTGTTCTTGTAATTCTGTCGCAAATACATTTAACAACATTTCAGTATCACTTGAAGAATTGGTATGCCGCTTGTCAACATTAAATAACTGTTTTTCTAAATCTCTGGTATTAGTCAAATTTCCATTATGTATCAAAACGATTCCATAAGGAGCATTAACATAAAAAGGCTGTGCTTCTTCTACACTTTCTGCTGATCCCTTTGTTGCATACCTAACATGACCCAATCCAATTTTGCCAATTAAATTCCTCATATCTCTAGTTCTATAAGCAGTATTAACCTGACCTTTAACCTTATGTATATGAAAAACAGTATTTTCCATTGTTGCTATACCTGTTGAGTCTTGACCTCTATGCTGCAAAAGCAAAAGACTATCGTAAATTTGTTGATTTACATCATTTGAAGAAACAATTCCAACTATTCCGCACATAATTTAATATCTTAAAATGATTAATAGTTGAGAAATGTTTTTCATATTTAAAAGGAATCTGAAATACTATTATTAAATTTTTCGGTTAATTCCTCAACCCTAATATTGCAAATATTTTTTTCGTTTATTTTTATCTTCAGCGTATCACTAGATACGTATCCTATTTTTTTTACATAAACGCTTGATGGGAAATTTATTTGATTTTGCTTTAAATAATTAAACCATTCATTTTGTTTCATTTTACTAATTGAAAAAATAATTCTTGACCCCCCTTCGGCAAACAATAAATTATCAACTCTATTTAAATCTTTCTCTAATTCTATAGTTGCACCCTTTGAGGACAAAATGCAAGACTCTGCTAAAGCTATAGCTAAACCTCCGTCGCTTATATCGTGCGAAGAAACTACAAGACTATTTAAAATCACATTTCTTAAAAAACTCTGACAAAACTTTTCATCCAACAAATCTATTTTTGGAGGCCGACCTGTAATTTCTCCATGAAAATATTCCAGATAAGAACTAGCTGCAATTTTTATTTCTGATTTGGAAGAGCCAATTAACCAAATTTCATCTTCAATATTTTTCCATTCACTACTTATAGCTTTTTCGACATTATCTATCTTTCCCACCATTCCAATAACAGGTGTAGGATTGATAGGAGTAATTAGATTATCTTTATTTTTTGATTCGTTATATAAAGATACATTACCTCCTGTTACAGGAGTTTCTAAAGCTTTACAGGCTTCAGCAATTCCATTACATGAAGATGAAAGTTGCCAATATCCTATTTCATTCTCAGGGGAAGAAAAATTTAAATTATTTGTAATTGCTACTGGTTCAGCACCAACACAACTAACATTTCTAGCGGACTCTGCAACGGCAGCGATAGATCCTCTAAAAGGATCAAGCGCAACCCATCTACTATTGCAATCAACTGAAGCAGCTACACCAGAAAATACTTTACTTTTATTTTTTTTATTTTGTTCCCTTAGTCTTACTACGGCTGCATCTGATTTTCCAGGTTTAAAAACTGTATTTGCCTGAACTTGAGAATCATATTGTTTATAAATCCATCTTTTAGAAGCTATTGATGGATTAGAGAGTAGTTTTAATATGATTTCTGAAAAAGAAAAATTCTTATTTTCCTTCAATGAAAATATTTTTTGCTCATGAATTTCTGGTAAATCATTTTCTTTCCATTCCCATTTATTTAAAAGATCATCTGGTGGGTTATTAATCACATTGTGAAAATTGACAGGAGTATCATCAGATAAAGCAGAAGTAGGTATTTGAGCCACAATTTTACCTTTATGAGAAATAATTACTTCATTAGTTCCTATTACTTCACCAATAACACTGGCATACAATCCCCATTTATTAAATTTCTCAATAAGATCATTAATTTTTTCTTCTTTAACGACAAACAACATTCTTTCTTGCGATTCAGATAATAAATACTGGTATGAGGACATATCATCTTCTCTAGAAGGGACCAAATCTAAATCGATAGATATCCCTAAATTTCCATTTGCGGCCATTTCTGCGCTACTGCATGTTAAACCTGCAGCACCCATATCTTGAGCTGCAATTACATCCCCTGTCTTGAAAGCGTCCAAACAAGCCTCAATAAGACTTTTCTCGATAAATGGATCACCTACCTGAACAGCAGGTCTATCATCCAATGAAGTTGTAGTTAATTCTGAACTAGCAAAGCTAGCACCACCAACGCCATCTCTGCCAGTGGTATTACCAACATATAATACTGGTGATCCTACATTTTTAGCTCCAGAACAAACGATTTCCTCAGTCTCTAAAAGTCCTAAAGCCATAACATTCACTAGTGGATTTCCAGAGTAACTATCATCGAATTCAATTTCACCTCCAATAGTCGGCACACCTACGCAATTCCCATAATGTGAAATACCGGATACAACTCCTCGTAGTAAATCAACATTTGATGATTTATCAAGGTTGCCGAATCTCAATGAATTCAAGACTGCTATTGGCCTAGCACCCATTGTGAATATATCTCTTAAAATTCCTCCTACACCTGTTGCTGCGCCTTGAAAAGGTTCAATAGCAGAAGGATGATTATGACTTTCTATTTTAAAAACTAGTTTTTGATTATTTCCAACATCAATAACGCCAGCATTTTCTCCAGGTCCAACTAAAACATTTTTACCTTTAGTGGGAAACTTAGATAGTAAAGGTTTTGAATTTCTATAACAACAATGTTCGGACCACATAACGCCAAACATGCCTAATTCCGTTCTGTTAGGTTTTCTCTTTAATCTTTTGCAAATTTCTTCGTAATCTTTAAGTGTTAAATTTTCAACTTGTAGTGATTCATTAAGATCATATAGATCATTATTTTCTTGATTTATCATTATTTATATCCAAGGGTCATCTTCTTTTTTTTCACTAGTCGGTATAGGTGTTCTGTCATTATTATAAAAACTTTTTTCTTTAGAATCTAACTTTTGGCTAATATCTTCATCTTCTTCAAGCCATTCCTCTAATCTATTAGAAGCAATATTTTTCATATCATCAAATCTATCAAAAAATTTTTTCCCTTTTTGCATAAATTCATTTTTAATACTTGATTTTATTAAAGGTAAATCATCTAAAGAAATACTTTCACAGAATACCAATCCAGGTTGTTGGTCATTAATATTATCAATAGGTAATTTCCATCTACTAGAACCTGGAATCTTAGGATTAGATCTAGAAATTAAGTAATATTTAATTTTCCCCGTTTTCATTTCAAATAAAAAATCTGCAATGACTCCTATCTTTGATCCATTTATATTTATTAGATTAGCTTCTATTAAAGTTGGGAACCTATTTAAAGTTGCTAAATCCGAAATAGCTGGATCGCCTTTAACATAAACTTCATTATCTATTATTTGAGTAATTTGATTTAATCGCCAAACATTTCTTTTTAAATCAAAATTTGAAGGACGAGAGTACCATCCTAGAATCCGGTGAACTGGAGGATGCATCCAAACATTTTCACCATTTCCATAATTAAGGACCATATTACCCTTAACACTATAATTTAATAATTCACTTAATAAAATTTCTTTAGGTAATTTCAAATTAAGAACGAACCTGCACAGGCATAACTAAATAAGTAAAAGAATTAAGATTATCTTCTGGCACAAAAACAGCTGGAGTAGTTGCAATATTACACTTTAAAAGTACATTTTCAGAAGCAATAACTTTTAAACCTTCTAACAAATATCTCACGTTAAATGCAATATCAAAATTTTCTCCAGAATAAGAAACAGGTATTGATTCATTTGCATTTCCAATATCTTGAGCATCTGCGCTGATTGAAGCTAAATCTGTATCATCTAATTTAATCTTTACAACACTACTTTGCTGATCAGCTAAAACAGCAATTCTTTCTAAAGAATCAATTAATTTTTTTGTATTAAAATTTAGAATTTTGGAAAAAGAATCAGGAATTAATTGTGAATAGTTAGGATAAGTACCTTCTAAAGTACTTGTAGTAATTATTTGATTAGAAGATATAAATACTACTTGACCTTTGTCATAGAAAAGCTTGATTGAATTTTCTGAGCTTCTCAAAGATACTAGTTTTTCAATTTCTCTCAATGATCTAGTTGGGATAGTTACCGATAAATTATCAACATTTGAAGATAAGTTTTCCTTATTTTCAATATGTTCTTCATTACCAATTAAGGCAACAGCCAATCTATGACCATCTGTAGAAGCAGACTCTAAATAATTTGGTTTGAAAGTAAAATTGACACCTGTGAGTAGTTGCTTTGAATCATCATTACTACTGGCAAAAATGGTAGATTTTAAAGCCTTTAAAAAAGAACTAGCATCAATATTCAAAGAAGTACCGCTTTCAACAAATGGCAAATTAGGATATTCATCAGAGGGGATCCCCTTTAGATTAAAAGAACCTCTATCACTTTTTATTAGGATATTATCTGAATTCTCATCTACTTCTAGAGAAACAGGTGTTTCATTAGGTAGTTTGTTTACTATTTCGGATAAAAGTTTTGAAGGTATAGTAATAGCTCCACTATTTTTGACAGTTCCATCAAAAGAAGTTTGAATTCCTAAATTCAAGTCAAATCCTGTGACGCTTATTTTATTAGTTCCTTCATCAGCTGTTAAAAGTATGTTTGCAAGAATTGGATGCGTTGGTCTTGAAGCAACTGCCTTGCTTACTAGTTGTATAGCATTATTTAATTCATTTTGATTACAAATAATTTCCATCAGAATTTGGAACTTTTTACAAATACAATATACTTTTTTCGTAAATTAAATTCAATAAATTTATTTTTACTCTTTTTCTAATATAAAAATTAATAAAAAAATAAAAGATTTAGTAGTAGTAGTTCTTGTGGGAACTGTGGAATTCTTTAATTAAACACCTTGTCTATTTAGTTTATGAAGAAAAAAATATGTGTAAAAAAATTTTTATTTGTTGATTATTTTTTACTTTTTTTGAAAATTTTAAATTTATTCAACAAATAAAATTTATTGTTATGTACTTTTCAACAAATAAGGTTTGTTTTTAATTGATTTCCACAGGCACTATTTTTTTTGGATTTTAATATCCTAAAATTTTAGTTATATTTTTTAATGAAGGTTCAATATTTTTCCGAAAAATAGCATCATTATTTTTTATCGCGCAATCAGGATCTTTCAATCCATTTCCAGTCAGAACACAAACAATAGTCGATTCTTTCTGAATTCTATTCTTATTTTTAATCAGTCCAGCAACTGATGCTGCACTAGCAGGTTCACAAAAGACTCCCTCTTTGGCGAGGAGTTTATAAGCATTTAATATTTCTTCATCTGTAACTGACTGGAAGTCTCCTTTACTTTCTTTTCTTACTTTTTTTGCTTTTTCTCTATTTACAGGATTCCCAATTCTAATAGCTGTTGCAATTGTTTCTGGATCTTTAACTATTATATTTTTTACTAATGGAGCAGAGCCTTCAGACTGAAAACCCATCATAATTGGTAATTTTAAATTTCTTTTTATTTTTGAATATTCTTTAAATCCCATCCAATAAGCAGTTATATTTCCTGCATTACCCATTGGAATACAAAGCCAATCAGGAGCAATACCTAAGTCATCAACTATTTCAAAAGCTGCTGTCTTTTGTCCTTGTATTCGATATGGATTTACAGAATTAACAAGTTCTATAGGATGTTCTGAGGATAAATCTCTAACAATTTCAAGAGCCTTATCGAAGTTTCCATTAATAGATATTATTTCGGCGCCATACATTAAAGCTTGCGCAAGTTTTCCTTGTGCAACAAATCCTTCTGGGATTAAAACATAAGGTTTTAATCCTCCTCTAGAAGCATATGCTGCTGCTGCTGCAGAAGTGTTTCCAGTACTTGCACAAATTACTGCTTCACGACCTTCTTCTTTTGCTTTGCTAATCGCCATTGTCATACCACGATCTTTAAAAGATCCTGTTGGATTAAGGCCATCATATTTTAAAAAAACTTTTGTTCCATTTCCAATTAAGTTGCTCATTGATTCGCTTAAAATAAGTGGAGTGTTTCCTTCATTGAGGGAAATAATAGGAGTTTTTTTCGTAACTGGGAGATATTGTTTATAAGCTTCTATTAGACCTGGCCATCTTTTTTTTCTGTAATAAATACGCAGTTTATTTTTGATTTTATTTAATAACACCATGATTGTTTAATTTGTTTTAATTTTTTCTAGAGGAGAATTGGAGAAAAAGGTTAATAATTCTGAAATAGATTCTACTTTATTCATAACTTTGCTCAAAGCGCTGACATCTAAAATTACAGTTTTAGTTGGATACCCTTCAAAAAAATTTATTAGATTTATTTTCCCCTTTCCAAGGTTAATTCCTTGAATTACGCTTGCTCTAAGGGCTAACATGCCTGTTCTTTCATCAGTTGCTCTGGTGGGGTGAATAACAGATGAAAGTCTTGTTAAAAAAACATTTCCTATTTCAGAATATACTAGTTTGCTTGCAATGGTAATAGGAACTTCAAAATCTTTATTTAAAACTTTTCTAATTTCTTCATCAGAAGATCCTGTTGCTTTCAAAATTCTTTTTAATTTCCCTGTAGATTTACCTTCTCTAGCAAAAGTTTTTAGAGAATTTACTTTAATTGTTCTAGAAAATATGCTGTATGTGATTTTAATTTCTTCAGCAGCATTAGCTTTTGGAATATTAAAAAATAATTGAGAAATTACTAAAATAAAAAATATTTTGAATGTTAAAAATTTACTAGACTTCATTTAGATATTTGCACCAGCGGCAATCTTAACAAGTCTTACTACTCCTTTTTCAGTTACTTTCTTTGCAATTTTTATACCCATTTCTTTTGTGTAGGGCTCATTTATAAGTCTCGGAACCCTTTTTAGGAAAATGTCAATCGAATAGCCGGGTACTTTTTGTAAGATCTCTAAAAAATTTCTCAATGGCTCAACATACATTATAAGATCACTCAAGTTATTATTTTCGTTAGTAGTGTTTAATTTAATTGATTGTGGAAGATAATTATTTAAACTTTTCAATATTTTTAGACTAAGTAAATCTATCTGATTTGTTAAACCTTCAACTATCTCATTTCTAAGAAATCCTCCATTTGGAGAAAAGAGAAGATTTATAACTTCGTCTAAAAGTTTTTCTAAGTCGAGATTTGTTTGCTTGGCAGCATTAGAAAGCAAATCTTCTAGACGATCCCATTTAAATTTTTTATTATCAAAAAGCATTTCTTTAAGGCTTTCCCTTAATTGAGGATCAGGGTCTTCCATTAATCTTCTTGCAAAATATGGATAAGCTGCGCCTAATATTTTGAAGTTTGGATCTACGCTTAAAGCTATTCCTTCTAATGTAAGTAATGATCTAATTATAAGAGCATAATATGGGGGTAGTCTGAATGGGAATTTATACATAACACCAGACATATCGTCAGTAACGCTTTTAAAATCCATTTTTGAAACTCCTTGTTCAACGGCATTAATGAAAACATCTTGAAATGCTGGAACAATAGGTTCTAGATTAACTTCCTCTGATAAAAATCCTAATTTTACGAAATCTTGAGATAATTTATCGAAGTTTTTATTTACTAAGTGAACTACTGCTTGAATTAATCCTGACCTAGACTCTCTGGAAACCTCGCTCATCATTCCAAAATCTAGATAACATAATCTTCCATCTTCTAAGGCTAGTAAATTTCCTGGATGAGGGTCTGCATGAAAAAAACCATGTTCTAAAAGCTGCTCTAAACTGCATTGCACTCCTATATCAATCATGTCATCAGGATTAATTCCTAATTTTTTTACGTCCTCTAGATTTGTTAATTTTGTACCGTCTATCCATTCCATTGCTAAAACTCTTCTTGAAGTTATTTTTTTATAAATTTTTGGTACGGCAATCATCTTGTTATGTCTATGCATATCTCTAAATTTTTCTGCATTTGCAGCTTCGTTTAGATAATCCATCTCTTCAAAAACTCTCTTGCCTAATTCATCAATCAAAGCAACTAGATCACTTCTGATCAATCCGATATTGTTTTTTAGCCAATAAGCAATATTCCTTACAATGTAAAGGTCTAAGGTTATTTGTTCTCTTAAACCTGGCCGTTGTACTTTTATTGCAACGATCTCTTCATTTTTTAATTTTGCTTTATGCACTTGACCTAAAGAAGCAGCAGAAATTGGCTCTTTATCAATTTCTAAAAAAATCTCATCTATTTTGTTTCCTAAATCTTCTTCTATTAATTCCATAGCTTTATCACCATCAAAACCAGGGAGTTGATCTTGTAATTCAGATAATTCTTCTAGAAGTATCCCGGGAATTATATCTGGTCTTGTTGATAAAGCTTGGCCTGCTTTAACAAATGCAGGTCCAAGATCTACTAACAAATTTGTTAATTCTCTTGCTCTAAATCTTGCTTGCGATTCATTTTTCAATCTTCCTGTTAATTTATCCCATCCAACAGAGAAGATGTAAGCAAAAATTGGTATAAGTGTTTGCCAAAGTCTTTTTAAGAGTCTTCTAGGATTTTTTTGGTAAATTTTAGAAATTGTATCTGGATCATAATTTAATAGTCCTGATATCTCAATAAAATCAGTAAAATCTTCTTTCATAACTTTATATATTTAAAACCTTTATTTTTTTTAAAAAGAAGTTAATTTTTTTATATGGAAGATTTATCATGTTAATACAACTAAAAATAGAAAATATTGCCTTAATAGAAATTATAGAAATTAATTTCGAAAAAGGTTTGAATATCATAACTGGTGATTCTGGCTCAGGAAAATCATTAATTTTGGATTCCCTAAATGCTTTATTCGGTGGAACTAATATACCTCTAAAACATTTAATTCGTCCAGGAAAAGATTTTTGCGTTATTGAGGCAATATTTTCTTCTTCTTCTCAAATTAATAATTGGTTAATTAGTAATGGTTTTGAAATAACTCCTTCAAAACTACAAATTAAAAGAAAATCTTATAAAAAGAACAATAAAATCTTATCCAAATATAGCCTTAATGATTTGCCAATTAATAGACAATTATTAGAAAAACTTGGAGGATTTTTAATAGATTCTGCAGGTCAATCAGACACTTTTCTCTTTGATTCTTTAGATAAGAGGAGATTAATTATTGATGATTTATGTTCTCAAGAATTTAGAGAGACTAGCGAAAGGATTAAAAGTATATGGGGACAAAATAAGGTTTTAAAAGAATTAATGCATGAAAAAATAGAACTTTCCAAGAATCAAGAAGAAAAAAACTTGGAAATTAAACACATGTTGAAGAGTTTAGAAGAAGCTGATTTAAATTCCAGTGAAGAAATTTTAGAATTAGAATTAGTAGAAAAAAAACTTGTAAATAATTTAGAAATTAATAATTCAATTAAATCATCATTAGAAAATTTAAGTAATTTTAGTCATGATGAGCCGTCAGTAACTTCTTTTATAAATCAATCAATAAAAATTTTAAATAAAACATCAGATTTCGATTTAAAGATTCAAAATTTTAGAGAGAAGTTATTAAATATTCATGCTGATATTGAAGATTTAATTTTTGATCTAAAATCATATTTGCAAGAAATAGAAAATCATGAATCTAATCTTCCAGAAATACAAAAAAGATTATTCTTTTTAAAAAACTTAGAGAGAACCTTTTCATTGGATCTTACTCAATTAATTGAAAAGCGCGATCAATTAAAGATGTATTTTCAACAAAATGATCAAGGTAACGATATTTCCAGGATTCAAGCTGAGATTGAGAATTTGCAAAGGAATTTAAAATCTTTATATGTTATTCAATCTAATGAAAGAAAAAAAATTGCTAAACAGTTACAAAATTCAGTAATGTCGATCTTAAGCAATCTAGGTTTAGAAAATGCAAATTTTTCAATACAATTCTCTGAATGCAAGCCTTCTGGCGATGGAATTGATGATATAAATTTTTTGTTTTCGGCTAATCCTGACCAGAAGCTTGCTCCATTATCAAATGTTATTTCTGGCGGAGAAATGTCAAGATTTTTATTAGCTATTAAATCTAGTATTTCTAAACAACCAAATACTTTCTTTTTAGATGAAATTGATAGTGGTTTAAGTGGTAAATCTCTATTTTCTTTGGTTGAGCTTATAAAAGAAATTTCTAAAAATCAACAAGTCTTATGTATTACACATCAACCATTCCTAGCTGCTAGAGGATCAGCTCATTTTAAAGTTAATAAAAACGTAATTGATGGAATAACTTATACTTCAATTGCAAAACTAACTACAAAAAATCAAAGAAAAAATGAACTAATAGAACTTATAGGAGGAGGTTCATGCGAAGTAAACGAATATGCTTCTAGACTTCTTGATAGCACAGCTGCGTAAAATAAAAAAAATTCTACTATAATAATCTTTTTAAATCAGAATTTAGATTTAAACATGGTAAATAAGGTTAATAGTAGTTTTGGAGAAGATAACTCAATTAATATTAGGGGAGCTCGTCAGCATAATTTAAAAAATATTGATCTTTCTCTACCTAGGAATAAATTTATAGTTTTTACAGGTGTGAGTGGAAGTGGTAAAAGTTCTTTGGCCTTTGATACTATTTTTGCTGAAGGTCAAAGAAGATATGTTGAGAGTCTTTCTGCATACGCAAGGCAATTTTTGGGTCAAGTAGATAAACCAGATGTTGACAATATTGAAGGTTTATCACCTGCTATCTCAATTGATCAAAAATCTACAAGTCATAATCCTCGATCAACAGTTGGAACAGTAACAGAAATACAAGATTATTTAAGATTATTGTTTGGTCGTGCTGGTGAGCCGCATTGTCACCACTGCGGGATTCCAATTGCGCCTCAAACAATTGATGAAATGGTAGATCAAATTCTTCTTTTACCAGAAGGCACGAGGTACCAATTGCTGGCTCCTGTTGTACGAGGTAAGAAAGGAACACATACAAAATTAATAAGCGGATTAGCTGCAGAAGGATTTGCTAGGGTAAGAATCAATGGAGAGGTAAGAGAACTTGCTGATAGTATTGAATTAGATAAAAATCAAATTCATGATATTGAGGTAGTAGTTGATAGATTAATTGCAAGAGAAGGAATACAAGAAAGATTAAATGACTCACTACAAACTTGCCTCAAAAGAGGCGATGGCTTAGCAATAGTGGAAGTTGTCCCAAAAAAAGGAGAAAATTTACCTTCTAATTTAGAGAGAGAAAAGCTTTATTCAGAAAATTATGCATGTCCTGTACATGGCTCTATTGTTGAAGAACTTTCTCCTAGATTATTTTCTTTTAATAGCCCATATGGTGCCTGTCCAGATTGTCATGGGATTGGTTATTTAAAAAAATTTACTGCTGATAGAGTTATACCTGATAAAACATTGCCTGTTTATGCTGCAATAGCTCCTTGGAGTGAAAAGGATAATACTTATTACTTTTCTTTACTTTACTCTGTAGGTCAAGCTTATGGTTTTGAATTAAAAACCCCTTGGAAAGATTTAAGTGATTTGCAAAAACAAGTTTTACTTTTGGGATCAGATAAACCAATATTAATTCAAGCTGACAGTCGTTTTAAAACTTCTAGTGGTTTTGAAAGACCTTTTGAGGGGATTTTACCAATATTAGAAAGGCAATTGAATGAAGCAAATGGAGAATCAGTTAAACAAAAATTAGAAAAGTATCTGGAATTAGTTCCTTGTAAGACATGTTCTGGAAAAAGATTAAGACCTGAGGCTTTGGCAGTTAAACTTGGTCCATACAATATTACTGACTTAACTTCTATAAGCGTTTCTGAAACTTTAAATCATGTAGAGCGTATTATGGGTTTAGGTAAGACAAAGAAAGAAAATATATCTTTATCAGAAAAACAAAAGCAGATAGGTGAATTAGTTTTAAAAGAGATTCGTTTACGTTTGAAGTTCTTAATTAATGTAGGTTTAGATTATTTGACATTAGATAGACCCGCTATGACTTTGTCTGGTGGTGAGGCTCAGCGTATTAGATTGGCTACACAAATAGGTGCTGGTCTTACTGGTGTTTTATATGTATTAGATGAACCAAGTATTGGTTTGCATCAGAGAGACAATGACAGATTATTAGAAACATTAAAAAACTTAAGAGACTTGGGAAATACTTTGGTTGTGGTTGAACATGATGAAGATACTATGAAATCTGCAGATTACTTAGTAGATATTGGTCCAGGAGCAGGTGTTTATGGTGGTGAAATTATTGCTAAAGGATCTTATCAAGATGTCTTAAATTCAGAAAGGTCATTAACTGGAGCTTATCTCAGTGGCAGGAAGTCTATTCCTACTCCAAAAGAACGTAGATCATCTGTAAAAAAAAGTTTAATTTTAAATAATTGCTCTAAAAATAATTTAAAAAATATCTCTGTGGAATTTCCTTTAGGAAGATTAGTTTCTGTAACTGGTGTGAGTGGAAGTGGGAAGAGCACCTTGATAAATGAATTACTTCATCCTGCTTTGTGTCATTCTCTAGGATTAAAAGTTCCTTTTCCTCAAGGTGTAAAAGAGTTAAAGGGTATAAAGGCAATTGATAAAGTTATAGTTATTGATCAATCTCCAATAGGAAGAACTCCAAGATCAAATCCTGCTACATATACTGGTGCTTTTGATCCTATAAGGCAGATATTTACTGCCACAGTAGAAGCAAAAGCAAGAGGATATCAAGCTGGTCAATTTAGCTTTAACGTGAAAGGAGGAAGATGCGAAGCTTGTAAAGGGCAAGGAGTCAATGTTATTGAAATGAATTTTTTACCTGATGTGTATGTGCAATGTGAAGTATGTAAAGGAGCTCGTTTTAATAGGGAAACTCTTCAAGTTAAGTATAAAGGTTTTAATATATCTGATGTTCTAGAGATGACTGTTGAACAAGCTGCAGAAACTTTCTCTGCCATACCTCAAGCTGCTGATAGATTATCTACATTGGTAGATGTCGGCTTGGGATATGTCAAATTAGGCCAACCAGCTCCTACGTTATCTGGTGGAGAGGCCCAAAGAGTTAAGTTAGCTACGGAATTATCAAAAAGGGCTACTGGAAAAACTTTGTATTTGATTGATGAACCGACTACGGGGTTAAGTTTTTATGATGTTCATAAATTAATGGATGTTATACAACGTTTAGTAGATAAAGGTAATTCAGTAATTGTTATTGAACATAATTTAGATGTTATTAGATGTTCAGATTGGATTATCGATTTAGGTCCTGATGGAGGGGATAAAGGCGGAGAAATCATCGCAGAAGGCATTCCTGAGGATGTAGCTAAAAATCCTATAAGTTATACAGCAAAATATCTTAAAAAGGTTCTAAAATAAAGGAATACTTGTTGTATTTCTTTGTACTTTTTATTATTTCAGCAAAACGAAAGTCTTTTTTTGAGGGGTATAAAACTTGTCCATAACTATCTTTTTTTAAACTTTTGTATTAAAAAAAATTAAAATCATAATTCTTTCTTAATATTTCCTTCGGAAATTCATCTTATTTGTATTAAAGGCTGTTGATCGGAGGATTTGCTGAATGAGATTGAATTTTTTACATTTACATTTACATGGTCTTATACGTTCTAACAATCTTGAGTTAGGCAGGGATGCAGATACGGGAGGGCAAACACAATATGTTTTAGAATTAATTAAAAGTTTGGCTAATACAACAGAAGTTGATCAAGTAGATTTAGTTACTCGTTTAATAAACGACCCTAAAGTAGATGATGAATATTCTCAAGAAGAAGAATTTGTGGAACCTGGAGTTAGAATTTTAAGATTCAAATTTGGACCTAATAAATATTTAAGAAAGGAATTGCTTTGGCCTTATTTAGATTATTTAACTGACAGACTAATTTCTTACTATAAAAAAAACAAAAAGCCTAATTTCATCCATGCACATTATGCAGATGCTGGATATGTAGGAGTTAAACTAAGTAAATTTCTAAACGTTCCACTTATTTTTACTGGTCATTCTTTAGGAAGAGAGAAAAAAAGGAAATTGCTTGATACTGGTTTAAAAACTAATCAAATAGAAAAGCTTTATTCAATAAGCAAAAGAATTGATGCAGAAGAAACAGCACTAAAGTCTGCAGATATTGTTGTAACAAGTACCAAACAAGAGTCAGTTTATCAATATTCTCAATATTCTTCTTTTTCACCTCACAAAGCTAAAGTTATTCCTCCTGGTGTTGATCATAATAAATTTCACCATATTCACTCCACAACAGAGACAGCAGAAATTGACGATATGATGCATCCTTTTCTTAAGGATTCTTCTAAACCTCCATTATTGACTATTTCTAGAGCTGTACGAAGAAAGAATATTCCCTCTTTGATTGAGGCGTATGGAAGATCTGAAAAATTAAAAAGAAAAACTAATTTGATTTTAATTTTGGGTTGTAGAGATAGTACTTCAAAACTTGACCCTCAACAAAAAGATGTATTTCATAATATTTTTGAAATGATTGATAAATATAATTTATATGGCAAGGTAGCTTATCCAAAAAAGCATCTTCCAACTCAGATTCCTGCTTTATATAGGTGGGCTGCTAGCAGAGGAGGTGTATTTGTAAATCCAGCTTTAACTGAGCCTTTTGGTTTAACTCTTCTTGAAGCTTCTTCATGTGGATTACCAATAATATCAACAAATGATGGAGGGCCAAAAGAAATTCGTTCAAAATGCGAAAATGGACTTCTAGTAGATGTTACTGATATTGAAGAGTTGAAAGCTATTCTTGAAAAAGGGATTTCCAATAACAATCAGTGGAAATTATGGAGTAGAAATGGAATTGAGGGTGTTAACAGGCACTTTAGTTGGAACACTCATGTACGCAATTATTTATCAATACTTACAGAAGAGTTTTCAAGTTCTAATAGTTATTCTTCATCAGATATTAAACAAAGTTGTTTAAAAGGAAGTTCCTCACTTATAAAACCCCATTGATCAAATACCTCAGGATCAGGGTGAAGAATTAATTGATTATTTTGAGTTTTCTTTAGTTTGAAGCCTTTCTTAGATAGTTTTTTCATTAAGTTAGCTGTTTCTTCAAATCTTGATGCCATTGCATCAAGGCTTGAGCAGTCACTTGTTAGTCCATTATCTTTCCATGTAAAAAAATTCATAACAAATTTTTTAAAGATTGATTTTTAAAACTATACCTAAAATTACAAGTAAAATGTTGATTTTCCAAAAATTTTCAACTATTTTTTGTTCCTTAACTCCTTTAAGTTCAAAATGGTGGTGCAGTGGAGCCATTAAAAATATACGTTTACCTTTGTGAAATAATTTTTTTGTAATTTTAAAAAATCCTACTTGAATTATTACTGATAATGATTCAATAATAAATATTCCTGAGAAAATAGATAAAGTAAAAACGCTATTGGTTAATAAAGCTATAGAACCCAGAATTGCACCAATACTAAGAGATCCTGTGTCACCCATAAATATTTTTGCAGGAAAACTATTGTATTTGAGAAATCCTAAGCATATGCCGGACATTGAAAAACATAAGATGCTAAAAATAAAAAGTTCTTGCTGTTCTTTCATTAATATTTCTGTTCCTAAACCATAAAAGACGATTCCACTGCATCCAGCTGCTAAACCATCTAATCCATCAGTCAAATTTACTGAATTACTTATGCCCACTAGTACTAAAAAAGAAATTGGAAATATGAAAATATTCATATTTATTCCCCAAGAGTCAGATACAGTTATTAATGGATTGATTAAATTTTGTTTATAGGCTAACAATATAAAAATTATTGAGATGATACTTTGTAAAGTAAATTTTTCTTTTGGTTTTAACCCTGTATTTTCTTTGTTTCTGACACTTAAATAATCATCTAAGAAACCTGTAATAAAGAAACCAAAAATAGTCAGTAATAAAATAAATAATTTTAGGGAACTTAAATTTATAGATAATATCAAAAGAAAAATTAAAAAAGGAATTATCAAAAAAATTCCACCCATTGTTGGAGTATCACTTTTTTTGTAGTGATTAGATGGACCTTCAGTTCTTATATTTTGAATTAAGTTTAATTGTTTAATTTTTTCTAGACCGTTCTTGGTTGCCAACAAAGAAATAAAAAAAAAGAGTGTGAAAACTCCTATAAATATAAAATTATTAAAAATATATGAGGTTGCTATTAAAGCAAAAGTATTTAATATTAATAACGATTTAAAGTTAAACTTTTTAATCTTCCCAATCATCTTCTAATGAAGGATCTTCTTCAGTTTTATAATCTTCTTTTTCTCCCATTAGCGCTGAAAGTTCTTCTTCTTCTATAGTACTAATTTCTTGTGAGTCGCCCTCTTTTTCTGCTACAAGTCTTCCTGTATTCTCAAGCCAAGATAGCAAATCAGGTTCGTCTCTTAATGGTAAAACAGGAGCTGGATCATCTCTGTGGTAGCAAGTTAAAGCTGGGTTGACTTCAGAAATATCGTCTAATCTAAGTTTTAGTTTATTTGAGTCCATTAAAGTTTATGTTCTATATATAAGATAATACATAATGATGCCCAGGAAAACTTTGTCTGATAAAGCAAATTTAAAATACTTTTTTATTTGGCTAATTTCATTGTTTTTGTCTGGATTATTTAAACTTGTTGGATACTTGAATCCTAATGTTTTAATAATTAATAATTTTCTTCTCTTGTTATTAGTTTTTGGTCCAGCTCTTTTAGTTACAATAATATTAGTTTTTAATAAGTTTTCAAATTCTTAATTACGTCAAAAATTTAAATTTATGGAGCAAATTTAGATGCAGCAGGTAAAAAAAGTTGTACTAGCTTATTCTGGCGGAGTAGATACGAGTGTCTGTATTCCATATTTAAAGAATGAATATGGAATTTCAGAAGTGGTTACTTTTGTCGCAGATCTTGGACAAGGCGAGGATTTAGAACTTATTAAGCAAAAAGCTTTAAATTCCGGTGCATCTAAATCAATCGTTGGCAATTTAGTTAATAGTTTTGTTGAGAGATTCGCTTTTCCAGCAATTCGAGCAAATGCCCTATATTTAGATAAATATCCTTTATCTACTGCTCTTGCTAGGCCTTTAATTGCTGAAAATCTCGTGAATATTGCTAGAGAGATTAATGCCGATGCGGTGGCTCATGGATGTACTGGTAAAGGAAATGATCAAGTTCGGTTTGATTTAGCAATTAATGCTTTAGGTCCTGATTTAAAAATAATTACTCCTGCAAGGGAGTGGAATATGAGTAGAGAAGAGGCAATAGTTTATGGAGAAAAATTTGGTATTCCTGCACCAGTATCAAAAAAATCACCTTACTCAATAGACGTTAACTTACTTGGAAGGAGTATTGAAGCAGGCATACTAGAAGATCCAATGCAAGAAGCCCCTGAAGAGATATTTTCGATGACATCATCAATTGATAATTCACCTGACTCCTATCAAGATATAGAAATTGTTTTTAAAAATGGTTTTCCAGTAGGAATTAATGATGAATTTTTAACTCCAGTAGAGATTATTCAAAAAGCTAATGATCTTGCAGGTAATCACGGTTTTGGAAGAATAGATATGATTGAAGATCGAGTAGTTGGGATTAAAAGTAGAGAGATTTACGAAACACCTGGCCTTTTACTTTTAATAAAAGCTCACAAAGAATTAGAGAGCATAACTTTAAACCCCGATGTTGTTGATTTTAAAGGAATAGTGGAAAAAAAATGGGGTCAATTAGTCTATCAAGGATTTTGGTTTGGACCTCTTAAAGAAAGTTTAGATGCATTTATATCATCGACTCAAAATTCAGTTAATGGAAGAGTAAAGATTAGACTGTATAAGGGGAACGCGATAATTATTGGGAGAATGTCGGAAAATAATTCACTTTATAGGGAGGATTTGGCAACTTATAGCAAAGATGATGTCTTTAATCACTCTTTAGCAGAGGGTTTTATTTATATGTGGGGTATGTCTAATAAAATATGGGCTGAGTTAAATTCAAAAACAAAAGACTCTAATATTTAAGATTCTGCTTTTTCTTTAGTTTCAGTATTATCTTTTCCAGAAGGTGAAGTATCTTCACTTGCTACTGGATGATTTTCTTTAGATTCAACTTTGACATCTGTATTATCTTTATTCTCTGCTTGAGATGTACTCTTATTGGAAGGTTTTGGGGATGGCAAAGGACCCTCTTGTTTAACGGTCATATATCTAATAACATCTTCACTTAGTCTCATTGCTTTTTCAATTTTGAAAATATGTTGCCCATCGCCTTGATGACTTAGTTGTACGTAAATACCTTCTCTATGTTTTGCTATTTGATAGGCTAATCTTCTCTTGCCTCTCATTTGACTATCAAGAATGTTACCGCCAAATTCTTCTAGGAGCTTATTGTATTTATCAATGTGATTAGTTACTTCATCTTCCGCAATGTCTGGGCGGAGGATATACATAGTTTCGTAATAAGATTGTTGATCGTTCATAGTTTCAGACAAGGTCTTTGGCTCATATAAATGATGTCATGAGCGTCTGTTCATCTCTAACGATACATCATAATGTGCAGCTACTTGAAAATTAGCATTATTTAAAGATGATTTTTGAGTGCATCATTCATAATATGAAAAGGTACCTCTAAACCATTTGTCCAAAATGATAATGATTTCAATCCCTGAGCAACAAGCATTTGCAAACCATCGATAGTCATGCATCCTTTATTGGCGCTAAATTTTAATAGATATGTTGGAGCAGGATTATAGATTAAATCATAAACAATAGTTTTTGAGTTAAGAGATTTCCAAAAATAATCTCCATATGGCAATAAATTCATTTCATTTTTGGCTGTTTTCATTCCTACTGGTGTTGTATTTACAACTAAATCTGCGTCTTCAATTAAATTATGAGCTTGATTATCGTCACTTAAGAAGCCCCGAAGTTCGATTTGATTTTCAAAGTTTTTTATTAATTTATCTAGTGATGATTTGTTACGCGCTATTACTGAAATATTTGAAAGATTTAAATTTATTAAACCTTGAATAACAGATTTTGCTGCACCCCCGGAGCCAAGAACTATTGATTTTTTCTTTGCTAAGTTTAAATTTTTTAATGGATAAATAAATCCTTCTAAATCAGTGTTAGTTGCGCTCCATTCATTTTCAGAATTTAATTTCAGGGTATTAATGGCTTTCAGTTTGCTTGCAATAGGCGAAATTTCACTACATAGGTTAAATACTTTTTCTTTATGGGGAATTGTAATATTCAAACCTTTGCAATTAATTTTTTTCAAAGAATTCAGAACCAATTCTAGATCTTCATCTTTGCAAGGTATGGCAATATAAATTAAATCTAGGCCTAAATATTGAAATGCAGCATTTTGCATAATTGGTGACAATGAATGGCTTACTGGATTGCCGATTAATGCTATAAAAGATGTCTTACTTGAAATCATGTTTAGAATTTTTCTTTAAAATAATGATCTGTTCGGGAACCACGCCCCATCTTTGAGTAACAATAATGGCGTCAATGACCGATTATGGAGAATAGCAAATATTAAGCGTTTACCCATGGGCAAGGTTGTAGGAATCGATTTAGGAACAACTAATAGTTGTGTTGCTGTAATGGAAGGTGGTAAACCTACTGTAATAGCAAATGCTGAGGGTTTCAGAACTACTCCATCAGTTGTTGCATATACAAAAAATCAAGATCAGCTTGTTGGACAAATAGCTAAAAGACAGGCTGTAATGAATCCTGAAAATACTTTTTATTCAGCAAAGCGATTTGTGGGAAGAAGGGTTGATGAAGTTAATGAAGAATCTAAAGAAGTTAGTTATTCTGTTGAAAAATCTGGTTCTAGTGTCAAATTAAAATGCCCTATTTTGGATAAGCAGTTTTCTCCTGAAGAGGTAAGTTCTCAAGTTTTAAGAAAGTTAGCAGATGATGCGGGTAAATACCTTGGTGAAAAAGTTACACAAGCTGTAATTACAGTTCCAGCTTATTTTAATGATTCACAAAGACAGGCTACTAAAGATGCTGGAAAGATTGCAGGTTTAGAAGTTCTCAGAATTGTTAATGAGCCAACAGCTGCGGCTTTAGCGTATGGTTTGGATAAAGAAAATGAAAAAATTCTTGTTTTTGATTTAGGGGGAGGAACATTTGATGTCTCAGTTATTGAAGCAGGTGATGGAGTAACTGAAGTTCTATCTACATCTGGAGATACACATTTAGGTGGTGATGATTTTGATAGATGTATTGTAGATCACTTAGCTAATACCTTTAAATCAAATGAGGGAATTGATCTCAGACAAGATAAGCAAGCTTTGCAAAGATTGACTGAAGCTGCAGAAAAAGCAAAAATAGAGCTCTCAAATGCTACGCAAAGTGAAATAAATTTACCTTTTATTACAGCCACTCCTGAAGGGCCAAAACATTTAGATTTGAACCTTACTAGAGCAAAGTTCGAGGAACTAGCAGCTTCTTTAATTGATAGGTGTAAGACCCCAGTTGAGAGAGCTGTAAGTGATGCAAAAATTTCTACTAGTGAAATTGATGAAGTTGTTATGGTAGGAGGCTCATCTAGAATACCAGCTGTTCTAGATTTAGTTAAAAAAATAATTGGTAAAGAGCCTAATCAAACCGTTAATCCTGATGAGGTAGTAGCTGTTGGAGCTGCAATTCAGGGAGGAGTTTTAGCAGGAGAGGTCAAAGATATATTGTTGCTTGACGTTACTCCACTTTCTCTAGGTGTAGAGACTCTAGGCGGAGTAATGACAAAAATGATAAATCGAAATACTACCGTACCTACAAAGAAATCTGAAACATATTCAACTGCTGTAGACGGTCAAACAAATGTTGAAATACACGTTTTACAAGGTGAAAGAGAAATGGCTTCTGATAACAAAAGCTTAGGAACCTTTAGATTGGATGGAATACCGTCAGCACCAAGAGGAGTTCCGCAAATTGAAGTTACATTTGATATTGATGCAAATGGAATTCTTAGTGTTACTGCTAAAGATAAAGGAAGTGGTAAAGAGCAAAGTATTTCTATCACTGGTGCTTCTACTCTATCTGATAATGAGGTAGAAAAAATGGTAAAAGATGCTGAATCGAATGCATCTGCAGATAAGGAAAAAAGAGAAAAAATTGATTTAAAAAATCAAGCTGAAACACTTGTCTACCAGACAGAAAAGCAACTTGGTGAGTTAGGAGATAAAATTGATGCTGCAGCAAAGTCTAAAGTTGAAGAAAAAAGTAATGCTTTAAAAGAAGCAACTTCAAAAGAGGATTATGAATCAATGAAAAAACTTCTTGAAGAACTCCAGCAAGAACTTTATGCAGTTGGTTCATCTGTTTATCAGCAACCAGGCAATCAGCCACCGTCACCTGGCGCAGCAGGCGGTCCTGATAAGAGTGATTCAAATGAAAAAGGTGGAGATGATGTAATTGATGCAGACTTTACTGAAACAAAAGATTAGTAAAGGTAATTTTTAATTTCATTTGCAACCCATTTAGAACAAGCGGGAGCTAGTAAAATCCCATTTTTATAAAAACCTGTACATATAATTAGTCCATCTTTAAGATTTCTCATTATTGGTGAAGGCTCACCGTCTGGCATTGACCTAATTCCGTACCACTTTTTAGAAATTTTCCCTTTCACCAGCCAATTTGGTTTTTTATCGAGAAAATTTGTGAGTTTTTCGAATGTATTTTTTTCTGGCATAATATTATATTCATCAGTTGATCCAATAATTAGCTTATTTTTTGACTTTGGAATTATATTTTTACCATTTATATTGAATTGTTTTGGCAGCGATAACAAATCAACTTCTGCATCATTAATCTCAATTTCCATAGCTTGACCTAAAACAGGCTTTAATTTGATGTTGTGAGATCGGCTATCTATTAAATCAATCGCTTTTAGTGAATTACACAAAATAACCATGTCAGATTTGATATTTTCATTATTCCTCGTTGTAGAAATCCATTGATTGTTTGATTTTCTTATTTTTATTATTTCTCCTTGTATATAATTTACTTTTTTATGTTTTAGATATTTATCTAATGTTTGAAGTAGCGATAAAGCATTTATTCTTCCATCTTTGAAGGAGATCATTCCTTTTATATTTTTTGTTTGGAAGGCTTTATTTATATTCTTGATTAATATCGAGTCTCTTCCTAAAATTAGTAAGGTTGGATCATTATTTTCATAGACAAATTTCTCTAATTTTTTAAACTTTTCTTCATTAGTAGTTAGTTGTATTAATGGTTTTTCGATATTTAATTCATAATTAAATTTTTGCAAGAATGTAATCCAATGTGGCCACAATTCAATGCTTTGTTTCCTGAGATCCCAGCTTCTACCCCTTCTCTTTTGATACATGTTACCCATTAGTAAGCCTAAAGCTGCATTGCTACTATTTTGGAGTTGAGTTGGATCTATTATTGTTACCTGGAAACCTAATTCTGATAATTCTAAGGCGTTAAATTTTCCAATAATCCCTGATCCAATAATAACTATGTTTGCTTTTTGAAAATTTTCTTTTAAGATTTTCATTGATATATTAGATATACTTACTTATTTGACTTAATAGTTAAAGATTTTTTGGAACATCCTTCAATTATATTCAAAATTGTTTGTCCCGATCGTCCTGGCCTTGTAAGTTTACTTACAAGTTGGATTTCAAATTACGGTGGCAACATAAAACATTCTGATCATCATACAGATCAAGATGCAGGTTTGTTTCTTAGTCGAATTGAATGGAATAGTAACAATGAATCTTTTAATAGGGATGAAATTTATAAAGAATTTGAAAAAATTGCAGATGAAGTAAATGGACAATTTAGCGTAAATTATTCTGATGAAATCCCAAATGTGGCTATTTTCGTGAGTAAACAAAATCATTGTTTGATTGATTTACTTTGGCGAGTAAGAAATGGAGAACTCAAAATGAAAGTTCCTTTAATAATTTCAAATCATTCTCATCTTGAAAATATTGCAAATGATTTTAATGCAAAATTTGTCTATATTGATACCTTCAAAATTGATAAGACTACTGTTGAAGATCAATTTTTAAATTTACTAAAAGAATATGATATTGATCTTGTGGTATTAGCCAAATATATGCAAATTTTGAGTGACTCTTTTTTAAAAAAGTTTTCTTCAATAATAAATATTCATCATTCTTTCTTACCTGCATTTAAAGGCGGGCAACCATATCATAGAGCATGGAAGAGAGGTGTTAAATTAATCGGTGCTACTGCTCACTATGTTACTGAAGATCTTGATGAAGGCCCTATAATAGAGCAATGTACAGTTAATGTAAGTCATAGGGATGAAGTTGATGATTTGATTAGAAAAGGAAGAGATATTGAAAGAATAGCTTTAGCAAGAGCAGTTAGGTTACATCTTAATCATCAAGTAATTGTTTATAAAAGCAAAACTGCTGTTTTTGATTAAAGATAGCTTCTTAGTCTTCTAATTCTATTTGTATTTGCCTTTCATAAATTGATTCTTCATTAAAAGCTCTTGCTATCAAGAAACTTGCAATACAGCTGATTAACACAGGTTTCATTATTAATAAATTTTTTGTTAACGCAAAAGCTAAAAACATTGCTGTTATTGGCGTTCGCGAACATCCTGCCACGAAAGCTCCCATTCCTGCAAATATGTATGTACTTGGTGCATGTCCTGTAGCAATTTCCACCCAGCTCCCCATTATTAGTCCAATGGACCCACCTAAAGTAAGCATTGGATAGAATAATCCTCCCGGCGCTCCGGAAGCTGCAGCTAAACCTGTTGTAATAAATAGTACTAAAACTGCTAATAAAGCAATTCCAATACTTGTATTTTGTTCAGCTATTATTTTCTGTAATTCATCTAAATTATGAAATGTACTGGGTAAAAAAGAGTAGATACTTCCTAAAATAAGTCCACAGATACTCATTTTTAAAACAAATTTATTTTTATACCACTTTTTCCCAAGATTTTGCATTAACAAAACATATCTGCTGTACAATTCTGCAAATATCCCAATAATTATTCCTAGTAAAACTAAGTAAATAAAATCTATAGGTAAGAAAAAAACTGATGGATCATATTCTTTTTGAATCAAAAATCCGAGGTTAAAATCAAAGCCTCCTGCTTTAGGATCTAAACCCAAGGCTTGAATAATATCAGCAGAAGAATCTGCAATGAATGTTGTGATTACTACTAATAGCAAAATTACTGGTCTTGCAGAGTTTAATAATTCTTCTATTGCATAGACAAACCCTCCTAGTGGCGCGCTAAATACTGCAGCTATTCCAGCACCACCACCTGCTGCTACTATTACTCTTCTGAAAGCTGTAGGAGCTTTGAGCCATTTAGCCATTTGCCAAGCTACAGATCCTCCCATTTGAACTGATGGACCTTCTGGGCCCAAAGGGAATCCACTACCAATAGCAAGAATTCCTGATATGAGCTTTACTAATCCTACTTTTAAATTCATTGGAACTTTTTTATGTCTTAAGAAACCCATGATTTGACTCACACCTGAACCTTTTGCAGCAGGCGCTATATTTTTGATCAAATATCCTGCGATGGCTCCTCCAAAAGCTCCAAAAATAGGTAAGACCGCAATAGATGGAAATTGATCTAATAATGCTAATCTCCAATTATTAATAAAGTAGATTCCAGTTTTAAAAGATATGCTTGTAATTGAGGCTCCTAGACCTGTTAATAAGAGCGAAAATGCAACGACAAGAGATCTTTGTTTTAATAATTTTTTGATGCTACGAGAAGAATTATTACTTGTTTTTTGAATATTATCTTTTATAAGATTTGGCATAGTCCATGATTATTTTGACAAGCTGAAATCGTGTATTTCATCAAATTGAAGATAACGATAAAGTTCCTCTGAATATGGATTAATTTTATTTTTAGTAATATCCTGATATTCTTCTATTTCAGGTATTTTTCCAAGCAGTGCGCAAACTGCTGCTAATTCTGCACTCCCTAAAAATACTTGCGCATTCTTACCAAGTCTATTATCAAAATTTCTTGTACTAGTGGAAAATACTACAGAACCCTCATCTACTCTGGCTTGATTTCCCATACATAATGAACAGCCTGGTAACTCTAATCTTGCACCACATTCTTCAAAAATTTTATAGTAGCCTTCAGCTTTTAGAGTGTCTTCATCCATTTTTGTTGGTGGACAAATCCATAATTTGGCTTTTAAATTTTTTACACCTTCAAGAACTTTTGCAGCTGCCCTGTAATGGCCAATATTCGTCATACAAGAACCTATAAAAACCTCGTCAATATTTGTATTTGCAACATCAGTGATTTCTTTTACATTATCTGGGTCATTAGGGCAAGCTACTATAGGTTGTGTTACTTTTGCTAAATCAATTTCAATGATTTCTTCATACTGAGCGTTTGAATCTGGTTGAATTAATGATGGTTTTTTTAACCAATTTTTCATATCATTTATTCTTCTTGAAATCGATTTTGAATCTTCATAATCGCTCTCAATCATTTTTTTAAGTAAGCAAATATTGCTTTTTAAATATTCTTGAACAGTTTCTGGGGATAAAAGTATTGTGCTACCAGCGCATGAGCGTTCTGCAGTAGCATCAGTAAGTTCAAAAGCTTGTTCAAGTTTTAGGTTTGGTAATCCCTCAATTTCCATAATTTTCCCGTTGAATATATTTTTTTTATTTTCTTTCTCAACAGTTAAGAGTCCTTTTTTAATTGCGAAGAGAGGAATTGCATTAACTAAATCTCTTAGAGTAATTCCTGGTAATAATTCTCCCTTAAATTTAACCAGTACAGATTCCGGCATATTTAATGGCATTGATCCTATTGCAGCGGCAAATGCAACAATGCCTGAGCCTCCAGGAAATGAAATGCCAAGAGGAAATCTTGTATGACTATCTCCACCTGTGCCAACAGTATCAGGGAGAAGCATTCTGTTAAGCCAGCTATGAATGATGCCGTCTCCAGGCTTAAGCGCTACTCCACCTCTTTGAGATATAAAATCAGGTAATTCTTTATGGGTAACAAGATCTACTGGTTTAGGATACGCAGCTGTATGACAAAAACTTTGCATCACTAAATCTGCAGTAAATCCTAAACAAGCTAGTTCTTTTAATTCATCTCTAGTCATTGGCCCAGTAGTATCTTGACTACCAACTGTGGTCATAATTGGCTCACAGGTCATTCCTGGCCTTACTCCATCTAAACCGCATGCTTTGCCTACTATTTTTTGAGCTTGAGTAAATCCGGCACTACTTTCGGTTGGATTTTGTGGTCTAGTAAATATTTCACTTGGTTGATAATCTAATTTGTTTCTAATTTTGTCCGTAAGAGATCTTCCAATCATAAGATTAATTCTTCCGCCAGCTTGAATTTCATCAGTAAGAGTTGATGGAAACAAATCGAATTTGCTTATTAATTCTTCAGTATTTGAATCTTTATCAATTTTTTTAATAATGCCTTTATAAGGATATATTTTAATAACATCTCCTGTTTTCATTTGAGATACCTCAGCTTCTATAGGTAAAGCTCCTGAATCTTGGGCAGTATTGAAGAAAATTGGGGCTATTTTGCTGCCAATTATTATTCCACCTGTTTTTTTGTTTGGAACAAAAGCGATATTTTCTCCTATATGCCAAATGAGTGAATTAATAGCAGATTTTCTAGAACTCCCTGTTCCAACAACATCTCCAACATAAGCTATTGGTAAATTTTGTTTTTTTAAATTATCAAGAATCTTTAGTCCATCAGGTTTTTTAAATTCCAACATAGCTAATGCATGCATTGGAATATCCGGGCGTGTTGTTGCATGTACAGCTGGAGATAAGTCGTCTGTGTTTGTCTCACCGTCAACTTTAAATACTAAACAAGTAATCTCTTTCTCCAGAACTTTTTTATTTATGAACCATTCCGCATTTGCCCAACTATTTACAACTTCTTTTGCATAAATATTATTTTGAGATAATTCATAAATTTCATTAGCCGAGTCGTAAACAAGAATAATATTTTTTAAAACTTCTGCAGCTTTTTTTGCGAGTAAACTATTCTCTCCTTTAAGTATTTCAACCAAAGAATTTACATTGTATCCGCCTATCATTGTTCCTAGTATTTCAATTGCTTTTTCGGGATTAATTGATTCGCAATATTTTTCGGAATTAACAATAGCCGTAAGCCAGCTTGCTTTTACGTAAGCAGCCTCATCAACTCCTGGAGGTACTCTATTTATTAGTAAATCAAGTAAATAAGAAGAATCGTAAGTACTATCTTGTTCTAATAATTTTGTAATATAATTTGTTTGTTCAGCATTTAAAGGTAAGGGAGGTATACCTTTGGCAGCTCTTTCAGCTACATGATTTGCATAATCTTTTAGCAATGTTTCCAAATTCTTCATTAGTAAGGTTTAATGCCTAATCTATTGTTATTTTTAATATTGAAAAGGAGAGTATTCATAAATGCTTTTTTAAATATTCAAACTTCTTAATTAATCAATGACGACATCATCAAATAATTCAGCTTTAGAAAAGACATCAGATTTACATGTTCTTGAAACACGTCCGTTAATACCTCCAAGCAGATTACATTATGATATACCTTTAGATCACGACTCTGCTAATACAGTATCTAAAACAAGAAGATCGATACAAAATATTTTGCATCACAATGATCAGAAGCTTTTAGTAATTGTGGGCCCATGTTCAATTCATGATCTTGAGGCGGCAAAGGAATATTCAAAATATATTCAAAAATTCCGAGAAATGTATAAAGATAAATTAGAAATAATTATGAGAGTATATTTTGAAAAACCAAGAACAACTATTGGTTGGAAGGGATTGATAAATGATCCTCATCTAGATGATTCTTATGATATTAATACTGGTTTAAGAAGGGCAAGAAGTTTGCTTTCATATTTAGCAACTCGTGGCATACCCTCTGCTACAGAATTACTAGATCCGATTGTTCCTCAATACATTGCCGATTTAATAAGTTGGACAGCCATAGGTGCGCGGACTACAGAAAGTCAAACTCATAGAGAAATGGCATCAGGATTATCAATGCCTATAGGCTTTAAAAATGGAACGGATGGTTCTTTTACTACTGCAATTAATGCAATGCAGTCAGCTTCAAAATCCCATCACTTCTTAGGTGTAAATGAACATGGAATGGCTTCTATAGTGAATACTACAGGAAATCCAGACGGACATATAGTTTTAAGGGGCGGTTCAAAAGGCCCAAATTTCGAAAGTGATCATGTACAAAAAATTTCAGCAGAATTGAGGCAGTATAATCTTCCCCATAAAGTGATGATTGATTGTAGTCATGGAAATTCCAATAAAGATTTTCGAAAACAGTCCGAAGTGCTAAAAAATGTAGCTTCTCAAATTACTAATGGTGAAAAAAATATTTTAGGAGTTATGCTTGAAAGTCATTTGAAGGAAGGAAATCAAAAACTTTTAAAAAAAGAAAATCTCCAGTTTGGCAGGAGCATTACAGATGCATGTATAGATATAGAAACAACAAAAGAATTACTCGCTATTTTATACGATTCACTTAGCTAGTTATAAAAAAATTAAAAAATAATGCTGAAGAGATTGGAACAATGAAATTATCTATTCCTAGAAGACTAAATTGTTCGAGGAAAGTCGCAATAAAAGCTATTGTAAAATAATTTAAATTTAAACTATTTTGTTGAGAGTATCCTATTGAGCAAACTATTATCAAACTTGTTAAAAACATTGTTATGGTTCCATATAAAGATTTTTTTTGTTTAAAAAAAATCCAACTCTTTGAGTTAAAGCTTTTTCCTATTAATCCAGCTAATCCATCACCAAAAGTCATTATGAAAAATCCACTAATTAGTGCATATGGATTTTTATCCCAGAAAAGATAAATCAAAATAAATAAACTTAGACAATAAAATAATGTCCCATAACTTTTTCTCTCAACATCCTCGATTGTTGGAAATAATTTATAGTTGTAATTGATCAAAACCATTAATGAAACAATTCCTGTAAAAATTAGAGCAGAGTTTTGATTAATTTTTAAAAATTGAGCAATTGGTATTAAAGGTCCTATTCCAATATGAATTATTTTTCTGACGATTTCTCTGCTATCTTTATTATATTTTTTAAAAACTATTGATATTAAAAAAATTGAAAATAAATATAATAAAATTAAAGTAAATTTTATCAATTTAGTTAAGCTGCTTTTTGATGAGTTGTCATTACTCGAAGCTTTAATATTGCTTTAGCTTCTAGTTGCCTTACTCTTTCTCGTGAAACATTAATTTGTCTACCTATTTCTGCGAGTGTTAATGGTTCTTCACCATCTAGCCCAAATCTGAGCTTCATGATTTTTTGCTCTCTTTCATTTAATTGAGAAAGCCAAGTTCCTAAATGCTCTTTTTGAATAGTTCTATCCATGCCCTCCATAGGCTCTTCACAGTTTGGATCAGGTATGAGTTCACCAAGAGTACTTCTGTCTTCTTCCCCTCTAGCATGTGCATCTAGGGAGGCGCAAGGAGCACTTTGAGAAATTAAATCTTCTAAATCTTTTTGATCAATCCCCATCTCAGTTGCCATTTCCAATCTTGTAGGTTGTCTGCCAAATTTATGTGATAATTCTCTAGAGACTTTTCTCATTTTGGACAGTTTTTCACTTATGTGAATAGGTAAACGGATGGTTCTAGCAGTGTTATCAATTGCCCTTGTCATTCCTTGTCTAATCCACCAGTAAGCATAAGTTGAGAATTTATATCCCATAGCAGGATCAAATTTATCTACAGCTCTTTCAAGGCCAATAGCTCCTTCCTGGACAAGATCTAATAATTCAAGCCCTTGGTTTTGGTATTTTTTTGCAACGGAGACAACGAGTCTTAGATTAGCTGCCATCATTCTATCCCTTGCTCTTTTGCCAATCTTAATTTGATAAAGATTGCGTTGGGTTCTCTCATTTTCAGGAATTTGTAGCAACTTTTTCATGTTCTGAACATGATGAGCTAACTCTATTTCCTCTGCTGGAGTTAAAAGAGGTACTCTTCCAATGCTACTTAAGTAATAGCCAATAGAATCTGAAGCGAGTCTGCCAGATTGTTTTTGGCTTTTATTTGCAGTAAGACTGGATTTCGATTTGCGAGACTTGCCCGCAGTGTTTGGTAATCTTGGCTCATCAAAATTATTATCTGAAGAGCTTTTCGCAGATTCCAGAGGGATCCCCATCACCCTGGCCTCCTAAATAATGGATTTTTTAAAAAGCTAGCACTGAAATTGAAATAAAAACTACTTTTACGTTGAAATTTTAAAGACAAAAATTTTCTTTAAAAAGCTTATTTGGCGAAATCCCCTGATATGAATGGATTTTTTAAAAATTAAAAAAAATTTAAAATTTTAAGTATTTTTTTAAATGTTGTAAAAATAAATATTAATTTTATTTTTCTATGAGATCTATTTGCGAACGATTACGCGATGAATCTAATTCAGATTTCGAATATGAACCATCATTTTTCATTATCCAAGAAAAGTAATTATCTTTAATGTAAGTTTGCAAGAGGGTGTATATTTTAGATTTCAATTCATAATCCTCTATAGGAGTAACAGCTTCTATTCTTCTATCAAGATTTCTTCTCATCCAATCTGCACTCCCTATAAAAGCCTCATTATCCCCGTTATTACAAAACCAAAAAATTCTTGAGTGTTCAAGAAAATGGCCAATAATGCTTATAACTTTAATATTTTCACTTAAATTTTTTCTTTGGGGATATAGGCAACAAATACCTCTTATGATGAGGCTAATTTTTACTCCTGAGTCTGAAGCTAGATAAAGAAGCTTAATTATTTCTGGGTCTACTAAAGAATTCATTTTTGCAATTATTTCCGCTTTTTTGCCTTCCTCTGCATTTTTAATTTCTCTCTTTATCAGAAATATAAATTTCTCTCTCATTGATGAGGGAGAAACTAATAACTTTTGATAACTTTTTTGTTTAGAAAAACCTGATAAGTAGTTAAATAACTCAAGTAAATCAGATGCAATATCAGGATCAGTTGAAAGTAATCCTAAATCTGTATAAAACTTTGAAGTATTAGAGTTATAATTTCCCGTCCCAATATGGAAATAATTCCTTAATCGTCCTTTCTCTTTTCTTACTACTAAAGCTATTTTTGTATGTGTTTTAAATCCTATAATTCCATATACAACATGAATTCCAGCTTGTTCAAGTTGTTTTGCCCATTGAATATTATTGTCTTCATCAAATCTTGCTTTTAGTTCCACAAGAGTCATTACTTCTTTTCCGTTTTCTGCAGCTCTCATTAAGGCTGCGATGATAGGCGAATCCTTAGACACTCGATACAGTGTAATTTTTATAGCCATTACAAGTGGATCATCAGCGGCTTTGTTTATAAATTCTTCAACTGAAGTTTTAAATAAGTCGTAGGGATGATGAAGCAGAATATTTTTTTTTCTAAGTATATTAAAAATAGAATTGTGGTTTTTGTTGGATGGTAAATCTAAATTTTTTAATTCTAGGTGAGTTTTCCCAATTAGAAGATTTTCTTTTAAATCATGTCTATTAATTTTTGTAAGTTGATTTAAATCGTCAAGGCCTAATAAACTTTTGCAAAAGTAAATATACTCTTTTTGTATTGAGATACTTTCAATAAGTAATTTCAGAATATTTTCTGGCATATCTGACTCAACTTCTAATCTAACTACGTCTCCACCTAATCTTCTCTTTTGCAAACTTTGTTCAACTGCTAAAAGCAGATCATCAGCTTCAAGTTCTTTTAATTCTAAATCTGCATCTCTTGTAACTCTAAAAAAAGAGTAATTTATACATTCCATTCCGTTAAATAAAGTATTTATATTATTCCCAATTAAATCTTCAACACTTATGAAAAAATACGTATTTGCATCACTTTGTTGAATAATTTCATTAGGAATTTGTATAAATCGGTTTATATTTTTTGTTGGTATTTTTACTCTGACAAACTGATTTTTAGAATTTTCTCCATCCTTTATTAAAGCTGCTAAATTTAGACTTAAATTACTTATAAAAGGAAATGGATGTGCTGGATCAACAACTAATGGAGTTAATAAAGGGAATATAGATGAAGAAAAGAAATTATCACACCAATTTCTTTGATTTTCAGTTAGATCTTTATATTTTTTTAAAATAACACCTTCTTTTTTTAAATCATTACTTAATTCATTATTTACATAGTTTTCTTGAAGACTAGTTAAATTTTTTACTCTTTTGTTGATTTTTGTTAATTGCTCTTTAGGTGTTAATCCATCAATACTTTTTTTAGTAATTCCAGCTTCAACTTGAGCCTTTAGCGAAGCTACCCTTACCATAAAAAATTCATCTAGATTATTACTAAAAATTGAACAAAATTTTACCTTATCTAGGATTTTGTACTCCTTTTCCATACCAGTTAGGAGTACTCTTTTATTGAATTCAATCCAACTTAATTCTCTATTAATAAAAACATCAGCCTGGCTTTTCATTAAGATACATTTGAATTTTGATTGTTAATAGAATTATTACTTTTACCCTCTGCAATAAGATATATCATGAAAAGTAAGATAATGGAACCAGCTATAAAAGGTGATTTAGGACCAAAACTATCATAAACCCTTCCGGCCATTGCAATTCCTAAAACCCCTCCAAGACTCTGCAGACCCTGAAGGTTACTTAAAATTGAGCCTTGTTTATCAACGTCTAATTTCTTTGATATTAGTGCTCTTAATGTGGGAGTAATTAATCCTGCCCCAACGGCTAAAAATGAAACAGCTGAATAAATATTAATTGCCGCATTTTCTTTTGGAGCAGTTATTAAAAGAGAACATGCCACAAGAATAAAGCCTGATCCGATAAGTGTTAATCGCATTTCGCCAAATTGCTTTACCAAAGGTCCAATTAATCCTCCCTGAACGATAATCGCAATGATTCCTACTACAACAAGAGTTCCGCTTGAAGCTTTGGTAGTCCAGTTTAAAGACTCTTGGAGGAAAAATATAAGGATATTAGTCAATCCAGTAAAAGCAATAAAATAAATAAAAAAAGCTAATGATAATTTTTTAATCTTTTCTTCTTTAAAAACTGTAAATAGAGCTTTTAAAGGGTTTTTTAAAGCAGTTTTTGATTTATTTATTTCACTATTAGGCTTGGTTTCTGGTAAGTAAAAAAATACAAGGAGAAAATTTATAATTGGAATGATTGAGGCTATCAAAACTGGAATAATAAAATTATTATTTGTATTTCTTGCAAAAATTACAACAAAAATATTACCTAAGAAAAAACTTAAACCAAAAGCTACACCTATAAGACCAAATGTTTTTGCTCTTTTTTCAGGGCTTGAAATATCTGCAAGAATTGTTGTTGCAGTAGCTGCAGTCCCCCCACTTAAACCGTCAATAAGTCTCGCTATAAATAATAAAAATAGAGGGATAGTGGCTATTGAATTTGACCAATTAAAAAGAACTGTAAAAGATAATATTGATATTCCTATTATTGAACCAGTAATACAAAAAAGAGTGACAGGTCTTCTTCCATATCTATCACTCATAAGTCCTATAAAAGGAGAAGCTGTAAATTGTGCTAATTGGTAAGTGCATGATAATAAACCATATGTACTCGCTTTAGAGTCAAAAAGTAAAACAAAAGAGGGTAATATGGGTAAAAGTATACTTTCACTTAAACGATCATTTAGAAGAGTGATAAACGCACTGAGGAGAGTAAATTTTTTATTTGGTTTTAATAAACTTTCTTTCACAATATTTACCTTCATTGCGATTAACTTTTACTACCATACTTGTTAATGGAAATTATTGTGCCCGGCATTGTTTATTTAGTTGGAGCAGGTCCTGGTGACCCTGAGCTTTTGACTCTTAAAGCTTTACGCCTAATAAAAAACTGTGATGCATTAGTTCATGATGCTTTAATTCCGGATGAAATAACAAAAGAGGCAGGAAAAAATACAGAAATTTTCCATGTAGGCAAAAGAGCTGGGAAGTGTTCTGTACCTCAGGCTGAGACTAATGATCTTATTTTGAAATTAGCAAAAGAAGGCAAAAATGTTGTAAGGCTTAAAGGGGGAGATCCATTCGTTTTTTCTAGAGGTGGTGAAGAGGTGTCGATTTTAGAAAAAAATGGAATTTCAGTTGAAATCGTTCCTGGTATTACTTCTGGGATAGCTGCCCCAACATATTTTGGTATTCCACTAACCCATAGAGATGCTGCGAGTGCCGTAACTTTTGTCACTGGACATGAGCGTGTAGATAAGGAAAAAAGGACAGTGAATTGGAGAGATTTAGCTAAATCATCAGATAGCTTAGTAATTTTTATGGGCATAAAAAATATTGAATTTATTGTGGAAGAATTAATTCTAGGTGGTTTAGATAAGAATACTAAATGCGCTGTTATTCAAGAAGCTACTTTAAAAAATCAAAAATGTTTGATAGAGAGATTAGATAATCTTCCAGATAAAATCAAAGATAAAGAATTTATAGCTCCATCAATTATAATTATTGGAAAAATTGTTGAATTTAAGGTTAATAACAATATAACAAAAGTATCTGATGTCTATTTACCAGATATTAATAAAGTTCAACTATATAATAAATCCCAAAAGTAAATTGGATCGAATTTAAGATTAAGCTTTAAATCATTAACTTGACTAATTTGTCTGCAGGATAAGCTATTAATTGCAACTATTATGTCATCATTTTGAAATTCTGGAGGAATTAACTCTTCTTTTACAATTTTTAATTTTAAAGCTTTACAAACCATAATCCCCTCTAAACAGCCGCTCTCTTTTCTAGGAGTTATCCATTGATTATTTCTTTTGATTAGAATATTAAATGTGCTTCCACAACAAAGTTCACCTGACGTATTCAAAAGGATAGAATCATCAAATGATTTTTCATTAGCTTCTGTCAAAACTTGTATTGCCTGATTATATGAAAATGTTTTGCATTTACTTATAAGACTGAATTCATTTATTTTTTCCGTTTGACTAATGCAAACGCTTATCGGATTAAAATTTGGTTTGATTCTATAGAACTCAAGCCATAAATTATCCAACTCTTTTGTCTCTGAAGTGCTATCAATTGTTAATCTTCGACCTTCATTAGTTCCTCGACTATAGTTTATTCTTACTGAAGCAAATTGATCTTTTTTAAGCGATAACTTTTTAATTCCATCGTTAATAAGTTGTCTCAAAGTTAATTTATTTATTTTGAGATTAATATTTAAAATCTTGCTACTTTTTTCTAATCTTTTCAGATGTTCATCAAAAAGAATAGGTTTGTTTTCTTTTATCAAAATGGTTTCAAATATACCATCAGCAAATTTTAATCCTCTATTATTAGCAGTAATAAATATTCTATCAATATCCAACCATTGATCCTTGTGCCAGCCTAATGTTTCAATCATTTTAGTGAATCAATTAACGGTAAAAGTTTCCACTTAAGTTCATCAGTTTCCTCTTCAGGGTTTGAGTCAATAACAATTCCGCAACCAGCATATATATTGATTTTTTTGTCTTTAATTAAAAATGATCTTATTAGTATATTGCTGTCAAATTCTCCATTCCAGTCAAGCTTCAAAAATGAGCCACAGTAGGGACCGCGATCACATCCTTCTAATTCAAAAAGTCTCTGACATGATCTTAATTTAGGTGCTCCAGTTATAGAGCCACCAGGCCAACAAGCTTTTAGTAAATCAATCCAGTTCTTGTCTTTTTTTAATTTGCCTCTGATTACTGAAGTTAGATGATGAACTTTTAAGAAACTTTCAAGTTTTAATATTTCTGGCACCATAATACTTCCTGTTTCGCAAACTTTACTTAAATCATTTCTTATTAGATCAACGATCATAATATTTTCGGCTCTATCTTTTTCGTTCGTTATTAAATCGATAGCATTAAGTGCGTCTTGATTTATATCTTTATCTCTGGATCTAGTTCCTTTGATAGGTCTTGATTCTACAAAATTTTTATTATCTATTTTTATAAATCTTTCAGGCGAGGTAGATAATACAGCCTCTTTATAATTATCATTATTTATTATTATTCCTCCAAAGGGAGCTCTCAATTTTCTTCTTATTTTCAAATAAATATCTAGAGGATTATAGTTTTTGGCAGATTCAATTTCGCATTTAGTTGTTAGGTTTGCTTGAAATATATCCCCTAGGGAAATTAATTTTTTCAATTTTGAAATATTTTTCTGAAATTTTTCAGCCATTTCGTCCAAATTTATTTTTGAAAAATCAAAATTTAAATTTGTTTTAATAATATTTTCTTCTTCAATAATTTTTATATTGTTGATTATGTTTTTATAATTCATTATTTCAGATGAGTTTGTGCCTTCGATAATTATTTCTTTTTTTATTAGATTACATTTAATGATTGGATCATATGATGCAATCCATAAAGTTGCCATATCAGATTTTCGCCATGGGTTTTTTGGTTCTATATAAACTCCAGCTTCATAACTTAACCATCCGATCCAAAATCCTTTTTCAATATTTTTTAAATGGTTAAATGGATTATTAGTTTTGTCTAAATTATTGATATCTCTTGATTGGATTATTTTTTTAGGTTTAATTCCTATTAATGACCATTCCCCATTTTCTTTACCATCACTGTCTAGCCAAGCTAATCCTTTATCTCCGAATTTTTTTGTTAGATAATACGTAATCAGTGCTGGATCTATCCATTTTCCCAGAATTATTTTTTTTATTTTCATTTTTTATTATTGTTATTAAGCCATTTTTCATAAGCGGCATTTCTAATTCTGCAGCTATCACACTTACCACATGGTTTTGAATTGCCCGAATAACAACTCCATGTTTTATCTAAGGGGACATCATTAGCAAAAGCTAATTTAATAATTTCCTCTTTATTTAAATCTAATAGTGGCGTCCAAAGTTTAATTGGATTATTTTCTCTTCCTCTTTTATTGGCTAAATCTGCTAATTCTTGAAATTTTTCAATGTAGTCAGGTCTGCAATCTGGATAACCAGAATAATCTAGTGCATTAACTCCTAATCCTATAAAATCAGCATTTATTGCTTCGGCATAACTTAGTGCAACGGAAATAAAAATAGTATTTCTCCCAGGAACATAAGTATTAGGAATTTTATTAGTTTTTACTCCTTCTATTGGAATATTTTTTTGAGTATCAGTTAATGAAGATCCTCCCCATAAAGATAAGTCAAGCTTAATAATTTTAAATTCTTCAATATCAAAGTGTTTTGCAATTATTGATGCAGAATTTAATTCTTTTTTATGACGTTGACCGTAGTCAAATGAGAGGCCAAAAATTTTAGCTTCGGATTTTTTTGCGATACCAGTAACTGTAGAAGAATCTAAACCACCAGATAATAAAACTACTATCGATTTTTTTTTAAGGGTCATATGATTTTATTGAATTTTTAAGTATTTGTGAGTTTGAAGGCTTAATTTCCAATCGGGGTTATTTTTTACGAAATCAATAGCAAGAGAAAACCCATCCTTATTGTTCCATGCTGGCTGTAAATAAAAAATTTTATCTTCTTTTTTTAAGCCATCTTCGCTTTTAGAAAGTTTATATTGTTTTAAAGTTTCTTTTTTTATTTGAATAGCAAATTCAATATCTTTTATTTCATTTATGATTATTTTGATTTCGTTACAGTTTTTTAAAAAATAATTTTTTGGAGGTGAGTGTCTTTTAGGAGATAGAGTAATCCAGTCATAACTTCCTGATATCGAATTAACTCCACTTGTCTCAATATGAATCTTCATCGAGTTCTGTTCTTCTCCCATCGTCATTTTTTTTATGGCATTGCAAAAATTATCCAAGTTATGTTGTAAAGGTTCTCCACCTGTAATAACGCAAAAAGATGCTCCTTTTTTTCTGGCAATTTTTATGCGATCTATTATTTTTTCAATTGATACATAAGGGTGTTTTTTCTCATCCCATGAATTCTTGGTATCGCACCAAGAACATCCAACTTTACATCCGGCTAATCTTACAAAAAAAGCACTTTTGCCAGCGTGATAACCTTCACCTTGTAATGAATGAAATTGTTCGACTAAGGGTAAAAAATTTGTCATTTTTTCATTCAAAAAAATAAAGAATATTAATTTGATTGAGTTAGCTTGTCTTGTGAGGCTTTTATTAAACCTTTAAATAAAGGATGAGGTTTGCCAGGTCTTGATAAAAACTCAGGATGATATTGACATGCCAAGAAGTAAGGATGATTTTCTAATTCAATTAACTCTACTAATCTCCCATCTGGTGACGTGCCACTAATTTTGTATCCAGAATCTAAAAAACTCTGTTTGTAGTAATTGTTAAATTCGTATCTATGTCGATGTCTCTCATAAATAACATCTTCATTATATAAGTTTTTTCCAGTTGTATTTTTTGTCAATCTACATGGATAAACTCCAAGTCTCATTGTTCCACCTAAATCAACTACATCTTCCTGTTCTGGTAATAAATGTATCACTGGATTGGGAGTGTTTGGGTCTAGTTCCGAACTAGATGCATCTGGTAGATTAGCTACATTCCTGGCCCATTCTATAACTGCACATTGCATGCCAAGGCACAAACCTAAAAAGGGGATTTTATTTTCTCTTGCGAATTTTATAGCCGCAATTTTTCCATTGACTCCTCTATTGCCAAAGCCCCCGGGTACGACAATTGCATCAACTTCATTTAAGTAAGTTTCTGCTGAATTTTTTTCTATCATTTCAGCACTTACCCAATGTAAATCTAATAAAGCCTTCTGTTCAATGCATGCATGCCTTAAAGCTTCAACAACGGATAAATATGCATCTCCAAGTTCAATGTATTTGCCTACGAGAGCCACTTTGATTGGAGCTCCAGGATTTCTAAGGTTGTGTATTAATTGTTCCCAATTTTTTAAATCACATTTTTTATCTTCAAGGTCTAAATACTTCAGGGTTTCTTTGCATAAACCTTCTTTTTTTAAGGAAAGAGGTACAGAATAAATACTGTCTGCGTCTAAAGCTTCAATTACAGAGTTGATACTGACACCGCAAAAACCACTAAGTTTCTTTTTAAGAGCTTCATTGATAGATTTATCACTTCGGCATACAAGTAAATCTGGCTGAATTCCAATTGATCTTAATTCTTTAACTGAATGTTGTGTTGGTTTAGTTTTTATTTCGCCAGAGGTTTTTTATGTAAGGAAGTAATGTTACGTGTATGTATGCAACATCGTTTCTATTGACATCATTTTTGAATTCTCTTATTGCTTCTAAAAAAGGTAAAGATTCAATATCGCCAACTGTTCCACCAATTTCAGTAATAATAATATCTGCATTGCTATTGGCGGCTACTCTATGAATTCTTTCTCTTATTTCTCCTGTTATGTGAGGTATTACTTGCACAGTTCCTCCCTCATAACTACCTCTTCTTTCTTTATTGATGACTGCTTGATAGATAGATCCCGTAGTCACACTATTTAACCTAGTCATTGCAGTATCAGTAAATCTTTCATAGTGGCCTAAATCTAGATCGGTTTCAGCCCCATCTTCGGTTACAAATACTTCTCCATGTTGAAAAGGGCTCATTGTGCCTGGATCAACATTTAGATATGGATCTAGTTTTAATATTGAAACACTATATCCTCTAGACTTTAATAATCTACCTAAGCTTGCAGCTACAATTCCTTTACCAATGCTAGAAACTACTCCTCCGGTGACAAAAACAAATTTTGACATTAAATATTTTTAATTAAGCACTGCCTCCTTACATTTTATTTAAACAAAAAACTTTTAGAACATCCATATATATTCTTATTCATCAATTGTTATTTCAATATCTAATTCTTTTAATTGTGATTCTGAGACATTTGAAGGCGCATTTGTGAGAAGACATTTTGCTTGTTGATTTTTTGGAAAAGCTATTGTTTCTCTGATTGAATCTGCACCTATGATCAGCATGGTAATACGATCTAATCCAAACGCTATTCCACCATGAGGAGGAGCACCCATTTCTAAGGCTTCTATTAAAAATCCAAATTTTTCATTAATCTCTTTAGCAGTAAGTCCTACCGTTTTCAAAACCTCTCTTTGCAAGTTTGCTTCATGAATACGTAAAGAGCCACCTCCTAATTCCAAGCCGTTAAGAACTAAGTCATAGGCATTTGCTATAGAGTCCTCGATTTCTTTTTGTAAGTTTTCAGGATCTTTAGATTTTATATTTTTTGGAGAACAAAAAGGATGATGTAAAGCTTCATATCTATTTTCCTCTTCATTTCTCTCAAACATCGGGAAATCAGTTACCCATAAGAAATTCCATTTACTTTTATCTATGAGATTTAAGTCTTTTGCGATGTATTGTCTCACTCTATCTAATGACTGGTTGACAATTTGTTTATCTCCAGCACCCAAGAGGATTAAGTCTCCATCTTGCGCTTCGGTGATTCTTAAAATATCAGCTATATGCTCTTCATTTAGATTATTTTTAATTGCCCCAATAGTCTCAAGCTCATCTCCTTTGACCCTTATAAAGGCCAAACCACCAGCTCCTGCATCTTGAGCTACTTGGAAGATATCACCTCCGGGTTTAATTCTTACGTTGCTAATACCTAAATTACCTCCTTTTACTGTTATGGATTTTATAGAACCTCCAGACTTAATTGCCTTGGTAAAAATATTAAAGCCAATATCACCTAATACTTCTCCTAAATCTTTTAATAACATTTGATATCTAGTGTCTGGTCTATCAGTGCCGTAATTATCCATTGCTGCTTGCCATGACATTCTTGGAAAAGCATTATCAAAATCAATATTTAATACTTCTTTCCATATTTTTTTTATAAGACTTTCATTAAAAGAGATTATTTCTTCTTCACTAATAAAGCTCATTTCAATATCTAATTGCGTAAACTCTGGCTGTCTATCTGCCCTTAAGTCTTCATCACGGAAACATTTTGCGATTTGATAATACTTATCTAAGCCTCCCACCATTAAAAGTTGTTTAAATAGTTGTGGGGATTGAGGCAGAGCAAAAAATTCTCCATTAGAAAGACGAGCAGGAACAAGAAAATCGCGAGCGCCTTCTGGAGTTGATTTTGTAAGTAATGGAGTCTCTACTTCTGTAAATCCAAAATTATCAAGAAATTCTCTAGCAACTTTAATAATTTTATGTCTTGTTTTTAAATTTTCTAGTAATTTGCCTCTTCTTAAATCAAGGTATCTATATTTTAATCTTAGTTCCTCTTTTGTATTTTCATAATCATGTATAGATACTGGAAAAGGTAGGTTTTTTTTAATTTGGTTGAGAATTTGCAAATCTTTAACTTTAAGCTCTAACTCTCCAGTACTTAAATTTTTATTTATTGAATCTTTTGGCCTTTCGTTAATAATTCCGCTGACCATTATTACTGTTTCATTTCTTAGAGTTTCTGCCTGTTTAAATAGATCTGCACCATCATCGGGGTTAATTGTTATTTGTAAAAATCCACTATGGTCTCTTAAATCAATAAAAATTACACCACCATGATCTCTTCTTCTATCTACCCATCCACATAAATTTACTAATTTACCAATATCTGTATTATTGAGTTCTTTGCAAATTTTGTTTCTCATCTAAGTATGATTTATTTATCAATAACTTATAATAATTCTTTAAGGGTAAATTTAGTTAATAATTTTTTTTATAAAACGCTCTCTTTGTTATAACCCCTTTGAATTTTTTGCCTCTTATTGATATTTGAACTTCATTATTTATTAAGGCATGCGAAGTATTGATGTATGCAAAACCTATAGCTTGTTGTTTAGTTGGAGACCAACTGCCGCTTGTGATAGTCCCAATATTTTCTTCACCTTTAAGAACTGCGCAACCTTTTCTTCCTATTGCTTTACCTTCTATAGAGAGACCAACTAACTTTTTTTGAATACCTACTTTTGACTGCTCTTCAAGAAATTTTCTTCCAAAGAATTCGTGATTATTTTCTAAATGTACTAGCCAGCCTAACCCTGCTTCATATGGAGTAGTTTCTTCATTTATGTCTTGACCATAAAGATGCATGCCTGCTTCAAGTCTAAGAGTATCTCTAGCTCCTAAACCACAAGGTGCAACATTTTTGGAAATTGAGAAATCCCATAAATTAATTGCTGCTTTTTTAGATAAAAGTATTTCTAGACCATTTTCCCCCGTATAGCCTGTCTTTGAAAAGAAAATTTTTTCTTTAGGCGAAATATGTTCAAAAATTTTATATTCGCATCCAAAGTTAGGGATATGTGAGATCGAAGATTCAATCCATTCTTCAAATAAATTGAATGAGTTTTTTCCCTGTAGTGCTAAAAGTACTTTGTCTTTTTTAAAGTTTGTTATCGAAATTTCAGACATATTTAAATTATTTTTTATCCACTGAAAATCTTCTTTATATCTACTAGCGTTAACTATTAACAATAATTCTGATATGTCATTTTCTTGTATACCAAGGTCATAAATTATTAAGTCATCTATTATTCCTCCTTTATCATTGAGCATTACTGTATAAAGTCCCTGTCCTTCAGAAAAGGAGTATAAATTAGTAGGAAAAAGTTTTTGAATATAATCCTTTGGATTGATTCCCTTAATAGAAATCACACCCATGTGAGAAATATCAAATAATCCTGCTGAAGATCTAACTGATTCATGCTCTTTAATTAATCCTGAAAATGATATGGGCATTTCCCAACCTGCAAAATCTACTAATTTTGCATTGGATTCAACATATTTTGAATAAAGAGGACTTTTTAGCAAATCCATGAAATATTTAGTTTGTATTTAGTATTTTTACACTGTAGTTTAGAAATTTTTTATTGCATATTTTCTAATGACAAAATTAAGCTTCTAAGTACTTTGGCTGCAACTATGCTACTTACTCCGCTTTTATCAATTTCTGGAGATAATTCCACAATATCTGAAGCCACAATTCTAAGGTCTTTTAAAGTTTTCAGTATTTCTTCAAAATCATTCCAAAAAAATCCTCCCGGTTCTGGAGTGCCTGTCCCTGCTAGTAAACTGGGATCAAACCAATCTAAATCAATTGTTAAATAGATTGGAGACTTCTTGTATGGTAGAAGAGCTTGTTTTAACTCATGTGCATTTCCGCCTGGGCAAAAGTTAACAAATTGGTTGTTGTTATGCATAATTTCAAATTCTTCTTTAGTCCCACTTCTAATTCCTACTTGCAAAATTTTTTTTTCAGGTAGCACTTCTAAGCATCTTTTCATAGTACAAGCATGACTATGTTCATTCCCTATGTATGATTCTCTTAAATCTGCATGAGCATCAAGTTGAACCAATATCAAATCTGGATATTTTTTTACTAATGCTTCAATAGCACCTCTTGTAATAGAGTGTTCTCCTCCAAGCATAATAGGACTTAGGCGTTTACTAATTAAATAATTTGTTGCTGATTTAACCGATTCAATAATGGACTTTGAGTCATTTTTATCAATTAGAATTGATCCAAAATCAACATACATAATATCCTCTAAGTCTTTTTTTATTTTTGGGCAATATGTTTCTAAACAAGAACTGACTTGTCTTATTGCTTCTGGACCAAATCTTGCTCCTGGTTTAAACGAACATGTCCCGTCATAATTAACTCCAAATATACCAATTGAGCAATTCTCGGGACTTCTTTTTGCTCCCATATAAATTGCATTTTCGTTATCAAATAAATTTTTTGTCATCTTATGAATCTAGTTCTTTTACAATTTTATTTGGCATCATTTTGAATGCTCCATTTTGAAAATTTAAATTCCAAATTTCACATCCTTTTTCTATTTTTAGGACTTCATCATAATTTTGCTTTGATAAATTTAGATCTCCTGAAGAAGCGAATGTCCAACTCCAAATCCCGCTTGGATATATAGGCACAAAGGAATACATAGTTTCAGAAACTTTAAATATATTTTTTAGGGTTTTCAAAATATTTATGTGAATATTTTTGAAGGATTCAGGAGATTCGCTTTGCGTTGCTAATATCCCCTTTGGTGTAAGTATTCTTTTACATTCTTTATAAAAAGAATCTGAAAATAATAAATTTGAAAATTCTGAGGGATCTGAACAATCTATTAAAATAACGTCGTAAAAATTATCTCTTGTTTTTTTTACCCATTTAACACCATCATCAACATGTATTTCTAATCTTTTGTCATTCCAAGCTTCGCCTCCAATTTCTTTTAAAAATTTTTTAGATATTTTGATTACCTCCTCATCAATTTCTACTAGATCAATTTTTGATATTTGAGAATACTTAACGCATTCTCTCGCTGTACCGCCGTCTCCTCCACCAATAATTAGTACATTAGATTTTTCGTCAATGCTACTTAATGCTGGATGTACAAGACATTCATGATAATATTTCTCGTCTTTTAGTGATGTCATCCAACAACCATCAAGCATTAAAGCTCGGCCATAGTATTCATTTTCAATAACAATAATTTCTTGATATTGTGATTTTTGTTTAATTAAAACATCTCCATTTAGACCGAATCTTGAGCCTTTGTGATATTCATCTATCCATATTGAAATATTAGTCATTTGCTTTTTAAGAATTTTTTCTTTTAAGTTTTTGCTTGGCTATTTGCCAAAGCTGTTGAAAGTCTTTAGGAGTTTGTTTTTTAATATTATGGCCTGCATGATGTTCAATGATTGAAAATCTGTCTAAAAATTTTTTATTAGTTTTTTGAAGAGCTGATTCAGAATTTATTTTTAAAAAGTTTGAGAGATTCAGAAGGGTAAAGTAAATATCCCCAAATTCATTTTTTATTTCTGAATCATTATTACTTTTAATTGCTTCCTTTAATTCATTAATCTCTTCTTCTAACTTATTAAAAATCTGATCGGTACTCTCCCACTTAAAACCATATTCTTTAACAACATTTGTGATTTTATCTGTTCCAACTATCGGTGGTAAATTTTTGATTTGCATATTTAAATTTTTACTAATTGATGATTCCATATGAGGTGTTTCTTTCTCTGAATTTTTAATGTTTTCCCAAATCTTTTGCGATTTTTCTAGAGATACTTTCTCTTTTTTTTTAAAAATATATGGATGTCTATTAATAATTTTTTTGTTTAGATTTTTTATAACATCATTTAGTTCAAATTCTTTTTTTTCGTAACCGATTTCAGCATGAAGCATTACTTGTAATAAAAGATCTCCTAACTCTTCACATATGTTATCCGCCTTTTTTTCATATATCGCATCTATAAACTCATTACTTTCTTCATGTAAAAATGGGATCAATGATTTATGAGACTGTATTCTCTGCCAAGGGCATCCCCAAGTTTTATCTTTTAATGATTTGATATTAGATATTAAAATTTTAAAGCTTTCTAAAGTCTCTAAATCGGAATTTTTTTGTAAGTTATATCTATCGTTTGAGGTCATAGGATATATTTTATTAATTTAATTTTGCCTCAATCATGAAATATTTAAATACTTAGTATAAATATTTCAACTTCATCTATTAGAATGATTTATTATAAGGGCGATTAGCTCAGCGGTAGAGCGCCTGCCTTACAAGCAGGATGTCCCTGGTTCGAACCCTGGATCGCCCATTTATTGTTTTTCTAATGACTGAGATCGTCAATCTTTCAATCAGTCAAAGTGCTGCTTCAGAACTATCTAGGCAAGCTTCTTTTGGAGGTTCTCCAGGAGAAATGTCGATTGATTTGGTAGAGGATAAAAATTGTTCTCAAGGATGGATGCATATCAAATTAAGGCCAGGTACATGTAATGGATCCCCTATTTCAAGAACTGAAGGAGTAACTTTATACGCGGATCTAAAAAAGTTTAATTTACTTAAAGATTTAAAATTAGATTATTACGGTGATTTGAGCGGTGGTGGATTTCTTATTTCAACACCAAAAAATGCAAAACGTTGTTCCTGCGGTTCTGGCTTCAAACTTTTGTAGAATAGATGTGTCTTTTTTTGCAAACTAATATTATTTTCATTAATTGGCTGCTCTCAAGATAAAATAAACAGAAAGTTATTGAAATAAAATTTGGACATGAAAGAGATGAATGATCAATTATCTTTAGAGAATTATTCACCTTTTGAAGTAGAGAAAAAGTGGCAAGAAAAATGGGAAAGTCTAAAAGCGTTTAGTCCTAACCCTGAGGATGATGGGGAGCCCTTTTGTGTTGTTATTCCACCACCAAATGTAACTGGATCTTTGCATATGGGGCATGCATTTAATACGGCTTTGATAGATGTTGTAGTACGTTTTCAAAGACTTTTAGGTAAGAATGTTTTGTGCTTACCAGGTACTGATCATGCTTCAATAGCTGTTCAAACTATTCTTGAAAAACAATTAAAAAGTGAAGGCAAAACAAGCGAGGATATTGGAAGAGATGAATTTCTTAAAAGAGCATGGAACTGGAAAGAACAAAGTGGTGGAAGAATAGTTTCTCAATTAAAAAGGATAGGATATTCAGTTGACTGGACTAGAGAAAGATTTACTCTTGATCAAAAATTAAATGAAGCAGTTATTGAGGCTTTTAATATTCTCTATAAAAAGAATTTAATTTACAGAGGCGAATATTTGGTTAATTGGTGTCCTGAATCTCAATCTGCAGTAAGTGATCTTGAAGTTGAAATGCAAGAAGTAAATGGTCATTTATGGCATTTTAAGTACCCTTTAATTTCTGAAAGTGGTGAACAGTTAGATAAGTACTTAGAAGTTGCAACAACAAGACCAGAAACTCTTTTGGGTGATACTGCTGTGGCAGTTAATCCTGATGATGATAGATATAAAGAATTTATTGGTGTCAAAGTAAAAGTCCCTTTCGTTGATAGAGAAATACCTATTATCGCTGATTCACATGTTGATAAAGATTTTGGTACTGGTTGTGTAAAGGTTACTCCAGCCCATGATCCAAATGATTTTGCAATAGGAAAAAAGCATAATTTAAAACAGATTAATGTAATGAACAAAGATGGAACTTTAAATATTAATGCAGGTATTTTTCAAAATTTAGATAGATATGAGGCTAGAAAGAAAATTATCAAAGAATTGGATAACTTAGGCCTTTTGACAAAGATAGAGGATTATAAACATACGGTTCCTTTTTCTGATAGAGGTAAGGTGCCAATTGAACCTTTATTGTCAACACAATGGTTTTTGAAAATGGATGAAATATCAAAAGGATGTCTTAATGCAATTGATTCTAAAAAACCATCGTTTATTCCTCCACGCTGGGAGAAAGTTTATAAGGATTGGTTAGAGAAAATTAATGACTGGTGTATCAGTCGGCAATTGTGGTGGGGGCACCAAATACCAGCATGGTATGTTTTAGATGAATCTCAAGACTCAATAGAACAAAATACTCCATATATCGTTGCAAGAAATGAAGAGGATGCCTTAATTGAAGCTAATAAAAAATTTGGACTAAATATTAAATTGGTGCGTGATAAAGATGTTTTGGATACATGGTTTTCAAGTGGTTTATGGCCTTTCTCAACCCTTGGTTGGCCAAATACAAATGATCTGGATTTTAAAAAATGGTATCCAAATAGCGTTCTTGTTACTGGTTTCGATATTATTTTCTTCTGGGTGGCCAGAATGACAATGATGGGCAATACTTTTACGAATAATATTCCTTTTAAGGATGTTTATATTCATGGTCTAGTTCGAGATGAAAACAATAAAAAAATGAGTAAAAGTTCAGGTAATGGTATTGATCCAATACTATTAATTGATAAATATGGTTCTGACGCTCTACGATTTGCTTTAATTCGAGAAGTTGCAGGCGCTGGACAAGATATCAGGCTTGATTTTGACAGGAAAAAAGATACATCTTCAACTGTTGAAGCTTCAAGAAATTTTGCGAATAAATTATGGAATGCAACTAAATTTGTATTAATCAATAAAACTTCTAATAATAATTCGCTTAATGAGAGTGATGAAACTTCTTTAGAATTATGTGATAAGTGGATTTTATCGAAATTGAATCAGGTAAATATAAAAGTCGCTGCTTTGTTGAAAGAATATAAATTGGGGGAATCTGCGAAACTTCTATATGAATTTACGTGGAATGATTTTTGTGACTGGTATGTAGAATTTGCTAAACAAAGGTTTAATAATAAAGAGATTAATAATAGACAAATATCTGAAAAGGTTTTAATAAAAGTGCTCAATGATATTTTGGTGATGATTCATCCTTTTATGCCTCACATTACTGAAGAACTTTGGCATGTACTTCAACTTAAATCAGATAAAGAATTATTATCTCTTCAAAAATGGCCAACCCAAGAAAATAAATTTGTTGATAATAAGCTTGATAATTCTTTTCAGCAACTCTTTGAAATTATTAGATTGATTAGAAATTTGAGAGCTGAATTAGGCCTCAAGCCATCAGAAAAAGTTCCTGTTTACTTAATTTCAGATAATGCTGAATTGATTGATTTTCTAAAAATTTTAGGTGATGATATTCAAACCTTAACTAAATCTTCTGAAGTATTTATTTTTAAACCTAATGCTGTTGATAAAAAAGAGTTTGCTAAATCTTTTTCTGGGATAATTAATGATCTAGAGGTTTACTTACCTTTTCAGGATTTTGTAAATATAGATGTATTAAAGGAAAGGTTAAACAAGGATTTAAAAAAGGTGACTATTGAATTAGATAATTTAAATAAGAGATTATCTAATAAAAATTTCGTAGATAAGGCTCCAAAAGATATTGTTGATGAATGTAGATTTAAATTAAACGAAGGTTCGGTACAAATGGAGAGAATTACAAAAAAACTTGAACTTTTGAATTGAGAATGAATATATTTCTTGAAAATATTTATAATCTGTCTTTTTTTTTTAATACTGGAATTGGGATCTTCTCGTTTGTTTGCATTTATATTTTAATTGTTTTATTAATACTTCCAGCTTCTTGGCTATCTTTATTATCAGGGTTTTTATATGGCTCATATATTGGTTCAATTATCGTTTTCATTTCTGCTTCCATAGGCGCATCAGTTGCTTTTTTTGTATCAAAAAGTTTTTTTGCAAAAAAGCTAAAAAATCTTTTTAGCCGTTATCCAAAATTAAGTGTTATGGAAAAAGTAGTAGAAAAAGGCGGACTAAAATTAATTTTTTTAGCAAGATTATCGCCGATATTTCCCTTCAGTATTCTTAATTATTTTTATGGTTTGAATAATGTTAAATTTAGAGATTTCGCTCTTGGTCTTCTTGGAATAATTCCAGGAACTTTTCTTTATTGCTCAATAGGTAGTTTGGCAAAAAGTATCCAGGAGTTAAAAAATGTGCAATCACCAAATAATTTATATATCACTATCGTTGGAATTATTTCAACTTTTTTAGTTGTATATTTTTCTGCTAAATACTCCAGAGAATATTTTCAAAACTCCTAAGAATTTACTCTTTAATATTCCAATCTCTAATAGACGCAATTAAGATAAACCACAAAAGTCTAAATTTACCTAGTAAAGTTTTGTTGGCTTCTAATTCGATATATTTTGCCTGTCCACAAGGTGTTTTTATGAATTTGAAAACTGTTTTCTTCGTCATAAGTCTCTCAAAAAGTCCTGATAATTATTCTTACATTTTATAGCCAAGATTTTCAGTTTATTTACTTAAAAACCATATTTTTCATTGACTTCTTTGTTGAATATTATTTTTTATAATTTAAACTTTTTCTCCAGCTTTAAATCCTCTAAAACATTTGAATCTAGGAAACCTAAGACTAAAAGCCACCGCATCCTTGGATTTAGTTTTAGCATCAGCTCTGATTTCTACAAGTTGACCAATAAGTTGATTCCGTTTTGACCAATATTCTTCACGTTGGATATCACTAAATCCGCTTCCACAACTAAGACTGTATTCATACCCATCATCTTCCCCTTCAACTAGGACTGCTCCAAGTCTACCTTTATTGCGACCTGTTCCTTCCTCAACCGATACAACCTTTAAAGTGACTTCAATGAAAGGTTTTGCTTTTAACCAACTGTGTGTTCTTTTACATTCATACATAGCATCAGGATCTTTAATCATTACTCCTTCATATCCACCTTCCACTGCAGATTTATTAAGCTCTACAAATCTTTTCTGTCCCTCAATGGTGTCGAGATCTACATTTTCCCATTCAAGTGTTTTTATATGTCTAAGAAGCATAGAATGTTTTGCTACCCATTCTTTAACTAATAAACTTCTTGCTGTTTGACTAGTGTTCCATCTTCCTTTTTGGAAGTTTTCAAGAGGACAGAAGTCAAATAGGTGTAGAACTGCGTCTTTTGTTTGCTTGCCATCTTTTCTATGAACTTGTTTCATTAAATCCTGAAAGTTAGCGCTCATTACTTCACCATCTAGGACTAAGTCATGAGGTGGAGGATCCTCTTTTAAGACGTTTTCTATTTCCGAGATAATATGACCAAAATTATGGAATTGTTTCCCATTGCGAGAAAACATTTCTACTTTATTTTGTCTAATAATAGTTAAGACGCGCACACCATCTAATTTGATTTCAATTTGCTTTTTTCCTATCATTTTTTTTTCATGATTTGCACTGTCATGGGCTAAAGGACAAGAAAAAATAGGAATCGCATATTTGGGAAATTTTTTGGCTATCTTGTTGATTGTTTTTTCAGATACACCACATCTAAGATCTTTAATTAAAACTCGTCTATAAAATCCATTCCACTCTTCTTTTGTGGCAGATTCCATAGCCGTAATAATTGCATCGCGAGCAGCGTGACCAGTAATTTCTCTTTGAATAAGCTTATTTGCTAATTTCCTAAAATCTTTCCATAAAAAATTTTGACTTTTTTCACTCTCTTTTTCAGGAACAATTTTTACACCAAAAGTTACCAATGGATCAAGTGCCATACGGATTCCCTCAAAAAAATCATCTAGACCTTGTTCCATTGCTTCTGAGATGATTTTTTCTTTATCTAATCTACTAGGGTGTAATTCTAATTGATGTATTATCTCTTCTTTAAACAATTCTTTTTGCCTCACAAAAAATTATTAATTCACTTTTGCTATTCTGTCTATTTTCCAATCATTGTCAGTTTTTGCGAAAGTAAAGTCTAATGGGAGCTCGTCTTGTTTATCTTCTGATTTTAAATTCAAAGTTATTATGATTTGATCTTCTTGGACTCTAGGTCTTCCTGATTTTAAATTTCTGTATTTATTGAGGTTTAAACTAGCTAAAAATTTAAGAAAGTCTTGGCGCTTCACATGAGTTTTATAAGTTTTTGTAGTCAAACCATACGCTGCATCAATTCTTCCTGCAGCTATTTGATCAAAAAACTTTCTTACCAATGGATTAATTCCTCTGGCGCTTATAACTAATTTGACTGCATTAAAAGTCCAAAAAGAAACAAGTACCGCTCCGCCAACTAATAATGCTTTGATTCCGATATCTTTAACTAGTGTTGCATCCATGTTGATTTGAGTTTTTTATTACTTTAAGAAAAGAAATCGTTTTTGATGGCTTTTTTTGTCAAAATAATACTAATTCTAATCCATAATGCCTGTAATTCCTCTTTTACCTTTATTTCATAAATTTAATAGTCAATATTTTGAAAATTCTCTAGCGGTTAATAATCAACCTTTAGTAAAAGTTAGATGGAGTGACAATAGATTAAAAACTACTGCTGGTTTTTATAAAAGAAAACAAATTAATGGTTTTGTAGATTCTGAAATTATCTTATCGAAACCTATTTTGAGTAAATTATCTACTAGTGAAATAAACAGTACTCTATGTCATGAAATGATTCATGCATGGGTAGATAGGATATTAAAAAAAAATGAGATACATGGTCCAAATTTCTTAGAAAAGATGAATGAAATTAATGAGAAAGAGAAGAATTTTCAAATTTCTGTGAGGCACTCATTTCCTATTGAAAGGAGAGAATTAAAATACATAGGAACTTGCCAAAATTGTGGTGAGAAATTTTTCTACAGGAAAAGGATAAAGAATATTGCTTGTAAAAAATGTTGTATAAATTTCTTTAATGGATCATGGAATAAAAAGTGTTTAATTTTGTTTGATTAAAAATATAAGATGTGTTTTTGTTTCTATATTTGGAATTATTTATTTTTTTAATGTAATTTATATTTTAAAAAGCATAATAATTTATGGATTCAAGGAGAATTAGAAATCTAAGAAATAGTTTTGATAAAAATATTGTTGATAAACAGGTAGATAAAATTTTCGAAACTGGAAGACAATTTGTTGATGGAGTATCCGGTGCTAGGCCAGGAAAAAGAAAGAACTCAGATTTTCAAGGAATAACTAGTAAGAGTGTTAAAAAAGTAGGAAGATGGGTATCTGAAAAAGTGGATTTATTTTTTGATGAAGATAATGATGATTGGAATGATGAGAATTTTTACGATGATAATAGGGATATTAAGACATTTTCCAGAGAATCAAATTCTTATGAATCTGCTAAACAGCGCTCAAAAAGACCTTTAGAAGCAATATCTTTAAGGCAACCAAAAAATTTACAGACAACTGAGCAAAAAAAATTACCTTTCGTGAAAGAGAGTAAGGATGAAGATTGGCCAGATCAAATGGATTTCAAAGTTGAAAGATGGCAAAGAGCTTCAGAAAAAGAGATTAATACTTCGAGAGAACAATCAAACCAACAAGTTCAATCAAAATCAAGAAATCTACCCAGATCAAGAAGAAGAAGAAGAGTATAGTTTCGTAAATTCTTTAATTCCTGAATAGCCTAATAAACTTTCTAAATGTGGATTGAATACTTCTCTAATAATTGTTAGTGGCTTTTTGTTTCTAAAAAATCTATAATTTCTCGACCAGAATGGACCTTTAAAACAAAATTGATCCTCTAACCAATTTGAATTAACAAGTGAAATTCTATCAACTTCTCTAAATAATTCTGATCTGTCTTGTGTCAAATTCTTCCAAATTGGTTCTTCTTTGGCTTTTAAATTTTCGTTCACTTGTTCTGCATTCCACCAACTTTCAGCCCATGCTAGGTTTTTATTATTGTTTTTAATCCATACTTGTCTTCTAATTAAAGGTCCATTTAATTGATTTAATTCTTTAGGACCTTCTTCAATGAATAGAGGATCTACTTGCATTGAAATTAATTTAATTTTCGTCTCTTGATTAGTTAAAAGCTGTAAATGTCTAGTTGGACTTCCATCCCCAAGCAGCATTAATTTCCATGGACCAGATATTTTTGGTAATGAATTTTTCACTAAAAAAGTAGAGGCTTTTTCTTCCCATAAAATTTTTGGTGAGTTAAAAAGTTTATTTTTCAGTGATCTGACGAAGTCCTTTTAAGATGATAACTTTTTTTCAGCAAAAATATTTGCCTTATCTTTTTTTATCTCTCTTATTTTTAGCCAAACAAGTAAAGCAGTTAAATCAGCTTTGCTTACACCAGGAATTTTTGAAGCATCACCAAAATTTTTTGGCTTTATCTTATTCAAATTTTCTCTAGCTTCTAAAGATAATGTATCTATCTTTTCATAATTTATTTCTTGAGGCAGAGATTTACAGCTTTGACGATTTATTTGTTCAATGTTGTTTTTTTGTCTTTTAAGATAACCCTCGTATTTAATATCTATTTCAACACCTTCCTGTATTGAAGAACCTAGATTTTTTTCATTCAAATTATATTTAATTAGATCTGAATAATGAAAGTTTGGTCTTTTTAAGAGTTCTTTCAAAGTGGTTGAACCTTTGATTCTTGATCCCGTTTCTAATTCTATTTTTTTTGATATTTCATCAGTATTTTTTAAACGAGTGTTATTTAATCTAAATTTCTCTTCTTCGAGGAGGTTCATTTTTTCTTGATAGGCTGACCATTTTTTTTCATTAATTAGCCCTATTTGATAACCTAATGGTGTTAATCTTCTATCTGCATTATCTCCTCTGAGAGTTAACCTATATTCACTTCTACTAGTGAGAACTCTATATGGTTCTTTGAGATCTTTTGTAATTAAATCATTGATCATTGTTCCTATATAACTGCTTTCTCTGGTGAAGATTATTGGGTCTTTTTTGTTTAGTTTTCTTGTCGCATTGACTCCTGCAACTAATCCTTGTGCTGCTGCTTCTTCATAACCAGTAGTGCCATTAATTTGTCCGGCGCTAAATAAATATTCAATTTCTTTCGTTTCGAGTGATGTTTGGAGCTGTGTTGCAGGTATATAGTCATACTCCACAGCATATGCTGGTCGCAACATTTTACATTTACCTAATCCAGGTAAGGTCCTTAAAAGTTCTAATTGAATATTTTCGGGTAAACCTGTAGAAAATCCTTGTACATATATTTCAGGGGTATTAATTCCTTCTGGTTCTAAGAAAATTTGATGTGATTCTTTATCAGCAAATTTGACGATTTTATCTTCAATTGATGGACAATATCTTGGCCCCTTACTATCAATAAAACCGCCGTAAATGGGAGTTAAATGTAAATTGTCTCTAATTAGTTGATGTGTTTTGGTAGTTGTTCTTGTGATGTGACAACTAACTTGGGGCATATTATTTTTTATATCTGGGTCAAACGAAAAATATTTATCTGCTGCAGTACTTGGTTGAATATCTAATTCATCAAAAATGATACTTCTTTTATCAACTCTTGCTGGAGTACCTGTTTTTAAACGTTCTGTTTTGATACCAATTTCGTGCAAATTCTGAGTAAGACCTTGTGCCGCTTGTTCGCCCGATCTACCAGCTGACATTGATTTATTTCCTATCCATATTCTTCCTTCTAAGAACGTACCAGCAGTGATGATAACTGATCTTGCTGAATAATAACTACCAAAGAATGTTTTTACACCCTTTATTCTTTTTTTTAAGATTTTTTTTGAGTTCAATCCAATTTGTTCAGTTTTTGCAATATCCAGTTCAGTAATCATTGCTTCTTTTAAAGATAAATTATCTGTATTTTGTAGTATTTCGATCATTCTTTTTGAGTATTCTCTTTTATCTGTCTGAGCTCTTAACGCCCATACAGCTGGGCCTCTACTCGCATTTAATATTCTTTTTTGAATAGCTGTCTCATCGGCTAATTTACCAATAATTCCACCTAATGCATCAACTTCATGAACCAACTGACTTTTTGCTGGTCCCCCAACTGCAGGGTTACACGGTTGCCAGGCAATTCTATCTAGATTGATTGTAAATAAGGCAGTAGAAAAACCTAATTTTGCTGTTGTTATAGCGGCTTCGCATCCTGCATGTCCTCCTCCAATAACGATGACGTCAAAAGATTCATTTGTTGAGTGATGATCTTGCATTTTAGGAGCGATTTAATTAGCTAAATTCCTAAATCTCGTAAATTGAGGTTCAAATAATAATTTAACAGTTCCTACGGGTCCATTTCTATGTTTAGTGACAATGATTTCTGTAATTCCTCTATCTTCAGTCTCCGGATTATAGTATTCATCTCTGTAAATCATTAATACTAAATCTGCGTCTTGTTCAATAGATCCTGATTCTCTTAGATCGCTTAACATTGGCCTTTTATTTGTTCTAGACTCAACCCCTCTACTAAGCTGAGATAATGCTACTACTGGTACTTTTAATTCTCTGGCCATGCTTTTAAGACCTCTTGTTATTCGTGAAAGTTCTTGTACTCTATTATCAGGGGTTGATCCTTCCATCAACTGCAGATAATCAATCACAATTAATCCAAGTTCTTTTTTTTGTTCAGCTATTAATCTTCTGCACAGAGATCTCATCTCTAGAACACTTAAGTTAGGCTTGTCATCTATAAATATTGGTAATTGACCTAGTGAATTAATACCTTCTCCGAGTAATGGCCATTCATCTTGCTGTAATCTTCCTGTCCTTAGCCTGCCACTTTCGATTCCCACTTCCATAGAGAGTAGTCTATATGTCAACTGTTCTTTACTCATTTCAAGGCTAAATACACACACAGGTAAATCTTGAGATTGAGCAACATTTTTAGCCAGATTAAGAACTATTGAAGTTTTCCCCATTGAAGGTCTTCCAGCAACAATTATTAAATCACTTCTTTGAAAACCTTGAGTCATCGCATCAAGATCGTAGAAATTAACCGGAATTCCAGCTACTGAAGTACCTAATGATCTTGACTCTATTTCATTGAAAGTACTTGTTAGGATTTCAGCTGCTTGAGTCAGACCTTTTGAAGGTTTTTCTTGACTGATTTCAAATATTTTTTGCTCTGCTTTATCTAGAACTTCATTAGTATCTTGTGTTTGATCAAAACCTAGTTGAACTACTTCATTTCCAGATCTAATAAGTTGCCTTCTCATGAATTTGTCGTTAATTAAATTAGCAACTTGTTCTATTGAAGCTGTAGAGGAAACATTTTCAACGAGTTCTACCAGTTTGCTGTTTCCTCCAATTTTTTCTAGTGATCCATTATCTGCTAACCAAGCGCTCATTGATGTTAAATCAGTTGGTTTTCCCTGCGTATGCAGCATTAATGCTGTTCTATAAATCTCTTGATGAGCATTAATATAAAAAGCTTCAGGTTTAATTAAATCTGCAATTCTTCCGATCGCGTCTGGATCAAGAAGTATGCCACCAAGAACAGCTTCCTCTGCTTGAACGTTTTGAGGAGGAACTAATCCAGCATTTTCACTATTAAAATCCTTTTTAAAATTTTTATTTTGCCCATTATTTGGAAAAGGTACGGAAACCATATCTTTAATTGCTTAGATATATACTCTGGCTAATTTTCAAAATAATGCAACAAATTGATTAACTTGTTACTTCAATATTTACTTCTGCATTTACTTCTGGATGTAATTTTATTTTTGCAGTAAAGGAACCTAAATTATGAATATCAGGAACAGTAATGTTTCTTCTGTCAATTTCTTTTTTAGTAGCTGCTTCTATCGCTTCGGCAACATCACCATTGGTAACCGTTCCAAAAAGAACACCATCTTCTCCAACCTGTTTTTTGATAGTGAACCTACCTATTGTAGATAACGCAGTTTGGAAATCTAAAGCTTCTTGCTTTAATTTATCAGCAGCGATTTTTTCTTTTTCTTTCTTCCTCTCAATTTGTTTAAGGACTGCTGGTGTTACATTCATTGCCTTTCCATAAGGTAATAGAAAATTTCTTGCGTATCCTGGTGCTACATCAACTAGATCTCCCTCTTTACCTAGTGATGGTATAGATTCAGTTAATGCGACTTGTACTCTTTTAGCCATGAGAATATTAAACAATATAGTTAATAATAAGACCTCGAGGGTAACTTTACTTTTTTTGCAAAACCAAATTTCGCAAGAATCTTAATATGTTCCCATGTTATGTCTATCTGGCCTTTAAATAATCCTTGTTTTGCGGAATTGGGAAATGCATGATGGTTATTATGCCAACCTTCTCCAAAAGTTAATGCAGCAACCCATGCATTGTTTTTAGATGAATCACCACTTTCAAATGGTGCTTTACCCCAACAATGTGTTGCGGAGTTGACTAGCCAAGTTACATGATAAACAACCACAAGCCTCAATGGAATTCCCCAAAGGACTAGAGCCCATCCACCAACTCCTAATTTTTGACCTATTGCATACAATGAAAGTCCGATAGGAATTTGTAAGAATAAAAAATATTTATTTAAAAATCTATAATATGGATCCTTGATTAAATCTGCACTTAGTTTTGGAACAGCTTTTAGTGCTTCTACATCTTTAAACATCCAACCCATATGACTCCACCAAAACCCCTTTTTACTATTGTGATGATCTACTTCAGTATCTGAAAAAGAGTGGTGATGCCTATGTAAACCTACCCAATCTATTGGTCCATGCTGGCAACTTATGGCTCCACAGGTAGCGAAAAATCTTTCTAACCATCTTGGTACAATGAACGATCTGTGTGATAACAATCTGTGATATCCAAGGGTGACACCTAAACAAGCAGTTACCCAATAAAAAAATAATAATGAAGTGATTGCAGGTAGACTCCAAAATTTTGGTTGTAAAGCTACAAGGGAAAGAATATGAATTGCAAACATAAAAACTATTGTTCCCCACGTTTTATGTAATCTTGGAGGATATCTTTTTGAATGACTGGAAGGTTCCAGTAATTTGTCTGAGAGTTCTATAACTTTTTCAGCTGGAACAGGTTTTTTTAATTTTGCTGTTTCTTGGAAAACTACTGAATTCATGATATTGAAATACTATTTTCAAAAATACCGATATGTAATATTATCATACTATACTATTGATAAGTTTAATTATCTGTGAGTCTCGGATATCGCGATAAATTATCTAGAGGTCGAAGGGCAATGGCTCATTTGATACACCTCTGGCATGAAAGAAATGGTTGGTCTCACAGAGTATTGCCATTACTTGCAGAAGTTCTTGATTTAGGTAAAGTCCATAATTCGCAAATTTCTAATCTTAGGAATGGAAAGTTATCTTCGCCAGGTCCAGAAGTCTTTCTTGCTTTAGCTCAAGTTAATACGATTCTTGATCAAGGCATTGAAAAAATCAGGGATCGTTTTGAAACTGATTACCCAGAGTTGTGGAAATCTTTGGAAGAGTCTGCATTACCCCTAAAAAATGATTCTGGTAATCCATTGTCGGCAGGGGAGTTATTCGAGATATTTTCAGGATTAAAACCTCTACCTTCATCTTTTGACTGGTATATAGAAGATGAAGAAGCTTCTGCTTTAAGTGATGCTCTTTCAGTGCATTTTTGTCAGAATAAGGCTTGGAGATCATGTAAAGTGCAGGTAATGAAAGCCTATGCTGTCAATAAATCTGCCCGCAGAGAACGTTTTGCTGAGGTAATTGCAGGAATTAGAGATTATACGGCAGAAGAATTAGATGGAGAACTGCTTGATTTATATGAGGCTTCAAAAAAACTTTCTTATTTTCAGGGCAGGGGACCTAATGCATTCCTCGCAGAATTAAGAAATTTAGCTTCTGAAAAATAACATGAATTTTCATAATAAATGACTCTTGACAATAACTTAAAACTGGCTGAAAACACTGTTCTTTCTGTCGAAGAGAGTTTAAGTAAAGTTTTCCAAGAAAGGTCCAATCAGGTTTTCCAGAAATTAGAAAATATTTTGACAATTTTTAAGGAAGAAAAAGTTTCTACTTGTCATTTCGATCAATCTTCTGGAAGTGGTCATGATGATATATCTAGAGAAAAAATTGATGCGGTTTTTGCAAGATTGTTTCTTGCTGAAAAGGCTGCTGTGAGGATGCAATTTGTAAGTGGAACCCATGCAATAAGTTCTGTCTTATTTGGAATTCTTCGACCTGGAGATGTAATGTTATCTCTTACAGGACAACCATATGACACGTTAGAAGAAGTCATAGGAATAAGGGGTGGAGGAAAAGGATCACTTAAAGATTTTGATGTTGAATATAAGCAAGTAAATATCTGCGAGAATTTTGATTCTTTTGAAGAAAAAATTGTTCATTTTTTTGAAGAAAATTCATGCAAGTTAGTATTCATACAAAAAAGTTGTGGATACAGTTGGAGAAAGTCTCTTACGAATCATCAGATAGAGAAAATTTGTAGTCTTATTCATTCTCTTGATCCTAACTGTATATGTTTTGTTGATAACTGTTATGGGGAGCTTGTTGAAGATAGTGAACCAATTTCTAAAGGAGCAAATATAATCGCTGGATCATTGATTAAAAACTTGGGAGGTACAATAGTTCCTACTGGTGGATACGTTGCAGGAGATGCAGAGTTAGTTGAGATGGCATGTTCTAGATTAACTTCACCAGGCATTGGTTCTTCTGCAGGAATAAATTTTGGACTAGGAAGATTAATTTTGCAAGGTTTGTTTTTAGCACCACAAATTGTTCACGAATCACTAAAAGGTGCTGATATGGTCGCAGCAGTCTTTAAGAATTTGGGATTTAAGGTTTTACCAGAGCCAGCAACTTATAGATCTGATCTTATTCAGTCAGTAAGATTGAATAATCCTGATTTGGTACAAAAAGTTTGTCAATCTTTTCAAAATTCTTCACCAGTAGATTCTTTTCTGAATGTTGTTCCATCATCAATGAATGGATATGATTCAAAATTATTAATGGCAGGAGGTACCTTTATTGAAGGTAGTACAAGTGAATTTTCTGCTGATGCTCCTCTAAGAGATCCTTACAATATTTTTGTTCAAGGTGGTTCTCACATAGCGCACATCAAAATTGCATTAATTCGATTATTATCTGAATTATTAGAGGAAAAATTAATTTCAAAGGATTCTCTACTTCCTTTATCTACTTAATCATGTCTTACAAGTTTCCAGACAACCTCAACTATGCTGATACTCATGAATATGTCTTGGAAGAAAATGGATTATTAAAAATTGGAGTTAGTGAATTCGCTATAGATCAATTAGGAGATATTGTTTTTGTTGAATTAGCTGATGAAGGTGCGACTGTAGAGAAAGGCGAGACTTTTGGAACAATAGAATCAGTTAAGGCCGTAGAGGAAGTCTATCTGCCTTTTTCAGGGGAAATAGTATCTGTAAATGAAAGTGTTATTGAGAACCCAGAGCTTTTACAGAATGATCCGATTGGAGACGGTTGGTTAGTCATTTTGAAACCTGAATCAAAAGCATCAATTGCTGATTTGATGACCTCTGAGGAATATCAATCAAAGGTTGTACCAAAATAAGGCAAACTTTTTAAAAAGAGCTATTTTAAAGAAAAATATTTTAATATGACATCTAAACTTGGGTCTGATTTGTTTATAGGTAGGCATCTTGGGATGGGAGATAATGATGAAAGAATTATGCTGAACAAGCTTGGTTTTAATAATATTGATCAATTTATAAATCAAGTTATTCCTGAAGATATTCAGCTTAAAGATAAATCTTCAAAAATATTGCCCCAAGGTTGTTCAGAAATTGAGGCTTTAAACGAATTAGAAGAGATTGCGAATAAAAATACTAAAATGAGATCACTTATAGGCCTTGGTTATTACGACAATCATATGCCTAAAGTAATCCAAAGACATGTTCTTGAAAATCCAAGGTGGTACACGTCTTACACTCCATATCAAGCAGAAATTGCACAAGGAAGATTAGAAGCTCTATTTAATTTTCAGACTATTGTTTGTGAACTAACAGGATTCCCTGTTGCTAATGCATCTTTGTTGGATGAGGGTACTGCTGCAGCAGAAGCCATGGCCATGAGTTTTTCCGCAAGAAAAAATAAATCTTCAAAAGTGTACTTAGTGGAGTCAAATGTTTTTGATCATACTTTTAATGTTCTACAAACCAGAGCAAAACCTTTGGGAATATCCTTAAAACGCTTTACTCAAAGCAACCTTTCTAATCATGATGATGTTTTTGGAATGTTGTTGCAATTACCTGGTAAAAATGGGCAATTATATGATCCCACATTCTTAATATCCCAAGCACATCGATCAGAAATTATTGTTTCGGCATGTATTGATCCACTAGCACAAGTTTTGATTAAACCAATTGCTGAATTTGGTGTTGATGTAGCAGTGGGTAGTATGCAAAGATTTGGTGTACCAATGGGTTTTGGTGGCCCCCATGCAGCATATTTTGCGTGTAGCGAAAAATATAAAAGGTTGATACCCGGAAGAATTGTTGGGCAAACTCTCTCTAAAAATGGAGAAAAGTCTCTAAGACTAGCATTGCAAACAAGAGAGCAACATATTAGAAGGGAAAAGGCCACCAGTAATATTTGTACTGCTCAATCTTTATTAGCCATAATTTCTTCTTTTTATGCTATTTATCATGGACCCTCTGGATTAACGCAAATTGCTAAGAGATTAGTTGAGTTGAGAATAAATTTAGAATCAAGTTTGGCTGTCTTAGGTTTTGATATCCCTGATGGGATTAGATTTGATAGTGTTGATGTTTATTCTGAGCACTCCCAGAGGATTCATAATGAAGCTTTAAAAAATGGCTATAACTTAAGAATTTTGCCGTTGGGATCAACTATTGAAAATTCAACTGGCTTTGGGATCTCTTTAGATGAGCTTAGTAATGAAAAAGAAATAAAAGATATTTTGACTTTCATAGCAAACCTTATAGAAAAAGAAAAAGATTTAGAGCATATAAAATTTGATAAAGAATTTCATCTTGAAACTTTATCTGTGAGGTCCAGTGCATGGATGCAGCAAGATATATTCACAAATTACCAAAGTGAAACTGAATTAATGAGATATATATTCCGACTTGCAGAAAAAGATTTTTCTTTAGTAGATGGGATGATGCCATTGGGAAGCTGTACGATGAAGTTAAATTCTGCAGCAGAGTTAAATCCAGTCTCTTGGGCTAATTTATCTTCCATGCATCCTTTTTCCCCACCAGATCAAACTAAAGGTTATTCAAAAATTATATCTGACCTAGAAAAATGGATAAGTGAGATTGTTGGTTTAAAATCAGTTTCTTTTCAACCAAATGCAGGCTCTCAAGGAGAGTTTGCAGGTTTATTGGCAATTAATTCTTATTTTGAATCAAAAGGTGAACTGTTAAGAAAAAAATGTTTAATTCCAAAAAGTGCTCATGGAACAAATCCTGCTAGTGCAGTTATGGCAGGTTTTGACGTATTAACTGTTGAATGTGACGACGAAGGAAATATCGATTATCAAGATTTGTCAATCAAGGTCAAGAAATTTAATAACCAAATAGGGGCTCTTATGTTGACTTATCCCTCTACTCATGGAGTTTTTGAATTACAAATCAGAAAGATATGTGATTTAATTCACTCTGTTGGAGGATTTGTCTATTTAGATGGAGCAAATTTGAACGCTCAGGTTGGATTATGCAAACCGGGAAACTATGGCGTTGATGTTTGTCATTTGAATTTACATAAAACATTCTGTATTCCGCATGGAGGTGGTGGTCCAGGAGTAGGTCCAGTTGCTGCATCAGAAACTTTAAGCCCATACCTTCCTACTCATTCTTTAATGGATAATAATTTATCTAATAGTTTTAATTTCGTATCTTCTGCCAAGCATGGGAGTGCAAGTATTCTTCCAATAAGTTGGATGTATATAAAAATGGCAGGTCTTAGTGGTTTAAGGAAAGCAACTTCGCACGCAATTTTATCTGCAAATTATATTGCGCATTCCTTAAAACATAAATTCAAGATTCTCTATAAAGGAAAAAATAATTTTGTCGCACATGAATGTATTTTAGATTTTAGAGATTTAAAATCCAAAACTGGATTGAGTGTCAATGATTTAGCCAAACGATTAATTGATTATAGTTTTCATGCCCCAACTATTAGTTGGCCTGTTCCAGAGACGATAATGATAGAGCCTACTGAAAGTGAAAGTTTGGCAGAAGTAGATAGATTTTGTGAGGCTATGCTATTGATTGGAGAAGAAATCAGTGAAATAGAAAATAATCATGAATTAAAAAATAATAATGTAATAAGCAATGCTCCCCATACGCTGAAAGAGTTAATTGCTGATAATTGGCAATATCCTTATTCAAAAGAAAAGGCTTCTTTTCCTTATAAAACTTCTACGTCTATTAAGTTTTGGTCTTCAGTTTCTAGGATTAATAATGCATATGGCGATCGCAATTTAATTTGTTCTTGCAATGTAAATCAATATGAGTCTTTAGAAGAAAAAAAATGTGCTTAAAGGACTAGCGTCCCTGTATTTACTTAGTTATTATCAATGTGAATAAAAATTTAATATTTTCTTATAGAATTTTTTTAAATTTTTTTATTAAAATATTCGAGCATCAAATTTTTTGGGGTATTTGAAGCTATGACCAAAGATTTTAAATCTGGTAATGTTAAGCACCTGCCAGTTAAAAATGTAGATTTACCAAATTTTGTCAATAATTTTTCAGGAGATAACTCAAACATTTGTTCCATTGAGGGAACTAATGTTATAAGAGTACCCTTTGGTAAAAAATTTTCAAAGAAAAAAAGGCCTGAAAAGAATCAAAATATCGCTACTCTAATACTTCCTTTAAGTTCGTATAATAACCCCACGCCTCCACATGTAGCATGATTAAGGTTAATTTTAATCTATTTTTTTGAGAGTATCTGTATAGTAAGTTTGCAGTTGTAACGTTGCTTGATTCCAATCCCATTTTTCTGCTTCGTTTCGTGCCTCTTTTCTCATAACTTCTCTTTTATCTTCATTCTCTAGAATTTTTTTTGTCGCTTCAATCAAGCTTTGCTCCCCATTATCTTTTTCATCAGGATCATATAAACAACCATTAATCCCATCGCTAATAATATCTGGAATCCCTCCCTTGTTGGCTCCGATAACTGGACATCCTGCTGCCATGGCTTCTAGTAAAACTAACCCAAGTGTTTCTGTACTAGATGGAAATAAAAATATATCTCCAGAGGCATAGGCGCTAGCAAGTTCATCGCCAGATAAGTATCCTATGAAATTAGTCTTTGTATTTTCGAAGATCTTTTCAAGCTGGTTTCTATATGGTCCGTCACCTACAAGTGCTAGGCAGGCATTAGGAATATTTTCTAAGACTGGTTTAATTCTCTCAATTTGTTTTTCTGCTGATAATCTTCCTACATAAATCAATAAGTAATTAGCGTCGTTATATTTCCCAAATAATTTTTTTCTCATTTTCTCACTTCTCAAATCTGGTCTGAAACTGAAAGTATCTACTCCCCTTTGCCATAGAGCAGTCCTTTGAATACCTTTATCTTTTAACTCATTAACCATAGCGGTGGAAGTACATAAATTTAACAAGGCTTGATTATGAGCTGCTTTAAGTAATTCCCACAAAAGTGGCTCTAACATACCCATACCGTAATGTTCCAGATATTTTGGAAGATGAGTATGGTAACTGGCAATTAAAGGAATATTATTAGTTTTCGCTAACCATATGCCACCTAAGCCAAGCACAGCTGGATTAACAACATGTATCAAATCTGGGTTAAATTTTTCTAACTTATCTGAGACTGCAGGACCCGGTAAACCAAGCTTCAACTCTGGGTATAAAGGTAATGGCATTGCAGCAACTCCAACTACAGTTGCACCCATATATGATTCTGGACACCCTTCTGGACAAAAAATTATAACTTCATCCCCATTTTTTATTAAAAATTCAATCGTTTTAGTCAGTCTTGTGACTATGCCATCAACTTTAGGTAAAAAAGTTTCAGTAAACAATGCAATTTTCACTTTCTTAAGGTAACTATTTTAGAAATTTTAATTTGTCTTTATTGCCTCAGCTTGTTTTTTAGTCCAGGATGAAACACAAGGTATGCGCTTAAGATCACATCTATTGGAGTATTTTTTCGCAACTTCAACAACTTCTTCTAATAAGCCATTATCAAGAGTCGTTGGGTTTAAACCTAATTCTATAAAACATTTATTATCAACAATTAGATCATTTTCTACCGCTTCATTCCTTGGATTTGGTAAAAAATTAATATCGGCTCCTGTTAGAGAAGCAACTTTTTTAGCTAGTTCTCCAACTTGATGACTCTCAGTCATTTGATTAAAGATTTTGACTCTTTCGCCAGATTTTGGAGGATTTTCAAGAGCAAGTTGTACGCATTTTACAGAGTCTTTTATATGTATAAATGCTCTTGTTTGCCCGCCTGTCCCATGTACACTTAATGGATATCCAATTGCAGCTTGCATTAGAAATCTGTTTAAAACAGTTCCATAATCTCCGTCATAGTCAAATCGGTTTGTCAATCTAGGATCTTTTAAAGTTGCTTCTGTATTTGTTCCCCAAACAATACCTTGATGTAAATCAGTAATCCTTACAAGATCATTTTTGTTGTAGTAAAGAAATAATAATTGATCTAAGGTTTTAGTCATATGGTAAACACTACCTGGACTTGCAGGGTGTAATATTTCTTCTTCAAATCGGCTTCCATCAGGTTGTGGAACTTCAACTTTTAGATAACCTTCTGGAATTGTTGCACCTCTGTGTGATCCATATCCATAGACTCCCATTGTTCCTAAATGAACAACATGAATATCTAAATTACTCTCTACTATTGCAGCAAGAAGGTTGTGGGTGCCATTAACATTATTATCCACTGTATATCTTTTGGTGAAACTGGATTTCATCGAGTATGGTGCTGCTCTTTGTTCTGCAAAATGGATCACGGAATCTGGTTTTTCATCAATTAGCAAATTGAGTAATTTTTGATATTGTTTAGAGATATCCATATTAAGAAATCTCATAGGCTTACCTCCAATCTCTTTCCATGCAGAAAGTCGTTCTGTTATCGAAGCAATTGGAGTTAAAGATTCTACCTCTAGATCAATATCAATTTTTCTACGACTTAAATTGTCGACAATGATTACATCATGATTTTGCTCTGCTAAATTCACCGCACAAGGCCAACCGCAAAAACCATCTCCACCTAGAACAATAACTTTCACTCAGAACTCCAGAATTAAAAGATTCATAATATATTTATTAAATTACTACAGTGTGCTTCCACTTTGCGAAAAAATATTGTAAATAGTTTCAAATCTTTTTTCTTAATACGATAAATAAAAGCAAATAATAAATTTTTACTTTCTTTTTAAACTTTTCTCAATTTAGAGAATTAGATAGATATGTTTTTTTCCGGGGAACTTGCTACTGCAAAGTCTTGTTTTTTAATTCTTCCTGCCAGAAAAGCTTGTCTGCCAGCTTTCACACCATAATTTATCGCTTGAGCCATTAGAGGAGGATTTGCAGCTTGTGCTATTGCACTATTGATTAAGACACCATCAGCCCCAATTTCCATAGCTTGAGAAGCTTCACTAGGTACCCCAATTCCTGCGTCAATTATTACTGGCACTTTTGCATTCTCAATAATTATCCTTATATTTGATAAATTTAACAAACCTTGCCCGGAGCCTATGGGCGATCCCAATGGCATTACAGTTGCACAACCTATTTCTTCTAGTCTTTTTGCAAGAATAGGATCTGCATTGATATAAGGTAGTACAGCGAAACCCTTTTTTATTAAAATTTCGGCTGCTTTAAGAGTTTCTATTGGATCTGGTAGCAAATACTTTTTGTCAGGAATAACTTCTAACTTCACAAAATTATTTTCTTCTTGACCAGATAATTTTGCAAGTTCTCTACCTAAAATTGCTATTCTGACTGCCTCATCGGAATTAACACAACCAGCTGTATTAGGAAGCATCCAGTATTTTTCCCAGTTGATCTTTTCGACTAAATTTTCTCCGGTCTGATCATTTTTAATTCTTCTAACAGCGACGGTTATAATTTCCGTTTCAGAATTTGACAAACTTTCCACCATATCTTGAGTAGATCTGTATTTGCCAGTACCAACCATTAATCTACTGGAAAATTGTTTTCCACCAATTAGTAAAGAAGAATAATTTTCCATATTTAAAATCCCTTATCTTTAATACCTTTATAAGGTTTATAATTGTTTCTTTTTTCTAACTCCTTACTTTTTTTAATTGCTGTTTTGTTTTTTGGATCTATCACCAAAACCTTTTGATAAGTTTCATATGCCAAGTCGTACTCAAGTAAACGCTGTTGTGCTGATGCGAGGTTATTAAGGGCTATAGGATATTCTGGAAGTGATTTTATTGCAGAGTTATAGTGTTTAATTGCTTTCTTAAATTCATTCTGAGCAGCATAAGAAAATCCTAAAGCATTATTTATTATCGCCTTGGCTTCATCAGGTTCATTTTCGTAATTTTCAATTGCTTTTAAAAAAGTTTTAGTAGCTTCAGAATATAATCTTTTTTTTATCTGAATAGACCCAAATTCATATAATTCTGTAGCTTGAGTGAGGGAATCTAAACCTTTCTGTTCAAATTTTACTAAATTTAATTCTTCACTTCTTGTTCTAAGAAATTGTCTAAATACAAAAATAGAAATTATTATTAATACAACAAAAAGAATTATTAAATAAGATTGAAAGGAAGATATTTCCATTATTTATAATTACTTTTCTAAATTATATTCTTTTTTCTACTTACTAACGGAAGAAACAATTTTTTCAAAACACTTAGGATCGTTTAAGGCTAATTGAGCAAGCATTTTTCTATTGATGATAATTTCTGAATTTTTCATGCTATTTATTAACTTGCTATAGTTTGTTCCATTTATCCTCGCAGATGCGTTAATTCTAGAGATCCAAAGTCTTCTAAAATCTCTTTTTCTTCTTCTTCTATCCCTATAAGCATTACAAAGAGCTTTCATCACTCTTTGGTTTGCGGTTCTGAAAAGATTTTTGTTGCCGCCTCTAAAACCTTTTGCAAGATTTAAGATTTTGTTTCTTCTTTTTCTGGCTATGTTGCCTCTTTTTACCCGTGCCATGAATATCTAATAAAAATTGGTTAAAGATTTATGCGTATGGAATCATTAATCTTACATTATCAGCATCTCTTTCATCAACTACGGCTTTTGTAGATAGATGTCTTTTTAATTTTGAGCTTTTATGATCAAGTAAATGATTATGGAAAGCTCTTCTTCTCATTAATTTACCCGTCGCAGTAGCTTTAAATCTTTTGGCAGCTGATTTACGAGTTTTTAGTTTAGACATTTAAGTCAAATGTGTTTAATTAGGATAATCTAAACCTTTATACGCATTGGTGCAAATTAAATCTTTTATTTGATAAGGAAAGTTCTAATTTATGAAACTTAAATTTGCCTTTTTAAACTTATTTTTAGGCTGTATTTCTCTTTTAATAATAAACACTAAATTTATTTCAAATGCAAAAGGAGAAGAATTGCTAAAGGTTGAACTCCATAATGAAATTAAAAAAGGAAAATTTTTAATTGGTTTAAAGCAATATTTAGGCGGGGAGAATGACAGTTTTTCGGAGAAAAAGAATATAAACTTTACAACTAATGTAGGTTTTTTAAACTTGATATCGTCCAACGGTATTAAACATAAATCAAAACAGATAAATATTACCTGGGCGGACATTCCCGTCAAAAATCCAAAAACAATTGAAAGAATTGTTTTTGGTCCTTTTGCTAGCTTTGAATCAGCAAAAAAACAATCAGAGAAACTAAGAGATAAAGGATTTGAGACGACTATTGCCTACCCTAAAAATTGGGAAGTATGGATTCCATTTCAAGATGATCTGCCAGAGTTTGAATTTAAAAATAAGATTTTCAAAAAAATAAAAAATTTTCAAATTACTCCTGTTCTTAGAAATGACTACAGTGGTATGAAACTTGAAGGTCCTATATATATTTATTCTGAAGAGGAAATAAAAATAAATGGTGTTACTTTTGGCAATAATTTTTATTTAATAAAAGATTTATATGGAACTTGGACCTTAGTTCAAAAAATTGAATTTGATGACTATTTGGCAGGTGTTTTGCCATATGAAATTGGACCGAATTCTCCTTTAGAAGCACTAAAGGCTCAAGCAGTTATTGCAAGAACTTGGGGAATATTTAATTCTGATAGATTTAATATGGATAAATATCATTTATGTATAAGCACTCAATGCCAAGTTTATAAGCCTTCTGAAATTTCATATAAAAACGTACAAAAAGCCATAGACGAAACTTCAAACTTAATTCTCACTCATGAAAATCAACCAATAAATGCTTTTTACCATGGTTCTAATGGTGGAGTATCTGCTAGTGCAGGCGAGTCTTGGCAAATTCAAGATTATTCTTATTTCAATTCAATCATTGATGGTTCTAAATCATTAAATAAAATTTTTAAACTTCCAATTACAAATGAATCTTATTTAAATAATTTTTTAGATTTTGATAAAGAACAGTTTTATGGGAGCAATCATTCTCTTTTTCGATGGAATAAGAAAATTTCTAGTCTTGAAATTAAAGAAAAGTTAATTAAAAACAAGCTTATAACTATTAATGAAGATGTTTTGGATTTAAATTCTATTGAACGTGGGTCTAGTGGCAGAGTGACAAAATTGGAAATACAAACGGACAAGGGTAATAAATCAATTGTTCTTGTTAAAGATGATATTCGACGGGTATTAAATTTTATACCTAGTAATTTGTTTACTATTAATAAATTAAATGATGATTTATGGCTTTTGAGAGGAGGAGGCTTCGGTCATGGTGTAGGTTTATCTCAGTCAGGAGCAATTGAAATGGCTAAATTAGGATTCTCTTATGAACAAATATTGAATCATTACTATCGAAATGCAAAACTAAAAAAATTTGAGATATTGTCTCAATGAAAGTTAAGTAATTAACAATTTACTTTTATGAGTAAGGGTTTTTATAAAAATCGAAGATTGAAGTCGTTTATATTTCTTAGTGCTTGTTTTTTAGTAGCTTTTATTCCTCATGCTAACAATATCGAAAATTTCTTTTACATAATATTGACTCTTTCTTTTGTGATTGTTTTTTACGGTTTAATAGTTATTTCTAGAAATTTCAAAAGGAACAACGTTTTAAATACTGTAAGCAGAAGAATTGGCAATAAAGAGTTACCTGTGCTTGATATTTTAGTCGCAGCTAGAGATGAAGAGAATGTTATAGCAAGATTAGTCGAAAGATTATTTAGTTTAGATTATCCAACAAATAAATTAAATATTTACATAATCGATGATGGTAGTTCTGATAAGACGCCTTTAATTTTAGATCGATTATCTAGACAATATGACAAGCTAAAAGTCATAAGTCGTTCTCCAAATGCAGGAGGAGGAAAGTCAGGAGCTTTGAATTATGCCTTGAAATTTACCCATGGTGAATGGTTATTAGTTTTGGATGCTGATGCTGAATTAAAACAAGATTCTTTGATAAGGTTATTTAGTTTTGTAGAGGAGGGTAATTGGTCTGCAGTTCAACTAAGAAAATCAGTAACAAATGTAAGTAAGAATTTTTTAACTTCCTGTCAGTCAATGGAGATGGCTATGGATGCAATCTTTCAATATGGAAGATTATCAGTTGCTGGAGTTTCTGAATTAAGGGGAAATGGCCAATTAATTAAGAAAGAAACATTATTAGCATGTGGTTCTTTTAATGAAGATACAGTTACAGATGATCTTGATTTGAGTTTAAGATTATTATTATCAAAATCTACAATTGGAATCTTATGGGATCCTCCAGTCATGGAGGAGGCAGTTGAGAATTTAAATGCTTTATTAGCGCAAAGGCAAAGATGGGCAGAGGGGGGGTTGCAAAGATTCTTCGATTATGGAGATCAATTATTTACTAAAAAAATTGATTATTTGCAGAAATTTGATTTAACTTACTTTTTCATCTTGCAATATGCATTACCAATCATTTCTATTTTTGATTTAGTTTTCAGTATTGCTTTTTTAGATTCACCAATTTACTGGCCTATTTCATTTACAGCTTTTATGTTATCTGGAATTGCTTTTTGGTACGGTTCTTCTTGTAAAAGTGAAGTACCTGTATTGCAAAAAAGCAATTTTCTGATGGTATTTGTATCAGTTTTTTATTTATCACATTGGTTTTTAGTAATCCCCTGGGTAACTATAAAGATGTCTATTTTTCCAAAAAAGATACTCTGGAGAAAGACCCTTCATACTGGAGTTTAATCTATTCATCTAGGTCTATAATTTCTCCATTAAAAAAATTTGCTAAGTTTTTTGAACTATTATCATAAGTTTCCTCGTTAGATAATTTTGTTGACGAATTAGTTTTTGGTTCTATTTTTTTTATTGGTCGAAAATTATTTACTTCATTTTGGGTTATTTCCGGAGTGTTTGTTTGGTTACTTTTATTCAATTGTTTGGTTGAAAAATTAAGTATTATTCCATCTCCAAATATCTTTTTTACAGTATTTTCAATTATAACTTTTCTGCTTTTTATCATACTTTCCCAGTTTGGAGATAATGCAATTGTGATTTTCTCTGAATCAAAACTTTCAAGTTCGGCTTGTTGTGAAAGTAACATTCTTGTTGATGGTAACTCTACTTTAGAAAGAATTAATTCCCATTTATCTTTTAAATTTGATCCAGGATTATTTTGTTTATTTTCAATACTTTCATTTTCAAGAACTTCAACTTTTTCTAATTTTTCGTCTTTTTTTTCGATCAATTCCTTGTGAATTATCTCTTCTTGGATACTTGGTTTTGAAATCTCATCTGAAATATTTTTTTCATTAATTGAAATGCTTTTTCTACTTTCATGCTTCTCCCCAGTCGTATTATTTTTACTTTCTTGTTTATTTTCAACACTACTTATCTCTTTACTATCCAGAAGACCAGTTAAATGTATTTCAAACCAAAGCCTTGGATTATCACTTGATTTGATTTGATATTCAATATTTCTCAGATTATTATGCCAATTAATTATTGTTGATTTATTTATTGTTTTTGAGATTTTATCTAACTCATCTCGAAATTCATCAGAAGTATAATAAAGATCTGAATATTTATTATTAATAGTGTGTAGTAGTAGATCTCTTGTTATGTTCAATAATCCGATAATTATTTGAAGAGGTTCGTTTCCGGCATCATATAATTTGTTGCAGGTGTCAATTAATGACTCTGGATTATTCTCAACCAATGATTTAATCAGATTTGTTAATTCACTTTCTGATACTTCTCCTAGGAGGTTTTGGATATTACTAATTGTTATCCCTTCTGGTAAAAGATTCAATTGTTCAAGGAGGCTTTGTGCATCTCTCATACCTCCGTTAGATCTTTTTGCAATCATTTTTAAGGCCTGAACTTCGTACTTAATGGATTCTTTTTCGGCGATTTCTGATAAATGCTGAAAAATATCACTAGGGCTTATTCTTCTAAAATCAAACTTTTGGCATCTACTTTTTATTGTATTTAATACTCTCTCAGGATTTGTCGTCGCAAGTATAAATACAACTCTTGAGGGCGGTTCTTCAATAGTTTTTAGTAAAGCATTTGAAGCTGCCGTTGAAAGCATATGACATTCATCAATTACATAGACTTTCCATCTCGCTTGAGTAGGTGCAAATCTCGCTCTTTCTATAATTTCTCTTATATTTTCTACTCCTGTATTTGATGCTGCATCAATCTCGATAATATCTAGAGCGCTCCCATCTGTAATTTGTCTACATAAGTCACATTTACAACAAGGAGTAATCGTAGGTTGGTCGGATGCCTGACAATTGAGAGATTTTGCAAATATTCTTGCACTTGATGTTTTTCCAGTGCCTCTTGGACCATTAAAAAGATATGCAGGAGCAATTTTTTTTGTTAATAGAGCTTGTTTGAGTGTAATGGATATAAATTTTTGCCCGACCAGTTCGTCTAAGTTGTTTGGTCTATATTTTTGATGAAAAGGCTTATGTATATTTGGCATTTATTTTTCATTAATTAGAAAAATTAGGGATTTAATTAAAAAAATTAAACTCTAATTTTATGCAGACTCTTTAATGATTCTTTTTGATCCTGAAGGTAGTTTAACAATTTTAGATGAGAACAAACCATCTACCATTTTTTTCGTAATTGTGAATTCTTTTACATTTTCTTCAGAAGGCAAAGTGTACATTATGTCTAGCATTAGCTCTTCAATTATTGATCTTAATGCTCTTGCACCTGTTTTTCTTTTGTATGCTTCATTTGCTATCGCTTCAACAGAATCAGGCTCAAATGATAATTCAACATTATCCATACTTAGCAAAGTTTTGAATTGCTTTACTAATGCATCTCTTGGTTGAGTCAAAATAGATTCTAAAGTTTCTTTAGTAAGACGATCTAATACAGCACAAACGGGAATTCTTCCAATAAATTCTGGAATTAGGCCATATTTCACTAAGTCATCTAATTCTAAATTTTTCAGCGAATCTCTTGGGTCTACTATTTTTTTTGTATCAACTTTGTTTTGATCTGAATTGGTGGTAAAACCTATAGAGTGTTTACCCATACGCTTTTGAACGATATCCTCTAAACCTATAAAAGCTCCCCCACAAATAAATAGTATTTGACTGGTATCAATTTGGATACAGTCATGATAAGGATGTTTTCTTCCGCCTTGTGGTGGCACATTAGCAATTGTTCCTTCAAGCATTTTTAATAATGCTTGCTGTACTCCTTCACCAGAGACATCTCTGGTAATTGAAGGATTCTCGCTTTTTCTTGCAATTTTATCTATTTCATCAATATAAATAATTCCTTTTTGAGCTAGTTCTACATTCATTTCTGATTTCTGTAGAAGTCTTAAAAGTATGTTTTCAACATCCTCCCCAACATATCCAGCTTCTGTCAAAGTCGTTGCATCAGCTACTGCAAAAGGAACATCTAAAAACTCTGCTAAAGTTTGCGCCAATAATGTTTTTCCACTTCCAGTAGGGCCGATGAGCAAAATATTTGATTTTTGTAATTTAGTTGCTTGTGAATCTGTTGCATTGTTATTTTTACTATCTTCTTTCACTTTCCAAGCTAATCGCTTGTAGTGATTGTATACGGCTACTGATAATATTTTTTTTGCAGATTCTTGTCCAACAACTTGATTATCTAGAAAACTTTTTATTTCTAATGGCTTAGGAATTGAGGTTAATTCTAAAGGAACAGATTTTTTTGGATTATCTTTTGGTAATTTCTTTTTTACTTGCGGAGAGTTGTTTGTGTTCGCTTGATTATCAAGTAGTTCTTCATCGAGAATTTCATTACAAAGGTCTATGCACTCATCACAGATATAAACCCCAGGACCAGCTATAAGCTTTCTTACTTGGTCTTGTGACTTCCCGCAAAATGAACATTTAAGATGGGCGTCGAATTTAGCCATCGATTATAAGTTTTTAAAGTGAAAGGTGTTAAATATTCCCTATTCACTAGGATTGCTCATAATTATCGATTCGTCATCATATTCTTAAAAAATCAGAACCCCTTGTCACTTTTTGATAACTTTATCAATTAATCCATATTCGACTGCTTCTGAGGGGGATAAAAAGTAATCTCTTTCTGTATCTTCATTAATTTTTTCAAAAGGTTGACCAGTATGTTCAGCTAAAAGTGAATTTAATGTTTTCTTGAGAAAAAGTATTTCTTTAGCTTGTATTTCAATCTCTACTGCTTGACCTTGTGCACCTCCCAGAGGTTGATGAATCATAATCCTAGAATTAGGTAAAGCCAATCTTTTCCCCTTTGCTCCTCCAGAGAGTAGAAATGCCCCCATACTTGCCGCTACTCCAAAGCATATTGTCACCACATCAGGCGAAATTTGTTGCATGGTATCATAAATGGCCATTCCTGCAGTTACTGAACCTCCAGGAGAATTGATATATATTTGTATGTCTTTTTCGGGATCTTCAGCTTCAAGAAATAATAATTGCGCAACAAGTGAATCAGATACTTGATCATTAATTCCAGTACCTAAAAAAATTATTCTCTCCCTCAATAGTCTTGAATAAATATCAAAAGCTCTTTCTCCTCTACCTGATTGTTCTATAACGGTAGGAACAGCAGCAATGGTTTTATTGTTACTTTCGTAAGAACTTATTGAGCTTTGGATTAAATGTTTTTTTTCTGAGTTCACAAATTTGTTTTGGTCTTGTAAATAATTTAAGGGGTTTTTGTTTAATTAGTAGGAAATTTCATAAATTATTTTTTTTCTTTTTTATTTTGAGTTTTTGTAGTTTTTGTACTTTTTGTTGTTTTTGAGGTTTTTGTAGCTTTAGAAGTTTTTGTAGCTTTAGAAGTTTTTTTAGTTTTTTCTTTTACTTCAGAATTTTCTTCAAGCCAAATGATTAATTTTTCTTTGAGTAAATCGTTAGTTATTACTTCTGTTAATTTTTTAATATCTATTTGTTTTGAAGATTGAGAGATTACATCTTCATAATCTTTCATTTTTGAATCAATTTCATCTTGCTCAACTTTTATGTTTTCTGTTTCAGCTAATGCTTTTAAAGCTAAATTTCTTTGAACATTTTTTTCAGCTTGAGGCCTTGTGGACTCTGCTAATGACTTAACTAATTCCGGAGTGAAAGTAGATTTAACATCAAGACCTTGTTGAGCGAATCTTTGAGCGGTTTGTTCAATATTATTCCTCACTTCTATATCAATCATAGATTTTGGAATTTCAGCAACCAATTCGTTTGTTAAGGCATCTAATAAAGCTTCAATTTTGATATCTTTTTGAGTTTTTTCAAAATTGTCTTTAAGTTGCTTTTCAATATCTTTCTTTAACTCTTTTAATGATTCTTTGTTGCCAGACTGTTTTGCAAAATCGTCATTAAGTTCAGGCAATTCTTTTTCCTTAAGATCCTTAAGATTTACTTCAAAAATTGCTTCTTTGCCTCTTGAATCCTCATGAGAATAATCATCAGGAAATTTAAGGTTAAGTGTTTTATTATCACCAATTTTCATCTTTACGATTCCCTCAACGAAACCGGGAATCATTTTGTTCTTTTCTAACTCAAGATCCATTGATTCACTTGTTCCACCATCAATCTCTTTACCAGAATCTTTATATTTTCCTTTGAAACTAACTACAGCAATATCTCCTAATTTTGCTGCTCTATTGGTAACTGGAATAATGTTTGCAAACTGATTTCTAGATTTTTCTAGCGCTTCATCTATTGACTTAGGATCAAACTTTGTCTTTGATATTTCAACACTTAGTCCTTTGTATTTTTTAAGTTTTAATTCTGGGGCAACATCAGTTTGAAGAGTAACCTTAAGTGATTTTTCAGGACTAAACTTTGCAAGTAAAGATTCAAATCCATCTACTAATTCTGGCTCACTTAGTGGCTCTATAGATTTTATTTTCAACGCTTCTTGCCATGATTTATCAATAATTTTTTCCAGAGCAGAAGCATGTAATTGTGTGATGCCAATTCTTTGGATTAAGACTTGTTTAGGAATCTTACCCAGTCTAAATCCCGGAATTTTAGCCGAACGACTGATAGAACTGATTGTTTCATTTACACACGTTTTGCATGTCTCAGATGGTATTTCTAATTCGAATGAAATTCTACTTTGAGGCAGAGGAGTTGTTTTGACTATTAGTGCATCTTTAGCCATGTTTTTCTAAGTTATTACTATGAACCGAATCTTAATTATTTCACATTATGTGATTTCCTTGAAAGTTAATTTTTTGATAAAGTAAAAAAAATAGTCAATCTATTTATAAAAATCATTTTAAAGTGTGAGACAATCCCCGTATTTGCCTAATAGGCCATTAAAAGTTGCTGTTTTAGGTTCTTCAGGTGCTGTGGGATCTGAATTGCTAAAAATTCTTGAACAACGTGATTTCCCAATATCAGAATTGGTCTTGCTTTCATCAGAGCGGTCAGAAGGAAAAAAAATTATTTGGAAAGATGAAGAATTAGTTACAAAAAAAACAACTAAGGAAGAATTCAAGAATCTTGATTTAGTTTTGGCTTCAGCTGGCGGAAGTATTTCAAAAAAGTGGTTATCTACCATTATTGAGCAAAATGCTTTACTGATAGATAATTCAAGTGCTTTCAGATTAGATAAGAACGTACCTCTTATAGTCCCTGAAGTTAATGCTAGTGAGGTACTTAATCATGATGGGGTAATAGCGAATCCAAACTGCACTACCATTTTGTTGACATTAGTTTTAGCTCCATTAAACAAACTTTCGACTATTCAAAGAGTTATTGTCTCAACATATCAATCTGTCAGTGGTGCAGGCCAACTGGCGATGGAGGAACTAAAACTTTTAACTGAACAATATCTTCAAGGAAATCCTCAAAAAAGTGAAGTTTTGCCATATTCCCTTGCCTTTAATTTGTTTTTACATAATTCCCCTATGCTTTTAAATAATTACTGCGAAGAAGAGATGAAAATGGTTAATGAGACAAGGAAAATATTGAATATTGCTGATTTAAAGCTCTCTGCTACATGTGTTCGAGTCCCAGTTCTGAGAGCACATTCTGAATCGATCAATATTGAATTTGCCGATGTAGTTGAGCCTGAAGATGCTCTTGAAGAATTAAAAAAATCTCCTGGAATTGAAATTATTGAGGATTACAAAAATAATAGATTTCCTATGCCAAATGACGTTATGGGAAGGGATAATGTTGCTGTTGGCAGGCTAAGAACTGATATAAGTCATCCTCATGGATTAGAATTATGGTTATGTGGAGATCAAATAAGAAAAGGAGCAGCTCTGAATGCTGTTCAAATAGCTGAGTTATTAATTCCAAAAAAATGATTACAGACAAAACTGAGTGTAATGATCCACTATTTGGAAGAATATTGACTGCAATGGTTACTCCATTCACTGATAATGGAGATGTAGATTATGAACTAGCTATAAAACTTTCAAATTATCTTTTTGAGAACGGTTCCGATGGAATTGTGTTGTGCGGTACTACTGGAGAATCTCCGACTCTTTCATGGGCGGAACAGCATGATTTATTTATTGCGGTAAAAGGATCTTTGGATGCAAGCTGCAAAGTAATAGTTGGCACTGGTAGCAATTGTACAAGCGAAGCTGTGGAAGCTACAAAAAAAGCTTACGACTCTGGTGCCGACGGTGCTTTGGTCGTTGTTCCTTATTACAATAAGCCGCCTCAAGAAGGTCTTTATAAACATTTCAGTTCTATTGCTAAATCTGCAAAGGATTTGCCTCTTATGCTCTACAACATTCCTGGTAGGACTGGATGCAATTTATTACCTCATACTGTGAAGAAACTTATGGATTTCTCAAATATTCTCAGTATTAAAGCTGCAAGCGGTAGAATAGAAGAAGTAACAGAACTAAGAGCTATTTGTGGCTCCGAACTCTCTGTATATAGTGGCGACGATTCATTGTTGCTTCCAATGTTATCTGTAGGTGCTGTAGGAGTAGTAAGTGTTGCAAGTCATTTAGTTGGATTGCAATTGAAAGAGATGATTCATTCTTTTCAAAGTGGAAAGGTTTCCAATGCTCTTGCTATTCATGAAAAACTTCAGCCTCTTTTCAAAGCACTATTTATGACTACTAATCCAATCCCAATTAAAGCTGCTTTGGAGCTATCGGGATGGGAGGTAGGTAATCCTAGAAGTCCTTTGTCACCTTTAAACAATGACATGAAAAAGCAACTATCTTTTATCCTGAATTCCTTATAATAGGGATTATATTTAACTTGATAATTAAATTTAAATAAACCTTATTTGATTACAAGCAGGCCTTCATAAATTTCAAAATTATGCAATCAAGTACAAATTCAACTGTAAATAGATCTACTCATGATTCATCTAGATCTAAAAGTAATACTCCAGCTCTACGTGTAATACCTCTTGGAGGATTACATGAAATAGGAAAAAACACTTGCGTTTTTGAATATGGTGATGAATTAATGCTTGTTGATGCTGGCCTAGCTTTCCCATCTGATGGTATGCATGGCGTAAACGTTGTTATGCCTGATACAACTTTTTTAAAAGAAAATCAAAGAAGAATAAAAGGAATGATTGTCACTCATGGGCATGAAGATCATATTGGAGGTATTTCTCATCATCTAAAGCATTTTAATATTCCCATTATTTATGGCCCAAGACTGGCAATGTCAATGCTTAGAGGAAAAATGGAGGAAGCAGGGGTATCTGATAGAACAACTATACAGACAGTAAATCCAAGAGATGTTGTAAAAGTAGGACAACATTTTTCTGTTGAATTTATTCGAAATACCCATTCTATTTGCGATAGCTTTTCTTTAGCAGTTACAACACCTGTTGGCACAATTATTTTTACGGGAGATTTTAAGTTTGATCATATGCCAGTAGATGGAGAGCAATTTGATATTGAAAGAATGGTGCATTACGGAGAGAAGGGTGTTTTATGCATGTTCAGTGATTCTACTAATGCCGAAGTTCCAGGTTTTTGTCCTTCTGAGAAGACTATCTATCCTTCTTTAGAAAAACATATTGCAGAGGCAAAAGAACGAGTTATCCTTACCACTTTTGCTAGTTCTGTGCATAGAGTGACAATGATCTTAGAATTGGCCATGAAACATGGAAGAAAGGTCGGTTTGTTAGGTAGATCGATGATAAATGTTATTGCTAAGGCAAGAGATATTGGTTATATGAAATGCCCAGATGATTTGTTTGTTCCTATCAAGCAAATTAGAGATTTGCCAGATAGGGAGACCTTATTGTTAATGACGGGTAGTCAAGGAGAACCCCTAGCAGCGTTAAGCAGAATCTCTCGTGGTGAACATCAGCATGTTCGTCTTAAGACTACTGATACTGTAATATTTTCAGCCAGCCCAATTCCTGGTAATACTATTTCTGTTGTTAATACAATAGATAGATTAATGAAACTCGGAGCAAAAGTTGTTTATGGAAAGGGTGAGAATATTCATGTTTCTGGTCATGGTTTTCAAGAAGATCAAAAGTTAATGTTGGCACTCGCAAAACCTAAGTTTTTTGTTCCTGTTCATGGAGAACATAGAATGCTTGTTTGTCATGGGAAGAGTGCACAAACTATGGGGGTTCCAAAGGACAATATCTTAATTATTGAAAATGGAGATGTTGTTGAGTTAACATCTAATTCTATTCAAAAGGGTGATCCTGTAAAAGCTGGTGTTGAACTGCTCGATAACTCACGAAATGGGATAGTAGATGCTCGAGTATTAAAGGAAAGGCAGCAATTAGCTGGGGATGGTGTAGTAACTGTTTTAGCTCCTATTAGTACAGATGGGAAGATGGTTGCGCCTCCTAGAGTTAATTTGAGAGGAGTTGTTACTACTGCAGAGCCAAGAAAAATGTCTATGTGGACAGAACGAGAAATAAGCTGGGTCTTAGAAAATAGATGGAAACAATTATCCAGACAAACTGGGCAGAATAATTTTGAGGTAGATTGGATTGGTGTGCAAAGAGAAATTGAAAATGGTTTATCGAGAAGAATGAGAAGAGAATTACAAGTTGAACCACTTATTTTGTGTTTAGTTCAACCTGCTCCAAGTGGAACTCGTGCTTATATTCCAAAGATTACCGAAGAGCAAAATTTCTCCAATAGAAATAGAAATAATAATAATTTCCATAAGAAATCAAACAATAATAATCATCCTAATAGTTCAAATAACCCACAAAATACCCAAAAAAGTCCAAAAGTATCACAGAATCCATCAACTGAGACTGCTACAGAAGATTCATTTGAAGGTAGAACAAGAAGAAGAAGATCTGCTGTAACATCTTAACTTTTTTCAAAATTTATATAGTTTTTATCCCAAACAATTTTTAAAAACTCTTGTAGATTAATTTGACCTTTATTTTTTTCATAAATTGAAGTTGCTAATTTTGTCAGATTTTTAGAACTACATTGCTTTGGAGATATTTCTTTTAAAAATCTATTTAAAATTGTGCACCTCGCTTCAATACACATACCATTTAGGAGATTCCTATCGATACCTCTAACATCTTTACAATAAAAATACGCTAGTTCACTTAGATCATTACGTTCATTATTGTATTTGCTCATTTTTTGGGAAAAATTATTTATCCTTTCAGAACAACCGGGATAGATGACTTCTAAGGTAGGGATAATTTTTTTTCTTACTAAATTTCTTTTTAATTTAAGATCTGAATTTGTAGGATCTTCCCAGACTGGGATCTTCATTTCATTGCAAAATTGTTTTGTATCTTCCCTACTGAAAATTAATATTGGTCTTATTAAATAAATTTGATTTTCTATTAATCTTTTACTCTCAATATTACTCAGACCTGCAAAATTGCTTCCTCTAGATAAATTTAGGATAAATGTTTCTGCATTATCACTACTCGTGTGACCAGTTAGCAAATAAATATTATGTTTTTCCTGTTTTTTATTTAATAAAGTTTTGGCTCTTTCACATAATTTTTTATATCTCCATTCTCGTGCTTTTTCTTCTGAAGAAATACCTTCTTTATTTGCTTGATCAAAAGAGAATGAAATATTTTTATCTTCGCAATAATCTTTTAATTCAAGAGCATATAGTGATGATTTTTCGTGCCACTGATGATCCCCATGCCAAACACTAATAGACCAATTATGTAGTTTTTTTAGGTCATTAATTAGGGTTAATAAGGTCATTGAGTCTTGACCCCCCGAAACACTTATTAAAATGTTGGATCCTTTGGGAATTAATATTTTTTTGGCAAGAATCTCTTTATGAAGCAGATGATGCCATGATGACCAATTTTTCTGACTTAATTTTTTATCAGTCATTTTGTGTTGCTCAGATAATATTTTTTAAAAAATGCACTGTTTTACTAAAACAATGTCACAATCGGGTAATAAATTCATTAAGTAAATGAGTCTGATTAATCTTTTGCCACAAAAAATCAAAGAAGAGTTGAGAAGCAAATCCTTACTCAAAGTTATTTCAGGATTGAATAATTTCGATGTTCAGTCTGTGAAAATAATTGTTGAGGCTGCTTCATTAGGAGGTGCAGATCTTGTCGATATTGCTTGTAAACCTGAACTCGTTGATTTAGCACTTAAGAATTCAACACTACCAGTTTGTGTTAGTTCAGTAGTGCCTCTATCTTTTCAAGATTGTGTAAAAGCAGGAGCATCATTAATTGAGATAGGAAATTACGATACTTTTTATGAAAAAGGCATTCATTTTTCAGATAAAAAAGTTTTAAACATTACAAAAGAGACGAGGGATTTATTGCCTAATTTTCCTTTATCAGTAACTGTTCCTCATACTATGCCTATTGATAAACAAGTTGATCTTGCTGTAAAGCTAGTGGAAGAAGGCGTTGATATTATTCAAACAGAAGGTGGTACCAGCTCTACTCCTTACTCTCCAGGAATTCAAGGTTTTTTTGAAAAATCAGTACCAACTCTTGCATCTACCTATGCTATTCATCAAGAATTTAAGAAACAAGCTCTGAATATACCAATCATGAGTGCCTCTGGATTAAGCCAAGTAACTTGTCCACTAGCAATATCCTCTGGAGCCTCTGCAGTTGGCGTTGGATCGGTGGTTAATAAATTAGATGATTTAATATCAATGATTGCGGTTGTTAGGGGCTTAAAAGAATCTTTGAAAAATTCAATAATTGGAGAAAAAATTTCTTAGTATAGCGATATCCTTTAGCTACTAGCTTGATGAACAACTATAAGCTTCATGCTCCTTACGAACCAAATGGAGATCAACCAGAAGCTATTAAAAAATTAGTTAAAGGAGTAAATAATGGTAAACAGTTTCAGACTCTTTTAGGAGCTACTGGAACTGGAAAAACATTTACCATTGCCAATGTAATTCAACAAACAGGAAGGCCAGCACTTGTTTTAGCCCATAACAAAACTTTGGCTGCACAACTATGTAATGAATTAAGGGAATTTTTTCCAAAAAATGCTGTTGAGTACTTCATTTCTTACTACGATTATTATCAACCTGAAGCTTATGTACCTGTAAGTGATACTTACATAGCCAAAACTGCTTCAATTAATGAAGAAATAGATATGCTTAGGCATTCTGCAACACGCTCATTATTTGAAAGAAAAGATGTAATTGTTGTAGCCTCAATAAGTTGTATTTATGGTCTTGGTATACCGAGTGAGTATTTAAAAGCTGCAGTTAAATTTGAAGTAGGAAAATCAATAAATCTACGTTCTTCTTTGAGGTCTCTCGTTGAAAATCAATATACTAGGAATGATATTGAAATTACTAGAGGTAGATTCAGAATTAAAGGTGATGTTTTAGAAATCGGTCCAGCTTATGAAGATAGATTAATAAGAATTGAGTTATTTGGTGATGAAGTCGAGGCTATTAGATATGTTGACCCTACTACAGGAGAAATACTTGAAAGTTTGGATCAAGTTAGCGTTTACCCAGCGAAGCATTTTGTAACTCCAAAAGAAAGACTTGAGAGTGCAATAAGTGCAATTAGAAGTGAATTAAAAACTCAACTCGATAAATTTACATACGAAGGAAAATTATTAGAGGCCCAACGTCTAGAACAACGTACAAAATATGATTTAGAAATGCTTAAAGAGGTTGGTTATTGTAATGGAGTTGAGAATTATGCTCGTCATTTATCAGGTAGGAAGGAAGGTTCACCGCCAGAATGTTTAATAGATTACTTTCCCAAAGATTGGTTGTTGGTAGTTGATGAGAGTCATGTAACATGTCCTCAACTTCATGCGATGTACAACGGTGATCAATCTAGAAAAAAAGTTTTAATAGATCATGGTTTTAGATTGCCAAGTGCTGCAGATAATAGACCTTTAAAATGTGAAGAGTTTTGGGAAAAATCAAAACAGACATTATTTATAAGCGCAACCCCCGGTCAATGGGAATTAAATCAATGTGATGGTGAATTTATTGAGCAAGTTATAAGACCAACTGGGGTATTAGACCCTGTAATTGATGTAAGACCTAGTGAAGGCCAAATAGAAGATCTATTATCTGAAATAAGAATTCGAGCCGAAAAGAATCAAAGAGTGCTTGTGACAACACTTACTAAGAGAATGGCTGAAGATCTAACTGATTTTTTATCTGAAAATAAAGTAAGAGTTAGATATTTGCATTCCGAAATCCATTCAATTGAAAGAATTGAAATTATTCAAGACCTTAGAATAGGCGAATATGATGTTTTGGTAGGAGTTAATTTATTAAGAGAGGGACTAGATCTTCCAGAAGTATCCTTAGTTGCCATTTTAGATGCTGATAAAGAAGGTTTTCTGAGGGCAGAAAGGTCATTGATTCAAACAATAGGAAGAGCTGCTAGACATGTTGAAGGTGTTGCTTTGCTTTATGCAGATAACTTCACAGATTCAATGAAAAGAGCAATATCTGAAACTGATAGAAGAAGAACTATTCAAAAAAAATATAACCAAGTCAATGGTATTACTCCAAAACCTGCAGGCAAAAAAATAGAAAATTCAATATTATCTTTTCTAGAACTTTCCAGAAAACTTGATGCTGGTGGTTTATCTAAAGATTTAATAAATATAGTTAATAACAAAACTGACGCAATTCTCAGTTCCAGTGATAATCAATGTTTGCTCGAAGAATTGCCTGACTTAATAGAAAAATTAGAAATTAAAATGAAAGACGCTGCAAAAGAGTTAAATTTTGAAGAAGCAGCAAATTTGAGGGATAGAATCAAAAAATTACGACAAAAATTGGCAAGAAATAATTAAAAAGAACTTATTTTTCTAATTCAAAATGATTATGAATCGCATTAACTGCTTTGTCACAATCTTTTTCTAAGACAATACATGAAGTCCTGATTTCACTAGTGGCAATCATTTCGATATTGATATTTTGGTCAGCCAATGCTCTAAATATTTTTCCAGCCGTTCCAACCTTAAATGCCATTCCCGCTCCTACAGTACTTACTTTGGCTATAGAAGGACCATCTTCAATGTATGATCCGGGTAATTTTTTTGTTAAGGACTCAAAAACTAAGTTAGCTTTTTCTCTATCTTGTTTATTCATTGTAAGGCTAATATCCTTAGTTTTTAAAGAGGAAATTCTTTCAGACTGAACGATAGTATCGATAAGTAAATTATTTTCAGCTAATGCTAAACATATCGATGCTGCTACACCTGGACGATCAGGCAGTTTTCGAAAACTTACTTGAACTTGGTTTTTATCTAATGCAATTCCTCTTACTTCTGGTTGATCTTGTTTTTTATTGATTGGATTAACAAATATTTGTGTATCGGATAACTTAAATTTCTCAGCAACAAATCTAATAGCTTTTGGTATATTATTGATTTCAATTACACAGCTGACTTTAATTTCACTAGTAGCTATTAACCTGACATTTATATTCGCTTGAGATAAAGTATCAAATAAATCAGCTGAAACACTAGGTCTGCCCATAATGCCTGCTCCTTGAATACTTAATTTAGTCATGTTTGTTTTTAAGTTATATTCTCCTCCTAATTGACTTGTTATAAGTTCACATTGTTCTGCAGTTTTTTTAACTTCCAATTCACTAACAGTAAATGTAATGTCGTTTTTATTTCCATCATTTGTCGCTTGTATTATTAAATCTACACTGATACTTGCTTCTGAAAGTTTTTCAAAAATTTGTGCAGCAATCCCAGGCCTATCAGGAATATTTGAGAGACTGAATACTGCTTGGTTTTCTAATACCTCAAGACTATTGACTGTTTTTGTTAATTCTAAGCTTCCTCTTTTTAGCGGAAGAGGTTGGATTTGACTTTCTAGGAGAGTCCCACTTGAGTTACTTTGGCTTGATTTAACACACAATTTAATTCCATAATTTCGAGCAATTTCTACTGCTCTTGGATGGAGAACTGAAGCACCGACACTTGCAAGTTCAAGCATTTCTTCGCAGCTAATTTCATCTAAGAGTTTTGCATTAGGAACAATTCTTGGATCAGTAGTAAGAACCCCTGGAACGTCTGTATAAATTTCACACGTCTCAGCTCCTAAAGCTGTTGCTAAAGCTACTGCGGAAGTATCTGAACCACCTCTACCTAAAGTTGTAATTTCCATTGAACCCGTATGGCTTAATGTTGTTCCTTGAAATCCAGCCACTACAACTACAAAACCCTGATTTATATAATTTTGGATCCTTTCTGTTTTAATATCTAGAATTCTCGCTTTCCCATGAATTGATTCAGTAATAATTCCAACCTGGCTACCGGTCATTGAAATTGCAAGTATTCCGTATTCGTTTAATGCCATTGAAAGAAGAGCTATTGTTACTTGCTCTCCAGTTGAGAGAAGCATATCCAATTCTCTTCGATTAGGATTTTTACTAATTGATTCCGCTAAACAATTTAAATCATCTGTAGTTTGACCCATTGCAGAGACAACTACGACAAGTTCATTTCCTGCTTCTTTACTTTGACAGATGCTACTTGCAATATTTTTAATTTTTTTAATATCACCTACAGAAGTGCCGCCAAATTTTTTTACTAGTAAAGCCATATTTAAATCATAATGTAAATTTTTAAACTTATAATTTGGTTAACTTAAATTAATTAATTTCTCTGTAAAAACATTTATAGGATTATTACCTTGTTTTAGTAATGATTCAATATCTAATAAGTTACTCATTAAGTTAATTAAATATTCTTGCGATATATTTTTTACTTTTCTTCGCATAAAAAAAATTCTTTTTGGATTAGAAATGCCTGCAAAATTACAAATCTTTTCTGCATTATCGTTTCCTGAATTAACAGCTAATTTTACAATGGTATGAATTCTTATTTGACTAATTAAACCTGCATTTAGTCTTAAAGGGGGTTCTCCTTTATTTAAGGAATAATTTATTTCAATAAGGCTTTGATTAATATTTTTTTGTAAGAGAAGATCAATGATTTTGAAAATGTTGGATTGATGATCACTAAATATTTTTTTTACATCAATACTTTTAAGAAAAAGTTGTGAATTTGCATCACTTTTTTTTGCAGAAAGGTATGTTTTTGCTTTGGCTAATTCATTTCTTAGTTTAAAGCTATCATTCCCAACAGAATCAATAATTAATTCAGCTGCATTTTTATCAATTTTGATATTCATTTCGTTTGCTGTATCTTCTAAAAATTTTTTTTGTCCTTCAATGTCCCAGATTTCAGGTAAGGTAAATGATTTTTCTTTGGCTAAATTATTTTTGATAAGTTTTTGCAAAAATTTAGTGCTCTTTAGTCTTGAATCTGGTTTTTTTATATTTTGTAAAATCAAATAAGTATTTTTTGGTATGTTGCCATGAATTTTTTCAAATTTGATTCTTAGATCCTCATTTTTCGCAGTAAAAATTGGATTATTTTTCAATGTAACTATCCTGTATCCTGCTCCAAAAGGAGGTGTAATAACTGCATCAAAAGCTTTATTTACTTGCTCATTATCATCTCCATTTAAATTAGTGACGTTTATTTCTTTCCAATCTTTGGATACTTCTTTATCAATTAATTTTTGAATAAATGTATTTTGAGCATTTAGATCATTCCCCCATAATATTTGTATTGGCATAATCGCTCAAAAAAAATCATATTTTAACTATGATTACTTTTAGCACAAAAAAAATTTAATGGTAATAGATCATCCAATTTTTTTGGAAAGCATCAGATTCATAAGATCTAATTTAGGAGCTAATGATCTTAATTATTTGGAAAAAAAAGTTTTAGAGAGATTAGTCCATACTTCAGGAGATTTTTCAGTTCAAAATCTTATAAATTTTAGTGATGGTGCTTGCGAAAAGGGGTTTCAGGCACTTAGAAATGGCGCTCCGATTTTAACTGATACCGATATGGCTGCAGCAGCCATAAAATCTATGGCAGAAAATACAACCAGAAATGAAATATTCACAGCTAGAATGTGGTTTGGAAAAAATAATCATACAAAATTAACTAAAACTGCATATGGATTAAGTGAAGGTTGGAAGGAGTTATCCGCTATAAATTCTGGAAGCAAATCACCTATTGTAGTTATCGGCAGTTCGCCTACAGCTTTAACTTATTTAATTGATATTTTAGAGAATGCAAAAGATATACCTAGTTTAATTATTGGAATGCCCGTTGGATTTATTGGAGTTGAGAAAAGCAAAAACAAACTAATTTCTACCAATCTTCCTAGAATTGTTTTGCATTCAACTAGAGGAGGTGCTGCCATGGCAGCTGCTTCGGTTAACGCCTTGTTGAGGGAAACTATTTAAAAGTATTTATCTTATAAAAATGTAAAAAATCTACTCAACATCAAAATTTAACTTATTATTTTTTTCTAAAGAATTTAAAACTGATTTTGCTTTTTCTATAACTTCTTTTGGAACTCCTGCTAATCTAGCTGCTTCTATTCCATAACTTTTGTTTGAGCCTCCTTTAACAATCCTGTGACTAAAAATTAGCTGATCGTTATTTTGTTCTACTAAAACTTGAAAATTTTGTATATTCGTGTTTGAATTTTTTAAATAATTCAGCTCATGATAATGCGTGGCAAAAATAGTATTACATTGAATTTTTTTTGCAAGATATTCACTTACTGACCAAGCTATTGAAAGTCCATCAAAAGTAGAAGTCCCTCTACCTATCTCATCAAGTAAAACTAGTGAACTAGAAGTTGCCTGATTTAGAATTGATGCAGTTTCAGACATTTCTACCATAAATGTTGATTGTCCAGATGATTGATCATCAACTGCACCAATTCTTGTAAAAATCCTATCTACAATCTTGATTTCTGCATTATTAGCAGGAACAAAGCAACCAATTTGTGTGAGAATTTGTATCAACCCAAGTTGTCTTATAAAGCAACTTTTTCCGCTTGCATTTGGACCTGTTAATATAATTAATTTTTGATTCTCCTCAAAAGAGATATCATTTGCTACAAACTTTTTATCATTTAACAATTGCTCTACTATTGGATTTCTTCCTGCGATAATTTTTGTACTATTTTTTGTTATTGAATCATTTATAGGTATTAATGCAGGTTTTATAAAATTATTTTCTACTGAAGTTATTGATAAACCAAGCAATGCATCAAGAGATGCTATTGATTTTGCAATTGATCTTATTTGTTTTGTTTTTTCAGCAACTATATTTCTTAGTTCGCAGAAAATTTCATATTCTCTTGATGAAGCTCTACTTTTTATTTGGAAAATCTTATTTTCTTTATTTTTTATTTCTGAAGTGACATACCTTTCTTCATTAGTAAGTGTTTGCCTTTTGATCCAATGTTGTGGAGCTAAATTAACTTTTGACTTATTTATAGAAATGTAGTAACCAAAATTTTTATGAAATTGAATTTTTAGGTTTGAAATTTTGCTAATTTTTCTTTCCTTTAATTCTTCTTTATTTAGCCACTCTGAGTAATCATCCATTAAATTGCGTAAACCATCTAATATATTGTCAACACCATCGTGGATCATGCCTCCTTCACTAATATTTAGAGGAGGATTTTCTATTAGTTTAAAACTTATAGTATCAGCTAATTCTAAGAGTCCTTCATCAATATTTTTTAATTGATCAGTCCAAACTGGGAGATCATATTTAAATAATTCAATAATGGATTTTAGTCTAGGCAATTTTTTTAAACCTTCAGCTATTGCAATTAAGTCTCTGGGACTTGCATGACCTGCACAAGATCTACCGGCAAGTCTTTCTAAATCCCCCATTGCTCTAAGTAAATTTTGGGTATCTATACGTAATTGTTTAGATTCAATAAAGTTCGTAATTATATTTTGTCTTTTATATATTTCATTAATGTTTAATAGTGGTGAATCTATCCACCTTCTTAAACACCTTGCACCCATGCAAGTATAAGTTCTATCAATACTCCATAGTAGAGAACCTACATAATTATTTTCTCGTTGTGTATGTTTGATTTCTAAGTTTTTTTGAGTTTGATAATCAATAATTAATTTTTTGTGACCAAATTGAATTTGTGGAAAGTCTAATGAGATTTTTACAGAAGAATCTTTATCTAAATTGGAAGGATTAATTTTTTCTAAATAATTTAATAAACCCCCAAGTGATCTAGTTGCATTGTTTAAATTTTTAAGTCCTATTCCTTCTAGGTTTGAAATTTGGAAATAATTTTTTATTAGATAATTTGCTTCATTAATGCCAAAATTAGTCTCTTGAGAAACAGTATATGCAATTTGACTATTTTCTTTAATCAATAAATTTCTTACTGCATTGCTTCCTACAATGATTTCTGAAGAATCTAATTTAATAATTTCATCAAATAGTTTTGACAGAGATTGGCCTTCTAAAGTTATTAATTCTCCTGTGCTTACATCAGCTTTTGATATGCCCCATTCATAAGATTCATCTGAGTTTTCCTCTGATAAGTAAATAGCAGTAATCCAATTATTTTTCTTTGCTATCAACATCCCCTCTTCAATTACAGTTCCAGGAGTAATTATTCTTGTTATTCCTCTTTTAATTGGAGTCCCATAATTTCCAGAACTTTTTTCTAATTGATCGCATATAACGACTGAATAATTTTTTTTAATTAAATCAGCACAGTATCTCTCCATTGCATGATAGGGAACCCCTGCCATAGGGATCTTACCAATCTCTTTGCCAGCATCTTTACTGGTAAGCGTTATTTCTAAAAGGTTAGATATTAATACAGCATCCTCAAAAAAACATTCAAAAAAATCTCCTAGTCTATAAAGTAATAACCTATCTTTATTTTCCTCTTTTAGAGTTACATAATGCTTCATTACAGGAGTTAATTTCAATTTTGAAACTGTTTTATAGCTATAAGATTCTTCATTGATACAAACATTTTTGTTATTTGAAATTAAATCAGTCTTGAGTTTGTTTATTAAATTAGTTGAATTTTTTCTTTTTCTAGGTCTTTTTTGCGATTCTTTTTTTAAATCTTCCCAAGATAAATCTTCTGGAATTTTTGTTATTTCTTTTTGCTCATTATTGTCATTACCAATCGCAAATAAATTCTTTTGAATTATCGTATCTTCTTGCATACTTTTTTAATTCCTAAATAGATATTAGTTAGAAAATTTTTTTTTGCATTCAAAGTGGCTAAAGTATGTAAATTTTCTCTAAAAATTATCATTTTCATGAGATTATAGTACTTATAATAATTTGAAACTTAAGACTGAATTATGCAAGCTGTTAACTTTTTCTTCGTAAATGCTCTTTTATTTGCTTCTTTAATTGCAGTAGTTGGAGTACCCGTTTTATATGTTACTCAACCTTCTACTGAGGAAGGACAGAAAGAAAGTAGGAGAAAAATTTATTCTATTGCTGCTGTTTGGGTTGTTTTGGTTTTTGTTACAGGGATAGTTTCTTCATTAGTTTGAACTTAATACCTTTTCGTGAGAGTCTATTAATATATCGAAGCAAATTTTAATGGCTATTTTTGAAGGTTCTTTTACTAATGCATCTACTTTAAAAGTTGGCATTGTAATAGCACGATTTAATGATCTAATTACAAATAAAATTCTATCTGGTTGTCTTGATTGTTTAAAAAGACATGGTTTAGATACTTCTGAAATAAGCAATCAAGTAGATATAGCTTGGGTTCCTGGTTCATTTGAATTACCAATAGCAGCTAAAACCCTCATGAAAAAAAAGAGTTATGACGTTGTAATTGCTCTTGGGGCTGTGATCCGTGGTGAAACTTCCCACTATGATGTAGTTATATCTGAGGCAAGCAAAGGTATTTCACAAGTTTCAAATGAAAATAATGTTCCAATTATTTTTGGAGTTTTAACTACTGATACTATGCAGCAGGCTCTAGAAAGAGCAGGGATTAAAAATAATCTTGGTTGGAATTATGCTTTACAAGCAATTGAGATGGGATCTTTAATTAAAAATTTAAATTAGTAAAAAAAAATAATTATTTTTCTTATTAAGCCCTTCTTTGAGATAAAATGAAAAAGTTGTGCGGATGTAGCTCAGTGGTAGAGCATCTCCTTGCCAAGGAGAATGTCGAGAGTTCGAATCTCTTCATCCGCTTTAAGTGTTTGTATCTTTTAGAATATTTTTAAAAATAATTTTGTAATGACTAGAGTAATTTCTATTGAGGATTTAAAGGGATTATTTACTAAGCCTTATGGTACAGATGCACCAACAAAACAAAAATGGGCTGAATTTTATAATGAGAATGTTATTTTTATAGATCCAACTCAGGAAACAGAGGGTTTAGATTCTTATGTTAAAGCTCAAGAAAAGCTAGTTAAAAGATGTGATGATATTTTTTTAGAAACTCATGCAATTTCCATAAATGGGGATTGTGGATTTGTTGAATGGACAATGGGTTTAAAAATTATGGGTAAAGAATTTATTTATCCTGGAACTACTCGTCTATTATTTGGTGAAAATGGATTAATAAAAGAGCACAGAGATTACTTTGATTTTTGCGGCCCAACTTTTGGACCAGTCCCTGTTTTAGGATCTTTTATAAGATGGCTTTATAGTAAATTTGTATCTTGAATTTTTTATGAGAAACAGGGTGCTTTATATTTCACGAATTAATAAATTTTGAGAAGTAACTTCTTTAAAATCAAATTGAGAATAAAATAATTCTTTATTTGTTGTCATTAAATATAATTTTTTTGTATTTTTAATTTTTTTAGAAGCTAAAAGATTTTTTACAATTAATGTTCCAAAACCCTTGCCTTGGTAATTTTGATCGATAACAATATCCCAAAGTACTCCGCGGTAAATCCCATCGGTTAAAGCTCTACCAAAACCAACTATTTCCTTACCAACCCAAAGACTTATTATGACATCACTGTTAGCAAGACATTCTTTTAGATCATTAATTGTTCTATTTTTTGCCCAGAAAGCATTGTTATCTAGTAATTTTTGTAGCTTAATTAATCCGTTTGTTGGTTTAAGTTTAGGACCTAATCCAAAAACCCTTAATCCTAAAGCTCCTTTAGTATGTTTGATTAGAGATATTTCTTTCATTTATTAAAAAGATTTTTGAAAAGTGAAATCAGCTAGGTTATTTTTGTGACTTTAATTTAAATACCTTAATCCATCGTTTCTATTAAATAAAGAGATAATAGTTTTCTTCATTCTGTTGTAACGCACTAATTTATAATGTTTGTAATAAGATGAATTTTTTAAGGACTTTGACTTATGCTAAAACTTTTGTTGGGAGATCCGAATACACGAAAGTTAAAGCGCTATCAACCAATAGTGGAAGAGATAAATTTTTTAGAAGAAGAAATTTCTAAATTGACTGATGATGAGCTTAGAAAAGAAACTCAAAATCTAAAATCAAATATTTCAGCAGAATTAGATTTTAAAAAACAAAAAGAACTCCTAGAAGAATTTCTTCCTAAAGCCTTTGCAATCGTAAGAGAAGCAAGTAAACGTGTACTTGATATGAGACACTTTGATGTTCAGTTAATAGGCGGGATGGTTTTAAATGAGTGTCAAATTGCTGAGATGAAGACTGGAGAGGGAAAAACTCTTGTCGCAACATTACCTTGTTATTTAAATGCTCTCACGGGGAAAGGTGTTCATGTCGTTACTGTAAATGATTATTTAGCTAGAAGGGATGCAGAGTGGATGGGACAAGTTCATCGTTTTTTAGGTTTATCCGTTGGTTTGATTCAGCAAGATATGAATCCAGTTGAGAGAAAGAAAAATTATGATTGTGATATAACTTATGCCACAAATTCAGAATTAGGATTTGATTATTTAAGAGATAATATGGCTACCGATATTAGTGAGGTAGTTCAAAGAAAATTTAATTACTGCGTAATTGATGAGGTTGATTCAATATTAATTGATGAAGCAAGAACACCTCTAATCATTTCTGGCCAAGTTGAAAGACCACAAGAAAAATATCAAAAAGCTGCAGAACTATCTTTGGCGTTAGTTAAAGCAAAAGAATTAAGTAAAGATGGTATTGATCCAGAAGGCGATTATGAAGTTGATGAAAAACAGAGAAGTTGTATCTTGACTGATCAGGGTTTTGCAAAATGTGAAGAGTATTTGGGAGTTGATGATTTATATAATCCTGAAGATCCTTGGGCCCATTACATAACTAATGCTTTAAAAGCTAAAGAATTATTTATTAAAGATGTGAATTATATTATTAAGAACGATGAGGCAGTCATAGTTGATGAATTTACTGGTAGGGTAATGCCTGGAAGACGTTGGAGTGATGGACAACATCAGGCAATAGAAGCGAAAGAGAGTCTTAAAATTCAGCCTGAGACTCAAACATTAGCATCTATAACTTATCAGAATTTTTTCCTTTTATATCCTGGTTTAGCAGGAATGACAGGAACTGCAAAAACCGAGGAAGTTGAATTTGAAAAAACTTATAAATTAGAATCAACAGTTATACCGACAAATCAAATAAGAAAGAGACAAGATTGGTCTGATCAAGTTTTTAAGACAGAGATTGGTAAGTGGAAAGCCGTTGCTAAAGAAACTGCACAAATCCATAGAGATGGTAGACCCGTTTTAGTTGGTACCACAAGTGTTGAAAAAAGTGAATTGTTAAGTTCACTTTTATCTGAAGAAAAAATTCCTCATAATTTGTTAAATGCTAAGCCAGAGAACGTTGAACGTGAGGCAGAAATTGTTGCTCAGGCAGGAAGAGCAGGTGCTGTTACTATTGCAACTAATATGGCTGGAAGGGGAACAGATATAATTCTTGGCGGTAATAGTGACTATATGGCAAGGCTTAAATTAAAAGAAATTTTAATTCCTTTGTTAGTTAAGCCTGATAATGAGCATAAGCCACCAATACCTAAACAAAGAAATTCAAAATCTAAGGGTGGTTTTTCTTCAAAAGCTGGTTCAAATTTGAAAAGGAACATTTCTAATTCTTCAACAAGTCTTTTCCCTTGCAAACTAGATGAAGCAATTGAAAAGAAACTCTCTCTTTTATCTGATGAACTTGTTAAAAATTGGGGAGATAGACAACTTTCTGTCTTGGAGCTTGATGAAAGGATAGCTACAGCTGCAGAAAAAGCACCAACTGATGATAATTTGATAAAGCTTTTGAGAGAATCTTTGTCTGACGTAAAAAAAGAATATGAAAAAGTTTTGATTCATGAAGAAGAGAAAGTAAGAGAAGCTGGTGGTTTACATGTTATTGGCACTGAGAGACATGAATCAAGAAGAGTGGATAATCAACTTAGAGGAAGAGCAGGAAGACAAGGTGATCTTGGAAGCACAAGATTCTTTTTATCGTTAGATGATAATTTATTAAGGATTTTTGGAGGTGATAGAGTCGCAAATCTAATGAATGCTTTTAGAGTTGATGAAGATATGCCTATTGAGTCAAGTATGCTTACTAGATCTCTAGAAAGTGCTCAAAAGAAAGTTGAAACCTACTATTACGATATTAGAAAACAAGTTTTTGAATACGACGAGGTAATGAACAATCAAAGAAAAGCAGTTTATGGCGAAAGACTAAGAGTATTGAAGGGAATTGATTTAAAGAGACAAGTAATAGGCTATGGAGAAAGGACAATGATTGAAATTGTAGATGCTTATATTAATCCTGATCTTCCTCCTGAAGAATGGAATATTGATCAATTAATTTCTAAAGTCAAAGAATTTGTATATTTATTAGATGATCTTAAGTCTGAGGATATTAACTTACTGTCAATAGAAGAATTAAAAAACTATCTTCAAGAGCAGTTGCGAATAGCTTATGATTTAAAGGAATCACAAATAGAAAAGATTCGTCCAGGATTAATGAGAGAAGCTGAAAGATTTTTTATTTTGCAGCAAATCGATAATTTATGGCGAGAACATCTTCAATCCATGGATTCCTTGAGGGAATCAGTCGGATTGAGAGGTTATGGTCAAAAAGATCCATTAATCGAATATAAAAACGAAGGATATGATATGTTTCTTGAAATGATGACTAATATGAGGAGAAATGTTATTTATTCAATGTTTATGTTTCAACCTAAAACTGATGTTGATGAAAAAAATTAGATAAATACCTAATCATCTCCAAGAAATTCTATTATTTCCTTGTCTTTAAGATTTTGAGCGTCACCTAATTTAGAAATATCAATAGATTCTGAATTGACTAAACATTGAAGAGTTTTTTGTAATTTAAGAATTTCATTTTCTAGAAAGTCTATTCTGTCCATTAAATTTTTTATCACATTAGCTTCTGCATCTGGTAAAGCAGAGTGAGCTAATGGGTTCACCTTAACACCACTTTGATGTACGACTCTGCCAGGAACGCCAACCACTGTACTATTTCCTTCAACATTGCGAACAACAACTGAACCTGCACCAATACGAGTATTTGATCCTACTATGATGGATCCAAGCACTTTTGCACCTGCTCCAACTACAACATTTTCCATCAAGGTGGGATGCCTTTTCCCATGACTTTTACCAGTTCCTCCCAATGTAACTCCTTGATATAACAGACAGTTATTTCCTATTTCAGCTGTTTCTCCAATTACAACTCCCATTCCGTGATCTATGAAAACACGTTTACCAATTTTAGCTCCTGGATGAATTTCAATTCCTGTTAAAAATCTATTTGCATGACTTAACAAGCGTGGAATTAAAGGAATCTTTAATTGCCATAATTTATGCGTAAACCTATGTATAACTATTGATTGAAAGCCAGGGTAGCAAAGAAATATTTCTACTATTCCTCTAGCGGCGGGATCTCTCTCCCTGATAATTTCTATATCTGATTTAAAAGTTTTCAATATCATGGTTTAATTAATAACTCCTATCTCTTTTTTTAATTGATTTATTGTTTCGATACTCAAATAATTTTTCGCACATATTATTTGAGGTAATCTCATCAACTGAGAACGATTTTTTAATAATGTGTTTTCTACAACTGACAAACTAGGTCCATCACACACTATATGATTTGAGGCCTTTAAAAGTGATAGTAATCTACTGTTATTGTCTGAGATTGCTGTCATAAGCATTAATTCACTACCACGCATGCTATGTATAATTACTTCTGCTGCTCTCAATAAACCAGGACTTATGCTAACAATACCTACGCAACTTCCAGTATTTAATTCCTTGAGAATTTTTAATTCTTTTTGAAAGTCGCTCAAGTCAACTGCAATGGCGCGAACTCCATGTTGCTTAGCAACTTTTTCTAGAGGCTGTAAAAAATACCTGCTTGTGACAATCGTACCATTATTTGAATTACTCAAAACTTTTTCTAATTCTTCCATAGGAACAACTTCTACTGGTACATTAACCGTTGTAGAAAGGTCTTCTGCTATTAACATAGAAGCTCCAATATCTTCTCTAGGAGTACTGACTATGATTCTTGATCCGCACTTAATACGCCAATTAATTTCATTGTTCAATATCTCTCTCGTTTCTTGTAACGTGAATCCAAGACTTATTAAGTTGTCAATAACCTTCTTTGCTTCTTGATCAGGGGCTTTACTTACTTTATCTTTTGAATAAAGCGATTTTGTAAATTCTTTTTTAGTAAGATTATCTCTTACATAGATACCTGATCCAGCTATTGCTTCAACAACCCCATCCATTTCTAGTTGTCTGTAAACTTTGCTTATAGTATTTCGATGAAGTCCAGTCTGCATTGCAAGTTGTCTCGTACTTGGAAGTCTGTGTCCTGGAGGATAATGTCTTGCTGCAATTGCGAAACAAATTTGATTAATTAGTTGAGTAGATGCTGGGATATCACTTTCTTGTTGAATATGGAATCTCACTTTAGAAAAATCCTGAATAATTAAATTTATTAATATAGTGACACTTTAACATCCGTCATATTTTTTGATAACAATATATCACCCATCATTTTTTTTAAGAAGAGGTGTTTTGCGGGGGCTTAAAAACATAATCATGTTTCTTCCTTCTCTTTTTGGTTTTTGTTGAACTTCTGATTGCTCTTCTAAATCATTAGCCATTTTTAAAAGAAGTGTCTCAGCTAAATTGGAGTGTTGAATTTCTCTTCCCCTAAAAATTACAGTGCATTTTACCTTATCTCCCGATTTTAGAAATTTAGTAGCTTGACCAATCCGAACATCATAATCATGCTTGTCAATTTTATACCTCATTTTTACTTCTTTAACTTCTGTTTGATGAGATTTTTTCCTTGCTTCTTTAGCTTTCTTTTCTTGTTCAAATTTATATTTACCGTAGTCCATGATTCTACAAACAGGAGGATTTGCTTTTTCGCTGACCAAAACTAAATCAAGTTCTCTTTGAGATGCTATTTCTATTGCTTTTAATCTATCTATGACTCCTAATTGTTTTCCATCTGAATCAACGACTCTCAATTGAGGGTATTTTATTCTTTCATTTATATTTGGTAGCTCTCTAACTGGAGCTCTTCGGTCAAATCGTGGGCGTGGGGGCATTCAGTTAATTAAATAAATTGATTGGATGATGAGCAAAATCTATTTTTATAAAGTTAGTCTAAAAAAGACTCTATTTTAATTATTGCATCTTTTAGCAGGTTTTTGTTATTAAGCCAAAGAGGATTATTTTTATTACGAAACCAAGTTTTTTGTCTTTTGGCAAATTGGATTGTTTTTGTCGTAGTCATTTCAATAGCTTTGTCAATTGTTGAACTGTTATTTAAAACATCCCTGGCTTCTCGATAACCAATGGTTTCTAATATTGGCAAATCAAATCCGTATTTAGAGATAAGGTGTTTGGTCTCCTCAATAATTCCAGATAAAAACATATTTTTTGTTCTTTGAAAAATTCTTTCTTTTAAATTATCTCTATCTAATCCAAGCTCTAGGATTTTCCAGTTAGGAGGCTTCTGAACCTTCAGAGTTGATAAAGGTTGACCTGTTACGTAGAAGACTTCTAAAGCTCTTATTGTTCTAATTTGGTCAGCAAAATTAATTTTTTTTGTTGATAATGGATCACAAATTTTTAACAGTTCCCAACATTTTTCCTGACCAAGTTCTTCTAATTGTCTTCTGAAATTATTTTGAGGAGGGACATCTGGGACAAAAAATCCTTTTGTTATTGAGTTCATATACAAACCACTTCCTCCAACAAGAAAAGGTAAATTATCTTGTTTAATTTCTCTCTTAATAGATTTTTGAGCAATTTCCTGAAATTGCTTTACATTAATTGGGTTTATTGGTTCCTCAAGATCTATTAAAAAATGCTTTATTTTTTTTTGTTGGATTTTAGATGGCTTGGCTGTTCCAATATCCATGGACTTATAAATTTGCCTTGAATCGATATTGTGTATATGAGTTTTAAAATATTCTGCAACTTCAATGGCTAATTCTGTTTTGCCACTTGCAGTAGGCCCAATTAAAATTATTACATGAGGTAGAGACGAAGACATGTGAATTTCTGAAGAAAAAAATATTAGCTATATAATTAAAGTGATTAAATTTTTCATTGACTTCGAGCCTTTATCTTATTGCGGTGGTAAGTTTAATGAAAGACCTTTTAAAAGTAACATTTTAAAAGTCTAATATTTTTTTTATATTAAATGAGTGAGGACAAAAGATCTAATAAAATCTCAAATGATTATGGCGCTGAACAGATACAGGTTTTAGAGGGGTTAGAACCAGTTCGCAAACGTCCTGGGATGTATATAGGTTCAACAGGACCTAGGGGATTACACCATTTAATATATGAGGTAGTTGATAATTCGGTAGATGAAGCACTTGCAGGACATTGTGATCACATAGAAATAGTTCTTAGAGCAGATGGTTCTGCTTTGATTTCTGATAATGGACGAGGTATTCCAACAGATATTCATCCAAGAACAGGGAAAAGTGCCTTAGAAACTGTACTTACTGTTCTTCATGCAGGAGGTAAATTTGGAAGTGGTGGTTATAAAGTTTCAGGAGGTTTGCATGGAGTAGGAATATCTGTAGTTAATGCTCTAAGCGAATGGGTTAATGTGACTGTTTTTAGGGAAGGAAGCGAATTTAATCAAAGGTTTGAAAAAGGTGTATCAAAGGGTGAATTGGAAACTAAAAAGCAGACTGGCAAACCATCTAAAAAAGGAACAACTATTTGCTTTAAACCCGACAAAACAATTTTTTCTGGAGGAATTGAATTTGAATATCCTCTTCTTTCATCTAGATTAAGGGAGCTAGCTTATCTTAATGGCGGAGTAAAAATTGTTTTTAGAGATGAAAGAAATCAATTATCAGATGGTTCTTTTAAAGAGGAAATTTATTTGTATCAAGGAGGTATTAAAGAATATGTTGAATACATGAATGCTGAGAAAGATTCTATTCATCCTGAAATAATTTATGTTGACTCACAGAAAGAAAATGTATATGTAGAAGCAGCTTTGCAATGGTGTTCAGATGTATATTCAGATAATATTTTGGGATTTGCAAATAATATTCGAACTATTGATGGAGGAACTCATATTGAAGGCCTAAAAACAGTTTTGACAAGAACTTTCAATAATCTTGCAAAAAAGAGAGGTAAAAGAAAAGATATGGAAAAAAATTTAGCTGGCGAAAATATTAGAGAGGGTTTGACTGTTGTTCTATCAGTAAAAGTTCCAGAGCCGGAATTTGAAGGGCAAACAAAAACAAAATTAGGAAATACTGAAGTACGGGGAATTGTAGATTCTCTCATTGGGGAGGCTCTCACAAAATATATGGAATTCAATCCTGGAATTTTGGACTTGATTCTAGAAAAAGCAATTCAATCATTTAATGCAGCAGAAGCTGCGAGAAGGGCTAGAGAATTAGTAAGAAGAAAAAGTGTTCTGGAAAGTTCTACATTACCGGGTAAATTAGCAGATTGTAGTTCTAGAGATCCTTCAGAATCAGAAATATATATAGTGGAAGGAGATTCAGCTGGTGGCTCAGCAAAACAAGGACGCGATAGAAATTTTCAGGCTATTTTGCCTCTCAGGGGAAAAATTCTTAATATTGAAAAAACTGATGATACTAAAATATATAAAAATACAGAAATACAGTCATTAATAACAGCTCTAGGATTAGGAATAAAAGGAGAGGAGTTCGATGAGAGCTCTTTGAGATATCATAGAGTTGTAATTATGACAGATGCTGATGTTGACGGTGCTCATATAAGAACTTTATTGTTGACATTTTTTTACAGATACCAAAGAGAACTTGTTGAGAAAGGGTTTATATATATTGCGTGTCCCCCTCTTTATAAAGTTGAAAGAGGTAAGAGTCATAATTACTGTTATAACGAGAATCAGTTAAAGGATACAATTCAAGGTTTTGGAGAAAACGCAAATTATAATATCCAAAGATTCAAGGGATTAGGTGAGATGATGCCAAAACAATTATGGGATACAACTATGAATCCTCAAACGAGGATGATGAAAAGGGTTGAAATCGAAGATGCACTTGAAGCTGACAGAATATTCAATATATTGATGGGAGATAAAGTTGCACCAAGAAGAGAATTTATTGAAACGCATAGTAGTAACTTAGATATGGCAACTTTAGATATATGATTAATAATGTTCTCAAAAATTTTTGTTTAATTACTTTTGCATTAATTGCCCCAATTACATTACCTGCTGGTGGGATTCAAAAAAGTTTAAATCAAAGTAAGTTCCCTAATAATACAAATGAAATTATTTTGAGTTCCAATACTTCTCTTTATTCTTGTCCTGAAAATTATGCTAAGGAATTATTAGTTCTTAATGTAGGTACAACTTTATCAGTATTACGTAATTGGAAAGTCAGCAAAAATGAAACTTGGATCAGGGTTGAATTAGCTTCTAATAAATTTTTAGATGATCCTAACAAGATTCTAAAAGGTTGGATAAAAATGTAAAATTTGGATTTCAGATCAATAAGTATAATTTTTCTCGGTAGTACTTTTGGATTAATACTGAGAATATTTATACAAAATAATTTTAAAAAAAATATAGGTTTTGATATTCAAAATACTTCGATAGTCAATTTTTTATCATCTTTTTTACTAGGAATTTTAGTAGCTCTAAATTTTATTAATAACGAAATATTAGTTTTATTTTATAGTGGTTTTTTAGGATGTTTTAGTACATTTTCTGCCTTTATATATCAACTATTTATCCTATTTAAAAAGAGAAAATTCCTAAGATTATTTTTCCACTATATTGAAGTGATAATTTTTTCATTCCTTTTCTTTTATTTAGGTTATTTTCTTACTCAGTTTTTTTAAATTGAAAATAAATAATTTTATTTATATTCTTCTAGCTGCTTACCTAGCTACTTTTTTAAGATTAACTATAAAAAATGATTTTTTTATTTCAATAGTTGGATCATTTTTAGTGGGTTGTTTTATTAGTAGAAGATTAAGTTATTCAAATGAGAAAATTTTATTTAGTGGTTTTTTTTCTTGCTTTACATCATTTAGCGGATTTATATATTTTTTGTACAAAATTTTAAATCAAGGGGATTGGATAAAATTTATAGTTTTTTTTAATTTAATTATCATAGTAAATTTATTAGCAATGCTTTTTGGGTTTTGGATAAGTAGAAAATTTACTTAGATTTCATATAATAGTGGTGTCACTTTGATAAGGGATTATATTTATGAATGAAAATAATCTTGAAACAGTTACATCGTTATCTTCAGATTTAAGTACAAGAGAAAATATTACTATTCAACTTGAGGAATTGCTAATTGCAGGAAATTATGATGAGGCAAAGTTACTTTTAGTTCCTTCCCAACCTGTTGATATTGCAGATGCTATTGGAAGCCTTCCACTAATATTGCAGGCATTGGCATTTCGATTATTAAAGAAAAATGAAGCAATTGAGGTTTATGAATATTTAGATCCAGTAGTTCAACAAACTTTATTGGAAAGACTTCGTTCAGGAGAGGTTTTAGAAATCGTTGAAAAAATGTCTCCGGATGATAGGGTTCAACTCTTTGATGAATTACCTGCAAAAGTTGTACGCAAATTTTTGTCTGCTCTTAGTCCTGGGGAAAGGAAAGTAACCGCTGAATTACTTGGATATGAACCTGAAACTGCCGGTAGATTAATGACAACTGAATTTATAGACCTTAAAGAGATGCAAACAGCTGCTGATGCTCTTTCTTTAGTAAGAAAAAGAGCCCCATTTACTGAAACTATTTACAGCTTATATGTCACAGATAAAGAAAGACACTTAACTGGTATTCTTTCTTTGAGAGATCTTGTAACTGCTGATCCCTCTAAGCCAATTGGTGATGTTATGACAAGAGACGTAGTTAATATCTCAACTAATACGAATCAAGAAGAGGTTGCTAGAGCAATACAAAGATATGATTTTTTAGCTCTACCAGTCGTCGATAAAGAAAAAAGGCTAGTTGGGATAGTAACTGTTGATGATCTAATTGATGTCATAGAACAAGAAGCAACAAGAGACATTTACGCAGCGGGGGCAGTACAACCTGGGGATGAAGATGACTATTTCCAAAGTAGTTTGTTTACGATTGCTCGAAGAAGAATTTTATGGTTATTAATTTTGGTTTTGGCAAATGGTTTAACGACAAAGGTTATAGCTATGAATGATCAAATTTTAAAAGAAATTGTCTTATTAGCTGCATTTATTCCACTACTTATTGGTACTGGTGGAAATGTTGGTGCTCAAAGTTCCACAGTTGTCATTAGAGGTTTAAGTACTCAAAAATTGAAGTCTCTGGGTGCTATTAAGGCAGTAGTTAAGGAGGCAATTACAGGCGCTCTTTTAGGCGTTTTTATGATGCTTGTTGTATTTCCCTTCGCTTGGTGGCAAGGAGAAGGGCCCTTAATTGCCTCAGCGGTTGGAATAAGTTTAATATCAATAACAACTTTAGCTGCTACAACAGGAGCGATTCTCCCTTTATTGTTCGACAGAATGAAATTGGATCCAGCCTTAATGTCTTCTCCCTTCATCACAACTGTTACTGATATTGCTGGTGTATTTATTTATCTCAGTACAGCAAAATGGCTACTAAACGCATCATTGACCTAAATTCACTAGGTATTTATTCTCATTTTTGTAAAATTGTGGATTTTTTTGTTTAACTTTACATTTCTTAATGGTATTGTTTACAAAACATCATTAAAATTTCATGTCTTCTGAAACAATAGGTGAAAATAAACTAGCGTCAATCGCGAGTATAAAAGCTAGTAATGATGTTGACCTTGTTCGGTCATACTTAAGGGATATTGGAAGAGTTCCATTACTATCTCATGAACAAGAAATTACTCTAGGTAGACAAGTTCAAGAGTATATGGAAGTTGAAAGAACAGAATCAGAAATTATTGAACTAACAGGAGATAAGCCAAGTATTGATGAATTGTCGACCAAACTAAATTTATCTTCCTCCATAATAAAAAAAAGATTGAGGGTTGGACAGAGAGCTAAGGAAAGAATGGTCGCAGCGAATTTAAGATTGGTAGTAAGCGTTGCCAAAAAATATACAAAAAGAAATATGGAACTTTTAGATTTGATTCAAGAAGGAACCATAGGATTGGTCAGAGGAGTTGAAAAATTTGATCCAGCCAGAGGTTACAAGTTTTCAACGTATGCATACTGGTGGATTAGACAAGGTATTACAAGAGCAATAGCCGAAAAAAGTCGGGCGATTAGGCTACCAATTCACATTACTGAAATGTTGAATAAGTTAAAAAAAGGTCAAAGAGAGCTCAGCCAAGAAATGTCTAGAACTCCAACTGTTAGTGAACTTGCAAAATACGTTGAGCTTCCCGAAGATGACGTTAAAGATTTGATGTGCAAAGCTGGACAGCCAGTAAGTCTTGAAACCAAAGTTGGAGATGGTGAAGATACTGTTTTATTAGATTTACTGGCAGGGGGCGAGGATTTGCCAGACGAACAAATTGAGATGGATTGTATGAGAGGTGATCTTCATTCTCTTTTACATCAATTGCCTGATCTGCAATGTAGAGTTTTAAGAATGAGATACGGAATGGATGGTGATGAGCCAATGTCTCTTACAGGTATAGGTAGGGTTCTAGGGATAAGTAGGGATCGAGTAAGAAACCTAGAAAGAGATGGATTGAGAGGTTTGAGAAGACTTAGTGATAATGTGGAAGCTTATTTTGTTTCCTGAATAAATTCATTTATTAACTCATTTGTTTTTTCAGGTTCTTCATCATGAGGACAGTGACCAGCCCCATTAATAATATCTAATCTTTTGATATTACTAAATTGTTTCTTCCACTCTCTTGCTTCATTTAAAGATTCCCAAGGATCTTTCTCACCCCATATTAATTGGATCGGAGCATCAACTTTATCGAAAAGGTCAGTGGCAAGATAGTCATCAAATAAGTTAATAAAACCACGAAAAGCTTCTCTAGAATTTTTCCTTTGAGAGGGCTGATAAAGTATTTCAATCAATTCTTTATCGATATTTTTTCCTGAAGGGTAAGCTTGTTTAAGTATTTTTTTTATAACTTTTGGATTAGCGGCTCTCGTAAAAAGTGTATTACTAATTGCTCTTTGTCTGACAATCGTTTTTAGGACTGGTCTCAGAAGACTCATCAAGATATCACTTTTTTTTAAACGTTTATCATCCATAGTTCTTTGTGCACAATCAATTAAAATGATACCTTTGCAATTATCTTTGAGGATTTCAGCAGCTTTCAATGCAATAACACCACCAATTGAGTTTCCTACTAAGTAAACAGGAGATTTTATTACCTCTGCAGAAAATGTTGATATTTGATTACCCCATAAGTCAAATGAATATTTAATTGAGTCTTCTTTTTCTGGTTCGTAATTTAATAATGCACTAGGTTGACTACTTTTTCCAAATCCTAATAAGTCAATTGCGTAGCAGTTAGAAAATTTACCAAGAAAATCTTGATTATGTCTCCAGTGGTTTTTTGATGCCCCAAATCCATGCACTAATAAAATTTCAATATTTTTTTCAGAAGTAGATTCTTTGGATAAAGACCAAGAAATTTCCCAATTCTTCCACTTCCAAGTTTCAGATTTATTTAAAGACACTATGAGTATGCTTTTAATTAAACTTTAATTCAAAAAAAAATTATTCGTTTTTAATAAATTATTCTTAGTTAAGAAAAAGTGTTCATTTTATGCGAAAGAATAAGGTCATATGTGTTGGAGAGGCATTAATAGACAGAATCAGAAATAAATCAAATCAAGGATTTACAGATTTTTTGGGGGGTGCGCCGGCTAATGTTGCTTGTGCATTAAGAAAATTAAAGATAGATTCAACATTTATAGGAAGTTTGGGTAATGATGATTATGGGAAAAAATTTATTTCGCAATTTGATCAATTGGGAGTTAATCAAGATTTCTTGCAACTAGATAATAATTCATCCACTCGCGTTGTTAATATTGATAGAGATCAATTAGGAGATCGTTTTTTTTCAGGGTTTGAGGATAGTTCTAATTCACGCTTTGCAGACGAAGTACTTAGTAAGAAATTAATAGAAAAAGAAATCTTGAATTTGGAGAAATCTTTTCTAGAAATAAAATATTTGGTTACTGGAACCGTTCTATTATCATCTCCAATTTCAGCAGAAACTATTTTGTTTCTTGTTGAACAGGCTAATAAATTTGAAGTCAAAATAGTTATTGATTTGAATTGGAGAGAGGTATTTTGGGATCATGCAAGTTTGTCATCAGAAATTAGTAAACCCGCGAGAGTTAATTTAATCAAGAATTTTTTAAACCATGCAAATGTTTTAAAGCTTGCTAAGGAAGAGGCAACTTTGTTTTTTGAGGATGAAAATCCCCTGCTAATATCTCAACAATTGCCTAGTAGACCAGATGTAATAATAACGGATGGGAAAAATCCCGTTTTATGGTATATCAACGGATTGCAGGGAATTACCGAAACTCCTACTTCGCAAGAAATTGTCGATACAACTGGCGCAGGCGATGCTTTTCTGGCTGGCTTTATTTCAAAATTAATTTCTTCTGGTTATCCTTCAAATGCACAAGAGATAGAAGATTGTATTAAGTTTGCATGTGTTTGTGGATTATTAACTTGTTTTGGTGAAGGCGCCATCGAGCAACAGCCATATTATGAGAAGGTTAATAAATTTTTGGGATCTCTTATTTCGTAGTGTCTTCCATAATTTTTTGCGTAACTAATTTCTATTTTCCAGAAATTATCAATAACTGATTCTATTAATTCTGGCCATTCAATAACTAAAATAGCTTGTCTTTGTATCGCCTCTTCTTCTTCTGAAAAAAAAACTTCTTTTGCTGAAGAAATATTTTCTAACCTGTATAAATCAAGATGAATTAGCGGAATTCTTCCGGAGTCATAGTGATGCGATAAAGCAAATGTAGGACTTGTAATATCCTCGGAGATTGACAGGCCTTTAGCAATTCCTTGAACAAATGAAGTTTTCCCAGCCCCAATTGGACCCTGTAATAAAACGATTGACTGGGGATTTAATTTGTGTGAAAATTTTTTTCCTAAATTTAAAGTTTCTTTAAAATTCTCAATAAACACAAAATTACTCAAAAATCATTTATAGTTTAAGAGAAAAAGTATTCACTCGATATGGTCATAGCAAATTCAGTTAAAACCGTAACTCCTAATTTTGTTATTGCTGATATCTCTTTATCTGATTTTGGTCGTAAAGAAATTAAAATTGCAGAAAAAGAAATGCCTGGACTAATGGCACTTAGAGATAAATATCAATCTGAGAAGCCACTAAAAGGTGCAAAAATAGCAGGAAGCCTCCATATGACTATTCAGACGGCAGTCTTAATAGAAACTCTCGTTGAACTTGGCGCAGAAGTTAAATGGGCTTCATGCAATATCTTTTCAACTCAAGATCATGCGGCTGCAGCTATCGCAGATCAAGGCATTCCTGTATACGCAAAAAAAGGTGAAACTCTTCATGAATATTGGCAATATACCCACTACATCCTTGATTGGGGTTCAGACTCTCCAAATATGATCCTTGATGATGGGGGAGATGCAACTGGTTTATTGATACTCGGTAGCAAAGCAGAAAAAGATTTATCTGTTCTAGATAATCCCGGTAATGAAGAAGAAATTGCCTTATTCAACTCTATTAAGTCTAAGTTGAAAAATGATAGTGACTTCTACTCTAGAATTAAAAGTAATATCATTGGTGTTACCGAAGAAACTACTACCGGAGTTGCAAGACTTTATCAACTCCAAAAGCAAAATGCTCTACCTTTTCCTGCTATCAACGTTAATGATTCAGTAACTAAGAGCAAATTTGATAATTTATATGGCTGTCGCGAATCTTTAGTAGACAGCATAAAACGTGCAACTGACGTGATGATTGCTGGTAAAGTCGCTTTGGTAATGGGTTTTGGAGATGTAGGTAAGGGTTCAGCCCAGTCATTACGTGGACTTGGTGCAATCGTTAAAGTTGCTGAAGTCGATCCAATTTGTGCTCTTCAAGCAGCAATGGAAGGTTTTAGCGTTGTTACGCTAGATGATGTTGTCAAAGATATAGATATCTTTGTTACCGCTACTGGTAACTATCAGGTAATAACACATGAAAATCTTCTCAAAATGAAGGATGAGGCCATAGTTTGTAATATTGGACATTTCGATAACGAAATTGATGTAGCTTCATTAAAAAATTATCAGTGGGAAAATATTAAGCCGCAAGTTGATCACATAACTTTACCTAGTGGAAACAAAATCATTCTGTTAGCTGAAGGTAGATTAGTCAATTTAGGCTGTGCCACTGGCCACCCAAGCTTTGTTATGAGTAATTCTTTTACAAATCAAGTATTAGCTCAAGTCGAACTTTTCAATAATTCAGAACAATATGCTAAAGAGGTTTATGTTTTACCAAAACACCTAGATGAAATGGTAGCTAGATTACATTTAGATAAAATTGGTGCAAAATTAACAAAATTAACTAAAGAACAGGCTGATTACATCAATGTCTCTGTAGATGGACCTTTTAAACCAGAACTTTATAGATACTAAGATTGAGTTTAATTTTTATAAATTTTCTTACTTCAATTCCTGATTACATCAGTCTAGCTGTTGAAAAAAATTCAACTATTGCATACCTTACAATTTGTCTGGCTATGTTTTTAGAAAATATAATCCCCCCAATCCCTTCGGAAATAATAATGCCATTGGGTGGTTTTTTTGTTTATCAACAAAAATTAAACTTTTATATTTTGGTTTTTTGGGGCTTACTTGGGACTATTTTAGGATCATTGCCTTGGTATTATTTAGGGAGGTTGGTAAATGAAAAAAGACTTTCAAATTTTCTAGATAAGAGGGGTAAATATCTGGGTATTTCTTCTAATGATCTAAATAAAAGTAAAAGGTGGTTTGATAAGTATGGAGTCTCTTTAGTTTTTTGGGGCCGATTAGTGCCAGGCATAAGAACTTTAATTTCAGTTCCCGCTGGTATAGAACTTATGCCATTAAGAAAATTTTTACTTTGGACTACATTTGGTAGCTTAATATGGGTAGCACTTCTCACTTATTCAGGTTATTTATTTGGTGAAAACTATCTAGTCATTAAAACTTACTTAGATCAAATCAAATATGTTGTAAAGCCAATTTTAATTTTAATTTTCTTGTATTTTTTTATAAAAATACTAATTAGATTTTTGAAAAAAAATAAGGCTTAGAAAGGAATTTCAGTTGAGTTATTGCTGTTGGAATATTGGTTATTATCAGACTCTTTTCTTGAGCCTAGTAAGTTTAATCTATCTACCCTAACAACTGGTTTGTATCTATCTTCTCCAGTATTTTTATCTTTCCAACTGTCAATTTTAAAGCTTCCTGTAATTCCTATTAATGATCCTTTTTTCACATAATCTGCGGCTATTTGTGCTTGCTTGCCCCATATTTCTAAATTAAACCAATCTGGTTCCTCATCTCTACTTCTTCTGTTAACTGCAATTGTGAAATTTGCTACGATGCTGCCTGATTCAAAATATCTGACATCTGGTTCTCGTCCTGCTCTGCCAACAAGGTTAATAGTGTTAATTTCCATAATTTTTTTTTTTTATACTACTCATTTTTTCAGGTTCTGCTCAAAGTTTTACGTGCTATTCATAACTAAACGACAGAATTTCGAAAGCTTATCAGAAAATAGATATATTATTTAGAAAAAGAAATTCTTATTGTGATTTTTAACAGATTTAAATTTTCCCGAGATATTGGCATAGATTTGGGAACAGCCAATACTCTTATACACGTATCTGGAAAAGGCGTTGTTTTACAAGAGCCATCTGTTGTAGCTATGGATTTAGAAGAAGGGATTCCATTAGCTGTTGGTAAAGAAGCAAAGTTAATGCTTGGAAGGACTCCTGGCAATATAAGAGCTGTTAGACCATTAAGAGATGGGGTTATCGCGGATTTTGATGCTGCAGAACAAATGATAAAAACATTTATTCAAAAATGTAATGAAGGCAAGGGGATTGTAGCCCCAAGAATAGTGATTGGAATTCCAAGTGGAGTTACCAGTGTTGAGCGAAGAGCAGTAAGAGAAGCTGGATTAGCGGGAGCTAGAGAAGTTCATTTAATTGATGAACCTGTCGCAGCTGCAATAGGAGCATCATTACCAGTTACTGAGCCAATTGGAACGATGATTGTTGATATTGGTGGAGGTACTACCGAGGTTGCAGTATTAAGTTTAGGAGGAACTGTTTTGAGTGAATCTGTTCGAATAGCAGGCGATGAAATAAATGAGTCAATTGCTCTCTATCTTAAAAAAGTTCACAATTTAGTTGTTGGAGAGAGAACTGCAGAAGATATCAAGATTAAAATTGGATCAGCATTTCCAGATGATGATTTTGATAAAACTACTTTAGAGGTTAGAGGTTTACATCTTTTATCTGGTTTACCTAGGTCAGTAACTTTGACATCAGGAGAAATCAGAGAAGCCATGGCTGAAACACTTAGCAAAATAGTCGAAGCTGTAAAAAGAACTTTAGAGCGGACCCCTCCTGAACTTGCTGCAGACATAGTTGATAGGGGGATTATGCTTGCTGGTGGTGGAGCTTTAGTGAGAGGCATTAATGATTTATTGAGCGATGAAACAGGAATTTTTACTCACATAGCAGAAAACCCACTGCTTTGCGTAGTGAATGGTTGTGGAGAGGTGTTGGATGATTTTAAAAAACTCAAAAGAGTTGTTGACACACCAGAATTTATAAGGAATGCCATAAGAGATTAATGTTATGTTAGATATCCGACGAATTTCTAATAGTCGTTGGTGGCATAAAAAGAAAAATTGGCTATTTTTTGTTATTTTTTTATTTTTGGTTTTTGTAAGAATATCAAAAGGAGCTTTTTATAAAGATTTTTATTATTTTATTTCAAAACCTTTTTGGCCTGGTCAATTTCAAAAAGAAATTGTTCTTGAAAGTATTGACCAAGAATATCTCATAAAGTTAAATCTTCTTAAAAAAGATAATTTAAGATTGCGACAAATCTTATCTCTTCAAGAATCATCTAATGTTGAAAATATTTCAGCTGCAGTTATTTCGAGAAAAACAGGTAGTTGGTGGAGACAAATAATTTTAAACAAAGGTTCAAAGGATGGCGTAGAAATTGGTAATATTGTGATTGGCCCTGGTGGTTTATTAGGAAGAGTAAAGAATACTTCTTTTTTCACTTCTTCAGTAACTTTAATAACTTCTCCAGAAAGTAAGTTAGGCGTTTGGGTGGATAGAATTCAAATCAATGGATTACTAGTCGGTCTAGGAGATGATTATCCTAGACTAATACTTTATTCAAAAGATGCCGATATTAAAGTCGGAGATTTTGTATCCTCATCTCCTGCTAGTACATTATTACCTCCAAATATTCCTATTGGAATTGTCCAATCTATAGATGAGACATTGAAATCAGAAAAAACGGCAAAAATTTCACTTTTAGCAAAACCTTATGCAATTGATTGGGTGCAAATTTTGAAAGTAAATATTTAATGAATAAATTTTTTACAAAAAAATTATCTATTATAAGTTTTATTTTTATACCAATTATTTTTTTGTGGCACCCAAATTGGCTCGGATTTTTAGGTGTTCAGCCAAATTGGCCATTATTTTGGTTGTTGCCTTGGTCAATGATTAAAGGACCAATCAATGGTTTAATATTTGGTTTGTTTTTAGGTCTCATCCTTGATTCTCTAACTTTAAATGAAACTTTTACTCAAATACCAGGCTTAATTATTTGTGGTTTTTTGTTTGGGAGAATTAAATTACATAGTGATATTTTGTTAGGACATTTTAGGTATGGTTTAATTTGTTCTTTTGGAAGTTTTTTATGTGGGACTCTTTATGTTTTACAAATTTTGTTTAGAAATTCTTTAGACAGTAATTCTTTAGACAGTAATTCTTTAATGTTGATTCCCAGTGTTCAAAATATCTTAGCGGAAGTTTTTTTGACAGGTTTTTTTGCTCCCTTTATTTGCTCCCAACTTTTAAGAATGATTAAATTTTCAAGAAGAAAAATAAAGTAATAATTTTTACTAAGAGGTAAAAGTGTTTGAAAAAATTTATATATATTTTCAAATCATTTAAATGTTTATAAACCTTATAAATATCTCTTTGAGGGTTCTTAATGTTATATTTTTAATTGTTAGAATAAACGTTCAAAGCAATATTTCTTTGCCTTGAAATATCGAGAAATCTTTTTTAACTATGTCAAAAGCAAGAATTTTGGTTGTTGATGATGAACCAGCAGTTTTGAAGGTATTAGTTACGAGGCTTCAACTAGCAGGATATCAGGTGTATTCAGCCACTAACGGCGAAGAAGCTATTGAGTCTTTTCATAGGGATTCTCCAGATTTGATAGTTCTTGATGTTATGCTTCCAAAAATGGATGGATTTGCTGTTTGTAGAAGAATTAGAGCTGAATCAGTAGTTCCAATAATATTCTTAACAGCACTCGAGGCTATTTCAGAGAGAGTTGCGGGGTTGGATTTAGGTGCTGATGATTACTTATCTAAACCATTTAGCCCAAAAGAGTTAGAGGCTAGAATAGCTACTATTTTGAGAAGAATGGGTCCAACTGTATCGATTACGGAAACTAAAGAAGTTCCTTCAGGCAAAGGAGTTATGAAATTTGGAAGTTTAGTAGTTGATACTAATCGCAGACAAGTTTCAAGAGCAGGAGATAGGATAAGCCTAACTTATACTGAATTTAGCCTTCTGGAACTATTGTTTGACGAGCCTGGAAAAGTTGTCCCAAGAGCAGAAATTTTAGAACAGCTTTGGGGTTATCCTCCTCGTAGAGCAGCAGATTTAAGAGTTGTTGATGTATATGTAGCTAGATTAAGAGGTAAATTAGAACCAGATCCAAGAAATCCAGAATTAATATTAACTGTTAGAGGAATTGGTTATGCATCTCAGAGAGTTGGTGAAACAGCAACATCTTTGGCAAGTTGAGACATAGTCTGATAATTTTATTAAATAAAACAAATATACTGAAATAAATTTTGTCTGAAATAAAAGAAGCACGCTTACAAAAAGCTAATTCACTCATTAGTAAAGGATTTGCTTCTTATGCTCAGAGTTTTAGAGTTTCAAATACTACAAAATTTCTTATTCAAAAATTTGATTATTTAGAAAATGGTCAAGAGGAAGACTTCAGTGTTTCTATTGCTGGCAGAGTGATGGCAAAAAGGGTAATGGGTAAAATTGCCTTTTACACAATAAGTGATCAAGATGGTCAGATTCAGCTTTATCTTGATAAAAAGCTTATTAACTTAAATTTAGAAAAACAAAAACTACTTTCTTTTGAAGATATCAAGGAAATAGTAGATATTGGTGATTGGATAGGCGTCTACGGAACTATTAAAAAAACAAATAAAGGTGAGCTTTCTATTAAAGTAGAAAAGTGGGAAATGTTATCTAAATCATTGCAACCTTTGCCAGATAAATGGCATGGATTGACTGATATTGAAAAAAGATATAGACAACGTTATTTAGATTTAATAGTAAATCCTCACTCTAAAAATGTATTTAAAACAAGAGCAAAATGTATAAGTTTTATAAGAAAATGGTTAGATAATAGAAATTTTTTAGAGATAGAGACTCCAATTCTGCAATCTGAAGCTGGTGGTGCTGAAGCTAGACCATTTATAACTCATCACAATACATTAGATATTTCGCTATATCTAAGAATAGCTACAGAATTACATTTAAAAAGGATGGTTGTTGGAGGATTTGAGAAAGTATATGAATTGGGAAGAATTTTCCGTAATGAGGGTATAAGTACAAGGCATAATCCAGAATTCACCTCGGTTGAAATTTATCAAGCGTTTTCTGACTATGTCGATATGATGAATTTAACAGAAGAATTGATTAAAGATATTGTAGCTAATGCATGTGGGTCTTTAACTATTAATTATCAAAATAAAGAAATTGATTTTTCTAAACCTTGGACAAGAATATCCATGAAAGATATTGTCAAAAAATATACAGGGATTGATTTTGATTCTTTTAATGGAGACTTTCAAGCAGCAAAAGAAGCAGTTAACAGTATAAATGTTGATTTCTCAAATAAAGTCAATACTATAGGAAGACTTTTAAATGAGGTCTTCGAGCAAAAAGTAGAATCAAAACTTATTGAACCAACTTTTGTTATCGATTATCCCGTTGAAATTTCTCCTTTAGCTAGGCCTCATCTTGATAATAAAGAAATGGTTCAGAGATTTGAATTATTCATTGTTGGTCGTGAGCTTGCAAATGCGTTTAGTGAGTTGATAGATCCAGTAGATCAAAGAAAAAGAATGCAATTACAGCAATCTCTTAGAGATGAAGGAGATCTGGAGGCTCATTGTATAGATGAAGATTTCTTGAATGCTCTAGAGATTGGCATGCCCCCTACTGGAGGATTAGGCATAGGCATTGATAGGCTAATTATGTTAATTACTAATAGCGCATCAATTAGAGATGTAATCCCTTTTCCATTGTTAAAACCAGAAATAACTTCCAAAAAAAAATGAAAAATTACCCTTGAATGAAGTAAAATAGATAAATTAATCCAATACGAAATTTTTTAAATGAGTGGTGAACGTGTTGGTTTCCGTTTCAAACACGCGGATGCAGTAGTAAAAAGAAATCCTCAGGGCCGATCAAGAAGAGGATGGGTTATTGAACCAGTAGAGCAAACTACAAGTAGAGGTACAAAAATGCCTGCATACAAAATTCGCTGGAGAGATAGTGAGAGGCCTGAAACTGTCTTACAGCATATGTTAATTGCAGATCCAGATCCTTCCCCACCTCCAAGTTCAGTAAGTTTGTATTCATAGTTGTAATAATTCTGCATAATAATTTCATCTTTTTAGTGCAGAGTTGATTTCTTTTTTTATACTTTTTTGTTTTTCATCTTGGCGTTTGTCATGTAATTTTTTCCCTTTGCCGACTCCAATAGTTAGTTTTATCCATGAGCCTTTTAAATAAAGAGATAATGGAACAATAGTCATTCCTTTTTTTTCAGTATTGGATTTCATTTTTATTATTTCTTTTTTATGTAGTAGTAACTTTCTATTTCTTAATGGATCATGATTAAAGAAAGACCCCACATTTTTATGTGGTGAAATGTGAACATTTAATAATAAGATCTCACCATCTCTAAATGAACAGTACCCATCTCTTAAATTTGCTTTTCCGTTTCTAATGGACTTTACTTCAGTCCCTAAAAGCTCAATTCCAGCTTCGATTGTTTCAGATATTGCATATTGAAATTTTGCATATCTATTCTCAGCTAGAAGTTTAAAATTACTTTCTTTATTAGTATTTTTTTTTACTTTGTTTGAATTTTTTGTCATTTTAGTTATAAAAAATCTTTCTACTCAGAACAATTGCAATTAACCTTTCATTATGGCAATAATTTCTTCCAATATAGGTGATAATGACTTTTCTTTTCGTAAAAAAGAGCTTAGACTAGTTGACTCAAAAATAATTCCAGAAGAAAAAAGAAATAAAAATCTGAACTTAGCGAGGCCTCTTACTTTAAACGAATTTATTGGCCAAGAACAACTTAAATCTTCTTTAAGAATAGCTATTGATGCTTCAATTTTTAGAAAAGAGCCGATGGAGCATATTCTTCTATATGGGCAGCCTGGTTTAGGTAAGACTACTCTTGCTTTTTTGATAGCCCATGAATTGAATACAAAATGTAGGATAGCGACTGCTCCTGCAATTGAAAGACCTAGAGATATTGTAGGCTTACTTCTTGGATTGAAAGATGGTGAAGTTCTATTTATCGATGAAATACACCGCTTAAATAGGTTAACTGAAGAGTTGTTATATTCTGCAATGGAAGATTTTAGACTCGACTTAACTATGGGTGCTAATAGAGGAGCCCGTTGCCGAACAATTAATCTTCCTAGGTTTACTCTGATTGGCGCAACAACTAAATTAGCCTCAATAAGTGCACCTCTAAGAGATAGATTTGGAATATCTCAGAAAATTGAATTTTATACCTATGAAGAATTAAAACAAATAATTGTTAATTTCTCCAGACTAATAAATCTCAATTTAGATGATGAAGCATCTTATGATTTAGCAAAGATATCTCGAGGGACTCCAAGAATTGCTTTAAGATTATTAAGACGAGTTAGAGATTATGCTCAGGTTGTTAATAAAACTAATACGATCTCAGTGAATTTAATAAAAAAAGCTTTAAATTCTTACCAAATAGACGAAAAAGGATTGGATTCCTTAGATAGACACTATTTATCTTTTCTCAACCAAAACAATAATATTCCAGCTGGCCTTGATTCAATTGCAGCTGGCTTGGGTGATGATTCTTCAATGTTAGAATTTGTAGTTGAGCCATATTTAATCAAAATTGGTTTTCTCACTAGAACTCCTCGAGGAAGATTGCTTACTGCTTTGGGAAAAAAGTACATTGATTCAAAAAAATGATAGCTTTTAAAAAAGTTAAGGTTTGTTTTTTAATAATTTTTGTTTTTTTGAATATTTTTTATATTGCACCATCCTATTCATTATCTTTGAGAGAGGGTTTGTTTAAAAATGCATTAGATTTAAGCTCAAGCGGAAAATTTAATCTCGCTTTACAAGAATGGAATCAATATCTCGATTCTTATCCCAATGATGCTGCGGGTTTAAGCAATAGAGGAAATGTAAGACTTGTTATAGGAGATCTGAAGGGATCAATAGATGACCAAAATAAGGCAATAAGTTTGAATCCAAGTGAAATAGATCCTTACATTAACAGGGGGATAGCGGAGGAAGCGTTGGGTCTCTGGTCGCAAGCTAAAAAAGATTATATGTTCGTTATTTCGCAAGATAGTAAAAATTTCTCTGCATTATATAATTTGGCTAATGTAGAAGGATCTACATCACATTGGGAAAAAGCTAGAGATTTATTTTCAAAAGCTTCTTTATATAATCCAGGATTTGCGATGGCTAGATCGAGTATGGCGTTAGCAGATTTCCAGTTAGGGAACATTGATGAATCTGAAAAAGAATTAAAAAAATTAATTAGACGTTATCCAACTTTTGCTGATGCTAGAGCAGCTTTAACAGCTTTGAATTGGTCCAAGGGCGAAGCTGGGAAAGCAGAGAGTAATTGGATAGCGGTAACTGAATTAGATCCTAGATATAGTGATGAAGAATGGTTGCAAAAAATAAGAAGATGGCCTCCACAACCAATTAGAGATTTAATGAACTTTATCGATTTAAAATAAGTGATGAATAAAGATATGGTTTATAAAAAAATTGATTCGTTTAATCATGAATTAATTAACTTAAGAAGACACATCCATGCACATCCGGAATTAAGCGGACTTGAGAATCAAACGGCGATTTTGATAAGCGGTTTTTTAAAAGATATGGGTTGGAATGTTAGAGAATCTGTTGGCAGGACAGGAGTTGTAGCTGATTTTGGGCCCTTAGATAAGGGCATTATAGGTTTGAGAGTAGATATGGATGCTTTGCCAATATTAGAGGAAACTAAATTAAGTTTTTCTTCAAAAGTAGATGGTGTCATGCATGCCTGTGGCCACGATTTGCATATATCGATTGGATTGGGGGTGGCAAAAATTATTAAAGATTTAAAACTAAATTTTGGGACTCGGATAATTTTTCAGCCCGCTGAAGAAATTGCGAGCGGAGCTAGATGGATGATTAAGGATGGTGCAAGTAATGGTTTAACCCATATTTTGGGAGTCCATGTCTACCCAGATTTATCCGTAGGTACTATTGGCATTAAAGAGGGTAGTTTAACTGCAGCTGCCGGAGAACTTAAAGTAGAGATTAAAGGAAAATCAGGGCATGGTGCTCGACCTTATGAAGGAGTTGATGCTATTTGGGCGGCCTCTAAAGTGATCTCGGGAATTCAAGAATCAATAACACGGCGGTTAGATCCTCTAGATCCTGTAGTAATAACTTTTGGGAAAATAAATGGTGGAAATGCATTTAATGTTCTTGCAGAAAAGGTTAATTTAATTGGTACGGTTAGATGCACTAATCGTAAACTATTTAAGAATATTGGTAGTTGGCTCAATGAAAATATCATTTCATTAGCTAATAGTTGCGGAGCTGAGGCAAATGTAATATTTAGAGAAATCACTCCGGCAGTTAATAATAATTCTAAAATTAATAGAGTCCTTAGAGATGCGGGAATTAAGGTTTTGGGTCAAGAAAATGTTATCGAATTACAAAAACCATCATTAGGAGCTGAGGATTTCGCTGAATTTTTAAAAGATATTCCAGGGGCTATGTTTAGGCTTGGCGTTTCTAGTTCAAATGGATGTGCTCCTCTTCATAGTTCTAAATTTGATCCAGATGAAAGAGCTATTGCTGTTGGAATTAAAGTGATAACAGAATCCATAGTAATATTAAACAATGAAAAAATTAATACAATTGATAAATGAATATTAATAAAAGATTTATTTTATCTTTTGTAGCTCCTTTCATGATCCTCATGTCTGCTATTGGATTGATATTTCGAGATAATTCTAGGAAGATTTTTTATTTACCTATTGGCTTAATGGGGATTGTAATTATTTTGGAGAAGGGTATAAATAGACAATTTGATAGGAAAAATATTTTAAAAAAGATAAATTCTTATCAAAAAACTAAATAAAATCATTTTATTTATTTTTGTGCAATATGAGATGACTATTTTTTAGAAAAGAGCTATTAATAATATTAATACTAGGGGTGCTAAGAATTTTAACTTAGCTGAGATCATACCCTTTGAACCTGAATCATTAACCTTGATGCAGGGAAGTGAAGATTTGATCAAACTTTAGTAATAACACTTTTAAAAAATTTGTAAATTATGAGAAGTTCGTGGATTAAGCCTCGCCTTGGGAAAGACAATGTAACTCAAATGAACTTTGCGAGAAACGGATATATCACTGAAGAAATGGATTTTGTTGCTAAAAAAGAGAATCTTCCTTCATCTTTAATAATGGAAGAAGTGGCAAGAGGAAGATTAATTATTCCAGCTAATATTAATCATTTGAATCTTGAGCCAATGTCTATAGGCATCGCTTCAAGATGCAAAGTTAATGCCAATATTGGTGCATCACCCAATGCAAGTGATATCAATGAAGAAGTAGAGAAGCTAAAACTGGCAGTTAAATATGGGGCTGATACTGTTATGGATCTTTCTACAGGAGGAGTAAATTTAGATGAAGTTCGGCAAGCAATTATTGATGAGTCTCCTGTTCCAATTGGAACAGTTCCTGTATATCAAGCATTAGAAAGTGTACATGGTTCAATAGATAGACTAACTGAAGACGACTTTCTTCATATTATTGAAAAACATTGTCAGCAGGGAGTAGATTATCAAACTATTCATGCTGGGCTATTAATAGAGCATTTACCGAAAGTTAAAGGAAGAATTACTGGAATTGTAAGTAGGGGCGGAGGTATTCTAGCCCAATGGATGTTACATCATTTCAAACAAAACCCTCTCTATACAAGATTTGATGACATTTGTGAGATCTTTAAGAAATATGATTGCACTTTTTCTCTAGGAGATTCATTAAGACCTGGATGTTTGCATGATGCTTCTGATGATGCTCAGCTAGCTGAACTGAAGACCTTAGGGGAGCTTACTAGAAGAGCATGGGAACATAATGTTCAAGTAATGGTTGAGGGTCCTGGTCATGTACCTATGGACCAAATTGAGTTTAATGTGAGGAAGCAAATGGAAGAATGTTCAGAAGCTCCATTTTATGTGCTTGGTCCATTAGTGACAGATATATCACCAGGTTATGACCATATATCAAGTGCTATTGGGGCGGCAATGGCAGGCTGGTATGGAACTTCTATGTTATGTTACGTAACGCCCAAAGAACATCTAGGTCTACCAAATGCAGAAGATGTAAGAGAAGGTTTAATTGCTTATAAAATAGCTGCTCACGCTGCTGATATAGCAAGACATAGAGCTGGAGCTCGTGATCGAGATGATGAACTTAGTCATGCAAGGTATAACTTTGATTGGAATAAACAATTTGAACTTTCATTAGATCCGGAAAGGGCAAAACAGTACCATGATGAAACACTGCCTGAAGAAATCTTTAAAAAGGCAGAGTTTTGTTCAATGTGTGGCCCTAAACATTGTCCAATGAATTCAAAGATTTCTGATGAATCTCTTGATCAGTTAAAAGATAAGCTTGAAGAATGCAATACTTCAGTGTAGTTATCAATTAGTAGTTATAGAATTTCCTTTGTCTTACTAATTACGTTTTCAACTGTAAATCCAAAATTTTTCATACATTCTCCACCTGGCGCTGATGCACCAAATCTGTCCATTGTAATACAAATTCCATCAAAACCTGTATATTTATGCCAACCAAATGAATGGGCAGCTTCTACTACAACTCTTTTTTTCACACTACTAGGTAGAACACTTTCTTTGTAAGATTCTTCTTGTTCTTCAAAAAGTTCTACACAAGGCATAGAAACAACTCTAATTTTTTTACCTAAGCTTGAAATTGCCTTACTTGCTTCAATGCAAAGATTCAGTTCGCTTCCAGTACCAATAAATATTAAGTCTGGTGTTCCTTCACAATCGGAAACTATATATCCTCCTAGAGCAACTTTGTCGATCGAAGTATTTTCTTGATTTGGCATACCTTGTCTACTTAAACAAAGGGCAGAGGGTCTTTTTCGATTTTGAATAGCAAGCTTATAAGCTCCACTCGTCTCATTACCATCTCCAGGTCTGAAAACAAGCATATTAGGCATGGCGCGAAGAGAAGGGATAGTTTCAATAGGTTGATGCGTTGGGCCATCTTCTCCTACACCAATTGAATCGTGAGTTAAGACATAGATCACTCCTAATTCGCTAAGCGCTGAAAGCCTCATTGAACCCCTCATATAATCGGCGAAAACAAGAAAGGTTCCACCATAAGGGATTAGACCACTATCGTGATAGGCAATACCATTAAGTACAGCTGCCATTGCATGCTCTCGTACTCCAAAATGTAAATATCTTTTTTCAGGGCTGTGAGGCTGGAATGATCCAGTTTCTCCTTTTATGTCTGTGTAATTAGAGTGTGTTAAATCTGCAGATCCCCCAATTAATTCAGGTAGGTTAGGACCTAGAGCACCCAAACAGATTTGTGAATGCTTTCTGGTGGCTAACCCTTTATCATCAGGCGAATAAGATGGGAGATCTGATTCCCAATTCTCAGGTAATTGCCCCTCTAACATTCTTTTTAGTTCGGATCCTTCAGAGGGATATTTTTTTTGATATTCTTCAAATTTTGAATCCCATTCTTTCTCTAAATTTTCACCTTTGTTTATTGATTTTCTAAAATGCGCATATACTTCATCGGGTATTTCAAATGGAGGATATTCCCAATTAAGAAACTCTCTAGTTAATGCAGCTTCTTCTTCTCCAACAGCTGCTCCATGAATCCCGGCAGTATCTGATTTGTTGGGAGAACCATAACCTATGGTTGTAGAAATTTTTATAATTGAAGGCTTGTCATCAACTAATTTAGCTTTTTCTATAGCCTCAGTAATTCCTTTAATATCATGATTCCCATCTTCAACATGTTGTACATGCCACCCATAAGCTTCGTATCTTTTTAAGACATCTTCAGTGAAAGAAACGTCTGTTCGCCCATCAATTGTAATTTGATTATCGTCATAGAGTGCTATTAATTTTCCAAGTTTAAGATGACCAGCTAATGAGCAGGCCTCTGATGCAATGCCTTCTTGGTTACAGCCGTCACCCATTATTACGTAAGTGTAGTGATCCACGATATTGCAATCAGGCTTATTAAATTTTGCTGCCAAGTGTGTTTCAGCTATTGCTAAACCAACTGCATTTGAAATTCCGGCTCCAAGAGGACCAGCTGTAACTTCAACACCTTCAGTTTCGAATGTTTCTGGATGCCCAGGAGTTTTTGATCCCCATTGCCTAAAGTTTTTAATATCTTCCATGGAAACTGATTTATATCCTGTCAAATGAAGCAAGGAATATAACAGCATACAGCCATGACCAGCTGATAATACAAAACGGTCTCTATTGAACCATTTTGGGTTATTAGGGTTGTGATTAAGTATGTTTTGCCATAATGCATAACCCATAGGAGCACATCCCATTGGTAATCCAGGATGTCCACTATTAGATTTATTTACTGCATCTACAGCAAGCATTCTTATACTATTTACACAAAGTGATTCTAATGAAACAGATGCAGCGACCATTGTTTTAAAATAAGTTAAGTTGGAAATACAGAATTGGTTGTCTTCAATTCATTTTGCTAAAAGCAAGGCAAACATTGTGACCACCAAAGCCGAAAGAATTAGAAAGAGCAACTCCTACTTGAGTTTCTCTTGCATTATTTGGTACATAATCAAGATCACATTCAGGATCTCGATTGACGTAGTTAATTGTAGGAGGGATAAAATTATGTGTCAAAGAAAGTATACAAGCTACAGCTTCTATACCTCCTGAGCCTCCTAGGAGATGACCTGTCATCGACTTAGTAGAGCTTACAGGAATGAGGTAAGATCTGTCTCTAAAAATAGATTTAATTGCAGAAGTTTCATTTTTATCATTAGCTGATGTACTTGTTCCATGAGCATTTATGTAATCAACTTTTTCAAGGCTAAGACAAGCGTCTTCAATCGCTAATTTGATAGCTTCGGCGCCTCCAATCCCGCCTGGAGATGGAGCAGTTATATGATGAGCATCACATGTTGTTCCATAACCAACTATTTCTGCATAAATTCTCGCATTCCTTTTTTGTGCATTTTCTAAAGTTTCTAAAACAAGAATTCCAGAGCCTTCTCCAATAACAAATCCATCTCTTTCTGCATCAAAAGGTCTGCTAGCAGTTTGAGGGCTTTCATTTCTGGAAGAAAGAGCTTTGGCACTGGCAAAACCAGCTACTCCGAGAGGCGTAATACTTGCTTCTGCTCCCCCACAGATCATTGCATCTGCTTTCCCAAGTTGGAGTAATCTAAAAGAATCGCCAATTGCATTTGAACCCGCTGCGCAAGCAGTGGAAACAGAGGAACTTGGTCCTTTTGCACCCAAAGCGATTGCAGCCAATCCAGTAGCCATATTTGGAATCATCATTGGCACTGTAAATGGACTTACTCTTTTAGGACCTTTATGACTCAATATTTGAGCTTGACTTTCCATAGTTAGTAAGCCTCCAACACCAGAACCAATAATCACCCCAATTCTTGATGCGTTAGCTTCAGTAATTTCAAGTCCAGAATCATTAAAGGCTTGCTTTGCAGCAATAACTCCAAACTGGGAAAAACGATCCCATCTTTTAGATTCTTTAGCTTCAATAAAATTTTCAGATTGAAGATTTTTTACTTCTGCAGCAAATTTGCAGGGATGTTGTTCAGGATCAAAGAGAGTGATATCTGAAACCCCATTAGTACCTGTTTGAAGACCGACTAAATATTCATCAATGTTATTACCAATTGGAGTTACTGCTCCGATACCAGTAATAACTACTCGATGGAAATTTGGCATTCTATACTAACCTTTTTTTTCTTCGATGAATTTTACTGCATCGCCAACAGTTGCTATTCCTTCAGCTGCTTCATCAGGAATTTCAATATCAAATGCTTCTTCAAGAGCCATTACTAATTCAACAGTGTCTAGAGAATCTGCTCCTAAATCATTTTGGAAATTTGAATCTGATTTGACTTCTGCTGCTTCAACACTTAATTGTTCTGAAACAATAGAACAGACTTTTTCGAGGATTTCTTGTGACATAGTTTATGGAAATTACTTAATATCTATATGATTTTATGCCCTAGAGTTAACAAGAGTGAAGCATATCTTAATTTTTTTAATTTCTTTGTAAGACAATAGTATTATAAAACGAGGTTCAAAAGACAATTTTTACATGTCACACGCAGTTAAAATTTATGACACTTGCATTGGTTGTACCCAATGTGTGAGGGCTTGCCCACTTGATGTTTTAGAGATGGTTCCTTGGGACGGCTGTAAAGCTGGCCAAATAGCTTCATCTCCTAGAACAGAAGATTGTGTAGGATGCAAAAGATGTGAAACCGCATGTCCTACGGATTTCTTAAGTATTCGTGTTTATTTAGGAGATGAGACTTCTAGAAGTATGGGTTTAGCATATTAATTTTTATAGTGCAGTTTTAAGAGAGTCCATGTTTTAGTAAATACGCATTTTATTTCAATATAATTGAAAAAAAAATTCGTATGTGTGGAATAGTTGCTGTAACTGGATATAAAAAAGCTTTGCCATTATTAATTAATGGTTTAGAAAAACTTGAATATAGAGGTTATGATTCTGCAGGTGTGGCAATAATAAATTCCGAAACAAATTGTATTTCTTGTAATAAAGCAGAAGGTAAACTCAAGAATTTAGTTAATAATCTTAATAATCATAATATTCCTGGAACTGTGGGTATAGGACATACCAGATGGGCAACTCATGGAAAACCTGAGGTTAAAAATGCACATCCTCATACTGATAGTTCAGGAAATATAGCAGTTGTTCAAAATGGCATTATTGAAAATTTCCAAGATTTAAAAAATAAATTAGAGGAAGAGGGCATTATTTTTAATTCTGATACAGATACCGAGGTAATTCCCCATTTAATTAAAAGAGAGTTAAATACATTAAGTAAACTTAATCTTGAAAATAATGGGTCAACATTATTAGTAGCTGTAAGAAATGTATTATCGGATTTAGAGGGTTCCTATGCTTTAGCCGTTTTATGGTCTGGTGCTCCAACCTCTTTGGTAGTTGCAAGAAGACAAGCGCCTTTGATTATTGGTTTGGGTGAAGGAGAATTTATTTGTGCTAGTGATACTCCAGCCATTGCGAACTTTACGAATATTATTTTGCCTATGGAGGATGAAGAAATTGCTTTGTTGACCCCACTTGGAATTGAAATATATGACTCAAGCAACGAAAGACAATATAGAAATCCAGTTTCTTTAAAAGTTTCAGAGCAAGTAATGGATAAGATGAATTTCAAACACTACATGTTGAAAGAGATATATGATCAGCCACAGACTGCAAAAAACTGGCTGGAAAATTATTTAATTAAGAACTCAGATAATGGTGAATATCAAATTAACTATCCATTTAATACGGAGTTTTTTGAATCAATAGAAAAAATTGAAATTATTGCTTGTGGTACAAGTAAACATGCTGCAATGGTGGGCAGCTTTTTATTAGAACAATTTTCAGGTATCCCTACAAGTGTCTTTTATGCAAGCGAATTTCGATATTCACCACCTCCACTTTTGCCAAATACATTAACTATAGGAGTCACTCAATCCGGAGAAACTGCTGATACAATTGCGGCTATCGATATGGAAATTAAAAGACGTTCTTCAATTGAAAATGAAAAATTTAAACCCAATCTTATTGCAATAACAAATAGAAAAGAGAGTTCCATAGGAAGGCAGGTCTCAAATATAATTGATATCTGTGCAGGAATAGAAGTTGGAGTTGCGGCAACAAAAACTTTTTTTGCTCAATTACTTTCTTTTTATGGATTAGCCATAAAATTTGCTCAAATTAAAGGTAACCAAAGTCCTGATGAAATAGCTAAATTAATATACGAACTTATAAAACTTCCGCCATTACTTGAAGATCTTTTAGAGAAACATAATAAATCTTCAGAAAAGCTAGCACATGACTTTTTTAATATTAAAGATGTTATTTTTTTAGGAAGAGGAATTAATTATCCTATTGCCCTTGAAGGGGCGTTAAAACTTAAAGAAATAAGTTACATACATGCAGCTGGATATCCTGCTGGTGAAATGAAACATGGTCCAATAGCCTTGTTAGATAAAAAAGTTCCTGTAATATCTATTGCCTCCCCTGGTGAGGTTTTTGATAAAGTTATTAGTAATGCTCAAGAAGCAAAAGCTAGAGATTCATATTTGATTGGGATTGCTCCTGAATGTAATGGAACTGAAATCTTTGATTATTTAATGAAAGTTCCTTCCTCTAATGAATGGATTTCACCTCTACTTAACATACTCCCTTTACAATTATTGAGTTACCATATTGCAGCTCATAGGGGACTTGACGTGGATCAACCAAGAAATTTAGCTAAAAGTGTAACGGTTGAATAAAGAGTTTCTTACAAATTCTTATTTTTAACCTACAACTCTAAAAGTCCATTTGGGGGATTGATGATCAGAAAATTATTTTTTATATCTACTAATGGGACTATTTCTTTAACAAATGGTATAAGAACTTTTTTTTGATTTTTATTTAGTTCAATAACAAGTAAATTATTTTTCTCATTTTCTAAATTAATAACTTTCCCAATTTTTTTTAATTCATCATTTTCTAAAGTCTTGACCTCGAGATTTACGAGTTCTAGTAAGTGGAATTCTTCCTTTTTTAATTTGGGTAGTGTATGAGCCTTGACAAGAATTTTAAATTTTTTCAGTTGCTCTGCATGATTCCTTGTATTTATTCCTTGAAACTTAACTATGAAGGTTTCTTTGCCAGGCTGTTTGAAACCAGATATAAGTTCTATTTTTGAAGGAGGTTTATTTTCTTTTTGCAACCATCTAATACCTGGTTTTAAAAATCTTTCTTCAAAATCACTCAGAGATTTAACCTTTACCTGTCCATTAATTCCATGACATGATGTTATCAATCCAACAGTTAACCATTCATTTTTATTTATCATATATTGTATTAGAAAGAGTGTTTTATGGAATTATCTACTAAACCCATCCTCCCTGGATCTTTTGTTATTGTAAAAGACGCCAATTCCATTTATAGAGGATATAAAGGGTTTGTACAAAGAGTTACAAAAAAAAGAGCAGCGGTTCTCTTTGAAGGAGGTAATTGGGATAAACTCATAACTTTTCAGCTAAATAATTTAGAAATAGTTTAAAAATTAGATTTTACCTATAGTAATAAATTTTTCTATCAAAACTCTAGCTGCATTAGTTTCTGCCTGTTTATGGGACTTGCCGAATGCAGATGATTCTTTTGACCCTTCGATAAATATATCGCAAGAAAATCTATTAGGGTCTCCATTTTTCTTTGAGACTTCAAATATTTTATAGACTGGCAAATCAAACCCTTTACTTTGACACCACTCTTGCAATACTGTTTTAGATTTGAATTTATATGGATATTTTAAAAATATTTCTGAATCTTTCTCCCAAATATCATCTAACCAGAGATTAACTTCCTGAATTGAATTAAAGCACTTGTAAACTGCACCAATTAAAGCTTCTGTAGCTTCACCAATAATAGTATTTTTTGAATTTTCATCACCAAGAGCTTTAGGTCCTTTAATTATAAATTTTTCTATATCTATTTTTTCTCCTAATTTAGTTAACCATTCATCACTTACAATTTGTGCTCTTAGATCTGATCTTTCTCCTACACTCATTTGAGGATATTTTTTTTCAATAAAATTAGAAGCCGCTAGTCTGAGGACTGCATCTCCGAAAAATTCTAGTTTTTCATAATTTAAAATTTTGTCCCCTGAGGAGTGGGTTAATGCTTGATTAAAATTTTGAATAATTGAAATATTTTGAGTTCTTATTATTTCAGAAAATCTTTTTGATTTAATATTTAAAGACTCTAAAAAAGTAGTTATTTGATTAATTCTATTTGAATTAATTATATTTTCCATCTGATTTGAGTAATCATAACAATTAGAAAGCAGGTCATAAGCCGGGTTCTGTTCATCTTAATTAATAAGATGGGCAATCATCTATCTAGGGCTGGAATTACTTCACAGTCTCAAGCGGCGCTTAAAAGTAGATTGTGTAATGGTCATAAATCTACTAAGCCTTGCTCCCAGCCGGGGTTTACCTAGCCAACACTTCTCAATGTTGCTGGTGCGCTCTTACCACACCCTTGCACCCTTGCCATACATAAAGTATTAGGCGGTATGTTTCTGTGGCACTATCCTCACGGTTGCCCGCACTGGGAATTACCCAGCAAGCCTGACCATGTGGGAGCCCGGACTTTCCTCAAGAAAGTTTTATTTTGGAAACAAAATAAAACTTTCTTGCGATTGCCTCTCCTGCTTTCATTTAGCATAGTGCTTAATACTCCAAAAATCATCTATTGGGGCTGTAGCTCAGCAGGATAGAGCAACGGTTTCCTAAACCGTAGGTCGTGGGTTCGACTCCCGCCAGTCCCGTAAAATAAAAAACTATATGTAGTATGTGTGCAAACTTGCTACTCTCTAGCTAGCGTATAGTTAGTAGTAAATCTTTTATGGCTAAGTTGCATGATATGCGTTTAAAGCTCTTAATTCAGCAAGAGCATGAACGCATTTCTAAATCCCAACCTAATGATTTAGATCTTTCAATAGTTCAAGCAAGATGTCTGTGCTGGCTTGCTCTATTGGCGGAAGCTCACGAAGATCAAGCAAATGATGCAGAAAAAAGAGGCGATGCCGAGCAGGCAATGGGATGGTTTGCTGATTCTATGAGACTAAGAGATGTTATTAATTTGGTTACTAGTATAGAGATACCTTTGCCAGACAGTCCGGATTCACTAGATGAAAATGACGAATTATTGGATGGCCCTACAATTTTGCCTAAATAGTGAGATGATATAAAAAGAATTTGATTATCTTTTGGCTGAAGAACCATGTCAATGCTCTGATTGTCAGAGATTTTATAAAGAGCACGATCGTCTTATTAGAGAATTTCCTACTTTTAAGCAGCAACAAGAATTGAATTGGGCATCTATACAATCTTTTAGAACTCTTTGTACTAAGGTTACTGATGAGTTGCAGAGGGAATTATCTGAAAGAGAATCAAATGAGGATATTAGTCTAGAAGATAAACATATCTCTAATACAGAAATTACTGAAGCTTTAGATGAACTGGAAAGTGTTAATGCCTATTTATATTCAATTGAGGCATTAATGGAAAGAATATTTGATACAAAAATTTCAAGTAATATTGAATCAAAATTTAAAGAAGTAGCGAATGAATTAGCTCCAGACCCACTAAATATGGATAGATTAATTTTGAATAGACTATTTCATCAAACCCCAGATTCACCAGATAATAAAAATATTAATTAGTTAATTCTTCGACGTCGCAAGTAATTTCAACAGGCATTGGAGATACTTTCCAAATAGAATCGCAGTACTCTCTAATAGATCTATCTGAAGAAAAATATCCTGATCTAGCAGTATTTAATAATGCCATTTTATTCCATGATTTTTTATTATTCCAGCATTCACTGACCACATCCTGCATGTTTAAGTAATCTTCAAAGTCAGCCATAACAAAAAATGGGTCATGTCCTGTAAGGCTATTTAATAAAGGTTTAAATAATTCTTTATCTCCATTGCTAAAGTGGCCAATTTCAATTAGACGTATAACCTCTTTAAGCTCTGGACATTGATCAATAAAAGTTTTGGGAGAGTAATTATTATTTTTTAAGTCCATAATTTCGCTTTCAGTTTTACCAAAAAGAAAGAAATTTTCTTTTTTCACAAGATCTCTTAATTCCACATTTGCTCCATCTAAGGTCCCAATAGTTAAAGCTCCATTCATGGCAAACTTCATATTTCCAGTTCCAGAAGCTTCCTTTCCTGCAGTTGAGATTTGTTCTGAAAGATCCGTTGCGGGATAAACTATTTCACCAAGTTTGACGTTATAGTCTGGAAGAAAAACAACCCTTAATAAACCATCCATATCTGGATCTGAATTGACTACATCAGCAATACCATTAATGAATCGAATCATAAGCTTTGCCATAAAGTAACCTGGAGCAGCCTTGCCTCCAAATATTATTGTTCTTGGGACTTCAAACTTGTTTGTACGATTTTTGATTCTTAAATATTGAGCAATAATTTGTAGGGCATTTAAATGTTGTCTTTTATATTGATGTATTCTTTTTACTTGAACATCAAATAAACTTGATGGGTCAACAAGTATTCCAGTTTTTGAATGGATAAAACTAGCTAATTTTCTTTTGCCATTTAGCTTAGTTTCTTCAAATTTTTGTAAAAAATTGTTGTCATCTTTTTTTTCTTCTAATTTCGTTAGAAGTTCCATATTTGTTATCCAATTTGGACCAACTTCTTCTTCAAGAAGGTTAGATAAAGATGGATTAGATAAGGCAACCCATCTTCTTGGAGTAACCCCATTAGTTACATTTGTAAATTTTTCAGGCCATAATGATGCGAATTCAGGCAGAAGTTGTCTTTTTATAAGATCTGAGTGAAGAGCTGCAACACCATTTATGTGATGGGCTCCAATTGTAGCTAAGTGGGCCATTCGCACTGATTTGGAACCTTCTTCATCAATTATTGAAAGTTTTTGAAGGATCTTGTCATCACCAGGATAACGAAGCCTTAATTGCTGTAGAAATCTCCAATTTATTTCATAAATAATTTCTAGATGACGAGGAAGAAGATCATTAAATAAACCTAAATCCCATTTCTCTAGAGCCTCTGGTAGTAGTGTGTGGTTGGTATAAGCAACTGAGGAGGTTGTTATATTCCAGGCTTCATCCCAACCTATTTGATATTGGTCTATGAGAAGTCGCATTAATTCTGCAACTGCAATAGCAGGATGTGTATCGTTTAGTTGAACTGTCCAATGCTTAGGAAATTCTGTTACTGGTATTGATCTTTTTTCAAGGCTTCTCAACATATCTTGTAGAGAACAACTTACAAAAAAGTGTTGTTGTTTAAGTCTTAATCTTCTACCTTCGTCAGTTCCATCATTTGGGTATAGAACTTTTGAAAGAGTTTCAGATGCAACTTTTTCTTCTACTGCACCATAATAATCACCAATATTGAATGCATAAAAGTCAAAACTTTCGGTTGCATCAGCTCTCCATAATCTTAATCTGTCACATGTATTTACCCTATATCCTAAAACTGGAACATCATGGGGTACTCCAATCGCATGTTCTGAAGGGATCCATCTTGATCTGTAGTTTCCTTTATCATCTCTATAACTTTCAGTTCTGCCGCCAAAACCAACGAAACATGATTCATCTGGTTGTGGGAGTTCCCACGGCCATCCACCTTTTAACCATTTGTCAGTTACTTCAACTTGCCAACCATCCCTAATTAACTGATTGAATATTCCAAATTCATATCTAATACCATAACCAACTGCTGGAACTTGTAGAGATGCTAATGATTCCATATAACAAGCTGCAAGTCTGCCAAGTCCACCATTTCCTAATCCAGGCTCCTCTTCAACTTCAAGAATTGTTGACAATGATTCAATGCCAAATCTTTTTAAAGCATCTTCCGCCTCTTGAGTTATTCCAAGGTTTAAAAGGTTATTACTTAATTGAGGTCCTATTAAAAATTCTGCTGATAAGTAGGCGACTGTTTTTTGTGGTTTTTTTCTTATGACTTCTTGGCTGGCTAAATATCTTGTCATTAGCCTATCTTTAACAGCATAACTTAAAGCCATGTACAAGTCGTGAGGACTTGCAGAAGTGGCTAACTTTCCAAGAGTATAAAATAGATGGGCTGTCATTCCTTGAAAAACAGCATCAGAATCCATGCCAGCTTTCTCAGGATCTAAGTAACATCCTGGAGTAGGCAAGCGTAGATCAAAGGGTTCGTTGGAATTCATTGGATTAGCCATATAACAGACAATAGCCATTTTTTTGAAAATTTCTTTGTTGTAACTTCAGATCCACACTTGTTGAGTATTTTTGCTTTTTTCTTACATATTTCTTAAAGTGGGCCCTCAATAAACTATCTTCCAATTAGGTAGTTTATTTTTTACACTTAAATGTACTCTTTACTTGCTGAATTAAGTGCACATGATTTGGAAGTTGCTGAAACGTTGATCGGAGTTATAAGATTTTTATTGATCTTTTTAGCAGCAAGAGCATTAGCAGAAGTATTAGTAAGACTAAGTTTGCCAACGATTGTAGGCGAGCTTCTTGCAGGGGTTGTAATAGGAGCATCAGGATTCCATTTATTGATACCGCCCTCAGCTGGAACCGAACTAAATGAGGGACTTGTTAATGTTATTAGTTCATTAGCGTCAATCCCCCCAGAAGCAGTACCAGATGTTTATTTCGAAAGCTTTCCTTCGCTCCAAGCAGTAGCAACACTTGGTTTATATGCACTTTTATTTTTAACAGGCTTAGAAAGTGAGTTAGAGGAATTGGTAGCAGTAGGTGCTCAGGCTTTTACTGTTGCTATGGCTGGCGTAATTTTACCTTTTGCGTTTGGAACTCTTGGATTAATGTTTATTTTCCATGTAGATCTAATTCCAGCAGTTTTTGCTGGAGCATCTATGACAGCCACAAGTATAGGAATTACAGCAAGTGTTTTCGGTGAATTGGGATATTTGAAAACTAGAGAAGGACAGATTGTTATTGGTGCAGCAGTGTTAGACGATATTTTGGGAATTGTTATTTTGGCAGTTGTAGTCGCCCTTGCTGCCGGAGGTACTTTAGAAATTGCTCCCATTATTAAATTAGTTGCAGCAGCTGTAGTGTTTGTTATTGCTGCTATTGCATTAAGTAGAACAGCTGCTCCAGGTTTTGATTGGTTATTAGATAGATTAAAGGCTCCTGGAGCCGTGGTGGTAGCTTCTTTTGTGATACTTGTATTGTGTTGTTTCGTGGCAACAGCCATTGGATTGGAAGCAGCTTTAGGGGCATTTGCAGCTGGATTGATTCTTAGTAGTTCCAAAAATAATCATGCAATACAACAATCTGTTTTACCTTTAGTTTCCTTATTCGCAACTATTTTCTTTGTATTAGTTGGAGCTGGAATGGATTTATCTGTTATCAATCCACTTGATCCAACAAGCAGATCAGCTCTTGTAGTTGCAGGATTTTTATTAGTTGTTGCGATTATTGGAAAAATTGCAGCCGGATGGGTATTTTCAAGTGATAAACCTACTAATAGATTAGTTGTAGGTTTGGGTATGATGCCAAGAGGAGAGGTTGGTTTAATTTTTCTTGGGCTAGGAACAAGCGCTAAGTTATTAACTCCATCTCTTGAAGCAGCTATTTTATTAATGGTTATAGGAACTACATTTCTTGCACCTGTACTCTTAAGAATTGTTCTAAAAGATAAGCCCCCAAATGATGGCAATAAAATTTCAGATGATGTTGCAGCTGATCCTGTAGGTCTTCTTTAGGAAATAAGTTTATTAGAATCAATAAAGATAAATTCTCAATGAATGGAAAAGTCAGCTCTGATAGATAGTAATGTAAATTATAACTGGAATTTTTTAAATTATCCAATTCATACAGTTTCCGCTAAGCCCGAGCAAACATCAAAAGATTGTGCAATTTTATTAATTCATGGTTTCGGTGCTTCTACGGATCATTGGAGATTTAATATTCCTATTTTGAGTACAAAATACGAAGTACATGCTATAGATTTACTCGGTTTTGGAAAAAGTCCTAAGCCTCAAGACGTCGAATACTCAGGATCTTTATGGAAAGATCAGGTTGTCGCTTATGTAAAAGAGAAAATAAAAAAACCTACAATTGTTGTTGGAAATTCGTTAGGTGGTTATGCCGCATTAGCAGCCGCTGCAGAATTAAATGAGCTAAACGCAGGAGTGATCTTACTTAATGCTGCTGGATATTTTAGTGAAGAAAAAACTATCAAAAAGAATATGTTGCAGACTTCAATTGAAACAGTTGCTGGCATATTTTTGAAAAATATTGTTCTTCAACGTTTGATTTTTGAAAATATGAGAAATCCAAAAAATATTAAAAAAACGTTGAATCAAGTTTATGTTGATAAAAAAAATGTTGATGATTTTTTAGTTGAGTCAATAAGAAAGCCTTCTCTAGATTTCGGAGCTTTTAATGTTTTTAGAAGTGTCTTTAACCCATCAGGTCCTCAGGGATTGCCGTTGGATAAGCTATTCGCAAAACTAAATGCACCATTACTACTTCTTTGGGGAGGGAAAGATCCATGGATGAATACTCCAAAAAAAAGAAATCTATATAAAAAATTTACACCAAAGAATACAGAAGAAATTATTCTTGATGCAGGACATTGTCCTCATGATGAGATACCTGAATTAGTTAATAAGCATATTTTGGATTGGGTTGATTCTCTATAAGTAATAATCGTGAAACTTGAATTATCTAATAAGGACCAAGGAATTTTTGTCTTTCAATTGGATAAAAACAATTACATTAAATTTTGTCCTGAAAGAGGAGGCGTTATTACAAATTGGGTTTCGAATGGTAATGAAATACTTTATTTCGATGAAACAAGATTTATGGATAAGACAAAAAGTATTAGGGGAGGCATTCCAATCTTGTTTCCAATTTGTGGAAATCTCAATACCTCTGGTTCAGTGTTTGGAAATAGTTATTTGCAATTACCACAACATGGTTTCGCTAGGGATTTGCAATGGCAATACTCCTTCAATGAAAATGAAAAATTTTTATGTTTAATCTTAAATGCATCTAAAAAAACCGAAAAATATTATCCTTTCGATTTCGAACTAAAAATAAAAGTTATCTTAAAAATTAACTCTTTAGAATTTGAAATTACAATCCATAACAAAACAGACTTTGCTATGCCTATAAATTTTGGTTTGCATCCTTATTTTAAAATTTCAGATTTCAAAAATTTAGAGTTTGTTGATAATCCACTTAATTGTCAGGATCAAGAAAGAAATACTATAAGTAATACTTTGGATGAATTAAACAAAATTAATTTAGGAGTTGATCTACTTATGTATACTTCCGGTAAAAGCTCTTTTCGAGATAAAATTTTTAAAAGAGAGGTTACTTTAAATCATCCATATCCTTTTGATTTAGGCGTTATTTGGAGTGATCCTCCAAGAAGAATGATATGTCTCGAACCTTGGACTAGTCCCCGAAATTCTTTTGTTGATGGATTTAGAAACATTATGATTCCTTCAAATGATAGTAAAAGGTTAAATGCCTCAATACAAATAAAATCTCTTAAGTAATTTTGCAATACTTATGAAATTTGTCGTTATAGATGATGATCCCACAGGCTCTCAAACTGTTCACGATTGCTTATTACTGCTTAAGTGGGACTGCTCAACTTTAGCTAAAGGTTTTGAATCTAAATCTAATTTATTTTTTATTTTGGCTAATACAAGGTCACTATCGGAAAATGATGCGAAATTAACAATAGAGGAAATTTGCAAAAATCTTAAGACTGTAATTACTTCTCAAGCGTATGAAGAAGAAATTATTTTTATAAGTAGAGGAGACTCTACTCTTCGAGGACATAATTATTTAGAGCCAATTGCTCTAAATAGTTGCTTAGGTCCTTTTGATGCTACTTTTCATATTCCAGCTTTCATAGAAGGTAAAAGATTCACAATTAATGGATCTCATTTTGTTGATAAAACTCCCATTAGTCAAACAATTTTTGCAACAGATAAAATTTTTGGATATGACACAAGTAATGTAAAGAATCTTTTATTGCAGCAGAGTAAATCGCAAATAAATTTTGAAGATATTCAAAATCTTTTATTGTCAGATATCGAAATGCTAAATGATGAAGAAAATAATATTGTTTTTAAAACACTAAAGAACTTGAAGAATAATAAACATGTAGTTGTAGATGTAGAGAATTATTCTCAACTAAAAAAATTTTCTTTGGTAATTAAAAAATTAATCAAACAAAAAAAATTCCTTTTTCGAACTGCAGCAAGTTTCATAAGTTCAATTTCTGAGAAAAAAAGTGTCTCTCAGACTGAAAAATTTTTCTCTAATTTAAGAATAAGAAATAAAGAAAAGAGTTTTCTTCCAGGACTGATAATTGTTGGATCTTATGTAGAACTTTCAACAATACAATTGCATAATTTGTTAAAGATAAGTAATTGCAATCCAGTTGAATTAGATGTTTTTGAATTCTTTAAAATTACTTCATCAGACAATAATCAGAAGAGAAGGAATTTGTTTAAAAATAAATTTTTAAAAGAAATTAGATTTTCTTTTGAGAGAGGAAAAACTCCTGTTTTGTTTACTTCAAGAAAATTAGTATCTTTAGGTTCTTCTGAACTATTTAATTTTTATAATTTACTTGCTTGTTTTATTGCTGAATTAGTCACGGATTTGAAGTATGAAATAGGTTATTTGATTTCAAAAGGTGGAATAACAACAAATTTGATTCTTAGCAAAGGACTTAATGCAGATTATGTTTATCTTGAAGGACAGATTTTAACTGGCATTTCAGTGGTGACTTACAACCTAAAAAATGGCGAAAAACTTCCCATCGTTACTCATCCTGGAAACATTGGTACTAAAGATTCACTGGTTAATATTTGGAAAGTTTTTGAAAATAAAAATAATTTTTAAAATTAGAAATTTGAGATAATTTCTTCAGCAAAACTGCTGCAGGATAAAGGTTCTACTTTTGGTTCCATTAAGCGTGCTAAATCATAGGTGACTTTTTTTTGCTCAATTGCCTTACTTAAACCATTAGTAATCAAGTTAGCTGCCTCATCCCAACCAAAATATTCAAGCATCATTACACCACTAAGAATTACTGAGCCTGGATTAATCTTATTTAAGCCTGCATGTTTTGGCGCAGTACCGTGAGTGGCTTCGAAAATTGCTGCATTATCTCCAATATTTGCACCAGGAGCCATACCTAGGCCACCAACAATTGCTGCAGCTGCATCAGAAACATAGTCTCCATTGAGATTTAAGGTTGCAAGAATTGAATATTCTTGAGGTCTAGTTTGAATTTGTTGAAATATACTATCAGCTATCCGATCATCAACAAGAATAAGTTCTCTCCATTTCCCATCTCCATGAGAATTTGATATTGATGCAATAACTTCTTTAATTTCTTCGCAAATGAATGCTTTTTTGTTATTTGTAAGCTTGTCAAAACCTGGTTCAATTTTTCGAGCATTATTTTCAACTGTAATTTCTGGATTTTTCTGAATATTATCTAAAATCCAGCTTTCTCTCTCTGTAATGCAATCTTCTCTAAATTCATTTACTGCTAATTCATATCCCCAATCTCTAAATGCACCTTCTGTATATTTCATAATATTGCCTTTGTGTACAAGTGTTACATGCCTTTTATCTCCAGATAATCTTTTGGCATGTTCAATAGCTTTTCTAATATGCCTTTGGCTACCAGATTTACTCACCGGTTTTATTCCAATTCCTGATCCGTCTGGTATAGATCTATTTTTTAAATTTTTACTTTTTGGAATGACAACGTTATTTAAGTGATTAATTAATTCAAGACAATTATTATCCTCCGCTTCCCATTCAATACCCATGTAGATATCCTCAGTATTTTCTCTATAAACAATAACGTCTAAATTTTGGGGATTTTTGTGAGGGCTTGGAGTTCCTGAATAATATTTGCATGGTCTAACACAGCTATATAAATCAAAGATTTGCCTTAATGCAACATTAAGAGATCTAATACCTCCACCAATGGGAGTCGTTAAAGGACCTTTGATGGCTACTCCAAAGTGTTTGATTGCTTCAATAGTATCTTGAGGCAGATAGTTATATGTTCCATAAAGTTCACAAGCTTCATCGCCTGCATAGACTTTAAACCAATTAATTTTTCTTTCATCTCCATAGCTTTTTTTAATCGCTGAATCAAGAACGATTTGAGTCGCAGGCCAAATATCAACTCCAGTACCATCACCCCTAATAAATGGGACAATTGGATTATTAGGAACTTTAGGTTTGCCTTGATTAAAAGTTATTATCTCGCCTTCATTAGGTAAAGTTAATTTTTCAAATTTTGGCATAGCATTTAATTAATTAAATATAACTCATTGAAGTTTCTCGTATTGTAATTTGCGATGAGTTATTTTCTTTAAAACCTAGAAATTTATTATTCAAATGTGAATAGAGAATTGTTTGTTGATCAGCATTTCAACATCTTTATTAAAAGAAAAAGTAGTTAATAAGCAAGTTAAAGCAAATTATGTCATTTTCAAAAAAATACTTTGCTTTATATGAATGCGAGTTCAAATGTAAGTAATGTTGAAATAGCCAATAAAATTGCTTCCACTGCAGCTTTGTTTCGGAAATATTTTCCAGATGCAAAAGTAAACTTTAGTCCCTGGGACAATTCACATAATGAATCCAAGCAAGATACTATTGATTTTGCGTTTCATTTCCCTGGTTGGAGTCCTCTTATTGAATGTAGAGCAATACTCTTACAATTAAGAATTTCAAATGATAATAATGGCAGAGTTCCGAAATTGTTGGGAATAATAATGCGAGGTATGATTGTTCCCTCCGAGAGATGGAGAGTTGCTACGATCGGCGATTGGGAAATGACTGGTACTCATTTACCTCAAAAGGAACAAAAAGATAACCTTTTTTTGGTTTGTAAAGAACTTTATAAGTTATTCTCTACAACATCTGCTGGTAACAAAAATTAGCTGTTTTATGTATTTTCCTTGTAGATTAAATACACTTACAAAAATAATTCAAAATATATGGCAGTTGCTCTTGCAGGACAATTAAGAGAAGGGACAAAAAAATCCCATACTATGGCTGAAAATACTGGCTTTGTGGCTTGCTTTTTAAAAGGAGTTGTTGAAAAAAAATCTTATAGAAAATTAATTAGTGATTTATATTTTGTTTATGAAGCTATGGAGGAAGAAATTGAAAGACTGGTCAATGAGGAACATCCCGTAATAAAACCTATAGGTTTTAAATCGTTATACAGGAAAGAAACTCTTGCAAATGATCTTAAATTTTATTTTGGTGAAAACTGGAAGAATGAAATTAATATTTCTCACTCAGCAAAAGAATATGTTGAAAGAATCCGAGAGGTCGCAAAAAATTCACCAGAGCTATTAGTTGGTCACCACTACACTCGCTATATAGGAGATTTATCTGGAGGGCAAATCTTGAAAAGGATCGCTAAAAAAGCATTAAATTTGCAGGGAAATGATGGTTTAAATTTTTATGAGTTTGAATTAATTGCTGATGAAAAGAAATTCAAGGAAGAATATTCCCTTACTTTGAATCAACTTCCAATAAATCAAATGACTGCTGATCAAATTATTGATGAAGCTAATCAAGCTTTTACTTACAATATGAGAATGTTTAAGGAGCTTGAAGGTAACTTGATTGCTGTTCTAGGAAAGATTGTATTCAATTACATTACAAAAAAAGTCAGGAAAGGAAGTACCGAGACCTAATATTTATGTTTGATTCATTAGTTGATTTTCTTAAAACCAATATTGATGAATTAAATGGTCATGAAGTACAAATATCTAGCGAATTTAAAGAACATCATAATGAAGACTCAAAATATATTATTAAGAATTGGCTTTTTTTATCTCCAGAATATAGAAAGTGGCGAATAACAAGATTAGATGGTGGCAAAAAACTGCAAGTGTTTAATACGGTTGCATATCCTAATTTTGATTGTGAAATGCCTATTTTAGGAGCTGATATTTTATGGTTTGGAACTTCTCAAAAGTTATTAGCAATACTTGATTATCAACCTTTAATTCAAGAAGGCAAATATCTCGAAAAATATTGTTCAAGTTTAGGTATTATTAAAAAAAAATATTCTGCATTTGATAATAATAAAATGAAGAATATATATGATTCAAAAAAGTATTTTTCGCCATGGGTAATTATATGTAGAGGAAATAAATTAAATCTTGATAGAGATTTAAATAATATATTCCATTCATTTGTAAATAATTATTTGAACATTTATAAATCGAATCCTGTTAATCAATTCTTAGATGCAGAAGCAATAAAGATTAATCAAATTAAATATGATAAGTATAGTTTTGAAAAAGACCCTGCAGCTAAATTGTTTAAATCTTTTTTTGGAGAAAAATGGACAAAAAAATTTGTCAATAAATTCCTTTTTACATTAAATAATGAGATTATTTATTAAATGTTAATACAAGATACTATTTTTTACAGGCCAGATTGGAGATGGCATAATTTTTTAAAATATTTAACAAATAATTTAAGTAAACATAACTGTTTAGAAAAAATAATACCCTCGGAATATTCTTATAAAGATTCAACTTATGGTTCAAAAAAATCAAAAAAAAATGTGAATCTCTCTACTTGGGGTGTAACGCATAAAAAAAGAATTCAACTCGCAAGAGCAGTGTGTATAAATAGTCCAAATTATTCTGTTTTAAATTTTTTAATTATTCCTAATACTATTTATAACGTCCCTTTCTTTGGAGTAGATTTTGTTTCTCTTCCTAATAGTTATTTATTAGTGTTAGATTTTCAACCCTCATTAAAAATACAAAAACAATACAATGATAAGTTATTAGAAAAACTTATCAAACTCAAAAATAATTGTCATTCATCACTTCCATTAGCTGAAAAAATGTCTGCGGATGTAGCTAGATTTTTTTCTCCAGGAGCAATATGGTCAAAATTACCTAAAGAAGAAAGAAGTGATTTTTTAATTGCTAATCAGCTTTATACCTCATTTAAGAAATATCTTGATTTGTATTTGGAAATTCTTTTCGAAAGCAAAGAAGTCAATATTGAACTGCAAAAAGAATTAAAAAAAGGACAAAATAATTACTTAAATTATAGAAGAGATAACGATCCAGCGAGGCCAATGTTGTCTAGTTTGTTTGGTAAAGAATTTACTGAATCTTTAATTAAAGAAGTTTTATTTACTACTTAAAAGTCTTATAATTTATTAAAATTTGAAATCATATGAAAAAAATTTCTGTTCTTTTTGTATGTTTGGGAAATATTTGTAGGTCTCCTGCAGCAGAAGCTATCTTTATAAATCTAATTGAAAAGAAGGGCTTAACCGATGGCTTTATTGTAGATTCTGCTGGAACTGGGAGTTGGCATATTGGAAAAAAAGCTGACTCTAGGATGAGAATTGCAGCAGAAAGAAGAGATATAAATATCTTAAGCAGGGCTCGTCAAATTACCAACAAAGATTTTGACAAATTTAACTATATTATTGCGATGGACGATTCAAATTTTAGAAATATTCAAGATCTTAAAAATAGAACAGCTTCAGCTGGTTTTGCATCAATTAAAAAAATACAAGATTTTAGAACAGTTTTTAATGAGCACGAAGTTCCTGACCCATATTTTGGAGGTGATGAGGGCTTCGATTATGTCCTTGATATTTTAGAAGACTCTGTAAACGGTTTTTTGGAAAGTATTTCTTGAATTTATTTGATCTCAGTTTCTTTAGGAATCTTGGCATTATAAAGATCAATAATTTTATCTACCACCTCATTAATTGTGTATCCATCTGTAATAATTTCTATTGCGTCATTCGCTTTTATTAGAGGTGAAATTTCCCTATTGGAATCTTCAAAATCTCGTTTCTTTATAAGTTCTTTTAATGTATTAAGGTCTATTTCTTGTAAGTCTTTACTATTTTTATCAAATTTTCTTCTTTTTGCTCTTTCATCAATGCTAGCAGTTAAAAATATTTTAAGTTCTGCATGAGGAAAAACAGTAGTTCCTATATCTCTTCCCTCAGCTACAAGTCCGCCTGATTCTCCAATTTTTCTTTGTTCTTCTACTAAGAATTTTCTTACTTCTTTTATTGAGGAAATTTTAGAGACTATAGAACTTATCTTTTGCGACCTAATTTCTTCAGTAACACAGTAGTTATTAACATAAACATCCTGATGTGAATTTGTATTTGACTTGAAAACAATAGATATATCTTTAAAAATATTCAATAATTTTTTTTCTTTTTTATAATCAATATTCTCTTTAAGTATAAGCCAACTCAATGCCCTATACATTGCGCCAGTATCTAAATATAGAAGTTTAAGTTTCTTCGCTATTAACTTTGTTACAGTACTTTTACCTGAACCTGCAGGACCATCAATTGCAATAATCGGCTTTCTTTTCATTAGGAAAACGTGATCAATTAATCTTGTATCTCCACATCTTATCGCACCAGCCAGTAACGAAATATTATCCTCAAGTCTGGCTTTTTGGAGTGTATAAGGGTGTAAGTGTTCTAAATATTCGATTGAAATTTTTTTTGCTGATAACTTTTTAATTATTTCGTTTAAATTGATACTTTTTTCTTGTTGAAAATTTTTTTTGGCTTCTAATAACTCACTTGAAAAAAACCTAATCAATTTTCTTTCTTTTTTTGATAAGTGTATATTACGTGAACTTAGAGGAATTCCATCAAAATCTCTTTGTGTAGGAATAGATTTAATAGCAACATTTAATTTCTCTTTTAGGACAAGATTTTTTAAGATTAAAAGTTGTTGCCAATCTTTTTCTCCTAAGTAAAGATTTTTAGGCTTTATGAGATTAAGTAATCTATAAACTACTGTACAAACGCCATCAAAATGTCCAATTCGATTTAATCCACATAATGCAGAAGATAATTCTATTGGAGCTTTTAGGAATTTAATATTTTTATTATTTGGTGGATATATATCTTCATTACTTGGGATGAAGATGGCATCCGCGCCATTTGAAAAGGAGATTTTAATATCATTATCAAGTGTTTTAGGGTAATTCTCTAAGTCTAACTTGTTATCGAATTGAAGTGGATTAATAAAAATACTTACTAAATTAACATTAGAATTGTCATTTTTTGCTGTTGATATTAATTTTATATGTCCATTATGAAGATTACCCATTGTTGGAATAAAGTTAATTCCACTATTTATATTTCTCCTCCAATTTTCTATTTCTTCAGTTCTCCTTATTATTACTTTCTTCACTTTGTTTTTAAAAAATAAATCTATTTGATAAATAATTACTGGACAAAAGCAATCTTAGGAGGAATATCTATATAGGGAGAGTCTATCATTTTTATTTCATGGATTACAAAACATCAGGTGTTGATATAGAAGCTGGACGAGAATTTGTTTCCGAAATTAAACAGGCAGTTGAAGGAACTCATACATCTAATGTGATTGAGGGTATTGGCGGGTTCGGAGGCTTGTTTAGAATTCCTATCGATAGTTTTAAAAAACCAGTTCTTGTTTCAGGAACTGATGGTGTTGGAACAAAATTAGAATTAGCTCAAAGTAAAAACTTTCACTTTGAGGTTGGTATTGATTTAGTTGCTATGTGCATGAACGATATCATTACTAGTGGTGCAAAACCGTTATTTTTTCTGGATTATATTGCTACTGGTAAGCTTGATAAGAAACAATTATTGAGGGTTGTTCAGGGAATTTCACATGGCTGCGGAGAAAATAACTGTTCATTACTCGGCGGTGAAACTGCTGAAATGCCAGGATTTTATTCAAAAAATAAGTATGATCTTGCAGGATTTTGTGTTGGAATAGTCGATGAGGATAAGCTTATTAATGGTAAAAAAGTCTCTGAAAATGACTTAATAATTGCTTTAAAAAGTAATGGAGTGCATAGTAATGGCTTTAGTTTAGTGAGAAAAATTATCCAAAACAATAATCAAATAGAAAAGGAATTTGAAAAAGTTTCTCACTTAAGTTTTTATGATGAGTTATTGAAACCTACAAAAATTTACAATAATGTGATTAACCAAATTTTATCTGAAAATATAGAAATTAAAGCAATGTCTCATATAACTGGAGGTGGAATTCCAGAAAATTTACCAAGATGTATTCCTTCTGATTTTATTCCTTATATCAATACCAGTTCTTGGGAAATACCTATTTTATTTAAATTCCTTAAAGACAAAGGATCTGTTCCTGAAAAAGATTTTTGGAATACTTTCAATCTTGGAGTTGGATTTTGTTTAATTATTGATAAAAAATTTAAGGACGCGATATTAAGTATCTGTAAAGATTACGGTATAGATAGTTGGGAAATTGGAAAGATAGTCCGAAAAAATAATTCAAAAATTAGTAAATTTTTGCCAGAAATTTTAACTTAAATTTTTTTATCTTTTTTAAACGAGTTTTAAAAAATTATTTTTTATACCCAAATGAAAAAGTTAGGTGTAATATAATGAAATTACCACCGAATTATATCGGAAGTTTAAGTATTGAGATTTAACCTTTATTCAATGCCCTTTGCAAATAATCAAAGAATTACACGTAGACGTAGTTCAGCTGGCCCTACACCTCCAAAAAGACCCATAGGTAATAATTCTGAATCAAATGGTAGACAGGCTCAAGGTCCAAGACCAACTTTCTTGACACTAAGGGATCATGGGAAAGTTTTTGTTGCTGATTTACCTAATTTGTCTGATGGTCAATTAGCGCATATTAGTAAAGAAGCTAATGAAGTTTTGAATAGTTTGGAAAAAAGACTTAGTGATCTTGAAAATGAACCTAACGTTAGTAATCCGGAAAACGATACGCTGATAAAAGCTTCAACTAAAAGAGACGTCACACTGAGGTTTATTAAATCAATAGAAGAAGAACAAGAACATAGAAAGAATAATCCTGCTTTACGAGATGCTGCATCTGAATCGTTACCGAGAACTTTTCTTGAGGTTGCTAGACATAGATTGCCTGGAGCAACTTTTGATTCACTTCTTCGAGAGGCTCTTGAAGCTTGTGCAGTTGATGAGAGTGCTGAAGAAAATCAAGTTATTGATGAGCCTAAAGAAACTGTAAAAATTATGGATATACCTTCTTCCAACACTAATGCTTCACTTGTTGTTAGTATCGACTCAAGTGATGATTCTAAGAATGACTCTATTTGATTCAACACAAGAGTTAAACAGCTTTAAAGACCAAAATAATTCAAAAATTAACCTTACTTCAGAGAAAGACCCCATTTTATGTAATCATTGCAAAAGAACTGCTTCAAATGGTGTTAGATGTTTAGGAATGTGTGTAGCAGATAATGATTACTGAAAAAATTCAAATTTTAAAATAAATAATCTGATGAAAATAATTAATAAATTAATTAAATTTTATTTATTAATAGATATCGGGTATTATTTATCAATAAATAAAAAAAGATCATTTTTCTATATATCAATAAGTAATTGAAACTTTATACCTTTTATTTCAAATTGAAGTTCTTAGAAAACTTCATAATTAAATGTGTAAAAAATTTAGATAAGGCGGCACCCAGATTCGAACTGGGGATAAAGGATTTGCAATCCTCTGCCTTACCACTTGGCCATGCCGCCTTAAAAGATTCAAATGAATCTTTTTATGATCTTAACAGTAAGGTGTCTCATTCTCTATTATTTATTTCCAATGGACATGGAGAAGATGTAATCGCATTGGAAATAATAAAAAGATTACTAAAAAAAATAAAAAATAAAAATATTGAAGTTTTGCCTTTAGTAGGAAATGGAAATGTATTTAATTCCATAAAATCAAAGAATTTTCGTAAAATAGGATTTTTAAAAGAGCTGCCTAGTGGAGGTTTTAGTAATCAAAGTTTGAAGGGATTTGTACTTGATTTATTTGCAGGATTTTTAATCGATACTTTAAGAAATTTTCTACTTGTCAAACAGAAGTCAAAACATGACTGCAAAATTATCGCAGTAGGTGATTTCTTGCCATTACTTTTCGCTTGGAGTTCAGAATGCGAATTTAGTTTTATTGGAACTCCCAAAAGTGACCATACTTGGAGTAGTGGACCTGGTTGGGATTTAAGCGATTTTTATCATAAATTGAAAGGTTCTGAATGGGATCCATGGGAAATGTTTTTAATGAAATCTACAAGATGTAAAAATTTAATTATGAGAGATAAAATTACAGCTAATAATTTGAATAAAAAAAATATTGATGCAAAATACTTGGGTAATCCAATGATGGATTTTGTTAATGTATCAAACGAGAAGATATCAAATATTATTTCTTTTCAAAGAATTATTTTATTAGTTGGAAGTAGATACCCTGAAGCTCTTAAAAATCTTGATAATTTTCTTAATTGCTTGGACGATTTTGATTTATCAAAGAATTTGGTAATACTTTTGCCTTTAAGCATTAATGCGAATGTGATTCAAATTCAAAGTTATTTAAATAAATATGGTTTTATAAAACAGAGTAAAGTAAAATTTCTAATTGATGAAGATTCAGTATGGAAAAAGAAAGATCAATATCTAGTGATTGGAAAAGGTAGATTCAATTCATGGGCCAATATGGCAGAAGTTGGCTTGTCTAATGCAGGAACTGCTACGGAGCAAATTGCTGGCCTTGGAATACCATCTCTTTCTCTACCAGGAGCTGGACCACAATTTACAAAATCATTTGCAAAAAGGCAATCAAGATTATTGGGAGGCAGTGTTTTAGTTTGCAAGAACAAAAAAATTCTTTTAAAACGTTTAAGTTTACTTTTGAAAGGAAAAGTTGAAAGGTTAGAACAAGCAAAAATTGGAAAAAAAAGGATGGGGGAATCCGGAGCAAGTAAGAAAATCGTAGATGCCATAAACCTTCATTTGTTATCTTAGTAAATGGCACTAGCTTATTAATTATTAATTCTTTTATGTATCCAATAAATGATCGGCAATATCTAAAAATTTGTGCAGAGATTGCAAAACTTATGAGTATAAGCTTATCTTCTGCTAAGAAGAAAGTAGAAATCCAAATTGCAAAAGAAGGCCCAAAAACTATTCAAGAAAAAATACAAATTGCGCAAAATGTCTTAAAAATTTGTGAAAAAAATGATGGAGATAAATTAAGTTCTTCAAGAATACTTGATAAGCTTATGGAAACTCTTGATGGTGAAGATAATTTTTTAACTGAAGATTGATTCTTAATGTTCAAATATATTTGAGAATTTTAGTATGTCTAAATCAGCATGTACAGAAACTGTTTCGAAACATTTTTGAGCTAATTCATATCTATTCTCTCTTTCTAGGATAACTTTTAATTTATGCATAGCTTCAATTAAATATCTAACATCATTTGCTGCATAATCTAATTGATCTTTTGTTAAATCTTCGTTGCTACCCCAATCACTACTTTGCGAACTTTTGTCCAGTTCTATACCCAACAATTCATTAATTAAATCCTTTAAACCGTGTTTATTTGTATAAGTTCTTGCCAACTTGCTAGCAATTTTTGTACAAAAAATATTTTTTGTATTAATTTCAAGATTGCATTTTAGAGCCGCTACATCAAATCTCGCATAATGAAATATTTTAGTAATATTATCATCTTCAAGAAGTGCTTTTAAATTAGGTGAAGAAGATGTATGGAGTTCGATTTTTATACAAGAAGTTTTACCAAATTCATTGCATATTTGTACTAAACAGAGTCTATCTCTTCCATGAATTAAACCCATTGCTTCAGTGTCGATAGCTAGGTAGGATGATTTTTTATAAAGATTGTATAAATCTGCTGTTAAATCGCTATAAAGAAGATCAATATTTTTATTTTCAATAATCATTTTTAATAAGTATTTAAAGAAATTTAAGATTTAGGATATTACTTAAGATTTTATTTAATTAAGAATTTTTATCTAATAGGAACATTTTACAGAATAATTCTAAAAAATTATAATAAGATGTAACTTTAATTTTTATTATCAAGTTACTAGAAAAAATTTATTTAATGTCCTATTCCTTAAATTCAACATTATTGCTAACAATTCTCTTGGCTATAGGATTATTTTTTTTTCTTAGGGCTTCCAGTAAAGATAGAACAACTATCGTTGAAATTTCATCTTCTCAGCAGCCAATTAAGGTTTTAAATGGTTTATGTGAATGGCTTAATTTGAGGGGATGGAAGCAAACAGGAGGAGATTTTGAAAAAAGGATTTTAATATTCAAGGGTCAAGTTGTTTCTAGTAAATCTTTAGCAATTTTTTTAGGTTTTCTTGGCGGTTTTGGTTCTTCTGCTTTGGGATTAGTAATTATTCAAATATATCCTGAATTAGGTTACTGGCCTATTCTTTTGGGCTTAATTGGAGGCCCTTTATCTGGAATTGTTTATTTTAAAAAATCAGCAAGGGAGGAGAAATTTGAATTAAGGTTGATCAATGAAAATGAAAATGATTCAACTTACATGAGATTAAGAGCGCATAGAGATGAATTAATCTCTTTAGAAAATGAACTTGGAGAAAAACTTCAATTGAAAAGTGACGGTTCTGTATTTAAAACACCTATTTAAGATAATTTAAATATTTATTCAATAATTTTTAATCAAAGATATTATTCTCTATACAGAATTTCTCTAAGTCTTTATCATTAAACCAATCTTGGGGCTTTGTAAAAATTGATGTAAGAAACTCCTCTCGAGAACCTTTTTTAGCTTTATACCCATATTCCCATCTTGCTAAAGGGGGTAAAGACATCAATATAGATTCAGTTCTGCCGTTTGTTTGTAATCCAAAAATCGTCCCTCTATCCCAAACTAAATTGAATTCTACATATCTACCTCTTCGATATAGCTGGAACTCTCTTTCCTTCGATGAATATGTTTGAGTAGCTCTATTTTCAATAATGGGTAAATATGAAGGTAGAAATGCCTGCCCACAGTTTTCTGCTAAAGAAAATAAATTATCCCAATTCAAATTAGATTTGCCAATATTTTGTGAAGCTTTTGATGCCTCTCCATTTTGATTATTTCCTCTATAAATATTGCCTGAACCATCTTGATAATCATAAAAAATACCTCCTATGCCTCTAGATTCTTTTCTATGCTTCAAGTAGAAATATTCATCACACCATGGTTTGAATACTTTATGCAAATCTTTATCAACTTTTTCACAAGCTTTTTTATGCTCGTTATGAAAATTTCTCACATCAGAAAGATAAGGATAAAAAGGGGTTAAGTCTGCACCTCCTCCAAACCACCAAACAGGACCAGCTTCGAAATATCGATAATTCAGATGAACTGTAGGAATATAGGGATTCTTAGGATGCAAAACCATAGAAGTTCCCGTAGCAAACCATTCATGACCTTTTGCTTCGGGCCTTTGAGAGATAATAGATTGAGGTAATTCTTTTCCCTGTACTTCCGAGAAATTTACGCCAGCCTGCTCAAAAATAGAACCATTTTTCAACACTCTTGATCTTCCACCTCCACCTTCGTCTCTTAACCAGGATTCTTCTGTAAATTTTCCTTTGCCATCTACATTTTCAAGTTCTGAACAAATTTTGTCTTGTAGAGTTAATAAGAGATTTTTAGTTTTTTCTCTAGAGTTTTTAGGAGGTTCTTTCAACATGTATTTAGTAAATCTTGAAGAAAAAAATTTTTTTGGTTAATTATAAGTTTCTCTTTATAATTTCTCTTAGGGGGTACTTATTGCCTATTATTTGATAGTTCGACATAGTTCTTAATCTTTTAAAGAGTCGACTACCTATGTTAAAAAATTTAAAAATTTAATGACAACAATAGAAGATGCGAATTTTGCTTTACAAAAAGTTCTAGATGCTGGATCACAGAAAAATGTAATTGAATTAGGTTGGATTAAAAATGTAAGAGTAACTATACCGAGAGCAATCGTAACATTATCATTACCATCATTTGCAAATTCTCAGAGAGATAGAATTGTACAAGAGGTTAGAGAAGTACTTCTGGATTTTGAAGATATTGATGATGTTCAAATAGAGCTAGATAATAATCCTTCCACAACAGAATCTCAAAATCAAAGTAATGTTCCTGAGTTGCAGAAGATTGATGGGATTCAACATATCATAGCTGTTAGCAGTGGTAAAGGTGGAGTTGGAAAAAGTACAATCGCAGTTAATCTCGCTTGTTCTCTAGCTAAATTAGGCTTAAAAACTGGTTTGCTGGATGCGGATATATATGGACCTAATACTCCCTCAATGATGGGAGTTGCTGAACAGAATCCAAAGGTTACAGAAGGTAGTGGCAGTGATCAAAGGTTAATACCAATACAAAAATATGGAATTTCATTGGTATCAATGGGTTTCCTCATAGAAGAAGGTCAGCCAGTTATATGGAGAGGACCAATGCTTAATAGTATTATCCGACAATTTTTGTACCAAGTTGAATGGAATAATCTTGATTTTTTGGTTATTGACTTGCCTCCAGGAACAGGAGACGCTCAAATATCCCTTTCTCAATCTGTGCCTATTTCTGGAGCTATAGTTGTCACTACTCCTCAACAAGTATCTTTGCAAGATGCAAGGAGAGGATTGGCAATGTTTAAACAACTCGGAGTACCTTTACTGGGAATTGTTGAAAATATGTCAGTGTTTATTCCGCCAGATATGCCAGGTAAAAAATATGAAATTTTTGGTAAAGGTGGCGGACAAACATTAGCTAAAGAAAATGACTTACCATTATTAGCTCAAATTCCTATTGATATCCCTCTCGTTGATGATAGTAATAAAGGTGTACCAATCTCAGTAAGCCAGCCCAATAAAGAAAGTTCTGTTGTATTTGGTAATTTAGCTCAATTAATTAAGAATCAATTTGTTAATAGTTAATTGATGTTTAAGAAAATTTTTTTATTAAATAACAGAGGATTTTTACAAAAAAAAGACAAATTAAATAGAGGTTTTTTATTTTCTCCTTTACTTATAATTCCCCTATTTTTAGTAATTATTTCAGGTTTATTAATAAAAAGTATTCAGGATGATCTTTTAGTATCAAACTATTTAGGTCATATAATAACTGGTTTTTTAGGTTATTTTTTAGCATTTTTTATTTCTTATATACCCTTAGAGAGAATTAGAAAGTATGTGGTTCCATTTTATTTCTGTACTTTAATATCCTTATTACTAATTTATTTTTTTGGGATTTCAGTTTCTGGAGCCCAAAGATGGCTAAACTTGGGCATTTTTTCTTTTCAGCCTTCAGAAGTAGCTAAACTTAGTACTGTATTAACTCTTGCTTTAGTACTCGACAAAAAAATAATTTTAACAATAAGAGATTTAGTATTGCCCTTATTAGTAGTAGTTATTCCTTGGTTATTAATTTTCTTTCAACCAGACTTAGGTACCTCTTTAGTTTTACTTGTTTTAACGGGCGTGATGCTCTATTGGTCGCAAATGCCCATAGAGTGGGTTTTGATATTACTATTTTGTATTATTACATGTACGTTATATCTAGCTTTACCAACTCTTCTTATTTTCTGGATTCCAGTTATAGGATATCTTGCTTATAGATCTTCAAAAAATAAAATTATTTTTTCTGCTCTCGCTATTTCGTTCCATTTATTAGTGGCAAAATTGACACCAATTTTGTGGCAATATGGCTTAAAAGAATATCAAAAAGATAGATTAGTTTTATTTTTAGATCCAAATAGAGATCCACTAGGTGGCGGATATCATTTGATACAGAGTCAAATTGCAATTGGCTCTGGAGGATTATTTGGGACTGGTTTGCTACAAGGTAAGCTGACTAATTTGCAATTTATACCTGAACAACATACTGATTTTATATTTAGTGCTTTAGGGGAAGAATTAGGTTTTGTGGGGTGTACTATAGTTTTATTTTTGCTCTTTTTTTTGATTAAAAAACTTATTAATACTGCAACACTTGCTAGGACTAACTTCGAATCTCTAATTGTTATTGGAATTGCCTCAACTTTTGTATTTCAAATAATTATCAACTTATTTATGACTATTGGATTAGGACCAGTTACTGGTATTCCCCTTCCATTTATGAGCTATGGTCGGACTTCATTAGTGACTAATTTTATATCTATTGGATTTGTTTTATCTATATTAAAACGCTCTAGATCACTAAGAAGTTGATGAAATCACAAATAACTATAAAAAAAATTCAAGAGCTTTTAATTAAAGGTGTTCAAACCATATTTGTTGATGATGATACATCCAGAAGAATGTGGTGGGCTTCTTTAGAAGTTATTCAAAAAGATTTCCTATCTCAGAATTATAAGCAGGGGGGCATCTGGGTTGCCTCGCCTTTGCCAGCTTTTAATGATACAAAATTTTTAAATCAACTTCATGGATGGCTTTGGTCTCCTGAGGGGTTTCCATACTTTCAAAATGATAATGCAGGTTTTTTACCAGTCAATAATCCTGAAAAGGAAAAAAAAGATTTCGATTCAGTTACTAATTATAAAGTCTTAAATCTTTGTCAGGGAGACGGTTATGAACCTTTTTTGATGATAATAACCCCTAATTTTCAATGCATACTATCAATTGTAGGAGAAAAAGATAAGAAAATTCTATTAATGAAGTGTGATGAAGAAAGCCTAAAACTTTCAATTGAATTAATGCATGCAAAATTAAATCAAGAAAATTATGAGGAAGGAGTAAAATTTCGCAATGCAATCAATAGTTTAGGTAACCTTAATATCAACAATCAATTTGAAAAATTATTTTGGCCAATATTATCGGCAAAACTAGCAAATAATACGCCAAGTCATAAGATACAAAATTCTGTGAAAAATGATGAAAAAAATGTGCAAATAACTGAGGCAAAATTATTAAGTGCAATTTCTCATGAAGTAAGAACTCCTTTGGCAACAATAAGAACCCTAATAAGTTCTACTTTAAAAAAATATAAAATGGATGAATCAATGAGAAATCGTTTAATTCAAATAGATAATGAATGTAATGAACAAATTGATAGGTTTGGTTTAATCTTTAATGCAGCAGAATTAGTTAGTAATGAAGTACCATCATTGAATAACTTGGCGAAAATTAATTTGGCCGAAATTTTTAAAAAGCTTACTCCTTTGTGGAATAAACAACTATATCGACGTGGTATTACTTTGAAGATAGATATCCCTAAACAACTTCCACAAATTTTGAGTGATTCTGAAAAATTAGAATTAATGTTGAGAGGATTAATTGATAAAAATACTAGAGGATTAAAAGAAGGGAGTATATTAATTTTAGAATTGAGGCCTGCTGGCCAAAAACTCAAACTTCAACTCAAAGTACAAAAATTAGATAACAACCAAAAAGAAATTCTAAAAAAAGATAATGGTTCTGATATTGGTCCTGTTTTAAATTGGAACCCTCAAACTGGAAGCTTACAACTTAGTCAAAATGCCACTCAAAAGTTGTTAGCTAGTTTAGGAGGGCATGTCACACAAAGACGTGATGCAGGTTTGACAGTATTTTTCCCGATTTCAGATTCAAAATAAAATGAGAATTAAGTTATACATATATTAAATAATGTAGAAAATTTCCTATTAATTTTGAATTTTGCAAAATATGAATGCTAATTTCTTATTATAAATAACTCAAAATTTAGGATGACTGAAACTTTAGTTGGTCAATTTCCAAAGCATATAGGAAGCACTGGGGGTTTATTAAACTCAGCAGAAACCGAAGAAAAATATGCAATTGTATGGAAAAGTTCAAAGGAACAAGCTTTTGAATTGCCCACAGGTGGAGCTGCTATTATGCATGAAGGTGATAATTTAATGTACTTTGCAAGAAAAGAACAATGCCTTGCATTAGGGACACAATTAAGAGCCTTCAAACCAAGAATTGAAGATTTTAAAATCTACCGAATTTTCCCAGGTGGCGATATTGAATTTTTACACCCAAAGGATGGTGTTTTCTCTGAAAAAGTGAATGAAGGCAGAGAGAAAGTAGGTCATAATCCTAGAAGAATAGGTGAGAATCCTAATCCAGCTGGTTTGAAATTTACAACCAAGAATACTTTTGATTAACTTCCTTAAAGTTGATATAAAAGAAGAAAATAATTATAATTTGGGCTGACATTATTAATATGACTAGCTCACAGAAAGATAGTTTTTTAAAGTCTTACAAAGAAGGTAAAAATTTTATACCTATACTTGAAACTTGGCCAGCAGATTTGGAGACTCCATTATCGACTTGGTTAAAATTATCCTCAAAAGATTCCCATGGTGTTTTTCTTGAATCTGTCGAGGGTGGTGAGAGTTTGGGTAGGTGGAGTATTGTTGCTACTGAACCTCTTTGGGAAGCCGTTTGTTATGGAGAAGAAATAGTTAAAACTTGGAACAATGGCAAAACTGAAACGTATAAAGGTGATCCTTTTGATATTTTAAGAAGTTGGACAAAGGAATACAAGTCAACCATGCTTGATGACTTACCATCAATTGGACAGTTATATGGCTCTTGGGGTTATGAATTAATAAATCGAATAGAACCAAGCGTTCCAATAAATGAAATACCAGAAAACAATATCCCCTACGGTTCCTGGATGTTTTTTGATCAGTTAGTTGTTTTTGATCAAATAAAAAGATGCATTACTGCAGTAGTTTATGCAGATACAGTTTCTTCAAACGAGTTTTCAATTGAAGAGTTGTATCTAAACTCAATTTCTAAAATTCAGAAAACTAGAAATTTAATGAGAGTTCCACTAAAAGAGTATGAGTTTCTAGATTGGAATGAAAATGAGAATTTGAATTTAGATCTAGAAAGTAATTGGGACAAAAAAGACTTTGAGGATGCAGTTCTCTCCGCAAAAGAATATATAAGGAAGGGAGATATCTTCCAAATAGTTATAAGTCAGAGATTCCAAACTCAAGTCAATAATGATCCCTTTAATTTATATAGAAGTTTGAGGATGGTTAATCCATCTCCATACATGTCATTTTTTGATTTCGGCTCGTGGTATCTGATAGGTTCAAGTCCTGAAGTAATGGTTAAAGCAGAAAAAAATAAAAATAGTCAGATTGTTGCCAGCTTAAGACCAATAGCTGGCACAAGACCTAGAGGCATTGATAATCAACAAGACTTGGAACTTGAAAAGGAATTATTAAAAGATCCAAAAGAGATAGCTGAGCATGTAATGTTAATTGATCTTGGGAGAAATGATCTTGGAAGAGTTTGTGAAATTGGTACTGTCAAGGTTAAGGATTTAATGGTTATTGAGAAATATTCACATGTTATGCATATAGTCAGTCAAGTTGAGGGAATCTTAAAAAAAAATGCTGATGTATGGGATTTGCTCAAAGCATCCTTTCCTGCTGGGACAGTAACTGGCGCCCCAAAAATAAGAGCTATGCAATTGATTAAGCACTTTGAAAAAGATGCTAGAGGACCTTATGCTGGTGTATACGGATCTGTTGATATTAATGGTGCCTTAAATACAGCAATTACTATAAGGACCATGATAGTTAAACCCTCAGGAGATGGGAAATATGATGTATCAGTGCAAGCAGGAGCTGGAATAGTTGCCGACTCTTTTCCTGAAAATGAATATCAAGAGACGATAAATAAAGCAAAGGGGATACTTAAAGCATTAGCCTGTTTGGATAAATAAATGAGTCAAAATAATCTTTATAAGGGTTTTGAGGTGGAACTTTTTACAGGTTCTTTAAATTCTCATATTGGTGTATCGGCTGAAATTGAGAAAGAATTTCCAGATTTTGTAAAAGAGCCAGATAACAGAAACGTTGAATACATAACAACACCTGAAAAAGATTATGGTTCTTTGTATGAGAAATTGATAAATCCAAGAAAAAAGTTGAGGAAGTGGCTAAATACTAGTAATTTAACAATCATTCCCTCATCCACTCTTTGTTTTAAACATGATAATCAATTTCAAAGATCTGATACTGACAACGTCTATCATCAATTTATTCAAGATAATTATGGAATATCTATTGCAACTTCAAGTGTCCATATCAACATAGGAATAAATGATTTAGATAAACTTTTTGCAGCTATAAGACTTATAAGATCTGAGGCTGCTCTATATCTATCATTAAGTGCTAGTTCACCTTTTTTAAATAATAAAATTACGAATAATCACTCTCAAAGATGGATCCAGTTTCCTAAAACACCAACTAGGGTGCCTTTTTTTGTCAATCATAATTCTTATATCGACTGGATAGAGGAAAATATATCTAATAAAAACATGCAAAATATTAGGCATTTTTGGTCTTCAATTCGACCAAATGGTCCTCAAAGACCTTTAATTCTTGATCGTCTGGAATTAAGAATTTGCGATTTTGTTCACGATATTAATCTGCTTTTAGGGATAACGGCCATGATAGAACTAAGAATTTTAAATCTTTTTGAAAATATAAATACCTTAGATCCTATGAATGCTAGTACTTTTTCTATGGATGAGTTGTCAGAAATATGTGATCAAAATGAAACTAATGCTGCTAAAGATAGTCTTAATTCAGAGTTGATTCACTGGCAGGATGGCAAAAAAGTTATTTGTAGAGAATGGATTCAAAACTTATTATCAGATTTATCATCCACAGCAGAAGAGTTTGGTATGAAAAATCTTTTAGATCCTATATATAAAGTGCTTGAAGAAGGCAATCAATCTATGAAATGGATAAATCAATATAAAAAAGGTCTTTCTATTGAGCAGATAATGAAAATTTCTATTGAAGATATGATAAGGAATGAGTCCAAGAATGTTTGATTATTTAAATAAACTTTGATCTGAATATTTTCACTTGTGACATAATGATTATATGGAATCTTTTCGACAGATAAAAAATAATAATGTGGATCTGATAAGTAACAATGATCCTCTTGATAAAAATCGTCTTCTAATTGAAGATCTCTGGGAATCTGTGCTCAGAGAAGAATGTCCAGATGATCAAGCAGAAAGATTGATACAGCTTAAAGAATTAAGTTATTCAAAACAAATTGATGGCGATAGTTCAAAAACTTTTAAAAATGAAATAGTTGATATTGTAAATTCTATGGATTTAGCAGAATCCATAGCAGCAGCAAGGGCGTTTTCATTGTATTTTCAACTCGTGAATATTTTGGAACAAAGAGTTGAGGAAGATAGATATATTCAAAGCTTTACCAATAAGGATGTTCAAAAATCGCCCGACAATCTTGATCCTTTTGCCCCGGCATTGGCTAGGCAAAATGCTCCAGTAACTTTTAGAGAATTATTTTATAGGCTGAGGAAATTAAATGTACCTCCAGGAAAATTAGAGGAGTTATTGCAGGAAATGGATATTCGTTTAGTTTTTACTGCTCATCCGACGGAGATCGTCAGACATACGATTAGACATAAACAAACAAGAGTAGCAAATTTGTTAAAAAAAATACAGATTGAGCAATTTCTAACAAAAGAAGAAAAAAATTCTCTAAAAACCCAATTAAAAGAGGAAGTAAGACTCTGGTGGAGAACAGATGAATTGCATCAATTTAAACCTTCAGTTTTAGACGAGGTTGATTATGCCTTACATTATTTTCAGCAAGTTTTATTTAATGCGATGCCTCAACTGAGGGGCAGAATCGCTGAAGCACTTAAGGAAAATTATCCAGATGTTCAGATGCCCTCGGAATCTTTTTGTAACTTCGGTTCTTGGGTAGGCTCTGATAGGGACGGTAATCCATCTGTTACTCCTGATATAACATGGAAAACTGCTTGCTACCAAAGGCAGTTGATGTTGGAAAGATATATAACTGCTACGTCTAATCTTAGAGATCAATTAAGTGTCTCGATGCAATGGAGTCAAGTCAGTTCCTCTTTATTAGAATCACTCGAAACAGATAGGGTTAAGTTCCCTGAAATATATGAAGCTAGAGCTACAAGGTATAGATCAGAACCCTACAGATTGAAATTAAGTTATATATTAGAAAAATTACGGTTAACACAAGAAAGAAATAATTTATTAGCTGATAGTGGGTGGAAATTTGCCTTAGAAGGAGAAATAGATAACAAAAATCTAGATAAAGTTGAAAACTTATATTACAAGTCAGTAAACGAATTTACTTATGATCTCGAACTTATTAAAAATAGCTTGATTAGTACCGATTTAACTTGTGAGTCAGTAGATACATTACTTACTCAAGTTCATATTTTTGGATTTTCTTTAGCAAGTTTAGATATTCGTCAAGAGAGTACAAGGCATAGTGACGCTATACAAGAGCTTACAAATTATCTTGATTTATCTGTTCAATATGACCAAATGTCTGAGGAAGAGAAAATTAAATGGCTCATAGACGAATTAAATACAAAAAGACCTTTAATTCCATCTGACTTTAACTGGACAAAAACTACAGAAGAAACTTTCTCAGTTTTTAAAATGGTTAAGAGACTACAGCAAGAATTTGGAAGTCGCATTTGCCATTCTTATGTAATTTCAATGAGTCATAGTGCATCTGATTTGCTTGAAGTTCTCTTACTGGCAAAAGAAATGGGACTTCTTGATCAAAATTCACAAAAGGCAAAATTATTAGTTGTTCCTCTTTTTGAAACAGTGGAAGACCTTAAAAGAGCACCAGAAGTAATGGAAAAGTTGTTTAAATTAAATTTCTATAGATCATTATTGCCAAAAGTAGGAGAATCTTTTAAACCTCTTCAAGAATTAATGCTTGGATATTCTGATAGTAATAAAGATTCGGGGTTTGTTTCTAGTAATTGGGAAATTCATAGAGCCCAAATAGCTCTTCAAAATCTTGCAAGTAGAAATAATATATTGCTAAGACTTTTTCATGGAAGAGGTGGTTCTGTAGGGAGAGGAGGAGGACCAGCCTATCAGGCAATATTGGCTCAACCAAGCGGCACCCTAAAAGGGCGAATAAAAATAACAGAACAAGGAGAAGTTTTAGCTTCTAAATATAGTCTTCCCGAACTGGCTTTGTACAATCTTGAGACTGTCACTACAGCAGTAATTCAAAATAGTTTGGTCAACAACAGACTTGACGCTACTCCAGAATGGAATCAATTGATGTCTAGGTTGGCAGAAACATCAAGGTCTCATTACAGAAAATTAGTGCATGAGAATCCTGATTTATTAAATTTCTTTCAAGAGGTAACTCCAATCGAAGAAATAAGTAAATTACAGATATCTAGTCGCCCTGCTAGAAGAAAAAAAGGTGCAAAAGATTTATCAAGTTTAAGAGCTATACCATGGGTATTTGGTTGGACACAAAGTAGATTTCTTTTGCCAAGTTGGTTTGGAGTCGGCACTGCATTGTCATCTGAATTAAATTCTGATCCACAACAAATTGAATTATTAAGAGTTCTGCATCAAAGATGGCCATTTTTTAGGATGCTCATATCTAAGGTAGAAATGACATTATCTAAAGTGGATTTGGAAGTTGCTAGATATTATGTTGATACTCTTGGCAGTAAAGAAAATAAAGATTCTTTTGATGATATTTTTGAAGTAATTTCTAAAGAATATAATCTTACAAAATCTTTAATACTTGAAATTACTGGTAAATATAAGCTCCTAGAATCTGATAGAGACTTGAAATCATCAGTAAGCTTGAGAAATAAGACAATTATTCCATTAGGGTTTTTGCAGGTTTCACTTCTAAGAAGACTAAGAGACCAGACAAGACAACCCCCAATAAGCGAATTTTTTATAGATAAAGATGAATCTAGAAGAGCTTACAGTAGAAGTGAACTATTGAGGGGAGCACTTTTAACTATTAATGGGATAGCAGCTGGCATGAGAAATACAGGTTGATCATTGCAATATTTTTCTAAAAAAAAACTTGTTCTTCCAGAAGGTTATTTTGTTAACTCTTCTCAAATCCCATTAGCTAAAGAAGTTAACAAACTTTTAGCGAATTGTGGTTGTGAGACATTTCCAATAAAACCTCTTTCTGAGGCTATTCAGAAAAGTAATTTCTTTTTTACCATACAGAATGAATTAAAAAATAAATTATATGGCTTTGTAAGGGTTACTTCCGACAGGGGATTAAACGCTAACTTGTGGAATTTAAGTGCATTGTCAGGTAACAACCAGCAACTTTATTATTCAATATTGCTTCAAGTAACTCTTGAGAAAATAAATAGAGAAATGCCTGGATGCAGTATTTCTGTACAGGCTCCAGTATCTTCTTTCACAAGTTTAGAGGAAAATGGATTTATATTAGATCCAAATGGAATAAGAGTAATGGGGTACAAACTTTAAAAATCATTTTACGAGCATGGAGGGATTCGAACCCCCGACTCTCAGAACCGGAATCTGATGCTCTATCCAACTGAGCTACATGCCCTTTAATTTTTCAATTTCTTTAAAGAGGATCTAAATATTTTAAACTTAGCTAATTTATTTAATGAATGCACAAAAAACATTTTTTTAAATAAATTAAAAATTAAAAATTTTCGGAACCATAAAAGTTTTGAAATTGATTTAAAAGAACAAAGAGCAATTGTTCTTGGCTGTAATGGTATTGGTAAGTCAAATTTACTTGAATCGGTTGAATTTTTAAGTCAATTAAAATCTAATAGAGCACTGAGCGATAAAGACTTAATAGAGAACGATAGTGATATGGCTGTAGTTATTGGACAAATAAACTTTAAAGACGATTTAAAGTTAAATTTATTCCGAAAAGGCCCTAAAAGAATTTATGTGAATGAATCAATCTTAAAAAGACAGAGTGAAATAAAGAACTATATACGGAGTGTATGTTTTTGTTCTAATGATATAGATATTGTTAGAAGTGAACCCAGTTATCGAAGGACATGGATTGATAAAGTCGTATCTCAGCTTGAACCAGTATATCTAGACCTGATAAGTAGATTTAATAGGCTTTTAAAACAAAGAAGTCATTTTTGGCGTTCGGAAAGTTTCTTAAAAACTCAATCTACAGATATTGTTGAAAGCTTTGATGTTCAAATGTCAATAATAAGTACAAGAATTTTTAGGCGCAGAAGAAGAGCTTTGTTAAAAATAAAACCATATGTTGAATATTGGCATAATCATTTAAGTAAATCTCAAGAGCAAATAGATATAAATTATCTTTCGGGGATACAAAATATAAGTCCAGAAGAAGAAGAGGAAGAAGTGATTAGTAAAAAAATAGCAGAACAACTCTTAAATCAGCGTTCAATAGAAGCATTGACTGGTAAATGTAATTTTGGACCTCATCGTGATGATGTTGAGTTTCTAATCAATAATGTTTCAGTTAGAAAATATGGTTCCTCAGGACAGCAAAGGACTTTTATCTTGGCTTTAAAGATGGCAGAACTCGATTTATTAACTAAAACATTAAATGTTCCTCCAATACTTATATTGGATGATGTCTTGGCGGAATTAGATTTAACCAGGCAAAATTTGTTATTAAATTCTGTTGGTAAAGATAGTCAATGTTTTATAAGTGCGACACATTTAGATAAATTTAATCAGTCTTTCTTGGGTTCGTCACAAATGATTCACTTATAATTTAAAAAAAGGCATGATTTTTAGCTAATCTTAATTTCATATAAATTTCTTAAATGGAAATCCACAAAAAAAGTCAAATTTTAAGTTCGTTAAGTAATGAGCAAAAATTAAAGCATCAAAATAAACACCTTTTGTTGGAACTTTATAGATGTGACCGCGAAAAATTAAATGACGAATCCTTTTTGCGGTGTATTTTAAATAGAGCTGCTAAATTTGCAAATGCTAACGTTTTGAATTTGATTAGTAATAAATTTGAGCCACAGGGGGTTACGGCAATTGCATTACTGGCAGAATCTCATATTTCAATACATACTTGGCCTGAATCTAATTATTCTGCAGTCGATATTTTTACATGTGGTAAAAATATGATGCCCGAACTAGCTAGTCAATATTTAATTGAATCTTTGATGGCTAAAGAACATTCTTTGCGTGTCATTGAACGAAATCCACCTTTAGCAGTTTCTAAACAGATCAGAACATTTGTTTGAAAATATTTACCTATTTAATTTTCCGCTTACTAGTCCCTCAAGATCTAAACTTGTGCAATTAAATCCTAAATTCGAAAAATATTGGACTAACTCATTAAAATTATAGTTGTTAAAAAAATTTTTTAATTCATCTTGGGGAATTTCTATTCTTGCAGTTGAGCCTTGGCATCTAACTCTAACCTCCGATAATCCATATTCTTTAAGATATTCTTCTGCTTTCTCAACCATTTTTAGTCTTTCACTAGATATTTCATGACCATAGGGAAATCTTGATGATAAACAAGGTTGAGCAGGTTTATCCCACCAAGGAAAACCCAATGCTCTTGATATATCCCTAATGTCTTGTTTTGAGACTTTAAATTTTGCAAGGGGAGAGATAACTCCTGCTTGTTTTGAGGCTTGTATACCTGGTCTGTAATCTTTAAGATCATCCAGATTGACTCCATCTAAAACAATCTTGTAATTAAGTTTTCTAGAGAGGTATGTTGTATGCTTGTGAAGCTCTTTTTTGCATGTAAAGCACCTATCCTTAGGATTTTTACTATAACTTGATTGGTCTAATTCTGATGTTTTAATTTCTAAATGCTTTACTCCAATCCATTTTGCTTGCCTTCTTGCTTCTTCACGAAGAGTATTGGCTAATGCAGGAGAAATACCGGTTATAGCAATTGCTTTGCTACCTAATTGTTCGTATGCTAATGATGCTACTAATGTACTGTCAACTCCTCCGGAATAAGCAATACAAACGCTATCAAGATTCTTAATGTATCTTCTAATTGTGTAAAGCTTTTCACTTTGTTCATCAGAGAGAATTTCTAGTTGATTGAACATGCTAATTACTTTAAAATTCAAATTACCTATGAATAGGTTGAATTTATTATTAAATCTTTAATAATATTCTTATCTATATCTTAGATTAAATTTACTGATTTTGTTCAATTGACGAATACGAGTAGAAATAAAGGGATTGGAATTGTCACAGCTAGTGACAGTCAAGAGAGATCAAAAGGACAATTACATATTTATGATGGAGAGGGTAAGGGGAAAAGCCAAGCTGCATTGGGGGTAGTTCTCAGGACAATAGGATTAGGGATATGCGAAAAAAGACAATCAAGAGTTTTACTTCTAAGATTTTTAAAAGGCCCTGAGAGGCCATATGACGAAGATTCAGCAATAGAGGCTTTACAAAGAGGCTTTCCCCATTTAATTGACCATGTAAGGACAGGAAGATCTGAATTCTTTACTGCTGACCAAGTGACAAAATTTGATGTTGGTGAGGCCGAAAGAGGTTGGAATATTGCTAAAGGAGCAATTGCTAGTTCTCTTTATTCAGTAGTTGTTCTTGATGAGTTGAATCCAGTTCTTGATTTAGGAATGCTTGATATCAACGAAGTAGTTGATTCTCTTCAAAACCGTCCAGATGGATTAGAAATTATTATTACTGGTAGGGCAGCACCCCCCTCTTTGGTAAGAATATCTCAACTCCATTCAGAAATGAGACCACGTTTGATAGGAGACTTATCAGTACTAAGCAGAAAAAGTAGTTCTAGTGGTGGTATTGAGATTTACACAGGTGAAGGAAAGGGTAAGTCCACAAGTGCACTAGGTAAGGCTCTTCAAGCTATCGGTAAAGGAATATCTCAAGATAAAAGTCATAGAGTTTTAATATTACAGTGGTTAAAAGGTGGAAATGGATATACCGAAGATGCTGCTATAGAAGCCTTGAGAGAGAGTTACCCTCATTTAGTAGACCATTTGCGTTCAGGCAGAGATGCCATCGTATGGAGAGGTCAGCAACAACCAATTGATTATGTTGAGGCTGAGAGAGCATGGGAAATTGCTAAAGCTGCTATTTTGTCTGGCTTGTATAAGACAATCATTTTAGATGAATTGAATCCAACTGTTGATTTAGAATTGTTACCTGTGGAATCAATACATCAGACGCTTTTAAAAAAACCAGCAGATACAGAAGTTGTAATTACTGGGAGGTGTAAAAATGAACCTTCATACTTTGAACTAGCTGATGTCTACTCTGAAATGGTTTGTCATAAGCATTATGCAAATGTAGGAGTTGATTTGAAAAGAGGTGTAGATTACTAACTATTCTTAAAATTTTAATTGCACAATATTTTTTTTACCTTTTCAATGCCGCCTTCAATAGATCTTGACTGAATTTTAAATTTAGACAAGATTCTTGAAGCTTTTGCAGAACGTTTCCCCGACTTACATATAGTGAAAACTTCTTTATTTACACTTTCTTTCTGAATAAATTTTAAGTCAGATTCTTGGTTCAAATCACTTAAGGGAATGGAGATAGATCCATCTATTGCAGATGTAGAAAATTCTTCATTTTCTCTGACATCAATTAAAAGAATTTTGTTGGGTTTTGCTTTATATAAACTATTAAAGTCATCAGCATTAATACTTTTAATTTCATCATTTTTCTCACAATATTCATCACTAGTATAAAAACTCTCAAACTGAGACAGATTTTTTATTCGTTTATTTAACTTATCACTTTTTAAATGTAATTTTTTCATATTCATATTCAATAGATCAAAAATTAAAATTTTCCCATCTAAAATTTCACCTTTTTTTAAAATGATTTTGATAATTTCATTTACCTGAAGAATTCCTATTAAACCTGTTGAAACACCCACAACCCCGTATTCTGCACAACTAGGGGCAGCATTTTTTGAAGGTGATTCTGGAAGTAAGTCTCTTAAATTAGGACTATTTTGATATAAATTGAAAACACTCACTTGCCCTTCAAAGCCTTGTACACTTCCAAAGACAAGGGTTTTATTTAATATCAGGCATGAATCATTTATTAAATATCTTGTGCCAAAATTATCCGAGCAATCACAAATAACATCAAACTCATTTATCAATTCAAGAGCATTTTTAGGATTAATTCTCTTTGAAAAGGTTAATATTTCACAATTAGGATTGAATTTTTTAATTCTTTCTTTGGCAGAATCAATTTTAAGATCACCAATAGTGTTCGTTTCATGAATTATCTGTCTCTGAAGATTAGACTTTTCAACTTGATCGTTATCAACTATTCCTATTCTCCCAATTCCTGCTGCAGCTAAATAAAGCAAAACGGAAGACCCAAGCCCACCTGCACCAATGCATAATACTGAGCTGTTTTTAAGCTTTAGCTGACCCTCATAACCTATCTCTTTGAGGGTAAAATGTTTTTGATATCTTTCTTCTTCATCAGAGTTTAAGAAATTAAATTTAATATCTTTGGACATTTTGATCCCTTAACGTTTGCGAGATAAACTATGAAAATATAATAATTAAAATAATAATTTTAGCCTTTCAAATTTTTTGCATTACTATAATTTATTAATGTTTTTGTTAGAACTAGACGATAATGTGAAGTTTTTATAAATCAATTTTAAGTTTAAATATCTTAAGAAACCATACATATCAATACTTCTAAAAAAATACAAAATGTTTCGGTTCGGAATTTTGCATAACAAAAAGGTAGTCAACAGACGTTTTTTCCGATACTGTCTGGTTCATATATTAAGTTTACTGAATTCATGAGTGATAACACTCCAGAGTCAAACCAAGACACCGGCTCCGATACAAGCTCAGAAACCAAAAGTTTTTCAGAGAAGTACTCTGATGTTATGGGAAAAGTCAACGAAACCCTAGGTAATGTTGATTGGACCCAAATGGGTAAGTACGGTAAGGCGGCAGGCATAATTGCTGTTGTCGTTATAGCTCAGATAATAATTAAAGTTGTCATTGACACGATAAACTTTTTCCCAATTCTTCCTGGTTTATTAGAACTACTAGGTGTAATTGTGGTCGGTCAATGGAGCTGGCAAAATCTTCGTACCAGTGAAAATCGTGAAGCTGTTTTAGATAAGGTACAAAATCTCAAGAAGACATATTTAGGCTAGTTAAAATTACATATTGAGTATTGCTTTTACGTAATCTTTAACTTGTCTTAAGTACCCTCCCCCAAACATATTGGCATGGTTCAATATGTGATAAAAATTATAAATAATAATTCTTTTTTCAAATCCGTTTTTTATAGGAAAAACTCTATGATATTCTTCATAAAATTCTTTTCTAAAACCTCCAAATAATTTTGTCATAGCTATATCTACTTCATTATCTGCCCACCAAGATGCCGGGTCAAAAATAACTCCCTTTCCACTTTTGTTCGTTCCTGCATTGCCTGACCACAAATCACCATGAACCAGAGAATTTATTGGTTTGTGATTCAGTAATTCTGATTTAATTTTTTCTATAACTTTATTTATAGTTTCTTTATCTAAAGACGTTGATTTAAGAAACAATAGTTGAGGTACTATCCTTAAGTTTAAAAAACAATCTATCCAATTATCTTCAAAGCCTTTTTTCTGATCTGTTGTTCCTATAAAACCCTCAACTGGAAACCCAAACATTTTAGGATTAGATTCAGCTGATTTTAAATGCAATTCACCTAAACCTTTTCCAAGCTTTTTTTGGTCAACAATATGCATATCTATCCATTCAATTAAGAGAATCTCTATATTTTTTATATTTTTATATGCAATAACCTCAGGAATAACTAAGTTTTCTTCATTAATAAATTTTCTCAAATTTTGTAGACAATATTTTTCAAATTCAAGAAATTTTTTGTTTCTAATGTTTCTTTTAAGGAATAATTTTTGATTTGAGAATTCTATTCGCCAGGCACTATGAATATCACCACCATGTACTTCTTCAATACTTTTTGGATAGGTTTCACCTAATTCTTCACAAATTTCGTTAATTTCAATAGGAGATAATTTTTGCATTTTAATGAAAAAGTCTGAAGTTATTGTTGTAGGCGCCGGTATAGCAGGACTAACTTCTGCAGCGATTTTATCAAAACGAGGCTTATCAGTGACTTTAATCGAATCTCATACTCAAGCCGGAGGCTGTGCCGGTACTTTTAAAAGAAAGAATTATACTTTCGATGTTGGCGCAACTCAAGTTGCTGGTTTAGAGAAGGGAGGAATACATTCTAGAATTTTTGATTTTTTAGATATTCCATCCCCAGAAGCCACAATTTTAGACCCTGCTTGCATTGTTGATTTAAATGATGGTGGTAATCCTATACCTATTTGGTATGAAAAAAGTAAATGGATTGCTGAACGAGAAATGCAGTTTCCTGGGAGTCAAAGATTTTGGAAGCTTTGTACCCTAATACATGAAAGTAATTGGATATTTGCTAATAATAATCCAGTATTACCAATCAGTAATTTTTGGGATTTTTCTCAACTTCTCAAAGCACTAGTACCTTCAAACCTTGTCACAAGTATCTTACTTAAATCTACTATTTTTGATCTATTGCGGATATGTGGATTATCCAAGAATGAGCGCTTGATTAAATTCTTAAATCTTCAACTAAAACTTTATTCTCAAGAGGACGTTTATAGTACTGCAGCATTATATGGATCTACTGTTCTTCAGATGTGTCAACAGCCACATGGTCTGTGGCATCTTAAAAAATCTATGCAGTCTTTAAGTGAATCATTAGAAAGTTCATTAATTAAAACTGGAGTTAATTTAATTTTTGGACAAGAAGTCAATTCTATAACTTTTGACGACGTAAATATGTGTTGGCAACTATCTGCTAATTCGAAAAAAAAATCATTTATTTATCAAGCAAAAGATGTGATTTATACCGCACCTCCACAATCTTTGCTCAAGCATTTGAAATATCCTTTACAAAGAAAAAAAAATTATAAAAATCGACTTAATAATTTGCCTGATCCAAGTGGAGCTGTAGTTTTTTATTCAGCCTTAAAAAAGGAACATATTAAAAAAACATTCTCCAATCATTATCAATTTGTTTCAAAAGAATTTTGTTCGATATTTGTATCAATTAGTGATGATGGTGATGGAAGAGCGCCAAAAGGTGAGGTTACTTTAATTGCCAGTATCTTTACCAAAACTAAAGATTGGTTCGATCTAGATAAACAAACTTACTTAAAGAAAAAAAATGGTTTCATGAAAAAAATATCCCTTGAATTGGAAAGTCAATTTGATATTGATCCTGAAAAATGGCTACATAGAGAATTAGCAACTCCATTGGGCTTTGAAAAATGGACAAAAAGACCTAATGGAATAGTTGGCGGGCTTGGTCAAAATCCAGATATTTTTGGTTTATTTGGATTATCAAGTAGGACACCTTTTGAAGGCTTATGGTTATGTGGAGATTCGATTTATCCAGGAGAGGGGACTGCAGGTGTTAGTCAGTCTGCATTAATGGTTTCAAGGCAAATTTTAGCTTCCAAAGGTATAGAAAATTTTAGTTTATAAAATTTTGTCTGTTTTCTTTTGCTTCAGCAAGCTTTTTAGAAAGTAAATCCCAATTTTTTTCTTTAATAAGAGATTCCAGTATATTCAGCTTATTTTTAAAATTATTTATGGAATTTAAAACATTAATCTGATTATTAATAGCTAAATCTAAGCCTAGTTGTTCATTGCCTCCGCCAACTCTCGAAGTGTCAGCAAATCCTGTAGCAGCTAATTTTTGCGAGAGATCTAATAAAGATTGATTATTTTTTGTTTGCGCAGTTTCTATTAGGGCAGAAGCTAAAAATATAGGTAAATGAGAAATTAGAGATACTGCTTCATCATGCTCTTTTGGCGAAGCTTGGCAAATTTCACAATCCATTGATTTTATGAGCTCGGAAATAGTTCTGACTGAATTTAAATCACTATTTTGTGTTGGGGTAATAATCCATTTTGCATTTTTAAAAAGACCTTCAAAACCTGAATCAACTCCTTTTTTTTCTGTTCCTGCCATTGGATGAGATCCAATAAATAGAGGATGCGAATTTTCCCATGTATTTACAATTGGTTCTTTTACAGAGCCGACATCAGTTAGTATTGTTTCCTGAGGTATTGATGCTACTAATTGTTGCGACGGACTGATCAAATCTTTGATAGGCAATGCCAAAATTATTAGCTCACATTTTTTTAAGAAGCTCAGATCACAGCTAACAAAATTTGCAAGTTTTTTATCCTTAGCTTTTTTTTCATTAAATTCATTATTAGCTATTCCATAAATTGTATGATTTAGACTTTGGAGTTTTAATCCTAAAGAACCACCAATTAATCCTAATCCTACTATTCCAATTTTCATAAATTAATTAATTCAAGACCCTCTTTTATTGATACCAATTTTTTGTATATTAGGTTCATAAATTTTGTATGTTTTTGAAATTAAATTAATTATAAATGCTTGAAATTTTAAGTCATCAATATTTGAAAAATTTTTTGAGAGATCAAAGTATAAATTGGGAGCACATATATTCTTTTGGGAGGATAGTTTCCAAATGTATTGAAAATGATTCTACCTATCTAATTAATTCAGAAATTTTCTCTAGCTATGATTGGTTATCTCCAATTTTGATTTCTTTATTTTTAAAGGAAGAGGATTCAACTTTTATTTTATCTAAAGAAAAAATCCAATTTATAAGCCAATTTCAGATTGATTCATTGAAAAATTTAGGTTTTAATTTTATTTTGAAAAATGATCAATTCATTTTTGCAAATCATCATGTTCACCTGATAACTATCCAAAAATTTCTTAATGATCCCAATTCTCGTAATCTTAGAAATCATCGAATAGTTTATTCTGGAATTGAGGATATAAAACAGGATTTAAAAAATCATTTTAGGATTTCTTTACTTAAAAAGGATTGGACAAAAAATTTTAAAGAATTTGAATTAATCAATCAAAAATTTATAAAAGTATATGATTCGTTGAAGAAAAAGTTCTTCTTGAGAAAGGTCTTAGGAAATAGTTATATCAATTTAGATGAAAAAGAAATTAGTTTCTTGTCAAACTTTTTTCATGAAAATTCTTTTTTTTCTAATAAATTTTTAAGCGTCAACAAAGCATTATCTCAAGGTTGGGCATGCTGGGTAAAGTTAAACGATACAAATTTAGATTGGAATTTGTATTTACAGCCAATAGATGAACTTTTTCAAATTAAGGAATTTTTTTCAAATAATAAATTTGTTTTTTTATCAGCATTGAGAAAGGATAATTTTTTCCAAATGTATTTTAAAAAACATAGCTTAGATATTGACTTGGTTATAAATTTTAAGAGTAATTTTGAAGAGAAAAAGATTTCTTTATATATACCCTCTAAACAGTTGCTCCCTAATAATCCTCTTTTTACCAATTCAATCTTGGACAAATGCAAAAAGTTAATACTTTTTAGAAAGGGTTTAACTTTAGTGTTGTCTGATGATATTGATTTAAAAACTAATCTTGCTACAGAATTAGCTTCTACTTACGGGAAGAGAGTATTGCTAGAGACAATTCCCTCCGGTAAAAATGAAATTCTTTGCTCTTGTTTTGACTGGTGGATTATGAATTCTTATTTAATTCAAATTCCAGAACAAATTATCATTCCTTTACTTCCGATTCCGAATATGTCAGAACCCATTAATGCAATCACTGTCTCTCATAAAAAGAAGCTTTCTCAAGATTGGTTTAGAGACTTCTTTCTTCCTCAAGCTAGAATTAAACTTGAAAGATCTATTTCTCCTTTAAGAAGAAATTCAGGTAAGTTAATAATCCTAGATGGAAGAGCAAATAAAAGAAACTGGGGAAGATTACTTTTGCAAAACATTCAACCCTCAAAACAAATTAACTATATGCTACCTTTTGATTAGGTTATGATTTTGTAAATAACTAAAGAAATATGGGAGAAGCAAAAAGACGTAAAACACTTGGTTTACCTCCAAAAAAAAATAATACTAAAACTAAAATTGATGAGTCTCCAAGATTATTTGAATGGCTTCCCTTTACAATCAATCAAAGAGATAACCTAATTAAATTAAGTATTAAGGCCAGTTGGTTTGGGATCGGAGGGTTGATAATCTTATGGATTGTAGTGAGATTTATAGGCCCTGCTGCTGGTTGGTGGACTTTAGCTGATTCTTTATAATTTTAAGCTACTGTTTTTATATCATTAACAGCGATTGTATTAGCAGGATTGCTATTTAATGCTTTCATTGAGTTAGAACTGACTTCAGTACCTTCTGTTAATTTTTCTTTAACAATAGATTCTATTTTATTCCTGATTTCTAAGTTTTGATCAAGCCAAATAATTGTATTATCTCTTCCTTGTCCAATATTTTCTCCTTCATAACTATACCAAGCACCTCTCCTTATGATGACATTAGTCTCTTCTGCTAAATCTAATAAACATCCTGTTGTACTAATACCTTTTCCGAAGAGAATATCAAACTCTGCAATTCTGAATGGTGGTGCAACTTTGTTTTTTGCTACTTTCACTTTTGCTCTTATGCCATATTCTTCAGTACCTCTTTTAAGAGTTTGAATTCTTCTTATATCAAGTCTTACTGAGGCGTAAAATTTTAATGCATTACCCCCTGTAGTTGTTTCTGGATTGCCGTATGTAACGCCAATTTTTAGGCGTAATTGATTCAGGAATATTACCGTACATCCAGATTTGCCAATATTTCCTGTTATTTTCCTCATTGCTTGGCTCATTAGCCTTGCTTGGCTTCCAATTACGTGATCTCCCATCTCTCCTTCTATTTCAGCTCTTGGGGTTAGTGCTGCGACTGAGTCAACAACAACAAGATCTACTGCACTCGATCTTATAAGTTGGTCAACTATTTCCAGAGCCATTTCACCTGTATCTGGTTGTGACACTAACAAATTTTCAACATCAACTCCTAAAGAGGCTGCATAAACTGGATCGAGCGCATGCTCAGCATCTACAAATGCAGCTACTCCTCCATTCTTTTGGACTTCCGCAATCGCGTGAAGCGTTAACGTAGTTTTTCCTGAACTTTCTGGTCCGTAAACTTCTACTACTCTTCCTTTTGGATAGCCTCCTCCTAATGCCAAATCCAAGGTGAGCGCTCCAGTAGATATTGTTTCTACTTTCATTCTTGAGGCATCACCAAGTCTCATTATTGATCCTCGTCCAAAATTTCTTTCTATTTGACCTAAGACAAGACTTAATGCCTTGTCTTTTTCTTTTGATTCAGTTTTTTTCTTTTCTTCAAGGCTCATTGTTTGATTTATCGGTTAAAGTTCTTGTAATTATTCTAAATTTGGAAATTTTTATTTAAACCAAACTTCATAAATACAAACTATAGTACATCTGTACTCTAGCTGATTATCTTTGAATTGCAACTAATTCTCCAAGGTTTCCTAATTTTAATAATTTGATTTCATTACTTAACTTATTTTTATCTGATTCTTTCAAATATCCCCAATCAGCTAGGAAGCATGGAATGTGAGAAGTTTCTGAATTTTGTTTAATATCGATTAGAGTTTTTTTTCTATCTTCTATAAAGCCTAAAATTTCATAAGTTTGTGTAAGTTTTTCAGCTATTTTGATTTTTGTTCCTGATTCATAACCAAAAATAAATTCTGGAAAAATATTTAATTGTTTAAGAATTTTTTCTGCAAATATTTTACCTTTAGTTGTTATAACTCCAGTTTTTATTCCTCTTTTGCTTAATTCTTTCATAAAATTTATAATTTCAAAAAATGGTTTATGTAAATTTACCCACGATTTAAAATCTTTATCAATTTGGTAATTGCGAGACTTATCTAACATTTTTTGTATATCTTCTGCTATCCAGGAATTTTCATTTAATATCCTTTGGCAATTTTGATGATAATTATTAATGAAATCATCTTTATTATCACTCTTTAATGGATTTTCTGTTTTTATAATTTCGTGAACAATTAAAATCATTTCCCAACCATATTTAACCCAAGGCCTAATTTCTTTGAAAGAATTTGGTACTCCTTGATAAAGTTTTTGATCAATAGTGATTTTGGGTGAATTTAAATATCTTTCACAGGCCAGCAAGGAGCTATGCCAATATTCTTGCATTCCATCAACTATTACTCCATCAAAATCAAATAGAAAAATTTTTTGAGAAGACACCAATTGAAGATTAGAACTGGGCCGCTAGGATTCGAACCTAGGAATGTCGAGACCAAAACCCGATGCCTTACCACTTGGCGACGGCCCATTGATTTACTATTTTAATACATGAAAAGATTTTTTTCTATCCAAAAAATACAAAGTTTTTATAAACATGGCGCTAGTTTTGAAAAATAAAATATTATATGAATGAGCTCGATTTCCATGGCTCTAGAAATTTCTGAGCTTTTTTGATCGCTAAAGCCATTTTTTCAGGATACTCATAGAGTTTTTTGTTATTTTTGTGAGCAAATTCAATAAGGGGCTGCATAATTTTTCTTGCCGCACTTCCAAATGCTATTCCATCTGGGAGATTGTTTGAATTCAACAATTCATGAGTTTTTTCATTTGTTCCTCCTGCTAATTGAATTAATCCTGGTGGAAGATCTGAACCGATTTTTTCAAATAACTTAACAGCATCTCTACTTGTTGTAGGAGCAAGATCTCCAGACATTGGCCTTCCATCTAGTTGCCAAATAAGGGGAATATCTAGCTCATTCAGAATTTCATATCTTTCCCAAAGAGCTTTCAAAAGATCTTCGGGCTCTTGGGCTTTTTTGAGAGATTGATTTAATCCACAACTAATAGATATCTTGTCTAATTTCATTCCAGAACTTTTAAGGATACTTACAACTTTTGTAAAAGAATCTAGGCGATTGATTTCTGTATGAATTTCTACTGCATTAGGCCTTATTTTTTGAAGTGTTGATGCTAGATCATTTTTTGACAAATTATATTCATATTCACTAATTAGATTTAGAGGACAACTATTTAAACATCTTCCACATCCATAACATTTACTCTTTTTAATTCCGAAATTATCAATTGCAAAGGTGGGGCATACTTTTTCGCATGGTCTTGGGCAACTAGGGGGACACTTTAAAGGATCAAATTTTGCTTTTCGAAAGTGGATATCATTACCATCACTAATACTTATCATTAATCCAGGGGAATTTTTAAAGACTTTTTTTGCCCAATCGATTCCTTTTTTTGCTGCATAAACTATAGATTCTTCTGCTGCAACATCTATGTAGTCGACACCAGCAGCAGTATAAATTGCACATAAATCTTCTATGGCAACAATATCTTCATTACTGGCACCACAAATCAACTTAATCCATTTATCTTTTTTATTCTTGGTTTTAATCAAACAATTTAACTTTCAAATTCATCCAAAATATAATTACTTAATGGTTTCCATTCAAGTTTTCTTGAACCCCCCATTTCAACAACTATTGTTAGTTTATTATCGTTAGTGCAAATCTCTATTAAGCTCTCTAATTCAGATTGAGATAATACTTGACCTTCTAATAACCAAAGTAATTTATTTTTATCATTTTCATTAAATAACTCAGAAGCTTGTGGGATTACTTGTTGAACTTCCCCAAGCGCTCCGTTTCTTCCTACACTTTGATGACCAAGGTGAGGTGGTCTAACGCCATGCAATTTGAGCAAGAAAACTTCTGGATCTCCAAGCCCTCTTGCTGAAGTTATAAAAGTTTTAAAGCCTTTGGCCCTCATTCTCCTCAAAAGACGAGTTTCATAGCCACCTTCAAGAGGAGCAAATATTGCGAGACATTTGTTAGTTTTTAAATCGTTATGAAACTTTTTCCCTGAGAGAAGTAATGGCATAAAAATTTCCTTTATTTCTATTTTATTTTATTTTATGGTACTTGATGATGTACAATTGTAACTCAGTGAATTTTTAAGCTCGCAAGCTAGCCGAGCCTCTGAAAATTTCGCATTTTTTAGCGTTTCGTTAAAAAACTCAGGTGGGTTTACCCCGAGAGAAACTATCTATTATTTCAGATAAGTCTCGACCTTACTAATTGTTTTTTTATTAACTTCACCTTAATAATTGAAGGGTTTAGATAGTAGAAAAATTATTACGAGCTAGCCTAATTTAGTCTTATGTCTATCGGAATTTTAGGAAAGAAATTGGGCATGTCCCAACTCTTCGATGATAAAGGTAATTCGGTACCAGTTACTCTTATAGAGGCTGGTCCATGCCGTGTCACTCAATTGAAAACAAATGCTTTGGATGGTTATACCGCCGTTCAGATAGGTTATGGCTTGTCCAAAGAGAAGCATTTAAGCAAACCAGAAAAGGGACACTTATTGAAATCAGGTGAAGAACTTTTAAAGCATTTGAAAGAATATAGGGTTGAAGAAACTTCATCTTATGAAATCGGAAAACAAATAACTGTAAAAAACTTTGAGGTTGGTCAAAAAGTTGATATCAGTGGCAAATCTATGGGTAGAGGTTTTGCAGGTTACCAGAAAAGACATGGTTTTAGCAGAGGTCCTATGAGTCATGGTTCAAAAAATCATAGAGCACCAGGATCTACAGGAGCAGGAACAACTCCGGGTAGAATTTATCCAGGGAAAAGAATGGCAGGAAGATATGGAGGAAAACAGATAACTACCAAAGGATTGTTAGTTCTAAAAATTGATGATCAGAAGAATTTGCTCGTAGTAAAGGGTTCTGTTCCAGGTAAGCCCGGCTCAATTGTCAATATTAAGCCAAATAATGTTGTAGGCAAAAAAGGAGGTGAAAAATCATGACAAAACTTGAAACTTTAAAGTGGGATGGTAAAAAATCAGGCAAAGTTACTCTTGATTTAGCAGTTGCTAAAGAAACTTCTTCGGCAGACTTAATCCATAGAGCAGTCCTTAGACAGCTAGCAAATAAAAGACAAGGGACAGCATCAACCTTGACAAGATCTGAAGTGCGCGGGGGCGGTAGAAAGCCATACAAACAAAAAGGTACAGGAAGAGCTCGTCAAGGATCAATAAGGACACCCTTAAGACCTGGTGGCGGAATTATTTTTGGACCGAAGCCACGTTCTTACAATCTTGATATGAATCGTAAGGAACGTAGATTAGCTCTTAGAACAGCTCTTATGTCCAGAGTATCTGATATGAAGGCTGTTGAAGATTTTGGATCTACTTTAAAACAGCCTAAAACAAGTGATATCGTCAATGGCCTTGCTCGATTAGGTATACAAAAAACTGAAAAAGTTTTGGTTATTCTTGATAGCCCTTCCGATATTATAAAAAAATCCATTAATAATATTGAGAAAGTAAAATTAATCGCCGCCGATCAATTAAATGTATTTGATATTCTCAATGCCAATAAATTGGTAATAGGTCAATCAGCGATAGATAAAATTCAGGAGGTTTATGCATCATGAGTAAATTATTCGATTCTCGTTTAGCCGATGTAATACGAAAGCCAGTTATTACTGAAAAAGCTACAAATGCACTAGATCTTAACCAATATACTTTCGAAGTAGATCATAGAGCGGCTAAACCACAAATAAAGGCAGCTATTGAAGCCTTGTTCAGTGTTAAAGTCATAGGAGTTAACACTATGAATCCTCCTAGGAGAACAAGAAGAGTCGGGAAATTTTCCGGTAAACGTTCTCAGGTCAAGAAGGCAATTGTACGTCTTGCTGAAGGAGACAAAATCCAACTATTTCCAGAATCTTAAGGAGTTTTAATCATGGCAATACGTAAATTTAAACCTTATACACCTGGCACTAGGCAGAGAGTAGTTACTGACTTTAGTGAAATCACAAGTGCAAAACCTGAAAGATCACTAATAGTTTCAAAACATAGAGTTAAAGGCAGGAATAATCGTGGAGTTATCACTTGTCGTCATCGTGGAGGTGGTCACAAAAGGCAATATAGATTGGTCGACTTTAAAAGAGATAAAAGAAATATTAACGCTAAAGTTGCAGCTATACACTACGATCCTCATAGAAATGCAAGGTTGGCACTTTTATTTTACGAAGATGGAGAGAAAAGATATATTATCGCTCCAGCAAAAGTAAAAGTCGGACAAAATGTCATTTCTGGAGAAAGTGTTCCAATTGAAGATGGAAATGCAATGCCGCTTTCTGTTATGCCATTAGGATCTAGTGTTCATTGTGTTGAGTTATACGCAGGTAGGGGTGCTCAAATGGTTAGATCCGCAGGAGCTAGTGCTCAAGTTATGGCAAAAGAGGGAGATTATGTTGCTTTAAAACTCCCATCTACTGAGGTTAGACTTGTAAGAAAAGAATGTTACGCAACTCTTGGTGAAGTAGGTAATTCTGAAATAAGAAATACTAGCTTAGGTAAAGCAGGAAGAAGAAGATGGCTTGGAAGAAGGCCTCAAGTAAGAGGTAGTGTAATGAACCCATGTGATCATCCACATGGAGGAGGAGAGGGAAAAGCACCAATTGGTAGAGCAGGCCCAGTTACTCCATGGGGTAAGCCAGCTCTTGGACTAAAGACACGTAAAAAGAACAAACCAAGTAATAAATTAGTTGTTCGAAGACGCCGTCGCGTTTCTAAGAGGAGTAGAGGAGGAAGAGACTCTTGATTACTTCATTTATTATTTCAATTTCTATTACATAATCATGGGACGTTCACTAAAAAAAGGACCTTTTATAGCAGATAGCCTGCTCAAGAAGGTAGAAAAACAGAATACCGATAATGATAAGTCTGTTATCAAAACTTGGTCAAGATCCTCTACGATTTTACCTTTAATGATCGGTCACACAATCGCTGTACATAACGGCAAGACTCACATTCCAGTATTTATTACTGAACAAATGATTGGTCATAAACTCGGTGAATTTGCTCCTACACGCACTTACCGAGGTCATATAAGAGATAAGAAAGGAGCAAAATCATGACAAAAACACCTGAAACAACAAAAACAGCAATTGCTCATGGGAATTATGTTCGCGGATCAGCCTCTAAAGTGAGAAGAGTTTTGGATCAGATAAGGGGTAGATCTTATAGAGATGCATTGATTATGTTGGAATTTATGCCTTACAGATCCACAGACCCCATTACTAAAGTTCTAAGGTCTGCTGTTGCAAATGCAGAACATAACCTGGGGATGGATCCATCTACCCTAGTGATTTCCTCTGCATGGGCTAATAGTGGTCCCGTAATGAAAAGGTATAGACCCAGAGCTCAAGGTCGAGCTTTTTCAATAAAAAAACAGACTTGCCACATCAGTATTTCTGTAGAGTCTGCTCCTACTCAAATTAATGCGGAGGTACAAAACTAATGGGACATAAAATACATCCTTCTGGACTAAGATTAGGAATTACACAAGAGCATCGCTCTAAGTGGTTTGCTACTTCTAAAACTTATCCAATTCTTCTCCAAGAAGATTTTAAAATTCGTACCTTCATACAAAAAAAATATGGAGCAGCAGGAATTAGCGATATTTTAATAGCAAGAAAAGCTGACCAACTGGAACTTGAATTAAAAACAGCAAGACCAGGAGTTATAGTAGGAAGACAAGGAAGTGGTATCGAAGAATTAAGATCTGGCATTCAAAAAACTATAGGTGATAGAACAAGGCAAGTCAGAATAAACGTTGTTGAAGTTGAACGCGTAGACGCTGATGCTTTTTTACTAGCTGAATATATTGCTCAACAACTAGAAAAAAGAGTCGCCTTTAGAAGAACTATTAGGATGGCCTTACAAAGGGCTCAAAGGGCTGGAGTTCTAGGTCTTAAAATTCAAGTAGGGGGAAGGTTAAATGGTGCTGAAATAGCTAGAACTGAATGGACTAGAGAAGGTAGAGTACCTTTACATACTTTGAGAGCTGAAATTGACTACGCAACACGTGAAGCTAATACAACTTACGGTGTTCTAGGAATTAAAGTTTGGGTTTTCAAAGGTGAGGTTCTCCCTAAAGAAGAACAAACTATCCCTGTGGGTGCGAGCCCTAAGAGGAAAGCTAGTAGAAGACCTCAGGAATTTGAGGATCGTTCAAATGAGAATTCATAGGAGGTATAAAAATGCTTAGTCCAAAACGTACTAAATTCCGTAAACAACATAGAGGCAGAATGAGGGGTGTAGCCTCAAAAGGTAATACTATTGCATTTGGTCAATTTGCTCTTCAAGCTCAAGACTGTGGCTGGGTAACTGCACGTCAGATTGAAGCAAGTAGAAGAGCAATGACTAGATATATCAAACGTGGGGGTCAAATCTGGATAAGAATATTTCCTGATAAACCAGTAACTATGAGACCTGCCGAAACCAGAATGGGTTCTGGAAAAGGTAATCCAGAGTTTTGGGTTGCAGTTGTAAAACCTGGAAGAATTCTTTTTGAAATGGGTGGTGAGGATATCACTGAGGAAACTGCAAAAGAAGCTATGCGTTTGGCTCAATACAAACTTCCTGTAAAAACTAAATTTATCTCCATTGATAAAAATCTAGAAAATTCCTCCCAAAGAAATACAAAAAATAGTAAAAAATCTCAAGAGGAGGTTAAACAATGAAAAACTCAGAGTCACTAAAGGAATTTAAAAAATTAAATTCTGAACAAATTACTGAAAAGATTGACCAATTACGAAAAGATCTTTTTGACTTGAGATTCAAGCAAGCTACAAGACAGCTGAATGAAACTCATAAATTTAAAATTATCAAGAAACAAGTTGCGCAATTACTCACTCTCAGTAAGAGTCAATCTGCTTCTAAAACAACTTCTGATTAATTATTAGTTATGGCACTTAAAGAAAGAATTGGTACTGTTGTCAGCGACAAAATGGATAAAACAGTTGTTGTTGCTGTTATTAACAGATATCCACATCCTACTTATAAAAAAATTGTAAGTAGAACTACTCGATATAAGGCGCATGATCCAGAAAATACATGCGTTTTAGGTGATCGAGTTAAAATTAGAGAAACTAGACCGCTTAGTGCTCATAAAAGATGGGCCATAGAAGAGATTCTCAATAAAACAAGTCAGGCTAAGGAGGTTAAAAAATGATTCAACAAGAAACTTATTTAACAGTTGCCGATAATAGCGGAGCAAAAAGACTCCAATGTATTAGGGTTTTAGGTTCTAATAGAAGGTATGCACATGTCGGGGATGTGATCGTAGCAACTGTAAAAGATGCTCTTCCTAACATGGGAGTTAAGAAATCTGAAGTTGTTAAAGCTGTTATCGTCAGAACTAAAGCAACATTAAGAAGAAATACTGGTAATTCAATCAGATTTGATGACAATGCGGCAGTATTGATTAATGAAGATAAGAATCCAAAAGGTACTAGAGTCTTTGGTCCTGTAGCTAGAGAACTGCGGGATAAAAACTATACTAAGATTGTTTCTCTTGCTCCGGAGGTGATTTAAATGTTGAATTCATTAAAGCAAAAGAAAAATTTCCAGAGAATAAAAATGAGAATCAAAACTGGAGATTTGGTAAAAGTAATTAATGGCAAGGACAAAGGGAAAACTGGTGAAGTTTTAAAAACTATCCCTCTTGAAAATAGAGTAGTTGTAAAGGGAATTAACCTTAGGACCAAACATGTAAAACCAACTCAGGAAGGAGAAACTGGAAGAATTCTTACAGAAGAAGCATCTTTACATGCATCAAATGTAATGTTTTTTTCAAAGGATAAAAAACTTACAAGTAAGATTGAATACTTTATTGATAAAGAGGGGGTTAAGAAAAGAAGATTGAAGAAAACTGGTGAAGTAATTGATTAATTTTTCATCAGAAACCAGATTTCAACTTTCTCTAATTTATCAATTCTGACAAAGACCAGAATTAACAAAAAATTATGACTCTAAAAAATCGCTACAAAGAATCAATAAGACCAAAACTTTTAAAGGACCTTGGTCTTAAAAATATTCATCAAGTACCTAAAGTTGTCAAAGTCAACGTTAACAGAGGTCTTGGTGAAGCAGCTTCGAATTCGAAAGCTCTTGAAGCCTCTTTAAATGAAATGGCAACAATTACAGGACAAAAGGCTTTAGTAACTAGGGCCAAAAAAGCTATCGCGGGTTTTAAAATTCGTGAGGGCATGCCGATTGGTTGTACTGTAACTTTGAGAGGAGACAGGATGTATTCTTTTTTGGAGAGATTTATAAATCTAGCTTTACCAAGAATAAGAGACTTTAGAGGAGTTAATCCAAAAAGTTTTGATGGGAGAGGTAATTACACCGTTGGCGTGAAAGAGCAATTGATTTTTCCTGAAATCTCTTTTGATAAAATAGATTCAATAAGAGGTATGGATATAACTATTGTCACTAGTGCAAAATCAGATCAAGAAGGTAAAGCTCTTTTGCAGGAGTTAGGTATGCCTTTTAGTAAGAATTAAATTAAAACTATGTCAAATCACGATCCTATTTCAGATATGCTTACTCGAATTAGAAATGCGAGTCAAAAAAAGCATACAACTACAACAATCCCAGGTTCAAAAATGTCCTTAAGTATCGCCAAAGTACTTCAAAAAGAGGGGTTCATTTCTGATATTAATGAGGAAGGTGAAGGTTATAAATCACAAATAATACTCGGCCTCAAATATAGTGGAAAAAACAAATTTCCTACTATTCGATCCATGCAAAGAGTTAGTAAACCTGGTTTGAGAATATATAAAAATACTAGAGGTTTACCAAAAGTTCTTGGAGGTCTTGGAGTTGCCATAATATCAACTTCTAAAGGCGTTATGAGTGATCGCGATGCTAGAAAGCAAGGCATTGGCGGCGAAGTCCTCTGCTATGTTTATTAAGGAGAATTAATCATGTCAAGAATCGGAAAAACACCAGTACTTATTCCAGAGAAAGTTACAGTTGATTTTGATGGATTAACAGTTACAGTTAAGGGCCCAAAGGGTGAGTTAAAACGACTCATGCCTGAGGGAGTTAGTTTTGATAAAAAAGATAATACTGTTGTCGTAACTCCTACCACAACCAAAATACATTCAAGGCAGAGACATGGTTTATGTAGAGCTTTAATTGCAAATATGGTTGAAGGGGTTAGTCAAGGTTTTTCAAAGAAACTAGAAATTGTGGGCGTTGGATCTAGAGCACAAGTAAAAGGTAAAAATCTAGTTGTTAGTGCAGGATATAGTCATCCTATAGAAATGATCCCCCCTGATGGTATAACATACAAGGTTGAGAGTAATACAAACGTTACTGTATCTGGAATTGATAAGGAAATTGTTGGTAATGAAGCAGCAAAAATCAGATCAATTAGACCTCCAGAACCATATAAAGGTAAAGGAATTAAATATCATGATGAGAGAATTCTCAGAAAAGCTGGTAAATCTGGCAAAAAATAATTCCAATTAAAAAAATGACCAAACTTTCCAGGAAATTACAAACCCAAAAAAGACATAGAAGATTAAGGAGATTCTTAATTGGAAATGGAACTCGTCCAAGATTGTCTGTTTTTCGCTCTAATAACCATATTTATGCTCAGGTTATAGATGACAGCGCTCAAACAACTATTTGCTCAGCTTCAACTGTTGATAAAGAACTAAGAGAAAAATCTGAGAAATTACCTTCTGATTGCAATTCTTCTTCAATTGTTGGAAAATTATTAGCAAAGAGAGCGATAAAAAAAGGCATTAAGCAAGTAATTTTTGACCGTGGAGGTAATTTGTATCACGGAAGAGTAAAAGCACTTGCTGATGCTGCTCGTGAAGCTGGCCTAGAATTCTAACTCTTAATTTTTTACTATGACTGACACTCCAACAAAACAAGAAATTCAATCCAAGAACGATAATGTTCCTGGAGCTACGCCTGTAGAACAAAAAAAGAATAATCGTAATGATCGAAAAAGAAATAGAAGAGGTGATTCAAAAAATCTAGAAAGAGATTCTGATTGGCAAGAAAGAGTTGTTCAAATTCGACGCGTTTCTAAGACTGTTAAGGGTGGAAAAAAAATGAGTTTTAGAGCAATTGTTGTTGTAGGTAACGAGAAAGGGCAAGTTGGAGTTGGAGTTGGTAAAGCAGGAGATGTCATTGGTGCGGTGAGAAAGGGAGTTTCAGATGGTAAAAAGAATCTTGTTAGGGTTCCCTTAACCCCAAATAATTCAATACCGACTTTATCTTTAGGTCGAGATGGTGCTGCTAATGTATTAATTAGACCAGCTGCCCCAGGTACAGGTGTAATTGCAGGTGGTTCAATTAGAACTGTTTTAGAATTAGCCGGCATAAAAAACGTCTTAGCAAAAAGATTGGGTAGTAAAACACCATTGAATAATGCAAGAGCAGCTATGGTAGCTCTTTCTCAATTAAGGACACACAAATCTGCCTCAAGGGAGAGAGGAATCTCACTTGAACAGCTCTATTCTTAAAAATTATGACTTCAACATTAAATACACTTAAATCAAACTCTGGCTCGAGAAAGAAAAAATTAAGAAAGGGTAGAGGTATTGCTGCCGGCCAAGGTGCATCATGTGGTTTTGGAATGAGAGGACAAAAGTCACGTTCTGGAAGACCTACACGTCCAGGTTTTGAAGGTGGCCAAATGCCTCTTTATAGAAGAGTTCCAAAATTAAAGCACTTCGAAATAATTAATCAAAAGAACTTTTCCATAATTAATTTAGAAAAATTAAATGATTTCAAAGATAACGATACAGTTAACCTTGACTCACTTGTTAAGAAGGGATTAATCTTCAAACCAAAATTTCCTTTAAAAATTCTTGGTAATGGAAAAATTAATGTAAAGCTCAAAGTTCAAGCTCATGCATTTACAAAAGTTGCAAAACAAAAAATTGAGGACGCAGGCGGATCCTGCGAGCTTTTAAATAATAAATAAATTTACTAAAAATTTAGGTAAACTTCAAAATGTTTGTCAACAAAAGTAGAAATCCTAGCGCTTCAGAAATACTTTCCCAATTATTTTTAAATAAAGAGTTAAGGAGTAGAGTTTTAACTACTTTAGGTCTTCTCCTTTTAGTAAGACTTGGTATATATATCCCTATGCCTGGTATTGATAGGGTGGCTTTTAAGAGTTTTATAGATCAAGGGGGGCAATTAATAGGCTTTTTAGATATTTTTACTGGAGGAGGAATTTCAACCTTAGGAATATTCGCATTAGGCATACTTCCCTTTATTAACGCATCAATTATTATTCAGCTTCTCACAGCTTCATTGCCTGTACTTGAAGATTTACAAAAAAATGAAGGAGAAGCAGGGAGAAGAAAAATTGCTCAAATAACTAGATATGTTTCATTAGGATGGGGTTTTTTGCAAAGTATAATTTTTTCCTTAATTCTCAGACAATATGCTATTGAGGGGATAAGTGAAACTACATTTGTCTTGCAGACCTCCATTGCCTTGGTTACTGGCTCAATGTTAGTAATGTGGTTTAGCGAAATTATTACGGAGAAAGGAATAGGTCAAGGAGCTTCACTGGTAATTTTTTTGAATATTGTTTCTACTTTACCCAAGGCTCTAAGTTCAACCATTGAAAAAGCTCAAACTGGCGATAGAGGAGATGTTCTAGGTATAGCAGTTTTACTTGGAGTATTTTTACTGACAATTGTTGGGATCATTTTTGTCCAGGAGGGAGCAAGACGCATTCCTATTGTTAGTGCAAAAAGGCAGATAGGAAATTCAACACTACTTCCCACAAGGCAAAGTTATCTACCTTTGAAATTAAATGCAGGAGGAGTCATGCCTATCATATTTGCATCTGCTTTAATCTTTTTACCTATAACTATTGCAAATGTTACGGGTAATCCAGTCTTAATCAAGTTAGCTAGTAGTCTGAATCCCGGATCTTCTAATCCATGGCCATATGCTCTTACATTCTTCTCTTTGATTTTAGGGTTCTCTTATTTTTATGCATCTCTTACTATCAATCCAGTTGATGTAGCTTCAAATTTAAAGAAAGGAGGAGTTGCGATACCAGGAGTTAGACCAGGAACTAATACAGCAAACTACCTAAAAGGTATACAAAATAGGTTGACTTTATTGGGAGGATTATTTCTGGGTTCAGTAGCTATAATCCCAGCTGCAGTAGAAAGAGCTACAAATGTTCAGACCTTTCAAGGTTTAGGAGCAACTTCATTACTTATTCTTGTGGGTGTTGCTATAGATACCGCTAAGCAAATTCAAACTTATGTTATTTCACAAAGGTATGAGGGACTAATTAACAATTAATGAAAAAACATATACTATTTTTAGGAGCTCCCGGAGCAGGGAAAGGGACTCAAGCGGAATTGCTAAGTCAAAGTAATTCTTATTTACACCTTTCTACTGGTGAATTATTAAGAAAAGAAATCGAAATGAATACTGCCATTGGTATTCAGGTAAAGGATATTATGAACAGAGGGGAACTTGTTAGTGATGAACTTGTATTGAAGATAGTAAGAAAAAATTTAGTCATGGATAATCAAGGTTGGATTTTAGATGGTTATCCAAGAAATTTATCTCAAGTAAATTCATTGAATAAAGTCTTAAATGAAATAAATCAACCTTTGGAACTAGTTTTTTATTTAGATATTCCGGAAGAAGTACTAATTAAGCGTTTGCTTTTAAGAGGTAGAAAAGATGATACGGAAGAGACAATCAGGACAAGAGTTGACATTTATAAAAAAACTACAGAACCATTGATTCAATATTTTAAAGATCTCTCATTGTTAGAATATATTGATGCTGATCGAGATTTAAAAACCATTTCCTCTGATATCAAACAAAAAATGGCTTGACGATGATGTAGAATAAAATATTAACGTTTTATTTGTTAAACCCCTATGAAGGTCAGATCTTCAGTCAAAAAAATAAGTCCTGACGATCAGATCGTGAGGAGAAGAGGTAAAATCTATGTTATTAACAAGAAAAGACCTCGCAATAAACAGCGTCAGGGTTAAATTTCAACCCTTAAATTCAAACTTTTACTTATTCAAAACACGTGGCCAGGATTGCAGGAATTGACATACCTCGCGAAAAGCGAGTTGAAATTGCACTTACATACGTCTATGGAATTGGTTTAACGAGATCGAAGCTAATTCTTGCTAATACGGGTGTAAACCCAGATACGCGTGTCAAAGACCTTTCAGATTCTGATGTGCAAAAACTTAGAGGTGCCACAGAAGAATTCACTTTAGAAGGCGATTTGAGAAGAAAAGAGGGAATGGCTCTAAAACGTCTACAAGATATAGGGTGTGTAAGAGGAAGAAGACATAGAATGAGTCTTCCTGTAAGAGGTCAAAGAACTAGAACCAATGCAAGAACAAGACGTGGTTCTAGGAAAACAGTTGCTGGAAGAAAAAAATAATTAACTAAATCTATCTACACATTGAAGTATTAAATTAAAACATCATGGCCGCTACAGTAAAAAAAACAGGTTCAAAAAAATCTAAACGGAATGTACCTAACGGTGTGGTACATATTCAAAGCACATTTAATAATACTATAGTCTCAATCACTGACACCTCTGGTCATGTAATTTCTTGGTCTTCTGCAGGCGCAAGTGGATTCAAAGGTGCTAGAAAAGGTACTCCATTTGCTGCTCAAACAGCTGCTGAAGCTGCAGCTAGACGAGCACTTGATCAAGGAATGAGACAAATAGAAGTACTAGTCAGAGGCCCTGGCGCAGGTAGGGAAACCGCCATAAGAGCTTTACAAGTGGCCGGATTAGAAATAACTCTAATAAGAGATGTAACTCCGTTACCTCATAATGGATGTAGAAGACCTAAACGGAGACGCGTTTAGGTCTTAACCATTCTTAACCCCCACCCCCCCCCAAAAAAAACTCTTAACCTCATTATTTTCCGTGTTGCAATACCAGATTGACAGAATCGACCATCAAATAGCAGATGATCGCTCCCAAACAGGAACTTTTTTAATCGGCCCTCTAGAAAGGGGACAAGCTACAACTTTGGGTAATTCTCTCAGAAGAGTCCTCATGGGAGGACTTGAAGGGAGTGCAGTTACTGCAGTCAGAATAGCAGGAATCAACCATGAATATGCTACTATCCCTGGAGTTAGAGAAGACGTTTTAGATATTCTTCTCAACTGCAAGCAACTGTCAATAAATAGTTCTAATCCAGATCTCGAAATAGGAAGGTTAGTAGCTAGTGGTCCAATGGAGGTTAAGGCGAATGACATTCAATTCTCCTCTCAAGTTGAAATTGTTGATGGTGAAAAACCAATTGCGACAATCCAAGAGGGCCACAACTTAGAGTTAGAAATCCATGTTGAAAGAGGTGTTGGATATAGGCCGGTCGATCGTAAGAGTGAAGAGACAACTGCTATTGATTTGCTTCAAATAGATGCTGTATTTATGCCGGTGAAGAGAGTAAATTTTACAATTGATGAAACTGCTGTAGCAGAAGGCGGAGCAGGAAGAGAAAGATTAAAAATGGAAGTTGTAACAGATGGCTCAAAAAGTCCTGATGATGCTATTGCTGAAGCTGCAAATCAGTTAATTGAACTTTTTCAACCCCTAGCTACTGTAACAATGGTTGAGGAAATTCCTGAGGAACCTGAACCATCTCCGGAAGCTCAAATTCCTCTCGAGGAACTAAATTTGTCCGTTAGAGCATATAATTGTTTGAAACGGGCGCAAGTTAACTCAGTTTCGGATTTAATGGGCTTCAGCTATGAAGATCTTCTTGAAATTAAGAACTTTGGCTCTAAATCTGCAGATGAGGTTATTGAGGCTCTCGAACGCATAGGCATCTCTATCCCACAAAGCAGAACATCTGTTTAACATTTTTAAGATTATGAGACACCAACTTAGAATTCCATTATTAAGTAAACCTGCTGACCAGAGGAAAGCACTTCTAAGAGGTTTAACCACACAATTAATTAGGGAAGGTAGGGTAACGACAACAAAAGCTAGGGCAAAAGCTTTAAGAAATGAAGCTGAAAGAATGATTTCACTCGCTAAAGATGGAAGTTTGGCTTCTAGGAGGAGGGCTATTGGATATATTTATGATAAAAAATTAGTCCATTCATTATTTGAAAAAGCAAAGGAAAGATATGGGGACAGAAATGGTGGTTATACACGCATAGTCAGAACTGTATCTAGAAAAGGTGATAATGCTCAGATGGCCATTATAGAGCTTGTTTAAGTTAGATAAAAAGGGGGTTTTACAAAAAAATTACTTTTGAAAAGGGTAGCTTTATTAATCCAATATGATGGATCTCATTATTCAGGTTGGCAAAAACAAAAAAATGCAACTACTGTTCAAGAAATTTTAGACAGAGCTCTCTTAAAGATTACAAATCATAAAGTAAAGACTTTCGCCGCAGGACGGACTGATGCTGGTGTTCATGCAGCAGGTCAAGTCGTACATTTTGATGATGATTGTGTTATTCCAGGAAATAGTTATTCTGATATCTTAAATAGAATTTTACCCTCAACAATTAGAATCTTGGAATCAGTTGAGGTTAAAGATAGTTGGCATGCGTGCTATTCAGCAATGTATAGACATTATCGATATGTCATTAATAACAGTAAATTCCCTAATTTGTTCATAAATAATTGGTCATGGCATAGATATCAAAAAGTATTAGATGAAGTTTTAATGTTAAATGCATCCAAGACAATGGAAGGAGAACATGATTTTTTTGCTTTTCAGAAAAGTGGAAGTAATAGAGCAAACTCTATTACAAAAATAAAAAATATTGATATTAAAAGAGTAGAAGATTTGATTTTAGTTGATATTAAAGCTACTGGTTTTTTATATGGGATGGTGCGTTTAATTATTGGTCAACTAGTTTTAGTTGGAGAAAAAAAAATATCGCCAGAAATTTTTACAGATAGATGGGTCAACAAAAAGAAAAATGATGTTAAAGAATCTGCTCCAGCTAAGGGGTTATGTTTTGTAAATGCTGTTTATGAAAAAAATGTTTTTAAAAAGATTAATAACAATGATTTTTTCCCTGTATTCTTTATTAAGGGATTTTCTTAAGTAAAATTTAATTAAGCTAATTTTTTGTGTAATGATTTAAAACTGTTGTTTAATATTCCTACGATAAGGTAGAATTTAGAACTAACTTTAAATTTATTTGCATAAATCTGGTAAATGAATAAAACAATTACTCCATCTTTAGATACCATTGAAAGAAATTGGTTTTTAGTTGACGCAAAAGATAAGACACTTGGAAGACTTGCTACAGAAATTGCAACAGTATTGAGAGGTAAAAATAAACCAACATTTACACCTCATCTAGATACTGGAGATTTTGTCATCGTAGTAAATGCCGAAAAAGTTGAGGTAACAGGTAAAAAAGCATCACAAAAGTTTTATAGGAGACATTCTGGAAGACCAGGAGGAATGAAAATTGAAAAATTTGAGTCTCTACAAGAAAGAATTCCTGAAAGAATCATCGAGCAAGCTGTAAAGGGTATGCTGCCACATAACTCATTAGGAAGACAGCAATTTAAAAAACTAAAAGTTTATAAAGGTGCTGATCATCCTCATGCTGCTCAAAATCCTGTATTATTAAATAGTTAATTTATCAAAATGAATAGCCAAATAAAGAACAAAGCTGTGTATTGGGGAACTGGAAGAAGAAAAACTTCAGTCGCTAGAGTTCGCTTGATTCCAGGAAATGGACTAATAAAAATTAACGGTCGTTCTGGAGATGATTATTTAAACTTTAACCCTCTGCACTTAAATTCAATAAAAGCACCATTGCAAACACTAGGCCTTGAGAATTCTTATGATATTCTTGTAAATGTATTTGGTGGTGGATTGACAGGTCAAGCAGATGCTATCAAGCAAGGAGCAGCAAGAGCACTTTGCGAATTATCTCCTGACAATAGGAAACCGCTAAAAACTGAAGGTCATCTCAGTAGAGATCCTAGAGCCAAGGAAAGACGAAAATATGGCCTTAAAAAAGCAAGAAAAGCTCCTCAATTCTCAAAACGTTAAAGTAATTTAAATCATGCCAAAATCAGAAATACACCCAAAATGGTACCCAGATGCAAAAGTCATTTGTAATGGAGAAGTTGTAATGACGACTGGCTCTACGCAGCCTGAATTACATGTTGATGTATGGAGTGGCAATCATCCTTTCTTCACTGGAACTCAAAAAATTCTAGATACAGAAGGTAGGGTTGATAGGTTTATGAAAAAATATGGAATGGGTTCAGCTAATACAGCGACATCGAAAGATCAAAAAGAAGAAAAAGTTTCTAAAAAATAGAATTTTCAAAATTAAGCACAATTTCAATTGGAATACTCAACATTAATTGCAAGGTTGAAAACTGCTTCAGAAAGTTTTGAAAATTTGGAAGTACAGCTTGCAGATCCTGATATAGCTAATGATCCAAAAAAATTAGAATCAATAGCAAGAGAAAGGTCAAAATTGGAACCTTTGATAATTGATTTTAATAAGTTGCTTGATACTGATCAAGAAATCGAAGACTCAAAAAATTTATTAAAGGAGAATAGAAATGATAAAGAAATGGAATCTTTGATAAATGAAGAGTTAATAATTCTAGAGGAATGTAAGAATGAACTGATTCAAAAAACCACAATCGCTTTATTGCCAAAAGACCCAAGAGATGAAAGAAGTGTAATGTTAGAAATTAGAGCTGGTGCTGGAGGTAATGAGGCTTGTATCTGGGCGGGTGATTTAGCAAGAATGTATGAAAGATATGGACAAAAAATTGGATGGTCTGTTAAACCTGTTAGTGCTTCCGAGTCAGATATGGGAGGATTTAAGGAGTTAGTTATCTCCGTTAAGGGAGATTCTGTATATAGTCAACTTAAATTTGAGGCTGGTGTACATAGAGTCCAAAGGGTTCCGGCTACTGAATCTCAAGGTAGAGTTCATACCTCTACTGCTACAGTGGCAGTCATGCCTGAGGCTGATCCTGTTGAGGTTAAGATTGATCCAACTGATTTAGAGGTTGGTACAGCAAGATCAGGAGGTGCAGGGGGACAAAATGTTAATAAGGTAGAGACCGCTATTGATCTTCTCCACAAGCCTACAGGAATAAGAGTTTTTTGCACTCAAGAGAGATCACAATTGCAAAATCGCGAACGTGCAATGGAAATTTTAAGAGCTAAATTGTATGAAATTCAATTAAAAAAAGCCAATGCAAAAGAGAGATCACAAAGGCTTTCCCAGGTTGGAACAGGCGATAGAAGTGAAAAAATCAGAACTTACAATTTTAAAGATAACAGGACAACTGATCATAGATTAGGTTCCAATTTTTCTCTTGAGCCAATTCTTGCTGGTCAATTAGAAGAAGTCATTAATGCATGCATAGCGCAAGAACAAAAAAGAATGATGGAAGATTTTAATAAAGAATTAAATTAAAATTTTTTATTGGATTGCAACCCCTATTACGTATTTACTCCATTCTTTATGTCTGCCAGAGTCAATTTGTCTTGTAGCTTCAAAATTTAGATTACTTAATGGACGATAAGGCTTACGATTTAAGGGCATATTCGCCTCTTCTGGGGTTCGATTACCTTTTTGTACATTACATCTGAGACATGCTGTAGTAACATTTTCCCAGTTATCTGTTCCACCTCTGCTTCTCGGTAAAACATGATCTATTGATAGGTCACTACCCCTATAGTTACAATATTGGCAAGAATTATTATCTCTCAAAAGAATATTTTTTCTTGTTAAAGAAACCTCTCTAAAAGGAACTTTGACATAGTAACGAAGTCTTATAACTGTAGGCAACTTTTTCCCGCTATGTATTGAATATGTTTTATCTTCCTCTAAGCTTTCTGCTTTACCCTTAATCATCAAAATCACGGCTCTCCGCCAGGAAGTGATGTTTAAAGGTTCATAAGATGCATTTAAAACTAGAGTCTGGCCCATGCCAAAATACAATTTACATGTCATGCTAACTGTATATTTCAATAAGCGCATTTAATTGTGCAAAGTTCATGCAAAATAGGCAAACAAATCAGGTATTTAATTTTGACAAATTTATAAATTTTGAAAAAGATATAGACCTTAAACAAAGAGCATGGATTGAAGTTAAAGGTAAAGCAATAGAAACAAACGTTAGGCAGTTAAGATCAAAATTAAGTAAAAATTGTCAATTTATGGCAGTCGTTAAAGCTGATGGATATGGACATGATGCGAAATTCGTATCAGATTATGCTATCAAAGGTGGAGCTTCTCAATTAGGTGTTGCCACATTAAATGAAGGAATGAAGCTACGTTCTTCTGGAGTTAAAAAACCAATACTTATCCTCGGAAATCTATATACGAAAAGGGATCTTATTATATCTTTTAAAAATGATCTAATGCCAACTATAAGCAGTATAAGAGAATGTTTAATTTGCAATAATATTGGGAATCATTTTGGATTAAAATTTCCTTTGCATCTTAAAGTTGATACAGGAATGTCAAGATTAGGATTTGAATACATTAAATTTGTTCAGCAATTTGAAAACATCAAATCTTTTGACAATATTTCTATTGAGGGAATATATAGTCATTTATCATCTGCAGATGAACTTAACTCATTAGATCCAAAAAGTAATACTCAATTACAAAGGCAGAAGTTTCAAGAATTATTAAAACAAATTAATGTTGATAGGGATAAAAATATCAAGATTCATTTGGCTAATTCAGCGGGAATGCTTCTTGATCAAAATTTCCATTTTCATATGGTACGTGTTGGATTAGCTATGTATGGATATAAACCTTTGTCAAAATTAAAAAAAAATTTATTGCTTAAACCAGCTTTATCTTTGAAGGTCAAAGTAGCTTTTATAAGAACTATTGATAAAGGTGTAAGTGTAAGTTATGGAGGCAACTTTGTAAGTTATAGAAAAACTAAGTTAGCTGTATTAAGTATTGGTTATGCAGATGGTGTGCCAAGAAATCTTTCAGGCAAGATAAACGTAATCCATAATAATAAACTTTATCCTCAAGTTGGATCTATAACTATGGACCAAATGATGGTAGACATAACAGATTCGAATGAAATTAAAGTTGGTAGTACCATGGTATTACTAGGATCTGATGGAGACAAAACAATTTCTCCTATTGATTGGGCAAGAGAATCTAATACTATTCCTTGGGAAATTCTTTGTTCTTTTAAGAATAGATTACCGAAAGTTCAAGTTGATTAGACATTTCGATTAAATAAAAAATTTTGAATGTTTGCATAAAAATTGATAATCTATAAGAACTGGAGAGGTGGCTGAGTGGTTGAAAGCGGCTCCCTGCTAAGGAGTTACAGGAGGTAACTTTTGTCGAGGGTTCGAATCCCTCCCTCTCCGTGATTTATATAGAAAATTTTTAAAATATTTGTTTTAAAACAATTCAAGATTAATATCCTTAAGGTCATAAATAGAATTTAAAATCAAATCAGCGCCTGCATTTTTAAGATTTGTTTCGTAAGAATTACGTTCTTTTAATCGAGAATTTAAATGTAAATGAGGGGGAGCTATTCCGATACTTATAAATTTCTGAGATGGTATTTCCTTTCTAGCGTTTATAACTGTATTTATATCTGCAATAGTATCTCCTACATATGCAATGGATATATTTGATTCGCCAAGTTCATCTCCAATAAGCTTTTTTGATAAGTTTATGAAACCTTTAGGATCAGGCTTGTCAGGGGCATCTCCCATAGATATTAATGGCGGTGATTTTAGTCCAAGTCTTTTTTCTAAAACAAATTTTGCAGAAGCAGATTCTGCACCACTAACAAAACCCCAGATTATTCCTTTACCTTGAATTAAATCAAAAAACTTTTTGTCAACTAATAACTCCTCATTTTTAATGAAACCAGACCAGTATTTACTATCTTTATTTGGATCTCCACCAAAGTAAAACTCTTCAAAACATTTTATTATCTCCTCTCTTGAAGGAATTTTAAGGTTTAAGTTCTCTTTTTTTATACATCTTTTTATAAGTTCTAAACTTAAATCCCAGTCATTATTCCAGATCCCTTCATTTTTTGCATTATCAATATCTATATAACTTGGCTCCCATCCGGAAAATTTGTAAACTGTTTTTTTTAATGAAAGTCTGTAACTATTCTCTACGCTGCGGATTACCCCATCAATGTCAAACAAAATTAAACTAATATTTTTCAATTAATTTTCTTAAATCCTCATTATAAAAGATTATTATTCTTATAAAGAAAATGCAAAGAAAAACATTATATGAATAAAATTGTGGATTATCTTCACTTAATTTTGTAAATATCCTCTGGGAGTGAGAAATATTTCGTCAACTAAGGTTGTTTGAGAATTGCCAATAATAATGATTGATAACATATCAATCTCTTTAAAAGGAATGGTATTTAAAGTAAAAAATTTTTTGGTTTGATTGTCTCTCCCTACTTGTCTAGCTATTAAAACTGGAGTATCACCATGCCTACATTTTAAACATATTTCTACTACACTTTTTAGCTGCCAATTTCTTTCAATGGATTGAGGATTAAATAAAGCTATTACAAAGTCACCCCGAAGAGCTCCTTCAATTCTCTTTTCTATCAAAGACCATGGAGTTAATTTATCGCTTAAGCTTACTGAACAAAAGTCATTCATTAGTGGTGCTCCACTAATCGCAGCAGCTAATTGAACACTACTTATACCTGGATGTACTTCAAAGTAAGGTCTATATTCTTTTTTGATTTTTTGAAGTAACTCTAAAAGTAAACCTGCCATTCCATAAAATCCAGATTCACCTGAAGAAATTAAAGCCACTTTTATTCCTTCCTCAGCTAGTTTAATCGCTTTGCTGCATCTCTCTTTTTCTTCAGTAAGTTTGCTTTCAATTAAAACCTGATCATTCCTTTTTATGGGTTTTATTAAATCTAAATACATTTTGTAACCAATCCAAACAGTACATCTTGAAAGTGCTTTTCTTGCATTATTGGTTAGGAAGGAGATATCACCAGGCCCACTTCCAATAATATGGATTTCGCCATGGGTTGGATTATATTGATTTTTTGATTCTGCTACAGCTATAGTTACTGCCCCTGAATGATTTTTAAAAATTCTTTTTTCTTCTAATAATTTTGATTCTTCTCCTGCTGCTAGTAAGCAAGAGGCTTCTGCTACGGAAGGGGTTCCAATTTCATTTTGCACAACATTTGATGGATTTGGAACAATTATTTTTGAAAGATCTTCTTTACTAAAAAACTTTATAGGCAAGTTTTTTTCTTTAACAAGTTCTAAAATTCCTTTCTCATTATTTTTAATATCAATAGTTGCAAATCCTGCAATTGATTGCTGTGATAAATTTCCTGACTCAAAAAAATTTTTTAAAGAATTTGCTATTAAGTCTTTGCTTGTATTTCTTTCACATCCAATGCCAATCCATAATACCGGCGGGTGCCAAGTAGTTTCATGATTTTCGAATATACTCACATGAAATGTTGAATCTGTTTTTTCAGTTTCTTTTTTATCAATTTGATTAATAATCTCAGCTGATTCTGAAGTTTTCCATAAGCTATTACCAGATAATTGTTTGCAAAATATTTCTTCGTTTTTAGCTTGTTTAATTACTAGTTTTGACCAATCGTTTATTTTGCCAGATCTTTTCCACCCCCATTGATTTCCAAATGCATCAAGATTTAAGAGGCTTTGATCATTGGAATTATTAGTTTCTATAATTTCGCCACCAAGTAAATTAGCAATTTGACATGAAATATTTTGCGTATTTGACTGATGTAAGCCAATTAATGGAACTATCTTGGAACATTTGTTATCTATAACTATTACTCCTGGATCTTGATCTTTAGTGGTTAAAAATGGATTTATTATGCGTATTGATGCAGCAATTGAGCCTATAAAAATTATTAAATCTATCTTCGGCCATTTTTTTAGTAATATTTCTCTAGGTTTTTGTACTTTAATAAGTTCATTTTCCTTCCCATCCTCTTTTGAAGAACCCGCAATATATATGTCTTTGACAAATTCAGTTTTTTTAAGCCTTTTTAAAATTTCTTTTGAATTATTAGATAGACCTATAGCAATTCCTTTCAAATCAGAAACTATTGACATTTACGTTGAAATTATATCTTGTTGCCGGATTTAAAAAATTTTCTTTGAAATATAAAAAAAAATTTAAGAAATTTATATAAATTTTGAGTAAAAATACCCATAATTTAGTCATAGACTAGAATTTAACAAAATATTCATATAGTAACAATCATTAGAACATTTGTTACGTTAATGCATAACGAAAGAATCTTTGCCTTATTATTTTTGAAACGAATATCTAAAGTTCCGAAGGATTCGTTTTCTTGAACATTATCATTAAAAATAGGTTCAAGATCCGATCAATCGGCTTTAATGTCAATTATTTTCGAGGTGCTAGATGACCATCAGCCCACCAGAAAGTGGAGAAAAAAACAAAAAAGTTTTGGAAGATCCTGTCAAGGCCGATCCAAGACCTATTGATTTTGCCAAATTAGATAAGCCAGGATTCTGGTCAAGTAAATTATCTAAAGGTCCGAAAACTACAACTTGGATCTGGAATTTGCATGCTGATGCACATGATTTTGATGTGCATACAGGCGATGCTGAAGAAGCAACAAGAAAAATCTTTTCAGCTCATTTTGGACATCTTGCAGTCATTTTTATATGGATGAGCGCTGCATTTTTCCATGGAGCAAGATTTTCTAATTACTCAGGTTGGTTAGCTGATCCAACTAATGTCAAACCAGGAGCTCAGCAAGTATGGGCAATCGTCGGTCAAGAAATGCTTAATGCTGACCTTGGTGCTAACTACAACGGTATTCAAATTAGTTCAGGAATATTCCACATGTGGCGAGCATGGGGAATCACTAATGAGAGTGAACTTATGGCTTTAGCAATAGGTGCTGTAGTAATGGCGGCGCTTATGCTTCATGCTGGAATTTTTCATTACCACAAAGCAGCTCCAAAAATGGAGTGGTTTCAAGATATTGAGTCTATGCTTAACCACCACATAGCTGGTTTAGTAGGTTTAGGATCTTTAGCATGGGCTGGCCATTGTATCCATATCGGAGCTCCTACTGCAGCTCTACTAGATGCAATTGATGCAGGCTCTCCTTTAGTTATTAATGGAAAAGAAATAGCAACTATTGCAGATATGCCTATGCCGCATCAACTCTGCGATCCACAAATTATCGGTCAGATATTTCCAGGATTAGCAAGTGGTACAGGTAATTTCTTTAGTTTAAATTGGTTAGCTTTCTCAGACTTCCTTACTTTCAAAGGTGGACTTAACCCTGTAACAGGAAGCTTGTGGATGACTGATGTTTCACATCATCATTTAGCTTTTGGCGTAATAGCGATAATCGGTGGTCATATGTACAGAACCAACTACGGTATTGGTCATAGTATGAAAGAAATATTAGATTCACAACAAGGAGACCCAATATTGTTCCCTGCCCCTAAAGGTCATCAAGGTCTTTTTGAGTTCATGGCAGAAAGTAGACATGCTCAGCTATCAGTAAACCTAGCGATGCTTGGATCAATAAGCATACTTGTATCTCATCACATGTATGCGATGCCTCCATATCCTTATATAGCTACTGACTACATGACAGTTCTTGGATTATTTACCCATCACATGTGGATAGGTGGATTATTCATAGTAGGAGCAGGTGCGCATGCTGGAATCGCAATGGTTAGAGATTACGATCCAGCAAAACATATTGATAATGTATTAGACAGAATTCTTAAGGCAAGAGATGCCTTAATCAGTCACTTGAACTGGGTTTGTATGTGGTTAGGATTCCATAGTTTTGGACTCTATATTCACAACGATACTATGAGAGCTTTGGGTAGACCCCAAGATATGTTTAGTGATTCTGCTATCCAACTTCAGCCAATCTTTGCTCAATGGGTACAGAGTATTCAAGCATCTGCTGTTGGGACTTCCCTTTTAGCAGGTACTGCAGAAGCTTTACCTCACAAAGCTTTAAGTGAAGTCTTTAATGGAAGTTTAGTAGAAGTTGGTGGAAAGGTAGCTATAGCGCCAATTCCATTAGGGACAGCTGATTTAATGATTCATCATATTCATGCTTTCCAAATCCATGTAACTGTTCTGATACTTCTTAAAGGAGTTCTTTATGCAAGAAGTTCAAGGTTGATTCCTGACAAAGCTTCTTTAGGATTTAGATTCCCTTGTGATGGTCCTGGAAGAGGTGGTACATGTCAAGTTTCTTCATGGGACCACGTTTTCTTAGCTCTATTCTGGATGTATAACTGTTTATCAATAGTTATTTTCCACTTCTCTTGGAAAATGCAGAGTGATGTTTGGGGACTTACTGGTGGTAATTTTGCACAAAGTTCAATTACTATCAACGGTTGGTTAAGAGATTTCCTCTGGGCTCAAGCTTCTCAAGTATTAACAAGCTATGGTCAATCAATAAGCATGTACGGATTGATGTTCTTGGGAGCTCACTTTATATGGGCGTTCAGTTTAATGTTCCTCTTCAGCGGAAGAGGATATTGGCAAGAATTGTTCGAATCAATTGTTTGGGCACATAATAAACTAAAGGTTGCACCAACCATCCAACCTAGAGCACTGTCTATTACTCAGGGACGTGCAGTAGGTGTTACACACTTCCTTGTAGGTGGTATAGCTACCACATGGGCCTTCTTCCATGCTCGCCTTTTCGGGCTGGGCTAATAACCTGAACTTCACCTTTTTAATTCAATGGCAACAAAATTTCCATCATTTAACCAGGGTCTAGCTCAGGACCCCACAACCCGACGAATATGGTACGGAATAGCTACTGCTCATGACTTTGAAAGTCATGACGGTATGACCGAAGAAAAACTTTATCAGAAGCTATTCTCTACTCATTTTGGACATCTAGCAATAATTGCTCTCTGGGTAGCCGGTAACTTATTTCATATTGCTTGGCAAGGTAATTTTGAGCAATTTGTACTAGATCCAACCCATGTCCGCCCTATAGCTCATGCTATTTGGGACCCTCATTTTGGATCTGGCATAACAGAAGCAATGACACAAGCTGGAGCAAGCGGTCCAGTAAACATCGCTTATTCAGGTCTCTACCATTGGTGGTACACAATTGGAATGAGAACTAACGAGCAACTCTTCCAAGCTTCAATATTCATGAGTATTTTGGCTTGTTGGACTCTATTTGCTGGTTGGTTACACTTACAGCCAAAATTCAGACCTTCTTTAGCTTGGTTTAAAAATGCAGAGTCAAGATTAAATCATCATTTAGCTGTCTTATTTGGTTTTAGTAGTATCGCTTGGACAGGCCATTTGGTTCATGTTGCTATACCTGAATCAAGAGGTCAGCATGTAGGTTGGGATAACTGGTTAACAGTGCTTCCTCACCCTGCAGGATTAGCTCCTTTCTTTACTTTAAACTGGGGAGCTTATGCCCAAAATCCTGATTCTTTAGATCAAGTATTTGGAACAGCTGAAGGTGCTGGAACAGCAATCTTTACTTTCTTAGGTGGTCTTCACCCTCAAAGTGAAGCATTATGGCTTACCGATATTGCGCATCACCATATTGCGATTGGAACAGTTTTTGTAATTGCTGGTCATATGTATAGAAATACTTTTGGTATTGGTCATAGCCTCAAAGAAATTACAGAAGCTCATAATACAAGACACCCTAATGATCCTCATAAAGGTAGTTTTGGAATTAACCACGATGGAATATATGAAACTGTAAATAATTCATTACATTTCCAACTTGGATTAGCATTAGCATCCCTTGGTGTAGCAACTTCTCTTGTAGCTCAACACATGGGTGCACTTCCTTCTTACGCTTTTATTGCCAGGGACTACACTACACAATCTGCTTTATATAGTCATCATCAGTACATAGCAATGTTCTTGATGGTTGGTGCATTTGCACACGGAGCTATTTTCTTTGTAAGAGATTATGATCCAGAATTAAATAAAGATAATGTATTGGCGAGAGTTCTTGGAACAAAGGAAGCTTTGATAAGCCATCTTAGTTGGGTAACAATGCTGCTTGGATTCCATACTCTAGGAATTTATGTACATAACGATGTTGTTGTAGCTTTTGGTAATCCTGAAAAGCAAATTCTAATTGAGCCAGTATTTGCTCAGTTTGTTCAAGCTGCTCAAGGTAAAATGATGTACGGCTTTAATGCTTTATTATCTGATCCAACAAGTTCAGCCAGTCTCGCCGCTAATTCATTGCCAGGTAATCATTATTGGATGGATTTAATTAATAGACAAGATGCATTAAGTGCTTTCTTACCTATCGGTCCTGCAGATTTCTTAGTTCACCATGCTATCGCTTTAGGTCTTCATACAACCGCTTTAATACTTATCAAAGGAGCACTTGATGCTAGGGGAACAAAATTAATTCCTGATAAGAAAGATTTAGGTTATGCATTCCCTTGCGATGGTCCTGGACGTGGAGGTACTTGTGATAGTTCATCTTGGGACGCTATGTACTTAGCTATGTTCTGGGCATTAAATTTACTAGCATGGGTAACTTTCTACTGGCATTGGAAACACCTAGCAATTTGGCAGGGTAACGTTGCACAATTTAACGAATCAGGAACTTATCTAATGGGTTGGTTCAGAGATTATCTCTGGTTAAACTCTGCTCAACTTATTAATGGATATAACCCATTTGGAGTAAATTCCCTATCTCCTTGGGCTTGGATGTTCCTATTCGGTCACTTAGTTTGGGCTACTGGTTTCATGTTCCTAATATCATGGCGTGGTTACTGGCAAGAATTAATTGAAACATTAGTTTGGGCACATCAGCGTACTCCAATTGCTAACCTTGTTGGCTGGAGAGATAAGCCAGTTGCACTTTCTATTGTTCAAGCTAGATTAGTTGGACTAGCACATTTCACGATTGGAAACATACTTACATTTGGGGCATTTGTTATCGCATCAACTTCAGGTAAGTTTGGTTAAATTTCCCTTAAATAATTTAAATCACCACGTTTGTGGTGATTTTTTTTGTTTAATTTTAATGTTCTAAATTAAGTTAAAATTGTGTAATTATTATTAGATATAAATGTCAGATATAAAACAATTAATTTCTGTTATCGTTCCTGTTTTCAATGAAAGCGAGAGTATTGGTCTTTTATTGGATGAAGTTATAAATGTAATGTCATCTCATAAATTTAATTTTGAATTGATTGTTGTAAATGATGGTTCTAAAGATAATACTCATCAAGTATTAAAGCAACTAACTCTCAAAATTAAAGAGTTGTCAGTAATTTCCCTTCGCAAAAATTATGGTCAAACTGCAGCAATGTCAGCTGGCTTTGATAATTCTAAGGGCGATATTGTTATTACTTTGGATGGTGATTTACAAAATGATCCAAATGATATTCCTTTATTAATTTCAGAGATTAATAATGGTTTTGATTTGGTTTGTGGTTGGAGGTTTGATAGAAAAGATAAATTAATTAATAGAAAGATACCATCAAAAATAGCTAATAAGTTAATAGCTTCCGTAACAGGTTTGAAGTTGCATGACTATGGTTGCTCATTAAAAGCGTTTAAGAAAGAAATAATAGAAGATATAAAGTTATATGGGGAACTTCACAGGTTTTTGCCCGTTTTAGCAAATATTGAAGGTGCAAGAATCAAAGAAATTAAAGTAAATCATAGGAGCAGGCAATATGGATCTAGTAAATATGGAATTGATAGAACTTTTAGAGTTTTAATGGATTTACTAACTGTTTGGTTTATGACTAAATTTTTAACAAGACCGATGTATGGTTTTGGGTTTGTTGGAATTATAAGTATTTTCTTTAGCCTTGCGATAAGTTCTTATTTGATAGTTTTAAAAATAATGGGTGAGGATATTGGAAATCGTCCGTTGCTGATGTTTGCATTAATATTAGGAATTGCTGGTGTTCAATTATTTAGCTTTGGATTGTTGAGTGAACTTTTAATTAGGACATATCATGAAAGTCAAAGTCGTCCAATTTACAGAATTAGATCAATAAACAGTGCTAAGCAAAATTGATTGTTTACTTGAACTGTCTTATTAAAAAAGCTGAAATTTCAACGACTTCAGGAGAAATATCTCTTAAGCCTTTTCGTAAAATAGGTAATGTTGATTTATCAGCCAATTCTTCCGCAATTTTTAATGCCTTTAATTTATTTTCTGTATCACCCTGAAAAAGACTAATCATTTTATTTCTTTGAGAATTTTTATAAAATATTGAGTACTTTTTTTCTTCGTGATTGTATAAATAACTATTTTTTTTAGATAGAAATTTTTTATTACTTTTTTTATTTTTCTTTAATTTAATAGAATTTAAATTGCTTTGATTTATTAACTTTTTAAAGCTTCTTTTTTTAAAAACTAGAAGTAATATTCCTATAAAAATAATAAGTAAAATTGCGAAAAAATTTAACATGTAAAAAGTTAATAATTTTTATATCATCCAGTAATAAAATTAACATTATTTCGCTGATCAATACTAAAGTGTCTATAGATGTTTAAAGAACTATGCCATCTGATTTACCAAGTCTTTTACCCTCAATTTTTGTTCCATTAATTGGTATAGCAATGCCTGCTGTTTTTATCGTATTGATTGGAAGATTAATTACAGCAACTGAATAAATTATCAAACACTAAACTATTAAAAAAATGAGCGACTTTCAAAAATCATTCTCTGAATCAACAAGTTCTATTAAGTTTGATGAGAAATACATAGATACTTCTGTACAACCAAATGATATTGGCGTAGCAGAACAATGGGCAGTAAAAACAGTAGCTGATCCTTGTGTTGGTAATCTAGCTACTCCAGTTAATAGTGGTTATTTTACAAAAGCCTTTATAAATAATTTACCTTTTTACAGAGAAGGTATTTCCCCTAATTTTAGAGGTTTAGAAACTGGAGCAGCTTTTGGATATCTTCTATACGGACCTTTTACCATGACTGGCCCATTAAGAAATTCTGAATTTGCTCTAACGGCTGGACTTCTCGCTACTATTGGAGCTGTTCATATTTTGACAGCACTTTTTGTGCTATACAATGCACCTGGTAAAGCACCTAATGTTCAACCTCCGGATGCGACTGTTAATAATCCGCCAAAGGACTTATTTACAAGAGCTGGTTGGGCTGATTTTACAAGTGGATTTTGGTTAGGAGGATGTGGAGGAGCAGTTTTTGCTTGGTTACTTGTTGGGACATTACACTTAGACACCATAATGCCAATCATTAAAAATATTTGGACTGCTGGTTAATTTCTAAATAAAAGAATAAGTAATAATTTAATTTAAAGTTGAGCTATGTTAATTAACGTAAACTACGGTCCCATCTATAATTTCTAACTACTCTTCCTGCCGAAATAAGTTTAGATTTATAATGCAATGAGATTTTATCATTAGACTTTTTTAGGGTATCTAATCCTATTCCATTTCTGCCAAAATCCGTTCCAGAGCTATGGTAATAGAATCCGTCTCCTTTGTAGATTCCAATATGATCACATTTTTCTTCATTTCCAAAAAATAAAAGATCGCCAGGTCGTAGAGCCTCATACGATTCTTTGTAATAAAAAAGGTGCTTACAAAAACTTTTTATTTGAAAAGAATCTCGAGGTATAAAAATTTGATGCTTTAAAAACGCAGTCTGAATTAATCCAGAACAATCAAAATTGGGACCTAATGTACCACCCCAAAGATATTCATTATTTAACTCAGATTGATCCTTGATCCATTTTAAAATTGAGTTAACTTTATCTTTTATAAAGAAGTGTTCATTTTCTAAACTGTTATTTTTTTTGAATTCGTATTTCTCAATAATTAATCCATCTAAATTTATCCAACAGACGTAACCATCTTCATATAGTTGAACTAGTATTCTTGAATATTTATGGTTGTTTTGATAGATATTCGGATAAATAAGCCTAAAAATTCTATTTTTAAATATTTCAGTAACTAATTTATTTTCTATTTCATTTTGATATCCCGAAATATTAACTTTTAATTGCCACCAAATAGTTTTTGAAAAATTAGTTTGTTTAAATAGTGAGATAGGATTTTTATAAATTTCCATTCAATGTCCTTTTACTATTTAAGTCAGGAGATGGGTCTAGCCTTAAATGATATTTTAAGGAGAGTATGCTCTTATGATAAAGATTTTTCAAGAGAAGATATTTCGATAACTTGGATTAATTATAAAAGTGAAAATAAAAGTTTATCTAAAGGTTTTGGAACTGGCATTAATAACAAAAAAATGGTTTACCCTGCCAGCATTGTCAAGTTAGTTTATGGCCTTGCTGCATTTCATTGGATTAAAAAAGGAAGTTTATTATTATCAGATGAAATTATTGATGCTGTAGGGAAAATGTTATCTTTCTCTAGTAATAATGCAACAAGCTTTTTAATTGATTTACTTACTGGAACAACAAGTGGACCTCGTATTGAAGGCGAATTATGGGAAAATTGGAAATACCAAAGAAGTATAATAAATGATTGGCTACATGATTTGAATTGGGAAGAATTGGTTGGTATAAATTGCTGTCAGAAGACTTGGGATGATGGACCATTTGGTCGTGAGAAAGAATTTTATGGACATGATAATAAAAATAGAAACGCTATGAACTCTGATTCAGCTGCAAGGGTTTTGGAGGAAATTATGATTCATATTGATTATCAAGAAAATAATTTAAATTTGCGAAGTTTTTTAAAAAGAAATTTAAATAAAGTTGTTCTTAAAAACGATTCTCTTAATCAAATAGATGGTTTTTTGGGTGAAGGATTACCAGAAGGCATTAATCTTTGGAGTAAAGCAGGCTTAATGTCTGAAGTTAGACATGATTCTGCTTGGTGGATTAATAATCAATATCTACAAACTTTATTAGTAGTTTTTTGTAATGGAGAAAAATATTCCAAAGATTCTTCCCTTTTACCTTTTATAGCAAAAGAAGTATACGATTTTAATAAGAGATATACTATTGAGGACTAAAGTGAATCTTCTAAGAAATTAGAATCTAATTTGTCAGTATAGGCTTCATAAGGCAACATCATTACTTCTTCAAAATCTAAATCATTCATAATCCATTCTCTATATTCAGCTAATAAACTTTTTCTATCTTCATTATCTAATTCATAAATACGCAACGCTGTATCTTTAAAATTTTCTTTAATTAAATTTTCAATTTCTTTCCTCTTCATTTTATGTTAGTTCTCCTTCCAAAATTACTCTTCTTATTGTTGACAACGCAATTCCTGTTTGTGATCTGATTGATCGATAAGAATATCCTTCATTACGCAATCTGATTACTAAAGATTCTTTTAGAGGACTTATTTTGGGCCTTCCTCCCAAATTATTTCCAGATAATTTTCTGCGTAATAGTTGTTCTTTTTTTCTTTCACCTAAACTTTTGTCTTCTAAATTATCTAATTCATATAAAATCTTAAAAATTGAAGAATTTGCATTAGAAGATTCATTAGCAGCAAAAAAACCGGTCAAAGTTCGCAATTGAATATCTTTATATATAAGTTTATTTATTGTTATCAAACATTCTTTTTTATTTTTAAATGCTCGATCAAGCTGAGTTATTATTAATTGATCGCCTTTTGATAAGGCATTTATAGCTTTATTGAGTTGGGGTTTGATTTCTTCATCTAAACTTATAAATTCAGAGAACACTAAGCTGCAACCCTCTTCCTTCAAAATTTTTATTTGCTCTTCTAAATATTCATATTCGTTATGAGTAGCTCTAGCATAACCTATTGCTTTAGATTTTTTACTTTTTTCCGATAATAAAATACGTTTTCTTTTAAATTTAAAAGTCAATGTTTTATTACATATATTTTTTACTGTATCAAAAAATAATAAAAAAAACACTTTTTAGTACAAAATAAAGCAATTATTGTTGAGTTTCCAGCTGTATTTTTAAAATTAGTAAGTTTTGATATCTGTATTAAAAATAACGTTATGAAATCTGATTCAAGTTTAGTTAATGAAACAAAAACATTGTGTAACTAGTAAATTTTATTAAAATTTTTCTAAATTGCAGAAGGTTTAGTTGAATTCATTTATTTATTTACTTCTGTTGAAGAGCTTCGTCTTTGAAATTATAAATAGTTAATTCATCTTGTTTTTAGTAAAATAAAATTACAGGTCAAGAAGATTTAATGTGACTAATAATACTAATAGTTTAATTTCAAAACCTGAATGGTTAAGGGTCAAAGCTCCACAAGTTGAGCGAATTGGTAATACTGCAAATTTATTAAATGATTTAAATCTCAATACAGTATGTCAAGAGGCAAGTTGTCCAAATATTGGTGAATGTTTTGCAAGTGGAACTGCCACTTTCCTTATAATGGGACCTGGCTGTACTAGGGCATGTCCATATTGCGATATTGATTTTGATAGATCTAAAAGAGAATTAGATCCAACAGAACCATATCGTTTAGCCGAAGCCGTTTTTAGAATGCAACTTAATCATGTTGTAATCACATCAGTTAATAGAGACGATCTTGAGGATGGTGGCGCATCTCAATTTTTTGAATGTGTTTATCAAGTAAGAAAAAAATCCCCTGAAACTACTATTGAGCTTTTAATACCTGATCTTTGTGGCAACTGGAAAGCGCTTGAAAAAGTTCTTGATTCAAGTCCAAACGTTTTAAACCATAATATTGAGACTGTGTCTTCGCTATATAAAAAAGTAAGACCTCAAGGTAAATATGAGAGAACTCTTGAGTTGCTTAAAAGGACCAGAGAATATTCTCCCAAAGTTTATACAAAGTCAGGTTTTATGCTTGGTTTAGGGGAAAAAGATGAGGAGGTCTTAAGTCTTCTTAAGGATTTAAAAAGTAATTTCGTTGATATTGTTACTATTGGTCAGTACTTATCTCCTGGCTCTAATCATTTACCTGTTCAAAAATTTGTGAGCCCCTCAAAATTTAACCATTATAAAGTTTTCGGGGAAAAAGATTTGGACTTTATGCAAGTAGTTAGTTCTCCTTTAACGCGTAGCAGTTACCATGCTGAAGAGATTCAAAAACTTATGAAAAAATATCCAAGATAGTAATTTTCATTTATTTGAATCTACCCACTCATTTATTTCCCATTCAACTAAATCATTTTTAATCATTGGATCATTCTTAATTATTTTTAGTGCATTTTCATAATTATTTATTTCAAGAATTAGTAATCCACCAGCGCCTGGTCTTTTTAAATCATCTACTAAAAAACCACTTTTTATATTAATTCCCTCTTTTTTTAATTTTTTGATCCAATCATTATGTTCGTTAATTACTTTTCGTTTTAAATCTTTATTATTTAAGTATTCTTTTTTTATAATTTCAGTTTTTACAAAGAAAGGCATTTACATTTTCTTTATGCCAAGCATCTCTTCTTCACTTGGGGGAACAATTAATTTGAAAGTACTCTTAAAATGAGACCAATTTTCAATTATTTTGGCGGCCTTTAAGCTATTTGTTTTTGCTCTATATTCCCTAATAATTTCCAATAAAATGTCTTCCTGCATTGATGAAGTTATTTTATGAATGCTTACTATTTCCTTATTAACTTTATTATTTAAATCATTATTCTCATCGATTATGAAAGCTATTCCACCAGTCATGCCCGCACCAATATTCCTTCCTGTGGAACCTAGAATAACTACTTTCCCTCCAGTCATGTATTCACAACAATGATCTCCTGCGCCCTCTGTTACTGCTGTAGCACCACTATTTCTTACTGCAAATCTTTCTCCCGATTTTCCTAAAGCAAATAATTTCCCACCTGTTGCTCCATAAAGGCAAGTATTTCCTAGGATAACTTGTTCGGAGGAGGTTTTATCTATATTTGGTGGAATTATTGTGAGTATTCCTCCATTCATTCCTTTACAAACATAATCATTAGCTTCTCCGATTAATTGAACATTCATTCCCTTTAATAAAAAGGCACCAAAGCTTTGTCCTGCATATCCTTTGAAATTTAAATTAAGTTCGCCATTGAAGCCGGTGTTTCCATGAAGTTCTGCGATTTCGCCTGATATTTTCGCACAAACACTTCTATCTGTATTTTTTATCTCAATTTTTTTAGTCAATTTTTCGTGACTTTTAATTGAATTAATAAATTCAGTATCAGACAAAAACTCGTCCTCTAATACAGAACCATTACTATGAGGATTTTTTGAATGTTTTAACCATGATCTATCAGTGGTTATTTCTTTATTATTTACTAAAGAAGAGAGATCGATATTAGAAGTTTTTGGAAGACCGATATTTCTTGCAGAAAGAAATTCTTGATTCCCAATCAGTTCTTCCATATTAGAAACTCCAATACTACTCATTATCTGTCTTACTTCTTCAGCAATATATAAGAAAAAATTGACAACATTTTCTGGAATACCTTTAAATCTTTTTCTTAACTCTTCTTTTTGAGTAGCAACTCCAACAGGACACTTGTTTGTATGACAAACCCTAGCCATTATGCATCCTTCAGCAATCATCGCTACAGAACCGAAACCGTATTCCTCAGCACCTAGTAAAGCTGCAATAACTACATCCCAGCCTGTTTTAAGACCTCCATCAGTTCTCAAAATTACTCTTTCACGTAAGTTATTCTCTAAGAGAGATTTATGAACCTCAGCAACACCTAATTCCCATGGTAAACCTGCATGTTTAATAGAACTTAGGGGCGAAGCACCTGTACCTCCGTCATGGCCTGAAATTTGAATTACATCTGCATTAGCTTTGCTTACCCCAGCAGCAATAGTGCCGATACCAATTTCAGAAACAAGTTTAACGCTCACTTTTGCTTTTGGATGGACTTGGTGTAAGTCATGGATAAGTTGAGCTAAATCTTCAATTGAATAAATATCATGATGCGGGGGAGGAGATATTAGAGCTACTCCAGGTTTACTATTTCTAAGTTTTGCGATGTAGGAATCAACTTTTGGACCAGGCAATTGTCCCCCTTCTCCAGGTTTTGCACCTTGAGCCATTTTAATTTCGAGTTGTTTACCACTTCTTAGATATTCAGGTGTAACGCCAAATCGACCTGATGCTATTTGTTTAATAGCTGAACAAGCGGTGTCTCCATTTTCTAGACCTTTTATAAATGGTAAAGTAGCTGATTGAGTATTTTCATCGATATCATTTAAAACATTAAAACGAGCTGGATCTTCTCCCCCTTCTCCACTATTACTTTTTCCACCAATTCTATTCATTGCAACTGCTAAAACTTCATGCGCTTCTCTGGATAAAGCACCTAAACTCATTCCTCCGGTACAAAACCTTTTGCAAATTGATTCAACACTTTCAATTTCCTCTAATGGAATACTTTTTCTTTTTGAATTAATTGTTAGTAAATCTCTAAGAGATGTTGTCGGTCTATTACTAATAAGTTTTTTGTAAGTTTCAAAATGATCGTATCCTGGCCCTTGTTTTACCGCCGAATGTAAAACTTTGGACATTTCTGGGTTGTTGGAATGATATTCTCCATTATTTCTAAATTGTACAAATCCTAAAAATTCTAATTTCTTTAAATCAATCTCTGGATAGGCTTTCGTATGTATTGAAAGTGTTTCATTAGTTAATTCTTTTAATGTTATGCCAGCGATACGACTTGTTGTACCATCAAAAGCAATTTTTATTAAGTCAGATCCAAGTCCTACAGCTTCAAAAATTTGTGCACCATGGTAACTAGATAAGAGTGAGATGCCTATTTTTGAGAGAATTTTTCTTAGACCGTCTTCTAGGGCTTTTTTAATATTTTCTTGAACATCAACTATTGATAATGGATTTATTTTTTTGCTATCAATGAGTTTTTGTGTTTTCGGATGTTTTAACCAGTGTCTACCTGCTTCGAAGGTCAACCAAGGGCAAACTGCACTTGCTCCATATCCAATTAAACAAGCTAAGTGATGTGTACTCCAACATTGACCGGTCTCAATTATTAGAGAAGCTTTTAGCCTGATTTCTTTTTTAAGAAGATAATGATGAATTGCTCCAACAGCAAGTAAAGGAGGTATGAAAGTATTTTTAGGATTAATTCCCTTATCAGAAATGATAATTAAAGAGCAACCTTCTTTTATAGACAGCTCACTCTGTTTACAGATTAGTTTTAATTGGTTCTCTAAGCCTTGAATGCCTTCCTCTAAATCAAACAAACTTGAAATTGTCTGAGATTTAATTTTTGATTTTTTGATGGAAATGAGTTCTTCCTCATTTAGAATCGGACTTTGTAAATGAATAAAAGGTTTAGCATCTTTAATTTCAAATGGTGTACATCTTTCTCCAAGATGCATCTCTAAACTCATTACAAGTTTTTCTCTCAGAGGGTCAATAGGAGGATTAGTAACTTGTGCAAATCTTTGCTTAAAGTAGTCGTATAAAATATGTGGTTTAGATGAAAGAACTGCTAACGGGATGTCGTCGCCCATGCAATAAGTAGGCTCTTTAGCTAATGAAGCCATTGAATCTAAGATAAGGTCATTATCTTCCGCAGAAAACCCGTATGCAGTTTGTTGTTGCAACAACTCAAGGTCTTTTAGTTCACAGTCTTTAACCCATTCATTATTTTCAATTTTTATAGTTCTATTACTGAGAAGTTTTTTATAATCATGCCTTTGAGCGGCTTCAGATTTTACTTCCCAATTTCTTAGGATTCTATTCTGATGAAAATCAACTGCCAACATTTGTCCCGGTCCTAATCGACCTTTTTCTATTACTCTTTCTTCTTCAAGATCTACTACTCCTGTTTCAGAACCCATTATTACAAAACCATCATTTGTGATTGAATATCTTGCTGGTCTTAGGCCATTTCTATCAAGCGTTGCTCCGACAAAATTTCCATCAGCAAATACGAGTAGTGCTGGCCCATCCCAAGCTTCTTGTAGGCTTGCAGAATATTCATAAAAAGCTTTTATATACTCTCTCTCCTCAAGTTCTGGTTGATCTCTAAATGCTTCAGGAACAAGTTTTAATAATGAGTCAGTAATGGGCTGACCTGAACGAATATTGATTTCAAGGGTTGCATCAAGATTGGAAGAATCACTTTTGTTTACATCTACAATGGGCTTAATTTCATTAGATAACTCTCCCCAAAAATCATCTATATGTGTTTCTGAAGCTTTAGCCCAATTAATATTGCCTAAGAGAGTATTTATTTCGCCATTATGACCCAAAAATCTCATAGGCTGAGCTAGTGGCCATTTTGGGAGTGTATTAGTACTAAATCTGCGATGATAAACAGAAAATGAAACTTTAAAACTCTCTTCTTTTAGATCTTGATAAAACTCGGATAATATTTCAGAGCGAACCATACCTTTATAAACAACTGTTTGAGAACTTAGTGAGGCAAAATAAAATTCACAATCCCCAACATCGTTTTTGAAAGTTTCTCTTATTTTTTTCTCAATTCTTTTCCTTAATTGAAATAAAAGCCTTTCAACATCCTTATGATCTTTTTTATCTATATACAAAATCCACTGACAGATGAATGGAGCATTTGCTTTAGCTAAAGGACCTAAGATTTCATTATTAACGGGTACTGTTCTCCAAGATGTTTTGTTGACTTTTAATTTTTCTGCTTCTTCATCACATATCAATTTACATATTTCAATTTTTTCTTTTTTATTAGGCATAAAGACCATGCCTAAACCTCTATTAACTTGTTGAGTATTTTTTAGATTAATTTTCTCTTCTAGATATCCCCATGGAATTGAACATAAAATGCCTGCGCCATCTCCTGAGTCACTATCTCCTCCACAACCTCCTCTATGCTCCATGCAGTTGAGGCCCTTTAGAGATTGTTTAAGAATCCAGTTGCTTTCTATACCTTCAACATTTGCTACGAAACCAACTCCACACGCATCTTTCTCCCCAATTATTCCATTTGGGGAATAACTATCTTGATATGGGCCAACGATTCTTTTGATACTCTCTCCCATAGATTATTTAATTCTATTTAGTTATTTATGTATTTCTATTATAAAAATAAATATGAAAATAAATCTAAAGATAATGAATATTTACCAAATAATTTTAATTTGACAAAAATTTTAAAAAATTATAATTAAAAACTTTTAGTTAGTGCTCTTAAAAGGTTATGATAGTTAAATATTTATTTTTATCTAAGTTTTAATAGATGCCCACCATCTCACAATTAGTAGGTTCAGAAAGAAAACGTCTGACAAAGAAAACAAAATCTCCTGCATTAAAAGCTTGCCCAGAGAGAAGAGGGGTATGTACAAGAGTCTATACATCAACACCTAAGAAGCCTAATTCAGCTTTGAGAAAAGTTGCTAGGGTTAGATTGACTTCTGGTTTCGAAGTAACTGCTTATATTCCAGGCATTGGACATAATTTGCAAGAACATTCTGTAGTACTCCTTAGGGGTGGAAGAGTAAAGGATTTGCCAGGAGTTAGATATCATATTATAAGAGGAACTTTAGATACGGCTGGAGTCAAAGATAGACGTCAATCCAGATCTAAGTATGGAGCAAAAGCTCCAAAAGATTAATTTGTAAACATCACTTTTTTTAAAAATGTCACGTCGAAATGCAGCAGTAAAAAGACCAGTCTCTCCTGATCCTCAATTTAATAGTCGTCTTGCTTCAATGATGATTTCTCGATTGATGAAACATGGAAAAAAATCTACAGCTCAAAGAATATTGTCTGATGCGTTTTCTTTAATAAGCGAGAGAACAGGTGGGAATGCAATTGAACTATTTGAAACTGCTGTGAAAAATGCTACCCCTCTTGTGGAGGTAAGAGCTAGAAGAGTTGGTGGTGCAACATATCAAGTTCCTATGGAAGTTCGCCAAGAGAGAGGTACAGCTATGGCATTAAGATGGCTTGTTACATTCTCACGTGCAAGAAATGGTAAAAGCATGTCCCAAAAACTTGCTGGTGAGTTGATGGATGCAGCAAATGAAACTGGTAGTGCCGTAAAAAAAAGAGAAGATACTCATAAAATGGCAGAAGCTAATAAAGCTTTTGCACATTACAGATATTAATTTCATCAAAAGGTACTTAAGTAGTTTATTATTATTAAAGTTTGCATTTAATGTGAACCACATTATCAAAATTTATTTTATTTGGAGCTTTAAAATTGGCACGCGACTTTCCCCTAGAACGAGTTAGGAATATAGGTATAGCCGCTCATATTGATGCAGGTAAGACAACAACTACTGAAAGAATTTTGTTTTATTCAGGTGTAGTTCATAAGATAGGAGAGGTTCATGATGGCGCTGCCGTAACAGATTGGATGGCACAAGAAAGAGAAAGAGGAATAACTATTACTGCTGCTGCAATATCTACTAGCTGGCAAGATCATAGGATTAATATTATTGATACTCCTGGTCACGTTGACTTTACTATTGAAGTTGAAAGATCAATGCGTGTTTTGGATGGAGTTATTGCTGTATTTTGTGCAGTTGGTGGAGTTCAGCCTCAATCAGAAACGGTTTGGCGTCAAGCAGATAGATACTCTGTTCCAAGAATGGTTTTTGTTAATAAAATGGACAGAACTGGTGCGGATTTTTTAAAAGTAAATACGCAAATTAAAGATCGACTAAAGGCAAATGCACTTCCAATCCAGTTACCTATTGGGGCTGAAGGTGATCTCACAGGCATTATTGATTTAGTAGCTAACAAAGCGTATCTTTACAAAAACGACTTAGGTACTGACATTGAAGAAGCACCAATTCCATCTGAAATGGAGGAAGAAGCTGCTGAGTGGAGATTCAAGTTGATGGAGAGCGTTGCAGAAAATGATGAAGAGTTAATTGAAATTTTCCTTGAAACAGGAGAATTATCCGAAGAACAACTTAAAAAAGGTATAAGGGAAGGGGTTTTAAAACATGGACTTGTTCCAGTATTATGCGGTTCAGCTTTTAAGAATAAAGGTGTCCAACTTGTATTAGACGCTGTAGTTGATTACTTGCCAGCTCCAGTTGATGTGAAACCAATACAAGGTGTTTTACCAAGTGGTAAAGAAGATATTAGACCTTCAGATGATAATGCTCCTTTCAGTGCATTAGCATTCAAAGTGATGTCAGATCCCTATGGGAAATTAACTTTTGTAAGGATGTATTCAGGTGTTCTTTCAAAGGGAAGTTATGTAATGAATTCTACTAAGGATGCTAAAGAGAGAATTTCTAGATTAGTGATTCTAAAGGCTGACGAAAGAGAGGAGGTTGATGAATTGAGGGCGGGGGATTTAGGAGCTGTATTAGGTCTTAAGAACACAACAACTGGTGACACTTTATGTAACACAGAAGATCCAATAGTTTTGGAGACATTGTTTATCCCTGAACCAGTTATCTCAGTAGCTGTTGAGCCAAAAACTAAAGGTGATATGGAAAAATTATCAAAAGCCTTAACTGCTTTGTCTGAAGAGGATCCAACCTTTAGAGTAAGTACAGATCCTGAGACGAATCAAACTGTTATTGCAGGTATGGGTGAGTTGCACCTAGAAATCCTTGTTGACAGAATGTTAAGGGAATTTAAAGTTGAAGCAAATATAGGAGCTCCACAGGTTTCATATAGAGAAACTATAAGGTCTAGTTCTAAAGGTGAAGGTAAATATGCAAGACAGACTGGAGGTAAAGGTCAGTATGGTCATGTCATTATTGAAATGGAACCTGCTGAAGTTGGTAAAGGTTTTGAATTTGTAAACAAAATCGTTGGTGGAGCCGTACCAAAAGAGTATATTGGCCCTGCATCTAATGGAATGAAAGAGACCTGTGAATCTGGTGTTCTTGCCGGTTATCCACTCATTGATGTAAAAGTAACACTAGTCGATGGTTCATTCCACGATGTAGACTCATCTGAAATGGCCTTCAAAATTGCAGGTTCCATGGCTTTTAAAGACGGCGTTAAAAAATGCAACCCAGTCCTTTTAGAGCCTATGATGAAAGTTGAGGTCGAAAGTCCTGATGACTTTCTTGGATCTGTAATTGGTGATCTCTCTTCCAGAAGAGGTCAAGTAGAAGGACAATCTGTCGATGACGGATTGTCTAAGGTACAGGCCAAAGTGCCCTTAGCCGAAATGTTCGGTTATGCCACTCAACTCCGATCAATGACTCAAGGTCGGGGTATATTTTCAATGGAGTTCGCAAATTATGAGGAAGTTCCTCGTAATGTTGCTGAAGCTATCATTTCCAAGAATCAGGGCAACTCCTGATCTCTAAACTAAAACACCCTTAAACCCTCGATTCTTTAATTCAAAATGGCTCGCGAGAAGTTCGAAAGAAACAAACCACATGTCAACATAGGTACTATTGGCCATGTCGATCATGGAAAAACAACACTTACAGCTGCTATTACAAATGTATTAGCTAAAAAAGGTCAAGCTCAAGCTCAAGACTACGGAGACATTGATGGTGCTCCTGAAGAAAGAGAGCGTGGCATTACCATTAATACAGCTCATGTTGAATATGAAACTGAAGGCAGGCATTATGCTCATGTCGATTGCCCAGGCCATGCTGATTATGTGAAAAACATGATCACGGGGGCCGCCCAAATGGATGGAGCTATCCTAGTTTGTGCAGCTACAGATGGTCCTATGGCTCAAACAAAAGAGCATATTCTATTAGCTAAACAGGTTGGAGTTCCTGCTCTTGTGGTTGCTCTCAATAAGTGCGACATGGTCGATGACGAAGAAATTATTGAACTTGTCGAAATGGAAATTAGGGAACTTTTAGATAGTTATGACTTCCCGGGAGATGACATTCCTATAGTTCAAGTTTCAGGTTTAAAAGCTCTTGAAGGTGATTCTACTTGGGAATCAAAGATTGAAGAGTTAATGAAAGCAGTTGATGCCAGTATTCCTGAACCAGAAAGAGAAGTTGATAAACCATTTTTGATGGCAGTTGAAGATGTTTTCTCAATTACTGGTAGAGGAACTGTTGCTACTGGAAGAATTGAGAGAGGTAAAGTTAAGGTTGGAGAAGAAGTAGAAATAGTTGGAATAAGAGATACAAGAGTAACAACTGTTACTGGAGTTGAAATGTTCCGTAAACTTCTTGACGAAGGTATGGCTGGCGATAATGTCGGTTTACTTTTAAGGGGTGTCCAGAAAGAAGATATTGAAAGAGGAATGGTTCTTGTGAAAAAAGGATCTATTACCCCTCATACAAAGTTTGAAGGAGAAGTTTATGTTCTAAAAAAAGAAGAGGGCGGAAGACATACTCCTTTCTTTGCAGGATATAGACCTCAGTTCTACATCAGAACAACTGATGTGACTGGTCAAATCACCGCATTTACCTCAGATGATGGTTCTAATGTTGAAATGGTTATGCCAGGAGACAGAATTAAGATGACTGGAGAATTAATTTGTCCAGTAGCTATTGAACAAGGTATGCGATTCGCCATACGTGAAGGTGGGCGTACTATCGGTGCTGGAGTTGTTTCTAAAATTCTCAAATAATAAATTTGAATTTTAAAAATTTAACCTCAATCATCTAATATAGGTTTATGGATAAGGGTCATTAATTAAAATGACCCTTTACTAGAAGTTATTTGAAACTATGACTGCATCTATTGCACAACAAAAAATAAGAATAAGGCTCAAAGCATTTGATAGAAGAATGCTTGATTTATCTTGCGACAAAATTATCCAAACTGCTGATACTACTTCTGCCTCAGCAATAGGTCCAATACCTTTACCTACAAAAAGGAAGATTTATTGCGTATTAAGATCACCACATGTTGATAAAGATTCTAGAGAACATTTTGAAACAAGAACTCATCGCAGAATAATAGATATCTACAGTCCTTCTTCAAAAACTATTGATGCATTAATGAAACTAGATCTCCCTAGTGGTGTAGATATAGAAGTTAAACTTTAATAAATCCCAGAACCGCTCCAAATTGATTAGTATAAAAAAAGTAAAATGAGGTTTAAATGGGAGAACTCTCAGTAAGGGAATTACCTTTATTTCCTTTGCCAGAGGTAGTCCTTTTTCCTCAAGAAGTATTGCCTTTACATATCTTTGAATCGAGATATAGGATTATGCTCCAATCTGTCCTTGAAAGTGATTCTATGTTTGGAGTGATTAAGTGGGATCCAAATACTAAAAGTATGGCTAACGTTGGATGTTGCGCACAAATTTTAAAACATCAAACTGCAGATGATGGGAGAAGTAATATTATTACTCTCGGCCAACAAAGATTTCAAGTCTTAGAAATTACCCGTTCGACGCCATTTTGTTCTGCCATGGTTAGTTGGATTAGTGATGATGATATTAATGACTTTCAAAAATTAGATTCTCTAAAAGATTCAGTAAAAGAAGCACTTAGTGATGTTATTAATTTAACAAGTAAATTGACTAATACAAAGAAAAATTTACCTGATAAATTACCTGATAACCCAATGGATTTATCATTTTGGATAGGAGCTCATTTGGGCGGCCCTGTTGCGGAAGAACAGCAAAGACTTCTTGAAGAGAGAAATACTTTTAACCGTTTGCAAAGAGAATATGAAATGCTTGATCATACAAGAAAACAACTCGCAGCAAGAACAGCATTGAAAGAGAGTTTTCCTGATATAAAAGAAAATTAAATGTTTGAATTATTGATCCCTTTTTTTTTAATAGTTTTATTCTTTCTAGTCCTAGCGATAATATGGAGAAATAATGCTAGAAAATATATTTCTTCCGGTACAGTAGCTTCTGCATATGATGCTTGGACCCAGGATAAATTACTTGAGAGATTATGGGGAGAACATATACATTTGGGTTTTTATCCCCCAGGAAAAAAAAATATTGATTTTAGAAAGGCTAAAGTTCAGTTTGTTCATGAATTAGTCAAATGGAGTGGTTTAGATAAATTACCACAGGGATCTAGAATACTCGATGTAGGTTGTGGAATAGGGGGAAGTTCTAGGATTCTCGCAGAATATTATGGGTTTAATGTCACTGGCATTACAATCAGTCAGGCTCAAGTTAAAAGAGCAAGAGAACTTACTCCTCATGGGCTAAATTGCAACTTCCAAGTTATGGATGCTTTGGATTTGAAATTTGAAGATGGATCATTTGATGCCGTCTGGAGTGTTGAGGCTGGTGCACACATGAATGATAAAACTAGGTTTGCAGATGAAATGCTTAGAACTCTACGACCTGGAGGGTATTTCGCATTGGCTGATTGGAATTCAAGAGACCTTGGGGCATATCCCCCATCATTTTTTGAAAAGTTAGTTCTTAAACAACTACTTGAGCAATGGGTTCATCCTAATTTTATTAGCATTAACGAATTTAGTAACATTCTTAGTACTAACGAAAATAGTTCAGGAAGAGTCATTTCTGAAAATTGGAATTCCTATACAAATCCTTCATGGTACGACTCTATTATTGAAGGCATTCGAAGGCCCTTCGTGATTTTGTCACTTGGCCCATTTGCTATAGTGAAATCGATTAGAGAGATTCCGACAATACTTCTAATGAATTGGGCATTTAGGAAAGGTTTAATGGAGTTTGGAGTTTATAAATGTAGAGGGTAAATTAATCTAGTTCAACATTTTCTGAAAAATAATTCCCAAAATCTACAAAATTCTTGCAAAGTGGTTTTAACTTATTTTTTAATTCAAGTAAACTTATAATATTATTTTGATTATTGATTTCTAAATCAACATAAATTATATATTCTCCTAATTCTCTTTTTGAAGGTCTTGATTCAATTTTACTCATATTAAATCCAAAATCTGCAATATAATTTATAGCTTTAAGCAAAGCACCAGGTTTATTTGAAATTAATGAGAAAGCAAAACTGGCAATATTAGCTAAATTTGAATTTGATTCCTTGCTCAATAAAACAAATCTAGTGCAATTACCTGGAACATCATTAATAGGAAAGGCTAATTCTTTAAGTCCTTCGATTTGAATTAACGATTTTGAACCGATAGCAGCTCTGAATTTACTCCCCTTGATCATATTGACAGCTTCTGATGTTGAATTTGTAGGGAGAGGAATTGCATTTGGAAGATTCTCAGATAACCATTCTGAACATTGAGCTAATGCTTGAGGATGAGATAATACTTCTGAAATGTTTGAAAGTTCTCCATCACTAATTAATGCATGTTTAATAGGTAAAACAATTGCTTTATTTATAAAAATCTCAGGAAATTTCCAAAGGGCATCTAGGGTAGCTGTAACTCCCCCTTCCACAGAATTTTCTATAGGGACTACAGCAGCATCACAATTGTTGTAGGCTATTGATTTAATGACCGAATGTAACCCATTACATGGTACAAATATAGGTGTCTGAAAATCAGCAAGCTTTGATAATATATGGGCTGCTTTTTCTGCGTATGTTCCTTGAGGACCTAAATATGCAACTTGTTTGCGCATGATTAATTGTAAAAAAAAAAAGAGATCAAATAAGCATTGGAGGAATATAGAAAATGCTATTGTCTTTTGATGCTAAACAGAAACTCAAGCTTTCTGTAACACGTAATAAAGAATATCTTTCTAAATATCTATTGGAAGAAGAAAGAGTTGTTGGAGCAATGCTTGACTCCAAAAAATTAGTACCTGAAGGAGTAGGTAGATATAAGTATACAGTAACAAGTTTTAAGGTTTTTCAATTAGATATTAACCCTGTTGTCTCAATTGCGGTAGAAAATAAAGATGGAATTTTAAAAATGAGTGCCCTTGAAAGTACATTGGATGGTTTGGGAATGGTAGATGATTTTAATCTTATTTTGAAAGCGAATTTGGAAGCAACTGATATTGGTTTAGAAGGTGAGGCGCTTCTCGGGGTATCTGTAAGCCAACCTCCTCTACTGAAACTGGTACCAAGGAAAATTTTGGAATCTACTGGTCATTCGGTATTAAATGGAATTCTGTTGGGTATAAAGACAAGGGTTCAACAGCAACTCGTAAAAGATTTTTTAGATTGGTGTAAATTAAATAATATTTGATTTCTTTAAAAAACTTTTCCTATGAAGTTTAGTTATTCCATTTTTTTTTATTAAAGAAAAGTGCTCTTTGGTTCCATAACCTTTATTTTTAAATATCAAGTATCCTGAGTATTTTTTTTCTAACCTCTCCATTAGATTGTCGCGAGAAACTTTTGCAACTATGCTTGCTGAAGCAATCGAGATGAACTTTGAGTCTCCAGATACTATGTTTTTCTGAATTCCGTCCCATGGCCTTAATAATAAGGGACCATCAATTATTAATTCAGATGGCTTTTCTTTTAATTTTTTTAAAGCTCTTATCATTGAAAGTTCTGTCGCAACCCTGATACCAAACTTATCTATTTCTCTAGCTGAAGATTGCCCAATTCCATAATCTGAAGAGAGTAATAAAATTTTTGGTAAAAGTAATTTTCTTTTTTTGGGAGTTAGTCTTTTACTATCTTTTACTCCAAATTGTTTTAAGATAAATTTATTTTTTTCAGTTAATACTACGGCTGCTGCAAAAACTGGACCAAAAATTGCTCCCCTTCCAACTTCATCTATTCCAACTTCGAATACTTTATTCAATGCTTGCTGAAGATCTTCTTCTTTTTTTTCTTGCATTGTTTAGCTCATCTATAAGTTCAATGTCATCTTTTTTATCTGTAAATATAACTTCATTATTTTCATTAGTTTTATTTGTTGATTTATCTTCAGAATTTGCATTTGTTTCAATTTTAATTTTTTCTTCTCCCGATTTTGAGATTTTTTTAATTTGTTTTGTTTTTGTTTTTGTTTTTTTATTGTCTAAGGGTTTCTCCGTTTCTTTATTACTTTCTTTTAAACGCACAAAATTATTGCTGGTGAGATATTCTTTACCTAACTTTATAAGTGGATTTATACCTAATTGACTGAAAACAATTTTTTCTTCATTTGTAAGATCAACTGTTATAATATTTTTCTCCTTTGAATTTGATTGGTTCAAATTATCATTTTCTTTTTCTTTTTTATTAGAAGAATTGTCTTTACTTAGGTCTTTAGAGTTAATTAATTCCTTGTTAATTATTTTTTCCTGCTCATCAGTTGATTGAGAAGTATTTATATCTAAAGATTTTAGATTGTTTGATTGATTAGATTTATTTTCAACATTTTGTGTTTTTAAGTCAGAAATTTCGTGATTTAATATATTTTCTACATGTCCGGTACCATCGCATGTAGAACATTTTTTGCCGAATAATTCATATATATTTTGACCTTGTCTTTTTCTGGTTAACTCTACTAAGCCTAATTCAGTAAGCTGAGCTATTTGAGGCCTAGCAGAATCGTCTTTTATTGCTGAGGTAAAATGCTCAAGCAACTGAAATTGGTCTCTTCTAGATTCCATATCGATAAAATCTATTACTATGACTCCACCAATATTTCTTAATTTCATTTGCCTTGAGATTTCAACTGCTGCTTCGCAGTTAGTCCACAAAACGGTTTGTCTTGAGTTTGCGGATCTCGTAAAAGATCCTGAGTTAACATCGATTACTGTTAAAGCTTCAGTAGGTTCGATAATGATATAACCACCCGAAGGAAGATCTACTCTTGGTTGGAGGGCTTTTTGAATTGTTTTCTTTATTTCGTACTTTTCGAAAATATGTTGGTTTATACTATTATCGTGAAATTCAATATTAATATCAGATTCATAATTTATTAAAAAATCTTTTGCCCTTGCAACTGAAAATTTACTATCGATAATTATGCTTTTAGTTGATTCTTTAATATGATCTCTCAAGATCTTAAGAGAGAAATCATCATCTCTTTTTACTAAATTTGGAGGATTGGCAGTCTCAGAAACTTTTAGTACATTTTCCCATTGCTGTATTAATTGTTCTAAATCTTCAATTAGAAGTTCTTCTTTTATCTTTTCAGCCTCTGTTCTAAATAACAATCCTGTGCTAGGTGGTTTTATTAAAACCCCAAGAGCTTTCAAACGGCTTCGTTCTGTTTCTGTATTGATTTTTCTTGAAATATTTACTCCTTGGCCATATGGCTGTAATATCAAGTATTTTCCTGGTATTGAAATACTTCCCGTTAGTCTGGGACCTTTAGATCCTGTCGGTTCCTTTATTACCTGTACTAGAACTTTTTGTTTTGGTTCTAGTAATTCAGTAATTCCAAATGTCCCTTTTTTAAGTCTTAGTGGACCTAAATCTGAAACATGGATGAATCCATTTTTCTCACTTTCTCCAATATTTATAAAAGCTGCATCAATGCCAGGAAGAACATTTTCAACTGTTCCTAAAAAAATATCGCCAATTTGATATTGACCTTGTGCGACGATTAATTCATCAACTCGATCATCTGTGAGTAGTGCTGCTATTCGAGCCTGCTCAGCGATGATAATTTGCTGAGACATATAATTGATTCTGAATGATTTGGATTTTGAAAATCGTCTAGATTAATGAATTAGATTTTATCTTTCAATAAAGCAATTTTTTTTTAGCTATTATTGATTACTTTTTAAAATTAATAAAGTTAATAGTGATTGAATTCTGCTATTTATAAAGATTTAAACGATTTTCAAACTAATTGAAATTGAATTCACAGCTATGATTACCTCTTAAATTAACCATAACTAAAATAATATTAACATCTAATCACCACTAAAGCACGTTGATACATTATTCTAATATTGGTGAAATTTTTTTTCTAAAGTGGTTCAAGTAAACGAAAATTATTTAAAACTCAAAGCAGGCTATTTATTCCCTGAAATTGCTAAAAGGGTAAAAATATATTCTCAATTAAATAAAAGTGCTGAAATTATTAAGCTTGGCATAGGAGATGTTACAGAACCATTACCTAAAGCATGCATAGAAGCTATGGGTAAAGCTTTAGATGACATGGGAACAATAAACGGTTTCAGAGGTTATGGACCAGAACAAGGTTATTCTTGGCTGAGAGAAAAAATATCTGAGCATGATTTTATTTCTCGAGGCTGTCAAATTTCACCTGAAGAAATCTTCGTTTCAGACGGTTCTAAATGCGATAGCAGCAATATTTTAGATATTCTGGGTAAAGATAATTCAATTGCTGTAACTGATCCTGTTTATCCCGTTTATGTAGATAGTAACGTCATGACAGGCAGAACTGGAGAAGCTCTCGAAAATGGTACATATCAAGGATTAACATATCTAGCAATAAACGAGGGGAACAACTTTTTGCCAAAACTACCTGAAAAAAAGGTTGATATTTTATATCTTTGTTTTCCAAATAATCCAACTGGAGCAACTATCACAAAAAAAGAATTGAAAAAGTGGGTTGACTATGCCCTCCAAAATAAATCTCTGATACTTTTTGATGCAGCTTATGAAGCATTTATCCAAGATAATGATATTCCACATTCAATATATGAGATTGAGGGAGCAAAGGATTGTGCTATTGAATTTAGATCTTTTTCAAAGAACGCAGGATTCACTGGAGTTAGATGTGCTTTTACAGTAATACCTAAGGATCTCAAAGGTTTGAGCTCAACAAATGAGGAAATAGAGTTATGGCCTCTTTGGAATAGGCGACAATCTACAAAGTTCAATGGAGTAAGTTATGTGGTTCAGAAAGGTGCAGAGGCTGTTTATTCTCCTGAAGGGAAAAAACAGGTGAAAGGTTTAATTGATTTTTATATGGAAAATGCAAAAATAATGAAAAATAAACTTCAAAATTCAGGATATAAAGTTTACGGTGGGGACAATGCTCCTTATATTTGGATTAAAGTTCCAGATCAAATGACATCTTGGGACTTTTTTGATTTCCTTCTCCAAAAAGTTAGTGTAGTGGGAACACCTGGGAGTGGGTTTGGATTGGCAGGAGAGGGTTATTTTCGCTTGTCAGCATTTAACTCGCGATCAAAGGTCCTTGATGCAATGGAAAGAATAATTAATATATAATTACAATTACAATTACAATTTAAACTCTAATAAATTTAATGCGATCTATAAAGTTAGAACAAAGTGCAAATAATAATTCAGCAGTGATTGAAAAGAAACCTGCTGAATTAAGAAATAAATCTCCAAAATATAAGGTTTTACTTCATAATGACCCAGTTAATTCTATGGAGTATGTCACTATTTCACTGCGAGAAGTTGTTCCGCAATTAAGTGAGCAAGATGCTATTGCAATAATGCTTGAAGCACACAATACGGGCGTCGGTTTAGTAATTGTTTGTGATTTAGAGCCAGCAGAATTCTACTCTGAATCATTAAAGTCTAAAGGAATTTCTAGTTCAATCGAGAAAGAGGATTAATAACGGTTGAATTTATTTTTTAGAGTGAGCTAATTTTCTTTCTGATAAAGGACGGACTTTTAGGGATTCTTTTAAGGAAGACTTTCCATAATCTCTCTCAAGAATGTCGATAACTGTTTTGCCAAATTCGTCTTCTGTATTATCAAAAGCTTCTAAGCAAACCTGACCAAGTTTTTTCCCTAGTGACCCTGGATTCCAGAGAAGTTTTCTTGCTGTCCATGGCATCATGCTCATTGGATTATAATTCGGCTTCAAAATTTTATGCTCCAAAGCATACTTCTCAAGGAGAGTGTGAGGTTGCAAACCTATAAAGAATATAGCTGGATCAACTAAGCCTTTACCAAAAATATTTTCTAATTCTCTATGGTAAGCAATTGTTTGTCTTATGGTGCTGGGCGTTTCATCCAAAACATTAAATGAATAATTGACTGAAACATGATTCTTGAAACCTGCTTTGACTAGCATTCTGCAATTATTTAATACAGTTTCGAGGTCATACGCTAATCTCATTTTCCTAACAAGTTCTTGAGATCCCGAGGTGATACCTATCTCAAAGTAGCTCATACCTGTATCAACCATAAGCTGAGCTAGCTCAGCATCAATATTATCTGCTCTGATGTATGCAGCCCAATTAATATCGTCCCAGCCTTGGTCCTTAATTGCTTGCAAAAGTGTTTTTGCATCTTCAATGTGTTTTTTGGCTGGAATAAACTGTGCATCTGTGAACCAAAATCCCCTTACTCCAAGATCATATAATTGCTTCATTTCTTTGATTACTTCCTTAACAGGATTAACGCGAACCTGCTTTCCCTCCACAACTGTGTAAACACAGAAACAACAATTATGAGGACAACCTCTTTTTGTTTGTACCCCTACGTAATAATCGCCTCCTTCTATATACCAATCGAATTCAGGCCATATTGATTTAATATATCTATAGTTGCAAGCAGTTTTAACAGTGCCTGAAGGTTGTTCATGTATTAGTTTATTACGAGGTTTTTGTCCAGCAATGTAACATCTTTCTTCTTCTGTTGAATCTCCTCTAATGATTTTTTCTATAAGATTTTCTCCCTCTCCAACTGAAATAACAGTTCCTTTTGGGAGTAGATTTCCTAATTGTTCATAGAAGACACTGACAGCCCCACCTCCTAAAATTACTTTTACATTTTTATTATATTTTTGTGCTCTTTTTAGTCCCATCTTGACTAAAGAAGTATTTCTATATATTTCTCCGTAATGAGATGAAATTAATTTTAATCCTCCCCAGGAACCTCTAATTTTTTTAAGGATATTTTTTGAGTAGAAAACTTCAAAAGAGTTTTGAAGGGGATTTCCACTTCTCCCATCAACAGGTGCATAAATTTGTATATCTCTCCATGAAAAAATGATTAGATGTGGTCTAAATTGATCAATTTTTCTAGCTAAATATTTGGAAACTTCATTTGATGGAATTATCGCTAGATCAATGAATTGCTGCTCTAAATTTGGAAAACATTTATGAATATGGTCTGCTAAATAAATAGGTCCTACGGGAAATATTGGATTACATGGCAATCTTACAGTTAATATTTTTCCATACTGCTTTCTTTGGTAATTTTTTTTATTTAATTTTTCAAACTTCAAATTAAAATTCATGTTATGAAATTTAATGAATTTATTTCTTTTAAGAATCTAACTACTTTATTACTAATTTGGAGAAATTAAAAATCCTAAGAAAACATTCACTCAAATTTTATTTAAATCAGATATCAGAAATCATATAAATCCAGCATACTTTGAGCAGTTTTAATCCATCTATCCATCTAGATATATTTGGTGCTCCAGATTTTCTAGCGTAATATCTAACAGGGTAATTTAGTATTTTAATGTTATTTTTCGCAGCTTCAAATATTATTGTAAAGTCTCCAAATGGGTCACACTTAGAATCCCAACTTCCGTTTTGTTTCATAAGTTTAAAGAATTTTCTTGAAAAAACTTTTGTTCCGCATAGGGAATCTGATACAGGCTTATTTATTAGAATTGATAGAAAAATTGCGAATAGTCTATTTCCTATATAATTTGCCCATCTCATCGCATCTTTTTCCATTGGAAAAGTTGTGCGGGAGCAATTAATAAGGATATTTTTATTTTTGGTAGACTCCATAATTGCTGCGATACTGTCATCAATATCTACAGTAAAATCACTATCAATTATTGCGAGAGTCTCACCTGAAGAAATATTAAATCCCTCCACGACTGCATTTTTCTTCCCTTTAGAAGTTTGTTTTAAAAGAGATATCTTGAAGAAATTTGAGAATTTTTCTTTTAATTCTTGCAACATATCATAGGTATTATCATTGCTATTACCTTCAATAAATATAATTTCTAATTTATTGGGAATATTCTTGAATTTATTTAAAGCATTAATTAAAAGTTCTTTATTACCAGCTTCATTTCTTGCAGGAATTACTATTGATATTAAATGTTCAGAAATATTTTCACTATATTTATAAAAAACTATTTCGAGTTCATAGGCAAGTTGTTTTATGATTGGTATTTTCCGAAAAATATTTTTAATAGATTGTGGTATTACCTTAGTGGGCATAGGAGTAAGTTTTTTTGCCTTCCATCTAATTGATCTGTAGTTGTAAATTTCTGCTAGAGATTCGATATCACACAAAGTTATTCTTGCTTTGCTAGTAGTTTCTCTAAAAATTCTTGAATCTAATCTTAGCCATCTAGTGATTGGTTCCCAAGTATTACCACGGACTTTAATAGAAATAAATTCGTTATTGTCTTTGAATAATTGATGAAGTTTATTATTAGTTAAATTCCTACTATTAACAGATATCATTATTAAAGATTGCAAAGACATCTTATTATATATGCATTATTTACTTTTTTAATATTAATTTCCATGGATTTAAAACATCATTTTCGTATATCACTTCAAATGAATCTTCATAGGTTTTTATTGTTTTAAGGTCAGATGTCCATGCTAATTCAGATTTTTTTAACTGATTAATACTTTCTAATCCCGCTCCTAATTTAGGAGTTGATAAAGAAATCCTGATGATTTTTGATTGCGATCGAGAGTTGTTGATTCCTTTTTTATCAATCATGATCGTTTGATTTTTTACTAAATCAAGGGATGAAACATATTCCATTTTCTCTCTTAGTTCTCTTGATCTATCAGTGAATAAACCTGATTGCAAAATAAATGAAGTGAATAAGTAAGGCCCAATTATGAGAGTAATTAATATTTCTTTGAACGAATATTTATGTCTTATGAATGACCAAGATAATCCGAAAGATAATAATCCAAGAACTATAAATGTATTTTCCTTTGTATTAAAGTTAATTGAATCTTTAAAGAAAAAATAATATGTGAAAGTTAAGGCAAATAAAAATAATGGAATTATTTTTGAAGTTATAAATATAAAAAATCGACTATATCTGTAAGAATTGAATAAAAACTTTATTCCTACAAAAGTATTTAATGAAAGAATAGATGAGATTTGTAGAGTATAGTATGGTGTTTTTGTAGAGAAAATGCTAAGAATTGCTATTAAAATTAATGGAAAAAAAGCGAGTATATATCTATCCCCTTTACATTGAGAAATATTGTAAGTTGTACCAATAATTGCGAAAACACTCCATGGCAGATATGTTACTGGTACATTCCAAAAATAATAATAGAAAGGATTTGTAAAAGTATTTTCACTTGATAGAAAGTTAAATTTTTCAATTAAGTAAAAAATAATATTTTTGTCTAAATAAGGGTTGATAGAAAACTTCCACAATAAAAAAGGAATAAATCCAATTAGTAGTCCTAACCAAAAGAAATTTATAAATAAAAAATTTTTTTTTAAAAATAAATACGGTAAGAGTGATAATAACGGTACAAAAACTAAAAAAGTTTTCATCATAAAAGCTAATCCAATCCAAGTTCCAAAAAGCAGAATATAGAATTTGTTATTTTTACTTTTTATTTTTACTAATGCTAATACTCCAATGGTTACTAAACATGAATAAATAATATCTTGAGTGGCTAAGTGCGAGTAGTCAAACCATAGATATGTAGTAGCGAGGATTAGTGGAGATATAATTGCATATTTTTTGTCAAATAATTCTTCATGTAATTTATAAGTTGTCAATAGCATCATTATTGAAGCTAATGTTGTTGGTAGATATGCAGAAAAAATATTTCTTCCAAATAAGTCTTGTGACTTTGCTATTAAAAACTGTAATCCTATTGTTCTATCTAAAACATATTCATCCCACCAAAGAGGAATTGTCCAATTACCTTTATCTAGTATCCATCGAGCTTGTAGCGCATAAAAACCCTCATCAAAGGCAACATAACTTCTTTTGCCAAAATAAAATATGAGAGGAATAAAAGTAAATAATTTTAAAAGATATCTAAATTTTAAAATTTTATTATTCATTTTAGTTTTATTTGCTTTTTAAGTGCCGATAATTGGAATTGAACCAATGACCTACTGTTTACGAGACAGTTGCTCTACCGCTGAGCTATACCGGCAATATTAAATATTGAAATTTTTCATATAAACTTAATTTAATAATTGAAAGAATTTATGTCAAAAATAGATCCTGAATTAAAAAAGAAATTATTAAAGGAATCTCAAGCTCCTTTCAAGGGATTGAGAAGAATATTGTGGATAGCTTTTAGCGGTTCTGCATTTTTGGGACTTCTAATAATGCTTTCCAGAATTGCGAATGGAACTGAATTACAGCTAAATAACATTCTCATACAGTTGGGTGCTTGTGTAATATTTCCTACTTTATTAATCTTTGACAGAAATAAAGATTAATAAGCTAGAGGTTTAATTATTGCGATAAGGTCCTTTTTTTGGTGACAAACTTGAATGCTTCAATTACATCTCCTTCAATCCATGAAGAGAATTTATCGCAGCCAACTCCACATTCAAATCCCGTATTTACTTCTTTTACATCATCTTTAGCTCTTTTTAGAGAGTCTAAATTACCCTCAAATATTACTTTCTCTGATCTAATAACTCTCAGAGAACAATTCCTTTGTAATTTGCCAGTTTGTATATAACAGCCCGCAATAGCTCCTTTACCAACTGCAAAAGTTGCTCTAACTTCAGCTTGCCCTAATGATTCTTCGACAAGATCGGGTTCAAGAAGCCCTTCCATGGCCAACTGAATATCTTCTAAGAGTTTATAAATTACTTCATATTCTCTTATGTCAACGTCATTAGCATCAGCTGCTCTCTTTGCGCCAGAAGCCAAAGAGGTGTTAAATCCAATGATTACTGACCCTGATGCAGCAGCGAGATCGATATCTGTCTCAGTTATTTCTCCGGGAGCAGAAAGTAGAACTCTGACTTGAACTTCATTTTTTGGTAATTGTTCTAGTGATCCTAATATCGCTTCAACACTACCTTGAACATCAGCCTTGAGAATTAAGTTTAACTCCTTAAGTTCTCCATCATTTGCTTGAGTTGATAAGGATGATAAGCTGACTCTTCTAGAGGCCATTTGCTGAGCTAATTTTGTGGCTCTAGCATCTGTTGCCCTTTCTCCGACAATGGCTCGACCAGTTTTTTCATCAGGGTAGACTTCGAATTCATCCCCTGCAGTGGGTACTTGACTGAATCCTAGCGCTTCAACTGGGAATGATGGCCCTGCTTCTCTGATCCTATTACCATGTTCATCAACCATTGCTCTAATTTTTCCAAGGACTGAACCCGCAGCTAAAACATCTCCTGATTTCAAGGTTCCATTTTGTACTAACAAAGTAGCCACAGGTCCCTTTGCTTTGTCTAGGTGGGCTTCAATAACAGTACCTTTTGCGAATCTATCAGGGTTAGCTTGTAGATCTTCTACCTCTGAAACTAATAAGATCATTTCGAGTAATTTATCAATGTTTTGTTTTTTGATAGCACTTACTGGAACCATCACTGTATCGCCTCCCCAATCTTCAGCAATTAAATCTTTTTCTGATAGTTCCTGCTTTACTCTGTCTGGAGAAGCACCTTCTTTGTCAATTTTATTTATTGCAACAACTATTGGTACTTTTGCAGCTTTTGCATGACTAATAGCTTCAAGTGTTTGAGGTCTGCAACCATCATCTGCAGCAACTACAAGAACAGCTACATCTGTAACCTTTGTACCTCTTGCTCTCATTGCAGTAAAGGCTTCATGACCAGGGGTATCAAGAAAAGTTAATTTTTTCTTTTGAGATTCATGTTCAAATTCAACTTGATAAGCTCCTATGTGTTGAGTGATGCCCCCTGCTTCTCCAGAAGCTACTCTTGATTCTCTGATGGAATCTAAAAGACTTGTTTTGCCATGGTCTACATGACCCATCACTGTAATAACAGGAGGTCTTCTTATTAGATTATCAATATCATCAGATTCAATCATATCAACTGTTTTCTCAGCGGCTTCTTGTATATCATCTTGTAAAACAGGCACCCCAAATTCTTCTGCTACTGTTTCGATAGTTGCTAAGTCAAGTGATTGAGTAACAGTTGCCGTTATGCCTTTGAAGAAAAGAGATTTTATTATTTCAGAACTTTCAAGGCTTAATTTATCAGCTAATTCTTGAACAGTTAAATTTTCTTCGGGAACTATTATCATTTCAGGTCTTACTTGTTTGGCCTCTTTAGCAGCCTTTAATTCCATAGCTCTCCTTTTCTGCCTTTGTCTTGTGGTCTCTTTTTTCTTTTTCTTCTTAAATTGTTTTATAGATTTTTGAGATTTAGTTTCTTCAGACTTTTCTTTCTTAGGACGTGCCAGACTTGCTGATAAAATTGAAATTTTCTCGCCTGAATATCCACTGGTTTCAGATGTTAATGAATCATCATTTTCACCAATAATGTGAACTTTCTGCCTTTGTTTTTGAGGATTTTTACTTCTTAATGCTTCAAGTTTTGCGCTATCATCCCAGTCTGTCTTTCCAGGTTTCTTTGAACTATTTGAAAATGTTCTATGAGGAGGTTTTTTGGAACTTGGAGTAGTATTTGGATTACTATTAGGCGCTTTCGCCTTCTGCTTAGGTGCATCGATATTTTGTTTTGTGTTATTCTTTATTCCTAGGTTGTCTTTCTCAGAGTTATTATTTTTTTGAAGTTGTAAAAGCTCGTTAGGGGATACTGGTTTCCTTATCCCA
>CACNQB010000001.1:0-368458 GCA_902622435.1 uncultured Prochlorococcus sp. | reverse complement strand
ATTTGAACAATGAAGATAGTGATTTTCAAGATTTAATCAATAGACTTAAAGAGATGAAATCAACCATTGCTTTATTGGAAAAAACAATATTTAAATAAATTTATATTTTTGATAAAAACAAGTCCTAATAAAAAACTTATTTCATTAAAAAGACAACCACTAGTCTTACTTATTTTTTCTTCTGTTTCCTTTTTATTGATTCTATTTAGGTTAATTTTTTTGCAACTTTTAAATTATGAATCTTATAAGAAAATGTCAGATGAGAATAGGATCAGACTTATTGCTTCGCAGCCAATACGTGGAAGAATACTAGATAAAAATGGTAATGTTCTAGCAAACAGTAGAGTCAAATATTCTTTAATAATAAAGCCTCAAAATGTTAAAAAAAGCAATTGGGAAAAACATAAATCAAGTATTTCTAATTTGTTAAATATTGATAGTAATGTAATTCAAAAAAAATACTCTGATGGTCTAAAAAATCAGAAACTCTCAGTAATTATTCGTGATGATTTAAATGTAGATCAATTAATAAAATTTAAGGAGAATGAAGGTAATTTAATTAGTTTTGAAATAGCTACCAATTTAATTAGAAATTATCCTTATAAATCCCTTGCTGCCCATGTAATTGGTTATACTCAGCCAGTTACTGAATTAGAATATAAATTTTTATCTAAGAAGGGTTATAAATTAAATGATTTAATCGGTAGGACGGGAATTGAATATGTTTACGAAGATTTTATAAGAGGTGAATGGGGCGGAGAAATGGTTGAAGTAAATTCATTAGGAAAATTTCAAAGATCATTGGGTATAAGACCTTCAGTACAAGGTAATGATATTCAACTAACAATCGATCTTAATCTGCAGTTAGTTGCTGAGGAGGTTCTTAAAGATAAAAAAGCTGGAGCCATAATAGTAATGGATCCAAGAGATGGTGCAATAAGAGCAATGGCAAGTAAACCTACATTCGATTTAAATTTTTTCTCAAAAGATTTTAAACCTGAGAAAGAATATAATACACTTTTCAATTCTCCTGAAAAACCTTTACTTAATAGAGTATTAAATGCCTACGATCCAGGAAGCGTTTGGAAAATTGTAACGGCTTTAGCTGGCTTGGAAAGTGGAAAATTTCCTAGAGAAACAATGTTAGATACGAAACCATGTATCACTTATGGAAGCCAATGTTTCAGGGAACACAATGATTTAGGTTTTGGAGTAATAGGTTATGAAGATGCTTTAAGAGTTTCGAGTAATACATTTTTTTATCAAGTCGGATATGGTGCAGGAGTTGATGAAATTCATAAGGTTTCTAGAAAACTTGGTTTTAATTCTTTATCTGGAATTGAAATTTCTGAACAAGAAAATAAAGGATTAGTAGCAAGTAGTGAGTGGGCTAAAAAAGGCAGAGGATGGGGGCAACCAGGAAGAACTCCATGGGTCCCAGAAGATATTGCGAGTATGTCTATTGGACAATTTGTTGTTCAAGTTACTCCTATTCAAATAGCTAGAGCTTATGCTGCTATTGCAAATGGAGGTTATTTAGTTACCCCACATTTGACTAAAAAAGATGAAGAGAGTCTTTTAGATAAGAAACGTATTCCAATTGACATTGACCCTCAAAATATTCAATTGATAAAAAGTGGTCTCCGGAAAGTAGTAGAGTCTGGCACAGGAGTATCAATTAATTATGGAGTTTCAAATTTACCTCCAGTGTCAGGTAAAACAGGAACTGCTGAAGATGGTGAAGGTGGCTCAGATCATGCTTGGTTCGTTTGCTTTACACCCTCTGAAAATAGCGAATTACTAGTAGTTGCTTTTGCACAGAATACTCCTGGTGGTGGATCTGTTCACGCCCTGCCAATGGCACGAGAAATTTTAAAAGTTTGGAATGAGAAAAAATGAGATTAATTTTTAGCTATTAAAAGTTTATGTTTTTAATTTTTTCATTTGTAAAAGTCTTTGAATAATATCTTCAATAGTTTTTGTATCTATAGGTTTACTATATGACGACAAAAGTTGTCTTCCTAATACTTGACTTCCTAAATGCACTAATTGAATTCGTAATGAGGTCAGTAGTTCTAACCCTATGCCACCAGAAAATGTTGCAATTGCAATAGGTTGACCATTAAATAAATTCCTAAAGTCATCTCCCGAAATAGATAGCCATGCTATGAAGTTGGAGAGAATGGGAGGTATAGATCCATTATATTCAGGCGCACAAATCACCCACCTTTCAATGTCGAAGAGCTTTTTCTTTAATTCTTCTATTTCACTTGGAATATTTTCTTTGCTGTGAATTCTTGGATTAAATAATGGAATGTCAAGAGTAGTAAGATCTAAAATTTCAGAACTTATTTTCAGTTCATTACTTTTTTCAAGAAATTTTTCAGAAAGTTCTAGATTTTTACCACAACTAGCCGTAATGATTATTAGATCTTTTGTTTCAGTCATAAATTAGATAAATAAATTTAATAGTTAGCACCTGTTTTGCGGTGATGAACTGCTGTTAGACTATCGGATTTTAGTATATTACCGTGTAGTACTTCGGCGTAAATTACCCAATGATCTCCACACTCCATTCTCTCTTTTACAGAAGCATCTAACCATGCTAGCGATTCAGGAATTATTATCTGTTCATTAGGAGTTAATTCAATATTTATTCCTTCAAATCTATCTTCTCCAGGTGCAAAGGGCTTTGTGAATCTTTTCAAAGGTTCTTTAAAATCTTTTTCACTAAGAATATTTAATGCGAATGAATCTCCTACTTGTAGAAGAGACTCTACAGATCTATCTTTTGCTACTGCAATACTTAACCCAGGCGGAGAAAAACTTGCTTGACTAACCCAAGATGCAAGCATGGCTCCTTTAATATTATTCTCATCTTTGCCTTTTGAGGCTGTCAGGACACAAAGTGAACCAATAACTCTTCCAAGAGCTTGTAGCTTTGGATCCGTTTTGCTTGTAATCATTCCAGTATCTGATTTTCTTGGTTTTTTCTTTGCCTTTTTTATAATTTTTCTCCCAAAGTGGGTTCCTATTTCTTCTAATTCTTTAATCTTTGGTTTATTTGGACTGAATTTAATCCTAATAGGGTCAAAACTAAACTTAAAACCACCGTCTTTTAATTTTGTTTCAAGTAAATCTATAGCTTCACCGCTCCAGCCAAAACTACCAAAAATTCCCACTGGCTTATCTCTATTACCCTCTGATAATAATGTTCCTAGTGCACTTACTATTGGAGTTGGGGCATGCCCACCTAGTGTTGGTGATCCTATTAAATATCCATCAGCGTTTTTGATAGATTTTATAAGTACATCATTTGGTGTAAATTCACAATTTATACTTTCAACTTCGACAGAAGTTCTATTTATCCCTTTAGCCAATGCATCACCTATTGAGGCTGTATTTCCATATGCACTTGCATACATGAGAGCGATCTTAGGATTATTTGTTGAGAGATTTTCACCCCATCTAATGTAGTCATTTAAGAAGCTTTTTAAGCTAGATTCGATAGCGGGACCATGTAACGGTGCAATAGTTTTAATATCGTAATCTGCAATTTTTTCAGTTATTGAAATTACTTGATTAGACATTGGTGCCATTAAGCAATCATAAAAATGTTTCCTATCAATTTCTGTACTAACTCGATTTGTCTCAGACCAATCTGAACAAGCAATGTGAGCAGAAAAAATTTTTTCACTTAGAAGGATTTCTTGATTACGTTCATAAATTATCAGACCTCCAGGCCAACGTGCTGTTGGAATAGGAATTAACTCTAGTGAAATGTTATCTAATTCTAAATTTTGTTCCTTTTTGATTATTTTTATTTTAGGTAATTGAATTTCATTGAAGTCTTTTAAGTTAGGATTTCTTTGATTCCAAAGTTCGCTAATAAGTTTATAACCTGGATTAGAGCAAGTAATAGTTGTGTTTTCAAATTGGGTACTTATATTCTTTATAGTTTCAATAATTTGGGGATTAATATGACCAGAAATGAAGTTGATTTTACCTAATTTAAATTGATCACAAAATCTAGAAATTACTTTATTAAAGGAATCAAAATATTGTTTCTCAGGTGGATGAATAATAAAAAGTTCCTCATCACTTCTAATGAAAAAAGTGTTAAAAGAGGTTCCTTTTTCAAGGTTAAATTCAAGTTCAAATCTTTCTTTATTCTTGTCTAAGAATCTTACACACGAAAAATTTTCGCTAATTTCAAATTCTGATAAGTTTTGATTTTCTGCAAGTAAGCCTATATTAATATCTGACATTTTAAAGACTTATTTTCTAGTTTTAATTTGCGACTTATTAGTCGTGGAGAAATGTCATATTGACTTTCAACGGATTTTCAACTATCGACCAGAACATTTAGTTCTTGTGAAACCGTTATTTATCAAATGATTATACCTATAACAGCACCATTAATGAGTTGTTAAATGTAGGGTTTTCAACTGGAACGTCATTTCTTTTTGGTTATCTAAGCAAATTGATGCTTCTTATAAATTAAAAAAATATATTTGCTATTTGAGTTTAGTGATATCAATTGGCTCAAAACTCTATTTGAAAAGTCTAATCAATAGTGGGTTGCAACTTTCCAGTCCACCACAGGGTCTGTAGAGACTTTCAACACTTTTTCAATTTTATTAGCGACTTCTGGTATCACTTACCCTAACAAAATTACCAACATTCTAACATTTCAAAATCATAGTAATGACTAAACATCTAATCAATTATGGAGGATTATTTTATGAGGATATTCAATGTATCTGCACTTATTGAGGGTTATCGTATAACTGAAGAAGTTATGGCAGTATCACTTCATCACGCTATCAAGATCATGCAGGCAAAATATGGTTCAGCAGCAAGAAACATATATGTTCTCAACTAAATCTGTAAAAGATGAGGACATAAATAATAGTAGGTAAATCATGGACAAAAAAGACTCGCTCCGCCTAGAAGTGAGTCTTTTTTTTGTGCTTACTCTTCATCAGGATCTATAGTTATCCATCCAGATTTATGCTTCGGACTTAGTTCCTCAACTACTACCGTTTTCTTCACTACACTCATCCATTCAAAGTGCATATTATGCCATCTCCTTCGTTGAGTTTTATTCAGTTTGCCTTGAGATTTCTCCTCCAGAACCACAATCTTCACCTTCACTTGATCTCGTTCAACCTTTAGATCAAAGTTCCTTTTCAGCATTGCTATGAACTGATTTCTTGCATATGCATTAGAAGGTTCTCGCTTTTGCGTTTCCCACCTTCGGATTTTTGCAACGTATGCTAGGTCATCTTGCTTGATGAATGAGCATGTATATTCTCGATTAGATACGACTTCTTCCATGCCTTACCTCGTCAACTTTCTTCATAAATTCGGCATATGATATCGTGTTTTCCTCTTCGTAATAAAGATGATTACCTCCAACGTGGATTTCGTTGGGCGATGTATTGGGAGCGTCATCATCACCCATTGTGGATACATTTATAGGTGTTCTATCAACAGTCTTGCTGTTGAGTTTATTTTTGGTTTTTTTCTTTTTTTTCATTTTTTCGTAATCATCTAAAAATACTTTTGTGTAGGTCACTCCTTCCTTCGCTTTGGAATCGCCATACAAATATGCAAACCACTTATCAGCAAATGCTGTGTCATGTTTTTTACCTGTTGGTTTTTGGAAGTATCTGCTCATAGAACTTTCCTTCCAAATGAATTTTTCATCTTATTATGAGTCTCTAGAATCAATTGATCCAAGACCTCAGACTCTTTCATAAAATGTTTTCTTGCTATCGCTCTCAGTCGATCTCTTGATGCAGTTGAGATGTAAACCTGTGATGATGACATTCAAACTCCTAATAATTGTCGGTTACGTTGTTTAGATTCATATGATTCATATTCTTTTTTGATAATTTGAAAGACCGTATCCGTCATTGATAAATTCTTTTCCGACATCAAGACTTCTAATTTTTCAATCATGTGTTGATTTCGTCTGGCAACGTACAGACATAATCTTTGCTGGTTAGTTTTTTGCATTGAGGAATTTTTATAAAATTTGCAGTAAATCTTGGAAAATTTAGGCAACACATATATTAGAGTTCTTTTCATCAAAGACTTCTAGAAACTGATCTTTGCAGAAGATCTGCTTAGTGCAGTAGTGCAAAGCACCCTTCCATCCTTTTTCACCTGTATCCTTGAAAACCCTTCGGTCATCTATACGATCAACTTGGATAGCATCATCTCCATTAGCAATAAATGAAGGACATCTATCCCTAATTACAAACTCAAGAGTTTCAGCAAGTAGTAACTCCTGATTCTCTTCCTCTAATAGGTAGGAAGGTGGTTTACCTCCAAAATCCCAATACATTGTTGACCATAACTTTCTTATCCTTTTATTAGGTTTATCTAAGATTGAAGGACATAGAGTCAGAACTAAATGGGTACCGTAAGCACCATCTTTTAGTGTCATCTCTTTGTCATAGGAATACTTGTTACTAATAGTGTTTAGGACTATTTGACTACCCTCTGGTACAAGTTTCTTATTACCTTTTTCAATAAAGTATCCTTTGCAGATTACATTCATTTCATAAGGGTCAAATGTGTCTTGGATTACATCATTTAGACGTTTATGGATTTTCAAGAGTTGATCTCTTGAGTAGTCCTGTAGGTAACTTATGCTAATAAACCAGTTAGGTTCGTATGTGCTGAAGTCAGTCTCTGTTATGAGGAAGTTCCTGATCTCGGCAAGATCTTTTTTGGATTGAGTAAACATGGATCATAGTTGGTTTTTCTAGTCAGTCCTCCTTCCTACCACCCACCTGTGGAATCAGTTGAAGGAATATGTAAGTCAATACCAAGCGTTTGAAGATCAGAACCCAAAGCATCATCTAAATGCAAATCTAGTATCTTCGCTTGTATGACTATTCGATATATATTTATAAAAATTGAAACTTCACTCGATATTTGAACGCCTTAGAGAGCAAACCTATGTTTTTTTATACATTTATAAAAAACAGCGTGATTCTTCCGCCTTGTGCGTATCTATTGCAAATACAAGGTTATTTGGAATATTAGTTAGATTTGGAAGATTAGTTGGATTCGGAAGATTAGTTGGATTCGGAATATTAGTGAGTTCTGAACGGTCATAAACCATCTGAACTATATGATTATTATAGTAAATATCTACTGTCTTGTCAACCCAAAGTCCTTGGTATCACTGTCTTATTATAACTTTGTTCTTTATATCATAAGTCGGTTATCTTATTATAATTTGCTTATTTTCTGAACTTCATTATCAAATTATCTTGATCCTTGGCAGCATTACATATCTCTTCTTGCTTCATCTCTGGGACAAGGTGTGAGTAGTGTTCATCAATATACGTTGACCCTGTTCCTACCTGCTTTGCAATAGTATGGAAGTCAACTCCCTTGAACAATAGATCAGTTATGTAGTAGTGCCTTGCTGAATAGAGTTGGATATTCTTGTTAGTCAGATTTAGGGGGCAGTACTTATCTTCTGTCGCTCCTTTCAATACATCCTTTAGTCTGTCGCCTAATACTTTTTGAGTTTGTGGGTCACCATTCTCTATACCAGATGTTGTCAACTTCAAAAAGACAAACTCATCACTATATGGTTCAACGTGATGACCTAACATTCCATACCAGTATTTTATTCTCTCTAGTTGCTGTTTGATAGGTGCTACGAGACTTCTGGTTTTACCTCTCTTTTCCTCTGTTCCAACTATGGTGATCACCATATTATCTTGACCACCTTTACTTGTCTCTCTTGCTGGTCTTATATCGCTCCACTTTGTGCCTAATAATTCACCATTTCTCATACCTGTGAGGTAATGAATAGTAAAGGTAAGGTTGAAGATTCGTCTTTTGATGTATTCCTTATTGGTTATATCTGCAGATTCTCTAGCATACTTATCCTTCATCCATTTCATTAGGAGTGAAAGTTCATCTTTTTGCAAGATTTGTTTTGGGGAGACTTGATCCTTATTTTTTTTCAAATAAGTGAACTTTGGCATTTCGTTAGCGGTAATATGACCTTCTTGAAGTGCAAGTTGGTGATACATCCCCTTGGTAGCACTCACACATTGATTGATAGTTCGATTGCTTCTTTTCTTTCTCTCTCCTAATCTCTTGCCAGTTGTAATCTTGCGATCCTTTATCCATTGTGCAAATTTTAGTCCTAACTCTGGTGGGATATTTTCTATATGTGCCTTACCATATCCTTTCTCATCAATGTAATCCATCCAATGCTTCAACCTTTGCTCTAAAGCATTGAGTGACCTTGGCGTGATTCCTTCTTGGTTATTATCGCTAACTTCCCCTCTTCTATTTTGTATATACAATGCCACTAATTCTTTAGTAGTTATTGAGTCAGTACTTAGACGGATAGCACCTCTGGTGGAGAATTTCATATAGATGTCTCTTGCCAAAGTCAATGCAGTTGATTGGTCTATAGTCCTCAAACTTCTAGTTGTCGGTTTTTTGCGTTTCGGATCCCAGATTCTTACACTCCAAGTCTTGTTCTTAGTATTCCTTCCATCTTGAAAAATCGTGCAATAGGGATCGTGGTCAAAAACCCTGATTTTATTTGTAGTGACCTTATTTTCTTTTCCTTTTGCAATTTGCTGTGAGAGTAAACCTGCTTTCTTCTTCTCTTCACTTACTTTCCTTCCAACTCGTAATAAATCATCAGATTTGATCCCAAGACTTTCTAATTCTTTCAGCGTGTTAGTCCAATTTTGTAAGTCAGCAACATCCATAAAAAACCATAAAAGCAGGGGGGTAAAGGTTCAATTATTCTTCAACAATGATGGATAATTTTTCCTTTCTCTTACTTACATTATAGCAACTTTCAACACTATTTCAACACTTATGCAGGTAGTTATAACTGTGTTATAATAAGACTATTACTGGGTTTTCTAGGAATGAACAGGAAAAGTAGGATCTAATAGTGATTAGCAACTTTTCTGTGATGAACTGCTGTCTTACATGATAAGTCAGAAACATTACCATTTTCAACAACTCCGTAAATTATCCAATGGTCTGGAGTCTCTAGTCTGGAACTAACTTTGCAATCTAAAAAGGCGAGTGAATCTGAGAGAACTGGTCCACCTTCCGCAATGTTGCTAATTACATCTACATCTGCAAATCTATCAGCTCCAGGAGCAAATCTTTTTAAAAAATGTCTGAACATTTTTTGATAGTTATCTTCTCTCAGAATATTCACAACAAAACCTTTCCCAACTTGCATATATGATTCAATAGCTCTATCTTTTGCTACTGCAACTGTAATACCAGGTGGAGAAAAGCTTGCTTGACTAACCCAGCTTGCGACCATTGCACTTTGTCTAAATGTAGAACCTTCGCCTTGGCTCGCTGTAACTACATATAATCCTCCACTTAATCTCCCTAACGCTTTATCTAAATTTGAATCAAGGCTCTTCATAGAGGCAATATTCTTCTTTTTATTGATCAATTGACCCAAGTCAGTTCCAGCTTCTTCGAATTCTTGATAAATAATGGGATCTGGAATATTTTTAACTCTTAAGGGAGAGAAAGCTTCTTTTTGACCAAGTTCCCTTAATTTATTTGCTAAGGAATCTATTGGTTCATCATTTCCACCAAATGCATCATAAACTGCAGTAAATTGTTTTGGTTTTAGTGCTGCAAATAAAGTACCGAGAGATTCTTTTAATTCATTATCTGAGTCTACTGGCCATGTGGGAATGACTACTGCTTTTGATTCGGAAATTAAACTTGTTAATTCTTGCGGGTCAGAAGACCTTAAATCAATTAATTGAACCTGTGCATCTGCTTTGCTTATTCCATGAGATATCGCTTGACTTAGTCGATCACAATAACCATAGTCGCTTATGTAGCATACTGACACAAAATCATTGCCTTTGCTTTTATTGCTACTCCATTCTAGATATTTTTCTTTCCAAAAATTGACCTGATTATGGAGCAAAGGACCATGACCAACAGCTATTGTTTTTAATTCAGGAAGCTTATTTATTCTTTTAATTGCCTGCATAACGCTTCTAGCGTTTGGTCCCATAAGGCAATCGTAATAAAAACGGAAATCATCGTATATTTCTTTTTGGTCAGTGTCAAAAAATTCGTCAGAACAATAATGGAGTCCAAATGCATCGCATGTATAGAGAACATTTGTACTGTGATCATATGAAAATATGGTATCTGGCCAATGTAAATTTGGTGCACTTATGAATTCAATATTATGTTCTAAACCACTATTAGGATTAGCTCCGAGATTTAAAAACTCTCCACTCTTAACCTCTAAACGTTTAAAGGGAATATGTATTTGGTCTTCAATAAATTTAAGTGCTAATTTTGATCCAACTACTGTGATATTTTGATTTAATTCTAAAAGATTACCTATTAAACCAGAATGATCAGGTTCTGTGTGGCTAGTAATTAAATAATCAACTTCTCGCGGATTTACATTTTTCAGTAATTCTTCAAACCATAGTTCTTCGAACTTTGCGTGACTAGTATCAATAATTGCTAGTTTCTCACCTTTAATAATAAAACTATTGTAGGTAGTTCCATTTCTTAAACCAAATTCAATATCAAATCTACTGCGATCCCAATCCAAAGATCTTATGGCACAAGAATCATCAGCAAAGTTTTGAGATTGAACCGTCAACTTGTTATTAGTTTGTGCCAATTTAGAATTACTTGTGTGGGCAGAGGCTATCATAGAATAATTAGCTTTATAAATTAACTTTAGTTATATAGAATATAAATTCGCGTGATTATTTTTGCGAAATAACCGAAATTACGCTTTTCTTTAATTTTTGATCTTCTTATTCTGGATAAATGACATCTCAACTAATTAAAAAAATAGTTACTGGAGATGAGATAAGAAATGCTTTTTTAAAATTTTACAGTGAAAAATTACATAAAATCATTCCAAGTGCATCTTTGATTCCAGATGACCCTACGGTTATGCTCACAATTGCTGGAATGCTACCTTTTAAACCAGTTTTTTTAGGTTTAAAAGAAAGACCATCAAAAAGGGCTACATCTAGTCAAAAGTGCATCAGAACAAACGATATAGAAAACGTTGGAGTTACAGCTAGACACCATACTTTTTTTGAAATGCTTGGTAATTTTTCGTTTGGAGATTATTTTAAACGAGAGGCTATTCAATGGGCTTGGGAATTAGTTACTAATATTTATCAACTTCCTGTTGAAAATATAATTGTGAGTGTTTTTCACGAAGATGAAGAGTCTGCAAAAATTTGGAGAGATGAAATTGGTATTCATCCAGATAGGATAGTGAAACTAGGAGAGGAAGATAATTTTTGGTCATCTGGCAAAACAGGTCCGTGTGGACCTTGTTCTGAACTTTATTATGATTTTTATCCTGAAAAAGGTCTGCAGAATATTGATTTAGAAGATGGAGATCGTTTTATTGAATTTTATAATCTTGTTTTTATGCAATATAATCGTGATCCAAATGGAAAATTGACAGATTTAAAATTTAAAAATATTGATACAGGAATGGGTCTTGAAAGGATGGCTCAAATACTACAAAAAAAGCAAAATAATTATGAGACAGATTTAATTTTTCCTATCATTCAAAAAATTTGTGAGATTGCAAATATTAATTATTTTTCTTCAGATGAAAAAAACAAAATTTCTTTAAAAATCATTGGTGATCATACAAGAGCTGTTATTCATTTAATTTCTGATGGAGTAGCAGCAAGTAATCTTGGCAGAGGATATATATTAAGAAGACTTATTAGAAGAATGGTTAGACATGGGAGATTATTAGGTATAACAAATGAATTTTTACCTCATATTGCTACTGTCGGGATCAATTTAATGCAAAATAATTATCCTGATTTAAAAAATAATAATGATTTAATTTTGAATGAGATAAAAATTGAAGAAAATAGATTTAGGGAAACTCTTGAAAGAGGAGAGAAATTGCTAGATGAGATAATTTCTTCAGGGCAGAAATTAATTTCTGGTTTTAAAGCTTTTGAACTTTATGATACTTATGGATTTCCTCTAGAACTTACTTTAGAAATTGCAGAAGAAAATTGTATAAGCGTAGATGTAAAGGGTTTTGAAGAAGAAATGAATGCACAAAAAGAAAGAGCTAAAGCTGCTTCAAGTAATATTGATTTGACATTGGAGGGGTCATTAGAGCGAGAAATAGATCTTTTTAATAAAACTGTTTTTAATGGTTATGATTCACTTCTTTCCGAAGCTGAAATAAAGGGTATATTCTTGGATTCAACATTAGTTAAGCAAGCAAGAGAAGGTCAGAAAGTTTTAATTGTTCTTGATCAAACCACTTTTTATGGAGAATCTGGCGGGCAAGTTGGTGATATTGGAACGATATTTTCAAAAGATGTAGAGGTCCTGGTTGATAATGTTACGCGAAAGAAAAATGTTTTTTTACATTATGGAACGATCAAAAAAGGAATATTAACTATTGGACAAAAAGTTAATACTTATGTTAGCTCCTCCAATAGAGCTAAGGCTGCTGCAAATCATACAGCTACTCATTTATTACAATCTGCACTTAAATCAGTTGTTAATGAAAGTGTTGGACAAAAAGGTTCATTAGTAGCCTTTAATAAATTACGATTTGACTTTAATTCCTCTAATCCTATTTCTAAAGATCAAATTTCTAAAATTGAGACTTTAGTTAACTCTTGGATTATGGAAAATCATGCCCTAGAAATAAAAAATATGTCTAAGAGTGAGGCTCTTGAAAAGGGCGCAGTCGCCATGTTTGGCGAAAAATATGATGATGAGGTGCGCGTTGTTAATGTACCAGGAGTTTCAATGGAACTTTGTGGTGGCACACATGTTAAAACTACATCTGAATTAGGTTCTTTCAAGATAATTAGTGAGGTAGGAATCTCAGCCGGAGTAAGAAGAATCGAAGCATTATCAGGTCAATCAGCATTAGACTATTTTAGTGATAGAAATGCTTTAGTAAACCAACTAAGTGATTTGTTAAAAGCAAATCCTAATCAACTTTTTGAAAGGGTTAATAATTTGCAAGCAGAACTTATTAATAAGAATAAAGAGATACAAAAGATGAAAGATGAAATTGCATATTTTAAATACTCTTCTATAAAATCATCTTCACAAATAGTAAATTCTTTTTCAATTTTAGTAAATCAGATTGATGACTTAGATGGGAATTCTTTGCAATCTGCAGCACTTAATTTAACTTCTCATTTGGGAAATAAAGCAATAGTGATTCTTGGAGGAATACCAAATCCAGAAAATAGAAAGTTGTTATTTGTAGTTTCTTTAGGTGATGATGCTGTTAAAAAAGGATTGCATGCAGGTAAATTAATTAATGAGATTGCAAGAATTTGTTCGGGAGGTGGAGGAGGAAAGCCTAATTTTGCTCAAGCAGGTGCAAAAGATATTGATAAGTTAAGTGATGCGCTTGATTATGCTAAAAATTATTTGCAAAAAACATTAGATAGTCATTCTGATAAATAACTACTTTTTCTGAGACTAATTTCGATTTGATCCATTAATTTTCTTGCTTCTTCAATAGTTAATTTTTTTTGATCAATTGCTGATTCAGTATTAATCCTTATAGATTCAACCAAAGAAGCTGAACTGTAATCTAATAATTGTAAAATTTCAGATTTACTGTCCTCTTTAATAATATTTTTGACCTTATATGAATTATCTTGATTTATGTCTATATGAACAACGTTTGTATTACCAAATAAATTGTGCAAGTTACCTAATGCTTCTTGATAGGCTCCAGTCATAAAAATTCCAATTAGATAATCTTTATCTTCCTCTGGCTTATGTAAATTTAGCAATGATTTAATTTTTCCATTATCAATAAAATGATTTAGCTTACCATCTGAGTCACAAGTTAAATCTGCAAAGTTGCCTTTGCAGAACGGCTCCTCTAAGTGCCTATGTATTGGTACTATTGGAAAAATCTGATTTATTGCCCAGCTATCGGGAATAGATTTAAAGATAGATAAATTTGCATAATAAGTTGATGCAAGAGTTTCTGTAATTTCAGATAAATCAGGGTGATTGATTTCATCATTATTCAGGTTATTAGAAATTTCTTTTGCGCAAGCCCAAGTAAGTTCTTCGGCATAAGCTCTTTCTGCTAAACTTAAAAATCCTAATCTAAAAGCGACTAAGCAATCTTCTTTAAACTTTTTTGCATCATTCCATAGCTCAATTATTTGAGATAAATTTATTTTTTTATTTTTAAGTTTTTTTAATTCATAGAAAGTTTCAAGTAAATTTGAAATTATTAATTGTTGATTTTTTTTATCAAAAATTTGAAGTTTGGAACTAACATGACTTGTTCCTAAGACATTAAAAATTAAAACTGAACAATGACTAATTATTGCTCTTCCACTTTCTGAGATTATGGTTGGATGCTTGATATTATTTAGTTCACATGAATCCTTAATAGTTGCAATTACATCGTTAGCGTAATTTTGAAGAGAATAATTAGTAGAGGTGTTGGAGGAGGTTTTAGTTCCATCAAAATCTATTCCTAATCCTCCCCCAACGTCGATATATTGCATTGGGGCGCCTAGTTTGCATAGTTCAACATATATTTGACTAGCTTCTTGTAATGCGTCTTTGATCACAGCAATATCACTTATTTGACTGCCTATATGAAAATGGAGCAATTTCATTTCGTTGATAAGATTTGCTTCTTTTAGTTCTTTTATTGTCAACATAATTTCTGGGATAGATAATCCAAATTTGGAATTATCTCCAATAGATTTACCCCACCTACCACTACTTTTACTTGATAACTTTGCTCTAATTCCTATCAATGGAGTCGCGTTAAGTTCTTGAACTGCTTGAAGAATTCTTTTTACCTCATCTCGTTGTTCAATAACTATTATTGGATTTTTGCCGAGTTTTCTCGCTAAAGTAGCAATCTCAATATATTTTTTATCTTTATATCCGTTGCATATTAATAGTGAATTTTGGTTTTCAAGAAGTGCAAGGCCAATTAATAGTTCTGATTTACTTCCTACTTCTAAACCAAAATTCCATTGGCTACCAAACTCTATTATCTTTTCTAGGACATTTTTTTGTTGATTACATTTGACAGGAAAAACCCCTTGATAAATGTTCTTATATTTATAGGTTTTTATTGCTGTTAAAAAAGATTCATGTAATGCATTTATTCGATCTTTCAAGATATCATTAAATCTTATGATTAATGGAGGATTTATTTCTCTACTCTTAAGTTCTTTGACAAGCTTAAAAAGATCAATCTTATTTTCAGATTTTATCTCTTTAGTTACTGATATATTTCCTTTGGAATTTATAGAAAAATATTTATCTCCCCATTTGTCTATGTTATAAGTCGAAATACTATCTTCAATAGTCCAAATATTCTTTAATTTTTTCGGCTCAAAATTGGTCAATTTATGTGTTAGTAATTAATAAATGTTTTTGAAAATAACTCAAAACAATATCTTTTATTTTAATGATTACTTGCCAAGTTACCACCCAAAAGTTGAATATACATAGAGTGATTATTAACTAAATGACCAAAGAGAGAACCTTTATTGCAATTAAACCAGATGGAGTTCAGAGAGGATATGTTTCTGAGATTATTGGCAGATTTGAAAAAAAAGGATTTAAATTGGTTGGATTAAAGCAATTAATTCCTTCAAAAGAACTTGCTCAAAATCATTATGGAGTACATAGAGAAAGACCTTTTTTTGGTGATTTAGTAGACTTTATTTCAAGTGGTCCTGTTGTAGCAATGGTGTGGGAAGGCGAAGGAGTTATTTTGAGTGCTAGAAAACTAATAGGTGCAACAAAACCTCTGGAAGCAGAGCCTGGAACAATTAGAGGAGATTTAGCTATTGATATTGGGAGGAATATTATTCATGGTTCTGATGGAGAAGATACAGCAAAATTTGAGATTGATCTATGGTTTAACGAAGAGGAATTATGTGAGTGGGAAACTTCTGATTCGAAATGGCGATCTGAAAATTAAAATTTAAATCGCAAATCTATCTAAACTAAATTTTTCTAAAAAGCTTTTTTCTATTTCTTTGAGATTTTTATTTTGAACAATTTTCAAAAGAAGATCACTTGTTATTGCAGAAAATAAAACTCCATTTCTGTAATGTCCCGTAGCTATAAAAAGATTTTCAATTTTTGATTTTCCAATTATTGGTTTTAGATCTGGTGTGCAAGGTCTAAATCCCCACCAATGTTCCATTTGTGGCCAATTAATAGCTTCTGGCAATAAGGAGCGAATGCCTTCTTGAAGTTGTTTTATTCCATTAGGAGTATTGCCTTGGTCAAATTTTGAATCTTTTTCAACTGTCGCTCCAACTATAATAAGTCCATCATCACGGGGTACTAGATAAGTTTTTGGACCAAAAATAACCCTTTTCAAAAAATTTGTTGGACCTTGTATTGATAGCATTTGTCCCTTTACAGGAAAGACTGGAATCTTATTAAAAATTTTTTTACTCCAAGCACCGCTGCATATTATTGCTTTTTCGCAGTTAATTTTTTTTATTTCCCCAGTGGCACATAAAACCGTTGCACCTGTTATTTTGTTTTTTTTGAATGTCAAATCCTCTACTTCTGATCCCTCTTGAAATTCAACTCCATGCGAGGAGCATGCTCTCTCGAGAGCACGCATAAGCCTTCTTCGGTTATCTATTTGACCATCTTGTTCAAAAAGTAAACCATGTTTCCAAATAGAATTCATTCCATTAATTTCTGTTTGAAGATCTTTGTGATTTAAATATTTTCCATATTCATAAGTAGGAAATTCTTCAAGATCCTCTTTGTTTTTAAAGGGAACTACTATGCCACATTTTTTTAAACCGCATTTAATATTACTATCTTGTTCAATACTTTTTATCCACTTTGGAATTAGATTTTGACTTTCTTGGCCAAATTTTAGTAATTCATCTTCGAGCCCTTCGGCATGAGTAGCTAACATTCCTGCAGCGACAAATCCAGCTGATTCATTTCTATTTTTGCTTAAAACTAAAACTTTAAAGTTATTTCTAGAGAATTCATAAGCAATAGATAAACCTAAAAGTCCACCGCCAATGATTAATATTGAATTTTTGGTTTCTTGTGCCATTTAAAAATTAATATTTTTATTTGTGTTTTGGTCCTCTTTTCCTTTATATCCAATAATATTAATACAGATACTTTTAATAATGAACAATTTGGAATCTTGGGAAGCTGTGATTGGTTTGGAAACTCATGTACAGCTTAATACGAAAAGTAAAATATTTACATCTGCATCAACAGCTTTTGGTGATGCACCTAATACGCATATAGATCCTGTAGTTTGTGGGTTACCAGGAACTCTTCCAGTTCTCAACGAGACTGTTCTTGAGTATGCTGTAAAAACTTCGTTAGCATTAAATTTAAACGTTGCAGAACATTGTAAATTTGACAGAAAACAATATTTTTATCCTGATTTGCCTAAAAATTATCAAATTTCACAATTTGATGAGCCACTAGCTGAAAATGGTTGGTTAGAGGTTGAAATAATTGAAAAGGACAAAGAACCTTATCTCAAAAAAATTGGTATAGAAAGGCTACATATGGAAGAAGACGCCGGAAAACTAGTCCATTCAGGAAGTGATAGATTAGCTGGTTCTAAGTATTCTTTAGTTGATTACAATCGTGCCGGAATAGCACTTTGTGAGATTGTAAGTAAACCAGATATTAGATCAGGTAAAGAGGCATCTGAGTATGCTTCAGAGATTAGAAGAACAGTTAGATATCTAGGGGTATCAGACGGAAATATGCAAGAGGGTTCATTACGCTGTGATGTCAATATTTCAGTTAGAAAAGGACCTAATGCTCCTTTTGGTACCAAAGTGGAAATAAAAAATATGAATTCATTTTCTGCAATTCAAAAGGCTTGTGATTATGAAATAGCCAGACAAATAGAAGTTTATGAAAATGGAGGAAAAATTTTCCAAGAAACAAGGTTATGGGATGAAGCTAAGCAATTAACGAAAAGTATGAGATTAAAAGAAGGTAGCAGTGACTATAGATATTTTCCTGATCCTGACTTAGGTCCAATTGAAATAACAAAAGCCCAGCAAGAAATATGGTTTAAAGAACTACCAGAATTACCTTCAAAGAAAAGAAATAAATATGTAAGTCAATTTGGGTTGTCTGCATATGATGCAAGGGTAATTTCTGATGAAATAAGCATGGCAAACTTTTTTGAAGAAACAGTAGCAAATGGTGCCGAGGCCAAACTAGCTTCAAATTGGGTAACAAGTGATATTGTGGGCTATTTAAAAGCAAACAAACTAAGTTTTAGTGAATTAAAGCTTAGCCCTGGAAATCTTGCTGAAATGATTAACATGATTTCAAAAAATATAATTAGTGGAAAAATTGCAAAAGAAATTTTACCTGAACTTATTCAAAAAAATATTTCCCCGAAAAAATTAGTTGAAGAAAAAGGGTTGGCAATGATATCTGATTCTTCAAGTATTTCACCAATAATTGATGAACTTATAAATGAACATCCAAATGAAGTTCAAGCATTTAAAAATGGCAAAACTAAGTTACTTGGTTTTTTTGTTGGTCAACTTATGAAAAGAACAAAAGGTAAAGCAGACCCTAAACTTGCAAATAAACTTCTTATGGAAAAATTAAATAGCTAAATCTTAAAGAAGCTTTTTTATCGTATTGATCCATTTATTTTGATCATCCGAATTCTCTAAAATAATATCTGAGAATTTTCTTTTTTCTTCAAAACTTAATTGAAAATTTATCAATTCATATGCTTCTTTTTCGCTAATTTTATCTCTTGTGATAAGTCTGTTTTTTTGTATTTCTTTAGGACATTTAACTAACCATATTTCAGTGCAAATATCTTCAAATTTTGCTTCAAACAATAATGGAATAACCAATACTATAGTTTGATTATTTCTGTATTGACTGCATTCTTCTATCATTCTTTCTTTAATTAAAGGGTGAAGTAGTTTTTCAATCCATTCCTTGCTTTCTGAATGTTTAAAAATAATGTTCCTTAAAAGTTTTCTGTTTATTTCCCTTTCTGAATTGCTTTTATTATCAATAATTTTATTTCCAAAATAATCTAAAATTTTCTTATATCCATATGTGTTTGGTTTGATTAATTCTCTTGAAAAATGATCTGCATCTAATATTGGTATGTTTTTATGTTTTCTTATGTAATTAGTTATAGTTGTCTTCCCACTTGCAATACCTCCTGTTAAACCAATCCTTCTTTGGCTGTTTTTTAATTTTTGAAGAATATCCATATATTTAATAATAATCGAATTACTTAGTTTCTTTAGTTTTAAAGAGTAGTTAGTATGAATTAAAATACCAAAAAGTTTGAGCCAGTTAGATTCCAATTGGTCGTTTGTTGATGACAGTAAGGTAACACCTAAGGGGTTTCTTTTTGCTGGGATATCTGCTGGTTTAAAAGCTTCTAATAAAAAAGATTTAGCACTAATACTCGCTCCAGAAGGAAGTATTTTTAGTGGAATGTTTACCCAATCAATTGTTCGAGCTTCTTGTGTGGATATTTGTGAGGAAAGGATTAAAACAACTTCAGGTTTTGTAAGAGCAATATTAATTAATTCTGGTCAAGCAAATGCATGTACAGGAAATCTTGGCATTCAACATTTTCAAATTGCTACAGGAAAAATTGCGGAACTTTTAGGAATAAAAGAAGAAGAAGTTTTAATGTGCTCAACTGGTGTAATTGGTGTCCCAATACAAATAAATGATTTAGTAAAAAATTTACCGAATTTAGTTAGTGATTTAAAGGGTAATAATTTTGCAAATGCAGCAGAAGCAATTTTAACTACTGATTTGACTTTGAAAAAAGTGTCAATAGAGACGATTATTCAAGGTAGAAAAATAAAAATAGCAGGATTTGCAAAAGGTTCAGGAATGATTTACCCCAACATGGCCACAATGCTTGCCTTTCTAACCTGTGATGTGGGTATTCAAAAAGAAGAATGGGACAAAATGATTGCTATTGCGGTTCAAAAATCTTTTAATGCAATATCAGTTGATGGAGAGACAAGCACAAATGATTCTTTTGTTGGAATAAATGCAGGAGAGAAAATTGAAAAAAGGTTTTTTCCAATTATCCAACAAGGGATTGATATTGTATGTCAGAACTTGGCAAAAAATATTGCAAGGGACGGAGAGGGAGCAAATTGTTTATTAGAAGTTTTGGTTCAAGGAGCAAAAAATACAGATGATGCAATTATGCTCGCGAAATCTATTTGTAATTCTGCTTTGGTAAAAACTGCGATACATGGTTGTGATCCAAATTGGGGACGAATCATTTCTGCTGCAGGTAATTCTGGAGTTAAATTTAATTTAAATGAAGTTGACTTGTATATAGGAAACGCCCACATTTTGGAAAAAGGCAAGTTAAATAAATATGATCCACAAAAAGTCACAGACTATATTAAGTCCAGAATGAAAGGTAGATATTTGGTAGATGATATTGTAAAAATTATGATTAATCTAAATTCAGGCGAATCGAAAGGCACAGCTTGGGGGTGCGATCTTTCTAAAAAATATGTTGAAATAAATAGCGAATATACGACTTAATTGAGATCCCTTGCGCTGCAAAGGATCTCAGCGAATAGGATAATATATAAAACACTAATAAAACAGTCCTCTAGTCGTAGCAGTTAATCTCAGGGGGAAAAGCAAAATAAAACACTAAATATTGAGTTTATTTGAGTGGATACACTGCTAAATCTTTCGATTTGAGATCTCCAAGCGCTACTTTTTCTAGTCTTTCTAATCTTGCTAAAAGTGATTTATTTTGAGAAATAATTGATTGATTTTCTAACTGCAAATTTTTATTTTGCGAAATAATCTGATTATTATTTTCTTTCAAATCACTAATTTCTTTTTTAAATTCTTCCTTTTCTTTCATGCTGATTTGAGTTGGTTTATTTAATTGACCCAATTTAAAAACAAATCCTGCTTTAACAACTCCACTATCTAATGTTCCACCACCATATGATCTAGATCCACCAAAAACATAAGAACCGCCAGCATTTATATCGACGCGTTCATTTACTTTAGAGGCACAACCAAAACCAACTGCATATCTACTACTGTAAGCACCTGTTCCAACACCGCAACTTAATTTAGATTCTTTAGATGTCTGAGGTAAAGCAGATAATGCGGCTGTAAGTGCTGTTGACCCTGCGACTCCTTCTCCAAGATTTTTTATATTTGCTTTATTAGTAGAAATATTATTTTTGTTTGTTGTAACTTGAGCATTATTACCTGTCTGTACTTCTACTCCATTTATTAATAATTTACTGCCGTTAGTAACATCGATATTTATTGCATTACCATTTTCATCTTGAGCATAAAGTTTTTGGACTCCATCTTCTTCCTTAGTAATTAGTGAATTTTTACCAATATGAATTTCACCAGAATCTTTTTTTGTAATTAGTGAAACCCCATCAACAGTTAAACCTTCTGAGGTTATGTCAATATCATTGCCATCAGCACCAATTTGAATAGATCCATCAGCATTTTTAGTAATAACAGCAGCACCATCAATATTCAAACCATCTTCTACAACATCAATATCATTTGCATCAGCACCAATTTGAATTGTTCCATCATCATTTTTTGAGACTACGGATTTAATACCATAAGGAAATTGACTCATGCCCAATTGACTTCCTATTGCTAAATCTGCTTTCTTAGTAATTGTTTCTGTATTATTGTCATACTCGAACCAAAAGGAACCATTGCTATCTGATGCTTTTACATAGTATTTCCCTTGAAATTCGTTAGTAAAGTAAATTCCTTGTGGGTACATTAAAGTTTCACCATTATCAAAAGTAGCAAGTGTTGTTACTGCTCCAGTCACAGCATTTACACTTTGGATGCCAAGAATTGAAGAATTCCCTTCATGATTGACATGCTGAATTAATTCATTACTTTTGACGGGATTAGATCCAATTAATAATGAAGATCCAATTAAAGATAATGCTATTAACTTTTTCATGAGATTAATCTAGTTACTCATAGTGTCTTAGGTTTCCAATTAAATTCCTGTTTTCTTTACAATTAAAAATCATTGTTTATGTTTTCCCTTTTAAGTAAACTGCAAATTTATGCTTCCATAAAACACTAATAAAACAGTTCTCTAGTCATAGCAATTACTTTCAGCAAGAAAAATTAAAATAAAACACTAATAAAACACTAATTTCATCCTTTAGAATCGTTGATATGACTGACTTTTACCTTATATGTTGAAATAAATAGCGAATATACGACCTAATTGAGATCCATTGCCCTGCAAGGGATCTCAGCGAATAAGATTATATGTAAAACACTAATAAAACAGTGCTCTAGTCATAGCAATTCATCTCAGGAATAAAAATCAAAATAAAACACAAAATATTGAGTTTATTTGAGTGAATAAACTGCTAAATCTTTTGATTTAAGATCTCCAAGTGCGACTTTTTCTAATCTTTCTAGCCTTGCTAAAAGTTGTTTATTTTTTTCTTCGAGAGATCCAATTTTGGATTCGAGTTTTTCTTTTTCTGTTTTACTAATTTTTTGAGATTTATTTAGTTCTCCTAATTTAAATACAAATCCTGCCTTCATAACTCCACTATCTAAAGTTCCTCCACCATAAGATTTAGACCCCCCAAAAACATATGAACCGCCAGCATTTATATCGACGCGTTCATTTACTTTAGATGCGCATCCAAAACCTAATGCATATCTACTGCTATACGCACCTGTGCCAACACCACAACTTAATTTAGATTCTTTTGACGTTTGAGGTAATGCTGTTAGTGCTGCTGTAAGAGCAGTTGATCCTGCCACACCTGAACCAAGATTATTAATATTTGATTTATTTGTATCTATTTGTCCCTGAACACTTTTGCCATTTATTTCAAGATCTGAACCATAAATATTAAGTGGGATTTTCGAACCATTTTCATCTTCTGCCCAAATTGGATGGGCACCATTTAAAACATCTGCACCTACTACAAAAGAATTTTTTCCTATATGAATATCACCGTTCGTTTTTTTTGAAATTATATTATTAGATCCTGAAGTTATTGAAGAACTATTTAATTGAAAGTCACTTGTATTACTACCAATACGTAGTGATCCATCACTATTTATTTTGTATTTAAAAGTTCCCTTATCATAAATATCACTTGATCCATCTGAATTGTTGATTACTATATTCCTTATAAGAAAATCATTGTAATCATCAATCCAAATAGATGATGAAATCGCTGCAGAGTCATCATCAGTCCATGTATCAGTACTAACGTCATAAACTGAGTAATCGCCCCCAGCAGAATCCTGCACAAATATTCTATTTAAACTATCTGGGTCAACGTAGATTTGATACCATTGTGGACACCCAGCAGTATTGTTTGTACAAACTTGGGTTCTTTTTGTAGCCTCTTGTGTTGCTGAATTTAGTGTGTAAATGTCCCAGACTCCCGAAGTTGCACTTTCTTTAATGGTCCATACATCCCAATCTGCTTTTGCTGGATTTGATCCTATAAGTAATGAAGATCCAACCAAAGATAATGCTAATAACTTTTTCATTAGTTCAATTTAATTATCTCTAGTTTCCTATGTTTCTTAAATAACGCTTGTTAATCTTTACATTTAGGATTTTTCGTTTATCTTTTCTTCTTAAGTAAACTGCAAAGTTATACTTCCATAAAACACTAATAAAACAGTTCTTTAGTGGTAGCAGGTAATCTCAGCGAGAAAAATCAAAATAAAACACTAATAAAACACTAATTTAATCCTTGAGAACCGTTGATATAACTTACTTTTACCTTATATGTTGAAATCAAAAGCGAATATACTACTTAAGTTTTAGTAAATCTAATGGTAGATATTCATTTATATATAGAAACAGTATTGTTAAAGTTCCAATTACAGAGCCTATAAAACCTCCAAAAAAATTAACTAATAATCCAGATTGTCTAATAATTGCTTCTTCTTTTTTTTCTTCTTCAAAATTAGGAGAATCAACTACTTTTAAGCGCTTATTGGTTGTTGGTTGTTTAAGTTGTTGGTGTCGGATGAGGGCTTCGAAATCAGGCATGGAATTTGTGAGGCAATTGAACAATAAGCAGACCAGCCCGTCATTCGACGAGGATCTGATCTGCCTAAATCGTCTACAGCTTCAAATACAGCATTGCCAGAGGCTTCTGCTTTATCAAATGCTGAGAGTAAGGGTATAAATGTATCAAAAACATATAAACCAAAATTTTCTAGAGCTGCTTTGGCTTGTTTCGCTGCTTTTTGCTGTCTAAAATCAACTTTTACTATTACTACAGCATGGTTAACTTTTAAGTTGCTTAATAAATTAGCTAGTTCAACAGTTAATTCTACTGATCTTGCTTTTGCAGTTGTAGGTAAGATAACTAAATCTGAACCATACGCTAAGTGTTTAAGTTCTTCTTGATCACTGCTAGCTTGGCCATCAGTTATTACAATTTCTGATGATCTTGATGCTTTAGCAGCTGAATTGACGGGGAAAACTGGAAATGGAAGATTGCCTCTTGATGCGTATGCTAAAGCGGATCTATTCTTGTCGGCATCGACTATGCAAACTTTTTTACCTTCAGAATGCCAAACACTTGCAAGGTGAATACTTGTACAGGTCTTGGCCACCCCCCCTTTTTGTCCGCAAACGGTAATGAACAATTTTTTATTTTTATTTCTCTTACTTTGGAGAATAATTTCTTAATGTCAAGAGAAATTGATTTTTAATGCTTTAAAACTTATTTTTTGAAATATTTTAAAGAAGTTAATATTTTTAGATAACCTTATAAAGTTCCTTATTTAAATTGGCTAGTGAAGAAAAGAATTGGATTAGGTACGTGGTCCTGGGGGAATAAGCTTTTCTGGAATTACCAATCTACAAATGACGATGATTTACGTGAGACATATGATGAAGCGTTACGAAGAGGTTTCGATCTAATTGATACTGCAGATTCTTACGGTACTGGGAATCTTCAGGGCAGAAGTGAATTGTTGATAGGAAAATTTTTACTAAATACTCCTTCAGCAAAGAAAAAAAGAATTCAAATAGCAACCAAACTTGCACCTTATCCCTGGAGAATAGGTAATAGAGGCTTTAATAAACCTTTTTTGAAAAGTTTAGAGAGACTTAATAACAAATTAGATATAGTGCAATTACATTGGTCAACTGCAAAATACAATCCTTGGCAGGAATTAGGGCTGTTGAATAATCTTTGCGATTTAAAAGATGAAGGCTTTGATTTTCAAATAGGTTTATCAAATATAGGCCCTAAAAGATTGATGAAATTAATTAATTTTTTAGCAAAAAGAGATCAGCACTTAAAGAGTGTTCAAATACAGTTTTCTTTGCTTGCTCCCGATTTAGGAAAACAATATCAGGTAAAAAAAATTTGCGACGAAAATAATATTGATTTCTTTGCTTATAGTCCTTTGTCCTTCGGAATACTTTGTATTGATCCGGATAAAGAAGAAAATAAAGAAAAAAGTTTTATTCGTAATTCCTTATTTGAAAACTATAAAAAACCAACATATGAATTGCGGAGGTGTCTAAAAAGAATTGCGCATCAAAGATCAGTTTCCCAAGCGCAAGTAGCAATTAATTGGTGTTGTTATCAAGGAACTATTCCATTAGTTGGAATGCGAAAAAAATCTCAAGTTATAGATGTATCTAATGTATTTAATTGGAATTTAAAAAAAAATGAATTTAAAGTACTTCAGGAGGTTTCACAAAAATGTTTAAAAAAAATGCCGAAAAATCCTTTTTCGAGTAATTAATTAAATTTTTAGCTAGCTATGTTCTTATTTTTTTTGATTTGACAACCACTATTCCAAAGTTCATTGGGAAATTTTTCACCAGTGAATCTAATAACTTTTGGTTTGAGATTTATTATCAAGTCATTTAGTTTTTTATTAGATTCCATTTTGCAAGATTGGATTTCTTTATAAGATAAATTAATTTAAAACTTATCTTCTCAGTATTTATACTTATAAAATTAAAAAAAATCTTTTTAATACAAGTAATTGCAGCAATATTTACACACTCATAAATTATCTACTACAACTTCTTAGTTATTTAAAAAAGTGGAGTCCTTCCAGACTCCTCGTATCATTTGGTTGATAAGGCTGATATAACCCCATCTCCTTTAGGATCAAGCAGCAACTGGTGCTGTTTGACGGGAGAAACTAACGATTTTGTTAGCATTTGTGTTTTTGCTCTAACCGAGCCGGCTTCAGTCACCTTCCTTATGCCCCGTCGAAACCATTACAACCCCAAATAGTGGAGTTGAGCGGAATCGAACCGCTGTCCGAAACATCGGTTGAGATCACCTAGTCCAATTGGACATTTATATTCTGACAGGCAAAATGGTTATTGAATAGTTTTTTTACTAAGTTTTATCGTATATGAATGTAGTGGCATCATCTCCGGAGGGACTAGAGAAATCTTTAGCAGAAGAAATTTCAAATTTAGGCGGTTTTAATATTAATACTTATAAAAGATTTATTAATTTTGAATGTGATTTTGAAACTTTTTATAGAGTTCATTTCTATTCCAGATTAGCTTTTCGTTTTTATAGAGAAATTGCAAGTTTTAATTGCTATGACAAGCAATCTTTATATGCGGGGGTTAGAGATTCATTTGATTGGTTAAATTGGTTGCACTTTGATAAAACGTTTAATGTTCAAGTGACTGGGAGAACATCTTCTTTAAGTCATACTCATTTCACTGCTCTTGAAGTAAAAAATTCCATAACTGATTTGCAACAGGCAGTTTGGAATAAAAGATCAAATATTTCTCTAGTTAATCCTGATTTTATAATTCATCTGCATTTAAATAATAATAAAGCAATTCTTAGTCTTCAAAGCAGCGTTGAAAGCTTACACAAAAGAGGTTATAGACCCGCAATTGGAAATGCTCCATTAAAAGAAAATTTAGCTTCTGGATTAATAAATATGACTCAATGGAATGGCAAAGTTCCATTAATAGATTTTATGTGCGGTTCGGGAACTTTTTTAATTGAGGCAGTCAACCAATACCTTGGAGTTCCCATAAATATTGATCAAGTATATCTTTTTGAGAATTGGTTGGACTTTAGGAAAGATATTTATCTTAATGAAAAAAATAAGGCAAAAAATAAAATTATAAATTATGAAAAATTGCCAACAATAATAGGATGTGAAATTAATAAAAAGGTTTTTGAGCAGGCGAATGTAAACATATCATTAGCTGGACTAGAAAATTATATTGAGCTTATAAATAATGATTTTTTAGCACTCCAATTAAGTTGTACTCCTGGGATAATCATATGTAATCCTCCATACGGCAAAAAATTAGGCGATGAAAATGAATTGATTTATTTATATGAACAAATGGGAATCTTCTTAAAGAATAATTTTTCAGGTTGGGAATTTTGGCTGCTAAGTGGAAATCCAAAACTAACAAAATACTTGAAAATGAAATCTTCATTGAAAATTCCTGTTAGTAATGGGGGAATAGATTGTAGATGGATAAAGTATTTAATAAGGTAATTTATTTTTTGCCTAAAACGGCTTTTGTTGTCTTGCCTAAACCCTCTAATGTTTGAGGAAGATATGGCCCTTTGGCTAATTTTCCTCCAAGTTTTAAACTTAAGCCTGCAAGAACTAAATCGATAAATATTATTAGTAATAAATTATATTCAATATTCCAGTTATTATATTTTGTTAGAAAAAGGTAGAAAATAATATGTATGCAAATTAGTACTAATAATAATAATGTGCTCCCAATTGCCAAAAATATTCCACCACTAATTAATCTTCTTTTTTCTCTATCTACTTCTTGAAGAGCTATTCTTACATGCAAATCCATAACTGAACTTGCAATCGCTGAAATTCTGGAGGCGGTATTTGCAAAGTTTTTATTTTTTGGTTTTTCCATATTATTTTCTACCACTGTTTAGGAGCGTTCCTATTAGTAAACCAATACCAGCCGCAATAGCGATAGATAATAATGGTTTTTTTCTTATAGGACTTTCTATTTTTGGTCTCAGTGTATCGTTAAGTTCTTCTAATAATTCTTCTAATTGACTTTCTATAGGCTCAATTTTTTCTGATATTTCCCAATTGTTTTCTCTTATTGAATCAATTATTTCGAATAGTTGGCTTTTTATTCTAATTGCTGAGGTTCCACTATGGCTTGCTATTACTTCAACTAAATCGTCAATACTTCCTTTTGTGGCTTCAAGGGTTTGTTGTGCAATGTCAGGCCATTTTTCTTTTATTAAAGGTATTAAACTGTCAATTTTTTCGAGTAACCATTTTTCCGAGAGAACCTCTCTTTCGGGAAGATTAGATTTATCTTCTTTATCTTCTACTTCTTTGGGAGGATGATAAGTCTCCATTATTTAAACTTATTTATTTTAAGATTAGACCCATTTTCTTAATTTGGAACCCTTAATCTAAATAATTGTGGGATTTATATAGAATAAAAACATATAAAAGTTTATTTACATTTTATTTATCTACTCTGTTCTGCAAGAAGCTTTTGTTAAGCTATTACTGGAATTACTAAATGAGTTTAAATTTCATCATGGATATTACATTTGCATCATTAATTTTTGCATCTCGCACAATCCCTACAGATTTTGGATTAGTAGCTGCAGCTATTGCTGGAGCTGGAAGTTTGCTATTCATCGCTTTAAGATTTGTTCCTGATGCAGGTAATTAAATAAAAGGGACCATCTTTAAGAAAAAATATCTTTATCTAAACTTTGTTTTGCAAAAAAATTTATTTATCAACTAAATAATGGATAAATGGGTTTTGCTGGAACATGAAGTTTATTCTGCTAACTCTTTTGATGCACATTATGATTTTCTTGTTGAAAATGGAATAGATTGTTTAACTTGGAAATTTTTTGAACTACCTTTATTAAATCAAGCTTCTATAGAAATTTCTAAGCAGCCAAATCATAGACTTATATGGCTATCCAGGATAGAACATGAACTTTCTGATAATAGAGGTTTTGTAAAAAGAATTGATCATGGAATATTTAAAAACGTTTCTACAGACATGGACTCTGAAAATTATCGATTCATTTTGGATGGTGAACTTCTTTCTGGTTTGTTTGAAATTTCGGCTAATTCTTGTAGATTGAGCAAAAATTATTAATATTCATTTATAAATAAACGTAATATTTCTATTGAGAATTTTTGCAAATTAGTTATTCTTATTTAGCTATTGAGACTTGAGATTGGTACATATCAATCAGGTCGAGTTTGAAAATTTTAAATCTTTTGGGGGAAATGTAAAAATTCCTCTTGAAGAAGGCTTCACAGTGGTTACGGGCCCTAACGGTTCTGGGAAAAGTAATATTTTAGATGGAATTTTATTCTGTTTAGGTCTAGCTAATAGTAGAGGGATGAGGGCTGAAAGATTACCAGATCTAATAAATAACTCCAAAGTTAAAGAGGGTAAGTCATCAGAAACATCTGTATCAGTAAAATTTAATATTCAAGATTGGTCTCCAAGAGAGGACCTTCCCCCTTTGGAACTAGAAGAAGAAGAAATTGCCCTTAATAAAGGTCAAAAAGAATGGGTAGTTTCTAGAAAATTAAGGCTTATGCCAGGTGGTTCTTATGCTTCTACTTATACTTCTGATGGCAAACAATGTACTTTGCAACAAATACAGAGAATATTAAGAGATATTAGTGTTGATCCTGAGGGCAGCAATGTTGTTATGCAGGGTGATGTAACAAGAATAGTATCAATGAATAATAAGGAGAGGAGAAATCTTATTGATGAATTAGCAGGAGTCGCACTTTTTGATACAAGAATAGAACAAACTAATGCAAAATTAAATGACGTTTTTGAAAGACAAGAAAGATGTGAAATTTTAGAAAATGAATTGCAATCCAGTAAAAATAAGCTTGAAAAAGAATGTGAAAAAGCAAAACGATATAAAGAGTTAAAGGCAAAACTATTACAAATATTAGAGCTAGAGAAAGTTCTTATTTTTGAAAAACAAGTTAAGCATGTTGAATCTATAGAAAAAAAAGAAAGTGAAATTGAAAAAAATAAAATTTTGTTTAATAAAGAAAAAGAATCTATTAGTAAAGAAATATCAGTTTTAGAAGATGCTTTAAAAATACTTGTTGATGAGCTGAAGGAGAAAGGAGAGGATAACTTGATAAAAGTTAATTCTGATATTGGAAGTATTAATTCTAGCTTGAGAGAACTTGATAGGATATCAAGTCTGAATAAAGAAGAAGGTATTAAATTACAAAAACAGAGAGATGAAATTGCAATTTCAAAGAGGAATATCGAGTCAGAAAAGATAAGACAAGAAAATTTCGATGATAATTTTTTAAATCAATTGAACTTGCAAATTGACGATCTCACTTTAAAACACAAACTATCAAGAAAAAAACTTTCTGATGCTGCTGGAGAATCTGGAGAATTCTCAAAACAAAGTATCAAATTAAATACTGAGCTTGAAAGTATAAAAAATCAAATTAATCCTTTGGAAATAAAAAAAAGGAAAATTGAAGAAGAAACTATTCAAAATAATATTCAAAAAGATGAGATATTGTCACAGATCGAATCCTTAGACTTAGAAAAGCAGAAACTTTTTCAGGGAAATCAAAGAAAAAAAGAGACATCCGATACAAAGAATAAAAACTTGGCAAGTAATAGCGCAGAAATTAATTCTTTAAAAAATGAAATCGATTTATTAATTAAAACTAAATCAAGGCTAAATAACGAGCAATTAAGGCTTGAAAAGGATTTATCTAGATTTGAAAGCAGGAAGGAAGCTTTAAACGAATCTAGAGGTTCATATGCCCTCAGAATTCTCTTAGAGGCAGGGTTAGAGGGTATACATGGTTATGTAGCTCAACTTGGAGAGGTCAGCGAGAAAAATAGATATGCATTAGAAATTGCTGCTGGAAATAGGTTAGGACAAATTGTTGTTGATAATGATCATATTGCTGCAAAAGCAATTGAAATTCTTAAAAAAAAGAAAGCGGGAAGATTAACTTTTTTACCCTTAAATAGAATTAAAAGTCAAAAAAAGAATTATGCGATTTCAAGATTTGAAAATAACAGGGAGAATGGATTTATTGATAAAGCTATTAATCTAATTACTTTTGATGAAGTTTATTCGGATGTTTTTCGATATGTTTTTGGAGATACTTTGGTTTTTTCAGACTTATCCTCAGCAAGGTTATCTACACAAAAAAATAGGTTGGTTACCTTAAGTGGTGAATTATTAGAAGCAAGTGGTGCTATTACAGGAGGCAGTAAGTTAAATAAAGATTTGGCTTATAAGTTTGGAATTAATAATGATATTGATGATTCCACTCCTATAAAAGAAAGATTATTAGTTATCGAAGAAGCTTTAAAAGAGTCAAATAATGATTTGATACTAAAAAATAATAGACTTAGTAAATTAAATTCTAACCGCAGTCAGATAATTGAGGATTGCGCCTCATTTAATAAAGAAATTGAAGTAAATCAAGATTCTCTTAAAGCTGTCTCGCAAAGAATTGAGGATTGTAAATCTAGATTAAAAAAACTTGATACTGCTAATAATTTATTAGTTAACGAGTTAGGTCATTTAAAAAATCAATTAAAGCCTTATCACGATAAGTTTGATCAACTACAAACCATTCAAAAGGCAAATTATGAAAAAAATCAAAAATCATCATTAATAGCTTTTAATGACGATTTTAATAATCTTGATAAAAAACTTGAATTACTTATTAAAGAGAGAAATACATTACTAGATAAAAAGAATCAATTTGCTTTAAATAAAGAGCGTATCAATAATTCATTAAAAATTACTTTACTACAAGAAAAAAACTTGCAGGAATCTATTAAACAACTCGCAATTTCTCATAGTGAATGGATAGAAAAAAGGGATCAATTTAAAAAAGAGCTTTCAGATCTTGATAATCAAAAAAATTCTCTAGAGAAGAATTTAGGTTTATTGAGAAGGAAAAGAGATGAATTAAACTCTTCAATTTCAAATAAAAGGCAAGAATATAATAACTATTTGTTGAAGCTTGAATATCTTGAAAGGGATATGCATTCCCTTAAAGAAGAGATGAGGAGCGAGAAAATAAAATTAGAAAATTATAAAAAAAATCTACCTAATCCTTCCCCGGATTTTGGAGAATATGAAGGGAAGAGTCTTGAATCTTTGCAATCAGAAATTTCGATCATAAATGCAAAACTACAAAGCTTAGAACCTGTTAATATGTTGGCTCTTGATGAACTAGAAGAATTAATTGAGAGATTAAATGGTTTGCGAGAAAAATTAGAAATTCTATCTAATGAAAGATCTGAATTATTGCTGAGAATAGAAACCGTATCTACGATGCGTCAGGAGGCTTTCATGCAAGCATTTACAGAAATTGATAAACATTTTAGAGAAATCTTTGCAAATTTATCTGATGGAGATGGATTCCTTCAACTTGAAAATCCTAATTCTCCTTTAGAAGGAGGATTAACTTTAGTGGCTCATCCTAAGGGAAAAAATGTCAGAAGATTAGCATCTATGTCAGGTGGTGAAAAATCGTTAACCGCTTTAAGTTTTTTATTTGCTTTGCAAAAGTATAAACCTTCACCTTTTTATGCATTAGATGAGGTTGATAGTTTTTTAGATGGTATTAATGTTGAAAGATTGTCAAAACTAATATCGAATCAGTCATCAAATGCTCAATTTATAGTCGTCAGTCATAGAAGGCCTATGATTAGTGCGTCTGAACGAACAATTGGGGTTGCGCAAGCAAGAGGGGCTAATACTCAAGTTCTTGGGTTACCAAATGCTGCATAAACACACTTTTTTAAATTTATACGTCAGAATGATAAAAAGAAATTTATGAGCTTGTCTAACACATCTGCTAATACGAATCTTCCTAACTCGGTTCCAAGCGAACGTTTATGGTTAAGGTCAGAATTAATGGGAACACAAGTTATAACTACTGATACTGGGAGGCGGCTAGGCGTAGTTGGCGAAGTTGTTGTTGATATCGATAGAAGAGAGGTGGTCGCTTTGGGACTAAGAGATAATCCACTTACAAGATTTCTGCCAGGATTGCCAAAATGGATGCCTCTAGAAAGTATAAAGCAAGTTGGAGATGTCATATTAGTTGACTCCCTTGATTCTTTGAGTGAAAGTTTTTCTCCAGAAAGATATGGGAAAGTAATTAATTGTCAGGTGATCACAGAATCTGGACAACTTTTAGGAAGAGTTCTTGGCTTTTCTTTTGATATTGAGACTGGGGATTTGATATCTCTTGTTATGGGTGCAGTTGGTGTTCCGCTTTTAGGTGAGGGAGTTTTAAGTACTTGGGAAATACCTGTTGAGGAAATTGTAAGTAGTGGTAGCGATAGGATTATTGTTTATGAAGGTGCTGAAGAGAAATTAAAGCAACTAAGTAGTGGACTACTTGAGAAACTTGGAGTAGGGGGCTCTTCATGGGATGAAAGGGAAGCAAATGGATACACATCAAATCTTGTACCTGTTGAGAATCAGTTACTTTCAGGTTCTGAATCAGAACAGCAAAACAATTTGGTCGAGGAAAATGAAGAAGTTGTTGAACAAGATGATTATCAAGATGATTATGAAGACGATTATGAAGATGAACTTGAATATCTTGAAATAAAGGGTTCTTCAGAGGAAACAAATAACAGAAAAAAGCTATATATGGATAATGATTATTCTGATCAGCTTGAGAATCAAATAGATGAAAAAAACAACATCGATTTTAAGCAAAAGAAACAATCAACTACTAATTTAACTTCGAAAAGACCAATTCAAAATGCAACTGAAACTTTAGATATTGAACCACTAGATGAACAAAATTTTGTTCAAGATAATAAAAAATCAGAAAAGTTTGAAATTGATGACCCCTGGTAATTGTTAAAGTTTTTTTATTGAATTAAGAATCATAGAAGCAAGTTTTTTTGCAGCACCTTTATCGCCTCTTTCTTTGTGTAGATTATTCCTAATACTTTTTAGTTGATCTCTATTTTTAATAAGAAATAATACTTCTCTTGCAATTTTTATTGGTGAAATATTACCTATCCTTTCAGGGACAATCATTCTTTTAGCTTTAATATTTGGCCAAGCAAAAAATTTCTTTTTTTTAAAATAGAAATTTTTGATTATAAAAGTTAGGAAACTATTTATGAATGAAATTTTTCCAATCACTCCAAAAATACCGTCCCAGGCATTCATCATATTTAAATGTTGAGTTGGCAGAACTACTAACATTGGAAGACTAATTGCTGCTAATTCTGCAGTATTTGCTCCAACAGTTGTAATTGCAAGATCACATTCTTTTAATATTTCATAGCAAGGATGTTTCTTGATTAGATAAATCTTTGTATTTTTTGATGTTTCAATTACATAATCAAAACGAGAGTCTTTGAATTTTTTAATTGTTTTGATTTTTGATGAGTAATATTTAGCAATTGGATTTTTATTGCTTTGAAAAAATAAATATTCACTTTTATCAGTAGTTGGGGCAATGGGAATTATAAAATTTATATTTTGATTTTCTTCAGCGATATGATCTGCAACTTCTAAGAAGAAAGGGATTCCAACAGAAAGCTTTGCTTTCTTAGAACCAGGCAACAACGCAATATGCTGTTTTTCTTTATTTCTTAATGATATTTCGCTATTAAGTTTGATATCTGCCATCAAATCGCCAATGACCTTACATTTAGATTTATATCTTTTAGGTATTGACTCTTTTACTTTTACATTCATAGCAGCTATTGCGTTGGTCCATTTAGGCCATCGTGAAACCCATTCAGCATATGTGATATTTAAATAACCTAATCTTTTAGCTAATAAAATGCTCCAAAATTGATCCCCACCAAGGAAAATAACTACCCCTTTTTTTGGCCAATATGCAAAAGAATGTGGCTTTATTAATAATTTCCAAAAACTTTTGGATTTTGTAATTAATTCGAATTTATTCCATGAATTTGCAACTGAAAATTCTTTACCAGTGGCATTTGGGCAAGGAACAAGGACTAACCTAAGTGTGAAATCTTGTTTATCGTCATCACGTAGTGATTTATTTACTTTGTTAAGCTCATCTATTACAGGATTTACCCATGTGGTTAATTCACCAGGACCATTGGAAATAATAACTACTGCAACTGATTTTTTTTTCATTGCAGTCAAACCAGAATACATTAAATGCGGACGGCGAGACTTGAACTCGCAAGGCCGAAGCCACACGCTCCTTAGACGTGCGCGTCTACCAATTCCGCCACGTCCGCAAAGGGTTTTCAGCAACCGTGGGATACCTAAACCTTAAAAATATCATACATTATTGGCTGAAATAAGGATGTAGTTCGAAAAGAGTATTTTTGAATATCATGAATAATTTTTCTATTGCATAAAACAAATATTTATACATATATAACGTTTTAGGTTGTATTGTAAAAAATGTCCTCTGATCACTAAAAAAATTTGTTGAATACTTTGGCAAATAATTTTTTATTTTAAGTCATTTCATTTCTTCAATTTTATTTTCATAATGGTTGAAAAAGTTTTAATTGCTAATCGTGGAGAAATAGCTTTACGAATTGTCAGAAGTTGTAGAGAACTAGGAATTGCAACAGTTGCAGTTTTTAGCACTGTAGATAAAAAAGCATTGCATGTTCAGCTTGCTGATGAGGCGGTTTGCGTCGGAGATTCATTAAGTAATAAGAGTTATCTAAATATTCCAAATATACTTGCTGCTGCTACATCAAGAGGAGTTGATGCTATTCATCCTGGATATGGATTTCTTGCGGAAAATGATAAATTTGCTGAGATGTGTAACGACCACGGCATAGTTTTTATTGGTCCATCTTCTAAAGCTATTAGATCTATGGGAGATAAATCTACAGCTAAAGAAACTATGGAAGCAGTTGGAGTTCCAACAGTACCTGGCAGTAAAGGCTTGTTATCAAATGTTGATGAGGCTTATAAATTGGCAGATGATATTGGCTATCCGGTAATTATTAAAGCGACTGCTGGAGGAGGTGGAAGAGGTATGAGGTTGGTTGAAAACTCTAATAATCTCGAAAAAATGTTTAAAGCAGCTCAAGGCGAAGCAGAAGCAGCTTTTGGTAATGATGGTTTATATATGGAGAAATTTATAAAGAAGCCAAGACATGTAGAAATTCAAATTTTGGCCGACAGGTCGGGTAATGTTGTTCACTTAGGAGAGCGAGATTGTTCAGTTCAAAGAAGACATCAGAAGTTACTAGAAGAGTCTCCCAGTCCTGCAATTAACCCTGAGCTAAGAAAAAAAATGGGGAACGCAGCTATTGCTGCTGCAAAAAGTATCGGCTACGAAGGAGCGGGGACAGTTGAATTTTTAGTTGATGATGATGATAATTTTTATTTTATGGAAATGAATACCAGGATTCAAGTTGAACATCCTGTTACTGAAATGGTTACAGGGGTAGATTTAATAGCTGAGCAAATTAAAATCGCAAGCGGAGCAAACTTGGAATTTAATCAGGATGATATCCATTTAAACGGTCATGCCATTGAATGTAGAATCAATGCTGAAGATCCTTCTCACAATTTCCGACCATCACCTGGAAAAATAACTGGGTGGCTTCCTCCAGGTGGCCCTGGTGTAAGGGTGGATAGTCATGTATATACAGGTTATGAAATACCTCCTTTCTATGACTCATTAATTGGTAAATTAATAGTCTGGGGAAAAGATCGTAATACTGCAATTAAACGTATGAATAGGGCTTTAAATGAATGTGCGGTTACTGGTATTCCTACAACAATTAACTTTCATCTAACTTTACTGAATAAATCTAAATTTAAGCAGGGTAAGATTCATACTAAATATGTAGAAGAAGAATTATTGCCAAATTACTGAGAAATAATTACTTATTTCTATGAAATATGTGTATGTAATGCAAGTTTTATAAGCCCTTGCTGACCGACTAAAATTTCTCTTAAAAAGCTTATAACTCCGATCCAAATTACGGGTCCAACATCAACACCTCCAATAGGAGGAATTAGTTTTCTTGTTAAATTAAGAATAGAGCTTGATGGTATTGAAATTAATAACCATAAACCTTTACTTAAATCAATTTTTGGGTACCAAGTAAGTATTAATCTTATTAGAAAAACTATAGTTAGATATGAAAGAGAAATTCCTAAACTAATATCTAAAATTTGAAGAGAGTTTACAAGCAAGAAATCACAATTATTTAACTCATCTTAATAAATAACCCATTGAAACGTATTTAATTCGTATTATAAATTGAGAATTTAATATTTAAAAAGTGTTTCAAATCTCAAATTTATTACTAGCCGCAGATTTTTCTGCTGAAGTTGCAAATAATTCAGCAGTTGGAATGATAGGTAGTTTTATTGCGGCTGCCTTACTTATCGTTATTCCAGCCACTGCATTTTTGATTTTTGTTAGCCAGAAAGATTCCCTCGATCGTACTTCTGCCGGAAGACGCTAGTTTTTGTAGAAGTTTTAAGTACACTATATATAGGGGATATAATTAACCCTTTAAAAAATAAATTTTTGGAGAAAGAATGTGGTCAATGCTAGTCTCAATTGGGCCAGTATTGTTGGTATAGTTCTCGCGGTATGTGGAGGAGGCCTTTATTTCTTGAGGTCCTTTAAGCCTGCCTTGGCGAGGGATTATGATGTTTTCTTCGCAGCAATTGGACTTTTGTGTGGAGGAATATTATTTTTTCAAGGCTGGAGGTTAGATCCTATCCTTCAGTTTGGTCAGTTTTTACTTGCGGGAACTACAGTTTTTTTCGCATATGAAAGTGTGCGATTGAGGGGAGTTGCTACTGATCAAGCTAGAAGATCATCTTATTTTGATGATGATCCTATTTCTGATGGTCCCAGAAATTCTAGAGGCCGATTTAATGACGATTATGATAGGTTTGAAGAATCTGAAAGACCATCCAGAAGGTTTAAACCTCAAGAAGATGAATTTGAAGAAGACTATATGGAGGGGAGATCTCGTAGGAGGAATGTTTCAAGAGCGATACCCTCTGCTGCAGCAAGTAGAAGTAGGCCATCTACAAGAGAAATAAGTCAGTTTGAAAATGACGAACCTATAAGAAGGAGAAGAAGACAGACTTCTGAAGATAGGAATAGTAAACAACCAGAAATAAATAACTTTGGTGAAAGAAGAAATTTATCTCGCGATGAAGTTAAAACAGTGTCTAGACCCAGAATGAATCGTACAGTTTCTAAACAAGATAATATCTCTGCTCCTAGTGATTCTTCTCCATTAAGAAAGAAACCTACTAGATCCTCTATTAGGCAGCAAACTTCAACAACTCAAGTAGAAGATGCTTCATTTAAAGATGCTAATCAAGCCAAAAAACCACGAGAGACTCGTAGAGTGAGCTCTTCAGTTAGATCAAGTTCAAAAAATCAAAATAGTAGATATAACGTTGGAACAAATAAGAAGAAACCAAGAGATAACAGTTCTAGATTTGATGATTAATTATAAGATTCCTGCCCATTTTAAAAACGATTGTTTACTAAATAATTCAATCAATACTATTGCAAGGAAGCCAATCATTGCAAATCTTCCATTAGTTATTTCAGAATAACTACTCCATCCAAATTTATATTCATCTTTAATTTCTATAGTTTTTTCATCTAATTTATTGTCTTCAATTTGTTCATTGATCTGATTCGGATCTTTTTGCTCTTCTATAAATCTCTCATTATCTAAATTAGTGTCTTCTGAGTTAGTTTGTTCTTCTTTAGAATTCATTTTTTTTGTTAATCCTTAAAATTATACTTATCAGAAGTCAATAATTTCCAGTCTCCTTGTCCATTTAATTCTAAAATATTTTCGTGAAAATCTTTTAAGCTAGGTCTATGTCCAACACTTATTAGAGAAAGTTCTCGTTCCTTTAGTAAACTATATAGTTTTTTTTCAGTGTTAATATCTAAAGCACTTGTTGCTTCATCAAGTACTGCAAATCTTGGAGAATTTAGTAACAGTCTTGCAAAAGCTAGTCTTTGTTGCTCGCCTAGCGAAAGGATTCGTGGCCAATCTTGTTTTATATCAAGATTAGGATACCGATCCACTAGAGTTTTTAAATTTACTTCATGTAGTACAGAAGTAAGATGTTCATCACTAAATTTCTTAACTTCTGTGGGATAACATAATTGTTCTCTTAAAGAACCAAGTAACATATATGGTTTTTGAGGTATGAATAATAATTCCCCAATTTTTGGTTTTTTAATTACTCCTTGATCGGGTTCCCATAAACCACTAATCATTCTTAGTAAAGATGTTTTTCCGCACCCTGATGGTCCTACAACCAGAAGTGATTGATTATTGTCGATGCTTAAATTTAAATTTTTAATGATTGTTTTATTTGATCCTGGTGGGCAAAGGTCAGCATTATTAATGAGAATTGAGGGATAATCTGAAATAACGTTTTGATTGCTTTTTGGGTTGGTTTGACTAATGGATTCAACTTTTGATTGGAATCCTTCTAATCTGCCAATGCCAGCAGTAAATTTTGCAAGTTCTTCGATTTGATTAACAATAAAAAATAACGAACCTTCAACCATTCCAAATGCAAAGCTTGCCTGAATAAAGCGTCCATAATCAATATCACCTCTAAAGTAAGGGATTGCCATTATTAGATATGGAAAGAAATTTCCAGCATAATTAATGGATCTTCTCATGACGTCTATTATTACTCTCCATATAATCAGTAAATTAAAGTTTTTCACCACTTCTCCTAATCGCCTTTCAGTTTCACTTCGCTCAGGATTCTCCCCAGAGTAAAAGGCTATTGATTCAGCATTATCTCGAATATGAACTAAGCCATATCGAAAATCTGCTTCATATCTGAGTTGATCAAAGTCAATTTTTACAAGATTTTTTCCAGCAATTAAAAGGATAGAAGTTGCAAATGCAGCGTAACCGAATAAAGAAAAAGTAAGTGTTGTACTAATACTCCATAAAATAAGAATATTAAGTGAAAATGTTAGTAGGGCATCAAAAATACCTAATGTGAAAGAAAGACTTTGACCGGTAAAAGCTCGAGTATCATCTGTGATTCTTTGATCAGGATTATCTACATCGGTTTGTTCTTCATCATTGGGATTTAATTGGTAATAGGCTTTATTAGTCATATAATCTTTGACTAAACTTTTTGAAAGCCATTCTCTCCAAATTATTCCTAATTTATATGTAAAAAATATTTGGGAAACACGTATAGGTAGAGCCACAGCGAAACAACAAGCGTAAATCCCTAATATCCGATAAAACCCATCTTCTTGTTTTTCTACTAAAGCATTTGTTAAATCTCTTGCTATGAACCCAATACCTGCGTTTATTCCGTTTACAGCTAAAAGCATTAATACAATGATCGCAAGGAATAACCAATGTAACCATCTTCGGTTTTTTAATTGACGTCTCAAGCTAAAAAAGCTGCCTGATCCAATTAAAAATAAGGCAGAGAAAAGCAATCCCCAGCTACCAGCCCAAATTGAATTGACAGTACTTACCACACCTCCAAAATACTTTTCAAGAAATATTGGTTGAAGGTTTTCAAAAAAACTAATTATGCCTGTAAGACCAACAAGTACTACTCCACCAACACAAAATAAAAGAGAAATTAAAAGCCATATGAATTGAAGTCCATTGCATTGATCTATTGGAAGAAAAAATGGCTGAGATAGCTTCCTTAATTTTTGTAATTGGTATAATATTTTGGATTTATTATTAACTGCTTTATTCATTACTCGACTAGTTTTATAGAATAAATTATAGCTTTTATCAGTCTATTGACCAAAGCCAATAAATGAAAGTGCCCAGTCAGGTAAATTTAAGTAATTTAAGATTGTTGTATCAAATTCATGAACTTTTGGAAAACATTTATCTGATACCCACCATAAGAGAAAAGGTAGATTAAATAAAATTTGTAATTGCCATTTATAAGTTAAAACCTTCCATATTTTTATTAATTTAGTTTTGAGAGAATCGTCTAGATCTTCCCAATTTTTTGAAACTAAATTGAATAAATTTTTGGATTTTGTATTTAAGGAATCTGGTGTATTCATTATGTTTTTACTTATTTATAACCCATAAACTTTTCTTTCGAGAGTTTTAACCTGGGGGCCAATCCATTTTTCTTCCAGATAAAAAATGAATATGTAAATGAAAAACTGTTTGTCCCGATTCTGCTCCAGTATTAATTACTGTTCTCCAATTAGTTAAATTTTTTGATTTAGCTATTTTGCTACCAACAAAAAGTAAATGCCCCAACAAATTTGCATCCTCTTCAATACAATCTAATAGGCTTATGATTGGCTTTTTTGGAATCACTAAAAAATGAACTGGTGCTTGCGCTTGGATATCGTTAAAAGCAATACAAAAATCATCTTCATAAAGCTTATCGCAGGGTATTTCTTCATTAATTATTTTTTGAAATATTGTAGTTTCAGTCATTAGATTAATTAATAGAAATTACATCTTCCTCGTTAAACCCTTCTTTTATAAGTTCTTTGTTTAAATCATCTTTTGATGTAACTCTATCAACAAATAGTATTCCGTTTAAATGATCCATTTCATGTTGAATACACCTCGCTAGAAGTCCATCGGCTTTCATTTTACGTGGTCTACCCATTTCATCCCTAAATTTCAATTTAATAGTTGATGGTCTTACTACATTCAAATAGACGCCAGGTATACTCAAACAGCCTTCTTCGTATGAATTAAGAGTTGTTCCAAAGTCTGTAATTTCTGGATTGATTAATATTAAAGGTTCTGCTGCTGAATCTTCAAAATTTACATCTATCACAAGAAGCTCCTTGTTGATGCCAATTTGTGGTGCGGCAAGTCCAATTCCTTTAGCTGCATACATGCTTTGAAGCATTTCTCTAGCAAGTTTTCTAATCGATTCGTCAACTTTAGTGATTCTTTTGGAATTTTTTCTTAATACATCATCACCAAGTTTATAAATGTCTAGAGATGGCTTACCTGTTTGTTCTTTTGCAATTTTTTCTGAGCTTCCACTTATTCTTGACTTTTTTGCAAGTTGTGAAAAATGGTTTGCCACGTTAAAAAGTTTTTAATTAAGAGTTTAGCTATAAAAATACTAGCACTTTAATTTACTTTCTTTATATTTTTAGATGAGTAATGATGATAAGTTAAAAGTTAGGCAAACTGAATCTAAAAAAAATGCTTACAAGGAATTAACTATTATTAGGGATACCATTTTTTGGATTGATGTTGTTGGTGAAGGTCAAAATGAGAATGCTATTTTTGCAAGACCATTTAATGATAAAGGGGCGTTTCCTCAGAAATTAACAAGTAAAAAGCATAACATTAAAAATAATTTTCATGGATATGGTGGTAAATCATATAAATGTATAAATTTTAAAAATAATTTTTATTTAATATGGATAGATCAGATTACTAAGGCTGTATGGTTTCAAATTTTTAAAGAGGCAGCGTCAAATTATAGAACCCAAAATAAATATCTCGTTTCAGTTCAAGAACCTAATCAACTATCCAAATCAATTGATGGAAATTTTGATTCTTCATTTGTCATTTCTGAAAAAAATTTATTGTATGGAATTTGCGAAATAAATAATAAAGATTATTTATTTTCTTTAAATTTAAAAAAAACTAAACAAGATATTCATCGAATAAAAAAATTTAAAAATTTTGCTGGAGAATTATCTTCTAATACATCTGCTAACTTACTTTCTTGGATAGAGTGGGATTCTCCATATATGCCCTGGGAGAAAAATGAGCTTTTTTTTGCTCAATTAGATTTAGATGGCGAGATACAAAAAATACAAAAATTCTCAAATAAGCTGATAAATTCCCAAAAGAACGTTTCTTTTTTTCAACCCTATTGGATAAGTGAAACACATTTAGTATGTTCTGAAGATAGCTCTGGATGGTGGAACTTATTGTTTTTAGATGTTAGTGAAATTGAGAATATTTTTATTAAGAAAAGAGTAGAGAGAAATTTGGTTGAATATGGAGCGCCACAATGGGTCACTGGAATTACATTCTTTTCAGGAACTATAAAAAATTTATTTTGTGTAGCAAAAAAAGAAAACAGTTTAATACTGGAACAATATAAAGATCTTGAATTTGTAAAAGAGTTTTCTACTCCTTTTACCTCAATAAGTGATTTCAGTGTTTTTCAGAAAAAAGTTCTTTTAAAAGGTTATGGATCTGATTTTTTTGAAATTGTATTTGAAATTGATTTTGCAAAAAAAGTTTTATTAAATTTTTCTAAGCAGATATTTTTTGATCATATAATAAAAGGTTGTTCAAAACCTGAAACATTTTGGTTTAAAGGTTTTGAGGCTCAATCTACTCATTCTTTTCTTTATAAGCCGCTTGTTGAAAATTTTAGAAAACCACCGCTCCTTATAAGAGCACATAGCGGGCCAACTTCATGTTTTGATGGATCATATAATTCTGAAGTTCAATATTGGACTTCGAAGGGATTTTTTGTTGCTGAAGTCAATTATGGAGGATCATCAGGATTTGGCAAAGCCTATAGAGAGAGGTTGAATTATAAATGGGGTATTGTTGATTCTTATGATTGCAAAGCACTAGCTCTTGAATTAATTAAATCAAATCAAGTTGATAGTGAAAAAGTAGTAATTTTTGGGAATAGTGCTGGCGGGTTAACTGCCCTGAATTGTTTATTATATGGGTCTATTTTTAAAGCAGCAATTTGTAAATATCCTGTTATTGATTTGAATGATATGCATTACAACACTCACAGGTTTGAAAAAGATTATTTAAATTCTTTGGTAGGAAATTATGCAAAAAAACATGATGATTATATAAATAGATCACCGATAAATCATATTAACAAAATAAAAAAACCAATCCTGCTGTTTCATGGAAAAAAAGATAAAGTTATTTCTTATAAACAAACTTTAAAAATTCAAGAAATTTTGATTCAGAATAATAAATATTCAGAAGTTATTCTTTTTGATAATGAAGGGCATGGTTTTAGAAATTTTGAAAATAAAGAAGTGGTAATGCAAAAATCTCAGGAATTTTTAAAAAATGCTTTAAACATTTAAGAATTGATTTTTAGAAAATCAATAGTATCTTTTAATTTTTCTATAAACATATCAATATCTTCCATATTTGTAGTGAAATTCATGCTGATTCTAGCTGTTGATTTAATTCCAATGTATCTGTGAAGAGGTTGACAGCAATGGTGACCACTTCTGATGCAAATTCCTTTTGAATCAAGAATTTCAGCAATATCATTTGAATGTATATTTTTTATGTAAAAGGTGGCAAGTGAGGCTCTATGTGGATCTATCTCCGGCGATGGACCTATGATTTCAATATTTTCTATTTGGATTAATTTTTCAAATAAATATTTAGTAATAGTCTTTTCATATTCATTAATTTCATTCAATCCAATATTATTAATATAATTAATTGCTTCTGCAAGACCTATTGCTTCTGCAATGGCTGGAGTTCCAGCTTCAAATTTGTGTGGTAGCTCTGCCCAAGTACTTGTCTCTTCAAAAACATCTTCAATCATTTCGCCACCTCCAAAGAGAGGAGGAATTTTTTCTAGGATTTCTTTTCTTGACCAGAGGAAACCAATACCTGTAGGACCGCATAGTTTATGTCCTGATCCAGCTAAAAAATCTATATTAAGATCAATCACATCCAGTTTTTGATGCGCCAAACTTTGGCATGCATCAATTAACACTAAAGAACCTTTTTGTTTAGCTAATTTAGTTATTTCTTTTATTGGATTACAGCAACCTAGAGTGTTACTAACATGTACTAGGCTAACAAGTTTAGTTCTAGATGTTAGTTTTGATTTAAAGTCCTCTAGGTCTAGTTTCCCATCTTTATCAATACCTATAAATTTTAATTTGCATTTATTTTTTGCTGCAACCATTTGCCATGGAACAATATTGCTATGATGTTCCATTATTGATAATAGAATTTCATCGTTTTCTTTTAATGAATATTCGCCCCATGATTTAGCTACTAGATTGATTGCCTCAGTAGCATTTCTTGTGAAAATAATTTCTTTTGCTGAATTTGCTTTTATATATTTGCTAATTAAATATCGTGCATTTTCAAATTCTTCTGTTGCTTTTGCACTTAATTGATGTGCCCCTCTATGTACATTGGCATTGAAGTTTTTGTAATATTCATCAATTTTTTTTAAGACTTGTATTGGTTTTTGTGTGGTTGCAGCATGGTCTAAATAAATAATTTGCTCATTACCTTTTAAGTTCTTATTTAAAAGAGGAAAGTCTTTCTTCGTAATGTCAGGGAAATTTTGAATCGTTTCCATTAATTCTCATTTAAAAGTTTATCAAGCAAATCCCATCTATCTTTTGAGATGGGAATAAATGAAATTATTTCTTGAAAGTAAGAACTTAATTGTAGTTTACTTGCTTCTGTTAATGTGATCCCTCTTGTTCGCATATAAAAAAGTTCTTCTTCATTTAGTTGCGAAATTGTAGCTCCATGTTTGCATTTGACATCATCAGCAATTATTTCTAATTGAGGTTTGGTATCTATTTGTGCGAGATTTGATAAAAGCAAATTTCTGCTTAATTGGGAAGCATCAGTTCTCTGGGCAATTTTAGGAACTATTATTGAACCTTCAAATATTGCATGTGATTTATCATCAGCAAGTGATTTATTAATTTGATCTAGAAATCCATTTGGACCATTAAATTCTATTTTTGTATAGGTTGAAATTTGCTCATCGTTTTTTGTCATTTGCAAACCTTTGATATTTGTTTTAGCATTTCCCGCAGATTGTTTAATATTGATTTCAAATCTCGCGTAGTTTAATTTGTAATGTAAAGATCCTAAGTTGTATATAGTATTTTTTTGTTGAATTACATTGAGAGAATTTAATAGATTGGATTTGTTTTCACCATAAGAAACAACACCATGATTTACGGAACTATTTTCTTTCAAGCAAAAGAAAGTTGTTTGAGATAATGAAGAGTTTGCTTTGCCAAGATTTACTTGTAATAATTCAACATCACAATTCTTTTCTAAAAATATTACGAGTGTTTTTGCGCTTAAAGAATTACTTGATGCATGACTAAAAATTTCAATAGGAGGAATTTTTGATCCATTTATTTTTAATCCTAAAATATTATTTTTACAACTTAAAGACAGATTTAGTAGTTCACTCCAATTTTCGTTTTGCTCAAAAAAAGATATTTGTTCCTTGATATATTTTTGTAATTCATCCTCGCTTAATTGCTGTATTGAATAATTTTTCTCTATTAATTTAATTTGGTAATTCTCACCAATTATTAATCTAATAGTATTTTTAGAATTTTCCGGATATGGTATATCAAATTTTGAGTCTTTTTCATTAACTGAGTAATCTAAAAAGTTTGATAATTTTGATTTACTTGAAAGTCTCCAAAGTTCATTTTTAGGATTAGGGAGAGGGCTTGATTGCAATTTATGAAGACAGATTTTTTGTATTTCCGTTAGGTTATTATTCGATTTATTAGTTTTTATTTTTTCAATAATTTCCATTTGTTTAGGTCTCTTTTATAAAGTTATCAGTCCATTCATAACCTTTTTCCTCAAGCTTTAGAGCAAGATCACTCTCACCAGTTTTTATAATTTGCCCATCTGACATAACATGGACATAATTTGGTTTAATTTCATCTAATAATCTTTGATAGTGGGTAATAAGTATAATTCCAGTCTGTGCATTAGATATTTTTTTAATTCCTGATGCCACTATTCTTAGAGCATCGATATCTAGGCCAGAATCAGTCTCATCTAATATCGCTATCTTGGGCTCAAGTAAAGCCATTTGCAGAATCTCATTTCTTTTTTTTTCACCTCCGGAAAAGCCTTGATTTACACTCCTTGATAGGAATCCCTGATCCATTTTTACAATTTCTAATTTTTCTTTAACTAATTCTTCAAAATCAAAAGTATCCAATTCTTCTTTATTGAGGAATTTCCTTCTAGCATTAGTTGAAACTCTCAGAAACTCAAGATTACTTACACCTGGAATTTCAATTGGATATTGAAAACCGAGAAAAATTCCTGATTGAGATCTTTCTTCAGGTTCTAGAGAGTTGATGTTTTCACCTAAAAATTTTATTTCGCCATTTGTAATATTATACGAGGGATGTCCTGCAATGATTTTCGAAAGAGTACTTTTGCCACATCCATTTCTTCCCATAATGGCATGGATTTCTCCAGGATAGACAGTCAGTGAAACCCCTTTTAAAATTGGAAGATTATCAGTAGATGCAGAGAGATTTTCAACTTCTAAAATTGGATCTGATTCTTTCATTTTACTTTTCATTTCAGTTTAGAAATTGATTAATTAACCTACTGATCCCTCTAGTTTAAGTGCCAGTAACTTATCTGCTTCAGCAGCAAATTCCATAGGTAATTGATTAAATACATCTCTGCAAAAACCGCTGACCATCATAGATACAGCCTCCTCAAATTCTATACCTCTGCTTTGGAGATAAAAAAGTTGGTCTTCTGAGATTCTACATGTGCTTGCTTCATGCTCAATTTCAGAATTAGGTTGTTGAGATTTGATGTAAGGGAATGTATTTGCAGAAGCTTGATCCCCTATTAACATTGAATCACATTGACTGTAATTTCTTGATCCTGTAGCTTTTGTTCCCATTTTGACAAGACCTCTATAGCTATTTTTTGAGTTACCTGCACTAATACCTTTGCTAACAATAGTTGATTTGGTCTTAGGACCAATATGGATCATTTTTGTGCCGGTATCTGCTTGCTGAAGATTATTAGTGAGAGCCACTGAATAAAATTCTCCTACAGATTCTTCCCCTAAAAGAAGACAGCTAGGATATTTCCATGTAATTGCAGACCCTGTTTCAACTTGAGACCAGCTAATTTTACTTCGCTTACCTAAACATTTTCCTCTCTTGGTGACAAAATTAAAAATTCCGCCAATACCTTCTTCATCACCAGCATACCAATTTTGCACTGTTGAATATTTTATTGAGGCGTCGTCTAATGCTACAAGCTCTACAACTGCTGCATGTAGGGTATTTGTATCAAACATTGGAGCTGTACAACCTTCTAGATAACTTACAGAACTTGATTCTTCAGCAATGATTAGTGTTCTTTCGAATTGTCCTGAATCTCCACTATTAATTCTGAAGTAGGAAGATAGATCCATAGGGCAGGTAACACCTTTTGGGATATAAACAAAAGAACCATCACTAAAAACTGCAGAATTTAGTGCTGCAAAATAATTATCACTAGCTGGAACTACTGTACCTAAATATTTTTCAATCAAATCCGCGTGATTTTTTACTGCTTCACTAATTGAGCAGAAAATAACTCCATGTTCAGCAAGTTCTTCTCTAAAAGTTGTGGCTATAGAAACACTATCAAAGACAGCATCTACTGCTACATTTGTGAGTTTTTTTTGCTCTGTGAGGGGTATTCCTAATTTGTCAAAAGTCTCAAGAAGTTTGGGATCAACTTCATCTAAGCTAGAAATTTTCTCTTTTTGCTTGGGAGCAGAGTAGTAAATAATATCTTGATAATCAATTTTTTTATATCCTAATGCTGCCCAATTAGGCTCTTTCATTTTTTGCCATTTTGTAAACGCTTTTAATCTAAAATCTAGAAGAAATTCTGGCTCTTCTTTTTTCTTTGAAATTAATTTTATGATATCCTCATTTAATCCCTTTTCTATTTTTTCAGTTTCAATATCAGTAACGAAACCATATTTGTAAGGCTCTTTTACTACATCTTTAACTAGATTTTCATTGACCATGTTATCAAAAATAACTTATTACAATTAGCTTTATATACTTTAACGAAAGATACCCCCAATATTGAGTTTTTTTCCTTTATTAAAACTAAAAATTAATGTCTAATCATTTTGATCCCTTGTCTAACCCATTAAATATAGAAACTATTCAAGAAATTGATAATCTCGATCTATCTATAATGCAGAAACATCATTTAAGAATACTCGCTCATTGCCTTCAGATTTTAAAAATTATCAATGTAGATAACAGTTTGGAATATCAAAATAAAAATCCTCTGAGAGAATGGTGTGATAAACAATCCAAAAAATTTGATGATAAAAAATTTAGTGATCTTTTTTATGAACAGTTAGAATCAACTTCGAAAAAATTAAGTACTTTTTCAAAAAAAATAGGCAAAAGTATTGAGGATTTAGAGATAGATGATTTAATATTTCTAGTTGAACAACGCTGAATTCCCCTTTATTTGACTGATCCCGAAGAAAAAATATATTTTTGTTGAGTCGTTAACAAATTTAGGTAATAAAATTTAAAAAAAAAGAAAATTAATTTACATTTCAAAAAGATTTGAAAATGAATTAATTTCTTTAATACCAACTGTTTTGAAGAGAAATATCAATTTTGAGAATTTTTTTGTAGTCAGAGGATCCTGACGACAGGCCAAAAAGACACACACTTCCTAAAAAAAAAGAACATACTGATCCCAAACAAAAGCGGAGATTTAAAAGTGGCTGACGGGATCATGAATAAAGATCAATTACTCTCACTAACCCTCAGACAATTACGTCAAGAAGCCAGTAAACTATCGGTTCCGCTTTACAGTCGCAAAACTAAAGCCGTTTTAGTTGATTTAATACTTAAATATCAAGAAAATTCTTCAGAAAAAACATACACTACACCTCCTGAGTCTGAATCTAAAGAAACTTATGAGTCCAATGCTTACAACACTAGTGAAGAAGTTAAAACAAATGTAGTTTTCCTACCCCGTGATCCAGATTGGGCTTATGTTTTTTGGCAAATTTCTGATGCAGATAGAGAAAAAGCACAATCTTTGGGAGCTAACAAATTATGTTTAAGATTATTTGATGCATCTGGTTCTGAAGGAAGCAACTTGAATCAAGGAACGTTACGGGAGATAGCAGTCGATAGTTACAGTACTGAGTGGTACTTGCCAATCCCACTTGCAGATAGAGATTATAAAGTTGAATTGGGTTACAAATATGGTTTTAACTGGATGTCACTGGCATTTTCTTCTATAAGCCATGTTCCTGGGTCTCATCCTTCTGAGCAAATTCTTGATAAATTTGTTCCTTTTAATTTAGATTCCACTTCTGAGTCAATCCCAGATATTTCTAATCCTGTTGTTTCAGAACAAAATGGTATGCATGAAAGGTTATACCAAGCAGCGACTAACATCCCTCTTAGAAGAAAAGTTGGTTCTGAAGAATTTATGGAAAATGTAAATTCAACAAACTTCACTGATAATCTTACAGACTCAGGAGCAGGTAAATGGTCATCAGGTTTAAATGACTCCGGAAGCGGAATTGTTAAAAATAGATCTTTTTGGCTCGTTGCTGATGCTGAATTAATTGTTTATGGAGCTACAGAGCCTTCTGCAAAACTGACAATCGGAGGAGAAGATGTACCTCTTGCTGCAGACGGTACTTTTAGAATTCAAGTCCCATTTAGAGACGGGACTCAAAAATATGATATTAAAGCTGTTGATTTATCTGGTGAGCAAGAAAAAAGTATATCAATGAAATTTGATAGAACTACACCACTTGACGATACTAATGAAAAAGATAATGCTGAGACTGAATGGTTTTAATAAATTAAATTAATGCTGAAAAAAATTGTAGCTTTTACTCCATTGTTTGGGGCATTAACGTTTCCACTAATTGTTCCAATTACAATTTCTAAATTTGGTGTTAACTATGGGATTCTTAGTGCATTATTAATTTCTTCATTATGGTTTATCGCTATGTTAAGAACTTCCGAAATGCCTCATTAATTTAGTTAGATTTTTGGAAGTTTTTTAAAAATATGAATCAAGTCAGTTTAATTAATATCAATTCTCCTTTTCTAGATCAAAAACCAGGCACCTCTGGATTAAGAAAAAGTACTTTAAAGTTTCAGGAAGAACATTATCTAGAAGTTTTTATTGAAGCAATCTTACAATCATTAGAAGATTTAAAAGGTTCAACATTAGTAGTTGGTGGTGATGGCAGATATGGCAATATTGAAGCAATAGAAAAAATTGTCCAAATATGCATTGCTCATAAAGTTCAAAAGGTTATTGTTCCAAAATACGGTTTATTATCTACCCCTGCGACATCACATTTAATTAGAAAAGAAAATGCTATTGGTGGAATTATTCTTTCTGCAAGCCATAATCCTGGTGGTATTGATGGCGATTTTGGAGTGAAATTGAATATCTCTAATGGTGGCCCAGCTCCTGAGATAATTACTAATAAGATTTTCAAGGCTTCACAATTACTAACTAGTTATAAAATTTGTAAAGTCCAATTACCTGATTTTAGTGAATACGGAACTTATCTTTACGACGAAACTAACTTAGAAATTATTGATGGATTAACAGATTATTCTAATTTGATGGAGAAAATTTTCGATTTTGATCAAATTAGTGATTTTTTAAAAAAAGATTTCTCGTTAATCTTTGATGCAATGAATGCGGTTACAGGCCCATATGCAAAAAATATTTTTGTTGAAAAAATGGGCCTTGTACCTGATTGTGTCATGAATGGTAACCCATTAAAAGATTTTGGAGGTTTACATCCTGATCCTAATCTTACTTACGCATCCCATTTGGCTGATTTGTTATTAAATAAAAAATCTTATAGTTTTGGTGCTGCATGCGATGGAGATGGAGATAGGAACATGATTTTAGGAAGTGGATGTTTTGTAAATCCTAGTGATAGCCTAGCAGTTATCACTGCTAACACAAAATGTGTCCCTGGTTATAAAGATGGTATTACAGGTGTGGCACGATCTATGCCAACCAGCTCAGCAGTTGACAATGTTGCTCGAGCATTAAATATACCTTGCTTCGAGACACCTACTGGCTGGAAGTTTTTTGGAAATCTTTTAGATTCTAATTTAATTACTTTATGTGGGGAAGAAAGTTTCGGAACAGGTAGTAATCATGTGAGAGAGAAAGATGGACTATGGGCAGTTTTATATTGGTTACAGGTTTTAGCTGAAAAAAAATGTTCGGTAAGTGATTTGATGCAGAATCATTGGAAACAATTTGGTAGAAATTATTATTCAAGACATGATTATGAGGCAATTCCCTCAAATATTGCTAATCAAATCTTTGGTAATCTAACTTCTATGCTTGAAAATTTAAAAGGAAATAGTTTTGCTGGCCATTTAATTAAAGTTGCAGATAACTTTTCATATTTTGATCCTGTTGATCATTCCATAAGTGAAAATCAAGGTTTAAGATTGGTCCTTGATGATAATTCTCGAGTAATTGTGCGCCTTTCTGGAACTGGAACTAAGGGTGCAACATTAAGACTTTACTTTGAGAAATTTTTCGATCCTCAACAGAATCTTTCATTAAATCCTCAGATCGCTTTGAAACCTCTAATAGATGATTTAGATACTCTATTGAACATTTCAAAACTTACTCAAATGGAAACTCCTACAGTAATTACATAGAATTGAAAGTAATGATTTTTTGATTTTATTTAGATGCATTCAGAAAATTTATTTACTAATTATTCTCAAATAGAAAGCAATGCACCTTTGGCAGATAAATTAAGACCGAAGAATTTGGAAGATTTTTTTGGTCAACAACCAATCCTGAATGAGAATTCGCTTTTAAGAAGTGCAATATTAAACGATAAGATTAGTAATTTTATTTTTTCTGGCCCTCCGGGTGTTGGAAAAACTACTCTAATTGAAATTATCTCTTTTAATACGCGGTCAAAATTAATTAAGTTAAATGCAGTATTATCAAGTGTTAAAGAATTAAGAAATGAAATCGCTAATGCAAAAGATAGATTAATAAATTCAAAAAGAAAAACAATTTTATTTATCGATGAGGTTCATAGATTTACATCAGTTCAGCAAGATGCTCTATTACCTTCCATAGAAAATGGAACCATAACTTTTATTGGTGCTACAACTGAAAATCCTTTTTTTGCTGTTAATAAAGCGCTTGTTAGCAGGTCTCGTATTTTTACATTACTTCCTTTGGCAGAAAATGATTTGCAGAAAATAATTCAAAAAGTTATTACTCACTATTCAAAACAAAAAGATTCAAAAAAGGTTGTTTTAACTCAAGATGCTATAAGTCATTTAATTAAATTTTCTGGCGGAGATGCAAGGACATTAATTAATGCGCTAGAGATGGCTATAGAAACAACTGCTGAAAATGACGCTAAAGAAATCAATATTAATCTCGCAATAGCAGAGGATGCATTACAAAAGAAAAATATTGTTTACGATAAAAATGGTCAAAATCATTACGATGTAATAAGTGCTTTTATCAAGTCAATAAGAGGTTCTGATCCAGATGCAACTTTATTCTGGCTTGCGAATATGCTTGAGGCTGGTGAAGATCCTAATTTTATTTTTAGAAGGCTTCTTATATCTGCCAGTGAAGATATTGGAATAGCTGATCCTAATGCCATAGTAGTTGTACAATCCTGTTGTGATGCTTTTGATAGAGTTGGTTTTCCAGAAGGATTATATTTTTTAACGCAGGCTTCTTTATATTTAGCTATTTCTCCAAAAAGTAATAGTACGAAAAGTATTTTTAAAGCAATTGAAACGATCAAATCTAACAATGCTTTTGATGTTCCACTTCATTTAAAGAATAATTCTAATAGTTATGTCAATCCTCATAATTATCCTGGTAATTGGGTCTTGCAAGAATATCTTCCAAAATCTTTAAGAGGTTTAAAAATATGGGAACCAAATAATAATGGATGGGAAAAAACTCAATATGAAGAACTGCTTAGAAGAAAAGAAAATTAAAAATTTTTCGAACAACAAATAATCTCAGGATTAAAAGAAGTTTCTTCTTCGTAGGCTAAAGCGATAGTCCATTTATGGAAGTTAATCTGTGAATAACTTAAATGTATGTTTTTCTTCTTGTGAATTAACTCTTTTGGCTTCTCAAAAAATTGCCAATATTTAATGTCTTTAGCTATTTTGCCATGATCCCATTTTATAGCTGCTTCAACAGCACACCATTGATTTAGTATCATATTTTTTGTTAAATAATTATTGTGGTTTGATTTATTGGTATGAAAAAAATATTTTTTTGCAAATTTTATATGGTTAAAATCTCTATCTGTTCTCTCAATATCAATCCCTATTTTGCCTTTATGCCAAACTATAGTAATGGCATCTTTACAATGACTTAAACTGATATTTCCCATACCAGAGGGTAAACTTGGAGGTTCTCCAGGTTGAGCATTAATTGGAATTTCTAGGGGGTCTAAATCAAAAAGTGTTGAAAGTGATTTTCGCAAATAAGCTCTTGTCTCTAAGAAAATCTTTGATCTTGAATTTGTTAGGTTTTTTGCAGTTTTAATTTCTTCTATAGTTGCGATATCTTGCACACCTTTAATCTCATAAAACCAAATTTTTGGTATTTTATATTTATACTCATTTAATAATTTCAATGGCTCTTAAGGTTGGCGACAAAGCACCAGAATTTAAATTAAAAGATTCTTTTGAGAAAGAAGTCTCTCTTAGTGATTTTAAAGGTAAAAGAATAATACTATATTTTTATCCAAAAGATAATACTCCAGGATGCACTAAAGAAGCATGTAATTTTAAAGAGAATTGGGATTTACTCCAAAAAAATAATATTGTCGTGCTTGGTATTAGTAAAGATAATGCATCCTCTCATAAGAAGTTTATAGAAAAATTTAATCTACCTTTTATTCTTTTAACTGATCCTGAACCTTTTAAAGTTTCTTCTAATTACGATAGCTATGGACTGAAAAAATTTATGGGAAAAGAATATATGGGAATGATGAGAAATACTTTTTTAATTGATACTGAAGGTAACATCGAAAAAATTTACTTAAAGGTAAAAGCAGCAATAATGGCTGATCATATAATTGCAGACATTGGGTTAAGCTAATTTTTTATTGACAGGTGGTGAATAATCATCCCCTCCATAACTAAATTAGGAGCATTGATAATATTTTCTTTTTTAGTTTTTAGAGATTTTGTGAGTAATTGAGAGTCTCCTCCACAGATTATTAAAATATCCTTTTCAGGATTAAATAAACTATTAATCACGCCAGTAAGAGAGTTGATTACTCCCTTTAAAATTGCTTCTTCTGTATTTATTAAAAAATCTTTGATCGGAATATCATATTTTTTGGGAATTTTAAGATTTTTTGTATTTTGTTCCATTGATTTTAATTGTGTTAGGAAACCCGGAAGAAGTTGACCTCCAATAATAGATCCATTTGAATTCAATTTTGTTATTGATAATATTGTTCCAAAATCTGCAATTAGCAAATCTTTTTTGAAAGGGTTTTCAATAATTTTTAAAGCAGCAATACAGGCAAGAGCTCTATCAACTCCAAAATGATCAGGAAGATTTGATAATTGGATATCTTTAGTTTTTATTTCATTATCTTTTTTCAGCAAAAAATTTGGTAGTTTTCCCACAGAAGCCCAAATTAATTGATCAAGATCTAAATTTTCGGGAACTTTTTGCTCTTTTTTGGTGTGGAAGAATTTGGATTGATTTTTAGAATATTTTGCCCAATGAAGCCTACTATTGCCTACTAATAAAAAATTTATATCTGGGACCATTGTTCTATGATCAATTTAATTATTAGTGTGTATTCCACATTCTTGTTTAATCCCTCCAAATCTTGTATCTCTGCCCTTTGTTTCAATACTATCGGGACCACTTGAATGCCAATCTCCTACAGAAGAATAACCTTTGATAAAAAGTGGATGTGCAGGTAAATTATTCTCTTCCATATAATAAAAAATATCTTTATTTGTCCAATTTAATAAAGGTCTTAAAGAGAGTCTTTGACGAATTACGTCTATGAACTTCATTTTGTTTCTATTTCCTGTTTGGCTTGATCTAACACCGCTTGCCCAGCAGAAAATATCATATTTTTTTAGACCATTTTCTAAAGGTTTTATCTTTCTCAATTCATGATACTTATCTAAATCACTCTCTTTTTTTGTTTCCCAAAGTTTTCCGTATTTGGCCTCCATTCTCGCTGGAGATAATTCACTTTGCAGAACTTCAACTTCTAAGGATAAGTTATCAATAAGCTTTTCAGCGTAATGGTATGTTTCTGGAGGAAGGTATCCTGTATCTATCCAAAATATTTTGATTTTTTTTTGTAGAGATAATTTCCTGACCATATTTAAAAGGACTGATGACTGTATACCAAAACTTGTGGTAATCGCAAATTGATTATCAAACTTTTCATAACCCCATGTAAGCATTCCTTGAGGATTCATATCTACAAGCTCTTGATTATATTTACTCAATTTAGTTTGAATATCTTTGTGAATTTTTTCAATCATTCTTCAGTTTGATTATGAGTTTAATTTTATTTCGCTCAATTTAAAAATTATTCGTATAGTTTAATAATACATTTACGCATAACAATATTTCTCTAATGAAATCAATACACAAACCAATAGTAATAGTTGGAGCAGGTTTTGCAGGTATGACATTTGCTTTGAATTTAAAGAATCTTAATCCTTCTTTACCGATTCTTGTGGTTGATTCTGAACCTAACTTTATATTTAAACCTTTAATGTACGAAGTTTTAAGTAAAGAAATAAGAAGTTGGGAAGCCACCCCAAAATTTGCAAATATTTTTTCTGATGCGGGTATAACTTTTTTAAGAAATTGTTTAACCAAGATTTCCTTCAAAGAAAATATTGTTGAATTTAGTGACGAATTAAAATTAAGTTATCAATATCTCATTATCTGTACAGGATCTATTCCAAATAGTTTTTTCATAAAAGGTGTAGATGAAAATTGTTATTTTTTTAATGATGTGCACGATTTAAATAAATTAAATTCTTTTTTAAAAAAATCACAAGATACTTCGTTGAATAAAAAGTTATTCATAGTTGGAGGTGGTCCCTCTGGCATCGAGTTGGCATGCAAAATTAAAGATATATTTACAGACCAATTTGAAATTAATGTAATAGAAAAATCAAACGAAATCCTCAATAAAAACAAGATTTTTAATAGAGAACAAGCAGAGAAGGCATTAGAAAAAAGAAATATCAACGTTCTTTTGAATTCCACAGTTAAAGAAGTCTCAGAAACTAAGATTAGTATTTCTAGTGAGGTTGGAATATCTTCCTTGGATAAAGATATTGTTATTTGGACAGCAGGAGTTAAACCTAATTTGTCTTATTTAGAAACTGATCAAATAACCAAAAAATTTGGACGAATTTTAGTTAATAATAATTTGCAAATAGAAAACCACAAAAACTGTTTTGCTATTGGTGATATTTCAGTTATTGAAGGAATGGAGGATTTACCCATAACTGCTCAGGTCGCTATGCAGGAAGGAAATCATCTTGCTAATAATTTAGAACTTTTAATTCAAGGAAAAGATCTTTTACCCTTTGAATTTCAAGATAATGGTGAAATGATTAGCTTAGGAATGGGTGACGCTTCAATTTCTGGGCTTGGGGTTACTTTATCTGGGAAATTGGCTTTTGAGGCAAGAAGACTCATATATGCTTCCAAGTTGCCTGATATTACAGAAAGCTTAAAATCTGCATCTTCATGGATATTCCAAAAAAAATCTATTTTTAAAAAGTTTCTTAAAAAAGATGATTATTCCAATTAAACTTTTTTGAAATATTGTTTTTGGGTATATTGAGTGAAATAAGTTTTGTATGAATCTAATTGCAGTTGTGAGTAATAATTTTGATGCGTTTATAACGGTAGTTGTTTTAATAATGTCAATAATTTTGTTTATTAGAAATACTATTGCACCAGAATTGATTGGTTTGTTATGTGTCGGAATATTTATATCTACTGGGGTTCTTTCTCCTGATAAAGCTTTAGCTGGATTTGGTAGCCCTTCTTTAATTACTCTTATGGGTTTATTTGCAGTTTCCTCAGCATTATTTAAAAGTGGTGCCTTAGACAGAGTAAGAGAATTGATTTCTTCTGAAAGTATTCGAACTCCAAGGAAATTAATTTCTTTAATAGCTTTTTTGATTGCTCCAATATCTGGAATTGTACCTAATACTCCAGTAGTAGCATCTTTGTTGCCTTTAATTGAAAGTTGGTGCGAGCGAAGAAATATATCACCATCAAAAGTTTTATTACCTCTCTCTTTTGCTACTTTACTTGGTGGAACTCTGACATTATTAGGTAGCTCAGTAAATCTTCTTGTCAGTGATATTAGTCGACAATTAGGTTATGGAGGTTTGGAATTATTTAGTTTGACTTCAATAGGAATTCCAGTGTGGCTTATAGGTACAACCTATATGATTTTAGTCTCTGATATGCTTTTGCCAGATAGAGGGAGAGATAAGGAGTTTATTAAAAATGGTGATATGAATATATATTTTACCGAAGTTACTATTCCCTCTACTTCAGAATTAGTTGGACAATCTGTCAGAAATAGTAGATTGCAAAGAAGATTTGACGTTGATGTTCTGGAATTGCAACGAAATGGAAAAGTTATTCTTCCTCCTTTGGCTGATAGAAAGATTGAACCGGATGATAGATTAATAATCCGTGTTACGAGGGCAGACTTATTTAGACTGCAGCAAGAACATACCATTTTGTTAGGGGAAAACAAAACATCTTTTAATGGAGCTAGTGTTTTCTCAGATGATGAAGGTACCAAAACCTTTGAAGCCCTTTTGCCAGCCGGTTCAACTCTAGCCGGTGCAAGTTTGAGAGAATTAAGATTTAGGCAGCGTCATAATGCAACAGTTTTAGCATTAAGAAGAGGTCAACAAACTGTTCAGGAGAGATTAGGTCAAGCTGTTTTAAGGGCTGGAGATGTTTTATTATTACAAGCACCTTTAGATTCAATAAGAGGTTTGCAAGCTAGTAATGATTTGCTTATTTTAGATCAATTCGAAGATGACTTACCTTTTTTGATAAAAAAACCTATATCGATTGCAATAGCAATAGGAATGGTGGTCTTGCCTTCGGTTTCTAATATTCCACTAGTTGGTTCAGTTCTTTTAGCAGTCATCGCTATGGTGGCTTGTGGATGTTTAAGACCTGCAGAGATACAAAAATCAATTAGGTTAGACGTCATTTTATTGTTGGGATCTTTATCATGCTTTAGTGTAGCCATGCAAGTAACAGGATTAGCGGATTTAATTGCAGTCAATCTAAACTTTGTCCTTAATGGCATGCCTCTGTATTTTGCACTTATCGTAATTTTTGTATCGACTGTTATTCTTACACAATTTATAAGCAATGCTGCTTCGGTTGCTTTGATTTTACCTGTTGCTATTGAATTCTCAAATGTTTTAGGCATTTCACCCAGCGCTTTAATAATGCTTGTTTTGTTCGGCGCAAGTCAATCTTTCTTGACTCCAATGGGTTATCAAACAAATTTAATGGTTTATGGTCCTGGAAGATATAGATTTTTTGATATCGCAAAATATGGGGCTGGATTAACACTTATAATGTCATTTACAGTGCCAGCATTGATAATTCTAAATTACGGGTAATATCGTGAAATTTATAAGTAAGGTGTATAAGATCAAAGATGCTTACAAAAAGCTATCAGTACCACAATTTACTATTGTTACTGGCTTGTTTATTATTTGCCTTGGAACTTTAATTCTGAGTTCACCATTATGTTCATCTTCAAAGGTTGGTTTGTGGGAAGCTTTTTTTACATCTACTTCTGCGATAACTGTTACAGGCTTAACCATAATAGATATTGGCGTTGATTTAAATTTCTTTGGCCAAGTTTGCTTAGCTTTTATGCTGTTATCAGGCGGTCTAGGATTAATGGCTATTACGACATTTTTACAAGGGTTTGTTGTAAAGGGGACAAAGCTAAAAACTAGATTAGACAAAGGAAAGACTCTAGATGAATTTGGAGTTGGAGGAATTGGTAGAACTTTTCAAAGCATTGCTATTACTGCGGTTAGTATCATATCCTTGGGTGCAATTGTTTTATATGCTTTTGGATTTGTAGATATTCAAAATAATTGGGAAAGACTATGGTCCTCAATTTTTCACAGCATATCGGCATATAACAATGCAGGATTTTCTTTTAGGTCAAATAGTCTCCAAGACTATAGAGCAAATTATTTGGTTAATAGTGTTTTTATTTTTCTCATTGTTGTGGGTGGATTGGGATGGCGAGTTATTGATGATATTTGGAGTAATAAAAAAAATCTTTCATATAAAAAATTAAGCCTTCATTCTAGATTAGTTATTAGGACAAGTTTGTCTTTAATAGTATTCGGATCATTAGGATTATTTATCACTGAATCATTGCTAAATAGTAAATTTTTCAATGATTTGAATTTTTTTGAACGGTTAATGTCATCAGTATTTGAATCTGTAAGTGCAAGAACTGCAGGCTTTACAAATTACCCAATCTCCTTGAACTCCATATCAGATACTGGTCTATTATTATTGATGACTTTAATGTTTATTGGAGCAAGTACGGGAGGTACTGGTGGAGGTATAAAAACAACTACATTTATCGCTTTAATGGCTGCAACTAGATCAACCTTAAGAGGTCAGAAAGATGTAATTATTAGTAATAGATTAATTTCAGATAAAGTTATTTTAAAGGCAGTTGGAATCACAGTTGGGTCTTTGCTTTTTGTTCTTTTAATGGCAATGTTGCTAAGCACAACAAATACCTTTGTTGAGAAAGAATCTTTCACATTCCTAGAAATTCTGTTCACTTGCATATCTGCATTTGCAACTGTTGGTTTTGATATTGGTTTAACTGCAAAATTAAATCATTTCGGCCAATTTATTCTTATTATCGGAATGTTTGTGGGTAGACTTGGTATCCTTTTGCTTTTAAGTGCACTGTGGCAGTCTCTTTATAAGAGTAGAATAGATAGACAAAAGAGAATTGGCTATCCTAGGGCTGATCTTTACGTTTAGGATTGACTGAGTTTAATTATGGCTGATTGGTGGCAGTGGTCTCAAAAGAGAGAAAAAGAAGCTCTCACTTTTGCAGTTGTTGGCGTTGGAAGATTTGGAACTGCCGTTTGTAGAGAACTTATAAGTAATGGTGCAGATGTTTTGGCTGCAGATTATTCGGAAAAAGCTATTGATGATTTGAGACAATTGGAACCTTCCATAGAAGCTAGAGTTGTAGATTGTACTGATGAAGAGTCTATGAAGGAATCTGGAATTCTTGAAATGAATACTGTTGTAGTAGGTATAAGTGAACCTATTGAAGCAAGTATAACTACGACACTTATTGCTAAAGATAGTGAAGGCAGCAAAGTGAAAAGAGTAATAGCAAGAGCCACTAGTGACTTGCACGAAAAAATGTTAAAAAGGGTAGGTGCAGACAAAGTCGTCTTCCCCTCCAGAATGCAAGGAGAGAGATTAGGTTTAGAACTAGTTAGGCCAAATCTAATTGAAAGATTGGAACTCGATAACCAAACTGGAATAGATGAAATAACTGTTCCAGAGGAATTTATTGGAAGATCCTTGAGAGACTTGAATTTGAGGAAAAATTATTTAGTTAACGTTCTTGCAGCAGGACCTGCTGAAGAGTTGACGGTCAATCCTCCAGCAAAATATATCTTAGAAAGAGGAAATATTTTGGTAGTAATGGGAAAAACCGTAGATTTACAGAAATTGCCTCAGAATTAATTTTTTAATCAGATTTTTTATAGTATCTAATTCTTTGAGGAGCTCTTTTTAATCTTTTGACGCTTTGTTTTTCAAGTTCGTTTCTAAAACTATCGGTATTTAAATTATTTTCTGAGAAAAATGATTTATCCTCCTTCGCGAAGTATTTTTTTATACCCTCTTGTATTAATACTTTTGCCATATTACTAACTGTCCTAGATTCATTATTGGCCAAAATAGTTAATTGCTCACATATTAATTCTGGTAGAACTACTTGAATTCTGGGGGATTTAGGCTTCCCATTGGTTGAGTTTTGCCGGGTAGCCATGAGTCAAAGTTGATAACTGTTACTTATAAGTATACACAGTTAGTCAAGGATACTATCTTTGTGTATATTATTAGTAAGGAAATTTATGTCCGTATCAATTAATTTTTTTATTGCCCCATGAAAAATTCAAGAAAACTTGATTCTCCTAAAAGGTCGATAATTGATAAAAAGAAAAAGAGATTAGTTAATTCTGCTTCTCATGATAATGAGAATAGTGATGTTTTGGTGTCAGCTGTAATTAGTCCATATTTGTTAACTCATCTTCACCATATTCTTCAGCAGTCTGAGTACTATGCTCAAAAAGATGGTAGAAAATCTCACGCAGCTAACTTTGCGAAACTAAGAAAAGTTTTATGTCTAGACGCAAGAAGTATGGCAGATGCTTCTGCAAAAGAGATAAAAGATTCTGACAATGATTTATCTATTAATAAATATAATGAACAAAATGTAGCTTGAAGTAATAATCTATTAATAAATAGATTTTTAAAACATGTCCAGTAATGCTGAAAAGCTTTATAAGTTAATAGCGAATGATTCCAAAAAGAAAAAGAGTTTGTTTATGACAGCCTTAACTAATCCCAAAAAAGCCTTAGATAAAATATGCGACATTGGAAACGAATTGAATATTTCTGTGACTAAAGAAGAGGTTATTGAATATTTGAGTACTATTGATGATGAGGCAACTAAAATGTGGTTAATTAAGGCTCGAGGTGGTCTTTAGGAAAAGGTTTCGAATAATTATTATTTGGATTACTAATAGGTTTTATTCTTTTGTTATAGCCACCACCACCAGCTAAAGTCCAAAAAAACCAGTAACTTGGTATTGCAAGAGCTGCAGCTATGAAAATCACTACAATTTGTTCTATTCTTTTCATGATTTAATTTTATTCCACAAAATATTTTTTAGTAAATAAGCCACAGATTTTGTAAATTCTATTTTTAAAACAGTGATTAGATTTGAAGGTATAAGCAAAATTTACTCTACAGATGTTATTTTAAAAAATATTAATTGGGAGATTAAGAAAGGCGAAAAAGTTGGCTTAGTTGGTTCTAATGGTGCAGGTAAATCAACCCAATTCAAGATTTTAATTGGAGAGGAAGAGCAAACTAGTGGAACGATTATCAAAGAGGGCAATCCTAAAATTGTCCATTTAAAACAGGAGTTTGATTGTAATTTAAATTTTTCAGTGAGACAGGAATTAGAAAGTTCTTTTAAAGATATACAAATTGTCGCTAATAAACTTTTAGAAATTGAGAATAAAATGAAATTTTTGGATATAAAAAAACATACTAATGAACTCGAAATATTTGTAAATCAACTCGCAAAATATCAAGCAAAATTTGAAGCGTTAGGTGGTTATAAAATGCAATCTGATGTAGAAAAAATATTACCAAAACTAGGTTTTTCTATTGAAGATGCTGATAAATTAGTTGGTAATTTTTCAGGTGGTTGGCAGATGAAAGTTGCGCTTGGAAAAATAATGTTACAAAAACCTGATTTACTTTTACTAGATGAACCAACTAATCACTTAGATTTAGATACTATTTTCTGGCTTGAAGAATATCTATCTTCGCTTAAGATTGCAGTTATAATAATTAGCCATGATAGATATTTCTTAGATAAATTATGTAAAAAAATAATTTTTGTAGATAAAGGAATATGTGAAATATTTAACGGAAATTATTCTTTTTTTGTCACACAGAAATCTTTAAATGAAGAATCAAAAAATAAGGCATATCAATTACAACAAAAAGAAATTGAGCTACAAAAGAGGTATATCGATAGATTTAGAGCTAGTGCAACTAGAAGTTCGCAAGCAAAGAGTAGAGAAAAACAATTAAAAAAGATTTCTAAAATTGAAGCTCCCACAGCAAAATCAAAAAGTCCTGTTTTTAATTTTCCGGAGTGCCCTCGCTCAGGAAAATTAGTTCTAAATATCAAAAATTTGTCTCATAGTTTTGAAGATAAAATTCTTTTTTTAGATGTTAATTTAAAAATTTCTTCGGGCGAGAAAATAGCAATATTAGGACCTAATGGCTGTGGTAAATCTACATTGTTTAAAATTATTATGAAAAAAATATCTCCTGAAATTGGAGAAATTAATCTTGGTGAACATAATATAATAACAAGCTATTATGAGCAGAATCAAGCTGAAGCACTTTCAATTGAGGAAAGGGTTATTGATTTAATATGTAATAAGTGCCCAGAATGGCCTCAAATAAAAGTAAGAACATTTTTAGGAGGTTTTGGCTTTCAAAATGAAACTGTTTTTAAATATATTAAACAACTTAGTGGGGGAGAAAAAGCAAGATTAGCATTGGCACTCATGATTATAAATCCTAGTAATTTTCTTCTTTTAGACGAGCCAACTAATCATTTGGATCTACAATCTAAGGAAAACTTAGAATTAGCAATTAAGAATTATAAAGGTTCATTATTAATCATTTCTCACGATCGGTATTTTATTTCAAAGGTTGCAAATAGAATTATCGAAATTAAAGATTCAAAGTTATTTTCATATGATGGTAATTACGAATATTTTTTAGAAAAAACTCAAAGTAATAAAAAAGGTTGATTACTTTTAAAAAAATTTACATTTGGCTAAGTAAGATCACTCATTTATCTTTACATAATTTACCGTGCTTAAGTAATCTTAAAAATACAAAAATAAGTTTTAATAATTTATATGAAAAATTATCAATTCCAAGAAAAACATTTTCAAATTTCTGATCCTATTGAAAGTTATTTTGAATGCATTACTACTTGTGATATTAGGGATGGTAAATGTATTTCAAGGTGTGTGGAAATACTTAAACAGAATGACAATTAGTTCTTTTAGTTATTTTCTAGATTAGTTATATCAGTTGGTATTACTTTTAATTTAATAAATTTATTTCTACGCTTTAACAACATATTTACTGGTTTATTTATACCATTTTTACTTATTTGGTCTATAACGTCTGATGCTTTTACAATATCTTTATTGCCGACTTTTACAATAATATCATTTATCATAATTCCACTCTTTTCAGCCGGACTATTCGGTACTACATATCCAACTTTAACAACATTTACTTCCCTCTCAGAATTACTTGCTTCTATTAGACTAATTCCAATCATAGGATGTATTACTTTCCCATTTTTTATAAGTTGATCGGCAATTTCCTTGGCTTTATTAATTGGAATTGCGAAACTCAAACCAGCTCCTGGACCTGATCTTATCAACGTATTAATACCAATTACTTCTCCCTCGCTATTTAATAGTGGCCCTCCAGAATTGCCAGGATTAATAGCAGCGTCTGTTTGTATTAATTCAAGCTTTTTATCATATATTCCTAATTGAGTTACGTTTCTATTTAAATTACTAATAATTCCAAGAGTAACTGTGTTTTCTAATCCGAATGGATTTCCAACTGCTATAGCCCAATCACCAACCCTAATCTTTGCCGAATTGCCTAATTTTGCTTTTGGCCAAGGTCCTTTCCCTTCAATCTTTAGTACAGCTAAATCAGTAAAAAAGTCTTGCCCTATAAGTTTTGCGTCAAAATTTTTGCCATTGGTTAAACCAACAATCACCTTATCTGATCCATTCACAACATGAGCATTGGTCATTATGAGTCCATCTGCAAATATAAATCCACTTCCTTGGCTTTGCTCTATCCTTGATTGATTGTCATTAGGTAAATCTAATCCAAAAAATCTTTCAAAATATGGGTCTAGAAATAATTGAGAATTTCTAGAAAATTTTCTTTTTTTGACATATCTTTGAGTATCAATTGTCACCACAGCTGCACCGGTTTTTTCAACAGCTTTAGTTATGAAAGATTTGTTTGAATATAAATTAACTTCATTAATTTTTGGGTCACTTAGTGGTTGGGATATGACTTTTGCAGGATTTCTAATGCCCATTGTAAATAATGAAGCGATTAGCAATAGCTTTTGGATGTTTCTTTTCAATTTTGATTTTTTTTGGTTTCTTCGGGAGATTTAATACACCACGTAAGTGTATCTTAAATATAACTACTAATTAAATTAATTGAATTTAGGGAATAATTTAATGACTTAAAATAGCTAAATTCCTTTTTTTCGGGCTATGATACTGAAAATATAACTTACTAATTTATAAGTTCAATGACTATTTTATTTCCAATCATATATTCTGCAGCCTTAACTTATTTAGTTTGGAAAGCTTTTAAAGTCATGTCCAATGGTTGGAGTGTATCCGATAATAAAAATAAACCTTTAAGTACTTCTAGTTTTAAACAAAAAAAGTACACAATACATCCAGAACTTCTAGATAAATCAGGAAATATAACAGAAGAAGAACTATTAACCGTAAGATTTTCGAATGACAATGATTCTACATTAGAAGAAAAAGGTTCAACAACTGATTAATCAAATTAAATCTAAGGAAAAAAATTGGAATTAAGAACAAAAATTGTCTCAACGGTAATAAGATCACTAAAGTTGCCACCAAGGTTTCGTTTGAAAATAGTTAAAGAAGATCCAGTGAGACTTGAACTTAGTCTTACTCCTTCTTATGGTAAAAATCCTGTAATTGTTGGTATAGTTGAATCTTTAGACTTAGTAGCACGCAGAGATAGAGAAGGTAGACTACCCAGAGATCTTCAAGGAACTTGGGACTGGACTGTAAGACATGGAAAAGTTAGCACTGGAGGATGGAATTCTATGTTAAAAGAGGCATTGCAAACAATGTTTGATACAGGATTGCCAGCTATTGTATTTGAAGAATTAACTGGAGATGAATATAGACCTGTTGATGGTGTAAGACATGTTAAATAAATAATTTATTATTTATCATAAACTCTTCCTTAAAACGTTAAAATAATTTGATAGATAATTTAGTTAATTATGAATAATGACAATCAACAAAGATTTGGCTTCGTAAATTTCGCAGAAACCTGGAATGGTCGTATGGCAATGATGGGTATTTTGATTGGACTTGGTACTGAATTAATTACTGGACAAAGTATTCTTCGACAAATTGGAATAGGTTAGTATTTCACTTTACTTCTTCTGCTTTAACATCAATTGTACTTTCACTAGGCTTTTTATCAAATTGATCATTATTAGTAATATTTTGCAAAGATGCCCCACAATTCATGCAGTTTTCACTTAATCCTACGGAAATAGAACCACAACTATCACACTGATTGATTTTTGATTTGTAAGAATTTAAACCTATAAATATTAAAATTACTAATAGTAGAGGAATTAAAAATAATAGGAGTAGGATATTACCCAGAAAGCTTATAAAAAAATTTATTCCAAAAATTGGAATAACTACAAGAATAATTAATGAGTAGGTAAGAAGATTTTTATTAGCTTTAAGAAAATAATCCATCTTAGTTTTTGTTATTTATAATTTCTTTTTTTATTTAATAAAGTCATACTAGCAATAACTACGCTCCAACACTGTCCAAAATATAAAATCACTCCTAATAGCCAAACCCACAAGGTAAGTACAAGAAAACCTCCAATAAAACCATACGCTTGAAATCTTACTCCGAGTGAGAGAATACTTTTACTTACTGCTAGATTCAAAGTTGTAAGGCCAATTCCAATAAGAAAAGATCCAGGTAAAAGTGGTTTCAAAGGAACTTTTCGGCTTGGTAAAAGGGCTTGTAATAAAAGAGCCATTAAAGAAAATCCGATTAGTGGTATTGCAAACTGACCAACTTGTAATAGCGGTAACTTTATTAATAAATCAGAAATAAGATTATTAGATTTTGAAAGATTTTCTAAAACGTTACTTGGGATCATCCTAAGATTTGCACTAATCTGATCTAATACCATCAAAAAACCAATAAAGAATACTATTAAAAAGGCCTCAACTCTATTTCTGAGAAACCTCGAAGCTTGTACTCTCCAAGCAGCATTTACTTTTTTAGAAGGAATTTCGTCTTCCCAAAGCCTATCTGAACCTCTTTGAAGTGATAGATATGCATTTCCTGCTGTAAAGAGCAAAAACATAGCACCTAGAATACCTGCCCCAAAACCTTGATCTATCAAATTAAATAATGTTGTTTCGACTAACTCAACTATTGAAGGAGGCAAAAGCTGAGCAGCAATAGCAATTATTTGTTGATCTAATCCTTCTTGTTTTCCTAGGAACCATGAAGCTATTGAAAGAGAAATTAGAAGAATAGGAAAAAATGATTGAAGTGTGTAGTATGCAAATGCAGCGCTTAAATCAACACAATCAGATTTGCTCCATCGCTCACAAGCTCCCCATAAACTTTTAAGTATCCATGTTGAACTTCGCTGCATATTAATTTTCTTCAAATATTCTATTTATTTACTTATTGTTTATTGTATCGGATTAAGATATTTTTCAAGCAATTATTGATTTTTCATGCAACTATTTTTCCAATAATAAATTGCCCCATGGTTTTAAAATTTCAACTTTTTCTTTAGATCTACAAGCAATTAATGGAAAATTAACATCGCTCAAATCTTCTCCTGAAAATAAATTTAAAGGATCTGTTTCTAACCACTCTATTGAACAATTGAGTTCTTCTAATAGAAGCCAGGCTGCTGCTATATCCCATATTTTAGGGGTTGATTCTATTGCTCCGAAAGTTTGTCCCATTGCTACACTCGTAAGATTTAAACTAGATACACCTAAGAGTCTGATTTTGCCAGGAAATACTGAGTTTGGTTTTTTTTGTAAAATTTTTATTGATCTACTACATAAAGAAATGCATTCACTTTGATGATTATTTTGGCTAGGATTAACCTTCATGTTATTTAACCAAACCCCTTTACCTTTAATAGATACAAACTTTTTTTTCAATGTTGGAATTATTAAAAAAGAGGATTGCGGTCTACCATCAACGAACCTTGCCACTGATATAGACCAGTAAGGAATACCTGCAGCAAAATTTGTTGTCCCATCGAGTGGATCGACCACCCAATAAGCTTTTGATTTTGGAATTAACTTTTGCCCCTCTTCACTAAGGACGCCCTCACCTGGAGCAATTGAAGCTAAGCCATCTACGATTTTTTTGTCACTCCATAAATCACAACTTGTTAATAATGATCCATCTGCTTTATTGCTGGCTCTAATGTTTCCAAAATCTTTTGTTTGACGTTGACTAACCAATTCAAATAAAGAATCTAAGTCACTTAGTTGCTTATTAGTTAAATTTGGTGGATTCATATTTTTATATTGCAAATAGACTCTGTATCTTTAATTTTAGTATTATTACTACCCAAACAATTTTTACTTGTATCAAGAAAAGTTAATCTTTTTAGTTCATCAATATTCAAATTGTAATTATATATTGCATTAATATTTTTTGATTTCGCATTACTTAATTCACTTTGCCTAACAAGAACATCTTTTAGAGTTGATATTCCAACATCATATCTAAGTCTAGAAAGCCTTACAGACTCTTTGCTAGATTCAATTTCTTTAAGAGAAGAGATTATTTTTTCTTCATTTAATTTAAGATTTAAATAGGCTTTACTAATACTTGTGGTTAAAATATTTTTAAGATTTTCATATGCATATTTTTCGGATTCTGCATCTGCTATTTTTGATTTGTAGGAGTTCTTATTTTGTCCGCCATCAAAAATGCTCCATGCAAAATTTAGACTTATGGTATTTGTATAATTAGATCCAGATTTTTCAGAGTCGATATTAGTTACTAGAGAGTCACCCTTTGAAAATGCACTAGAAAATGAATTACTGATATAGATATTTGGCTTATTTTGAGCTAAAAAGCTATCTGCTTGTGTCTTTTTGATTGATTTTTGAAGAATAAGGTTTTTTAAGGAAAGATTTTTATCCAAACCCTCATTAATATTCTTATTCAATTTATGATTCCAAAACCCTATAAGACTTTGCTCTTTATTAGTTTCGAAATCTCCCTTAACATTAAGAATCTCTTTGAGGGAAATTTTATTAATTTCATGTTCTATTTTCTTTTCATTAAGTGATTGTTGATCCCGAGATAATTGAGCTTCTGCTTCAAGAACTTCAAATTTTGTACCAATTCCAGAATCTAGCTTCGCTTTAGCATTTTCTAAACTTGTAATTGATAAATCAAGTGTGAATTTTTTATTTTGAATATCTTGATATGACTTTTCGTATTTGTGGTATCTGATTCTTGCTTCTTGAATTAAATCTTTTTTCTTAATCTCATAATTATTTTCTGCAATTTTGTAATTTGTTTTGGCAATTTTAATTTCAGATCCTCTTAGTGGGGCAATTAAATCCCACTTAATATTCAGGGAAGGATTTGCCGTAAATTGTGATGTTTTTAAAGTAGGAGAATTGCTATTGTACTTTTTACCTGCGACATATTTTGGTAACCCATTGGCTTGAAAATCTAAGGATGGGTATCTTTTGGCAATTTGACTGGAAAGATTAAAGCTTGCCGAGGCTACAAGGTTTTGTAGTGATTTTAATTCTTGATTATTTAATACAAGTTTTTCTATTTCTTGATAATCAACAAAAGTAATATTTGATTTTTCTTCTAAAACATTATCAATATAATTTTTTGTTTCGCTCGATAGAACATTAAAAGTATTCATACTTAGGGTAAGCGGCAATAATAAGAAAGGATTTATTACTCTTCTAAGCATGTTTTATAGTTTCGAAAATATTCGATTATCCAATCAAAGTATTAATAATATCATTTGAATCATCAAGAACGTGAATTTTAGTATTTATTTGATTCTCAACTTCTTCAATATTTTTATCATCTAAAAATAAATCAGTATTAATTTTTAACATAATAGATGGTATGTAAACAGCTTCTCCTAAATCCTTATTTTTCAGCCCGTAAATTAGATCTTCTCCAGTAAGAAGTCCTGTAACAACTTGATCTTGACCCCAGTAAATACTTGGCAAACCATATAAATTAATTGTTAATCCATTAATTAAGTTTAATTTCTCAACTGTAGGAATTAGGGCTTCATAAACTAATTTACCAACAACCCAACTAACTTTTTTGGGCTTTTTTACTTTTTGGGGTAGGTTTTGAGTCTTCTCTCTTAATGCTTCTAGAAAGTTTCTAATAGTCCCAACACCATTAGATTCTTGTGGCATATTTTCATAGGTTTTGTAACTAGGTAAATTTTTACCAGCAATTAAATACCATTCGTCTGCTAGCCAACAAAAACGAGTCCCAAGAGTATTTTGTAGAGAGGCTTGAATTCTCTCTACTTGTTTAATAGTTTTTTTTGCGTATTCTGGGCTGATTGATTTCAATCCATCATTTTCAGGTCTAAATTTTGTAAGTCCTACAGGAACTATTGCGACTGAAAGCACAGTTTGAAAGGTTTTTTTGTAAAATTCAGCAAGTTCCAAAATTGATTTCTCAAGAATATCCCCATCATTTATATCTGGACAAACAACAATTTGAGCATGTATTTGAATAGAGTTATTTTCGAACCAGGAGATTTGATCAAGTATCACTCCTGCTTTTTTATTTTTTAATAATTTTTCTCTTGTAGAGGGATCAGTAGCATGAACTGAAATAAAAAGTGGGGATAGTTTTTGCATAGCAATTCTCTCCCAGTCTTCTTTTTTTAAATTTGTAAGAGTTAAATAAGAGCCATATAGGAAACTCAATCTATAATCATCATCTTTTATATAAAGGCTTTTTCTTTTACCACTTGGCTGTTGATCAATAAAACAAAATGGACATCTATTATTGCATTGCTTGATTGAATCAAATAATGCATCTTTAAAATTAATACCTAAATTAACGTCTTGATCTTTTTCAATATTAATATTGTGAATCTCATGATTTTTATCTAAAACTGATATGTCTAAAATTTCTTCACTAATTAGAATCTGATAATCAATTAAATCTCTTGGTTTTCTCCCATTAATACTAATAATTGAGTCACCTGATTCAAATCCTATTTCTTCAGCAATAGAATTAGCTTCAATACTTTCAATTTCTGCAGGGTTTATCTTATAAGTAATATTAGGAACCAAAAGATCAGTTGGATCTTCAGTGTAATTAATTTCTTGCCACACAATTTAAGGCCAAATACTCTTATTTATATTTATTCTAAACTTATATATGACTCAAAGTGTATTAAATACTTTTAAAAAACTAAATATTGGTATGAAATTATAGGCCTTTTATTTATTAAAATATGGCATTCGCAGTTTTCTAAAACACGATTTAGATTAATTAAAATAACCTTTTTCATTGAAAGAATTAATTACAAAAAATTTAGAAGTAAAGGATAAATTCAACTATGAATCCCATAAGACAGTTGATTCATATGAAAATAGTTTTTTATCAAATCCTATATCTTTAAGATTGTGGTCTTCTTTTTTTGTAATTTTACCTATTTTTGTTCAAGCCCCTTGGGTTAGATTAGAACCAATAAGTGCTCTTTGTTTTACTTTTGTTATTGTCTTAGTGGCAATTGTTTTGAATCAGAAAGGATCAAATAAGTGGTTTATTGTCAGTTCATTATTACTTGGTATATCAGGTAGTTGGCTTGGTGGATGTTTGTTCTGGGGATGGTTAAGCCCATTTCCTATCCTACACATACCTGTTGAAGCTGTAGTTCTCCCATTAGCTTTAATTGGATTTGGTACTAATTGGAAAATAGGTTCAAGTTTTTATATCTCTTCTTTATTTGGAACCGCAGTTACCGACATTACAATATTTTTAATCGGACTCATGGATCAATGGAAGCAGGTAATTACAGCAGATTCTGAAAATGCACCCATGATTCTTCAAAAAACTTCAGAGAATCTTATTCAAATAAAATCATTATCTATTATTGTTTTTGTTGCTCTTATACTTTGGTTTATTTCAAAAGAAATTTTAGATTATGGCACAATTAATACTACTAGTGGTAAAGCACTGTTAGTTTCTGGTTACGTAATTCAAACGACATTAATTGTTGATGGTATTTTTATTTTTTTAGCAATTCTGCAACCAACTTTTAGTGGACTGGTTTAATGTTAAGGCCTCCATTTTCGCAAGAACCGATACCAATAAATAATTGGGATGTAATCGTTATAGGCGCTGGAGCTGCTGGTCTTATGACTTGTCTTGAATTACCCTCAAATTTAAAAGTACTTCTTTTAAATAGAAATACTAGTAAGGTATCTTCCAGTAGATGGGCTCAAGGAGGAATTGCATCTGTTGTTAGACAAGATGATTCATTTGATCTTCATGCTGAGGATACTTTAAAAGCAGGTGATGGACTATGTGATTTTCAAGCTGTAGAAATGCTGGTTAAAGAAGCTCCAGGTTGTGTAGAAAGGTTGCAGAATTTAGGGATGATTTTTGATCAAAGTTCTGATCAACTAGCTACTACCTTGGAAGCAGCCCATTCAAGAAGAAGAGTCTTACATGTTAAAGATCGTACTGGACGAGCATTAGTAGAAGTTCTAGAAGATCATATTGAGAATCAAAAAAATATTCTTCACTGCAGGGGTGTAAGAGTAACTGAACTTCTCATTGAAAATAAAGAATGTAGAGGAGTTCAGGTTCTTGATGGAGCAAATTTATATTGGATTAAATCTAGAGCTGTTGTATTGGCTACAGGTGGGGGTGGACACTTATTTACAAACACAACAAATCCTGCTCAATCCTCTGGTGAAGGGATTGCTCTTGCATGGAAAGCAGGAGCTGCTATTGAAGATTTGGAGTTTGTTCAATTTCATCCAACAGCTTTAAAATTTTATGGTGCACCTTGCTTCTTAATATCTGAGGCACTTAGAGGGGAAGGAGCTATCTTAGTTGATAAAAATGGTGAAAGTCCAGTTAAAAATCTTGAAAATCGCGATCTAGCTACTAGAGATCAGGTAAGTAGAGCAATTATGAAAAATATGCATAATAATAATGTAGACCATGTTGGCTTAGATCTTCGGTATATTGACCCAGAAAAAATTGTAGAGCGCTTCCCCACGATCTTAAGTCGATGTCAGGATTATGGCGTTAACCCTTTAAATGAGGTAATTCCCGTAGCTCCTGCAGCTCATTATTGGATGGGAGGTGTTAGAACTGATCTAAATGCATCTTCAACAAGAAAAGGATTATATGCCGTTGGAGAAGTTGCTTCTACAGGTGTTCATGGTGCTAATAGACTTGCAAGTAATTCACTAATGGAGTGTCTTGTTTTTGCAAGAAAAATGTCTTCAATTGTTTTGAATGACCTCTCTAAATTTGAAAAATTTGATAGATCATTTCAAAAGTTTGATATTAAAGATCCTAAAGAAGATCAAATTTATATAATTGCTGAAAAAATTGATGAACTAAGAAAACTATGTTGGTTAAATTTAGGTGTATCTCGAAATAAGGTAAATATGAGTAAATTTTTAAATTACATTCAAAATGATATAGATAAATTAAATAAAAATGATTTACTAAATAGTCTTGATAAAATAAAATGTGATCAAAAAATAAAACTTAGTGAACGCAATAGAAGAGCGTTAAATCTTTTACTTGATTTAAAGAATAGACAAATAACCACAATAACTTTATTAAAAGCTTGTCTATTTAGAGAAGAAAGTAGAGGAGGGCATTATAGAGATGATTTCCCTGATAAAGATAAAAATTGGGAATGCCATACTAGACAACAATTAGATCAAAAAATTCAAAAAAGATTCATTAAAAATTAAGATCTCCCTGATAGTCCGTTTTTGTTGCTAATTCATTTAAGTCTCGTGTACCACTAATAATTTCTCCATTTATTTCCCAAGAAGGAAAACCACTGATTCCTTTCGTTTGGCATAGCTCATACTCATTATCTTTACCATCTTTAGCACACTCAACTACTTTTAATTCTTTAACTGCTTCCTTACCAAATAATTGTTTCTGATCGTGACAATGCGGGCACCAGTATGCACTATACATAACAATATTCTTATCACTTAAAAATTTTGCAAAGTTTACTTTCTGGGGAGAGCTTGAAGTGGTAATTATTGGGGATACATTTTCAGTGGGGTTTTCAATATCAATAGCATTAGATGGGTCAACGTTTGTTGACCAAATTAGCCCCCCCAGCAGGACACTAATGGCTACAATGAAACCTCTAAAAATCATAGGTTCTCTACTTTCGAACTTTGCTCCAATCATAGAAATTATAAAGATAGAAAACGATAAAATTGCCGAAAGTATACAAAAAAAGCAATATGCTTGAATCTTAAAAAACATTATATTTATCAATAAAAAGCTAAATGTTGATGACGCACAAGAAATTAGAAATACTAACCACCATAAAAACTTATTGAGTTTTTCCTTTGGGGAAATTAAATTAAGCGAGAGTATTATTGTGATGAATAATATTGATAAATATGTTATAAATCCAGCTAATGAGAGAGGTATATTAACTTGATTATTTTCAAATAAAGTACCCCAAGGACTGTTTAAAACTGTTTCACAACCATTTTGTATCCCTGGGCATGAAAGCGAAGTAAATAATCCCCAGTTTTTTAAAGTAATCGAACCTGTATCAACTATGCCTATAGTGCTAAGAATTGCGATTATGATTTTTGGCCATTTCAAATCTTTTTTATTTCTTCTGTTTAAAGTCTTAAGGGCCATACAAAAAGAAAGTTTGTTATTTACATTATCTATCCTAATATTATCTTGGCATGAGAGTTATATACAAAATGCTTTTTAAATCTTTTAATTCTTGCTTTTAAAGTTGTGAAACAAAATAGTCTCAATGTCAAAGAAAAAAAACTATCTAAGATCGCATTCAGTCATGTTGGTTGTGAGAAAAATCTTGTTGATACTGAACATATGCAAGGCTTATTAAATAAAGAGGGTTATGAAGTTGACAGCAATATAAATGATGCAAATGTTGTTGTTGTAAATACTTGCAGTTTTATTGAAACAGCTAGAGAAGAATCTATTAGAAAAATTCTAGAATATACAAATCAAGGAAAGGAAGTAATAGTTGCAGGCTGTATGGCTCAGCATTTTAAAGATGAGCTTATAAAAGAAATCCCTGAAATAAAAGCTTTGGTTGGAACAGGAGATTATCAAAAGATAGCCAAGGTTTTAGACAGAGTAGAAAAAGGGGAAATCGTTAATGAAGTTTCGAAAATACCGGAATTTATTGCAGATGAGGAAATGCCTCGTTTTGTAGATAAAAGTAAATTTGTTACTTATCTTCGTATTGCTGAAGGCTGCAACTATAATTGCGCTTTTTGTATTATTCCTAAGTTGAGAGGGCCTCAAAGAAGTAGAACAATAGAATCTATAGTTTCAGAAGCCAAAAGTCTTGCAAAACAGGGTATTCAAGAAATCATTTTAATTAGTCAAATAACAACTAATTATGGTCAAGATATTTATGGAAAACCATCATTAGTCAAACTTTTGAATGAGCTTTCTAAAGTTCCAATTCCTTGGATAAGGATTCATTATGCTTATCCAACGGGTTTAACTGATGAAGTTATTAGAGCTTTCAAAGATTCAAAGAATATTGTGCCTTACTTTGATTTACCACTTCAGCATAGTCATCCAGATGTATTGAAGAGTATGAATAGACCTTGGCAGGCTTCTTTGAATGAATCAATTTTGGAGAAAATTAGAGAAGAAATTCCATCTGCTGTATTAAGAACTAGTCTCATTGTTGGATTTCCGGGAGAAAAAAAAGAACATTTTGAACATCTTCTCGAATTTTTGGATAGGCACAAATTTGATCATGTGGGAGTGTTTATTTTTTCTCCTGAGGAAGGAACTGCAGCTTTTCATTTGCCAAATAAAGTTTCCCTAGAGGTTGCAGAGGCAAGAAAAGATAACGTTATTTCAGTTCAACAAAATATCTCTAAAGATAAAAATCAGGCATATGTTGGTTCAAAAATGAAAGTTTTGGTAGAAAAAATATCAGATAATCATGAATTAATAGGTCGGTCCTACAATTTCGCTCCTGAAATTGACGGAAATGTGATTTTATCTATTAACACTAAAAATGATTTGAAAAATTATATTGGTAAATTTGTTCAAGCAAATATTTCTTTTGCAGATGAATATGATTTGTATGGAGAAATTATTAAAATTTTGTAGCTTTTAAATTAATTTAACTGCTCTTAAGAGCTTATCTAATGCGAAAGCAGCTCCAAAACCAAAACCAATAAATGCAATAAAGAAAATGATGTTCATTAATTTTTTTATTTTTATTTAATTTAACATCAGATGAAAAGATTAGATTTTTTCGTTTAATTTCTTAATCTTGGATATATGGTAATTTTTTGTATAAACATTCTTCTGCTTTTTGTAGTTCCCGGCCTATATATAGAGCATGATCGAATCTGGTTATTAAGTCATTTCTTTCTTCAGTAATCAATATTCCAAGTTGTTTCGCACTAATACCTTTAAAAACTTCATTACTAACTCTTTTATTTTGAGAGTCGCATTTAATTGGTTCATTTGTTTCTGGGTCAAGAGCATAGCCTTCTTCATCGATGTTATTTAAAAAGTGCTCTAAAATTATTTTATTTTCTTCTAAATCTACTTTAATAATAAAATAACCGTTTGGATCTAAATCTATATATCGGTTGGATAGATTATTATCAATCTTTATTTTTTTATCTAAACTTTTACTAGGATCCATTATTAGAAGTTAATAAAAACTATATTACTAATATAATCTTTAGAAAAGCCAAATAATTTTTTATTTAAAAGGTATAGAATCATTCTCAAATTCAATTTCCTTCTCGGTTTGTTTATTAACTTCATTTAGCCAAGGATAAATTATATTTTCCATATTTTTGTCAAACCACTTATGCAAGCTAATGGTGCTTTTTGCAAAAAACCCTCTCCGTCTTTTATGTTTACCACCCGCTCCAGGATCAAAAAAATGGATACTATTTTTTATTGCCCATTCAATTGGCTGGTAGTAGCATAATTCAAAATGTAAATTAGATATGTCTTCTTGACTACCCCAATATCTACCCCATAAGTTGTTTTTATTTTTAACGCACATCGACATAGCAAAAATATTATTTGAATCATTTTTTGATGCGCTAAAAAGTAAAATATTTTTTTTATTAGCAACAATTTTTTCGAAAAATGTAGATGTTAGATATTTACTTCCCCAAACTCCCCACCTAGAACAATGCTGTTCATAAAAATTATGCATTTTTTTGAGGATTTCTTGGTTGATATCATCTTCATTAAAAATTTCTACTTTTACATCTTGTTTAGTAATTGATTTCCTCTCTTTTTTGATATTCTTTCTCTGATTAGAGTTAAATCTACAAAGAAAATCATCAAATGTCTTTTCTCCATTACTCCTCCATTCACTGCTGGAATTTACCCATTTATGGTATCCCAAAGATTTAAGATGTTTGCCCCAGCTTTCGTCAATGTATAAAAAATTACAACTTAAAATTTTGTTTGTAGTGGCAAAGCTTTCGATATGGTTTATGAGTAAATTTGTAATTTCTTTCTTATCTTCATTTTTTTTATAAAGAAATTGATATCCATTTACAGGACTATAAGGACTCATTCCAATTAATTTAGGGTAATAATTTAAATTCAGCTCCTGAGCCAATCTTGCAAATGATTGATCAAAAATGAATTCTCCATAGCTATGATTTTTTAAAAAAAGTGGAGCAATTCCTAATATTTCTTCATTTTTATAAGCAACAAAATATAGAGGTTGCCAACCAGTTTCTCTTGAGACACTTTTTGATATTTCCAGGTTTTTAAGCCAAGTCCATTCATAGAATGGATTATTGATTTCATTTGTTAATTCATTCCATATCTCCTTGGAGATTTCCTTGATTGACAATTTGACTTCAACTTTATGTATTTTTTGGTTCATTTATTATTGAATCTATTTCAAATTTTTTTGTAATGAATATGGATTTCATTATTCATTAAATTTTTAATTGATTTTATTTCCCATAGTCTTTTGAGATTAAAAATCTCATTTGTTTCTTGTGGCGGGATCCATGTATATTTACCTCCAATAATTTGTGGAATTATTGTAATTTTTATATCTGTTATTAGATCCTCTTTTATAAAAGAATTTATAAGTTTTGCACCTCCTAAAAGAGCTATATCATTTATCCCTTGTTTTTTAAGTGAAATTAAAGTTTTACTCCATGAATCTTCGAAAAAGAGTTGTTTCTCGAAGTCATTATTCGACGAATTATTAACTTTACTTGAGCTTATTAGCCATCTTCTAATTGGTTGACGAAAGTATTGCCAATTACTGTTAAATTTTTTGCTATTTGAAGCAACTATAGAAATTGGTTGTTTTTTTGATATTGTTACTTCTTCATTACCATTGAGATTTTTAATTAGGTAAGTTGATTGATGAGCTAATAAAGTACCTAAACCAAAAATGGTGGCGTCAACCTTTGATAAGTGTTGATTTAACATTTTTTTATCTTCTTCGCTCCCAAGATGCGATTCTCCACCTCCAGGAAATGCAATTCTCCCATCAAGACTAGATGCTATAACAATTAGTACTCTTGGGATACTCAAGTTTGTGAGACTAAACTATTTTCAAGTTTCAACTTCAATGAATTGGCTAACTTTTGATCAACATAAATTTCTGCAGCATTATTTGGGCTCTCTTGGAGTCTTATTTTGTGTAATGTTGCCCCAAGTTCATGTATTGGATTTTTAAGAATATCAGAAATATATAAAGCTATATTTTCAGCAGTTGGAACACAATTATGGAAAAATTCGATGTCTTTATTTAGAAAAGTATGATCTAGTTGTTCAACAACTAAATCGTTAATTATCTCTTGGAGGGCAGATAAGTCGCAAACCATTCCCGTTCTTTTATCAATGTCTCCTTTTACAGTTATATCGACAAGATAGTTATGACCATGTCCATTAACTCTGGCACATTTCCCATAGATTTTTTTATTTTCATCAAAGGAAATCTCTTCTTTTGCAAGTCTATGAGCGGCTGCAAAATGAGTTTGTACTGTTAAAAATGCTTCCATGTTTTTTCCAAAATAATCTGCCCATAAATTTGGGTTTTCATAAAGCCTTAGGCTTGTAAGAGGTAAATCATCCTTTAGACGACTCCAAATTACTTTTACTAAAGCTTCAGTTGTGGGAAGTATACCTTCTTGATGATTAACATTAAATTCAGGCCAGACATCATTTAAAAAACGAAAATCTAATTGTCCAGTAACCTTATCTTTAATAGAGTGTTTTACATCAGAGAGATTAAGTACCATTCCATCAGAGTCTAGTTCACCACCCATTGAAACAATAAGTTCATAATTATGACCATGACCTGGTGCAATACTGCACTTTCCAAAAAGAGATAAATTTTCTTCTGGGCTTTTTTCAGGAAGCCAATAACGGTGACTAGAACTAAAGCAGGCACGTCGAGTTATGACGCATTCACGTCCTTTTCCATGAGATGGTTTGGATTGTGTAGAAGTCATACCTATCTGCAATAATACTATCTTAAGGTTTTAAATACGCTTTTGTCTTTATGGAACAATCCATTATCAAAAAAATAGTTCATGCTATTAAGGGCAGAAGCATATTTTTAATAGGAATGATGGGTTCTGGTAAGTCACAAACTGGTTTGAAGCTGGCTGAATTATTGAAGTATAAATATATTGATTTAGATTCATTAATAGAGAAGTTGGCAAAAAAATCTATCAATCAAATTTTTAAGGATGAAGGAGAAGATAATTTCCGCGAATTAGAAGCAAACTGCCTTAAAGAAACTATCAAAATTCCTTCATTAGTAATCTCAACTGGGGGAGGAATAGTTACCAAATCGGAAAACTGGGGAATCTTAAGACAGGGAATAATTGCTTGGATAGATCTCGACAAAGATATAGCAATTGAAAGATTGAAAAATGAAATTGAAAATAGGCCACTTCTTCAGGGAAAGAATCTAAATGATCTATATATGAGCATTTTTCAATCTAGAGAAAATTTGTATTCTCAAGCAGATTTAAGAATTCAAGTAAAAAAAGAAAATATTGAAGAAGTTGCTATGAAAATAATTAATGCAATTCATAAAGAAATAATCAGTTAATCTGGTTCAATTCTTACTGCAAACCATTTGATAACGTATCCTGATTTTATTTCTAATTCATAAGTGCTTTCCAATAATTCTTCAAAAAATTCCTGATCAGGATCTTCTATATTTTGATATATTGGTTGTGTTTCTTTCTTACTAAGCCAATTCTTCAACCATAAAATTGCTTCTTGCTTTGATACAATTTTTTCCTTTGAATCTGGCTCTAATAATACATAATGATCTGATGCTCTTATTAGTGGATTTGACATAATGAAAATTCTTCTTGGATTAATTCTTTGCTTGATTTTTCAAGGAATTTTTTTAGAAAGTTCTTTTGCTCTAGTAGATTCTAACGTAAGAGAGTTTTTGGAAAATCGTGTAAATCAATGGCCAGAATTATATTTGCCAAATTTTAAATTATCGGATACTTCTAAGGATTTAATTTATCCTAAATGGTTCGAGGGAAATTGGCTTGTTACTTCTCAAGATATAGTTAATGATTCAGAAGAGCCAGTTATTTATAAAGTAAATTTCTTTAAGAATGATTCAGATTTAATTGTTGGTAATCGTGCAAAAAATTCTGAATCTATTGGAAAAGCAATATTTGGTGAAACCTTAATCAAGGTTGTAAATGATCCTCAATCTATTAACAATCAAATTACTTATTTAAAAGATGATTTTTATATTGATTCAAGAATTACAGGGAGAAATCAGATCCAAGATAATGATATTTTTTTCGCAGATGAGCTAGTTATACAAACAGCACATAAGCCAGGTGCTTCAAGGATTAATCAGGTAGAGACCATTAGTAAATTTCAAAAATGTTCCGAAGAAATATTGGAAGTTGATAATTCAATCAAACCATCAATTTGTGGAGTGCAATATGTTGCTTCTTATGGTTCAAAAGTTGGTGATTCATCTATTCATGCTATCAAAACAAATAAATATAAATTGAAGTTTCAATTTATTGAGAGTTAGCACTAAAAAGATATTCTTCTAAGTTGTTCCTCCACATAAAAAGATTTTCTAGATAAGGGTTGTTTATGTATTCTTGGCACCCCTCTCCTGAAAGAGTTGGTCCTGCAGACTTTGGAAATTTAATAAGGGATAATTGAGCAGCAATTGAAATATCTGCAATTGATAAACTATTTCCAACTAAATATTTCTTATTGATCAAGGATTTTGATAAAGCTTCCAGTAATTTTTGGAGTTCTAAATCATCTTTAGAAGACAAAACTACTTTAGAAATTTTACTAAGATTTTCAAAAGGTAATTTATCAACAATACTTTTAACTGAAGAAGGTATTTCATCTGGAAGCAATGCAGTTCTTAGCTGTGGATTTTCTATTGCAGATTTTATTAAAGCTTTTCTACAAGTTGTAGCCATTGTAGTATCTGCCCAGTCTTCAATTAGTTTGCATTGCGCAAATAATATTGGATCCTCCGGGAAAAGTGGATTGTTGTCATTTTTTTTATCTATATATTCGCAAATAGTTGAAGAGTCATTGATAACTTGATCATTACTATCAACTATTACAGGAACTTGCTTTTGACCTGATAATTTAAAGACTTCAAATTGTCCTATTCCAGGAGTTACTTCTTCAACTCGATATTGTAGTTTTTTTGCATGAAGAGCCATTCTTGTTTTTAAACAAAAAGCACTATGCCTAAATTGATATAATGTAATCATGCTGTTTAATGTTTGTTAAAACCTAGCTAAAAAAGTAATCTATTTGTGGTGCTGATGGGCGAATTTTTCTCTAATGTTGCAAGATATCCGAAGTATTTGATATCCATCATTGTTGGGGGACTTGTTGCTTTGCTTGAACCTCTATTCAAGAATAGATCAAATCCACTCACAATAGTAGGTCTGATATCTTCTGTCTTAAGTGCTTTCATAACTGTTTATTTTGTCTTGCAAGCGATGACAAACCCAATAAATTTACAATCATAATGCCAAATAATTACCGTCTTGCAAAAGTTTCTTCTCTCTTGAAGAAAGAAATAACCCTTATTTTGCAGAATGATTTGGAAAATGATCTTATTAGAGATCATTTCGTCAATATTTCTAAGATTGATTTATCAGGTGATTTGCAACACTGTAAAATTTACATAACTTCAACTGCTCAAGAGAAAGTGAGGAAAGAGATCGTAGCAAACTTGAATAATGCTAAAAGCTCAATAAGGCATATTTTGGGAAAAAGAATAGAGATGAGGAGAGTTCCAGAGATAATTTTTAAAGACGATGTTGTAATTGATAAAGGATTATCAGTCTTGAAACTGCTCGATGAATTAAAAAATCAAAATCAAAATAATAATTTTGAGGAAAAGGATGCCAATAGTTGATCTACCCCTTTATCAAAGAAATATAATTATTACTCGATCAAAAGAAGGGATATTGGATATAAAAAAGATATTCACAAGTAAGGGCGCTAATGTGTTTGATTTGCCTGCAATAAGTATTGGTGATCCTGATGATTTGAATCCTCTTGACGAAGCATTAAATCAAATTAATGATTTTCATTGGATTATTTTTTCTAGTAGTAATGGGATCAAATTTGTGGATAAAAGACTTAGATACTTTAATAGCTCATTAAAAGAATGTTCTAAAAAAACAAAAATCGCCGTAGTCGGAGAAAAAACCTCAAAAACTCTTGATGAATTTGGGATTAAGGCTGATTTCATACCTCCAGAATTCGTTGCTGAAAGTTTAATTGATAATTTTCCAGTATCTGGTTATGGACTTCGAGTCTTTGTACCAAGAGTTCAGACAGGTGGTAGGGATCTAATTGCAGATCAATTTAGAAAGGCTGGTGCTCGTGTATTTGAGGTTGCTGCATATGAAACAAGATGTCCTGACTCAATTCCGGAAGAAACAATTGATATTATTTCTAATCGAAAAGTAGATGCAATTATTTTCTCAAGCGGTAAAACCGTGGTAAATGCTGCTTTTTTACTAGAAAAAAAACTTGGTAATGAATGGTTAGAGTATTTTGATCAGATTAAATTGTTATCTATTGGACCTCAGACAACAAAAATATGTAACAAGATTTTTGGAAGAGTTGATAGTCAGGCACAAAAATATACCTTTGAAGGACTGCTAGATCTGGCAATTAATATTTTTAGTTAGAAAAATTTTTTGAATAGTTCTTTTCAACTAAATCTTTGAACCTATCAATATTGGCCTGTAATTCGTTTGTTACCATTTTGCCTAAGATATTTTCTTCCATGAACCGTGCAATCATTTTAGGTAGCTCATAAGTTATTGCTAAATTTACCGTTGTGATTTCGTCAGTTTTACTTTCGAAAACTACTGATCCCTCAGTTGGTAAACCTCCTATTGATTTCCATTTAAGTTTGCTTTTTTCAACCCTTTCTGTAATTTGAGCTTTCCATTTAAACCTAAAACCATTTGCAGCTAAAGTCCATTCTGTTAAATCTGGTAACGTATTGGTTTCTTCGTCAACTGTTTTTACAGATTCAATCCAGCTCATCCAAAGAGACATTGAGTCTAAATCGCTCCATGTGTCCCATACATTTTCAAGAGGCGCATTAACAACTGTTATTACGTCATGTTTTAGCCAAGTACCCATTAATTAACTTACTGCAAGATTTTTTGCTAATTCGGCTTTCTTCTCTAAAATTGCAGCAGCAGCCAAATGACCACTCATTGTAGCTCCCTCCATAGAGTCTATATAATCTTGTTTTGTATAACTACCAGCCATGAAGAAGTTTGATATAGATGTTTTTTGATCGGGTCTGAAAGGTTCCATGCCGGGAGCTTCTCTATAGAGTGATTGTGGAATTTGTACCACGTTACTCCAAAGCAATTTAAGGTTTTTTGAGGATGGGAATAGACGGCGAACCTCTTTATCAATCTCTTTTGTAATTCTTTCTGTGGATCTTCCCATCCATCTATCGCCAGGAGTTAAAACACATTGGAGAAGGGATCCCATATCTTTTTTTCTATAGTCTGCTGGACTTGCTAGTGCTAAATCAGCAAAACAACTGAAAGAGGCATCAGCAGAATAAAGAAGGTTATCTAGTCCAATTGGTTCGTTTCCAATATTATCTTTTTCTAATTCAGTAACCCAACCGTCATATCTTAATTGGATTGTGGCAACAGCTACAGCTCTAAGTTTTTTTAAACCTTCAAATTCTTTAAATTGAAACCATTCTTTTGGAATTATTTTTTTTATTCCAGGAACATCACAGGCTGCTAGAAATTTATCTGCAAACACTGCCTTAATTCCTTCAGGAGAAGATATTTTTAATTGATTTACTGAATAAGAGGAAGATTCCTTTTCATAAATGATTTCTTCTACCTTATGGTTAAGATGTATTTTTGCTCCTTTTTTTGTGATGTAGTCGACAATAGGTTGAGTTAACCACTTATGCGGAGAACCTTTTAAAAGATTAAGTTTTGAGGCTTCTGTTTTTGAAGCAAACATCATAAATATAGTTAGCATGCATCTTGCTGAAATATCTTTGCAATTAATAAAACCTAAAGCGTATGCGATAGGATCCCACATTCTTTCTAAGCTTTTTTCACTTCCACCATGGTTTAAAAACCATTCTTTAAAGCTAATTTTATCAAGATCTCTAATTATTTTCATTGCGCCTTCATAGTCTATTAATCCTCTAACTATTGGGCTTGTACCTAAAGCTAAGGCATTTCTGAACTTATCTACCCAAGTAAGTTGTTCGGTGGTAAAAAAAGCTTTAAGTCCGTTAAATGGAGCACCTAAAGGGAATCTGAAGTCTAAAGATTTTAAATTACCACCATTATTGATAAATAGATGAGTATGATCTTTCGGGAGTAAATTGTCTAGAGCTCCCACTTTTTTCATTAATTTAAAAAGATTTGCATAATTGTAAAAAAATACATGTAAACCCATTTCTATGTGGTTGCCATCCTTATCTTCCCAACTTCCTACTTTACCTCCCCAAAATGACCTGCTCTCGTAAATTTCTACTTCGTGACCTTCATCAACTAAATTGACTGCAGCTGTAAGACCAGCTAATCCAGAACCAACTATTGCAATTTTCACTTTTTCTTAAAATTATAACAAATCAAGTTTGGATAACGTTTGTTCTATGCATCCTATCGATTAAGTTTTTATATTATAAATAGTAGAAATCCCTTGTTTATGGAAAATGTAGAAGTTAAACAGGAAATTAAAAATTCTGATGATGGCAAAGGTATCTTAATTACGAATGATGCTTTAGAACAAATATCAAATTTATTGAAGAGCCAAAGTGATAAAAAAGCACTAAGGGTAGGAGTAAGATCAGGCGGTTGTAGTGGGATGAGTTATACGATGGATTTTATAGGAACTGATGAAATAAATCCCGATGATAAAGTTTATGATTATTCGTTAAAAGCTGATCAAAGCTTTAAAGTAGTTTGTGATCCTAAAAGTCTTTTATATATTTATGGAATGCAGCTAGATTTTAGTAAAGAATTAATTGGCGGTGGCTTTAATTTTGTAAATCCCAATGCCTCTCAAACTTGTGGTTGTGGAAGCTCCTTTGCAGTTTAATAAATAATGAATAACGAAATTAATCCCATTGAAGAGGATTTTAATGCAGCTTTATCAAGATATAAAGCAGGTCAAGATTTAATTCCAATCGTTCAAGATTTTCAAAAAATTATACAGCAAATTCCAAGTCATTTTGCTGCTTGGACTTGTTTATCATGGCTTCAATTACTTTTGAAAAATAATGAAGAAGCTTTGTCAGCTGCCAGACAAGCTGTTCGATTAAATCAGCAAGATCCACAAGCAAGAATGAATTTGTCTTTAGCTCTTTTGGCTACCAATAATAAAGGTGTTAGGGATCATATTGAGTTAATAAAAAAAATGTCTATGATGATGCCAGATGTTAAAAGTGAGTTGAAAGAATCTGTTGAAGACGGATTAAATAGATATCCAGATTGGCCTGAATTAACCAAAGTAAAAAAATGGTTGGAATTTTAGATTGTTTAAGATTTTAATATTAAGTAATGGGCATGGAGAAGATCTATCTGGCAGTCTTTTAGCTAAACAATTCGTAAAAAGTGGTTATTCTGTTCATGCTTTGCCAATTGTCGGAATGGGAAACCATTACGAAAAAGAAAAAATTAAAATTATCGGTAAAACTAAAGAATTTAGAACTGGAGGAATTGGCTATAATACTTTTAAGGGAAGACTTACTGAGATATTAGGAGGGGAGATATTTTATCTTCTAAAGAGATTATATTTAACTTTTAAAGTAAGAAAGAAATATGATTATTTTTTTGTAGTTGGAGATATTGTGCCAGTTTTTTTTGCATGGGTTTGTAAGAAAGATTTTTTTACATATTTAGTTGCTTATTCTAGCCATTATGAAGGGAAGTTGAAATTACCATGGCCCTCTAAATTTTTCTTGCTCTCACAAAAAGCAAAAAAAATATATGCGAGAGATCCCCTCACAGCTAATGATTTAACATTGCAATTAAACAAGAAAGTGTCTTTTGTAGGCAATCCATTTATGGATAAGTTTTTTCCTAGAAACAAAGAATTAAATAAAGCTGAATTTAGTATTGGATTATTTCCAGGAAGTAGATTCCCTGAGATTTTAGATAATTTTGTTTTTATTTTAGAGGTATTAGAGGCATTGTCAGATTTAAAATATTTTCAGAAAATTCATTTTAATTTTGCAATAGTTAATGCTCTATCTTCATTAAAAATAAAGGAGATATTTCAAAAAAGAGGATGGTTAAATATAGAAAATATAAAAGATGATAATCTCTTGAAATTCCAATATAAATTTTTAGAAGTGAATATATATTGGAATAATTTTGACAAAATATTATTGAAAAGTAGATTCTGTATTAGCATGGCAGGAACAGCAGCAGAGCAAGCGATTGGATTAGGAAAACCGGTTATTCAGATTGAAGGAAAAGGTCCACAATTTACAAAAACTTTTGCAGAAGCGCAAAGACGTTTGCTTGGAAAATATGTTTTTTGCGCCAGTAACTATAAAGATAAAAATGATCAAATCAATCAGACAGTTAAATTGATCATAAAAATAATATACCTCATACAGCTAAATAAGAAGTTTATGATCTCATGTAATGAAAATGCTAAAAAAAGACTGGGTGAAAACAAAGCTTGTCCTAAAATAGTTGATGATATGAATTTTGTTATAAAAAATGACTAAGGAGAATAATCAAAATAAGTTAAAACAAATTATTGATAATTTGTTATTAATAAATTTATTTACAGTAATTTTTTTTGCAATATTTTTTATTTTTGCAATCATCATGCAATTTAATGGGATATTTATTTTTATTAATTTTATTCAGATAGTTTGGAATCCTCTTGTAGTTCCATTGATAACAATTCTAATTATTGGTGCTTTAGTAAACGGTATTAATTCTTGGTGGAGGCGTAAATTGCTTTCTCAAGAAGAGGATATTTAAAAGTATAATTTTTTAGTTTACTGCTAATTACTTTTTGTCCCTCTAAAACAACTTTCGCTCCATCTCCTAACAATATTTTTAAAACCGCTCCAGGCACTGGAAGTAAATTAGGTCTATTCAGACATTTTCCTAAAGTCTGAGAAAATTCTCTCATTAATACTGGATTTGGTGCAACAGCATTAAATACTCCCGAATACTTTTTATCAACTAATGCTTGAGTAATTAATGCACATAAATCAGTTCTATGAATCCAACTCATCCATTGCTTACCATCTCCAATTGGTCCACCTAATCCAACTTTAAATATAGGGAGCATTTTTCCTAATGCTCCTCCGTCTTTCTCAAGAACAATTCCAATTCTAAAAATAACTAACCTTGAGAAAAACGGTTTTTCAGCGGCGACCGCTTCCCATTTTTTGCAAAGATTAGATAAAAAGTCTTTTCCTCCAGGACTATTTTCAGTGAATTCACTAGATAAACTTGTACCGTAATAACCTATAGCTGATCCATTTATAATGACTTTTGGGTTGATTTTTAAATTTTTAAGGGTCTTCATCATAAATTTCGTGGTGTTAATACGACTATTTTCAATCTCCTGTTTTTGTTCAGAAGTCCATTTTTTTTCTGCTATGGGTTCTCCCATCAAGTTAATAATTCCATCTGTCTCTCTTAAAATATTTAGAAGATTTTCGTTATTCCAGTTTTTTTCTTTTGATAAATCTATTTGAAAAAATTTAAACTTATTGAAATCTAAATCAAGATTAAATTTACTAATTGGTTTTCTACTGACAATGTATATTTCGTGATTTTTATTAAGTAGTGTTGGTACTAATTCTTTACCAACAAATCCAGTGCAGCCAAGTAGTAAAAGACGCATATCTTATAGATGTTTATCATTTAAGGCTATTAAATTTTTTAGACGTTTGTAATTATTATTCCGGTATAAATTTTTTATAATAGTTTTCAAACAAGTTTTTGTATAATGAATTTCAAATAACTTTCTTGAATTTATTATGACAGATTCTATTCCAAAGAAGCCTCTCAAGAAAGGAAGCTTAGTTTTTGTCGATAGAGAAAATTACATAAAAAGTATCGAAGCGCTAGCCAGTGATGATAATCTACCTAATTATGTCTTTGAAGGTCCTGGAGAGATACTTTCAGTCAAAGAGGAATATGCTCAGGTTCGATGGCGCAGACCTGTTCCAGATGTTTGGTTGAAATTAGATCAACTTAAAGAATATACTCAATAAAATTTTTATATCTAAAAGTTTTTATTTTTTTTCTCTATAGACATCTTTGATTGTATTCTTTTTGCTTCTTTGATCATTTCTTTGCCATCAAATAAGTAATTATCTACGTATCCTTGTGTATATCTGTCAAATTCTGATAGCGCATCTTTAACTTGTGAAAAACAATGATAAAGATCGAGGCCTAAAGCTGAAATAGACTTTGGAACTATTTTTTTGTTATAAATTTTTTCAACTTTTTCTATTTTCTTTTGAGAAAGAATAATATAACTGCAAAAATTTTCCATTAGTTCGTCATCATATGGATCCGCAGATAGTTCTTTTATTTCGTTATTCAAAGGTTTAATGATTTGACTAATTAATCTATTTATCGGACTATAAATTTCTTTAATCCATGTTTCAACTTCTTTGTCCTTAATTGAAGAATTATGTTTTTTTGAATTAAATTTCTCTTCCCAATTTTCATTTAATGAATCAAATGATGAGCTGGAAAAGGAAATACTGCTATCGTATTGTTTCTTTCTGATAGGGTCATTTAGAGTTTCCCAGGCATTTTGTATTGCAAGAAATCGTTCTTTCTTGCCGCCTGCATCTGGATGATGTTGCTTAACTAAAGAGCGATATGAAGATTTAATTTCACTTATGGTTGCATTTTGTTTGAGACCTAATTCTTCATATAAATTTTTTTCCATCTTTATAAATTACGCATTAAAGATAACCATCTTTTCTGGCTTGAATTGAGGTATTAGATTCAAACATTGCTGTTGATAAATATCTTTCTCCAAAACTTGGAAGAATAACTATTAATCTTTTATTCATTAGTTCTTTTCTTTTGCCGATTTTAATAGTTGCTGCTAAAGCTGCACCGCTGCTTATGCCAGATAAAAGACCTTCCAATCGAGCTAATAAACGCCCATAATAAAATGCTTCATCGTCATCTATTTTTATAATTTCATCAATTAATTTAGTATTAAGCACTTTCGGAACGAAACCCGCTCCAATTCCTTGAATCGAATGAGATCCTGCTTTTTCTCCGGAAATCACAGCACTTTTTTTGGGCTCTACTGCATAAATTTTGCAATTTGGATTAACTTTTTTCAAAAAACGTGCACAACCAGTAATTGTACCTCCTGTGCCTACTCCTGTAATTAGTCCATCTAAATTGTTATTGGATTGGCACCATATTTCTTGGGCCGTTGTACTTTCATGAATATCTGGATTAGCAAAGTTTTCAAACTGATTAAATTGATAGCTATTAGCAATGGTTGAAGACAACTCATTAGCTAAATCTAAAGCTCCTTTCATTCCGTCTTTTCCAGGTGTTAGCTGTAATTCAGCTCCATATGCTCGTAACATTGCCCTTCTCTCAATACTCATTGTATCCGGCATAGTTAAAATCAATTTATAGCCTTTTGCTGCGGCAACCATTGCTAATGCGATGCCAGTATTTCCACTAGTTGCTTCAATTAACGTTGTTTTATCTGGTGTTATCAATCCTTCTTCTTCAGCTTTACATAACATTGAATAAGCGATCCGATCCTTAACGGACGCTGAAGGATTGAAACTTTCTAGTTTGGCTATTATTTCTGGATAACAATCAAAATACTTTCTGATTCGATTTAATTTAACTAATGGGGTATTTCCAACTAGAGAAGTTATATCATTTGCTATGTCCATGAAATTATTTTTTAAAATGCAAAAAAATCTACTATATTCATATTAATTGTATTTAAAGATCTTTTATATAATTTTCTCAAAAGAATTTAATTTAAATAACTTCCTGTTGAAAAATATTTAGTAATATAAGAGGAAGTTTTTATTATGATTATGTATTCGTTGGAACTAAGTCTGAGATATTCACCTTTCCCATTATCAATTCAGAAGAAAGAATTTGATAATGTTAAAAGAATTTATGATGAAATAAAATGTTCTATGAATGAAAGTTTAGAATCTTCAAACTTGATCGAATTAAGGTGTGACAAAGTTCAAGATAAATTAATCGCTGTAAAAGCTAAAGAAATCATTTCTGTTCAGATATATGAAAAATCGTCAGTAGCAGGAGGAGCTAAAAGACCAGGATTTTCTCTCAACATAGATTGATAGAATTAATGCGAGATTCCCCTGAACATGAAATACCTCATATTAAATTCAAAGATGTTTCTTTTTCATATCCTGGAGAAAAAGAAAATTTAATTTTTAAATGTAACTTCTCAATAAAAAAACCTGGATTTTGGATGGTCGTAGGTAAAAACGGGAGCGGAAAAAGTACTCTTTTAAAATTAATTAATGGAATAATCAAACCTCAAAATGGTGTCATTGATTTTAATGCAAATATCGGCATGGTGTTTCAAAATCCTGATCATCAAATATTGATGCCAAATTGTAGGAGTGAACTTCTGATTAATATTAATCAGAATATAAGTCAAAATGAAATTAATAAAAAAATTGAATATGTACTTGATTTGGTAGGAATGACTGGTTTTGAAAAAAGGCCAGTTCATACTTTGAGCGGTGGACAAAAACAACGCTTAACTATTGCAAGCGCTCTGATTAGTAATAGAAATTTTATTCTTTTAGATGAGCCTACAGCGTTACTTGATCAAACTAGTCAATTAAAAGTTTTACAAACTATTAAAAATATTACAAGTGACTATAAAAAACCTATATCGGCTTTGTGGATTACTCATCGTTATGAAGAATTAACTTATGCTGATGCAGTAGCAGAGTTGAAAAATGGTTTTTTATCTAGCTGGCAAGAACCGTCAAAATTTCAATATAATTAACTCTTGTACTTGTCATAAGGTACTTTAACGAGTTAAATTCATTCTATATTCCTCGGTAGCTCAGCGGTAGAGCGATCGACTGTTAATCGATTGGTCGCAGGTTCGAATCCCGCCCGGGGAGTTTATAAATTCCAAAAAGTTATCCAAAGTCACCATAAAAAGGTGACTTTTTTTATTTCTTTGACTTTTTTGGCAAATAGTGGTTAGCCGAAGATATAATCAAGTATATTTGATATAATTTTAATAACAGTATATAGAACATTTAGTATAATCAAATTTACGTTTTTAAATCATAAGTTATAAATTTAAAATTTGTTTTTTAAGAACAGTAATTAGAACAATTATAAAATTCTGCGTAATAGTGAATAACAAGCTCTTTGAGTTATTTTCATTTTTTCAAAATAAAGACATATTTTCGTTTATATACTTTGAATTACTACACCATTCAGAAAATTTTAGTCATCCCACATATCCTTTTTCTCTTGATCTATATTATTCCTTTCAAGTAATTCTATTCTTTGCTTCTGAGAATCTATTTCTGTTTCAATTACGTTTTTATCGTCAATATATTTTGTTTGTATTTCTAAGATATTTATTTCAAATTGTTCTCCAAAAAAATCTGACATTTCTCTCCATGCTTCCATTTCCTCTTCTTTGCCAATAGTATCGTTTATCTGATGTGAAATAATTTCTAATACATATTGTTTAAGTTCTTGATGACTCATCGATTCAACTTTTTTTTGAATGTAAAGTTCTTTCAGAGTTTCTAGTTGTTTTTTTGATAAATCAGAATAAATAATAGATTTCTTTTTCATAGATACTTAAATTTTTTTTATATAAATAATATTATGGGTTTAAACATTAATATTATGGGTTTAAACATTTTGTAGAAATGAAAAATTTTACTCTTAATTAATTACATTTTGAAAGCTGAAAAACTCCATTTAATTCAATTTTTATAAACTTACAATGGCAATCGGAATACAATATTCTTTCAATTTGAACCATTATTTGTTGCTATTAATCCTTTGATTATTAAGAAAAAGTGAATAGAATCGAAAGAAATTCTAAAATTTCAACTTTATTAAAATAAGCAATTTCCATCTAATCCACTGCTATCACTAATTTATGTGATAATTCTAATTGATAAAATTGTTTACAGTAATTCAGCAATCTTTATAAATTCTTGAGAGAATCGTATTACTAAAATTTAATTTTAATTTAATAGTTTATAAATATGAAAATTTCAATCCTCTTAATTGAAGACGATCGTGATATGCGTGATTTGGTGGCTAGACATTTAGAACATTCTGGTTTCGATGTCCAAAAAGCTGAAGATGGAATTAAAGGACAAGCATTAGCTCTTCAATATTCTCCAGATTTAATACTTTTGGATTTAATGCTACCAAGTGTTGATGGTTTAACTTTGTGCCAGCGATTAAGAAGAGACGAAAGAACATCAAATATACCAATTTTGATGATAACTGCGTTAGGGGGCCTTAAAGATAAAGTTACTGGGTTTAATTCTGGAGCAGATGATTACATTACTAAACCATTCGATTTAGAAGAATTACATGTACGTATAAAAGCTTTATTAAGGAGAACCAACAGAGCACAATTAAATTCTACTAACCAACAAGAAATATTAAATTATGGCCCTTTAACTCTTGTTCCGGAAAGATTTGAAGCCATATGGTTTGAATCTCCTGTTAGGCTAACGCATCTTGAATTTGAACTTCTTCATTGTCTTTTGCAGAGACATGGTCAAACTGTATCCCCAGCATTGATTCTTAAAGAAGTATGGGGATATGAACCTGATGATGATATTGAGACAATAAGAGTCCATATTAGACATTTACGCACTAAACTTGAACCCGATCCACGCAAACCTGTTTATATAAAAACTGTATATGGTGCTGGATATTGTCTTGAGTTACCTATTGGTTCTCAAGTGGAAACTGCTAGGCAAGAGTTTATTCAAGCAAGAAATCCTAACTTGATAAATTCTGCGGTAGATTAATCTCATATATCTTCCATAGAAATTTTTAAAAAAGCTATTTCCCATGCCAACCTTGGTTGAATGTTTTTTCTTAAGAGATATTTTAAATTTTCAAGTTTTTTAACTAAACCGATATTTTTTGTTTTTCTCCACCAAATTGTTTGAATTAAATTTGCTAGACAAATCTGTTGCAAAATTTCTAATTTTTCAGATATTGATTTAGATATTTCTAATATTTCTAGACTATTTTTAATTGGAGAATCTAATTTACTTATAATTTCATCTGAAAAATCATTCCAAATTTCAATATTTTTCAATAATTGATTTGGAGATCCATTGGCTGAATTAATTAAATCTTCAAATTTTAAATTTGTATTTATCTTTGATTTAGAAGTATCTAAATTATCTTTTAAAATTGACTTTATTTGTTTACTAGAAAAAGATCGAAATCTGACGATTTGACATCTTGAGATAATCGTATCTAAGAGAAGATTTAATTTAGATGTTAGTAAAATAAAAATGCCGTTACTAGGTTCTTCTAAGGTTTTTAAAAGGCAATTCGAGGCTGCTTCGTTTAATAGGTGTGCATCAATAATCAAAACAATTTTTTTTTCTGAGTTTATTGATTTTTGACCAAGAAAAGTTTTGATATTGCGTATTTGAGCAATTTTAATAATCTCAGATCCACTTTTTACTGTTTTTTCAAGATCGGAACTTCCTGAACTTTTTGTTGATAAAAGAGAATTAGGTTCAATAATTAAAAAATCAGGATGGTTATTGTTTGTAATTCTCTCTTCAATATTTTCGCTTTGTGAAGACTGTTTGAAAATTTCTTTTATAAATTCAAGAGCAGTTTGTTTTTTGCCTAATCCTTCAGCACCATAAAATATATAACCATTAGCCAATGATTTGTTTTTAATTATGTTCTTAAGAAAGGTATTGACTTCTTCATTCAAGAAAAAATTGTTTTTTTTAACCTCAATCATTTGTTATTAGAAAAATTGTTTAGTAAAGTCTCCTTAATTTGATTAGAAATAGTTTTAATATTTTGTGAAGCAGATATTACTTTCCAGTTTTTTTGTTTGGCAATTAGTTTGAAGCCTTCATTTACTTTTTCTAAAAATTTAATACCTTCTGACTCTATTCTGTCTGGAATTTCATTCTTTCTTCGAAATATGCTCTCTTCTGGAGATATTTCTAAGAAGAAAGTGAGATCTGGGGATACTCCTTGACACACAATAGATTCAATATTTTTAATTATTTCTAAATTTATTTTTCTTCCATAACCTTGATAAGCAAGTGTCGAATCGGAAAATCTATCACTTATTACCCAATCATTGTTATTTAAAGCAGGTGAAATAATTTTGGAAACGTGTTCAGCTCTATCCGCTGAATAAAGCAATAATTCTGCAAGAGATGAAGGCTTATTATTTTCATTATTTTCAAGAATCAGTCCTCTAAGTTTTTTTCCTAAAAGACTGCCCCCAGGCTCTCTAGTCGTGATTAATTTTGACCCTTTCTTTATTAGACCACTATTAGGAAGCCATTTAGATAGTTCATCTATTTGGGTAGTTTTACCACATCCATCAATACCCTCAATAACTACAAATTTTCCTTTCATTTAATCCAAAGATAAAGCATTAATTACTACTGTAATTGAGCTAATCGCCATTAATAATGCTGCTATTGATGGAGTAAGAAGAATACCGTATTTAGGGAATAAAATGCCGGCGGCTAAAGGTATAGCTAGTAAGTTGTAACCAAAAGCCCATACTAGATTTTGATTTATTTTTCTTATAGTTTTTTTTGCAAGATTTAAGGCGTAGGGTAATCCATTTAGTTGATCTCCCATTAATACTACATCTGCGTTCGCCTTGGCTATTTGAGTACCAGATCCTACCGCAATTCCTAAGTCTGAGGATGCTAAGGCTGGGACATCATTAATACCATCACCAATCATTGCCACTTTATTATTAATTTTTAAATTTTCTATAGTCTTGAGCTTCATTTCAGGAAGAAGATCCCATTTTACTTCTGTTTCTTTACAACCAATTTTTTTTGCTAAAGCTAAAACCGTTTGTTTCCTATCGCCACTTAAAATGTTAATTTTAAATTTGTTTTCTCTTAAATTTTGAACTGTTTTAATTGAATCATCTCTGAGTAAATCTCCTAGCAAAATAAAGCCTAATAACTTATCTTTGATACTTACTCCAATGATAGTGTTGGTTTTTGTTTCTTCATTTTCAATGGCTTTTTTTGCCTTACTATCAATAATTATTCCTTTGCTTAGTAGCCATTCAATATTTCCAATATTAATAATTCCATCAATTGATTCAAGTTCTCCAGAAATACCTCGCCCTGAATGAGTAAAAATTTTCTTTATTGGAAATAAACTTAAATTTTGCTTTTTTGCCTCTTGAATTAAGGCATCTGCGATTGGATGTCTGCTTTCCTTTTCTAAACTGGCAGCTATTTTTAATAAAAATGAATGATCATCATAATTTTTATAATCAACAATGAAAGGCTTACCTTTTGTTAAAGTGCCTGTCTTATCAAAAATAATTTGATTAATTTTTGAAGCCATCTCTATTTTGTCCCCGCCTTTAAATAAGACGCCCTTTTTTGCTGCTTTACCTGATGCGACAGTTATTACAGTTGGGGTGGCTAAACCTAATGCACAAGGACAAGCTATCACTAAAACAGCAATTGACAATTGTATGGCTAAACTAAGAAAATTCTCAGCATTACTACCAAGCGAACTATGAAGTGTATGGCTTGTGTGAGTGATGAATTGATGATTATGACTTAATAAATCTGGCCAAATGTTTCTTGCCCCTTTCCACCAAAAGAAGAAAGTTAAAGTAGCAAAAATAAGCACAAAGTAAGTAAATTTGCCTGCAATTTCATCGGCAATTCTTTGAATGCGAGGTTTTCTAGCGTTTACAGACTCAATAAGATTTACAAGTTTTGCAAGAGAAGAATCCCCTCCGACATTTTGTACTTTAAGTCTAAGAGTTGAATTAAGATTTAAAGACCCACTAGATAGATTTTCTCCTTCTTTTACCTCGATAGGTTTGGATTCTCCAGTGATATGCGAAACATCAATATATGAATTACCTTGAGTAATAATGCAGTCAGCAGGTACTCTGTCTCCAGCTAAAACTTGTATCTCTTGATTTGGTCTTAAAGTGTTTACTCTTATTGATTTTATTTGATTATCTTCTGTGTAGATATTTGCCATTTCAGGTTGAAGATCTAATAACTCTCCAATGGATGAACCAGTTTGGTATCTTGCTCTTTCCTCTAAGAAACGCCCAATCAATATAAAACCTAAAAGCATAACTGGTTCATTAAAAAAACAAGGAAAACTAGTAGCAGGAAATATTAAGGAAAGAAGACTCGTTATATATGCGCTAGTTACTCCAAGAGCTACTAGAGAATCCATATCAGGACGGTTCTTAATAAATGATTTAAACCCATTAATAATTATTCCTCTGCCAGGAAATAAAAGAGCTAATGTCGCTAATGAAGCGTGAAAAAATATATTACCTAATATCGGAAAATTTATATATCTTCCTTCTGCTAAATGACCTAAACCTGAAAATAATAAAAGTAATAAAGCAAAAGTTAGTTTTTTCCATTGATTATTCCACTTCTTTTTTTTTTCTAATTCTGCCTTGTTTATCTTTTTTGAAAAATCATTTATGTAAATTTTTGATGGGAAACCATTCTCTTTTAGGTTTTCTAGAACTGTTTCTATTTCTATATGTTTCTGGGTAATCTCAAAATATGCACTTTCAGTAAGCAAGTTAACAGAAACATTTTCAATACCATCAGAATTATTCAATATTTTTTCAACAGTACTAACGCAACCTCCGCACTTCATTCCTGTAACGCTTAATTGAATGCTCTCCATATTTTTCACGATAAAAGCAAATTAATGCTCGACTTTATTTTTAAGTATAATAATAAATGTAATAGACTTTTTAAATAGTTATTTTTTAAATTACTATATTAATTTTATTAGAATTAGAGCAGTGCCTAGTAATCAAAACAGAGACAATTTTATTGATAAAGCTTTTACTGTAATTGCTGAATCTATTGTAAAAATAATGCCTATAGCTGAGAAAGAAAAAAAGGCATATATTTATTATAGAGATGGCTTAGCTGCACAAAATAATGGGGATTATTCTGAAGCATTAGAGTATTACAAAGAGAGTTTACTGCTCGAAGAAAATAAAATAGATAGGGGTGAGACTTTAAAAAATATGGCAATTATATATATGAGTAATGGTGAAGAGGATTTGTCTATTGAAACTTATGAAAAAGCATTAATAGAAAATCCCAAACAGCCATCATGCTTGAAAAATATAGGTTTAATTTATGAAAAAAGGGGAAGATATGCTGAGCAAAATGGTGATTTAGATCAGAGAGATATTTGGTTTGATAAAGCTGCTGAAGTATGGTCTAAAGCAGTAAGATTATATCCAGGTGGGTATCTAGATATTGAGAATTGGTTGAAAAACTCAGGCAGAAGCTCAATTGATATGTACCTTTGATTTTTTTATTTTGATAAAGAATAATTAACTGCTTCTTTAATATTGGATATCTCTTTGATATTTATTAAATTTTGAAAATTATTATTCAGTTCCTCCTCTAATTTTGGCACTACGATATTTTTGATTCCTAGTCTTACAGCTTCTTCTATTTTTGTCCGCAGGTTATTCGACTTTCTTACCTGACCGCTCAAACCCAATTCCCCAATAAATGAGCTATTTGCTAAAGGAGGAATATTTTTCATACTTGATAAAATTGATATTGCTACACTTAAGTCAGATGATGGATCATTAATCTCAAAACCTCCACCAGTAGCTATATAACAATCAAATTCAGATAATTTTATCCCTACGTGTTTTTCAATAACAGCTAGAATTTGATGCAATCTTTTTATGCTTATTCCAGTTGTAGTACGTCTTGGGTTACTGTAGTAAGTTTTATTTACCAGTGCTTGTATATCAACTGCTAATGGTCGAGTACCTTCATTTGTAATAGTAGTTGTTACTCCTGAAATATTTTCTTTGTTTGTGAAAATTGAACTTGGGTTTTTTATTTCTCGTAAACCCTCTTCAAGCATTTCAAAAATTCCAATCTCGAAGGTCGATCCAAATCTATTTTTTATACTTCTTAGTAATCTATGTGAGGAAATATTATCTCCTTCAAAGTTTATTACTGTATCAACTAAATGCTCTAGAGTTTTAGGGCCAGCTAAAGCACCATCTTTGGTTACATGACCAATTATTAGAAGAGCAATATTATTCTCTTTGGCAAGATTTTGCAATTCAGATGAACATTCTCTAACTTGAGAAACTGATCCTGGAGAACTTTGCATTTCATGATTATGGATGGCTTGAATACTATCAATAATTGCGAAACTTGGATTTACACGTTTGATTTCTTCAATAATTAAGGATAAATTGGTTTCCGCAAAAATTTGTAAATCAATACTTTTTTGATTTAATCTTTCCCATCTAATTTTTACTTGTTCTAAAGATTCTTCTGCAGTTATATATAAAACTTTTTCATTGAGAGATATTTTTCCTGCTGATTGAAGAACTATTGTGCTTTTACCTATACCTGGTTCTCCTCCTAGTAAAACAACAGATCCAGGTACTATTCCACCTCCAAGCACTCGATCAAATTCTCCAAAACCACTTGTAAATCTTGATATTTTTTTTGATGAAATCTCGTTAAATTGTATAGATTTTTTATTATTTTTTATTTCTTGATATTTAGATCTCTTACTTTTTATTTCTTCAACAATGGAATTCCATGAGTTGCAATTTAGGCATCTACCAAAGTATTGAGAAGTTTCAGATCCGCAATTCTGACAAATAAAAGTAGATAATTTGCTAGACATTTAGTCTCTGAATGAAGTAATGGAACTAGAATGTTTGGGATATTGCCCCTCTACAAGTTAGATTAGGTTAATAATAAATTCTCTTACTGATTAGCTAATAGAAACAAATGGCTCTATCTAGTCAAACTAAAGAAACTATACTTGTCGCAGATGACGAGGCAAGTATTAGAAGGATTCTGGAGACACGTCTCTCCATGATTGGCTACAAAGTTGTAACTGCAAGTGATGGCAAAGAGGCACTAAAGTTATTTAAAGATTATGAACCTGATTTAGTAGTACTCGACGTTATGATGCCTAAATTAGATGGTTATGGAGTTTGTCAAGAGTTAAGGAAAGATTCTGATGTTCCAATTGTTATGTTAACTGCATTAGGAGATGTTGCAGATAGGATAACAGGTTTAGAATTAGGGGCTGATGATTACGTAGTAAAACCATTTAGCCCAAAGGAGTTAGAAGCTAGAATTAGGTGTGTTCTTAGAAGAATCGACAAAGAGCAAATTCCTGGAATGCCTAATTCAGGATTAATTTTGGTTACGGATATAAAAATTGATACAAATCGTAGACAAGTTTTTAAAAGTGATGAAAGAATTAGATTAACTGGTATGGAATTTAGTCTCCTAGAGCTTTTGGTGAGTAGGTCAGGAGAGCCATTTAGTAGAGGAGAGATTTTGAAAGAAGTCTGGGGATATACTCCCGAGAGACATGTAGATACAAGAGTTGTTGATGTTCACATATCAAGATTAAGATCCAAACTGGAGGCTGATCCAGCCAACCCAGAATTGATATTGACAGCAAGGGGTACAGGATATCTTTTTCAACGGATTGTCGATATTGCTCCCTTTGATGGTAAATAAATGGGGAAAGAAACAGCGCAAAAAATTAACAAGCCCAGAGCTATAAGAAGATTAGTAATTTGGTACAAAAGAAATTCGGCTGTTACTTCTATAGTTGATACGGCTGCAAGTTCTGCAGCAACCGCTAGTAATGTTGCAGGTAATGTAGCAGGTAATGTAGTTTCAAGTGCGGAATCTGTTGTTAATACTGCTAGTAGTGTAGTTTCAAATGCTAGTTCAATAGCTAAAAATACATTACAGCCATTTGTTTTTGACCCATTAAAAAGATTACAAAATAACGATAATATTTTAGATAGGGTGGAGGAATCTCAATCTAAAAGAATTTGGATCGCAGTTGATGGAATGGGTGGAGATTATGCTCCTGGTCCAATTCTTGAGGGTTGCTTAGAAGCAATAAGTAGATTTCCAATAAATATAAAGTTTGTAGGCAAAATTGAAAAAGTTAAGGATGCAGCAGAAAAAACTGGTTTAGTTGAATTATTAGAAAATGAAATAGATAATAATCGTCTTGAATTAATTGATAGTGGAGAGCCTATTGGGATGAATGAAGAAGCTACAGCAGTTAGAAAAAGGAAAAATGCAAGTATAAACGTTGCAATGGATTTAGTGAGAAATAATAAAGCTGAAGCTGTCTACTCAGCTGGTAATTCAGGCGCCATGATGGCTTCTGCTATATTTAGAATTGGGAGATTAAAAGGGATTGAGAGACCAGCAATAGGAGCATTGTTTCCAACTAGGGATCAAACTCGCCCGGTATTAGTTTTAGATGTCGGTGCAAATACTGATTGTAAGCCATCTTATCTGCATCAATTTGCTCTTCTAGGTAATATTTATGCAAAAGATGTCCTACAAGTACAAAAACCAAAAATTGGCCTTTTAAATATTGGAGAAGAAGAATGTAAAGGTAATGATTTATCCCTAAAAACATTTGAATTATTATCCTCTGAAAAAAGTTTTGATTTTGGTGGTAATTGTGAAGGGCGAGATGTATTATCAGGTAGTTTCGACGTAGTAGTCTGTGATGGATTTACTGGAAATATATTATTGAAATTTCTTGAATCTGTAGGAGGAGTTTTATTAGATATTTTGAGATCTGAACTGCCACGAGGAAGGCGAGGGAAAGTTGGTTCAGCTTTTTTGAAAAGTAATCTACTTAGAATTAAAAAAAGGTTAGATCATGCCGAACATGGAGGAGCATTGTTACTTGGGGTAAATGGAATTTGCGTTATAGGTCATGGAAGTAGCAAATCTTTATCAGTAGTAAGTGCTCTTCGCTTGGCTCACTCCGCAGTGAATCATGGAGTTATGGACAATTTAAATCAATTGCAAAAGCATCAAGTTTTAAATTCATAAAACATATTGAGTCAAATTTATGTTTGACTAATATAAGTAACTAAAAAACTCTTTTGGAAGGAATAAATTTTAATCAGATTGGAGTGTCATTCAAGGGAAGTGGAAGTTATGTACCTAATCAAATCCTAACTAATCAAAAAATTAGTCAAAAGGTTGATACAAGCAATGAATGGATACAATCTAGAACTGGTATTTCTGAGAGAAGAATCTCAAGAGTAGAAGATAATGTTACTGAGATGGGTTATAAGGCTGCTCTAACTGCTATAGAAATGGCTAATTGGGATATTAAAACGATTGATTTGATTGTTTTAGCTACTTCTACTCCGCATGATTTATTTGGATCAGCCCCATCCATTCAAGCTAAATTAGGAGCAGCTAATGCTGTAGCTTTCGATTTAACTGCAGCTTGTAGTGGTTTTTTATTTGCCTTAATAACAGCCTCACAATTTTTAAAAGGGGGCAGTTTTAAAAGGGCTATTGTTATTGGAGCAGATCAATTATCAAGTTTTGTTGATTGGGATGATAGAAGAAGTTGTATTCTCTTTGGAGATGGTGCCGGTGCATTAGCAATTGAAGCCACAAATGAATTTGATAATTTAATTGGTTTTGATATGAGAACTGATGGAGCAAGGGGTTCTTTTCTTAATCTTCCATCAAAAAATAATAAGGATTCAATAGTGGATGAAATTGACTTTTTAAGTGGAGGCTTTTCTCCAATTCAGATGAATGGTCAGGAAGTTTATAAATTCGCAGTTAAAGAAGTCCCCTTAATTCTTCAAAAGTTGTTGAAAAAAATGAAATATAATTCTGCTCAAGTTGATTGGCTCTTGTTGCATCAAGCTAATCAAAGAATATTGGATTCTGTAGGAGAAAGGTTAGAAATTCCTAGAGAAAAGATTCTTAGCAATTTAGAAAAATATGGCAATACGTCAGCAGCAACAATTCCACTAATGATGGATGAGGCTGTAAGAGATCATAGAATTAAACAAAATGATATTATTGCTACAAGTGGCTTCGGTGCTGGGCTAAGTTGGGGTGCAGCCCTAATAAGATGGGGTTAAAAACAAAATAGGGACATTATGACAGTTGCATGGGTATTCCCTGGACAGGGTTCGCAAAAAATTGGAATGGCAAAACAAATTGAAAATTTGTCGATTACAAAAGAGAGGTTTAATTATGCGTCTGAGATATTTGAGAGAAATTTATTTGAAATTTGTGAATTAAATACTGAACCAACAAATCCTCTTATTGATTTGAATAACACAAGAAATACACAAATTTGTCTTTTTTTAGTTGAATCAATTTTATTAGATGCATTAAAGGAAAATGGGTTTAAACCAACTTATGTGGCGGGACATAGTCTTGGAGAAATCACTGCACTATATTGTGCGAATGTTTTTTCATTCGAAGATTGTGTTTCTCTTATAAAAGAAAGGTCTCAATTAATGGTCAATGCTGGGAAAGGTTCTATGGCAGCAGTAATTGGTTTTGATAGAAATCAACTTGATTTATTAGTGCAAAAAATTGATGATATTGTCATTGCCAATGATAATAGCTCTTCCCAAGTTGTCTTATCAGGATCTACTGAAGCCTTAGATAATTTATCGAAAGAAATTGCTTGTAAAAGATTCTTGAAATTAAATGTTTCAGGAGCATTTCATTCGCCATTTATGAATGAACCTTCATTAAAATTTTGTGAGTATTTAAAAAATATTAAATTTAACAATCCCTCTTTCCCTGTAATAAGTAATTATGAACCTTCACTGTGTAGTGATCCAAACGAGCTTAAAATTAGATTAGAAAAGCAAATGTGTAATGGAGTGAGGTGGCGAGAAACTATGGATTTAATGGCAAAAGATAGTGATCTTCATATTGTCGAAATTGGTCCTTCTAATGTACTAAGCGGTTTAAGCAAAAGACATCTTAAAGATGTAAAAATTTCTCAAGTTTCATCTTCTGATCAAATATCTTATTAATTTGTATGAAAAATCATACTATTCAAAAATTAATCTATGAATTAGTTAGCAAGCTTTTTGTATTTCCTATTTATAAATTTGTATTTAAAGGTCATTTAATGGGTAGAGATAATATTCCGCAAAAAGATTCCTTTATCATGGTTTCTAATCATGGTTCTTTACTTGACCCTCCTTTGTTAGGACATGCCCTTGGACGCAATATATCTTTTATGGCCAAGGCAGAGCTTTTTAGAATCCCTTTCCTTGGCTTAATTATCAAGGCTTGTGGAGCGTATCCTGTAAAAAGAGGAATTGCTGATAAAAACACAATTAAAACAGCATGTAAGAAATTATCAGACGATAATTGTATTGGAATTTTTATTGATGGCACTCGTCAAAAAAATGGTCGAGTGAATAAGCCCAAACAAGGTGCAGCATTATTAGCCTTTAAAAATCAAAAACTATTATTGCCTGTTGCAATTGTTAATTCACATAGACTAATAAGATTTAAATTCTACATTCCAATGTTTTCAAAAATAGTTATAAAGGTGGGGAAACCTGTTCAACCTCCACAAAGTTCATCGAGACATGATCTGAATTCTGTAACAATGCACCTTCAAGATAAAATTAATAATTTGATTGGATGAATATTTAGTTAATTGGAGAAATAGGGTAAAGAGGTAAAACTTTTCTCCAGGAATCTATATTTGAATTTAATAAATTTTTATTCGATAAATCTAATAGTTCTCTCAAATCTTTTTTGTTATCATAAGTAGCTTCAAAAAAAAGTTCTTTACTATCAAGTTTTTTGACAACTTTTGGTAAGATTGTTTCTCGAATGATTAGATCCGAGGAGTTTTTTTCGTTAATACAAATTTCATATTTACCTGCAATAAAACCCTTACGTTTTAAATTTTTGAAAATCCAGAATGATTTTTTGTTTTTTAAGATATTATTTTTTGATGCAATTCTTTTTGCCATTATTTCAAATGAACTAAAACTGTCTAGAGGGCAATTCATCTGTTGTGAGATAGTTCTTGCTAAAACTACAATTAATCGTGAAGCATTAAAATTTGCTGGCCCTATGCTGACAGATAACTTATTTATTTTTTGTAAATTTTCTTTGGAAATGAATTTGTTAAGATCAATTATTAAGTTGTTGCAAAGGTCATTATCAAATTTCTTGATAAATAATTCATCAGATTCTGGGTTATTGTTTTTTCTATACCCAAAGCCAAATGAATTATCTGTGCTATGAATCACTAATGTAGAGTAATTTTCTCCGTGATTGAGTTTATTTGTCATCTATTACCTTTAAACAGGTAATTCCATACCTGGATTCAACTTAGACCATTTACCAAATTCATTTTCAAAACTTTCACAAGATTGAACATCCCAATCGGTTTTATACTCACCATTATTATCTTTAAATATATTGACATGAATGAATGGTTTTTTTGCTTTAAAATTAGGTAGATCACAAATATGATCAACACCATGATTATTCTCAACATCATGATATGTGATACATCTATCAACCCATTTACAGTTGATGCAAATGCACATAATAATTAAATAATATGAAAAAAAGCTTTCACACAGATCATACACCAATAATTGATGAATTAGAAACAAGCATAAAATTTCATAATTTGGATTTAATCTTAGGTTTTTTACCTAAAGGATCATATTTGGTTGGTGGTTTTATAAGAGATATTATTTTGGGAAGAAAAACTGAAAAGTTAGATGTTGATATTGTGGTACCTTTAGATGCAATTGAAATTGGTAAAAAGATTGCAGATAATATTGGATCAAAATGTATAATTTTAGATAAAAAAAGAGAAGTAGTAAGAATTATTCTTAATAATATTTATGTTGATATTGCTAATCAAGTTTCATCTTCCATAGAAGGAGATTTATGTTCTAGAGATTTTTCGATCAATTCAATTGCTTTTTTATTTGATAAGAAGAGTTTGTTTGATCCATTAAATGCTCTTAAAGATTTTGAGATTTCTTTGCTTAGAACCTATTCTGAAAACAATTTATTAAATGATCCTTTACGAATTTTAAGATGTTTTCGATTTGTTTCAGAATTGAATTTTAAAATTGATTTTAATTTAATTACTTTTATAAAAAAAAATAAAGGGAAACTATACCTTGTTGCTAAAGAGAGGATTAATTATGAAATACAGAAAATAGTACATGGAGCAAATGCTCTCGATGCAGTATTGTTGATAAAAAAATTAAATTTATTTGGTATTGATAATTTAAATGAAGATTCTTTTTTTTTGGATTTAGAGAAAATTAATTATGCAGAACTTAATCAGAAAGAAAAGGAAAAATTTTTACCATCATTTTTTATTGCTCAAATTTTAGATGTTTTTTCTTTAGAGAAACTTAAATTTAGTAAAGCTGAAATTGAAAAAACTAAGTTATTACGAAAATGGCACTTTTTGTTAGAGAAAAGAAATATCGCTCAATTGACTGAATCAGATAGATTTACATTACATAAAGAATTAGAGATGTTTCTACCATCATTTATTTTTTATTTACCTCAAAACTTACGATTAGATTGGCTTCATAGATGGCGTGATAATGATGATAAATTATTTCATCCCTCAAACTTACTTAATGGTGATTTAATCAAAAAAAATTTTAAAATAAAGGATGGGCCTCTTTTAGGAGAACTTTTATATTATCTTTCTAAGGAACTTGCTTATAAGAGATTGAATAATTTTGATGAAGCTATTTATACAGCAAAGCTATGGATTGAACAAAATGCGCCAAAATGTGATTAAATACACATAGCTTAGTTTTGTTTAGAAGTTCAGACTTCAAAATCATTTTTAAAAATTTATGAGTATTCGCATTTACATTGGCAACTTACCACAAGGATTTAATCCAAAAGAATTTGATACACTTTTAAAGTCAGTTTCTGACTCGATTAGATTTAAAGCAGTTTTAGATAAGGAAACTAAGGAATGCAGGGGGTTTGGTTTTGCGACCTCTAATAATGAAGATAATGCTAATTTATTAATTCAAAAATTAAATGGTTTTGAATTTAATGGTTCTAAATTAAGAGTAGAGCTATCAGAAAAGAAAGATTCTGCTTCAAATAAAAGAAATAGTGGAAAATCAAATAAGAATAAGAAGAGGAAAGACTTTAAGAAAATTGTTCACAGTGATGCCCCTAATCTAGAAGCTCCTGATCCAAGATGGGCAGGAGAACTATCTAAATTAAAAGATTTGTTGGCTAATCAGAAGACTCCTGCTTAGTCATTTAATTCGAGAAATTAAGAAAGATATAGGAATTTCAAAAGCTTTTACTGAATTTTTTACAAAAGCTCTATTATTAAATACATCATAGTCTAGCCTTTCTATAGAATCTAATATTCCTCTGTAAAGACGTAAGGATGTCCAAACAGGCCATCTTGCGTCAGAAGATAACCATTTGATTCCATCTTCAGATTTCTGGAACCAATCGCGAGCCCTGGTTAATTGAAATTTCATTAGTGCTTTCCATTGTTTGTTTATTTCACCTTTTAAAAGTTTTTCTTCAGAATAATTAAACTTTTCAATATCTTCTTGAGGAAGATAAATTCTACCTCTTTGCCTATCTTCGCCGACATCTCTTAATATATTTGTTAATTGATTAGCTATACCTAAAGCTATAGCTGCTTCTGATGGGTCAGGTTTGGCACTCCATGGAGCGGATGTGTAAGCACTATCAATCCCCATGACATTTTGAGTCATCAAACCAACGGTCCCTGCGACTCTGTAACAATAAAGTTTTAATTCATCAAAATCTTTGTATCTAAATTTATTAAGATCCATTCTCTGGCCATCTATCATGTCGAGATAAGGTTGAATACTTTGTGGATATTTTTCGATTGTGTCTAGTAGAACAGCATCTAATTCCGATTTAATGTTGCCTTTAAAAACATTCTTTGTATTTTCTTCCCATGCATTTAAATTTTCTGCAAGTTCATCTTGCGATTTAGTTAAAGCTTCTAAGCTATCCATTATTTCATCTGTTCTTCTACACCAAACATAAATAGCCCAAATAGCTTTTCTTTTCTCTACAGGTAGCAGAAGGGTTCCCAAATAAAAAGTTTTGGCCCATTTTTGGGTTTCTTTTCGGCATATCTCGTATGCTTGATCTAGTTGAGAAATTGAATTTTTCAAAAAGTTTTAGATGAATTTTTAAATTACTGAAATGTAAATCTCATGAAGAAACATTTTGAGCAGTTTTGGAATACTCCTTATTGATTGATTCCGCGCATAATTTACCACTTAAAACAGCTCCTTCCATAGATGCTAAATATTTTTGCATAGTATAATCACCTGCTAAAAAGAAATTTTTTATAGGAGATTTTTGACTAGGTCTGAACTCTTGGCATCCAGGAACTGCTTTATAAACAGATCTTGGAGTTTTGACTACTTTATATTTTCGTAAGTTTGTTTTATCGTCTCCCATGAAATGGGTTGGGAATAATTTTTTGAGTTCCTCCATAGTTGCATCAACAATATCCTGATCACTCCTATTTATCCAATCTTTTGCTGGTGCAAAAACCAATTCAAGCATTGATCTATTTGGATCTTCATATTCTTTGCAGGTGATACTCATATCTGCATAAACACTGAGGAGAGGTGATCTGCTGAATAATAAATGATCAATATCTGTTAATTTTTTGTCAAACCATAAATGGATGTTAATGACTGGTACACCATTTAAACCATCTAATTTAGAAAATGCATCTAACCCTTTCCATTGTTTTGGGATCATTAATTTAAAAAGATCTACGGGCATTGCACTTACATAAGCATCAGCCGTTAGCTCTTTCTTTTCGTTTTTTTCTAAAGAAGCGACAGTAAAACTTTTAACAGTGCTATCTTCATTAAGATTAATTTCCCTTAATGGACTATTCATGTGAACTTCACCACCTCGAGCAGTAATATAATCAACCATTGGCTGGCATAGTCTTTCTGGAGGACTTCCGTCAAGGAATGCCATTTTAGAACCATTTTTTTCTTGTAAAAATCTGTTTAATGCTGTTAATAAAACTGTAGATGATATTTCATCCGGTCCAATGAAATTAAGAGCTTTACTCATCGCTATAAATACTTCATCATTAACTCTTTCCGGTATATTGTGTTCTTTTAGCCAATCTGTCCATGATTTTGTATCACATTTGTCTAAGTACTTTTGGCCCCTTAGCATTGCAGGCACTAAACCTAATCCAAATAGAATTTTTTCATTCCATGAAAGCATATCATTATTGCTTAGTATTGCTGATACACCATTAACTGGAGCAGGTATATCAGGAAAATCGAATCTACTGTAAGTTCCAGGCTCAGATGGCTGATTAAAAATCATTGAATGACTTTTCCATTGAAGTCTGTCTTCAATATCTAATTCCTTAAAAAGTTGCAACATATTTGGGTAGGCTCCAAAAAATATATGTAATCCAGTTTCATACCAATCTCCATCTTCGTCTTTCCATGCGGCAACTTTCCCACCTAAAACGTCTCTAGCTTCAAGTACAATAGGAATATGTCCATTATCGACTAAATATTTAGCGCAAGATAAACCCGCTAAACCAGCACCAGCAATTACAACACGCATTATTAAATCAAGAAATAAATTAACACTTACTAATAAGCTACATTAAAGTTAGAACATAATAGTTTTTTTCGTTGATTATTTCGTAAAATTATGGAAAAAATGCTTTTAAAATCGACTACTAGGCATGTAAGAATTTTTACTGCCGAAGTGGTAGATGAGGAATTAAAGTTTCATCCCAACAAACTAACTCTTGATTTAGATCCTGATAACGAATTTATTTGGAACAAAGATTCTCTAAACAAAATAAATGAAAAATTCAATGATTTAATAAAAGAGAGAGCAGGAAAGGATTTAGATGATTATGAACTTCGAAAAATAGGATCAGAAATTGAAGGTTTGATTAAGTTTTTGCTTCAAAATGGTCAGCTTAGTTATAACCCTGACTGTAGAGTAATGAATTATTCAATGGGTTTACCAAAAACAAATGAAGTGCTGTGAATAGATCATCCTCAAATAGAAGGCCGAGAAGAGGCTCAAATAGAAGTTATTATCCACCAAATCCAAAGGACATGGATCCGTATGGTCAGAGAAGCAATAGATTGCCTGCTTCTTCTGAACAAAAGATTAACTTTAATACAGGAACCATTGCCGTACTTGCTGGAGTATTAATTTTAGGAGTTGGTATCGGGAGTGCTATTACCAGCACAACTGATGGCGGGCAGGGAAATATAGCAAGTCAACAACAATTAGATATGGCTGTTCCAGATCCTGAATTTTGCAGACAATGGGGAGCTAGTGCTTTTGTAATTGATGTTGAAATGTATACGACTTTGAATCCATCTACAAGTTTTGTAACGCAACCAGCTCTTCAGCCAGGGTGTGTTATTAGAAGAGAGAATTGGACAGTGCTACAAAAAGAGGGCGCAATTAGTAATGAAGATGTAAGGGAATGTAAGCAAAGGATGAATACTTTTGCTTATATTGGTTCTATAAGAGATAAGCCAATAGTTAAATGCGTTTATCAGACTGATGTCAATGAAAATAAATTTATAATAAAAGGTGATGGACAAGCTGAAGACGGCGGGGTAGGTATTAACAGAGAAGCAATTCAGTTTTGATCCAAATTATATATGCCTCAAAGGGCTTTCTAAACTAGCAAATTGTGGGAGAATGTTTTTCTTAAATACTTCTGATGCTCTCGATGTATATCTTGACGGATTAGTAATTAATTTAAGTTCTCTTTTTACCTCTAAGTCAGCAACGAATGCTTTGTGGATTGTTCCAGCCGATAATTCTCTTTCAATAGAAACAACAGGCAAAAAGGAAGCTCCTAAACCTGATTGAACTGCATTCTTGATTGCTTCAAGAGAGTTAAGTTCCATCTCAATTTTTAATCTTTGAATATCAAGCCCAGAATCTTGGAGAAGTTTGTCAACAACTTTTCTTGTTGTAGATTGTAGGTCTAATGTTACAAAATTTAATTTGTATAAGTCTTCTTTTAGAAGCTCTTTTTTGGTCGAAAGTGGATGTTTAGATGGTAAAACTAATGCCAATTCATCAGTGGCATATGGAATTACTTGTAGCAAATTTTCCAAATCTCCAGGTAATTGTCCGCCAATAATGGCTAAGTCAATTTGTCCATTGGCCACACTCCAACCAGTTCTTCTCGTACTATGAACCTGAAGTTGAACGGATACATCAGGGTATTTTTGTCTGAATAGTCCTATCATTCTCGGCATTAAATATGTACCCGTTGTTTGACTCGCTCCAATGACAAGAGTCCCACCTTTTAAGCTATTTAAGTCTTCAATAGCTTTGCAAGCTTCGTCGCATTGATTCAAAATTCGTTCACAATATTCAAGTAATAGTCTCCCTGCTTCAGTCAATAGAGCCTTTCTACCACCTCTATCGAAAATTGTGATTTCAAGTTGTTTTTCTAAATTTTGTATTTGTAAACTTACGGCAGGTTGGGTTACATATAAGAGATCTGCAGCTTTTTTAAAACTCCCTTGAGCTGCTATAGCTTTTAATATTCTTAATTGGTCGAGTGTAAATGGTAATTCTGGCATCTATTATGCCTACAATTTCTTATAATTCTAATGCTTAAGAGCATTCTTGTTAAGAACAAAAATTATTGGAACAAATCAAATATATGGAGACTCATAAAACTTCGCTAATCATCTTAATTTTAATTTTGATTTTTGCTGTCATTCATAGTGGGGGAGCTGCTTTAAGAATCAAAGCAGAATCTATCATGGGTCCAAGATTATGGCGGTTATGTTTCGTTTTTTTAAGTTTGCCATCTGCAATTATATTGATTAGTTATTTTTTAGCTCATAGATATGACGGAATCAGATTATGGAATTTACAGGGAAATAATTTTGTTTTTATGGTCGTTTGGTTCTTAACTGCAATAAGTTTTTTATTTTTATATCCCGCTACCTACAATTTGCTAGAAATTCCTTCCGTTTTAAAACCTAAAGTACGAATCTATGGAACTGGGATAATGCGAATCACAAGACATCCACAAGCATTTGGTCAGATAATTTGGTGTTTTGCTCATACTTTATGGATTGGTACATCATTCACATTAGTTACTTCTATTGGCTTAGTTTTGCATCACCTTTTTGCAATCTGGCATGGCGACAAGAGATTATCAAATAGATTTGGAGAAGAATTTGAAAATTTTAAAAAAAATACTTCCATAATTCCTTTCTTGGCTATACTTGAGGGGAGGCAAGAATTTAAGATTAAAGAATTTTTTAGGTTATCTCAAGTTGGTATATTAATTGCAATAGGCGTACTTTGGTGGTCTCATCAATATATAAATATTGCTGTTAAAACATTTAATTCATCATTTTTGTCTGAATTTTTCAATTGACAGTTTAAAATCAAAATATAAGTTCTTTAAAAAATGCCACAAGCTTCAGAAATTGCCTGGTTAATTCCCGTTTTTCCACTTATTGGAGCAGTGCTTTCTGGCTTAGGACTAATAAGCATTAATAAGAAAATTAATAATTTAAAAGAAATTGTTTCTGTAGGTCTGATTTCTTTCGTTGGGATTTCTGCGGTAATTAGTTATAAAGCTTTAATTGAACAAGTTAATGGTTATCAATCAGTAGAAAAATTGTTTGTATGGGCCAATGCAGGGGATTTTACAATTCCAATGGGATTTGTCCTTGATCCTTTGGGAAGTGTAATGCTTGCTTTAGTAACTACCATAACTTTGCTGGTAATGATTTACTCTCATGGTTACATGGCGCATGACAAAGGTTATGTAAGATTTTTTACATATTTAGCATTATTTAGTAGTTCAATGATGGGATTAATAGTTAGTCCGAATTTATTAGAAATTTATGTTTTTTGGGAATTAGTTGGGATGTGTTCTTATTTATTAGTTGGTTTTTGGTATGACAGGGATGGCGCTGCACACGCTGCACAAAAAGCATTTGTTGTTAATAGAGTGGGAGATTTTGGTTTATTACTAGGAATTCTTGGCCTATTTTGGGCAACAAATAGTTTTGATTTTAACGAAATAGCTACTGGAATTTCTCAATCGATATCTGACCATTCGATACCCATTTGGGCTGCTTTATTACTTTGTTTTTTAGTTTTTCTTGGGCCAATGGCCAAATCTGCTCAGTTTCCTCTTCATGTATGGTTACCTGACGCAATGGAAGGTCCTACACCAATTTCTGCACTTATCCATGCTGCAACAATGGTTGCTGCAGGAATCTTTCTTGTAGCAAGACTTCAACCTTTGTATTCAATATTCCCCTCTATTCAGTTCATTATTGCTTTAGTTGGTACCATTACTTGTTTTTTAGGAGCCTCTATAGCTTTGACCCAAATGGATTTAAAAAAAGGTTTAGCATACAGCACAGTTTCTCAGCTTGGGTATATGATGCTCGCAATGGGTTGTGGAGCACCAGTTGCAGGAATTTTTCATTTAGTAACTCATGCTTGCTTTAAAGCAATGCTATTTTTGGGATCTGGTTCAGTAATACATGCTATGGAAGAAGTAGTTGGCCATCAGCCTGTATTAGCTCAAGATATGAGATTGATGGGCGGATTAAGAAAAAAAATGCCATACACATCAACAACATTTTTAATAGGTTGTGTAGCAATTAGTGGAATTCCCCCATTGGCAGGATTTTGGAGTAAAGACGAGATACTCGGAAGTGCTTTTATATCATTTCCAGCTTTTTGGTTTGTAGGATTTCTAACAGCAGGTATGACTGCCTTTTATATGTTTAGGCTTTATTTCTTGACATTTGAAGGAGATTTCAGAGGGGAGAATAAGGAATTGCAAAAACAGCTTCTAATAGCCTCCAAAACAAACCTAGATGATGAAAATGAAGAAGAGCATGAAGAACATGGCTCTATTCATGAGTCACCCTGGTCAATGACATTTCCCTTGGTATTTTTAGCTGTGCCATCTGTAATAATTGGTTTTATGGGACTCCCATGGGATAGCAAAATTGCAAATTTACTAGATCCTGAAGAAGCAGAGACTGCTGCAAAAGCTTTCGAATTAAAAGAATTTTTGCCTTTAGCACTTGCTTCAATACTTATTGCATCAGCCGGAATCATTATTGCTTATCAGGCATATTTTGTGAAAAAAATTAATTTATCAGTTTTATTTGCCGAAAAGTTTCCTAGCATCAACAGATTTTTATCCAACAAATGGTACCTAGATGATATTAATGAAAAACTTTTTGTTAAGGGTAGTAGAAAACTTGCTAAAGAAGTTTTAGAGGTTGATTCTAAAGTTGTTGATGGCGTTGTAAATCTTACTGGACTTGTAACTTTAGGTAGTGGAGAAGGTTTAAAATATTTTGAGACTGGTAGGGCTCAATTTTATGCGCTTATTGTTTTTGGAGGTGTAATTTTACTAGTTGCTATATTTGGTTTTCAATCTCCTCAAGTTTCTTAATTACAATTGTGTGTCTTCACTGTCCATTGGGGTGAAAAAATACAGAAAATTTCTAGACTTTACTTAAGATAAATTTCTTATTAAATTGAGTACTTATTTTCATACACATTTTGCGACACAAATGTTGGGAACGTTGGGAGCTGGATTATCTAATTTTCCTTGGTTATCTGCTTCAATTTTATTCCCAATTGGTAGTGCATTTGTAATACCTTTTTTCCCAGATAAAGGGGATGGCAAAGAGGTGAGATGGTTTGCATTGTCTATTGCATTAATTACTTTTTTAATAACTGTAGGTTCATACATAAATGGCTTTGATATTAGTAATGAGAATGTTCAACTTAAAGAAAATATTAGTTGGCTCCCTGATTTAGGTCTTACTTGGTCTGTTGGCGCTGATGGCATGTCTATGCCTTTAATATTATTGACTAGTTTTATAACTGCTTTAGCAGTTCTTGCTGCATGGCCAGTCAAGTTCAAACCAAAGTTATTTTTCTTTTTGATATTGGTTATGGATGGTGGGCAAATCGCTGTGTTTGCAGTACAAGATATGCTTTTATTTTTTCTAACTTGGGAACTTGAGTTAATTCCTGTTTATTTATTACTGGCTATATGGGGTGGCAAAAATCGACAATATGCAGCAACAAAATTCATTATTTATACCGCTGGCAGTTCTATCTTCATTCTCATCGCAGCGTTAGCAATGGGTTTCTATGGTACAGAAGTACCTAACTTTGAGTTTTCTCACTTGGCAGCTCAAGATTTTAGTCAAAAATTTCAAATATTATGTTATGTAGGACTTTTAATTGCATTTGGTGTGAAACTTCCAATAGTACCCCTTCATACTTGGCTTCCGGATGCTCATGGAGAAGCTACAGCTCCAGTTCATATGCTTCTAGCAGGAATTTTATTAAAGATGGGAGGATATGCTCTTTTAAGATTTAATGCACAATTATTACCCGTTGCTCATGCTCAATTTGCACCATTATTAATTGTTCTAGGGGTAGTCAATATAATTTATGCTGCATTAACTTCTTTTGCTCAAAGAAATCTTAAAAGAAAAATTGCATACAGTTCGATAAGTCATATGGGTTTCGTTCTTATCGGGATAGGAAGTTTTAGTAGCCTTGGAACAAGCGGAGCTATGCTGCAAATGGTTAGTCATGGATTAATCGGTGCAAGTTTATTTTTTCTTGTTGGTGCTACCTATGACAGAACAAAGACTCTTAAACTTGATGAAATGAGTGGAGTAGGACAAAAAATGAGAATCATGTTTGCCCTATGGACTGCTTGCTCTTTGGCTTCCCTGGCTTTACCAGGTATGAGTGGATTTGTTTCCGAATTGATGGTATTTACAGGATTTGTTACTGATGAAGTGTATACACTACCGTTTAGGGTAGTGATGGCCTCTTTAGCAGCTATCGGTGTAATACTTACTCCTATTTATTTACTTTCAATGTTAAGAGAAATTTTCTTTGGTAAAGAAAATCCCAAATTAATCGAAGAACGAAAACTTATAGATGCAGAGCCAAGGGAAGTTTATATTATTGCCTGTTTACTTTTACCGATTATTGGAATAGGTTTATACCCAAGATTAATTACTGAAAGTTACATTGCATCTATCAATAATTTGGTCGATCGAGATTTAACTGCAGTTAAACGTTCTGTGAAAACAAATATTTTTTCAGGAACTAAATCAAATGATATCCTAAAAGCCCCAACAATATAATTTTTTAAATTAACTCAATATTGTTTGGCATTAAATAAATTTAAAGATATCTTGTGAATAGATTTTATCTATCTCAAAATATCTTATTCCAATTCTATTGATAGGCAACAATTAGGCCCTAGATTGTTGATTAAATTCCTTCAAGACGCAGCAGGTAAAGGTGAGCTTGATCCGTGGGATATTGATGTAATAAGTGTAATTGATAGTTTTTTAGAGGAATTCTCACATACTTTTAATCAATCTTCAAATAGTCAAATCTCATATCAGAAGGATTTAGCCGAGACTAGCGAAGCATTTTTTGCGGCTTCCGTACTCGTGAATCTTAAGGCTGAGGTTTTGGAAGCCGATGTTTTCAAAGAAAATTCTTCCGATTTTGAAGATGAATTTGACTTGGATGACCAAGATTGGATTGATAAAGAATTTGATGTTCCGAAATATCCTGAAAAATATCTAAGGAGAAGATCGATTGCACAACCAATTCTTAAACGTACAACAACATTGGGAGAACTTGTAAGTCAGTTAGAGTCCATAGCAGAAGTTATAGAAACCCAAGATCTTCTGCTCATGAAAAGAAAAAGAAATAAAAAATATTCTGATAGGGCTTTAATTTCTCAAGTAAAGTCATTAGCGCATCGTGAGAAACTTCCAGAAACTACTAAAGCATTAGGGAAATTTATTGAAGGATGGGAAAAGGCATTACAATGGACAGATTTTGAATATTTAGTCAAAAAATGGCAAACAGTTGTAAAAAATGATTTAGATAAAGACCGTTTGGGAGTTTTTTGGGCTTTGTTATTTTTATCATCTGAAAACAAAATTGAAATTAAACAAATTAACTCTTTATATGGCCCAATTCAAATTAAAAGAATAATACCTGATGGTGGCTTAGCTCAATTGCCTATAGAAAATCTTGAGATAAGTAATGCCTCCTCCTCGGCAGCTTAGAAGCTTCATAGTAATAACGTATAATTTAAAAAATGGTTTTGAATTTATGAAGGCAATGATACTTGCGGCAGGTAAAGGCACACGAGTTCAGCCTATTACGCACGTTATTCCAAAACCGATGATTCCAATTCTGCAAAAACCTGTTATGGAATTTCTCTTGGAACTTTTAAGAGAACATAATTTTAAAGAAATAATGGTAAATGTTTCTCATCTGGCTGAAGAAATTGAAAATTATTTTAGGGATGGGCAAAGATTTGGAGTAGAAATTGCATATAGTTTTGAAGGAAGAATTGAAGATGGAGAATTAATAGGTGATGCTTTAGGATCTGCGGGAGGATTAAAAAAAATTCAGGATTTTCAAAATTTCTTTGATGAAACTTTTGTTGTTTTATGTGGTGATGCTTTAGTTGATTTAGATTTAACTCAAGCTGTTAAAAAACATAAGCAGAAAGGAGCTATTGCGAGCTTAATAACGAAGAAAGTAACTAAAGATCAAGTATCAAGTTACGGAGTCGTAGTTTCTGATGAAAATGGGAGAATAAAGGCTTTTCAGGAAAAGCCAACAGTTGATCAAGCTTTAAGTGATTCTATAAATACAGGAATTTATCTTTTCGAACCTGAAATTTTTAATTACATACCTCCAGCAGAGAAATTTGATATTGGAGCTGATCTTTTCCCTAAACTTGTTGAAATGGATTTACCATTTTTTGCATTACCAATGGATTTTGAATGGGTAGATATTGGAAAAGTTCCTGATTATTGGAGTGCTATTAGAAATGTATTACAAGGTAAGGTAAGACAAGTGCAAATACCAGGTAAGGAAATAAAACCAGGAGTTTTTACTGGCTTGAATGTAGCGGCTAACTGGGAAAAGGTTAATATTACAGGGCCGGTTTATATAGGAGGCATGACTAGGATCGAGGATGGAGCTACTATTATTGGACCTTCCATGATTGGACCAAGTTGTTGTATTTGCGAGGGCGCAACTATAGATAACTCAATTATCTTTGATTATTCTAAAATTGGTAAAGGTGTAAGACTTATGGATAAGTTAGTTTTTGGTAAATATTGTGTTGGGAAAAATGGAGATCATTTCGATTTGCAAGATGCATCTTTAGATTGGTTAATAGCAGATTCAAGAAGATCTGATTTGACTGAGCCATCTCCTCAGCAGAAAGCTATGGCAGAACTATTAGGTACTGATTTGATTAATATTCCAGACTAAGATAAGCTTTTTCAATAATCTCAGGAATTAAATGCTCTGCTTTTACAGCCATTAGATGAACACCATTTGCAATATTCATGAAATCATGAGCTTGTTCAGCAGCAATTTTAATGCCTTCTTGTAATGGCTCTTTAGCATCTTTAAGACGATTTAAGATATTTTCAGGGATGTTGGCACCTGGAACGTATTTGTTTATAAAGAGAGCGTTTTTGTAAGACTTTAATAGGAATACACCTGCAATTACAGGAATTTCAAGAGGCTTGCTAATTTTTTCACAAAACTCTATTAAATTTTCTTTTTCCATAATCATTTGAGTTTGTATGAATCCAGCTCCAGCCTCTTTTTTCTTTCTCATTCTATTTTCTAGACTTCTTTTATTTCTACAATTTGGATCAGCTGCAGCACCTGCGAAAATAAATGTATTGTTATCGGAAAGTTCTCCTAGAGTTGGATCAATTCCTTTATTGAAAGCCTGAATTTGTTGCAGCAATCTAACTGACTCAAACTCATGTACGGCCTTGGCATCTTGTTGATCCCCAGCTTTTATTGAATCACCGGTAATACATAAGATGTTTCTAATACCTAAAGCATTTGCTCCGAGAATGTCTGATTGTAAAGCAATTTTATTACGATCTCTACAAGAAATTTGCATTACTGGTTCTATCCCATTTTCCAGTAATAGTTTGGACATTGCCAAGCTGCACATTCTCATTACAGCTCTGCTTCCATCTGTAATGTTAACAGCATGTACCTTATCTTTCAGAAGTTGTGCTATCTTAAGAGATCTTATGGGGCTTCCACCTCTTGGCGGCATTAACTCTGCCGTTATTACCTTAGATCTTTTTTCTAAAGTCTTCTGAAGTTTTGATTTCAATTGCTTTTGTTTCCTACTTGGTTAACAAGTGTACTGAGATTGCTAAACTTAATTAATATAAAAAAGGAACTGTTTAAATGCAAATGGTTGAAGAAGAAGTAAACAACATTGATATGATGGGTCTCTCAGCAAGAGAGATGGAAATCATTGATCTCGTAGCTGATGGGCTTACAAATCAAGAAATTGCAGTAAAACTAACTATAAGCAAAAGAACTGTTGATAATCATGTAAGTAATATGTTTACAAAAACTGGTTCTAAAAACAGAGTAGCACTTTTGAATTGGGCTATGGACAACGGAAAGATTTGTAGAGATGGGTTTAATTGTTGTACACTTCCAGATTCTGATCAAGATTAGTATTACCCTTTACTTTTTTTGAATCATTAGCCAAATCCATTAGACAATAATTTGTAGAACCTAATTCGAAGAGTTCAGCATATGCAATACAGGCATTTTTATCTGAATCAACAAATCTCAATATTCCTTCTTTGTCGTAAAGACCATACATCTGAAAAAAAAATGAAAATTACTTTGCTTAAATATAAAGAAAATATAAAGGATGAGTGGTTCATTTGACTAGTTACTTTTTAAAGTTGTTAACTAGTTTTCTTTCCACTCCGAGAAAGGATTGTTCGCTAGACTGAAATTAGAGTAATTGGTCAGCCCAGTAATTTCTTTTGAAATGAAAGATGGGAGAGATAAATCTTCCTCTTCATTAGAAAGTTCAATTTCTGCAATTTCAAGCGGATAATTATTTTCTTTAAAGCAATCTATAATCCAAGATTTTTTTTCAATTTCTAGAAAGTATCTCTCTTTTTTAATTGTATTTGAAAGATTTGCCATTATTGTTTCAGCATCGCTTCGTGGAATGGAGTACTCGAATTCAAAGTTGGTAAAGCCTTTTATATGCTTTTTAAGAGCAATTTTAGAGTTTTTACCTATGAGCCTTACCCTAATAATCCAACCGTCTAAACTTTTGGATAAATATCCTTGTTCAATATAAATTTTTTTATTTATGAATTCTTTCCAATTATCATTTTTTACAAGAAATCTCCTTTCTATCTCTAAAGCCATTTAATTTTTTTGAGATAAATCTCCTTTCCAATCTAGTTTTTTTATTAAGGTATTATAGTAACTTGTGCTTTTTTTAAACTTTATTATTTTGCAAGGCGATCGCCCTTTTTTGATCTCACAATAATAATTTTCCTTAATGGTCATACATTTTGAACCGTCTCTCCATAATTTAATTTCTCCTTTACTTTTTTTTACAGGTTTTATGATTACCTTACTTGTATTAGGTATAACTATTGGCCTACTAGCCAAACTCATTGGGCATATAGGGTTAATTATCATTGCATCAATACTAGGGTGAACTATCGGCCCACCTGCAGCCATTGAGTAGGCTGTTGAGCCAGTAGATGTAGATATGATTAATCCATCACCTTTGTATTCATTAACCTTCTCGTTATCTATTTCAATTTGTATTTGGTTGGTTGGAGAAATGTCTTCTTCAATGGATTTAAAATAAAAATCATTTAAGGCTTCGTAGCTTTTTATAATCTTTTTCTCAGAACTTTTCCCATTCATAAAAACATTACAATTTAATCTATTACGAAGGTCAATTTTATATTCTTCGTTTTCAAGGATTTCAATAAAAGATTTGTCAAACAAAAAATCTTTTTCTTGCGTAAGGAAACCCAAATTTCCGCCAATATTAATGCTCAATAAAGGAATGTCATAATCAGCTAAAGCATTTGCACATTTTAAGAATGTCCCATCTCCACCAAGAACTATGCCAATATTTGGTTGTAATTCTAGATTATAAAAATATTTTTCAATTTCATCTTTATAAAAATCACTTTCAATTCTCTTTGATTTAATATTTTTAGCATTGAGTACTTCTTCACAGAATTTAGAAGCCTCTTCAGCTATAGGACTATCTGAACGATATACAATGAGCACTAACGAAAGTTTCATTTAATGGTTTTACCATTTTAATAAATTAAAACTTTCCATATCAACAGTGATCCTATTCCTGTAAAGAGATAATAAAATAGCTAATCCTACAGCTGCTTCTGCGGCCGCTACAGTAATGACAAAAATTGTGAAAACTTGCCCTTGAATTAAATTATTATCAACATAGGAAGAAAACGCCATCAAATTTATATTTACTGCATTGAGCATTAATTCAATGCTCATTAGAACCCTTACAGCATTTCTGCTGTTTAATAATCCCCAAATACCGATACAGAATAGTACTGAAGATACTATTAAAAAAGCTTGAATAGGAATTGATTCTAAACTCATGATAAAAAGGTGAAAGGTTAATTTTTATTTGTAAGTAATGGTTCTGATGTTTTTTCAATTAACTCTTGATCAACAGGTAATCCAGTTGAAATATCCTTGCTCATTACATCTCTTCTAGCTAAAACAATAGCGCCAATCATTGCCATTAAAAGTAAAACTGAAGCCACTTCAAATGGGAGCAAATAATCACTAAATAGATGTTCACCAATTCTGATAGTTGATTCTTCGCCTATAGAATTTTGAGGAAGTGATAGGCTCCATACATTGGTCAAATCGACTCTTATTAAGAGGCTTAGTAGGGTTAAACATATTGATGTTGATATTATTCTTCTCGATTTAATGTCACTGATGGGCTTTAAATCTTCTTTTTTATTGACTAACATTATTGCAAAAATTATTAAGACATTTACTGCACCTACATAAACTAAAACTTGTGCTGCAGCAACAAAACTTGCATTCAAAAGAAGATACAATCCTGCCACACTCATGAAAACTCCTCCTAGAAGAAAGGCTGAATAAACAATACTTTCTAGTAGTACAACACCAAGCGCTCCGATAAGGATAACTAAAGATAAAATTGTGAAACAGACAATTTGAGTTGTTATTGCAATGGACATAAATTAATAGAAATTAATTGTTTGGATTAGAAACTTTATCTTTATTTTCATTGGAATCTGGCTTCATCCAATCATAGACTTCTTCTGGTAATTTACCAACTCTACTATCTGAAGCTGGGATTTCATGAGGGTCCATCACACCTTTAGGGAGATAGGCAAGTTCTCTTAGAGGTTTAACTGAAGGATCTGTTGTGACGTTTGTAGGTAACCTACCAAGTGCTACATTATCAAAATTTAGATTGTGTCTGTCAAAAGTAGCTAATTCATATTCTTCGGTCATTGAAAGACAATTAGTTGGACAATATTCAACACAATTTCCACAAAATATACAAACTCCAAAATCTATAGAATAATTTCTTAGTTCTTTTTTTTTGGTTTCTTTATTCATTACCCAATCAACGACTGGTAAATTTATGGGACATACTCTCACGCAAACTTCACAAGCAATACATTTATCAAATTCATAATGTATCCTTCCTCTATACCTTTCAGAAGGTATTAATTTTTCATATGGATATTGGACAGTAACAGGTCTTCTTCGAAGATGATCAAAAGTAACTGATAAGCCATTATATAAATATTTGCCAGCATTAAATGCTTCTTTGATATAGCTATTTATTTGTTGAAGGAAATTTTTCATTTTGAAGAATTTACTTAGTTAATTCATTTTAGTGGATTAATTTTTAATTTAAGTATTTTTACTTAAGTTTATCCACCAAAGAATTGCGGAAAAGCAAGTTTTAATCCTGCAGTTATCAAAAGATTAGCAAGAGAAATTGGAAGAAGAAACTTCCATCCAAGATCTAATAGTTGATCTATCCTTACTCTAGGAGTTGTCCAACGCAATAATATTGCAATGAAAACTAAAAGATATGCTTTTAATACGGTCATTACAATTCCTATTGATGCAGTGAAAACTTGTATGAAGGGTGAATTAATTGGCAAATTTAGGAACTTACCTATTAATTCAACTGGGATAGGAAAACCCCATCCTCCTAAGTAAAGTATTGATACCAATAAAGCTGAAAGGATTAAATTAATGTAACTACCAAGGTAGAACAATGCAAATTTCATTCCTGCATATTCAGTTTGATATCCTGCAACTAATTCTTCTTCCGCTTCGGGTAAGTCAAATGGAAGTCTCTCACATTCTGCAAGAGCACAAATCCAAAAGACTATAAAACCAACTGGCTGTCTCCATATATTCCAACTTAGAATTCCAGCACCACTTTGTTGGTTGACAATGTCAACAGTACTTAGAGAATTTGTCATTAGTACAATAGCCAGTACAGATAAAGCTAAAGGAATTTCATAACTTATTGATTGAGCTGCAGCTCTTAAACCTCCTAATAAAGAATACTTATTATTTGATGCATATCCGCTCATAAGAAGTCCAATTGGCTGGATGCTGCTTAAAGCGATCCAGAGGAAAATTCCAATACCAACGTTACTTATTAAAAGATTTTGTCCAAAAGGGACAATTAGCCAGGACAGAATCACTGGGACAAGAACTAATATAGGTCCTGCAGTGAAAAGAATCCCATCAGCTTTAGCAGGAATAATATCTTCTTTGACAAGTAGCTTTAGACCATCTGCAATTGGTTGGAGGACTCCAAGTGCGCCTGCATATTCGGGCCCTATTCTTTGTTGAGCAGCAGCGGATATTTTTCTTTCTAGCCAAACTGTTACTAAAACGCCAACAACTGCCGCTACCAAAACCAAAAGCATAGGTAGAGGGAGCCAAATTATATGAGCTATTTCGCTAGAAAGGCCAAAACCTTTTAAGAATTCATTAAAACTATATTCGAGATCTAATCCGTATTCCAAAATTTTTATGTTATTTACTTAATAGATTAACTCTTCAAAAACAATATGTGTGCTTTTTATGAAAAGCTGCAAATATTATTCTCTATTTTCTAAGCTAATCCAATCTCTTGGTACTGAACCTGTATAGATTTGTGATGGTCTAAAAATTCTATTTGCTCCAAGTTGCTCTCTCCAATGAGCTAACCAACCGGCAACTCTAGATATGGCAAAAATTGGAGTAAATAAATCACGAGGAATACCAAGTTTTCTATAAACAAGACCAGAATAAAAGTCTACGTTAGGGAATATTCCCTTAGGCCCAAGTCTTGGTATTGCTTCTGCTTCTAATGATTTTGCAACTTCATACATTTCATCTGCTCCAAATCTAATAAAAAGCTCTTCTGCCAGTTTTTGAAGAATTATCGCTCTTGGATCTTTGACTTTATATTCTCTATGGCCGAAGCCCATGATCTTGCTTTTATTTTTTATTGCATTATCCAAAAAAGATGCAGCATTTTCTGGAGTTTTGATCTCTTCTAACATTGCAATCACATCTTCATTGGCTCCTCCATGCAGTGGCCCAGCAAGGGTTCCTACTGCAGAGGCGATCACAGCATATGGGTCTGTAAGAGTACTTGCAGTCACTCTAGCGCTAAATGTACTTGCGTTTAAACTATGTTCAGCATGTAGAATTAAACACCTATCAAAAACTTTTGCAGCTATGGGATCTTGCTCTTTTTCAGTCAGCATGTAAAGAAAATTTGATGAGTAAGTTAAATCATCTCTAGGCTGAATTGGGTCTTGTCCTTTTCTAATAAGTTGAAACGCAGCAATCATTGTCGGAATTTTTGCTATTAGTCTTATCACTGCGTTGTATATGTAATTAGGATCATCTATTGCTCTACGTGAATAGAATAACCCCAAAGAAGCCGCACTAGATTGAAGAGCATCCATAGGATGACCTGTCGCAGGGAAACATTTCATCATATCTCTGACTCTAAAACTTAACCTTCGATGCATCTGAACTTCTTGTTCAAAATCTCTAAGTTGAATAGCCGTGGGCAATTCACCCCAAATCAATAGGTAAGCAGTTTCTAAAAAACTGCTTTTTTTGGATAGTTCTTCAATGGAGTACCCTCTGTACAATAATTTACCTTTTTTGCCGTCAATATCACAGATAGATGAATTAGTAACTGGGACACCCTCTAATCCTGGTTTTAAAATTAGCTTTTTATTGTCCAATTGTTTAATTCAATATCAAATACTTATAGATTAAAGATAGTCAAATAATTTTTAATTAACCACAAGTTATTAACTTCACAAAAATTTCAAATGATTGTCTTTGAAGCTTATTTGAATAACCTTATTAAGGCATTTTTAAATTTGTTTCTGCATAAAGAATTGGATTTTTTTCTGGAATAGATTGACTTATGATTTCTAGATAATCTTCATTTGATATTTTTAAAATATTTCTAATGAGAAAATTAAGATCTTCCAAATCAGGTAAATATCTAATATTATTGGAATTTTCTTCTTTGATATCAACTTTCGCAAAAAGCAAAGTAGATTTATCTTTATAACTTTTTAGGTTGAAAAATTTTTTCGAAATTGTTTCTAGTTTTTTGCTATCTATTAAGAAATTACTTATGAATTGTAAACCTCCTGATTCTATTGAATAAATATTTTCAAAAGTTAATTGTTTTATTGCATCGTTTTTTTCTTCAAGAATATCTTTGGAATATATTGAGTAAATATCTTCATTTTTTTTCAAAGTATATTTGTTGAAATCTTTTAGTTTTTTCAAAGCACTTAAATCAAATTGATTTTCAGTATTTTTTTCAAATGTAAAAAGCCAATCTTTTTTTGAATTGAGAATTAAGATGTTTTGATTTTTATTTTGGTTAAAGTCTTCAAAAAAACTTAATTCAAAATTATTTATAAAAGGTTTTAGATATTTTTCAAAATTTTTAATTTCAGTAAAAATTGAAACTTGAGAATTATCTTTATTTCTATTTTCTTTATTTATGTACTTATCATAAGCAAGAATATCAATATTTTTTTTATGATTTAGTAAATATGATTTTAAAATTAAATGTTTATTTTTTAAGTCAAATGTTGTAGCTACAATATCCTCATTTTTATTAGTAAAAATTTCTTTATCAAAAAATATACTTTCCCCAAATTTCTTAGTAAATAATACATTTTTTTGATTTTTGAGTCCTAAAAGTTCTCCCTCATATTGAAATTTTTTTTCTTTAAAATCATTACTATAGTTGATACTGTTTTTGATTAATTTTTTATCTGATGATGCAATTATATAATTATCGTCAGTTCGGTATATAAAGTTAAGGAAATTTATTTTATTTTCTCTATTAATTGAAATTATCTCATTAATCTGATCAATTTTGTTAGGCAAATTTAATAAATCGTCTATTGTTTTTTCTGGCTTAATTTTAAAAACAATCAAAATATCATCTTTAAGCTTTTTATTATTTTCAAAAGTTGAGATTATAAGTTCATTATTATAGATATCTTGTAATTTATTGTTGCCTAAATCTATACCTAAGTACTCTAATATAGAGTCCTTTAATAAAACAAAGTTATCTTGATTTGGTAGATTTTCATCTTTTTCATCATTATTATCAATACGAAAACTATCTAAATTTGAAATAAATAATAATTTATTGTTTTCAGGTATATATTTTAAGATATTTAGTTGCTCAATATTTCTACTTTGCTCCTTATTTTTATTAGCAGAAACTTTTTTATACCCAAAAAAAAGTAATAAAGATAATAATAGTATTACTGTTACTACTCTAATTTTCATTATCAATGTTTATTTTTATTTTTAACAATAAACTTCCTGCTGCAACTTAATTTATTAAATTGTAAATAACATATAATTTATCCTATAAATTGGGAAGTTATCCAAAATCTATAAATGCTTCTAATCTCAATGAATGGTTTAATTCTGAGAAGGAAGATCCAGTCTTGATTGATGTAAGAGAGCAGTCAGAGCTTGAACTAGCTCGTTTCTCAAAAGAATTTTTACATATACCAATTAGTAAAGTCACATCTCAATATGTTGAAGAAATATTTGCTGGTTTATTAGACAGAGAAATTGTTGTTAGCTGTCATGCAGGAATAAGAAGTTATAACTTTTGTCAGTGGTGCTTAGATAATAATATTGTTAGCGAAATATGGAATTTGGAGGATGGTATTGATGGATGGAGTAGATATATTGACCCATCAATACCAAGGTATTGATTAAATATCTAATGAAGATGCAACAGTATTAACATCTTTGTCACCTCTTCCAGAGCAATTGATAACTATATGAGTATCTTTTTCAAGAGTAGGGCATAATTTATCTAACCAAGCAAAGGCATGAGAAGTTTCAAGTGCAGGTATAATTCCTTCTAGTTCACTAACAAGTTTTAAAGCGTCTAAAGCTTCTTGATCTGTGACCGATCCATATTCTGCTCTACCTATATCTTTTAAATGGCTATGTTCAGGACCCACTCCAGGGTAATCTAAACCTGCACTTATTGAGTGAGCTTCTTGTACTTGACCATTATCATCTTGCAAGAGAAGACTCATTGATCCATGCAAAATTCCAACTGACCCTTTAGTTATAGTTGCAGCATGTTTGTCAGTATCAACTCCGCTTCCTGCGGCTTCAACTCCAATAAGACGCACAGAAGTTTCTTTAACAAAAGGATGGAAAAGCCCCATCGCATTTGATCCCCCACCTACACAAGCAAGCAAAATATCCGGGAAAGATCCAAATGATTCCAGACATTGTTTTTTAGTTTCTTCACCTATAACTGCATGAAAATCTCGCACAATCTTTGGGAAAGGGTGTGGGCCTGCTACAGATCCTAAAATGTAGTGTGTGGTTTCGACATTAGAAACCCAATCTCTTATGGCTTCACTAGTGGCATCCTTAAGTGTTGCAGTTCCAGAATTTACAACTTTAACTTCAGCTCCTAGAAGTTTCATTCTGAAAACGTTAAGAGATTGCCTTTTTATATCTTCAGCACCCATGTAGATAATACATTTCAAGCCAAATCTTGCACATACAGTAGCAGTAGCAACTCCATGCTGACCTGCTCCAGTTTCTGCAATTATTCTTTTTTTGCCCATTCTTATTGCTAGTAAAGCTTGTCCGAGGGCATTATTAATTTTGTGAGCCCCAGTATGATTTAAATCTTCTCTTTTAAGCCATATCCTGGGAGTGGCTTGTTTAGTTTTGTAATGTTCAGTAAGTCTTTTGGCTTCATAAAGTGGTGTTTCTCTTCCTACATAAGTCTTAAGTAGATGATTTAATTCTTCTACAAAAAGTTTATCTTGCCATGCATTAGATGCAGCTGTTTCAAGTTCAAATAGAGCAGGCATTAGCGTTTCAGGAACATATTGCCCACCATATTTTCCAAATCTTCCTTCTTTGGAGGGTTGATTTAAATCCTCATTTTTATAGTTTTGATCTTTGCGAGAAAATGTACTTACCACTTTTTCTATAGAATAAGTATTAACTAACTATAGTTTATATTGAAAATAATGGGAAAAAAGAATTGGATCGAATTTGATAATCAAGAAAAAAAATCTGAAGAAACAACTAAGTTAGATACTTTTAATAAAAGATCAAAAATAAATATTTCAAAACATAAAAAAGGTAAAAAGGGAAAGACTGTAACTTTAATTAGAGGTTTAGGCACGGAGGATGAAATCTTATTAAAAGAATTACTAAAAAAAATTAAAGTTTTTTGTGGAACTGGAGGAACATTGATTGATAGAAATATCCAGTTACAGGGTGATATGGTATCGAAATCAATTGAGTTTCTTCGTAAAGAGGGATTTCAAAATTTATGAAGCAAGGGTTAGGATAGGTATTTAATTTTGATGATCCAAACAATGAAAGAACAAGATCAAACAAAGTCAACCAATATAAAGTGGCATAATTTAACTATTGATAGAGAAAAGTTAGAGAAAATGAGAGGTCATAAAGGTATGGTTATCTGGTTTACAGGTTTATCTGGCTCTGGTAAAAGTACTTTAGCCAATGCTTTAAATGAAGTTTTACACTTAGATGGTTTTTCGACTTATGTGTTGGATGGAGATAATATTAGACACGGTTTATGTAAAGATCTTGGTTTTTCGGATGAAGATAGAGAAGAAAATATACGAAGAATTGGAGAAGTTGCGAATTTATTTATGAATGCTGGGATAATAACTATTACAGCATTTGTTTCACCATTTATTAGCGATAGAGATAAGGTGAGAAAAATTATTGGATCTAAGGATTTTATTGAAGTTTATTGTGCTGCTGATATCACAGTTTGTGAAAAAAGGGATACTAAAGGTCTTTATAAGAAAGCTCGTTTGGGAGAAATTAAAGAGTTTACAGGGATTTCTAGTCCATATGAAGCTCCTCATAATCCCGAAATTGTTGTTGATACTGGTTCGTTAGATTTAAATGATTCCGTTGAAAAAGTTATTAACTACCTTACAAAAGAAAACTTTCTTAACAAGGCCTAATAGAAAATTATTTGTTCATATTTTGAAGATATTTGTCAGGTCCAATAGTGGATAACTTACTATTTTTAGATCTTACATGTGTATGTAGATTTTCTCTGAATTCTTTTAAATTTTTCTTTATAGATTCATCAAATAAACTGATCATCTCAATTGCTAATAATCCAGCATTTTGACCTCCATTAATCGCAACTGTTGCAACTGGAATCCCAGCAGGCATTTGAACTATTGATAAAAGAGAATCAATCCCCTTAAGTGTCTTACTCTCTACTGGTACTCCAACTACAGGAATACAAGTTATGGATGCCAGCATTCCTGGAAGATGAGCAGCACCACCAGCACCGGCAATTATTACTTTAATGTTTTCTGATTCTGCATTTTTTTGCATATTCCATCATTTCAATAGGTGTTCGATGAGCAGAAAGTATACAAACTTCAGTTTTTATTCCAAATTCTTTTAATATATCAATAGCTGGTTTCAATGTTTTTAGATCTGAATCACTACCCATTACGACAGCAATTTTATAAATATCTTTAGAATTCAATTCTGACAAAATAACAAATCAATTCTTTCCTATAATGGCGTGCAATTAATTTGGCGCCAGTTAGTTAGTATAAATAGAATAAATTTTCATAGAATTTTATGACTTCAAATAAGATTATCGAAAAAAGTGAAGTTAGGGAGTATTTTAATGGTACTGGCTTTGAAAGATGGAATAAAATTTATAGCAAATCTGATGAAATTAATACAGTTCAGAAAAACATTAGGAAAGGTCATCAAAAAACCGTAGATGATGTAGTCTCATATATCAAAAATTATCCTGAGCTAACAAAAAAAAGTTATTGTGATGCAGGATGTGGTGTAGGAAGTCTTTCCATACCTTTACTAAGACTTGGTATAAAAGAATTACAGGTGAGCGATATTTCTTCTGAAATGATTAAAGAAACAAAGAAACGCATTAACGCATTAGGTTTGAATCAAGGCAAAATTAAATATGAGGTCTGTGATCTGGAAAAATTAAAAGGACTATTTGATGTTGTAGTTTGTTTGGACGTATTTATTCATTATCCTCAACCGGTTGCAGAAGAAATGGTCCAACATCTATGCGATTTAAGCAAAGAAAAACTAATTGTTAGCTTTGCTCCTTATACTCCAGTTCTTGCTGTTCTAAAAAATATTGGAAAATTATTTCCTGGGCCAAGTAAAACTACAAGAGCATATACATTGAAAGAAAAGGGTATTATTAATGCTGCTAAAGAAAGAGGCTTTAAGGTGGTAAAAAAGAAATTAAATCAAGCTCCTTTTTATTTTTCAAAACTAATTGAATTTGAAAAAAATTAATAATTTATTTTACTAAGTGATTTTCAAGTGCATAACGAACTAATTCGGTTCGGCTAGATGTACCTGTCTTGATAAAAAGTCTACTTACATATTTCTCGACATTTCTAATAGATGTCTCAAGCTTTCTTGCAATTTCCTTGTTCATCAGGCCCTCTGCTACTAGTTGAAGTACACTTGCTTCTCTTGGAGTAAAACTAGGAATATTTATTTTATTTTCTGAATTAGTTGGATTTTGGTCTGTGAGCATAGATTTTATTTCAGTAATTTGTTTAGCCATTTTGCTTACATCAATATCTGCGAATCGTGCCGCTTCTTTTAGTAAACGTTCTTGTCTCTTGATTACATTTTTAACTCTTGCAGCTAATTCATCGGGATCGAAAGGTTTGGAAATATAATCATCAACTCCTGCAAGATAGCCTTCTGTTCTATCTAGGGTCATTCCTTTTGCAGTCAGAAAAATAACTGGAGTTCCTCCTAATTTTTCATCCTCTCTAATTTTTTCTAATAAAGCATAACCGTTAGCTCGGGGCATCATAATATCGCTAATTATCAAATCGGGAAAAACTGTTTGGGCCTTTTCCCATCCATCCTCTCCATCAACTGCAATAAATATTTCAAAGCCTTCATCTTCTAGAAAGGTTTTAACAGCTGTTCTTAAACCAGGCTCATCATCAACTAATAAAATTCTTGATTTTCTTACCGGTGAATTATTTATTTGATTAATTTCATTCATTTTTAAAATTCTTTAGTTTGATTTTCTAGTAATAAACAGAATTTTATATACTAAACATAATGATATCAACTCCCATACTACTAGACTATCAATCTTCGACTCCTTGCTCTAAAGATGTTGTTGATTCTATGAAACCTTTTTGGAGTGAGATATTTTCTAATCCTGCAAGCAAATCTAATTTGGCGGGTATTAACGCAAGCGCCATATTGGAAGCCTCAAGAGAAAAAATAGAACAAAATTTACTACTTAAGAATAAAAAAGTTATTTTTACAAGTGGAGCAACTGAATCTAATAACTTAGCCTTATTAGGTTTTGCTAGAAATTACTATAAAAAAACAGGAAATTATGGACATATCATTACACTAAAAACAGAGCATAAAGCTGTTTTAGAGCCCCTAAACCAACTAAAAAAAGAGGGATTTATGGTTACAGAAATTAATCCTGAGAAAGATGGCTTAATTTCAGAAGAACAATTCAAAAAAAATATAAGGGAAGATACATTTCTGGTTAGTGTCATGTTGGCAAATAACGAAATAGGAGTTATTCAGCCCATAGAAAATCTTTCAAAGATATGTAAATCGAAAGGAATAACATTTCACTCTGATTTTGCACAATGTTTAGGTTATGTGGCGTTAGACAATCTTTTATCAGATGTAAATATGATAACAATGAGTTCTCACAAAATATATGGTCCAAAAGGAATAGGACTTCTTTTGATTGATGAAGAAATTAATCTTGAGCCTTTAATTGTTGGAGGAGGTCAGGAATATGGTCTTAGGTCTGGTACATTACCACTACCTTTAGTAGTTGGCTTTGCTAAAGCTATAGAGATAGCAGTTTTTAATCAAAAAAATAATGCTGAGAAATTACTTTTTTATAGAAATAACCTTATGGAGGGGTTGTTAAAAAATAATTCTGGTTTATTAATTAATGGCTCCATAGAAAAAAGATTACCTCATAATTTAAATTTAACTGTATTGGATTTAAACGGAGCAAAGTTTCATAAACTTTTAAAATCTAAAATAATTTGTTCTACTGGATCTGCATGTAGTAATGGTGAACCATCTCATGTTTTACTAGCCTTAGGTAGATCTTTTAGAGAGGCGGAATCTTCAATAAGGTTAAGTATTGGATTAAGCACAAACTCAGATGATATAAAACAAGCAATTCATATTCTTACAAATACGATTAAATCATTACGTTAGAAATTATTAGCTCTTTAATTTAATTGAGCAATTCTTAATTTTCCACTTCTAGCTCTTTTATTTAGTTCGACTTCTTCTACGGAGGGAGTTATTGGCTTTTTTGTAAGGTTTTTAAGTCTTTGATCATTTTTAAAAGAACTTTTAACTAACCTATCCTCCAGGGAATGAAAACTAATAATAGAAATAATACCCCCTGGCAAAAGCCATTCAGGTACAACTTGTAAAAATTTTTCTAATACTTCAATTTCTTTATTAACAGCAATTCTTAGTGCTTGAAATGTTCTTGTTGCTGGATGTATTTTTTTATATCTTTGTTTTGGTGGGAAGCAGCCTGCAATAGAATAAGCTAACTCTTTTGTCCCAGAATATTTCCCATTTTCCTTCAAATCCAATTTTATTTTCCTAGCAATCTTTCTTGATAATCTCTCATCTCCATATTTATAGATTAGGTTAGCTAGATCTTTTTCATTTAAAGCCTCAATTAATTTCTCTGCATCAACATCAAGCAAAGGATTCATGCGCATATCGAGCGGACCATCTTTTTGGAAACTAAATCCTCTTTTAGGGTCATCAAGTTGGTTACTATTCACTCCAAGATCTGCAATCACAAAAGAAACTTTTTCTTTTGGTACAAAATCCGCAAAATTTGAAGCCCTTATATCAATCCTACTTTTAAACTCATCAAGTTTTTTTAATGCCGATTTTCTTGCGAATGGATCTTGATCAAGTCCAATTATATTTAAATCCGAATATTTTCTCAATAAATGATAAGAGTGCCCGCCTCCACCTAAAGTTGCGTCTATTCCCTTAAGTTGCTTGTTATGTAAAAGTGGGTAATGCTCTAATGAGGCCATAATCTCATCTGTCATAACTGATTGATGATTGAAAAAAGATGAATCAGATAGGTCAGTTTGCATAACTTTCGACTAAGATTTATTTAGAAGTTAAATTTCGAATGGCTCAGCTAGAGACTAGAACAGAACCAATGGTGGTCAATTTTGGCCCTCACCATCCCTCAATGCATGGGGTTTTAAGGTTAGTTGTAACTCTTGATGGTGAGAATGTCATTGATTGTGAGCCAGTAATTGGATATTTACATAGAGGAATGGAAAAGATAGCTGAAAATAGGACAAATGTAATGTATGTCCCTTATGTAAGCAGAATGGATTATGCAGCAGGAATGTTTTATGAAGCTATTGTAGTAAATGCTCCTGAAAGATTAGCTAATATTCCAGTCCCCAAAAGAGCTAGTTACATCAGAGTTCTTATGCTCGAACTTAATCGTATTGCTAATCATCTTTTATGGCTTGGTCCCTTTTTAGCAGACGTAGGAGCTCAAACTCCATTTTTCTATATTTTTAGAGAAAGAGAGATGATCTATGATCTCTGGGAAGCTGCTACTGGACAAAGGCTAATAAATAATAATTTCTTTAGGATAGGTGGTGTCGCATGTGATCTTCCATATGGTTGGTTAGAAAAATGTATAGACTTTTGCGATTGGTTTGGTCCTAAGATAGATGAATACGAAAAATTAATCACAAACAATCCAATTTTTAGAAAAAGAATTGAAGGTCTTGGAACAATACAAAGAGACCAGGCAATTAATTGGTCTTTGTCTGGCCCAATGCTTAGAGCTTCTGGAATTTCCTGGGATTTAAGGAAAGTCGATAATTATGAATGTTATGACGATTTTGATTGGCAGATTGCTTCGGAAAAAGAAGGAGATTGTTATGCGAGATATCGAGTAAGAGTTGAAGAGATGAGACAATCACTAAGCATCATTCGCCAAGCCTGCAAAATGATTCCAGGAGGTCCAACAGAAAATTTAGAAGCTCAAAGAATGGCGACTGAAGATAAGAAAAGTGAAATATTTGGTATCGACTATCAATATGTAGCTAAGAAGGTTGCTCCAACTTTTAAAATTCCTAACGGAGAATTATATACAAGATTAGAGTCCGGCAAAGGAGAAATAGGTGTATTTATTCAAGGAAATAATGAAGTTACCCCATGGAGATTTAAAATCAGAGCAGCTGATTTAAATAATTTGCAAATATTGCCTCATATTCTTAAAGGTGCCAAAATCGCTGATATTATGGCAATCCTTGGTTCAATAGATGTCATTATGGGATCTGTTGATAGATAATTTCTTTGAATGAAACCCTCTGACTGGTTAATATTGCAGAAGAAGGTAAGGTTTGGTGATTGTGATTCTGCAGGTGTAATTCATTTTCATAACTTATTAAAATGGTCGCATGAAGCTTGGGAAGAAAGTATTGAAATCTATGGGATCCCTTGTCATGATATTTTTCCAGATTTTTCTATACGTAAAAGTCAAATTATTTTTCCAATAGTAAATTGTGAAGCAAACTTTCATGCGCCTATAAAAATTGGAGATTTATTAAAAGTAAAAATTGCCCCTCATAAAATTAATACTCATTTGTTCCAAGTAAATAGCTTTTTTATAAAAAATGGAAATAAAGTAGCAGAAGGGAAAATTATACACTGTTCTTTAGATGTTGATTCAAGAAATAAAATAGAAATTCCCGATCAGCTAGAAAGATGGATAGAAGCTTCTAATGTGAGTACAAATTTAAAAGAATGCTGATTATTATTTTTTAAATTTATAGTTGATTTTTTCTGTAATGCTATTTTTGTTTTTAATAATCCACTTTTCAGGCTTTTCATGTTTAGGCCAACTTTGAGAAAAATTTTTTAATAAATTTAAAGAAATTTCAATATTTTTATCATTTGTAAGTTCTCTAAATTCAACTATTACTTTAATTTTATTTCCCCATAATTTGTTAGATACTCTCGAAATATTGAATTTATTAATTGGGATATTTTCTTTCATAATGAAATCATTTAATCTAGATTCAATTACTTCAGGGAAAACGACTTCTCCACCTGAATTAAAGGCATTATCACTTCTGCCAACAAATTTTAAATAGTAAGAATTATTGATTTGCTTAATTTCACCTAAATCCCCGGTTTGCCACCACCCATTTTTATTTTTAAAATTTTCAGTTTTTAAAGAATCTATTATTTCGATTCCAATTCTGGATGATTTTATTTCGATTAATCCTTGTGCGTTAATTCTTATTTTTGTATCTGGTAGTATTTCTCCAACATTTTTAAAACCCATTAAGAATTCTTTTGGTTTTAAACTCGTAACCATCGCTGCTGTTTCAGTTGAGCCGTAACAAGGTGCTAAGTTTATTTTTTCTTTTATACATTGTTCTGCAGTTTCGTCTGAAATTGAAGCTCCACCTACCCAAATTAGATCAAAAATTTTTAGCCAACTAATTCCATCTTTTTGAGCTAAAAGTCTTTGTAATTGGGTAGGTACTAATGACGTAATCAAGTGTTTTTTGTTTTTTTGAAATTTAATTGTAAAAAGTAAAAGTTCTCGAGTTTTTTTTATCAAATTTGGAGAAATATTGATGCAATCACATCCCCAAGTTTGACTTCTAAAAATTGGCATTAATCCACTTATATGGTTCAGGGGTAAAGTATTTAAAATTAAGCAGTTTTGTAATTCAAATCCTTGGTCTATTAGCCATTGACCTGATGTAGTTGCAGATAATTTAAGATTATTTAAATGGTGAAAACATTGTCTCGGTTTTCCAGAACTCCCACTACTGTTTAAGATAATTGCTGGCCCATTTTCAGTAATTGAATCTAATACATCTTTGTCTTCATAAAATTTGTTTTTTACATAAATAATTTTATTCTCTCTAATTTTTTCAATAATTTTTTCTACAGATTGAGTTTCGTTATTTTCAACTTCAATAGTATGAATTTTATTTTTCATAGTTGATCCCATATCTTTGTTGCTTCATTTAAAAATAGAAACGAATTAGGGAATTTATTCATTGCTAAACCAGGAACTTTTGGCGTTGGTCCTTGTAATTGTAGAGAAGATAAATGATGGAGCCATCTCTTCCCTATTCCAGTTTCAAATGAGGTACTTATAGATATTAAAGCTTTTTTATTTTCTAATTCTCTTAAAAGCTTAACTGGATTATTTTCTTGAGAAGGCCTTCTAATTTGCCAACCCTTCCACTCATCAATCAAAGTTGGAAATTTTAAAAGTGATTCGTCTAAAGCTATTGGAATTTTTTTGTTTAGTTCTGTTAGTCCATCAATATCATCAACACAGAGGGGTTGTTCTAACCAATCTATATTTTTATTATCTTTCAAAATATCAGCCCATCTATTAGCTATCTCTCTTCCCCAAGAACCATTAGCATCTATTCTTAACTTAATATTATTACCTATTTTGCTTAAAATTTCTTCTAATTTTGCTTCTTCCTCATGGTTATTTTTTAGTGCTACTTTCCATTTTAAGGTTAATGATTTTCCAATATCACAATGTCTTTTTTTAATATCATTTAGATCTGAAACTACATTTTCATGATTTAACAATATGGCTGTTTTACCAATTTCATCAAAGTAGTAGTTTTCTTTAAAAATTATTTTTCCATTGATCTCAGCTAATGCAGAATTTATTGCAGACTGAATGCATGGGTGAAAAATATTTATTTGCTCAGATAAATTAAGTTCCTCTACATACTCAGGGATCATATCTAGTTGTTTAGCACACTTTTTTAAGTCTTTTTTATATAGCGGTGAAACTTCTCCAAACCCTATTTTTTTATCATTACTTATTAATTTAATTATCCAACCAGATTTTGTATGGTAATTGGTTTTAGAATTTTCTACTTTGGCCGATAACTTAAAGCTATAAGATTTTTTTTGAAATATTAAGTTCATTTGTTTAGATAGTAATTAAATATTAATCCTGTGATTAAACCAATTCCATTAAGAGTTTGAAATTTTATTGCGACGAATTTGCAATTTTTTATTGCAGAAGGTTTTGCATATGAAGACTTTAATAAATTTATAAGTCTTATTGCTTGAGGGAAACTAAGCAAATAAAGGATGCAAAACACTGGAATAAATCCATAAACTATTGTGAAAAGTTGAAAAATATATATTGTAAAAATTATCCAAGGCACAAATTGAAAACCTTTTTTTGCCCCTAAGCGAACTAAAGGTGAATTTTTCCCATGCTTTTTATCTTCAGAAATTTGATGAAAATGAGAACAAAATAATACAAGAGTTGTTGCCAAGGAAGGTCCTGAACCAAGTAATAAAGAAACTTTCCATGGAATATCTTCGAAGTAAATATTAGACGGATTTAACGCAATTAAGACTGCAGAGTACGCAAAAGGTCCAAATGCAAGCCAGCATAATGGTTCTCCTAAACCTTGATAGCCCAATCTAAAAGGAGGACCTTGATATAGATATCCTAAGAAGCAGCAAGCTGTCACCAAAATAAAAATGTTTATACTTGTTGATACTGAAATAATTAAAATTATTAATAAACCAATAACTAAAGATGTATATGCAATAAATGAAATTATTTTTTTATTTTTTACAAGATTTACTATTGAATGGAATTTAAATTCATCGATTCCTGTTTCTGCGTCGTATAAATCATTAGTTAGATTTTCCCAAAGTAATATTAAAATTGCAGCTAAAGTAAATGAAATCAAATTATAAATTTTTATCCCTTCATATTGATTGAGTAAGTAAGCCCCTGTTATTAAAACTGGAAGTATGGCAACAGAATAAAGAGGCCATTTTATTGCTTTTTTCCATAATTTTTTTTTATCTTCGTCCATTTTTTAATTAACACGCAAAATTAGATAATTATTGAATGTAGTTTATAAATTGAGTTACATTTTTTACTTTATTGCATCATTTTTAGTTATTTTCAATAAGTAATGAAAAATGATTTAAACTTAACAGATTTTTTAAAAGATGTATTTTCCTCTTTCGATAAGAAAGTTGAAAATTCTGGATTAGTAAGTATTTGTATTGAGATTCCTTGTATTGATTTATTTCAAGTTTATCAATTATTAATAAATCAATATCCGTTTTCTTCATTTTGGGAGGAATCTGATGGAATTTCATATATAGCTTTCGAGAAGTGTAAATATGTTACTTTGGATGGCCCAAAAAGATTTGAGGTGGCAAAAGAGTTTAATTCTGAGAATTTTAAAAATTTAATTAACTTAACTAATGAATCGCATAATTCTGCGCTTTCAAAAATTATTTATTTATTTTCTTTCTCTGAAAATTTGAATAATAAGAATTTACCTTCAGATATCCCTAGTTTGGAAGCCATTTTGCCAAAAATATTAATTACTAAAAGTGGCAAGAATTGCTGGTTAAGAATTAATGGTCATGTTGAAGGTAAATCATCATTAAGAACATTAATTGAAGAAATATGGACAATTAGAAATCAAGTTATTAATTCTGGCTCAGAATTAATAAAATCATCTGGCTTAAAAACTAGTTTTGATTCCCCTTTTATTGATGATTTCTCACGCTCCTTAGAAATTTCTAAAACAAACATGAAAAAAGTAGTAAATAGAGGAATTCAATTAGTAGAGAAAGATATCCTCGAAAAGATAGTTTTAGCGAATAGGATTAAAATAAAATTTAAAAGTAAATTAGATTTAGTAGAAATTTTAAAAAGATTTAAAAAGAAGCAACCAAATACATGTAGATACGTTTGGAAAAGGAATAGTAAGGATATTTTGTTTGGAGCATCTCCAGAAAAATTATTTTCTTTCTCTAAACCTAATTTAATTTTAGAGGCTCTTGCTGGAACTATCTCTACTAATTCAAATTTTAAGAAACTCCTAAAAAGTACTAAAGACTTAAAGGAACATAATTATGTAATACAACATTTGATTAAATCTTTAGAAGTTTCAAAAATAACAAACTTTAAAAAAAGTGATATCAAGGTAAATTCATTTGGTGATATTTCTCATTTGCAAACACTCATTTTCTCTAAAGTTGAAAATATTTGTCCTTTTGAATTGCTTAAAAACTTACATCCATCTCCAGCTGTTTGTGGATACCCAAAAAATGCAGCATTGGATTGGATAAACATTCTTGAGTCTTTCCCTAGAGGAAATTATGCTTCTCCAATGGGTTGGGTGGATTCATCAGGCAATGCTTCATTTCTTTTGGCAATAAGAGGCGCAAGATGTATTGAAGAAAATATTGAATTTACTGCAGGTTCAGGTATAGTTTCTGGCTCCGTTTTAGAGAAAGAAATAGATGAGATTAAATTAAAATTTGAATCTATAGTAAAACAGATATTTTGCGCTAAAAATCCTAGATAATTTCTACTAATTTTTCAATAACTTCCTCTGAAACATTTTTATTGGATAAATTTTCTATTTCTCTTAAACCTGTTGGACTGGTTACATTAATCTCGCTAAGCATTCCATTTATTACATCAATACCTACAAAAAATAAACCCTCATCTTTGAAGTGTTGAGATAATTCTGAGCAGATACTTTTTTCTTTTTCTGTTAATAATGTGGGTTCAGCCTTGCCTCCCATCGCTAAATTACTCCTAAAATCGCCTCCTTGAGGAATCCTATTTATTGATCCAATTGCTTCTCCGTTTACGATAATTATTCTTTTATCACCCTCTATGACTTCAGGAATAAATTTTTGCATCATAACGGGTAATTCTTCTTGAGAAGTGATTAATTCAATGATTGATTTAATTCCTGGATAATTTTTATTTATCCTTATAACACCTTGACCACCTTTTCCTCCAAGAGGTTTAATGACTACTTCATTATTTATATTTGCAAAATTAATAAGATCTTTTACCTTACTCGCAACTATTGTAGGTGCCATTAAGTGGCTGTATCTTAAAGCACCTAGCTTTTCATTCCACGCTCTTAACGATGAGGGTTTGTTAATTACTTTTACTCCTTTTCTTTCGGCAACTTCTAAAAGATGGGTTGCATATAAATAAGCTTCATTTACAGGAGGATCTTTTCTCATCCAAATGCAATTAAATTCGGCGAGAGGTATGCAATCATTCTCTTTGAAAGAAATCCACGGAATTACTTCAACTTTTACGGAAGATGCCCATACTTCATCACCTCTAGCTTCTAGGTCTTGAGGAGTACAACTCCAGATTTCAATATTTTTTTTTGATGATGCTTGCATTAAAGCAGCAGTTGAATCTTTAAAGGGATTTATATTTTTAATTGGATCTATTACGAATAGAAATTTCATAAGATCTAGTTTAATAATGCTTCTAATTTATTTTCATTTTCTAATGCGTACAGATCATCGCAGCCTCCGATACCCTCATTATCTATAAATATTTGTGGTAATGTTCTTCTACCATCAGCTCTTTCAATCATCAATGCTCTGGCATCTTCGTCGCCATCTATTTTATATTCTGTAAAATTTACATTTTTTTTCTTGAGTAGTGATTTTGCTCGAATACAGAATGGGCAATATTGCCAAGTATAAATTTCAACTTTGGACATTTTTTTAAAATAATACTTAGTTTATACTATTAAACAAAAGTGCTTGTTAGATTATAAATAACGATTAAATTCTATTTTGATAGATATTACAGATTTCAAAAAAGATCTTTCGGAACTGACAGAGCGCCTGGGTAATGCTCAGGATTGTCTTTGACGTTCCAAGATTAAAAGCGAAAAGGAAAGAGTTAGAGCAAATTTCTGCTCAGCCTGAATTTTGGGAAAATCAAGAAGAAGCTAAAAAGCAAATGTTAATCCTTGATGATGTCAAAGCACAACTCGAATTGTTAGATAAATGGAAAACTTTTATTTCTGATGCTAATGCCTCTCTTGAGCTTTATTCTCTAGAACCCGAAGAGGAAATGATTTTAGAATCGCAGCTGGGATTAAATAATTTAAGAGAGAATTTGGATAAATGGGAATTTGAAAGATTGTTATGTGGTGAATACGATAAGGAAGGAGCAGTAGTTTCTATTAACGCAGGTGCGGGTGGAACAGATGCGCAGGATTGGGTAGAGATATTATTAAGAATGTACTCAAGATGGGCTGATAATAATCAAATGAGCCTTGTCATTAATGAATTATCTCAAGGAGAAGAAGCAGGTATTAAAAGTGTAACGTTCGAAATTGATGGAAAATATGCATATGGCTATCTGCAACATGAAAAAGGAACTCATAGATTAGTAAGAATTTCTCCTTTCAATGCCAATGGCAAAAGACAAACCAGCTTTGCTGGGGTAGAGGTTATGCCAAAATTAGATGATAATATTTCACTTGATATACCTGAAAAAGATTTAGAAATCACAACAAGTAGATCCGGTGGAGCTGGAGGACAAAATGTTAATAAAGTAGAAACAGCAGTGAGAATTGTTCATTTGCCTACAGGGATTTCAGTAAGATGTACTCAAGAAAGATCTCAATTACAAAATAAAGAAAAAGCTATGTTACTTTTAAAGTCTAAACTATTAGTGATTGCTAAAGAACAACGAGCTGCTGAAGTCGCTGATATTAAAGGTGATATTGTGGAAGCTGCATGGGGCAATCAAATAAGAAATTATGTTTTCCATCCCTATCAAATGGTAAAAGATCTTAGGACTATGCAAGAGACTAACGAGTTAGATAGTGTTTTAGATGGTGGACTTGAACCATTTATTCATGAATTATTACGTATGAATATTTCTTCTAATGAATCTCTTGAATAACTAATGGAAAATAAAAACGAAATTTTAGAAAAAAAAGTTTCTCCTCCAAGCTTTATAAAACTTGCTATGAGAAATATGGTAAGGAAAGGCTCAAAAAGTATTTCTCATTTTTCAATAACCTTTCTAGTTTTAATTGGGATATTAATACTTGTGGCCACAATAGGTAAGCCCAATATTCCAGTTTAAGAATGTATGAAAGAAAAAATTATTTCTCAAATAAATTTAGATTTGGTTTTTCAATGTAATGATTTCTCTCAATTTTCAAATAAGTTAGAGGATACTAAAACCCATCTTATTTTTGAATCTATTTTTTGGGAGAAAGTTTTTTTATCTTGGATAAATACTATATTAAAAAAAGAGGATTATGAATTACCAAATTATATTTTTGAAAAAAAATCTTTTTCATTAGGCTTACAGATAATATCTAATCAAGAAATTGCTTCTTTGAATAAGAAATGGATGCAAAAAAATGGTCCAACTGATGTACTATCTTTTCCAATTATTTCTGATGAATCTCTAAATAATTTAGATCCTATAGAGTTGGGAGATATTTTTATATCATTAGAGATGGCACTTGAGCAATCTTATGAATATAAACATTCAATCTATAGAGAGATGATCTGGTTGGCTAGTCATGGATTTTTACATCTTTTGGGATGGGAACATAATAATGAGCATGATTTAGAACATATGTTAAATTTCCAAGAATATTTAATTACTCGATTAGATTAAAAATCAATGGAAAAAAAAATAAACTATTTAGAAAATAGAAAAGAATCATATAAAACTTCTAGTAATGTATTTATAAGTTTTAAGTATGCTTTCAGTGGTATTAGTTATGTATTAAAAACTTCAAGAAATTTTAAAATTCAATTAATTTTTGCAGTTACAAGTTTAATAATTGGTTTTTTACTCAAAATTAGTCTAAGTAATTTTGTTATTTTGATTGCAACAATAATGTCTGTTTTAATATTAGAAATATTGAACACATCTATTGAATCAATCGTTGATTTAGTAGTGAAAAAAGAATTTAGTATTTTGGCTAAAATTTCAAAAGATACTTCTGCAGGAGCAGTATTATTAGCTTCCATTAATTCTGTTATTATTGCTGTATATATCTTTGTTCCTAAAATAAAATTGTTATTTTAAATCCATATAAATATGTTTCTTGTTATTGATAATTACGATAGTTTTACTTATAACCTTGTTCAATATTTAGGAGAACTTTCAGTTGAGCATGAAATAACTAAAGAATTAATAGTTAAAAGAAATGATGAAATTACTCTAGAAGAAATTATCAAACTAAATCCTGGTGGAATTCTCTTATCTCCAGGTCCAGGTAATCCAGATCAATCTGGAATTTGTCTGCCAATTCTAAAAATATTATCTAAAAATATTCCGACCTTGGGAGTTTGTTTAGGTCATCAAGCTTTGGCCCAGGCTTTTGGAGGTAAGGTTATAGTTGGGAAAGAACTTATGCATGGTAAGACATCCAAAATATTTCATAATCAAAAAGGATTGTTTAAAGATATCGAGACTCCATTTGTGGCTACTAGATATCATAGTCTTATAGTTGATTCAAGTTCTTTACCATCTTGTTTCGACATAACTGCGACTTTAGAAGACTCAACAATTATGGCTATCTCTCATAAAGAATATAAACATTTACATGGGGTACAGTTCCATCCTGAAAGTGTGTTGACGCAATTTGGTCATAAATTAATTAGTAATTTTCTAAAAATGGCTGAACAAAAGTAAAATAAAAAAAAATTAATCTTATGATTTCTCAAATTAAAAACTTTTTATTTTTGATATTAGTTAGCTCTTTTTTACCTACCTCATTATTGGCAAGGAACTTGGGAATAAAAAGTTTCGGACATAGTAGTTTTTTAATTACTAGTGCAGATAAATCTATTCTTATAAATCCCTTTAAAGCAATAGGTTGTGCAAGTAATTTAAAGGAGCCAAAAGAAGTCAACGCAGATTTTATTTTGGCTAGTTCTAGGCTTCCAGATGAAGGATATAACCCTAATGGTCAATTAATGTTCGTTGACCCAGGAATCTATCAATTTGAGGATATTTTATTAAATGGAATTTCTGTACCACATGACAGAGTAGATGGAAGAAGATTTGGGATGGCAACTGTTTGGAGTTGGGAGCAGAATGATCTTAAAATTGTTCATATGGGAGGAGCTGCTGGTGATATTGATATAAACAGCCAAATTATTTTGTCTAGTCCAGATATATTGTTTATTTCAATTGGAGGAGGAATAAAATCTTACAATGGTAGAGAAGCCTCAAAAATAGTTAAGATTCTAAAACCTAATGTAGTTATTCCTGTTCACTTTGAACGCGGCAAAAAAATTAATAAAGAATGTGATTTCTCAAATGCTGATTTATTTATCGAAAATATGAAAGATTTTAAAGTAAAATTTGTTGGAAAAGATTTTCAAATAAAACCTAAACGAATCGATCAAAATATAATTTATATTTTCAGTAATTAATTTTTTAAATCTAATATCTTGTAATTGTCCCAGAAAAAAATCATTTGTTCTTTAGTTCCAATACTAACCCTTATAGAATTACCGATATCTTTTTTGTTTCCCATACTTCTAATAAGAATACCTTTTTCTCTCATCTGTTGTATTAAGATTTTAGGATCTTTTTTTGGCCAAATTAAGAAATAATTACCTCCACTAAAGTGAGTTCTGATTTTTGTTGATTTAAATTTATTTAAAATCCATTCCCTCGCCTTTTTTACTTCTAAAACATAATTATCAATATATGATTTGTCTTTAAGTGCTGCTAATGCAGCTGTTATAGCAAAGCTGTTTACATCATATGGTCCTGTAACTTTATTAATGTACTGAATTAAACTTTTATTGCCAAAAGTAAAACCTATTCTTAAACCAGCTAGACCTGCAGTTTTTGAAAGAGATTGGATTATTAGTATATTTTTATTCTTTTCAAAATCTATCGATTCAAGAAGACTATCTCCATTAAATTTTTCATATAGTTCATCAACAACTATTAATGAATCTTTATTGATATTGGCTAAATTAATTATTTCATGAGAGCTTAGAACTGTTCCTGTTGGATTATTTGGATTGCAAATAAATATTAACTTTGGATTATGCTTTATTATTTTTTCCCTAAATTCTTCGATGGGGAACAGAAAATTTTCTCCAATGTAAGAACAACTTATTTTTTTCATTCCTCGGATTTCTGCACAAGGAGAATAGTAACCAAAAGTTGGATTTGTGGTTAGAAATATCTGATCTTTTTCTCCAAAGCAATTAAAAATTGCATTTATTGCTGCATCTGCTCCATTGAAAATTCCGATTTCATCATTACCAAATTTTCTTGAATCAAGATATTTATCACATAAAAATTTTTTTAAAAAATTATATTCTGGATAAATTGATATCTCATCTAATTTTATCGCTTTTAATGCCTCTAAAACCTTAGGACTTGGACCTAAAGTATTTTCATTAAAGTCTAAGCGGAGTAAATTTCTTCTATTTTCTAAAGGTGCAGAGTAAGAATGCATATTTATTATTTCTTCTCTTGGTTTTGGGAAAAGATTATTTAATGGATCAAAATCATTCATTACATTCTTTCTAAAGTTTCAATTCCTAAAAGCTCTAAGCTTAATTTTAGTGTTTTTGCAGTTAGGTCACATAAATTAAGCCTAGAGATTTTTATATTTTTTTCTTCTTTGAGGATTGGAACTTGATCATAGAATCTATTAAAAGTCTGACATAGCTCAAACAGATAATTGCATAATCTATTTGGCATTAAGTCTTTTTCAATAGAAATTATGACTTCATCGAACCTAAGTAATTTTCTGATAAGTTTCCACTCAGATTTATGATCATAATTTACGTACTGAAAATCTTTAGATTCATAAACAAAATCATTTTTTCTTTTAATTCCTAAAATTCTTACAAGTGTATATAACAAATAAGGAGCAGTATTACCATTAAGGGAAAGCATTTTATCAAAACTAAATTGATAATTAGTAATCCTATTTTGACTTAAATCTGCATACTTAACAGCTCCTAATCCAATAATTCTTGAAGTATTTGCTATAAACTCTTCGGTCTCATAACGATCTTCATCTTCTAATCTTTTCAATAAATCTTCTTTTGCTCTTCTAACTGCTTCATTTAATAAATCTTTTAGGCGTATTGTTTCACCTTCTCTTGTCTTTAGTTTTTTGCCATCAATTCCTTGAACTAACCCAAAAGGGACATGGTCTACTTGACAATTTTCTGGGATCCATTTTGCTTTTTTTGCAACTTGAAAAACTCCAGCAAAATGATTTGCTTGCCCATGATCAGTTACATAAATAATTCTTGAAGCATCATCACCATTAGGAGGTTTATTGAATCTGTATCTTATAGCAGCAAGATCTGTGGTGGCATAATTAAAACCCCCATCTTTTTTTTGAATAATTAGCGGTAAAGGTTTGCCTTCTTTATTAGTCATCCCATCTAAAAATACACATTTTGCTCCTTGATCTTCTACTAATATTTTTTCTAAATTCAAATCATCAATAACTGATTTTAAGAAAGGATTATAAAAAGATTCACCTCTTTCTTCTATTTTTATTTTTAAATTTTTATAGATCTCATCAAATTCTTTCCTTGATTGATCACATAATAATTTCCAAGCTTTAATCGATTTAATATCTCCACTTTGTAACTTAACTACTTCCTCTCTAGATCTTTTTTGGAATTCAGATTCGTTATCAAATCTTTTTTTTGATTCTTTATAAAATTCAACTAAATCACTTATCTTGATCTTTCCTATTTCTTCTAGATCATTGGAATATAAATCTTTGAGCTGAGTAATAAGCATGCCAAATTGTGTTCCCCAATCACCAACATGATTGAGTCTTAATACTTCATAACCTCTTAACTCGAAAATTCTAGATATTGAGTCACCTATTATTGTTGATCTTAAATGCCCTACATGCATTTCTTTAGCAATATTAGGGCTAGAAAAATCTACAATAACTTTATTGGACAAACCACTATCTAAATCTTTTCTAATTAGAGGTATGCCAGCCCTATTGCATTGAATATTTGACTTAATTTCATTTATTAGAACCTCATCTTTTAATTTTATATTTATAAATCCAGGTCCAGCTATTTCTAGACTCTTACATAATTTTGCTATGCTTTTATTTTGATTTAAAAGGTTAATAAAATCATTAGAAATATCTCTTGGGTTCTTTTTATATATTTTAGATAAACTTAAACAAACATTACATTGATAATCACCAAATTCCTCTTTTGATGATTGTGTAATTAAATTCTTGCTAAGAATTGTGAATTCTCCTTTTTTATCATTTCTTTCAAGACTTTCTAAAAGAGATTGTTCAAATTGTTTTGTTAATTCTTTAAAAATGATTAGCATTAATTATTCAATTATTTATCTATATGATTAATTAATATAACGCATACTCAAATCAATCCAATTACTTTTGGTGATTGAAGAACTTGTTGAAATCAAATCAATACCTTTTATTAGATATTTACTAATTTCTTGAGGGTTTATTCCAGAGACTTCTATTATCAAATTTTTATTGACTTCTTTTTGTAGACTATTAATTGATAACTCTCTTAATTTTTGAATGTTTTTTTTGATTATTTCAGGACTAAGTTCATCCAATAAGACACTATCAGCTCCTGCTAACACTGCTTCTTTTGCCTGGTCGATATTCTCAGCTTCAATTATGATATGGGTTGTGAAAGGCGAATTTAGGCGAATATTTTGTACTGCATTCTTAAGATTATCTGTCCATGCAATATGATTTTCTTTGATCATGGCAGCATCGTATAATCCCATTCTATGATTCACCCCACCTCCGCATTTGAATGCATATTTTTCAAATATTCTTAAGCCAGGAGTCGTTTTCCTAGTATCTGCTAATTTTATATTTGTGCCTTCTAATTTATCTGTAAGATTCTTTGTATATGTTGATATTCCAGATAAATGCATTGCAATATTTAAGCTGATCCTTTCACTAGCGAGTAAACTTTTTGAAGGCCCATATATTTCTAAGAGTTTTTGATCTTTAACAAATTTATCTCCATCAGAGATATTAAATTTTGGACTGATTTTTAAATCAATTTTTCTAAAAATTTCTTTTATAATTTCAACCCCGCAGAATATACCCTCTTCTTTTGCAATCCAATATGCATTACCATTCTCTTCTGTAATAGAGGAACTTGTAAGATCTCCCCTACCTATATCTTCATCGATCCAATTATCAATGATTTTACTTATTATTGGAGTATTTAAATCCACTAAACTAAGAAATAATTAATTAATAAAAATTAAACAGAAGTTAGAGAATCAACTATATATCACTATGTAATTTAACTCAAATTTATTTGCCAATACAAAACTTAGAAAAAATATTATCTAGAAGTTCCTCTGTTAATTCTTGACCAGTTATTTTAGATAAGTTTTGAATTCCATCTCTTAGCTCAATTGATAACAAATCAAATGGCAATTTATTTTCAATTATTTCATCAGTATCATTTAAATTAGATAAGCAAGCAGACAAATTTGTTAGATGTCTTTCGTTTAAAAATATATTGATATTTTCTACTTGTTTTAATCCGCATTTTTTTATAATTTTGTCTATTAATAATCTTTCCCCATCATTATTCTTAATACTAATAAAAATTGTGTTTTTTAACTCATTTGAATTAATATTTTTGCAATCAATTAAATCTTTTTTATTGCCCAAAATAGTAATTAATTTTTCTTTGGGAATTTCTTGTATTATTTTTTTGTCTTCTTCATTAAATCCTTCTTCAAGACTATAAATATAAATTATAAAATCTGACTCTTTTATTTTCCCAAAACTTTTTTTAATTCCAATACTTTCAATTTGTTCATGAGTTTCTCTTATGCCAGCAGTATCAATTATTTTCATTGGAATATCATTAATAGTTAAATTAACTTCAATAACATCTCTAGTTGTTCCAGGAATATTAGTTACGATTGCCTTCTCTTTTTTTGCAAGCAAATTTAATAAAGAGCTTTTACCAACATTTGTTTTACCTATAAGCGCAATGGATATTCCATTGTGAATATATGAATTTCTTTTTGCATTTTCTATTAGTAATTCTATTTTTTCTTTGACTTTTTTAATGTTTTTTAGATATTTGGTGTAATCAAAATCTGTGAAGTCTTCTTCAAAATCCACTCTCGCTTCTATTTCGCAAAGTTGATTTATAAGGTCATTTTTAATATTATCAATTTTTTTCTTTATTTCTCCTTGAACCCCGCTAAAGGCTAACTCTGCTGATCTGGTATTGCTTGCATTAATTAATTGATTAATCGACTCTGCTTGAGTAAGGTCTATTTTCCCATTAAGAAAAGCTCTTTGACTAAATTCTCCTGGGTTTGCAAGTCTAACTCTAGAGTTACTAGATAATAATATCTTTAAAACTTTATTTACTATGATAATTCCGCCATGGCAATGAAGTTCAACTACATCCTCTCCTGTGAAGCTATTTGGGGATTTCATCACTAAAATTAAAACCTCATCTATAAATTTATTTTGTTTATTTTCCTGAATAAAACCACGAAAAACCCTATGTGATTCCCATGCATATTTAGATTTAGTTTGAACAATCTTTTTGCAAGAATTTATTGCGTCTTTCCCTGATACTCTTATTATCGCAACTCCTCCCTTCCCAATACTTATAGCTGAAGCAATTGCGGCTATCGTATCTTCTGTAGTAACTATCGAATCCATCTCTCGCTTTGTTATGGATAATTAAGTAAAATTATCAAGAATTTAATTTTGAAATTTTCTTTCTGAATGAGATTTAAAAGAGATATTACCTATAAGAAAATTCTATCATTATTTAGGAGTCAGAATGGAAGTCCTTTCTTTAATGCTAAAGGTTTAGCTATAGGGGTATTTAGTGGTTGCTTTCCATTTTTTGGTTTTCAGACTTTAATGGGAGTATTTTTTGCGAAAATAGCTAAGGGAAATATTGTTCTAGCTGCAATTGGTACCTGGATCAGCAACCCTTTTACTTATATTCCACTTTATTATTTTAACTATAAAGTTGGTTCAATTTTTTTAAATAATCCTTCTAATAAAATTCTTGAAAAAAGTTTAGTTATTGATGACTTATGGAAACAAGGTAGAATTTTTTCCTTAAAATTACTCTTAGGTTCATCTTGTGTAGGTATTTTATTAGCTTTGATTTGCGGCAGTATTGTTTTCTTTATCTACAAGATAAAAAGTAAAAGATAGATTGATCTGATTTTAAAATTAACTTTGTCCAACTCTGGCAATATCTAAAACATCTGCCATTGATTTAATTTGTTCAATTGTTTTGTGAAGTTGATTATAACTTTCAAGACCTACACAAAGATTTATAATAGCTGGTTTACCATAAGCAGTTTTAACATTGGCATCACTAACGTTTATACCTTTATCAGATAACCGCATAAGAATATCTTTAAGAACTCCAACTCGATCAATTACTTCTATTCGTAGCTGAATTGGAAACTTATTATCGCCAGTTTTATTATCTTGATTCCAACCGACAGGTAATCTTCTCTCTATTGGAATTGGTATTACATTTTCACAATCTTCCCTATGTATAGTTATCCCATGGTTGCCGAGCGACACAGTTCCGATAATATCCTCGCCTGGGAGTGGGGAACAGCATTTACCTATTCTGTAATCAAGTCCTTCTATCCCGGAAATTGGTGATTTAGCTGCTGTATTAGATTGATTAGTGGATAAATTATTATTACTTTTTAGAGATTTTGCTATTTCAGAGTCAGAATCATTTCTTACATCTTCTGTCTGTAATTTTATTTCTTCTCTTAGTCTGTTTATTACTTGATGCAAAGTTAAACCACCAAAACCAAGAGATGCAAGAAGGTCTTCAGTAGTTTTTAAATTGCATCGATTTGCAACTTTTTTCATGGCTTCACTAGAAAGTAATGCTTCAAAACCGTTTCTACCTACTTCTTTTTCAAGTAAATCTCTACCTCTTTTAATCGTTTCATCACGATGGCTTTTCTTATACCATTGGCGAATTCTATTTTTAGCAGTTGGCGTAACTACAAAGTTCAGCCAATCCAAGCTTGGAGTAGCATTATTACTTGTCAAAATTTCTATGAAGTCACCATTTTGAAGTGCTGTAGATAATGGAGAAAGCTTTTCATTAATTCTTATTCCATTACAGTGATTTCCAACTTCAGAATGGATTCTGTAGGCGAAATCTATCGCGGTAGATCCTTTCCTTAAACCAACAACATCTCCTTTTGGAGTGATTACAAATACTTCTTCATCAAATAAATCTTCTTTAATTGAAGCTAAATAATCATTATGATCCCTTTCATTACCTTCTTGTTGCCATTCTACTAATTGTCTTAGCCAATTAAATTTCTCGGCATTACTTTTAGCAGGAGAACCACCCTCTTTATATTGCCAATGAGCGGCAATACCATATTCAGCAATTTGATGCATCGAAGTAGTTCTAATTTGAACTTCAATAGGTCGATGTCTTCCAATCACAGAAGTGTGTAAGGACTGATATCCATTGGGTTTTGGTAATCCTATATAGTCTTTAAATCTACCTGGAATTGGTTTGAAAGTATCATGAACAACTGCTAAAGCTCTATAACAACTATCTGAATTGTCCACGATAATTCTTAGGGCAGCAACATCATAAATCTCGTGAAAATGCTTTTGTTGTCTTTTCATTTTGCTCCAGATGCCATAAAGATGTTTTGGCCTTCCTGTTATTTCAAAATTTTTCAAACCCGCTGAAATCAAGTTTTCCTTCATAAGATTCAAAGTTACTTTTAATCTTTTTTCTCTATCGCTTCTTTTAACGGCGATTTGATCTTTAAGATCTAGATATTCTTTAGGCTCTAGGAATTTAAAAGCTAAATCTTCTAATTCCCATTTAAATCTGTTTATTCCTAGTCGATTAGCTAATGGTGCATAAATCTCTCTTGTTTCTCTCGCTATTCTTAGTTTTTTCTCATCATTTAGCCATTCAATTGTTCTCATGTTATGGAGTCGATCTGCAAGTTTAACTAAGACAACTCTGATATCGCTGGCCATAGCCAAAAACATTTTCCTTAGATTTTCAGCTTGTGCTTCAGTCCTGTTGTTAAAGTGAATGCCGCCTAATTTTGTTACGCCCTCTACAAGTATTTTTACTTCTAATCCAAAATTTGTTTCTATTTCGGATAAATCAATGCCAGTATCTTCAACTACATCATGTAAAAGGCCTGCAGCAATAACAGATGAACTAGCACCTATTTCTTTAAGGAGATTTGCAACAGCAACCGGGTGGATAATGTATGGCTCGCCGCTTGCACGGAATTGTCCATAATGAGCTTTATAAGCAAGTTTAAAAGCCTTTACTATAAGGTTTTGATTCTCATCATTTTCTTTATTTGATTTTTCAAAATTATGAATATCTTTAAGAAGCCAATCGGGAATGTTTATTTGATAATTCAAAGATTCACTTTCATATTTTTTATTTTCAGGCAAAATAGTTTTGGAAACTTTAATTTCGTTTTTTTCTTTTGAATTTGCAGTTGCCTCGGACATTTTATATTGCTTTAGGTGTATTTTATTTATGTCTAGAAAAATTTGCTATAAATCATGGAAAAAAATAAAGAAAAAATTATTGTAGTTAAAAATCTTTATGTTAAATATGGTCTAAAACAGCAACCTATTATCAAAAATTTTAATTTGGAAATAGATAGTGGAGATCATTTGGCCATAATAGGACCTTCTGGATGTGGAAAGACCACTTTTGCAAAAACATTAGTAAATATATTGCCTGCGAAAGCCACTTCTAAAGGGTATCTATCGATTTCTAATGTAGATCCTAGGAAAATAAACAACAAAGATGCACAATTATTTAGAAGAAAGAATTTTGGATTTATTTATCAAGACTCTATAAAAAAACTTAATCCGCTAATGAGAGTTGGGGATCATTTATATGAATTATTTAAAACACATGATCAAACTAAATCATCTTTAGATATTAAAAAATTAGTAAGAGAAGTTTTTCAAAAAGTCGGAATTGAAGAAAGTAGACTTGATTCTTTCCCACATCAATTTAGCGGCGGAATGAGACAGAGAGTTTCTATAGCAATGGCACTTGCTTTGAAACCTAAATTATTAATAGCTGATGAACCTACAACAAGCTTAGATACCAAAACAAGTTTTGAAATTATGCAAGAAATAATTCATCTATGTAATGAATTTGATACAACTTTAATTTTAATTAGTCATGATATTAATCTTGCAGCAAAGTGGTGTAAAAAAGTTGCAATAATTGAAAAGGGATCGATTGTTGAAAAAGGGAATATATTAGATATTTTTCAATCACCAAAATCAGATATCGGGAAAAAGTTAGTAAATGCTTCAAAAATAGTATTAGAACCAAATACTAAAAATAATGCTGGAGATCAGGTCGTTCTAGAGGTAAATAACCTAAGACATTGGTATAAATTAAATTCTTCAATTTTCATTAATAAATGGAATAAGGCTTTAAATGAAGTTAGTTTCAAGTTATATGAGAATGAGACTCTTGGAATAGTTGGTTCTTCAGGGAGTGGTAAAAGTACATTATGTAGGGCTTTAATTGGACTTCTTAAAGTAAGAGGTGGTGAAATCAAAATTTATGATAAAAATCATGCATCGAAAAAAGATAAATCTTTTAAAAAGAACAATAAAGTGCAAATTATTTTTCAAGATCCTTTTTCAAGTTTGAACCCGAAAATGACAATTAAAAGTATTTTGGAAGATATATTTTTTATTCAAAAAATTTCAGATAAAAGAAAAATCGAAAAAGAAATAAAATTAATGTTTAGAAATTTGAATCTTCCCTTAAATAATGATTTTTTTAATTCTTATCCTAGCCAATTATCTGGTGGTCAATTGCAAAGAATTTCATTAGCCAGAGCGCTATTGTTGAAACCAAAAATTTTGATTTGTGATGAGAGCGTTAATATGTTGGATGCTTCAGTAAAAATAGAAATTCTTGAATTACTAAGAGTCTTTCAAGAAAAAATGAATTTAACGATTATTTTTATTACCCATGATTTAGGCATTGCTAAAAGATTTTGTAATAGGTTGCTAGTTATGAATGATGGAAAGATAGTTGATGAAGGAGAAAGTTCTACAATATTCACTAAAACTCAAAACACGTATACAAAATCGCTTCTAAATTCCTCTTTAAATCTCATTTAACTTTAAGAACACTTAGTAATTTTTGAAAGTCTAATGGTAATTCTGATTCAAATATCATTTCTTTACCATTTATTGGATGTATAAGTCCAAGCTTGATGGCGTGTAAAGCTTGGCCATCTAATTTACATGGTAGTTTTTTACATCTTCCATATAATGGATCACCCACAATTGGATGATTAATGTGAGCGCAATGAACTCTTATTTGATGCGTTCGCCCCGTGTCTAGTTTGAAACTCATTAAAGAGTAATTGCCAAATCTTTCTTTTAATTTCCAATAGGTACAGGCATACCTTCCTGAAGTTTCATCAACTACTTTATATTTCAATCTATTTAATTTATCTCTGCCTATGTGTCCAACTATTTGGCCTTCTTCAGAATTAGGCGCTCCATGAATTACTGCAATATATTCGCGTGATGCTATTTTTTCTTTAATTTGTTTCTGGAGATTTACTAATGCCTCTTGGCTTTTTGCAACCACCATACATCCGGAGGTATCTTTATCTAATCTGTGAACAATCCCAGGTCTTAGTTTCCCATTTATTCCAGGCAGATCTTTACAGTGAAAAAGTAATCCATTCACTAAAGTTCCAGATTTGTGTCCAGGGGCTGGATGAACTATTAAACCTGATTGTTTATTGATGACTATGATATGCTCGTCTTCAAAAAGGATATTTAAATCCATTTTTTCAGGTTTCAAATAAATAAGAGGTTCTGGAGGAGGCATCCATATTTGAACATTGTCGCCATTTTTTAATGGGGTCTTTGCTTTTGCGGTCTTATAGTTTACAAGTACTAAACCTGAATTTATAAAATGTTGAATTCTTGCTCTACTTTGTTCTGGCCTTTTACTTACTAACCATCTGTCTAGCCTCATAGGCAGAGGTAGCTCATAAATAATTTCTATAAGCTCACCTTCTCCAATGCCGAAATAATCTTGATTATTTAATTCCATAGTGGGACTTCTAGAGCAATTTTACCCAGCATTTGATTTCTATAATCTTCCAATAACTTATGAGACATTCTCCTTTTATCACCTGAGGTATGTTTTGAAGCTGCTTCGTTGATCCAAGTAGAAGGACTCTTAAAGCCTTTGGTAATATCAACTCCATATCTATTAGATATTTGTTTAACTGAGATATTCGCATTCTTATCTTTGTTGAGAGTGGATATAATTTTGATAAACCCAATTGCGACACTCTCTATTTCATAAGCAGCTTCACCAATATCGTCACACAGTGCAAGATTAAGTGCTGATTTTTGATCTTCTAAATTTGGAGGTATAACACCAGGAGCATCTAGTAGATCTATACCACTTTCTAATTTTATCCATCTTAAATTACGAGTCACGCCTGCTTTCCTAGCGCTTTCTACAACTCTTTTTTTTGCAATTCTATTAATTAATGCTGACTTTCCTACGTTTGGAAAACCAAGTGTAAGGGCTCTAATTGGCCTAATTCGCATTCCTCTAGAGAGTCTTCTATCGTCGATTGACGACCTAGAATCTTTGGCTGACTTACAAATTTCTTTAATCCCTATTCCTCTTTTAGCATCACACCAAAGAGGATATTGATCTTTAGCATTAAACCATTTGTTCCAACTATTGATTGCATGAGGGGAGATCATGTCTGATCTGTTAATAACAAGAATATGTTTTTTATTATTTATCCATTTATTTAAGTGTGGATGTCCTGTTGACAAAGGAATTCGTGCATCTCTAACTTCTATGACTAAATCTACTTTATTGATAACTTCAGATAATTTCTTTTCTGCTTTTGCGATATGGCCTGGGTACCATTGGATTTTGGGTATGTCCACTTCAATAAATCAAATAAAATTTTGTATTCCTTTTAGTTTTTATAAGTTTCAAAAGTATTTACTTTTAAAGTTTAGTATAAATTTAATGACTAAAAAATTTTTATAATCGTTAATTTTTAAAATTTATTAAGGCATAGGTAACAGTAACTACTTTTTAACCCAATAAGCCCAAATTAACGTTAGGGTCTTGAGATTATAAATATAGCTTGTTTAATGTCAAAATTATCTCTTTCCAGTCTTGATAAGACACATTTAGAAGGAAAAAAAGTTCTTGTAAGAGTAGATTTTAATGTTCCATTAAATGAAGATGGTCAAATAACAGACGATACGCGTATTCGTGCAGCGATCCCAACTATTGAATATCTTATTAATCATTCCGCAAAAGTTATTTTAGCTGCTCATTTTGGGAGACCAAAGGGTCAGGTAAATGAAAAAATGAGATTAACTCCAGTAGCATCAAGATTAAGTGAATTGTTGGGTCAAAATGTTGCTCTTACAAACAGTTGTATTGGTGATGAAGCAGTTGCACAATCAAATAGCTTATCTAATGGAGATGTTCTTTTACTTGAAAATGTTCGTTTTTTTGGTGAAGAGGAAAAAAACGACCTGGAGTTTGCTAAAAAATTAGCATCACATGCAGACACTTATGTAAATGATGCTTTCGGTGCTGCTCATAGAGCGCACGCTTCAACTCAGGGTGTTACAAATTATTTAAGTCCCTCAGTAGCTGGATTCCTTTTAGAAAAAGAATTGAAATACCTACAAGGAGCTGTAGATTCCCCAAATCGTCCCTTGGCAGCAATAGTTGGAGGATCAAAGGTTAGTAGCAAAATAGGAGTACTTGATTCTTTACTAGATAAGTGTGACAAAATCATGATTGGTGGAGGTATGATTTTCACTTTTTATAAAGCTAGAGGTTTAGATGTCGGAAAGAGCCTCGTAGAAGAAGATAAACTTGAGCTTGCTAAAGATTTAGAAGCAAAAGCAAAAGCAAAAGGAGTAGAATTGCTATTACCCACTGATGTTGTTTTGGCTGATGAATTTTCTCCCGACGCCAATAGTAAAATATCTCAAATTGATGCAATTAGTGGGAATTGGATGGGTCTAGATATTGGTCCAGATTCCATTAAAGTCTTTCAGAATGCTCTTGCTGAATGTAAGACAATTATTTGGAATGGTCCGATGGGTGTTTTTGAATTTGATAAATTTGCGGATGGTACAAATGCAATAGCTACGACTCTTGCTGACTTAAGTGCTTTTTCTGAAGTTTGTACGATAATTGGTGGTGGAGATTCAGTCGCAGCAGTAGAGAAAGCAGGATTAGCTGAGAAAATGTCTCATATATCTACTGGAGGTGGCGCAAGTTTGGAACTTTTAGAAGGTAAAACCTTACCAGGTGTAGCTTCGTTAAACGACGCTTAGGCTATATCTCATCAACAATATCAATACTCTTTGTGAAAGTAATCATTCCCTCAGGGTGAGCTATGATGCCTGACCAAATTTGTATCCCTGGTTTTGAAGGGGCTCTTGTTATTTTAAAAATACCTCCAGATGCCAAGGGCTCCAATAATATTTCTTGTTCAAAAAATGAATTAATTTGATGAGGTTTTATAGCTCCAGCAATAATAACTTCTTCAAGAGGCTTATTTAGAATTATATCGATATCATATTTTGCACCAGTAAGAACTCTATCAGGAATTTTAAAACTAATATCTATTTTTTTATTATCGTTTCTTATAGTAGTGAATAAATTTTTGATAATCCCTTCATCTATTTTTCCGTTTACCATTGAAAAAAAATAATCAAAATTGGATTCGAGTATATATATTTCTTCATTAACTATTTTTTCCCCAGAAACTTTTATTCGCAAAATATCTTCATTTGGAACATCAGATTTTAATTTTTTGATCTTCCATTTGCTGTCAGGAAAATCATTAATAATCTTTGAAAACTGTTTTGGTATATTTTGGCTTTCTTCATTTCTAAAATTTTTTCTAATGAATTCTAAATCTCTTGCATTTAATGAGTTCTCTAGATTTCTTATAAAATCAACTTTTAAAGTTTGCGTTATTGCTGAATAGGGAATAATAAGATAAACAAATAAGTAGAGAAGAAATCCTATATTTTTGAATAAATTTAAATTAAACATATTAATCATTGGTTATTTTTATTTTACTAATTTAAGCTTTTATGTCTAAAAAAAATAATTTATTAGTCGCAGCAAGTGGGACAGGGGGGCATATTTTCCCAGCCTTAGCAGTTTCTAAAGAGGTCGAAGATGAATGGAATATTCATTGGTTGGGTGTTCGTCAAAGACTTGATTCGAATTTTATTCCCAAAAAATATAATTTGAGGACTTTGAATATAAAGACACCAAGAAAAAATATTTTTTTGTTTTATCATTATATAAAAATTTTAATGTCAACTTTCCAAATAATTAGGATCTTAAAAGAAAAAAAAATTAACTTAGTTTTTACTACTGGCGGATACATATCAGCACCTACCATTGTCGCTTCAAAACTTCTCAGGATACCAATTATTATTCATGAATCAAATGTAATTCCAGGAATGGTCACGAAATACTTTGGTTTTTTATGTAACTATGTTCTTTTAGGATTTAAGAAAACAAATTCCTATTTAAAAAATTGTAAAACTTTTTTCACTGGAACACCTTTAAGAGAGCAATTCTATAAATTTAATTTTTTGCCAGAATGGGTTCCAAAAGGGAATGGCCCTCTTTTGATTGTTATGGGAGGTAGTCAAGGAGCAAAAGCCATAAATCAAATTCTTTATGAATCTCTAGAATTTTTAATAAAAAAACAGTTTCGGATAGTTCATATTATTGGCGAATCTAATCAACAATCTTTTCATGTAAAAAACTCCAAAAATTATATTCAAAAGAAATTTACTAATGAAATAGCAGCTTTAATTCAAAACTGTGATCTTGTAATATCGAGATCTGGTGCATTAACAATCAACGAACTAATAGAGGCTGAAAAACCTTCAATTTTAATTCCATATCCAGATTCTAAAAATAATCATCAGGAGAAAAATGCAATGATTCTTGCTGAATGTGGAGGCTCAATTTTAATCAATCAGAATAAAATTTCTAAAGAGGTTTTTGAAGAAACTCTAGAAAGAATTTTTAAAATAAAATCAAAAAAGGGAAAAAATCACTATGAAATATTAGATCTCATGAAGAAGAACATGGAAAATAATAATAGATTTAAATCTAAAAATGAGATTAAAAAATTCATCAATTATTTTTTAAAAGAATTTTGAATTTCTTTACATAAAAGAGTATTATTTTTCATATTCTGCAAACTTATTCTTGCCCACTTTTCGTCAAGAAATCTAAATGAAGTACATTCTCTAAGCAATATTCCCTTATTTTCTAGGTATTTTATATTTGGCGACAAGGATGTTTTACTTTCAATTAAAAAAAAGTTGGTTGAAGAGTTATGAACTTTAAGGTTCTCTATTTTGGATAATTTTTCAAATACTCTCTTTTTTTCAATATTTATCCAGCTGTGAACCTGTTTTGTCCACTGTTCATAGAATTTCTTATTACTTAGTAGATCAATTCCTGCTTTAATAGCAAATGAATTTAAAGGCCAAGGATCTCTATTTATTTCCCATTGTTTAAGTTTTTTCGATGAGCCAATAACGTATCCTAGTCTAAGTCCAGGAATATTGAAGATTTTGGTCAAGCTTCTCAAGACTAATAAATTATCAAATCTTTGGGTTAATGGTATCAAAGACTCTTTGTCTCCATTAGGTGTTATTGATAAGAAAGCTTCATCACAGATAACTAATTTATATTTTTTCACAACTTCCTCCAAAGAATTCTTTTCCCATAATTGGCCGGTAGGGTTATGTGGATTGGTTATCCAAATGACATCACCTTTTGGATGAAGTGGAAACGATTGAGGAAAATTTTTACTCCAGTTTTTTGGTAATTCACAATGTATTAAATTGCCATTCCAACAATTTAAAGATCTTTCATAATCAACAAAGCTTGGAGAGGGAATGCAACTTATTCCAAATTTAGATGCTTCATACCCTGCCCAAGTTATTAGCTCAGAAGCTCCATTTCCAGGCAATATATTGTCTGGATTTATTCCATGAAATTTACCAATTATTTTTTTCAAATTACTCAAGTTTCTCTCAGGGTAATATCTAAATCCAAGATTCTTAATTTCTGCTTTTAAAGAATCTATTATTATTTGAGGTGGATCAAAGGGCACTAATGAGGCACTCGCGTCAATAATTTCAGAGGGCAATAAATTTAATTTCTTTGCTTTTGCATATATGTTTCCCCCATGTTTTAAGTTTGATGATTGCATGACTAATATTTTGTAATCATTAAGTTCTAATTTGTTCATTATTCATTTTCTTTTTTTTATTCAATCCATTTTAAATCTGATCCAATGGCCTCTTTTATATTTGATAATTTATGGTTATTAAGTTGCTTTATAATTCCTTGAAGTATATCGGGCACTAATTGTGGACCCTTATATATCCATCCTGTATAAAGTTGAATTAATGATGCTCCAGAACAAATTCTTTCCCACGCTGACTCAGGACTATCTATTCCACCAACGCCAATTAAAATAATTTTTTTATCAATATTGTGAATATGTTTAATTATTTGATTTGCTTTTTTTTGTAGAGGTCTTCCGCTTAATCCTCCATTCTCTTCAGAAAGTAATAATCCGGTTTGCATGATCTTTCTATTTTCAAGACCTAATCTATCTATGCTGGTATTAGTAGCAATTATTCCATCGATGTTTTCCTCGATTATTAATTGGCAAATATCTTCAATATCTTTAAAGTTTAGATCTGGTGCAATTTTGACAAATAATGGTGGACAACTGGGTAAGTTTTTAATTTCTTTAATAAGTTCTTTTAAAAGTATTGGATCTTGTAACTTTCTTAAGCCTTCAGTATTTGGAGAACTTACGTTTATTGCTGCATAATCACAAAATGGAATTAATAATTTTAAAGAAGTTAAATAGTCATCTTTTGCTTGAGATAAATCTGTAATTTTAGACTTACCAAAATTTATCCCTAAACAAATATTCTTTCTATTTTTTTTAAACTCAATTCCTTGCTCGACAAAGTTTTTAACTAGATTTTCAGCACCATTGTTATTGAAACCCATTCTATTTAATGCTGCCTCTTCTTCTGCTAATCTAAATAACCTTGGCTTGGGATTTCCATTCTGAGCAAATTTAGTTACCGTACCAAGTTCAGCAAATCCAAAACCAAAATCTTTCCATATATTTGCGGCATTTCCATTTTTGTCAAAACCCGCAGCTAAACCAATTGGATTACAAAAATTTATCCCACATATGTTCTGAGTTAACCTTTTATCAACTACAGAAAATTCTTTATTAAGATTTTTTAAGATAGAAGAAACTACTGGCCAATTATATTTTCTTGAACTGAATGATAGGAGGCTAAGAGATAAATTTGTTAAGTATTCTGCATCAATTCCAGAGTCTTTTTTTAATACAGGCGTAATCAAGTTTTTATAAAGATTTTTAAATACCCCCTTCTGTTCATTCATAAAAAATTAGGCTTCTTTTTTTTCTATTATCCAATATTTTTTATCTTTAGGAATCAATCTCCAATTACGCCATTCAAAAAGTGAATATTGTTTTATCTTTAAGTGGTATTCTTCACCTAATAAGGTGTTTAGTTCAGGTGAACTTAAAAGGTACTTTTTTTCTGCAAATTTTTTAATTAATTCATTGCGGGAAAATAATTCCTGAATTTCTGCAGGTGCAATTTTTTCAAAAAAATCAACAGAGGATTCTGCTTTTTTTAAGTTACTTTCTATAAAAATACCTTTGCTGTAATTAGTTGCAATTTTATCAACTCTATCATTTTGTTTGTCCCCGCTATGACCTTTAACATATTCCATTACTAGGCCATTAATCCTTAATTGATCAATTTTTTGCCATAGATCAAGATTTTGAACTGGTTTTCCTGAACTTGTTTTCCATCCATTTCTCTTCCAATTAATAATCCATTTTGTATAACCCTCTATGACATATTTACTATCAGTTCTTAGTTTAAAGTTCTCTTTTAATTGGTAGGTTTTTAATTTCTCAAGAGTTTTTATAGCCGCAGTAAGTTCCATTCTGTTATTAGTAGTGTTTTGCTCGGAACCACCTATTTCTAATTCGCTGTAATCGTCAAAAATTATTAAACCGCCCCAACCACCTGGGCCTGGATTACCACTGCAGGCTCCATCAGTCGCAGCTTCAATCGCAATACTATCACTATTCATAATTTTTGAAGCCGATATTAAGGTTATCGGCTTGAAAAAATGTACTCTTACTTAAGTGTAACTTTACCGCCAGCTTCTTCAATCTCTTTCTTTAAAGATTCAGCATCTGCTTTAGCAATTCCTTCTTTTACCGTTTTTGGTGCAGATTCAACAAGTGCTTTTGCATCGCCAAGACCTAGACCAGTTGCATTTCTTACAACCTTAAGGACTTTGATTTTTGCAGCTGCATCAAAGCTTTCTAGAACTACATCAAATTCAGTTTTTTCTTCAGCAGCGCCACCATCTGCGTCACCGCCAGATGCTCCTGGAGCTGCCATTACTACACCTGCAGAAGCTGCAGCAGATACACCAAAAGCTTCTTCAATTTGCTTTACAAGCTCAGATGCTTCTAAAAGTGATAGAGATTTTAATGATTCAAGAATTTCTTCAGTTTTTGCGGACATTTTCTTAAAAGTTAATTAGGGTTTGAATTTAAGATTCTGATTTTTCAGAATGTTGTTTAAGTGATCTAGCAAGTCCAGAAGGCACTTCATTGATAGAGATCGCAATTTTTGTTGCTATGCCATTTAGAGCACCAGCAATTTTTGCCATCAATACTTCTTTAGATGGAAGACTTGCAATTTCTTTTATTTCAGAATCGCTAAGAAGTCTGCCTTCAAATAAAGCTCCTTTGGTTTCGGATTTTTTGGTGTCTTTTTGAAAAGATTGGATTGCTTTTACGGCACCACCAACATCTTCTTTAATTAAGACAAAAGCATTTGTTCCGGTCAGTAAAGATTCAAGATCGTTCCAATTACTATCTCCATCAATAGCTTTACGCATTAATGAATTTTTAGTAACTTTGCAGATGCCGTTAGTTGTTTGCAATCTAGATCGCAAATCTGACATCTCTTTGATACTTAAACCTTTATAGTCAAGAACTACAGCCATTTCCGAGTCGTTTAAAAGAGATTTAATCTCAGTAACGATTTCTTGCTTATTCTCTAGTGTTCGGCCCATCGTTGTTTTTGGATCGTAGTTTAGGGAGAGCAGGAAATGCGGCAAAGTCCTTTTTAATAGAGGCCGCTTTTATTAGATCCAAAAAAAGAAATAATTAAGACGAGTCCTCGGTAGGAATTAAAAATTTAGAATAACTAAATAAACCTACTTTCTTTGGCCGTATTATTGCAATTTAAATTATACTACAAAGGGTTAACCTTCTGGTTGGTATTCTTGTATAGCATTTATGTCTACTTGAACTGAAGGTCCCATTGTTGAAGTTACATAAAAAGTTTTCCAATACTTTCCTTTAGCTCCACTTGGTTTATTTTTATCAATTGATTCTTGCAGGGTTTTTAAGTTATCAAGTAGAGCCTCTTTTGTGAAACTTGCTTTTCCAAAGCGAACATGAACGATACCAGCCTTATCTGCTCTAAATTCGAGCTTACCAGCTTTGAACTCTTTTATTGCATTAGCAATATCATTAGTTACTGTCCCAGCTTTAGGATTAGGCATTAAACCTCTAGGTCCTAAAACTCTTCCTAATTTTGCAACTTTTGGCATCATATCTGGAGTTGCAATAAGTAGATCGAACTCCATATTTCCTTTGTTGATGCTTTCCACAAGATCTTCTTCGCCAAATAAATCTGCACCAGCAGCCTTAGCTTTCGATACATTCTCACCGCTTGTAATTACTGCAATTTTGATACTTTGGCCAGTACCATGTGGTAATGCAACAGTGGTCCTTAATTGTTGATCAGTATATTTTGGATCAATACCTAAACGGATATGTGCTTCAATAGTTTCATCAAATTTTGCATTAGCATTTTCCTTGATAATGCTAAGAGCTTCAATTGGCGCATATATTCTGTCTTCTATCTTTGTTGATAGAGCCGCCATTCTTTTGGATAGTTTTTTCATAATAATTTTTGGGTGCAAACGGTTATTAAATAACCTCCCCTAAGTAGTGAGCAATTTTGTCTTGAACTCAATCAGTAATTGAGACTCCCATATTTCGAGCAGTACCTTCAATTACTTTCATTGCTGATTCAACACTAGAACAGTTTAGATCAGGAAGCTTAGTTTTGGCTATTTCTTCTAATTGAGCTTTACTTATATTCCCAACAGAGCCTTTTGCGGATTCACCTGATCCTTTCTCGATACCAGCTGCTTTTGTTATTAAGACGGAAGCAGGAGGTGTTTTTGTGATAAAAGTAAAGCTTCTATCTTCAAAAACAGAAATCTCGACTGGAATTACAAAACCTGCTTTATCTTGCGTCCTTGCATTGTATTCTTTGCAAAATGCCATGATATTGACACCATGTTGTCCTAAAGCTGGTCCTACAGGAGGAGCAGGATTTGCCTTGCCTGCTTGTAGAGCAAGCTTGATAACTGCAACAATTTTTTTTGCCATTAGATTAGAGAATTTAAGCTGAGTAGAAAATCATAATTTTACTCGATAAACAAGAACAATTAGAAATTAATTTTGTTTATTGATTTGGGAGAATTCTAATTCTACAGGAGTCTCGCGCCCAAATATTGAAAGTAATGCTTTTAATTTATTTCTTTCTCCGGAAACTTCTATAACTTCTCCCTGGAAATCCTTGAATGGACCACTAGTTACGATGATTCTATCTTTTTCTTCAATATCTAACTTGATTACAGCTTTTTTCTCTGATGCGCGCTTAAATATCCTATTAACTTCTTGCCTCGATAGTGGTCGAGGTTTGATGTGACCTCGCGATCTTCCGCTTCCTCTTCCGTCTTCAGCACCGACAAAGTTAATTACATTTGGAGTGCTTTTAACAGCCATCATTGTATCTTCATCCAAAATCATTCTTACGAGGACATAACCAGGGAAAACTTTTTCTTCAGTAGTTTGTCTGCTTCCATCTTTTTTTAATTTAATTCCTGGAGTTTGGGGAATTTCAATTTCAATGATTCTATTATTAACACCTAAAGTTACTGATCTCTGCTCAAGAGTCGCTTTTACTTTTTTTTCACAACTTGACGCTACTTGAACGGCATACCATCTTGCGATGCTTGTATTTGCTTTTGAAGAAGCAAGGCTTGTATTTAATTCATTACTCATTTTTCTAGAAGCTTAATTAAAAATCTTTATTAATGGATATTCGGGAGATAATTCAACCAAAAATTTGCGAGGCTGCCCATCCATAGAATCTGCTGACAGAAGCAATGGCCGCAGCAGAAAACGATACCATAATTATAACTGCTACCGATTCGCTAAAAAGTTGTTGTTTGTTAGGCCACACGACAAGTTTAAGCTCATCGTAAGTAGATCTAAAAAAATTATTATTTTTTTTAGGCTCTTCAACTTCAGGAGAATCCTTTTTAATAGGTTCTTTATTAGTAGGACTTGTCACAAAATTTTTTTTGAAATTAAGCTTTACTCTTTAATTTTTATTTTAGCTCATTGATTTACTCTTCAGCTAGGTTTGAAAACGATCTCATCTTTTTTAGCAGGATTAAGTTTAATTGTTATATTTTTTTTGTTTTTGAAGTTATCCTCTAAAAGTTTTGCAGCCAAGGGATTTTCTATTTGTCTTCTAAGTTCTCTGCTAAGTGGCCTAGCACCATATTCAGGTTCGTAAGAATCGTTTGCGATTTTATTAATAACTTTTTTGTCTATTGCGATATTTATTTTCTGTTCAAGTAGGAGGTTTTTTAAATCTTCTGTTTGTAAAATTATTATTTTTTGTAGTTCATTAATAGATAATGGATTAAACTTGACTACTTCGTCAATTCTATTTAAAAATTCAGGTCTAAAAATTGAAGACAATGTATTACTAATGGAATCATCTAGAGTTTGTTGATCTTTTTCTAACTCCCCATCACTTTTAGAAATCTTTTGTGAATACTCCAATATAGATTTACCAGCCAGGTTACTTGTCATAATTATTACGGTATTTTTAAAGTCTACGGTCCTTCCTTGAGAGTCCGTTAATCTTCCCTCATCTAAGACTTGTAAAAGGATATTAAATACTTCTGTATGTGCTTTTTCTATCTCATCAAGAAGTATTACAGAATAGGGTTTGCGTCTTACAGCTTCAGTTAATTGACCTCCCTCTTCATAACCAACATAACCTGGAGGAGCTCCCAACAGTCGTGCCACGGCATTTTTCTCCATATATTCACTCATGTCTAATCTTAAAAGTGCGTCTTCTTCATCAAATAAAGCTGTTGCGAGAGATTTTGCTAATTCTGTTTTACCAACACCTGTGGGACCCATAAATAAAAAAGATCCAATAGGTCTTTTAGGACTTTTCATGCCAACGCGAGCTCTTCTAATTGCGGCAGAAACAGCTTCTATGGCTTTTCCTTGTCCAATAACTTTTTCACTTAGTTCTGTTTCTAGATTGACTAATTTCTTACGTTCATTTGAAACTACTTTAGAAATTGGAATACCTGTAATTTTTGAAACGACATCAGCAATATCATCAGGTTCAACTTGATATTTAAAAGGGAAATTTCTATTTTTCTTTATTTTATAAAAGTTCTCTTCAACTTTTTGTATGTCATTCTCTATTTCACTTAACTCTTCTTCAAGCTTCTCTAAATAATCCAGATCATTTTCAATTTCGCGATTTGATTTATCTTTAATTTGTTTGGTTAGCTTATCTTCTTCTTTCATTAAAATAGATAATTTCTCCATTTCTTCACGTAAATTGTTCCAATTTTCCAAAAGAACGTTCAATTTTGCCTCTGATTGTTTTCTACTATTAAATAGTTTTTCTTGAGCTTCGATATTTTCTCCTTGCAAATTATTCAATTTTTCATCAATTGTATTAAGTTTGTTTTCTTGTTGAAGAATGATTTGAGGCATATTATTAGACTCGATTTTCAACTGTGCAGCTGCTTCATCAATTAAATCTATTGCACTATCAGGGAGACATTTATCGCTGATGTATCTATCGGCCAATTTTGCAGAATAGTTTACAGCCTCTTCAGAAATTTTTATGCCATGATGTGATTCATATTTCTTTTTAATCCCTTGTAGTATTTTTGCGCTTAATTCTACTGAAGGTTCATTAACAGCTATCTTTTGAAAGCAATTATTTAATGCCTGATCTTTTTCAATAGTTTCACGAAATTTCTCAGGTGTTGTTGTACCGATACATCTTAGTTCTCCTTCAGCTAGTAAAGGTTTTAATATATTACTGATGTCGGTAGAAGATCTGTCAGAACTTAATATTGAGTGAATTTCATCAATAAATAGAATCATTCCTTGGTTTGGATTATTTAGTTCCTGCATGATTAAGCTTAGTCTTTCCTCTAGTTGACCTCTAAATTTGGTCCCAGAAACTAATGCACCTAAGTCAAGTGAAATAATTTTTAAGTCCTTTAAAGTATCAGGAACTTTTTTGTCTACAATTAATTGAGCAAGTAATTTTGCAATTGAGGTTTTACCAACTCCAGGATTACCAATAAGTATAGGATTATTTTTGTTTCTTCTACAGAGTACCCTCATTAAATTATTGATCTCATTTTCTCTTCCTAAAACGGGATCCAGTAAGCCTTTTTTAGCTGATTCTGTTAAATCTTTTCCATAAATTGAAAGAGCATTTTCATCTTTTCTAACTTGTTTTTTGGTTTCAATTTGAAGTTCACTTTTCGGTAATGGAACAATAGCTTTTTTCAATTTTTCTTCTTTTACAAAAGTCTCGTTAGTCTCATTGTTTGATTCAAAATTAGATTGATTATTTATTTCAATTACATTCCCATAATTAAAAGAATCTTTTGATTGATTAATATTTGGGTAAAACTTTAATTCTTCTTCTAATTTTTCCATTGAAAGATTTCCTTCTTCAAAAACATAATTTCCAATTCTTAAATCTCTTCCAAGAGCAATAAGTAAATGAGGGATTTCAATTAATCTCGATCCCCATTGAGTTTTAATCTGATTCGCGTTATCTAATAAAATTTCTAAATCTTCTCCGATAGTAAAAATATCTGACTCATTTGTTGGTGTCTCTTCTAAAAAATCTTCTGTTATGTCTAAAACTGTATCTTGGTCGATTGATAATTTTTCAATGAAAGCAAAGAATTCACTGGATGAGAACAATGTATGAATTATGTGTTCAATATTAAATTCGCTATGATCCCATTTTTTTGCGGTTTCTTCCCCTAATAAAATAAGGTTCCAACTGATATCGCTAAATAGTTCAGGACTGGATGTAAGGGTTTCTCTCATAAACTATAAAACTATAGTTGATTATTAATTCCTATTCTAAATAGGATCTACATTAATAATCATCCAATAATTTTCAAATTGTAAGATGAATTTGAAAATTATTTAGATGAGAGGATTTGCGGGGATTTTAGAATGAAAAAAAACGTTTAATAATATCTAAGCTCTTAATAAAATTAAAAATTATAGTTGGTTAACAAATATATTTCAGATATTAGCCAAATAGTTCAGCTATTAATAGGATTTAAATAGTAATAATTAAATTGTGAAAGAAACTATTGATTTTCTTATTGATACTGTTGAAGCAAGGCAAGTCCTTGATTCAAGAGGTAATCCAACTGTAGAGGCAGAAGTATTTTTGGAATGTGGTGCAAGTGGCAGAGCAATTGTTCCCAGCGGAGCTAGCACTGGTGCTCATGAGGCACATGAATTAAGAGATGGTGGTTCGAAATATATGGGGAAAGGCGTTTTGAATGCTGTTAATAAAATTCATGAAACAATATCGCCGGCTTTATGTGGTTTGTCATCTTTAGATCAAACTGCAGTAGATAAATTAATGATTGAAATTGATGGAACTTCTAATAAGTCTAACCTTGGAGCAAATTCAATCCTTGCAGTAAGTCTTGCAACTGCTAGAGCATCTGCAAATGCTTTAGACATTCCACTATATAGATATCTTGGAGATCCATTATCTAACCTTCTTCCAGTCCCATTGATGAATGTAATAAATGGTGGTGCTCATGCACCAAATAGTCTTGATTTTCAGGAATTTATGCTTGTTCCACATGGAGTTCATAATTTCAGTGAATCATTAAGAATGGGTACTGAAATTTTTCACTCATTAAAATCATTACTTGATCAAAAAGGTCTATCTACTGCTGTTGGCGATGAGGGTGGATTTGCCCCGAATTTGTCATCAAGCGAAGAAGCAGGGGACTTATTATTAGAAGCAATTCAGAAAGCCGGATTTAAGCCTGGTGAGCAGGTATCTTTAGCTTTAGATGCTGCTAGTACTGAATTTTATAGTGATGGTATTTATAAATATGAAGGTAAAAGTTTAAATAGTTCTGAAATGATTTCATATCTTTCAAGATTAGTTTCTAATTACCCCATAGTTTCAATAGAGGACGGTTTAGCTGAGGATGATTGGGAGGGTTGGTCAGAATTAAACAAAGAATTAGGGAATAAAGTTCAGCTTGTAGGTGATGATTTATTCGTTACTAATACAAAAAGATTACGGAAAGGGATTATAGAAAAATCTGCCAACTCAATTCTAATAAAGGTAAATCAAATTGGAACATTAACTGAAACTTTGGAAGCTATTGAGTTAGCTAAAATGTCTGGTTTCACAAGTGTTATAAGTCATAGAAGTGGTGAGACTGAAGATACAACAATTGCAGATTTATCTGTCGCCACAAGATCGGGTCAGATCAAGACTGGCTCTTTGAGTAGAAGTGAAAGGATTGCAAAATATAATAGGCTTTTAAAAATTGAGGAGGAATTAGGAAATCAAGCAAGATTCGCTGGAGCTTTAGGTTTAGGTCCCAAAAATATATAGTTTTTTTTAGCGCTTAAGTTTTTCTAAACGTGAGCCTTTTCTCATACTTAATTGGCACTTTATCCAATCGATACTTATTGGTACTGCAAAAAAAAGTGGCAACAATGCAAAATTATTTTGTTTATTGGTTACAAGTAAAGCAGATGCAATTGATAAGCTTCCTATGAGAATTGAATGGCCTAAAGTTTTTTGAGCCGTAAACATTTTTTTGAATTGCCTATCAGATTCTCCCATTCTTATTTGCAATTGTAAATCGCCCTGTTCTAATCTTTCTAAACTTTCATCTATTCTTTTGGGAATTCCAACAGCTTTCGATCCTATTTCACCTACTTGCCTTCCAAATTGGTTAATTAAATCGTTGGGACTTTGATTATTTGAAGTCATAAGTTCTATTAAATAAGGCTTGGTAACTGATACAAGGTTAAACCCTGGATCAAGCATTCTACCAACTCCTTCAAAAGTTGATAAAGCTCTCATCACAAAGATTAAATCTACTGGCAGTTGAAATGGCGTTTCATAAACCAGTTCGTATAAATCTCCAGATAATTTTTCAATAATATTTGGGCTAAATGGCGGAGTTAAGGCTTCTTTAAGCATCAATCTGACTAATCTTCTGACCGGTCCTACATCAATATCTTTTGAAATTAGACCAGCTTGTTGTAATTGATCAACAAGTGATGAGGCGTCTCTAAGAGCAGCAGCCTTGACCATCCCCCCTAATCTTGTTTGAAGATTATTTGAGATGTTCCCCATCATTCCAAAATCATAAAAAATCAATTTACCTTCACTTGAAACTGCTAGATTCCCTGGATGAGGATCTGCATGAAAAAACCCGTAATTTACTAATTGTTTTAAGTAGCTGATTGCACCTATCTCTGCAATTTTAGATAAATCAATTTCTTGGGATTTTAATTTTTCTAAATCGCTTATTTTTGTCCCTTCTACATAACTTAAACAAAGCACTTTTTCACTGCTCATATCCCAAATTACTTCAGGTACTTCAACATTTTCATCATCAAGAAATTGCTGCCTAAATCTTGCTGCATATTGCGCTTCGCAATTAAAATCAAGTTCTTTCATCAGAACTTTCCTACACTCTTTAGCAATCTCAACCCAGTTTCTACCTCTACTCCAATTCTTATTTTTCTGCAATAATCCTGCTATTTGCTGCATTATGCCCAAATCGATAATAAATAATTCTTTTAAATTGGGTCTTTGAACTTTAAAAACTACTTTCTTGCCATCTTTTAAAGTCGCCCTATGAACCTGAGCTAGTGATGCTGATCCAACCGGATCACGTATTATTTGATCTATTTCATTAAACTTAGACCCTAATTCATTTCTTATAGTCTCTTCAACTTGCGTAAATGAAAAACTAGGAACTTGATCCTGCAATTTAGACAATTCCTGTATCCAGGTATTAGGAATTAAATCAGGTCTCGCTGATAATAATTGTCCAATTTTAATAAATGCTGAACCAAGCTTTATTAATTGATTAGTAAAACACCTAGCTCTTTTAATTTGGACCCTACTTTTTTCATTTTTCTTAGCTGGGATAATTGTAAATCTAATATTATCTATCCATAAATTTATTAAAAGTGAAATCAGAGTTATCCAAATTAGAAAGGCCCTCTTCAACTTTTTTAAACGATAATGAAGAATGTGAAAACTCATTTCATTTGAATATTTATGGTTTTATTTAAGAGATCAATTTGTTTATTGATATCTTCAATTTCATTTAAAGCTTTTTTTATTTTGGAATCTTGATAAGTATTTGCAGACTCATTTTCTTGAATATTTTCGACTTTTTCCATTCTTGAGGCTTCTTCAATTATGGATTCTTTCAAACTATCAAATTCTTTTTTGAGAATTACAGGAGCATCCTGAGCAATATTTGTTGCTTCTTCAATTTTGTCAACCAATATCTCGTTTAATTTTTCAGTAACTTTCTTAATGGCAGCTTTAATAAGGTAATCAGAGTTGGTCATGAAAAATATAATGTTTCTACAGCAATTAATTCTGCATATTAATCCATAATAGATCAATTCAGACCATTTCACGTACCAGATCATTTTGACAATTAATTTTCTATTTTTTTCCTATGTAAGTTTGTTTCTATATAATGCTTTTTTCTCTTTTTTCTTTTAACTTATATCTATGTAGAGGTTTAGGTATTTACATTAAAATATCTTCTAACCAAGAACTCATCTAATTAACTACTAAAAAGGAGTTTTTAAAAATTGGAAATCATTGAATCAGATGTAGTTATTATCGGAGGAGGCCCGGCCGGATGTACTTGCGCACTTTATACATCTCGTTCAAACTTAAAGACGGTTATTTTAGATAAAAATCCATCTGTTGGCGCCTTAGCAATAACTCATCAAATCGCTAATTATCCAGGTGTTCCGGTTGATATAAGTGGGGAGAAATTACTTACTCTAATGAGAGAACAGGCTGTGCAATACGGCACAGACTATAGAAGAGCACAAGTGTTTGGAATAGACGCTAGTGGAGAATGGAAAATGGTTTATACGCCAGAAGGCACTTTCAAAGCTAAAGCACTTGTACTTGCAAGTGGAGCTATGGGTAGGCCTGCATCATTTAAGGGCGAAGCCGATTTCCTTGGTAAAGGAGTAAGTTATTGTGCTACATGTGATGGGGCTTTTTATAAGAATAGAGAAGTTGCCGTTGTTGGAGTGAACAAGGAGGCAATTGAAGAGGCAACTGTTTTAACTAAATTTGCATCAACAGTGCATTGGATTACATCAAGTGATCCTAAATCAGATAATGAAGAAGCTATGGAATTGATGGATAATTCAAATATAAAACATTGGAGTAGAACGAGATTATTGGAAATATTAGGCGATGATATGGGTGTTAATGGGGTTGTTGTAAAAAATAAACAAGAAGAAAATCCTATTAATTTAAATTTAGATGGAGTGTTTGTCTATATGAGTGGTTCAAAGCCGATTACTGATTTTTTAGGTGACCAAATTGCTTTAAAAGAAGACGGAGGGGTTATTGTTGATGACTTTATGTCTACAAACTCTGATGGAGTATGGGCTATTGGAGATATAAGAAATACACCATTTAAGCAAGCCGTAGTTGCAGCTTCTGATGGATGTATTGCTGCAATGTCAATTGATAGATACTTAAATAGTCGAAAAAATATAAGAGTAGATTGGATTCATTCTTAAAAATAAATATTGCTTCTTTAAATTTAAAGGGGTGTTGCCTCAGAAATATAAGCAACTCCTCCGTAGTAGCTTAAATCGTCCCTGATGTTATCTCTCATTTTATCTATTAATTCTTGCTCACAAAAAACAATTACATGAGCATTTGCTCCTAATCCTGTAAATTCCATATCTTCAGTAACAACTCTTTCAGGCCCTCTGCCTGTGGCGTGTTTCATAACTGTATATCCAGGAACATTAGCTTTTTCTAGTGTTTTTATGATTGCATCTAGTTCTCTTTCACTAAATATCAAGTCTAATCTTTTCATTTTTATAGAGGGGACAATGGGATAATGGTATTTACTAAACTCATATATATGGGAATGCCAAGAACTATATTGAATGGGAAAGTTAGACCTAGTGTAGTTGAAATATAATAACTAGATTTAGCTTCTGGTACCGTCATCCTCATCGCTGCAGGAACAGCTAAATAAGAGGCGCTAGCACATAAAACCACAAATAAAAGTGCGTTGCCAGGCCCTAATGATAAAAATCTTGCAACGAAAACACCAATAAATGCGTTAAATAAAGGCATAAAAATGGCAAAGCCAATCAAGAACGAACCCGCATTCTTCAGTCTCGGTAATCTTTGAGCAGCGACTATTCCCATATCTAACAAGAAGAAGCATTCTGCTCCATAGAATAATTGTCCAGTAAAAGGCTCCATTTTTGCAATCCCTGAGGGATTACTGGAAGCTGTAAGAAATCCTACAATCAAGCTTGAGAGCAATAAATAAACTGATCCATTCAAAAGTGATTCGTGTAATATTGCGCTTAGATGCATTTTTCTTGATTTTGGCCTATTTTTGGGAGCTGCAAATTTCACAAGTAATAATCCAACAATTATTGCAGGAGACTCCATTAAAGCTAAGGCTCCAACCATAAATCCATCAAAAGCTATTTTTTGACTTTCCAAAAAACTTTCTGCGGAAATAAATGTAACAGCACTAATTGAACCGTATGCTGCTGCTATTGCAGCGGAATTAAAGACATCAAACTTAATTCTTAAAATTAAAAATCCAATCAGCGGAATTAATAATGACATAAGAATTGCAGCACTTAAAGTAGGCAATACTTGATCTGTGAAACCACTTTTCTGTATCTCTATACCTCCTTTAAAACCAATTGCTAGTAGCAGATATAAGGAGAAGAGTTTAGGTAATGGAGCTGGTATTTCTAAATCAGATTTAAAGAGTACTGATATTGCTCCAATCAAAAAGAAAAGAACTGGCGGGGCTAATACATTTTGCAGAATTGGATTTATTTCCATAAATTATTAGGCTATTTCATTTAGAGCGGTTTCTAAAGCTTCTTTTCTTGTTTCAATAATGCCTTCAACTCCAAACTTAGCTAATCTATCTTTTACTTTTTCATTTGCTCCAGCAACAAATGCTTTTCTGGAATTATTTTTTGCTTCCTGCATCATGTCCTCTATTGCGAGAGTCGCCGTTACACCAAGTCTTGGTACGTCAGTAATATCTAGTATTAAAACCTTGTAGTTTCTTACCAGCATCATTCTTTCAGATATACCTTTAGCGGCTCCAAAACTAAGTGGTCCTTTAAGTCTAAATAACATTACTTCTCCTGAGCATCTATCTAGTAGTGCTTTTTCATCAGCAGGTAATGCATTTTTGGCTTGATCATCATTTGATAAAGGATTATCCTCGTCCATACCTTCTAGTTGAGTCTCGGTTATTGAATCGATTGTGAGCATATTTGCTATGAATACACCTACTAAAACTGCCCAAATTAAATCCCAAAAAACAGTCATTAGGAGTACTCCATACATTACAACTGAAGTTTTTAAAGATAATTTGTGAGCCCTTCTCAAGAATCCCCAATCAATAATATCTAGACCAACTTTTATAAGAATTCCTGCAAGCAATGCAGTTGGTATTTGCTCAGCTAAAGGTCCTGCACCAACTAAAACTATCAATAACACAACCGAGTGAACCATCCCAGAAATGGGAGTTGATCCTCCGGATTTAACATTTATAACTGTTCTCATGGTTGCTCCTGCTCCAGGTAAACCTGAAAACAGACCTGCAACAGCATTTCCTATTCCTTGACCGATAAGTTCTCTATCAGAATTATGTTTTGTTTGAGAGATATTGTCTGCTACTAGAGATGTCAGTAAAGAGTCAATTGCGCCAAGTACTGCTAGGACTAATCCTGCTTTGAAAATAATTGGGAAATATTGATTAAAACTTGGGAAATTTAAAGATGGAACTCCCCTTGGAATTTCTCCAATTCTATCAATAGCTCCATCTCCAAAAATCAATATTGATATTGGGGTGACTATCAATAGGGCCAAGAGAGGAGAGGGCACCCACTGACTTATTTTTCTAGGAGTAAGAAATACTATACCTAATGTCATTATTGCTACTCCAATAGCAGCACCATTTGGCTGGAAATTTGAAAATACAGTAGTTAAAGATTCAACTACTCCACCTCGAGTGCTAATTCCAAGTAATGGTCCAATCTGAAGCGCAATGATTATTACTCCAATACCAGACATAAATCCTGAAACAACAGAATATGGAACTAAAGTAATGTATTTACCTAATTTTAAAATTCCGAATAATATTTGCAGTAAGCCGCCAATGACTACCGCTGCCATAACTAGAGGCAAAATTTGTCCTGCAGAAAGATCTCTTGGAACCCCTACTGCTGCTAAGCCTGCTACTACACCTGCAACAGTTACACTCATGGGGCCGGTTGGTCCACTAACTTGAGCAGGTGTTCCGCCGAATAATGCAGCTAAAAACCCAACTACTACTGCTCCATATAATCCATAAATTGCTCCGCCAGGTCCCAACGCAGCGTTACCAAAAGCAAGAGCGAGAGGTAAAGCCACCACTGCGGCCGTGATGCCTCCAAGAATATCGCCTCTTACATTTTCTAGATGGAATCCATTAATTATTTTCAAAGATGCTCTCCTTAAAATAAATACTTAACTAGAAGATATTATCTCTTAATGACGTAAATTTGTGAAAATTGAAGTTTGTGCAAAATATTTTTGTAACTTTTTTTTCTCTTATTTAGATAAATTTTAGTTAATTTTCCTGAACAAAAGGAGTCTCTGATTGATTTAAGTGTGAGGTGAGCGATTAAGGTATTAAATAAATATTTTTAATTTAAATAATATTCAAATGAATTCGATTATTCGTCCAAGAAGATTAAGAAGGTCTGAGGCAATTAGAGAAATGGTACGAGAAAACCATCTCAAAGCTTCAGACTTTATATATCCATTATTTATTCATGAAAAAGATTTTAAAGAGGAAATTTCGGCAATGCCTGGAACTTTTAGATGGGATATGAATGGCTTAATAAAGGAAGTGACTAGGGCATGGGAATTGGGAATAAGGTGTATTGTTCTTTTTCCAAAAATTAACGATAGCTTAAAGACTGAAGATGGATCAGAGTGCTTGAATGAAGACGGTTTAATTCCTAGAGCTATTCGAATATTAAAAAAAGAGATTCCAGAAATGGCAATAATGACAGATGTTGCCTTGGACCCTTACTCCTGTGATGGACATGATGGCTTAGTTGATGAAACGGGAAAAATATTAAATGATGAAACGATTGAAATTTTAAAAAAACAATCTTTAACTCAAGCTAGAGCTGGAGCAGATTTTATTGGCCCTAGTGACATGATGGATGGGAGAGTGGGAGCAATTAGGAATGCTCTTGATAGTGAAGGATTTAGTGATGTAGGTATTATTAGTTATACAGCTAAATATGCATCTGCTTATTATGGTCCGTTTAGAACTGCTTTAGATTCGGCTCCTAGAGAAAATAGTAAGAAAATAATTCCAGACAATAAGTCTTCATATCAAATGGACCCTGCCAATTCAAAAGAGGCTTTAATTGAATCTGCATTAGATCAGTTTGAAGGAGCTGATATTTTGATGGTAAAACCAGGCATTTCATACTTGGATATTGTTTATAGATTAAGCACTTTTTCAAATAAACCCATAGCAGCATATAACGTTAGTGGGGAGTATTCCATGGTAAAGTCTGCCGCCATGAAGAACTGGATTAACGAAAAAGATATTGTTTTAGAAACATTGCTTAGTTTCAAAAGAGCAGGAGCAAAATTAATACTCACTTATCATGCTTGTGATGCATCTCAATGGTTGCAGGATACTTAAAAACTCATTATTAACAAAAATTTGGTTTATTCTTAGATAAGTAATAACAAAACTGCTTTGCTTTGAATTTTTCACAAGGGGTAAATAGGATTGGTCACATTGCACTAAGAGTAGAAAATCTCGAAAGGGCGAAATCTTTTTATATTAAGCTGGGTATGAATTTGGTTTGGGATGATAAAGATTGGTCTTATCTAGAGGCTGGTAAAGGGAAAGATGGACTTGCCTTGTTAGGCCCTAGTTACAAAGCTGCCGGACCTCACTTTGCTTTTCATTTTGAAAATAAAAAAGAAGTGGAAAATATTCAAAATGATTTAAAAAATTCTGGTGTAAAAGTTGGTCCTTTACATGAGCATAGAGATGGAACAGCATCTTTTTATATGAAGGATACTGAAGGAAACTGGCTTGAGATGCTTTATGTTCCTCCTGAAGGGATTCAATCGAATGTTTGATTCTTTTTTTGTATGCAAGAGAAAAGTTATTCTAAAAAATTATATTCAGATAACACCTTAGAAGAAGAATCTATAAACCTTTTAGAGTGGGATTCATTAAAAACGCATTTATCTTCATTCGCCTCGACGGAAATGGGTAAACGATCAATTTTAAGTTTTGTTATTCCTTCAGAATACGAGGCATCTAAAAGACTTTTGAATGAAACTGTTGAAATAAATGAGCTAGAAAAAAATTTAGATAAATCAATTAGTTTTTCTGGTGTTTTTGATATTAGTAGAAATATTGAAATTTGTTCCAAGGGAGGTGTAATTTCATCTTCTGAATTGTTAGAAATAGCAAAAACAATTGCTGCAGCAAGAAATTTAAAAAAAATCTTATTAGATTTTGAACAAAGGCCTTATATTTCATCATTTACAAAAAATTTAATTGACCATCAGAATATCGAAACGATTTTTAAAAAAGGCATTGAATCGAATGGAAGAATTTCAGACAATGCTAGTAATGAATTATCTATTCTTAGGGAAGAATTTTTATCTAAGAAACTTGAAAGAAAAATATTAGTTGAGAAATTTATTCAAAAGAATTTAGCTTATTTGCAAGATACTACTATTGGAGATCGATATGGAAGGCCTGTTTTGGCAGTGAAAGTTAATTATATAGATAAATTTAAAGGCATAATTCATGACTCTTCATCTTCAGGAAATACAGTATATTTCGAGCCTGAAAGTGTAGTAACTAAAGGTAATAAGATTGCTTCTTTAGAGGCTAGGATCACAGCAGAAGAATTTAAATTACTTAAGAAATGGTCGCAGGTTGTTAGTGATAATTCAGAAAATCTTATCGAAATGGCATCCATTTTATTGAGATTAGAAAATGCTCTAACTCGTTCAAGATATTCAAAATGGATTGAAGGCAAAACTCCTACTTTTGAGAAAAGTCCTATTATTTCTTTAATTGGTTTTTCTCATCCGTTATTGATTTGGGAACATAAGAAAAAAGGAGCCCCTCCACCAGTAGCCATCGATTTTTATATAAATAGAAATATTAAGGTTGTAGCTATTACAGGTCCAAATACTGGAGGTAAAACAGCAGCTTTAAAAGGTTTGGGCTTGTCTTTGCTTATGGCTAGAGCAGGATTATTCATACCTTCAACTAATAATCCTATTATCCCTTTTTGTCCAAATATATATGTGGATATAGGAGATAATCAATCATTAGAAGAAAATTTATCTACCTTCAGTGGGCATATATCTCGCATAAAAGAGATATTAGATTCACTTGATTACAAGAAAGGATTATCAGTTGTTCTGCTAGATGAGATTGGATCTGGCACAGATCCTCTTGAAGGAAGTGCTCTTGCGATGGCTTTATTAAAAGAATTTGCAAATAAATCTGATATCACTTTTGCAACTACACATTATGGAGATATTAAGGCTTTAAAATATAGCGACTCAAGATTTGAAAACGTATCAGTTGCCTTTGATGAGGATTCTTTGAAGCCAAAATATATACTCAACTGGGGTATTCCTGGGAGAAGCAATGCTTTGTCAATTTCAAAGAGAATTGGTCTCGATGAAAGCATACTCAATGAAGCTGCAAATTATCTAAAGCCAAAAGAAGTTGATAATATTAACAGTATTATTAAAGGACTTGAGGAAGAGAAGATTAAACAACAAAATTCTGCAGAAGCTGCTGCAGAATTGATTGCAAGGACTGAAATATTACATGATGAACTGAAGAGAAATTATGAATATCAAAAAATAAATGCTGAAAAAATCCAGGAAATTGAAAGGTCTAAATTATCAAAACATATTGTATCAGCTAAAAAAGAGGTGATAGATTTGATTAAAAAATTAAGAGATAAAAATGTTAATGGAGAGGATACGAGAATTATTGGAAAAAGATTAAAGGAAATTGAAACGGAACATTTAACCCAAAAAAAATCTGAAAAGTCAATATCTTGGAACCCTCAGGTAGGCGATTTTGTAAAAATTAAAAGTCTAAATAGTACGGGACAAATTGTAGATTTAGATAAAAAAGGTGGTTTTTATGAAATTAAATGTGGTGCATTCAGAAGCACATTATCTGTAAATGACTTTGAAGGTATTAATGGAGAAAAGCCTAATTTCAAAAGGTCAAAAATTGAGATCAAGTCTACAAGAGAAGATTTTTCTTTTTCTAAAATTAGAACAAGTAAAAATACCATTGACGTAAGAGGGCTAAGAGTTCATGAAGCCGAAATAATTATTGAAGAGAAAATTAGAAAATTTCATGGTCCGCTATGGATTGTTCATGGAATTGGAACAGGGAAATTAAAAAAAGGACTAAGAAATTGGTTATCAGGATTAAATTATGTTGATAAGATTGAAGATGCAGCCAACAACGAAGGTGGACCTGGTTGCAGTATTGCGTGGATAAAATAAAATTTATAAAACCTAGAAAACAATTTAATAAGTGTATTAAGTGCAATTTATTGATCAAGCAAACATTATTCTTAAAGCTGGAAAAGGTGGAAATGGAATAGTTTCATTTAGAAGAGAAAAATTCGTTCCTGCTGGAGGACCATCGGGGGGAAATGGTGGCAGAGGTGGTTCAGTTATTTTGATGGCTGATAGGAATCTACAAACATTATTAGATTTCAAATTCAAACGTGAAATAATTGCTGAAGATGGATGCAAAGGAGGTCCAAATAAGAGATCGGGCGCTTCAGGTGAGGATACAATCCTTAAAGTACCCTGCGGTACAGAAATAAAGGATATTAAAACCGGTATTATTTTAGGAGACTTAACTAAAGATAAACAGAATTTAACTATTGCCATTGGAGGAAGAGGTGGACATGGTAATGCTTACTATTTAAGTAATCAAAATAGAGCTCCAGAATCATTCACTGAAGGAAAAGATGGTGAGATATGGGAGGTTCAATTAGAACTAAAACTTCTTGCAGAGGTTGGGATTATAGGCCTTCCGAATGCTGGGAAAAGTACTTTGATTTCTGTTTTGTCATCTGCCCGTCCAAAAATTGCAAATTATCCTTTCACAACTCTAATACCTAACTTAGGTGTAGTAAGAAAAATGGATGGGAATGGTTGTCTTTTTGCGGATATTCCTGGATTAATATCAGGGGCAGCTGATGGAGTAGGTTTAGGCCATGATTTTTTAAGGCACATCCAAAGAACGAAGATACTTGTTCACTTAATTGATGCAATAGCAGAAAATCCCTTACATGATTTTGAGATTATTGAGCAGGAATTAAAAAAATATGGAAAAGGTCTTTTAGATAAAGATAGGATAATAGTATTGAATAAAATGGAGCTTGTAGATGATGGTTATTTGAAAATAATTAAAAAAAAGTTAGAAGATTTATCTAAAAAGAAAGTTTTAGTTATTTCTTCATCTTTAAAAAAAGGTTTATCTTCACTGCTTTCTGAAGTATGGAAAAGGATCTAACTTGAATTTAAAATTTTTTTGTAAAAAAAAACACTTGATTTAATAATGAAAATTAGTCATAAATAAGATACTTCTTTAAATACAATATGAATTTCTATACTTGCTTTGATCAACAGGGAAAAATAATAGCTAGATGTCAAACCATTCAAGATATTGAGGTTTTGAAGAAAATGGGAAGACCAATTGTAGAAGTCAAGGAAATGAAAAATGAAGAGTCGGTTGTATGTTCACTTACAGGAAGTCCATCAGACTTTAATAGAGATTACTAATAGAATTAATAAATAAAAAAAGGGCTTTTAGAGCCCTTTTTTTATTGTGAATTATCTATCAAAAGAAAAATTAATCATCATAAACAAGACATTCTGGTTCATCCGGGTTGGCATCGCAGAATAGTTCCAAAGCATTAGGATCATGTTTATCCTCTGGATGATGATCCTTATATTCTTCGAGTTCTTTTAGTTCTTCAGTTAAATGTCTGACCTTTGGAAGATTGCCCTCTGCTTTTGCAGATTCGATTTCCGATTGATCTTTTTGGATGTGTTCGTCAATGGATTTCATTTTAAGCTTTTCGTACTTTAGTAGACATACATAACATAGTTAATTTCTTTTAAAATTGCATTATCTATGAACTAAATAAGTGTTCATTACAACATCATTTTTCTTTCGAAATTGATTTTTGTATTTTTTAGGTCTCTACTTTCATTATTTCCTTTAGCGAGGGTAAAACTGGGATTAGTTGATTTGGGTTTAAAGGGAATAAAGCTTTGTAATAATCTTTTTTCCATTCATTGTCGAGGCATGTCCTATTTACGTTAGATAATTTAAAGAATTTTAATCTCCATTCTATAATCTTTTCAAAACTTGATAGTTCTTTTTTACTACATTTGAAAAGTTTGCTGTATATCAATTCCCATCTTATAAGCGTTGGAAAAAGATAAATATCTGCGTAGGTTAACTCTTCTCCAAATATCCAGTCCCCTTTGTTTTTCTGTAGAAAATTTTCAACTTCATTTAAAGCTGCGAAAAGATTTTGACTTGCATTTTCGTAAGCTGACTGGTTTCTGGCGAAACCACATTTATATACGCCATCATTAATGCTGTTATTAATTAAATCTAAAAATTTTTGATTACAATCTTTAATGGTTAATATCTGAATTTTTGATTGAATTTTTATTGAATTGAGTAGTCTTATAATCTGTGAACTTTCATTAGACAAAATATTTACTTCATTTTTTACAAAACTAATTAAAAGAGGTAAGGTCGCTCTAAAAATAATCTTTTTATTAGCTTTTTTGTAAAGGTCTGAAAGTCTCATGTATCCCTTAAACTTTCTATTAAAAATCCATTCACCATGCTCAAGATCTGCTTTTAAAAAAATAACTTTAACTTTTTTAGATAAATGTTTTATTTCGTGGACGAGTAAAGTTCTTTGACACCATGGACAAGAATTCCCTACCAATAAATAAATTTGTCCATTCTCATTATTAATATCGTATTCACTATCAATTGTTATACCTTTAGGCCTTTTATAGTTACCATGTATATCTGATGGTGCGAAGCCATTCATTAATTGGGTCCAAAACCAAAACCAGAATTTTCTGGTGGATTTTATAAGGTATTTATTTTGCATAAAATTTTATTTTTAAAGAAAAAATGACTGTTCAAAGAATACTTATCGTTTCAGGTACTCATGGGAATGAAATTAATCCTGTTTGGGCGGTTAAGAAATTTAATAGAGAGGAAAATAGTTTAAATCATGGTATCGAATATGAGTACATCATAGGAAATCCTGTTGCCTATGAAAAAGGTTACAGATATATAGATGAAGATTTAAATAGATCTTTCAAAGAAATTAAAAATCATGATCAAGACAATAATAATGTCTATGAAATTAATAGAGCTAATTTTTTAGTCGATCAATTTGGAATCCATGGATCTAAGCCGTGTCAAATTGCAATTGATTTGCATACAACTACTGCAAATATGGGAACTAGTATTGTTTTATATGGGAGGAGATTCAAAGATTTTTGTTTAGCAGCATTACTACAGAACAAATTTGGATTACCTATTTATTTGCACGAAAAAGACAAAGCCCAAACAGGCTTTCTCGTAGAAGCTTGGCCGTGTGGTTTAGTTATTGAAATAGGAGCTGTCGCACAAAATTTTTATGATCCAACAATCATTGAGAGATTCTTAATAATCATAAGATCCTTAAGGAAAGAGATAGATAAATTAAAAAACAAACTGATAGAACTTCCAAAGGAATTGATTGTTCATGTTCATCAAGGGAGTATAGATTATCCAAGAGATGAAAAAGGATATATTGATGGCCTAATACATCCTGAAAGAATAAACCAAGATTGGAGAATGATTAAAAAAGGAGATCCATTATTTCTTGATAGCCAAGGAATAATTCATAAATATGATGGAGAACAATTGATTTGGCCTGTTTTTATTGGCGAAGTTGCCTATAAGGAAAAAAAAATTGCGATGAGCTACACGAAGAAAGAAGTGATTTGTTCCAAAAAACGATGGGTTGAAGAGTTTGAAAGTCTTTAAATTAAGAAACTGGAACAATAAATTGGTGAAAACTAATAAGGATTTTTTATTACAGAGATAAGTTTATTTAATATTTAATACTTTTATTTTTTTTGCTAAGTCTTAATTCTTAAAACCTTAAATTCTTTCGCTCCAATAAATAACAGCTCCAAAAGCCTCTAATTGCAGTCTTCTATTCTTAGCCTCTCTTAAGGAAACTACCTCTTTCGATCTTTTTCCGTTAAGAAGCCATTCGATTATTACCAAGTTAAATCCTCAATAACAAAGAAAATATTAAGACATGGAGGTTCTTTTCTTTGATATTGCAAAAAATAAGTTTACTTAAAGAAAAAAAAATTACACATTTTTAGCGATTTTGGTCTAAAATCTTCGAAGCGGAATTTATTTTCCGTTTTTATTTACACGTCTCACTTTAGAGACATACTTTACGAACTCATGACAACTATTCAGCAGCAGCGTTCTTCGCTGTTAAAAGGTTGGCCACAGTTTTGTGAGTGGGTAACATCAACTAACAACAGAATTTATGTTGGTTGGTTCGGCGTCTTAATGATTCCATGCCTACTTACAGCAGCGGCTTGCTTCATCGTTGCATTCATCGCAGCACCACCAGTAGACATCGACGGAATTAGAGAGCCAGTTGCTGGTTCATTCCTATATGGTAACAACATCATCTCAGGTGCAGTTGTTCCTTCATCTAACGCTATTGGTCTACACTTCTACCCAATTTGGGAAGCAGCAACTGTAGATGAGTGGCTATATAACGGTGGTCCTTACCAGCTTGTAATTTTCCACTTCCTAATTGGTATTTCAGCATACATGGGAAGACAGTGGGAGCTTTCATACCGTTTAGGTATGCGTCCATGGATCTGTGTTGCATACTCTGCACCAGTTTCAGCAGCTTTCGCAGTATTTCTTGTATACCCATTCGGTCAAGGTTCATTCTCTGACGGAATGCCTCTAGGTATTTCTGGTACATTCAACTTCATGTTTGTTTTCCAGGCAGAGCACAACATTCTTATGCACCCATTCCATATGGCTGGTGTTGCTGGTATGTTCGGAGGATCTTTATTCTCAGCTATGCACGGTTCACTTGTAACTTCATCTCTAATCAGAGAAACAACTGAGACAGAATCTCAGAACTATGGTTACAAGTTCGGACAAGAAGAAGAAACATATAACATCGTTGCAGCTCATGGCTACTTCGGTCGTTTGATCTTCCAATATGCAAGTTTCAACAACAGCAGAAGTCTTCACTTCTTCCTAGCTGTATTCCCAGTTGTATGCGTATGGTTAACTTCAATGGGTATCTGCACAATGGCATTCAACCTTAACGGTTTCAACTTCAACCAGTCAGTTGTTGATGCAAACGGTAAGATTGTTCCTACATGGGGTGACGTTCTTAACAGAGCAAACCTAGGTATGGAAGTAATGCACGAGCGTAACGCTCACAACTTCCCACTTGATCTAGCAGCAGCTGAATCTACAACAGTAGCTCTTTCAGCTCCAGCTATCGGTTAAGCTTAAAGTTCTTAAATTTACAAGCCCCCTTCTGGGGGCTTTTTTTTGTTTAATTTTCAATTGGTTTCATATAATGTTTATATATAGATAAAACATTTGATATTTCTATGAGTAGTAGTTTTGGAAAAATTTTTCGTGTCAGTACTTTTGGAGAATCACATGGTGGTGCAGTAGGAGTTATCCTTGATGGATGTCCCCCTAAGTTAAAAGTAGATATAAATCTGATACAAAATGATTTAGATAGGCGCAGACCTGGCCAAAGTGACATTACTACACCCAGAAATGAAGAAGATAAAATTGAAATATTAAGTGGGATAAAGGAAGGGTTAACACTTGGAACTCCAATAGCAATGTTGGTAAGAAACAAAGATCAAAGACCAGGCGATTATAATAATTTGGAGCAGGTATTTAGACCTTCTCATGCAGATGGTACATATCATCTGAAATATGGAATTCAGGCAAGTTCTGGCGGTGGTAGAGCCTCTGCCAGAGAAACAATTGGAAGAGTTGCTGCTGGTGCTGTAGCGAAACAATTATTAAAAACTTTCTGCAACACTGAAATACTATCTTGGGTAAAGCGTATACATGATATTGATTCTGATATAAATAAAGAAAAAATTTCTCTCAACGAAATAGATTCTAATATTGTTAGATGTCCTGATGAAAAGGTATCAGCAGAAATGATAGAGAGAATTAAGCAATTAAAGCGTCAAGGAGACTCTTGTGGCGGTGTTATTGAATGTTTAGTAAGAAATGTCCCTTCTGGTCTTGGAATGCCTGTTTTTGATAAATTAGAAGCTGATTTAGCGAAGGCTTTGATGTCTTTGCCTGCCACGAAAGGCTTTGAAATAGGTTCAGGTTTCTCTGGAACTTATTTAAAAGGAAGCGAACATAATGATGCCTTTATTAAATCTGATCATATTAGGAAGTTAAGAACAACATCCAATAATTCAGGCGGTATACAGGGAGGAATAAGTAATGGTGAAAATATTGAGATGAAGATAGCATTTAAACCTACAGCAACTATCGGGAAAGAACAGAAAACAGTAAATGCTGAAGGAAAAGAAGTTTTGATGAAAGCAAAAGGGAGACATGATCCATGCGTTCTACCAAGAGCAGTTCCTATGGTTGATGCTATGGTGGCTTTAGTACTTGCTGATCATTTATTACTGAATCAAGCTCAATGTGGCTTAATTAGTAATTAGTAGTTAGAAAATCTTATTGATCCTTGGAAAAATTTATATTTTAATAATCTTTTCAAATAATTAAGAAATATCTTTGTCCATAAGTTTTATGGAAACAAGAAAATTTCTTTTTTATTTATTAAAAAATTTAAGTTTTCTGCCCTAAATATAGTTAGCGACTTTTACTTCAGATCGGTTTAGCAAATCTTGGATATCTTCTGTGTCTATGGTCTCTTTTTCAATTAGCATTTTAGCCATTTCGTCAAGAACAGTTCTATTATCTGATAAAACTTTTGTAGCTCTCTTATAGGCAATATCAACAAGTTCTGAAACCTCTACATCAATTGTTGCGGCTGTATCTTCAGAGAAGTCTCTTGTAGAACTCATATCTCTACCGAGAAACATTCCACCTTGAGATTGACCTAAAGCCACTGGACCTATTTTGTCACTCATACCAAATTTAGTGATCATTTGTCTTGCAACATTGGCAACTTGTTGTAAGTCATTTGAAGCTCCAGTTGTTACCTCTTCTTCGCCATACACTATTTCTTCAGCAACTCTTCCACCAAGAGCAACAGCCATTTGATTTTGAAGGTAAGAACGAGAGTACAGACCGGATTCCATTCTTTCTTCACTTGGAGTAAAGAAGGTTAAACCTCCGGCTTGACCTCTAGGAATTATTGAAACTTTTGCTACGGGATCATAATCAGGCATTAACGCGCCAACTAGTGCATGACCAGCTTCGTGATAAGCGACTAATTCTTTTTTCTTATCGCTGATAACTCTATCTTTCTTTTCTGGACCTGCCATAACTCTTTCAATGGCATCACCTACTTCATCATTACTAACTTTATCTAAATCTTTTCTAGCTGCTAGTATTGCTGCTTCATTTAAAAGATTAGCTAGATCTGCACCAGTAAATCCTGGAGTTCTTCTGGCAACTTTATCTAAGTCAACGTCTTTTGAAAGAGTTTTGTCTTTTGCATGAACATTTAATATCTGCAATCTTCCAGCATAATCTGGTCTATCTACTGTTACCTGTCTATCGAATCTTCCTGGGCGCATTAAAGCTGAATCTAAGACATCTGGCCTATTGGTGGCAGCGACTATTATTATTCCTGAATTACCTTCAAAACCATCCATTTCGGTTAAGAGTTGATTTAATGTTTGTTCTCTTTCATCATTTCCTCCGCCCATACCAGCACCTCTTTGTCTTCCAACTGCATCTATTTCGTCAATGAACACTATACAAGGAGCATTCTTTTTAGCTTGTTCAAAAAGATCTCTAACTCTGCTAGCTCCAACACCTACGAACATCTCTACAAATTCTGAACCAGATATTGAGAAAAAAGGTACACCTGCTTCTCCAGCTACCGCCTTTGCTAATAATGTTTTTCCTGTACCAGGAGGGCCTACAAGAAGAACTCCTTTTGGAATTTTTGCTCCGACTGCAGTGAATCTATCTGGGCTTTTAAGAAAATCTACAACTTCTGTAAGTTCTAATTTTGCTCCTTCAACACCAGCAACATCTGTGAAGGTTACTTGTGTAGATGGTTCCATTTGTAACCTTGCTTTACTCTTACCAAAACTCATAGCAGGATTACCTCCCCCAGCATTGCCACTTTGTGATCTTCTGAAAAGAAAAAATAAACCTCCAATTAAAAGTACTGGGAAAATCAAGCTACTTAAAGCTTGTTGCCACGGGTTAGCTAACTTTGTGGGAGTGACAGCTATGTCTACATTATTCTCAGTTAATATTTTTAATAAATCTTTATCAGGGGCTAAATTGACCTCAGATCTGCTCCCGTCATTTTCAACAACTTGAGCTGTGGCATTATCTGGGGATATTAAAACTCTACTGATTTCTTTATCTTGAACTGCCTCTATAAAATCACTATATCTCAAAGTCTTTGTAGAACTTTCAGTACTAGGTTTATCAAAAACTGAAGTACCAATGAAAATTACAGTAATGACAGCTAGGACATAAAGTCCTACGTTTCTCCAACGTTTGTTCACGATAAAAAATCTTTAATAAATCTATAATACTAATAATAAAACAATATTAAGAGCGTCTTAGAACATCTACTACACTTTTGAATGCAAACCATTCAGGAATTGGTTCGCCATTCCTCAATTTCTTTCTAAATTCCGTACCACTAAGTTTCATAATTTCATAATTAAATTCTTTGGCTTCTTCAGCTGTTATATATCCTTTTTCCTTGGTATAAACTAAATTTTTTGAAGGAACGGTTTGCATCATCAATTCATCTGCACACTTATTCGCAAAATTTTGGGCATCATATGGACCATAAAAATCTTCACCAGTTGACGACGACTTACAACCAGCCATATCTCTACCAATAATAAAGTGGGTGCAGCCATAATTTCTTCTTATTATCATATGTTGAAGTGCTTCTCTTGGCCCTGCCATATGCATTGAATAAGGTAAAAAAGCCCATTTTATTCTTTCATCAGATATTTCCTCTTCTAATTCTTTGTAGGTCAAATATCTAACTTTTCCAGGAATATCATCTTGTTGAGTTGGCCCACAAGTTGGATGAACTAAAACAACGGAGTTAGAGGAGACATTATCTGAAAGTAAGGCATTAGTAAATAATTCATAATGTGCTCTATGAATTGGATTTCTGCATTGAAATGCAACTACATCATGATTTGATGGCAGTGTAGATCTAACTTCTTCAGGGGTTTTGCAGGGGAATTCTCTAATTGGTAGTTCGAAACCATAAACTCTTCCTCCTATATAAAATCTACCTCTCTCGTTAAAAATCATCTTAACAGCAGGATGATCTAAAGAATTAGTACCATAACAAAGTTCAGCTTCTAAGGATTTGTCAGGCTCCCATTTAGAACTAACTTCTAAAACTGCTATCATTTGTTTTTTATAGGTAAGTAATATTGTCTCTCCAGTTTTTACTTTTTCATTATTTGAATCAAATACAATAGGCAAGCCAAAAAGCAACCCGCTTGTATTTCTATTATTTTTAATGACCGAATTGTAGTTATTTTCATCCATAAAACCTTCCAATGGAGAAAAAGCTCCAACCATCAAAAGTTCTACATCGCATGCATTTCTCTCGCTACATTCAAACTCATAAGTTGCATTAGAGATAAGATCATTTTTAAGATTTTTATCTTTGATAATTAAATTTTTTAGTTCCCCTCCATAAGGTGGTATTAGTCCATTAGTATCTGTTTTGGTTTTTTGTTGTAATTCCATTTTTAAAATTGATAAAAAAATTTTTGAAAAAAAAAGAGGGGTTTAACCCCCTTTTTCTCTTGAGTAGGATTTATGCCTTTCTTCCGTAAAGCTCCCCAATTATTTTTACATCAAGTGGATCCTTTGAACCCATATCTGTATCTGAAGGTTGGATTGCTTCAAAAGTGCCAGCAAATTCGTCTGTGACAGAATCTACATTGTTGATTGAAAGAGTAATAACACCAGTACCGTTTACATCAACTTTAATATTTTCTTTTGCAAGTTCTTCATCATCACCTCCTAATGCAACTAGACCTTGAGCATATTCAACACCAGTATTTTTAGCTCTTGCCTTAGGATCTAGAAAGTCACCAGTTCTATAGTTAGGTGTAAATGTTGAACCACTAACCTCAGTGCCTGGCTCAATCGATGAAGGTAAATCAGCTGTAAGATCTTTTGCTGAGAATGCAAATGGCACCTCTAAACCACCAGGAGTTAATACAGTAATAAGTTGAAAATCAATACCACCTTTTTCAGTGAAAGTTCCTGAATCTATATCTCCATAAACTTCTGTCACTGTGGTGTTATTTCTAGGACTGATAATTTTTGTAGAAACAAATTCTGCAGCTTTTCGTTTTGTCCCTGGCACTTTGACATAAACTTCTGTTGGATGCATGCATATTCCTTTAAGGCTATCTCCATTCCCTAGAGATATTGATCCGACAAGAGATGAGTCTAATGTAGGGCAATCATTAGCTTTTCCTGTGTTAACAACATCTGTGAATTGTGCATTTCCTCTTTCAGAAAAAGCAAATGTTTTAACAGGTACGAAAGCAAAAGTTATACAAATTGAAATAACAAAAGCTAAGAAAGAACGAATTCTCATAATTAAAGTTGCAGTAAAGTTCTGTGACGATAGATTAAAGGTCATCTAATAAGTTCAGTACGGATATTACAAGGGAAAGGACCATAAAAGATAGGACTATTAAATCCTCGAAACAACCCGTAGCTTTTCAGATTTTAAAAAACTGAAAACATTTTAAGCTATCACATTATTTTTAATGATTAAGATTACAAAAAAATACAAATTAAAAAATTTTTTTTATTTTTTTAATGAAATAATTTGGGTTATTAGTTTATTTGCTAAATCTATTTTTGACGTTTTGTTAATGTAGTGTTCCATATTATTAGTATCGAATAACCAACCTTCATTTTGTGCCAAAAAGCCAAATCCTTGGCCTTCAAGATCAATTGGATTTGCGAATAGATAATCACAACCCTTTTGGATAATCTTTTCTTTAATTGTCATTCTTGCTTCTTCTATAGATCCTGTAAAAGCACAAAAGCCTACAAAAACTTGGTTATCTTTTTTTGATTTACAAATTGTTTTTAAAATATCTGGGACTAGCTCAAAGTTTTTATTCAAATGATCATTAATTTGATTTTTTGGAATTTTAGCTGAAGTATCTGAAGTTATTTTGAAATCAGATACTGCTGCATTCATGAAAAAATAATCGCAATTTGATATTTCATTATTAAGTGCCCTAATTAAATCAACACTAGTTTCAATTTCATATCTTTTTATTCCATCAGTAAGATTCTTATCGATTTTCAGAGGACCATGAACATACTTTACTTGTGCTCCCCTGAACCTCGCTACTTGAGAGAGAAGTAGGCCCATAGCTCCAGAACTTTTGTTAGTAATATGTCTTGCCGCGTCAATTTTCTCTGAGGTACACCCACCAGTTATTAAAATTTCTTTATTAAGTAAATCTTTACGATATTCATTTTGTTTATGTGAAGCTATAAATTCAAGAGCTAATTGGATTAGATCATTAGGAGGTATCTTACCGATGCCAATAGCATCACATGCTAAGAGTCCTTCACTTGGTTGCAAAGACAAAACATTTTCGTAATTCTGTAAATTCTCATAATTTTTTTGGACAGCTTTATTAAGCCACATTTGTGTATTCATTGCTGGTGCAACAATAATGGGCTTTATATTTGCTATCAAGATGCTTGGGATCAATCCCTCTGCATTTCCAGTTACCCATTTGGCTAATGTTGTCGCTGTTAAAGGGGCGATGATTAAAATATCAGCCCAATTACTTAGTTCTATGTGGAGAGGTGTTAATTGACCATCAGACCATTGATCATTTTCTAAAATGCACGGGTTTCTACTTAAAATAGAAAGAGAAAGCGGCTTTATTAATTTTTCTGCATTTTTTGATAAAACGCATCTTATTTCATAATTTTCTTTCGCTAATTGGCTAACTAATAATGGAATTCTTACAGCTGCAATACTGCCAGTTATTAATAAAAGAACCTTTATTTTTGAGTCCTTACTTTTAGTTTTCATCGAAGGGTTCCTGATCGAGGAGATGGGTATAATTAGTCGTTAATTCAGGCCTATTGATTGCAAGAGCCCTCAGTAAGTGCCAGTCTTTTAAACCATCAAATGGAGTATTATAATTATCTTCCTCTAGCCTTTTTGCGAGCTCAAACGTCATTTCTTCATCAAAAGAATTTACTAGTTCCTCACTTATTTTATTTTCAGAAATGAATTTCATATTGAGTAAAGTCAATATACTCTAATAATAAAGCCTTAAGTAATTATTTAAAATTGATATAGAAATTAAGTACATATTTTCAAGGATATGATAATTTTCAATTTTCATAATCTTTTCAAATTGTTGAGGTCATTTATCTTCATTCTCAGTCATTATTATGCAAACTCTCCTTTTCAAAAATATTTTTTTTAATATATGCAAAAATTTATATCATGTCGCAAACCAAAAGAGAGCAAGTCATTAGTCACATACGCTATTTAAGGCAGGAGCTCAGAGAAATGCATTTAGGAATAATGGAAGATGACCTTTTCCCTGAGCCAGGCGAATTAAGAGGGTTAATGGCTCAGTTGGAAGCATTACTTGAATTAATAGAGGGAAATACTAAAATTCAATCAAACTCAGAAGCGGCTTAGTTTAATACAAAATGGTTGTTAAACCTCAAAAGACAAAATTTCAGCTAAAAATTGTAGAAAATATTCAGACAATAAGTATTTGGGCTAATAATCCATGGCGAAGGTATTCAATATCATTAATTACACTTTTAATCGGATACTTTTTTGGAAGTTCTCTTGGTATGGTAAGTGCCGTTGTGGAACTCATGGATCCTGTAGCCGCTTTTTTATCAGTAGTTTTTATTGAGTTTTTAATAGTTTTGAGAAGAAATTTTAGATTTGAAAGGAAAAAGAAATTTTTAGTGCTTTTATTAGATTCTTTAAGATTAGGATTATTTTATGGTTTCTTTACAGAAAGTCTTAAGTTGCTATAAATTTACTTGTTGTGTTTCTGTAATAGATAAAGCAAAGCCATTCTTGTAGGGATACCATTTGCAACTTGATTATTAATTAAGCAATTAGGATATTGATCTACCACTTTGCTGCTAATTTCAATATCTCTGTTAATGGGGCCTGGATGTAGAATTGGAATTTCTTTTTTATTTAAAGATAATTTCTCTGGTGTTAAGCCATAATCCAAACTATATGAATCAATGGTACTAAGTAAATTTTCCATCATTCTCTCTTTCTGGAGTCTTAAAACAATAATCGCATCTGCAATTTTTATTGATTCTTCCAATGATCTAGAAATTGTTATGGAACCTCTTGATTTAACAGGATCTTCTGTTTGATTTGGCGCGGGGGTTTTTAAAAAATTGATAAATTCATCAGGTATTAATGTCTTAGGACCACATAATATTATGTCGGCGCCAAATGCACTCAAAGCCCAAAGATTTGACCTTGCAACCCTTGAATGATTAACGTCGCCAATTATTAAAATTTTTTTGGAATTTAAAACCTCTGGGTTCAGTGTTTTTTGGGAAAAGAATTTTATTAATGTATAAGTGTCAAGCAATCCTTGGCTGGGGTGACTATGTAATCCATCTCCTGCATTAAGAACCGAAGTCTTGGCATTTATTGCATCAAGTTTTTTTGCGATCTCAAAGGTTATGTAACTTGATGAATGTCTGATAACTAATGTATCTGCCCCCATAGCAGAATAAGTTATGGCTGTATCAATTATTGTTTCGCCTTTTGTTAAAGAGCTGGAGGATGGCGCAAAGGTTTGGACATCAGCAGAAAGTCTTTTTGCTGCAAGCTCAAAACTATTTTTTGTTCTTGTACTAGCTTCAAAAAATAAAGACGTTACCAAAGTCCCTTGTAAGGCCGGTATTTTTTTTGTCCCTGCATTCTTTAGTGCATCAAATCTATTAGCTAATTCAAATACTGACTCATAATCTGCAATTGAAAAATTAGCGAGTGTGTGGATATGTTTATGAGGCCAAATTTGCATTACGCTTAAAAAGATAAATGATTATTGAAATTTAGGTGTTCTGTCACCTTTTAATCTTTTACTTACACTCCTACTATTTTTGAGATACCAACGCCATTTTATATTTTTTGCCTTTGATATGCCAATTCTCGTAGTTTGAATCAGATCCTTTTCTTCTAGAGTGGAGTCTCGTGGAGAAATCCATAAAGATTTGTTATTAAGAACTTCAAGTGAGTTAAATGAAATGTCTATACTGAATGTTTTTGTTACTAGGCCAGGTCCAGAAGCTAATCTTTCATTCTTATTAGAGATAAAAACTGATCTTATCAAAACACCACTCGCAAAATTTTCTTTATCAGTAACTATGTTTAAACAATGATGAATGCCATAAGATTTGTAAATATAAAATGTGCCAGGTTTGCCAAATAATGATTTGTTTGATTCAGTCATTTTGCGGTAGCCATGACAGGCCTCTTCTTCCTGTGAATAAGCTTCAGTTTCAACAATTAACCCTTTAACTTGATCTATCTCATTATTTTTTTTTATGAGGTAACAGCCTATTAAATCAGGAGCAACAAATTTAGAGTGCCGATAAAAAAATTTTTTTGGAAAGAATTCTTCTTCTATTTTTCAATATCTATTTAATAACATATTTAGCTGAGAAAAATAATTAAGGCTATTAATTGATATTGATTTTCAAAAAGATGTGATTTTTTTTTAAATTATTTGAAATTCAAAGGATATGTAAAAAAGTTGTTCTTAATAAACTATTATTTAATAAGAAAGATATTAAATGTATGGCAAAAATAACTAAACAGGAAGTAAAAAAAGTTGCTCATTTAGCTAGATTAGAACTTAACGAGAATGAAATTAATAATCATGCACATCAATTAGAAAAGATATTGGATTATATAAGACAACTTGAAAAAATTGATACAGAGGATGTTCCCTGTACAACGAGAGCTATAGAGGTTGTAAATGTATTTAGAAAAGACGAAAAGAAAAATTCTGATTGCAATGAAGAACTTTTAGAACTGGGTCCTTCGAGAGAAGAAAAATATTTTAAAGTACCAAAAATTATTAATGAATAAGTAAGTTAGTTGCTTCCAATAAATGTCTTGTTGACTAGCTTTAGTAGAATTTTTTTTATCTTAAAGCCTGGATATAAATTTATGATTTTTCTTATTTTCCCCCTCTTTTTGCTATGACTCCTTACACCTATTATTAAATCATAAACAAAATTAAAAATGTCTTCTCTACTTTCAAATATCCCAACCCTTTGAGGGGAGCCTTTTTTATCCAATAGAGGCTTAGTTTTTTCATAAGCTATTTTGTATTCAAACCAAGGAATCGAAGGCCATAGATGATGAATGAGATGGTAATTTTGTCCCATTATTAAAAGATTCATAAATTTGCTTGGATAAACTCGAGAATTTATCCATTTATTTCTTGATCGAAATGGTCTATGGGGTAAATAATCAAAAAATATTCCTAAAGTGACTCCTACCATTAATGCTGGGCCGAACCATAAATTATAAATTAAATTCATAAAGTCAAATTTCAAACCTGCCAAGATAATTGTCAGGAATATGGATCTTTCTATTCCCCATTGTAGTAATTCATATCTTCGCCAGAGTTTTCTTTGAAAGAAAAACACCTCATGATAAAAAAATCTTGGAGCAATTAGCCAAATTGGACCAAAAGTACTGACAATATGATCTGGATCATTTTTGGGGTGATTTACGTGAATATGATGTTGTAAATGAACTCTCGTAAAAACTGGGAAGCTAAACCCTAATAAGATAGCTGAGCAATGACCCATTGCTTGATTTATCCAAGGGACTGGATGAGCAGCTTTATGACAGGCATCATGAATAACAGTACCTTCAATATGTAAAGCTAAAAAAGCAGTGGCTACAAGTAAAGGTAAAGGCCAAACACCTCTATACCATTGCCATATGCTAAGAAACGCAAGAAAATAACCGCCAAAAAATAAACCTAATGTTGGATTCCAAAAGCTTGGCGGATCTACGTAATTTTTAATCTCTTTTTGCCAATTAAATGATTTTGAAGAATTAGTATTTTTTGTTGTATTTTTACTGGTTAAGTTTGAAATCGTTTCTTTTATTCTCTAAACAATATAACTAATATTTTACGAGGATTGCATGCTTAAACATAAAAAATTTCTTATAAAAGATTTTTAATTCAATTTTAATGTGTCAAATTAATCATCTTAAGAAAAAAAATTTTTAAAATAAACCTCTTTCAATTATTATTTTATTTGAGCGGTCGTGGCGGAATTGGTAGACGCGCGAGTTTTAGGTACTCGTATCTTCGGGTGTGGGAGTTCAAGTCTCCCCGACCGCACTTAAGGAAATTCTGATAGATAGTTTGTTTATTGATATCAACTCTTATAATTGAATTAGGCAGTAAATAAAATGAATAGTTTGATATTTTATTTGGGAACTTTTTATATTTTGGTTGGGGCCATTTTTCTAACTGTACCGATAATTTATCTTGAGCTCGGTAAACCAAAAGACTTAATAAAAGCTTTTTTAAATTTATTAATAGGCTTGATATTAATAATTAAACATAAAACAATAGATGAATCATTTTTTGTAATTTTCCTTTTTTTAACAGTACTAGTTGTTTTTTATCTAGTAGAGCTTTTTTTAACTAGATGGTACCAATTGACAGATAACGAAAAGAAAAAATTAATTACCTTTTTGGAGTTTAAAAATAACTTTTTGAAAATATTAGAATCCATAAATCTGGTATTTTCTGATTTCACTAAACCTTCAAATTTTTTTAATTTTGGTGGCAATAATAAAAATACAACCCAAAAAAAGTGGGTAAGAAATGATAAAAATGATAATATAAAAGTCTGAAATAAAAAAATTGGTTATTTGAAACACCCAAAAAAAACTACAGGTCAATTAAGAAAGAATATAATGAATTAGATTTATTTAAATAATTCTTTTGATCACCAATATTTCTGATATCGTCGAATGAAATCTCAAAATAGCAAAGAACAAAAATCAGACTTTTCTTATAAAGAAACTTTAAATTTATTAAAAACTGACTTCTCAATGCGCGCCAATTCAGTTGTAAGAGAACCTGAGATACAGAATTTTTGGGCTAATAATGATATTGATTTCCAATTAGGTTCAAACAATTCAGGCGAAATATTTACATTACATGATGGCCCTCCTTATGCAAATGGAGCTCTTCATATGGGTCATGCCCTTAATAAAGTTTTAAAAGACATAATTAATAAATACAAAACCTTAAGAGGATTTAGGGTTCATTTCGTACCTGGTTGGGACTGTCATGGATTACCTATTGAATTAAAAGTTCTTCAGAATTTAAAATCTGAGGAAAGAAAGAATCTTGACACTCTAAATTTAAGAAAAAAAGCAACAGATTATGCCCATATCCAAATTGATAATCAAAAGGAGGGTTTCAAAAGGTGGGGCATATGGGGAGATTGGAATAACCCTTACTTAACTCTTAAAAAAAGTTATGAATCTGCTCAGATTGGAGTATTTGGGAAAATGTTTTTAAATGGCTATATATATCGAGGTCTCAAACCTGTGCATTGGAGTCCAAGTTCGAGGACTGCACTTGCAGAAGCAGAATTAGAATACCCTGATGAACATTATTCAAAAAGTATTTATGTTTCTTTAAAAATCACTAAAATACCTGAGGAAATTTTATTAAATTTCATCCAAGAAAATCTTAATATCAAAAAAGATTTTTTTCAAAATAATTCTTTCATAACTATTTGGACCACTACTCCCTGGACCATCCCTGCAAATGAAGCAGTTGCAGTAAATCCAAAAATTAAATACGTTTTCGCTATCGATGAAGAGAAACGAATTTACCTTTTCGCAAAGGATTTATCTTCTGAAATAAGTAAGAAATCTAATAAGGATTTCAAGGTGCTTCTAGAGGTTAAAGGCTCTAAATTGGAAAATATTGAATATCAACATCCTTCTAAGAATAAAAATTGCAGAATTGTAATTGGAGGAGATTATATTACTACCGAATCAGGGACTGGAATTGTTCATACTGCTCCTGGCCATGGGATAGATGATTTTATTGTGGGTCAGAAATATGATTTACCGATAACATGTGTCGTTGATGAAAAAGGTAACTTGAATGAATATTCTGGTCAATTCAAAGGATCAAATGTGCTGAAAGATGCAAATGATTTAATTATTGAACATTTAAAAGAAAACAATTTACTTCTGTTACAGGAAAATTATAAGCATAGATATCCGTATGATTGGAGAACAAAAAAACCAACTATTTTTAGGGCAACAGAACAATGGTTTGCATCTGTAAATGGCTTTAGATCATCTGCATTAAAGGCAATCGAAGATGTTGAATGGATGCCAGAGACTGGAAAGAAAAGAATTTATTCTATGGTTGTTGGTAGAGGAGATTGGTGTATTTCTAGACAAAGGTCATGGGGAGTCCCTATTCCAGTTTTTTATAATAAAAATGGTAATGACATTCTACTTAACAAAGAGATAATTGATCATATTCAAGAACTTTTTAGTGAACATGGAGCAGATATTTGGTGGGATTGGGATGTTAAGAATCTTTTGCCAGAAAATTATGCAACAGAATCGGATCTATGGAAAAAAGGTACAGATACTATGGATGTTTGGTTCGATTCAGGCTCTAGCTGGGCCGCAGTATGTGAACTAAGAAGTGAATTAAAGTATCCAGCAGATCTTTATTTAGAAGGCTCAGATCAACATCGAGGATGGTTTCAGTCTTCTTTGCTAACATCTGTTGCAGTCAATAATAAACCTCCATATAAGAAAGTTTTAACTCATGGTTTTGCACTTGATGAAAATGGAAGAAAAATGAGTAAATCTTTAGGAAATGTTGTTGATCCAAATATAATTATTAATGGTGGTAATAATAAAAAAACTGACCCTGCTTATGGTGCTGATGTTTTAAGGCTATGGGTAAGCTCTGTAGATTATTCAGTTGATGTTCCAATTGGTTCAAATATACTCAAGCAACTTTCAGACGTTTACAGAAAAGTTCGTAATACTGCAAGATATCTTCTAGGTAATATTCATGATTATGATCCTAATGTTGATAGTTTTGAAATTGATCAATTGCCTCTCTTAGATCAATGGATGTTAGGCAGACTAGTTGAGGTTACAGATGAAATATCAAATGCTTATGAAAATTATGAATTTTCAAAATTTTTCCAAATCTTGCAAAGTTTTTGCGTTGTAGATCTATCAAATTTTTATTTGGATATTGCTAAGGATAGGTTGTATGTAAGTTCTAAATCGCAATTTAGGAGAAGATCATGTCAGTTCGTCATGTCAAAAGTTGTTGAAAACTTAGCTGTACTTATTTCTCCAGTGCTTTGTCATATGGCTGAAGATATTTGGCAAAATATACCATATTCAACTAAAGAAAAATCAGTATTTCAAAGAGGATGGCCAATATTTTCGCAGTCATGGAAAAATCAAATACTTAATGAACACATTGCAAATTTAAGAAATTTGAGAGTTGAAATTAACAAGGCTATAGAAGGATGTAGAAACAAACAAATAATTGGAGCAGCTTTAGAAACTGAAGTTAATTATTTACCTGAAGATAAAGTTTTAAAAGATTCACTTACTTGGCTAAAAGAATTTGGCAATCAAGATGTGGATTTATTTAGTGATTGGCTTATAGTATCAAACTTCCAAGTGGTCTCTGATTTAGTGGAAAATTCTCTAATTATTGATAACAATGCACTTGGAAAAATACAAATATTAAAAGCTCAAGGTCAAAAATGTGATAGATGTTGGCATTATCAAAAAGAAACTTTTATTGGAATACAAAATACAAAATTATGCAAAAGATGTTCAAATATTATTAATTTAGACTTTATTTAAATCCAGTTTTTTTGATTCAAAAAGAAAACTGAGTTTTCATTTTCTCTTATAAAATTTTCTCCGGTCTCTGTTAACGGTGCTTTATAAAGTTTAAAATTCTTAATTATATAATTAAGTGCTATTACTTTTTTTTCTGAATCTATTTCAATTGGATGAGTTGTTGAGCTACTGAAACCTCTGAAAATAATTATTTCTAATTGTTCTTTTTTATTTTCTTTTTGAATGAAACCATCTAGTTTGAGTATCCTATCAGGTATCTCGGAACTGATTTTTTCAAGACTATTTATTAAATCAATTTTTGCCATTTTCTGAGAAGTAAGAGTTTCTTCCATTTTTAGGTAATTTGATTATTGACCATTGAATGAGGCCTAAAATATATATTAATAATGCAAATAATCCTACGAATTTTGCTATCGGCTGAGTAAAGTTAGCTCCAAAGAAAAAATTAAATAAATTTTTTAAAATAAGATATAAATTTGAAGAAGGGTGAAGCCATATTGCACACGCATCCGAATTAATAAGAGAAAAGCAGTTAAAGTTTTGTAAACTCTGAATAAAGAAATTGAGAGATATAAAAGTTATCGTCCATCTCCAAATTTTTATTGTTGTAGTGAGAGAGTAAGAAAAATCATATTCTCTTAACTCATCATTAATATCGTTCCAAAACCAAACTGAAACTGTCATTAGTAATGTTGAAATATTTGTTATCACTAGAGCATAATTATATTTACCTATTAAAAGAAGAAGGCTTATAAAAAATAAAAGGGATATTTTCCAATAAATTGAAAGAAGTTTATTAACTGCTTTATTTCTTTTTTTAATTGACCACAAGGATAAAGTAACGGGAATACCAAAAAGGAAAATTATTGAGAGTTGAAAGGATAGCCAAATAGAAAGTTGATTAAAAACGTTCAAAACTTTTTCTTTTTAAATACATAATAATTAAACATCAAACTGTTACTTTTGAACTTACTATTGTCATAGTTATGAATATTATGCATCCTTATATTATTGCCTAAAAATATATTAACAATTGTATGAGACAGCATGTTAATCCGCTTAGTAGTAATTTTAGTCAGATTGAGAGAATTCCTTCTTTGAGCGATATGTTTGGAAATTCTAAATCGAATCTTCATTTGGATATAGGTTGTGCTGCTGGTGAGTTTCTATTCGATTTAGCTTTAGTTAATACCAGTTGGAATTATTTGGGAATTGAAATTCGTGAGAAATTAGTCAAAAATGCCAAACTAAAAGTAATAAAAAAAGAAATCAAAAATTTATATTTTTTATTTGGTAATGCTAATAATATTTTGAATGATGTCCAAAGTAAATTTATTATCAAAAATTTAAAAAGCATTTCTTTTAATTTTCCTGATCCATGGTTTAAAAAGAGACATTTTAAAAGGCGTGTAATTCAGCCAGAATTTATTAATATTCTCTCAAATTCATTACAAAAAGGGACCTTAATTTTTATAAAAACAGATGTAAAGGATCTATTCGATTACATGGATAGCACTATATCAAGTAATTTTTATTTTAGAAAAATAGATAAAAAAGATTTTAATTATTCCGAAAGTTTTAATCCAAGTAAAGTTAAAACTGATCGTGAAAAGTATGTGATTGTTAACCAACTTGAAATTTTTGAAAGGATTTATATAAAGAATTGATTAATTGTTAGTTAATTATTTTATTAATTTCTAAAAAGAGTTTGTTTGTTATTTCGCTAGATAAGGAATTAACTTCCTCATAATTTTTGGCTTCAACTAGAACTCTAATTAAAGGTTCTGTCCCACTAGGCCGTATAAAAACTCTACAATTATCCGAATATAATGCCTGAAAATTTTCTATAGTTTGATCGATTAAGATTTTGGTTTTTGGATTTAATTTTTTAATATTAAAATCTAGATTGATATTTGATAGTGTTTGAGGATAAGGTTTGAAACTACTTTTTAGCCAATCATTTAAATTAATATTTTTCTTTTTGCAATATTTAGAAATTTGAAGTGCAGTCAATATTCCATCACCAGAAAAGTTATTGATTTTTGAAAGTATATGACCTGATTGCTCACCGCCTAAAACAGCTCTTTTTTCTTTAATTGCGTCATGAACATATTTGTCTCCCACATCAGTTCTATATAAAATTCCTCCAATTTTATTCCATGCCTTTTCGAAGCCTAAGTTTGCCATTTGCGTTGATATTAATAGATTATTAGTGAGATTTTTTTGTTCCATAAGTTCTTTGCCCCAAAGAAAGAGAATGTGATCCCCATCTAAAACATGACCTTTTGAATCTATTCCAATTACTCTATCGGCATCTCCATCGAAGCTAAATCCCATATCTGCAGGATTCTCTCTTAATGCTTTTTTTAATGGTTCGAGGTTAGTAGAACCACAATTCATATTAATTTTCAATCCATTTTTAGAATTGTTGATAACTCTTACATCAGCACCAAGAGACTGAAAAATTTGTTTTGCGCAGGTTGTCGCTGATCCATAGCATGTGTCTAATATTATTTTCAAACCGCTTAAATTTTCTCCACCCATTGTTTGGATTAGGCTATTAATATAAACATCAATAAGATCTTTATTTGTATTTTGTGGAATCACTTTTGTAGGAGCCTCTATATTTTGATTTAACTCTTCAATTAATTTTTGAATTTTATTTTCAAAATATTTGTTAATTTTTTGACCATTATGATCAAAAATTTTTATTCCATTATATTCTGGCGGATTATGACTCGCTGATATCATGATCCCACTACTCAGGTTCTCTTGTTTGATTAAGAAAGGTATGGCTGGTGTAGGACAGATCCCAAGATTAATAAATTTTTTGCCACTTTCATTTATACCTTGCGTTATCGCCTGAAGCAAAATATCTCCACTAATTCTTGTATCTCTTCCAATTAATATTGGATTTTTATTTTCTAAAGTCGAACCTAAGGCATATCCTACTTTGTAAGCTAGAGAATAAGTTATCTCTTCATTGAATCTTCCTCTTATTCCATCAGTTCCAAAGATTGATTGCATAATAAGATTTCAGGAATCAAAGAAATTTTTGATAATTATTCATTTTTTATTTTATCAGTTGATTAAAAGCTTCTAGATTACAATTCTCTTTATTTGTTTTACTTATTTAAAATGTTTTTAGTTATCAATTCTTTAATAGTGCAATCAGAGAGTCGAGAGCAAATTTCAAATACAAATTTAAAAACAATACTTATTCTGATTATATCTGTTGTTATTATTTCACTGTTTTTGTTTAGAAATTTCTTGTTTAAATCAACTTATCTTCTAAAGAGCTTTGGAGAATTATCTGTTGACCCTGAAATAGCTTTTACAAATAATAAGCCTACATTTCTGGAATTTTATGCTGAATGGTGCGAAGTTTGTAAAGAAATGGCTCCAAAAGTTTCTACTTTTAAAGATGAATACGAAAAAGATATTAATTTTGTGTTTTTAAATGTTGATAATCAAAAATGGGGTAATTACATCCATCAGTTTGCTGTCAACGGGATTCCTCAAATTAATCTTTTTGATAAAAATGGTAATCTAATATCTACTTTCATTGGTAAACAAGATGAAATAGAAATAAGAAAATCTATTGATAATATAAAAAAAGAAGAGAACCCTTTTGAGGAAATTATTAATTCTGAATTTTCAATAATTCAAGAAAATAAAAATAATGAGGTTAGTCCTCGCAGTCATGGATAATTGTTACCACTCTAATGATTTTGATACAATTGGAAAACTTTTTTTAAAAATAGACTTGCAATTTTGGGCTATAGACTTGTGTTCTTTTTGGGTGCCGTGAGCTGATCTTAAATCTATGTAATGAATCCAGGATCTGCATGATCCAGTCATGTAAATTCTTGTTGGAGTTGCTAATGGTAAAACAAATCTTGCACATTCTTTGGCTACGCCTTCAGCAAGTAAATCTTCATATAATTCTGAAGCAGCCTGAAAATGTAAACCAATTTTTTCATTGAATCTTTTTTTTAACTCATCAGGGAGATCAGGAATTGAATTTTGCCTGTTTTTAAAATCTTGACGCCTTAACTCTGGTAAAGGAATATTACCCAATTGAGAACTATCTGCATATCTCTGTGAAAATTCTTGGAAAGTAAATGATCTATGTCTTAAAATTTGGGCAGCGATTCCTCTGTTAGTTTCTATTTGTAAGGTCATAAATGACTGTTCAAAAACACTCCAATGTTCATTTTTGATGCAATAACTCAATAATTTTGAATAATCTTCATTCTCCTGATTTTTTGGATTACTTACTCTTGCAATGTAAGCCATTGTTTTTTCTGCATCAGGAGTTAGCGAAATTAGTTCAACTTTACTCATTTTAGATCTTTGCAAGAGTTACTTTTTCTGGTTGGTTTTGATATTTACCTCTCCTGTCTTCATAGGTTGTAGAGCACGGATCACCCTCAAAAAATAGTAGTTGGCAGATACCTTCGTCAGCATAAATTCTACAATCTGCACCTGAACTATTACTAAACTCTAAAGTTAAATGACCTTCCCACCCTGCCTCTGCGGGCGTTGTATTAACAATAATTCCAAGTCGTGCATACGTACTTTTGCCAATACAGATTACAGTTATATTTTCTGGCACTTTCATTTTTTCTAAGGCAACTCCTAAACCATAGGAGTGAGCAGGAAGAATAAAAAAGTCTCCATCATTATCGTGGTGAAGATCAGTTTTCTCTAAATTATTAGGGTTAAACTTTTTGGGGTTCATCACAGTCCCAGGGATATGCCTGAAAATTAGGAATTCTTTTGATGAAAGTCTTAAATCATAGCCATAAGATGAACATCCGTAACTCAAAACTGGCTTTTGTTTTTTGTCAGGCTCAAGATGTCTCACCAAATTTGATTGAAAGGGTTTTATCATACCCTCCGAAGCTTTTTGTTTTATCCAGAGATCATTTTTTAGCATTGTTTTATGAGCGAAGTTCGGTAACTTGGTTAGCCATTAATAATAAATCTTTAGGAATATCTGTACCAGTAAGGATTACATCTCCTGATATAAATCGGTTTTCAAGTGTTGAAATCAAATCATCTTTATCGATAATTTTCATTTCAATAGCTAAAAAAATTTCATCTAGTATGATTTGGTCGTTCTCTCCGGACTGTAATTCTCTTTTACAAAAATCCCATAATTCCATAGTAGATTCATAAATAGTTTTTTTTAAATCTTTATTATTTTCAATTGCTTCAGAATTATATTGATCAAAGGAATGTGAGGATCTTACCCAGGTTAAATTACCGCATAGCTTTACTGCATGATCAACTCCTTGATTGACCCCTCCTTTCATAAATTGTATTAGTAGCACTTTCCTGCCAAGAGCAGCATTTCTTAGAGAGTCTCTAATTATTGATGTGTAGCTACCTCTATATGGAGATTGATAGATTTGAATTTGTCCGTTTTGCGAAAAATTTTTTACGTTAATTTTGTTAGCAATATTTGTTTTTACAATATCGAAATTACCTTTGGAATGAATATGAGATGAACTAATTACCATTATTCAGGTTCTTTCTATATGAAGTATAATTAGAATCACATGACGCTGCATATAGTGTAATTTTACTTAAAAAAGGGTTAATAAATTTGAAACTGACCGAAAAAAGCTTGGTGATAAACATATAAGAATTGAAAATTGTTACTGTTGATACAAGATTTTTTAGGGTGTCTCCTTAAATTTTTTAATAGTCAAGATATTTATGATACCTGCTTCACGAGGATTCAATCGCTTTAGTTCGCAACATTCTGGACAAAGTAAAACTAACTCTGTTGGAGAACGTTTTCCAATAAATAGAACTTTAATGGAAGTTATTAAAGGTCTAGATGGTGCAAGCACAGAAATGGTGGAGAGGTCTAAAACAATATTCTTCCCTGGAGACCCTGCTGAAAGGGTTTATCTTATAAGAAGAGGAGCAGTACGACTTTCAAGAGTTTATGAATCTGGCGAAGAAATAACTGTTGCTCTTTTAAGAGAGAATAGTCTCTTTGGTGTTTTATCTCTTCTAACAGGCCATAGATCCGATCGTTTTTACCATTCCATTGCATTCACAAGAGTTGAAATGATAACAGCACCTGCCAATTCTGTTTTAAAAGCTATAGAAGAAGATGCATCAGTAGGATTGTTACTTTTACAAGGGCTTTCAAGTAGGATCCTGCAAACTGAAACAATGATAGAAACTCTTACACATAGAGATATGTCTTCTCGTTTAGTAAGCTTTTTAATGGTTCTTTGTAGAGACTTTGGAGTCGCAGGTGAAAAAGGTATTACTATAGATTTAAGGCTTTCACATCAGGCAATTGCTGAAGCTATTGGTTCTACAAGAGTAACTATTACAAGATTATTGGGAGATTTAAAGGATTCAGGGCTACTGAATATTGAAAGAAAAAAGATCACAGTATTCGATCCAATTGCTCTTGCAAAAAGATTTAATTGATTCATCATAAATTATGATGTATTGAGTATATGCAAAAGTGTGGCTTGGATTTTAATTGTTTTTTTAATATTACTAGGGGGATTAATTGCACCATTTGGGGATATTCTTGGAACAAAGATTGGTAAAGCAAGATTTAGTATCTTAAAATTAAGACCGAAAAAAACAGCAACAATAATAACTATTATTACTGGTGGGTTTATTAGTTCAATATCCATAGGGTTATTGATTTTAGTAAGTGCAGAATTCAGACAGAGGCTTTTTGTTGATATTCCTTTTTTGCAAAAAACTTTAGATGAAAGTAAAAAGGCTTTAATCCCTTTACAGGAAGAACAAAAGGAACTTGAAGGTAAAATTATTCAAAAAGAAAAGGAGTTAAATCAATTAAAAAATAATATTAAAGAATTTAGGAGAGGAAATATTGTTATTAAAAGAGGACAGACTTTATTTATAGCTGAAATTAATCCTAGCTCAAGTTTAGAAATAGACTTTGCAAATATCAACAATGAAGCTGATAAATTTGTGAGGAGAATTGTTTTTCCAATTAATAAAAAGGCGAAAAATATTCTTTTGTGGAGACCTAGTGATATTACAAAAATACAGAAAACAGCTGCTGAGGGTGGTGACTGGATTTTACTAATCAAATCAGCAACAAATGTTTTAAAAGGTGATAATTATGTTTTTGTATCTCCTGCTTTATTAGAGAATAAATTTATAGTCAAAAAAGGGGATGTTATTACAAGTTCAATTCTTGGAGAGAGTGATTTAAATCTTAAATCAATAAATTTAAAAATTAAATCATTGCTTAGAGAAACAAGGGATACAATTAAGTCAAAAGGATCACAAGTTAGTGAAATTAAAACAAATGGAAATTTTGTTAAAAAAATTAGAGACTTTCTTCAAGAAAATCCAAATATCAAATTTAAGTTAGAAGTAGTTTCTTTGAGGGATAGTAAAACAGTAGAACCCATAGTGGTTGAAATCAATATTTTAAAGATCTCATCTTAAATGCCTAAAGTTATAACTATTGATCCTGGGAAAAGTAAAAGCGGATTAGTATTGGCTGAAGTAAGTGAAAAAAAAGTTTATGAAGCGATTATTCTTAAAAGTGAATTACTTGCGAATTATGTCAGAAATTTAATTGCCGCTGATGACATATCACAAATTATTATTGGCAATGGTACTACAAGTAGAGAAATTAGAGAAAAACTATATTTTTTTAAAAAAGAAATAATAACTTTTGAGGAAAAAAATACCACCTACAGGGCTAAAGCAAGATATTTCGAACTTTTCCCAATTAGAGGCTTGCAGTTTTTAATGCCTAAAGAGGTTTTTATCCTTAATAAAAACCTAGATGCGATATCAGCTTTGATAATTTTAGAAGATTATTGCAAAACGAAGTTTACTTTAAATCAAAATATAGATTTTAAAACTTGGCTGAAATAGTGAATTTATATTCATTACCTGCTTCTAGTTCATAATCTTTTTTTAATAAAAATCTTAATAAAGCATCCTCGATTAATGCTCTTCCCAAAGGAGGATTTACTATTAATAAACCTTGATGAAAGGACCATGTAAAAGTCCATTTAAATTGACTAGCTTCAACAACTCCCTGAATTTGCTTTCTTGAGAAGCTATATTCCTTAACACTCACATTGGCAATCGTTTCAGGTTTTGAATGCATTTTTTAAGGTTGGTCTTTGTCAAAAGAATTTAATTCATTTATTATATAATCTTCTTTTTTAGTATTAAGTTTTTCAAGGGATTCTATTACTTTCATATATACTTTATCCAATATTGATTTTTCTTCTGGAGAAATATTTCCTAGTACATGTGAAATTGTATTGAAATTATTTTTCCCTTCAATCAGAGGAGGTGACCCAATACCAATTCTTATTCTCTTAAAGTTATTTGTGTGTAATTGTTCAATGATGCTTTTAAGCCCGTTATGTCCACCTGAGCTTCCTTTTTTTCTAAATCTTATTTTCCCAAGGGGAAGATCTTTATCGTCGACTATTATGAAAATCTGATCTAAATTTATTTTGTACCAATCAACTATTGCTCGGACAGCATCACCACTGTTATTCATAAACGTATTTGGTAAAAATACCCTGAAAGTACAATTATTGATTTGAAATTCTGAGCAGGAACTTTTAAGTTTATCTTTTATTAGAAAATTTGAGTTATGTTTTTTTGAGAGTTTCTCAAGCAGTAAGAATCCAATATTATGCCTAGTTTTTGAATATTTTTTTCCAGGATTACCCAATCCAATTAGATATATTTCATTCATGATGTATTTCTAAATTCCTCTCATTGAGAATTATAAATATACAAACAAACTATAACCAAAAAATAAAAATCCCTAATATTTTATTAGGGATTTTTAGATTAAAAACAACTTTAAAGGTTTTTCAGAAATCTAGTTTCCATTCCAATCTACTGAGAAACCTTGTAGTAGTAGTGATTGGTTGTAAATTTGCAGAAGAATAACTAAGAAGACTAAAAGTAGTAATCCTATTACTGTCATCACAGGAACTGCCCCCCAGCCAGGTACTACTTTCCCTTGACCAGAATTGCCAATCGCTTTTAAAAGACTTCCTAATGCTGTTTTTTGGCCCATGTTGAATTCACTAAATCGAATATTATTTCGCTATTGTATAAGAACTTATACATAAATTGTTTACAAACTTAGTAAAATTGATGCAAACTTTATCATCCGCTCCAGATCCTGCAGTTTCTATAGCAGTAACAATACTGGCATTACTATTAGCTCTAACAGGATTCGGTCTATGGACTGCATTTGGACCTAAAGCTGCAAAACTTACAGATCCATGGGATGATCATGATGATTAACTCCCTTTAAAGTATTTCAAAATTTTCCAAAAATACAAAAAGTAAACCTTTTACCATAATTTAAATATAGATTTATTAAGATATAAATCTGTCAGCACTCGTAATTCCATGCTTGCCCTAAAAATTTCTGTATACACAATTGTTTTTTTCTTCGTTGGAATCTTTCTTTTCGGCTTTTTAGCTAGTGACCCAACTAGAACACCTAATAGAAAAGATTTGGAAAGTCCTCAGGATTAAATATCCTTGACTTGTTTCGAATTTTGTTAAAGTACAATATTTAAATATATTTTTAATAACTTTTTAACGTTTTTTTGCTTTTAAACGACCTAAATAAATTTTATATAAGGTAGTTCTTTATATTTCCTTTCTACTAAAGAAGATTTTTCAAGTAATGTTGCTGTAGCATCCCATTCTCCGGATAAAAACATCTTTTTTGAGCTCTCTTTGATCTCAAGATTGAAATTTAAATCTTTTGATTTTGCTAATGAATTTTTAAGATCAATTTCTAAAAGTAAAGATTGATTATTGCAATAGTTTTGTATTTCTTCTATGGATTTTTTAGGTAGCGTAAAACAAGGAATTCCTATCGCAATACAGTTACTGTAAAAAATGTCGGCGAAACTCTCGCCTATGATTGCTTTTATACCCCATCTCATAAGCGCTTGGGGGGCATGTTCTCTGCTGGAACCACATCCAAAATTGCTATTAACAACTAGTATTGAGGCATTTTTGTTTTCCTCTAGATCAAAAGGATGCTTTCCTTTTAAAGTTTTTCTATCGTCCTCAAAAACAGATTCACCCAATGAATCAAAGTTAACACACTTCAAAAAACGCGCTGGAATTATTCGATCTGTATCAATATCATTTCCAATCAATGAGATACATTGCCCGTTAATATTTGAAATTTTTCCAATTGGCGGGGTAAAGTCTGATTTCATCAGTTTATAAATTCTCTAACGTCACTGACTTTGCCATTAATTGCAGCAGCAGCAACCATTGCTGGACTCATGAGCAGTGTTCTTCCACTGGGAGATCCTTGCCGACCCTTGAAATTTCTATTACTAGAACTAGCACTAACTTGATTACCTATTAGCTTATCTGAATTCATTGCTAAACACATTGAGCAGCCAGGCTCTCTCCATTGAAATCCAGAATCCTTAAATATCTGATCAAGACCTTCTTGTTTTGCTTCAGTGGCTACTTTTTCTGAACCTGGCACTGCAAATGCTTTGACATTCTTGGATACTTTTTTGCCTTTTAATACTTTAGCTGCAACTCTTAAGTCACTGATTCTTCCATTTGTGCAACTACCTATGAAACAAACGTCTACAGGAGTATCTTTTATTAATTGTCCAGGCTTGAAACTCATATATTCATAAGCCTCTTCTGCAACTAATTTGTCATTTGGGGATAATTCATCTAAAAGAGGGATTTGTTGATTAATGCTTATACTTTGGCCGGGAGTAATCCCCCAGGTTACAGTTGGCTCTACCTTAGAAGCATCTAATTTAATTACGTCATCATAAATTGAATTTTCATCGCTTTTTAATGATTCCCACCATCTAAGCGCTCTATCCCAATGCTCATTTTTTGGAGCATATAATTTATTTTTAATGTAACTAAAGGTCTTTGCATCAGGGTTGATGTAGCCGCATCTTGCTCCTCCTTCAATAGACATATTGCATATCGTCATCCTTTCTTCCATTGATAATTCATGTATAGCAGGTCCTGCGAATTCATATGCAAAACCTGCTCCTGCCTTTACACCAAGTTTATTAATTATATGAAGGACTAAATCCTTAGCATAAACACCCTTAGATAATTTATTGTCACACCAAATCTGCCTCACTTTCAATTTGTTCATGGCTAAGGTTTGGGTAGCAAGAACATCTCTTACTTGACTTGTACCTATGCCAAAAGCAATTGACCCAAAAGCTCCATGAGTTGAAGTATGAGAATCTCCGCAAGCGATTGTCATTCCTGGCTGAGTTAGGCCTAATTCCGGTGCTACTACATGAACTATTCCTTGATTACCACTACCAATATTAAAAAATCTTATATTATGTTCTAAGCAATTCTTCTCAAGTGTTTCAATCATCTGTTCAGCGAGATTATCTTTGAAAGGCCTGCTCTGATTATCTGTTGGTACAATATGATCAACAGTAGCAACAGTTCTATCAGGGAATTTTACTTTTAATTTTTTGTCCTTTAAAGCACCAAATGCTTGAGGACTCGTCACTTCATGGATAAGGTGAAGACCAATAAATATTTGATCAGATCCTCCAGGAAGACTTGAAACCTTATGTAAATCCCAAACTTTATCAAATAGGGTATCTTGACTCAATTTGTAAAAATAGTTACTTACTATTCGATAATAGGATTAATCGGAGGCTGTTCAAACACACATTTACACTTAGTCTTTGAATTTCTATTCGATTTCGTGTTGAGTTAAATAGTTTTTTTATATTAGTTATATGATTATTCGGTCCTGAAATTGAAATATAGACAAGTCCAACCGGTTTATCTTGACTCCCTCCTTTAGGACCAGCTATTCCACTAATTGCTATTGCCCAATCTGCTCCTAATTTCTCTTTTACATTAATTGCCATGGCCTCACAAACTTCTTCAGAAACAGCTCCATATTTTGTAAGCTTTTCTTTAGAAATATTTAATAATGAATTTTTTAGTTCATTACTATAGGAAACAATACTACCTTGAAAAACTTGAGATGAGCCTGATATTGAGGTTAGTGATGATGATAGAAGGCCTCCGGTACAGGATTCAGCAAAAACAATAGTTTCGTTCCTCTTGGTTAATTCTTTTATTAAAACGCTAGGAAGAGTATCGTTATCCTCTCCAAAAATAAATTTTGAAAAATCTTTTTTTAATTTTTCTTTAATAGGTTTAATTATATTTTTTGCTTCTAGGTTATTCTTAGCTCGCGCGGTGATTCTGAGTTTAACCTCTCCTAAGTTTGCATATGGAGCAACGGTAGGGTTTTTAAGATTTAATAGATCATTAATTTTTTCAGCAACGCTTGATTCTCCGATACCCGCAAATTTAAGAGTATTTGAAAAAAAGGAATAATTATCTGAGAATTTGGTTTTAATGAAATCATACGCCGTCTCTTCCCACATAGTTTTCATTTCACTGGGTACTCCTGGGAAAGTAAGGATAGTAAAATCTTTTACTGGTTCCCAAATCATTCCTGGGGCAGTGCCCCTAGGGTTATTAATAATTTGAGCATTTTCTGGGAAGAAACATTGTTTTCTTAAGCTGGAGGAATCGTCCTTGAGCTTTGAGTATGAAAGTTTTTGTTTAATTTCATCCCATAAGAGGGGTCTTTCAAAAAGAGATACATTAAAAGATTTGGCTATTGCTTCAGTAGTTAAGTCATCTGGAGTGGGTCCCAAGCCACCAGTTGTAATTAGAAGATTACTTCTTTTCGATATTTCTTGAATTACTTTTATAATTCGATCACAATTATCACCGACAGTTGATTGTCTAAAGTGATTTAAGCCTAATTGAGATAACTGTTCAGAAATCCATTGAGCATTTGTATTGATAATATTTCCTAAGAGTAGCTCTGTTCCGATAGAAAGAATTTCAACTCCCTTGGAGTTAGGACTCATTTAATTGATGCTTCAAGTTTGCCTTCATAAAGAGGAAAACGATTACATAAGGTTAATACTCTTTCTTTACATTGACTTTCAATCAGTGAATCGTCTGGGTTAAGTAATCTATCAGCAATAATTTCGCCAACTTCAGCAAAAGCATCTTCATTAAAGCCTCTAGTAGTTAAAGCAGCAGTTCCCAACCTTAGTCCGCTGGTTACAAAAGGTGATTCAGGGTCAAATGGAACAGTATTTTTATTTGCGGTGATATTCACTTCACTTACAAGTAAGTCAGCAATCTTACCAGTCATATTGATACTTCTTAAATCGAGTAAAACAATATGGTTATCAGTGCCTCCACTAACGATATTAATACCTCTATTTATTAAAGTTGAAGCTAGAACTTTTGCATTTTTTATTACTTGTTGGGAATAATTAACGAAATCTGGCTGCAAGGCTTCTCCAAATGCAACTGCTTTAGCGGCAATAATATGTTCTAAGGGACCACCCTGAGTTCCGGGGAAAACAGATTTATCAAATTTCTTTCCAAATTCTGCATCTTTAGACAAGATAAGTCCCCCTCTAGGCCCTCTTAATGTTTTATGAGTAGTTGTGGTTACTACATCACAATATGGTATTGGATTTGGGTGAAGTTTACTTGCTACAAGACCGGCGATGTGAGCAATATCAGCCATTAAGAATGCACCAACTTCATCTGCAATATTTCTAAATGACTCAAAATCGATAGTTCTTGGATAAGCAGAATATCCACATATGATTAATTTTGGTTTTGTTTCAAGTGCTATCTCTCTTATTTCATCAAAATTTAATTCACTAGTTTCTTTATTTACGCCATAGTGAACTGCATTGAACCATTTACCACTCATATTTACTGGAGACCCATGAGTTAGGTGCCCACCATGAGATAAATCCATCCCCATGATTGTGTCGCCAGGTTTAAGAAGACTTAGGAAAACAGCAGCATTTGCCTGCGCTCCACTATGGGGTTGAACATTAGCCCAATTTGCATTAAATAATTTTTTTGCTCTCTGAATAGCTAATTCTTCGATTTCATCAACAAATTCACATCCCCCGTAATATCTTTTTTGGGGTAATCCCTCGGCGTATTTATTTGTAAGTACAGAACCTTGAGCCTGCATAACGGCAATTGATGCGAAATTTTCGCTTGCGATTAACTCAAGATGAGTTTCCTGCCTATTTTTTTCAGAGTTAATAAAATTCGATATTACTGGATCACTTTCTTTAAGATTTTGAAGTATATTCATTGAATTTGATAAGTAATACCTATAATATAGACGATATTTTTTAGAAAAATATAAAAAGAATATTTCAGAATTTTAAACGCGCCTGGAGAGATTCGAACTCCCGACACCCTGATCCGTAGTCAGGTGCTCTAATCCACTGAGCTACAGGCGCATAATTATGTAATATCTCTGTTTCAGGGTCTCTTAGTCAACTAGATTTCGGGTAAAATGTCTATTATTAACAATCTAATTATCAATATGCCTATAAAGTGGTACGGAAATGGTGACTCAGAAGATCCTATCTATAAACATTTTTCTCGAATAGTAAATTTTGTTATTCACTGCATGATATATACTGCGATTGTAAGTGGCACGTGGCTTTTAAAAGAGATTAAATATGAAATCAGCTATTTTAATAATTTTGCAATTGTCTGGTCAGTTCTTTTGGCTTCCCATTTACTTTTCGTAATTATAAAAAAACCTAAAGATACTTCAAAACAATCAACTTAAATTAATTTCTTTTTATGGACTCTCAGATAAGTATAAGTGATCTAGAAAATGTTATTTCCGAAAAGGTTTTTATAAAAATAGAAAAGTGGAATTTGTATCTTGGAGACGCTGGACTAGCTAGGCATCTTGCTATTGAATGTATCAGCAATAAAGATCAAGGCCCATTGGAGGCTGCAAAATTAAGTCTGGAAGCAATAAATGTAAAAGTAGGGGATGGTGTTAATAGTATTCCACTGATTAATTTAATCACTAACTCACAAATTCTAGAATTAGAAGAGATTTTGGAAAGTTTTTTTTAAAAACTAAATTTCTTTTTTTGAAACTTTAAATTTATTTACTTTCAAGAATTTTGTAAGTAAAAAATAAATCACAAAAAAAGTTAGAGTTCCAAATATTAATAATACAAATTCTGCAAAATTTGAATTGAAGTTATTCGTAGTTTGGAGAATAGTAAAACAAAGTGTGCTGTCTATAAATGCTGCTAATGACATGAGGCTAATTTTCCTCAATAAATCCAAGTTAGGTATATGGATATCTTCATTTCGCAGATTAAAAGAAAGCAAAATACAGACTATAAGGTTTACTATTACTGAAGATAAAATTATTCCCACAACTCCGAAATTATATGGAGAAAGATTCCCAAAATTCTTAATTGGGGCACCAATTAAAAACCAATCAAAAAAAATATTAAATATTATCCCTGCAAATGAAGACTTAAAAGGGAAGTTTGTTCTTTCTATTGAATAGTAAGTTCTTACTAATAAATCTCTATAAAGATAAAATGGTATGCCAACTGCATAAGCAATTAATATATTTTTTACTTTTAAAGTTGCTGAATAATCAAAAGATCCTCTTTGAAAAACTAATTGTACGATTTGATTATTGAATGTTATGAAAAATGCGGCTAAAAAAATAGTGGTTAAGAAACAGTACTCTATTCCAGAGATCAATTTTTTTTGGAGACCTCTTTTGTCTTTTTCACTTCTTAATTTAGAAAATTTTGGAAGTAATGGCAGAATCAAGGAGTTAGATAATATGCCTAAGGGGGCTTGTATAAGAAAGTTGCCGTAAGCTAGTCCAGATGCTGCGCCTTGAAAACTTGAAGCAAAAAACATATCGATAAAAACATTAATTTGACTTAAACCTGATGAGATTGATGCTGGAATAATTAGTTTGAAAATTCTCCTCTCTTCATCTTTAAATAAATTGAAGGTTGACTCTAATCTCAAGAGACCAATTTTATTTATTTCCCAAATTTGAACAACAAACTGAATTAAAGTTCCTGTCAAAGTTGCAAAAGCTAGTAATCCCGTATAAGTAAAGAAATGAGAATATGCATTTTCTTGGTTGAAAATCCAACTTAATAAAATAAAAAAAATGGTAGTTACGCTTGTTATTGCTGGACTTATACTTGATAAAAAGAATTTTCTTTGGGAATTTAAGGCGCCAAAGCTTAAACCTATGAATCCGGACAAAGGGATGCAAGGTGTAAGTATTTTTAATTGGTAAGTGGCAATCGATTTAGCTTCGTAACTTAAATTGGGGGCTAATAATTCAATTAATAAATTGGCATTAGAGTAAATGAATATGGCTAAAATGAATAATAATATTGAAAGTTTTATGCTTACTTGAGTTAAAACTATTCCTCCATTTTTTTTGTTAAGCGGAGTTAAAACTGCAACAACTGCGTTATGTAAGGGACCATTAATTCCTCCAATGATTATTAGCAAAAAACCTGGGATTATATAGGCATAATTAAATGCGTCGTATGTTAGCCCAACCCCAAAAGCAGCAGCTATGAATATTTGTCTTATACATCCAGCTAATTTACTTAGACCAGTACCAAATGAAATTGAAAAAACATTATTTTTTAAAAATGAATGCATTTGGATTTGTCTAAATTTTTCAAGAAGTTTAAGTTTCAATTATATTTGATTTTTAACTAACGACATATTTATGAATGATCGGATAATTGAATTTGATCCATTAATTGAAGGAGTTTTAATCAAGAGGTATAAAAGGTTTCTTGCAGATATAAAATTAGAGAGCGGAGAGGTAGTAACTGCTCATTGTGCCAACACAGGACCAATGAAGGGACTTTTGAGTGAGGGAGCAAAGGTAAGAATAAGTGTTTCCCCTTCTCCAAAAAGAAAATTACCTTTTACTTGGGAACAGATATGTGTTTTAAATGCAAAAAATGAGGAGGTTTGGGTTGGTATTAATACTCTATTTGCAAATAAATTAATCAAAAAGGTTATTGAGAAAAATTTGCTTGACGAAATGATAGGAGAAATTGAGACAATTAAATCTGAAGTTCCTTATGGAAAAGATAAAAAAAGCAGAATTGATTTTTTATTAACTCCAAAATCTTCAAATCCTGATAAACGTAACATTTACATAGAAGTTAAAAATACGACTTGGATTAGAGAAAATGTTGCTCTATTCCCTGATACAGTAACGAAAAGAGGCCAAAAACACCTCATAGAATTAAAGGAATTAATTCCTAAAAGTAAAAGTGTATTAGTACTTTGTATTACAAGAAAAGACGCTTGTTTTTTTGCCCCAGGAGATGACGCAGATCCCTTGTACGGCAATCTTTTTAGAGCATCTTTAAGTGCAGGAATGATAACGATTCCTTGTTCCTTTGAATTTCATAAAGACCACATATCATGGAGAGGAATTAAACCTTTGAAATAAATAAAATCTTGATATTTTGAAACTTCTAAAAATCAAATTTTTTAATTTAACAAATTATTTTTTAAGGCGCAACTACAAAAATGGTATCAACAACTACTAGACACTCATAAGTTTTTTGAATAAATTTAAATTTGAAAGGAAACAGTAAAACTGTTTTTTTGCAGATCTAATTTTTTTTTATGACCACTGCTTTGCAAACGCCTCAAAGGCGCTCTAGGTCCAAACTTCAAGACGCAAGTCTTGTTAATGGACCTATGCTCCTTTTGAGGAGTATTCGAGGATTTAGTTCAAACCGCTCAATGTTGTGGCTTGCAACTGTTCCGCTAGCTTTGTTTGGTTTAGGTATTTTCAATCTTTCAGCTCACGCAGCTGATTTACCTGAGTTGAATGCAGCTTTTCTTGCTAACAATTTATGGCTTTTGATCGCTACTATTTTGGTGATCTTCATGAACGCCGGTTTCGCTATGGTTGAGGCAGGTATGTGTCGTTCTAAGAACGCAGTAAACATCCTTGCTAAAAACCTCTTTGTATTTGCTCTAGCTGTTACTTCTTATTGGTTTATCGGCTATTCATTAATGTACGGAGGAAGTGTTGCTGACGGATGGCTTTATTTTGGAGGCTTATTCTTTGATCCAACAGTCACCGCTGATATGGTTACTGATGCTGGATTAGTCCCAACTGTTGATTTCTTGTTCCAGTCTGCATTCGCAGGAACTGCAGCAACTATCGTTTCCGGTCTTGTTGCTGAAAGAGTTAAATTTGGAGAATTTGTTGTTTTTGCTGTTGTATTAACTGCATTTATATATCCAATTGCTGGTAGCTGGAAATGGAATGGTGGTTGGCTTGATTCTTTAGGTTTTGTTGATTTTGCTGGTTCTTCAATTGTTCACTCAGTTGGAGCATGGGCGGGTCTTGTAGGAGCTATGCTTCTTGGACCAAGAATTGGCAAATACTCTGATGGAAAACCACAAGCTATGCCGGGACACAATATGGCTATAGCTACTCTAGGTGCATTAGTCCTATGGATAGGTTGGTATGGATTTAACCCCGGTTCTCAACTTGCTATGGATCAATGGGTTCCATATGTTGCTGTAACAACTACTTTAGCAGCAGCAGCTGGAGCTATTGGTGCAACTATTGTTTCAACATTAACTTCTGGTAAGCCTGATCTTACAATGATAATTAATGGAATCCTTGCTGGTTTGGTTAGTATCACTGCTGGTTGTGGTGATATGACTCTTGCTGGAGCCTGGTTCGCAGGACTAGTAGGGGGAATTATAGTTGTATTTTCTGTTGCAGCACTTGATGCCGCTGAGATTGATGATCCTGTAGGTGCATTCTCTGTTCACGGAGTTTGTGGTGTATGGGGTACTGTAGTTATCGGTCTTTGGGGTACAGCTGTACAAGGTGATGGAGCAGGTATGGGATTGTTCAATGGTGGAGGTATTACCCTTCTTCTAGTTCAAGCTCTTGGTGCCGCAGCTTATGCTATTTGGACACTAGTTACTTGCTGGATTGCCTGGTCTGTAATTGGAGGATTATTCGGAGGAATCCGAGTATCCGAAGAGGAAGAGACTCAAGGCTTAGATATAGGAGAGCATGGAATGGAAGCATATCCAGACTTTGCATCTGCTAAATAATCTTACTCACAATTGATTTAAGAAACCTGACTTATGTCAGGTTTCTTTTTTTTTTCGAAAAATTATTTAAAACGTTGTAATATAGGAAGATGGATACTCAAGCTTTTAGAAGATCCCTTCATCATTCTGATAGATACAATAGAAGGGGTTTCGATTCTCCAACAAAAAGAGCTCAAGCGTTAGAAGAGGCTTACCAAAGTGATTTGATTAGTTCTATTAGGGATAATGATTTTACTTATACTAAAGGCAGACTAAATATAAAGTTGGCCCAAGCCTTCGGTTTCTGTTGGGGAGTTGAAAGAGCTGTTGCAATGGCTTATGAAACTAGAAGACATTACCCAAATGAGAATATTTGGATTACAAACGAAATAATTCATAATCCCTCGGTGAATGATCATTTAAGAAAAATGAATGTAAAATTCATCTCAGCTAAAAATGGAATTAAAGATTTTTCTTCAGTTTCTAATGGGGATGTTGTTATACTCCCTGCTTTCGGAGCTACTGTTCAAGAAATGAAACTCTTGCATGAGAAAGGTTGTCATATCATTGATACAACTTGTCCATGGGTTTCTAAGGTTTGGCATACAGTTGAAAAACATAAAAAACATGTTTTCACATCTATTATTCACGGAAAATTTAAACATGAAGAGACTCTCGCTACAAGTTCATTCGCAGGTAAATATTTAGTTGTACTTGATCTAGAAGAAGCGAACTACGTTTCTGAATATATTCTGGGGAGAGGTAATAGAAATGAGTTCATGAACAAATTTGCTAAAGCTTGTTCTAATGGATTTGATCCTGATAAAGATTTAGATAGAGTGGGAGTTGCAAATCAGACAACTATGCTTAAAAGCGAGACTGAGGAAATTGGAAAGGTTTTTGAAAGGACGATGTTAAAAAAATTTGGACCAGAAAACTTAAATAGTCACTTTTTAGCTTTTAATACTATTTGTGATGCAACTGAAGAAAGACAAGATGCAATGTTCTCTTTGGTTGATGAAGACCTTGATATTTTAGTAGTTATTGGAGGCTTCAATTCTTCTAATACTACTCACCTACAAGAAATAGCAATTAACAAAAATATTTCTTCTTTTCACATTGATACGCCAGAGAGGATATCAGTTAAAGAAAACTCAATATTTCATAAACCACTTGGATCAGAATTAGAACTTAAAAATAATTTTCTACCTAGTGGAAAAATTAATGTTGGAATTACATCAGGTGCATCAACTCCTGATAAGGTAGTTGCGGATGTTATTGAAAAGTTAATTGATATTACTTCCTGAATTAGTTATTCATTTATTAATATGCTGAGTTTTTTAAATTTATTAGTCAGATAATTCCAAAAGATCTACTTTATTAACTAGAATAATGAAAAATTAATGAAGTATGGAAGACAAAGCACAAACTAATCAGGTTCAAACTGCAAGTATGAATAGATCAAAAGCTCCTCAAAAAGTTGAAGTTGTAGTGGCCAATCCATCTTCAGGGTCAGAAGTAAATATCCTTGGAGAACTATCGATTTTTATTTTAAGAATAGGTTTTTGTGCTTTAATGATCCATCATGGCCTTGAGAAACTTCAGGATCCTCAGGGTTTTGCTGAGTTTGTCGTAGGTAAGTACTTCCCATTTTTGCCAGGTGATCCTGTTATCTGGACTTTTGCAGCAGGAATTACGCAATTGGTATGCCCAGCAGGATTGGCTTTAGGGATTTTTGCTAGGCTTTCTTCCCTTGGTTTATTCTCAACCATGGCATTTGCAGTTTATTTTCATTTTCTTGATACTGGACTACAAGGTTTTCCTCTGGCAGTTGTTGATGGTCATAATTATGCTTTCGAATTGTCTTTTATATATGGTGTTATTTCTCTCTACTTTCTATGTGCAGGTCCAGGCAGGCTATCTTTATTTAGAAAAACTAACAAGATTACATATTATCCAAAATCAACATAATTTAATGTAAAAAGTGCCTTTTTTGCGTAAATACCATTGAGATTCCTTTTGAATTACACATATCAATACTTTCTTGGTCTCTTAGACTTCCTCCAGGTTGAATAATAGCTTTTATTCCATATTCATTTGCTAGTTCAACAGTATCTGCAAATGGGAAAAACCCATCACTTGCCATGACTGCATCGTTACATAACTTTCCAGCTGCTTTTAATGCAATTTTTGCTGCTCCAACTCTGTTCATTTGTCCAGCTCCAATTCCAATAGTTTTTTGGTCTTTTGCAATAACAATGGCATTAGATTTCACGTGTTTGCAAATTTTCCATGCAAAATTTAGATCTAAGTTAATTTGATTACTAGGATTTTTATTAGTTACTGAAATCCAATTTTCAGTTTTTTCTTCACTATCGTCAGTATCTTGAACTAGTAATCCTCCCATTATTGATTTAGTAGAATTTTGATTCTTTTTTGGAAGTTGATCTTTTGAAAACTTTAAAATTCTTAAATTCTTTTTAACTTTTAAAATTTCTAAAGCTTCCTCATCAAAAGATGGAGCGACTATACACTCTAAAAAAATATCTTTGAGGTGAATTGCAGTCTCACTATCAACATTTGCATTAAAAGCAACTATTCCTCCAAATGCACTAACAGAGTCGCATTCCAAAGCATTCAAAAATGCTTTGGAAGCTGAATTACTTATAGAAGCACCACAAGGATTATTGTGTTTTAAAATAACAGAGGCAAACTTGTCGGATTTTAGTTCATCTTTCTCTGTGTAGCCAAATTCTAAAACTGTTGAAAGTGCCGACTCTAGATCTAATAGATTGTTATAACTTAAGTCTTTTCCTTGTAATTGTTCTGCAGAGTTCCATCCAATGTTATTTAAACCATACCAGAAAGCTTTTTGATGTGGATTTTCCCCATATCTTAAGGTTTTGATTAGTGGATAAGATTCAATATATTTGGAAGATTGTAAATCTCTTTCTTTTCTTATCCAATTAGATATTGCAGTGTCATAGTCTGCAGTATGTTGAAAAGCTTCAAGGGCTAATTTTGCTTTATATGAGTCTTTCAATTCACCTTTTTTACTTTCTTCAAGAAAATTTTGATACTGACTAGGATCTACTAAAACGGAAACATCTTTATGATTTTTAGCCGCAGAACGAATCATAGATGGCCCTCCGATATCGATATTTTCAATAGCATCTTCCCATTTAGCTCCCCCATCTACAGTTTTTTTAAAAGGATATAAATTGACAACTACTAAGTCAATTAACTCAAGATTGTTAGCTTCTATATCTTTTTTGTGTTCCGCATCAGTTCTTATAGCTAATATTCCACCGTGTATTTTTGGATGTAAAGTTTTAACTCTTCCTCCAAGAATTTCTGGAGAATTTGTAAAATCAGCAACTTTAATAACTGGAATTTTTGCCTCTATGAGATATTTAGCAGTTCCCCCACTTGATAGAATTTTATAATTAAATTGCTCCACTAATTCCCTGCAAAATGGGATTATATTTTTTTTATCAGAGACACTTACTAAAGCTAATGGAGACATTTATGGAAAAGTTTATCTACTTAAGAATATAAACATGAAATATGCTATCAATCATGAATTTGTCTCGATTAGCTCTCAAACTGCAACTCATAGAATTATTTTGATGCATGGTTGGGGAGCTGATTCAGATGACCTTTTAACATTTGGAAAGGAGATGACTGAAAAAATAAATCTTGATTTTGAGGTAATATCTTTGAGGGCTCCTGGAATACACCCAAGCGGTCAGGGAAGACAGTGGTATGGATTATACCCACATGATTGGAATGGAGCTGAGGTTGAAGTAAATAAACTTTTAGTTTCATTAAAAAAATTTGATACTGATCAGATTCCACTAAGAAAAACAATTTTGTTGGGATTCTCTCAGGGGGCGGCTATGGCAATTGATGCAGGATTTAAGTTAAATTTTGGATTAATTGTTGCTTGTAGTGGTTATCCGCACCCCAACTGGGCCCCGGGAGAAAAATTTTCGCCATTGATTCTTAGTCATGGTTTATTTGATGACATTGTGCCTATAGATGCTTCTAGGACTATTTATGAAAAGGTAAATGGTAAGTCTTCTAAATTTTGTGAATTCCTAGAATTCGATGGATTTCATCAAATTGATTCAAATTTAATTAATTTCATAAGTTCAAATATCAATAATATTTTTTAAACAAAAGCATATTCATATTCTTCAATCTCTTCCCAATCATCTGCAGTAAGTTCTAGACCCTCAAATATTTTTTCTTCACCAATTCCCTCAACTACAACTTTTAGTGAAGGGAATAGAAAATGATTTTCTTCAGCATATTGGGCACTAAATAACCCTTTTTCACCCCAAAAATATCTATCGGTGGTGTGTTCATTTCTTCTGACATTGAAAACTGAAGGCGCAGAGAGACCATTTTCAGCTATGAATCTTCTTGCAGCTGTAACTGGTTTATGTTTGCCAGTTTCGATATGATAAATAGGTACATGTGCCATTACTCTTTGGCCAGCCAATCTTCTTCTGCTGATTCTTTTTCTTTTTTTTGACATTGATTGGTACTCCTGAAATTATTGATGAGATTAGTCTTATTTATTTTTACTAATCTTATATACGTGATTTTAAATTCACTTCAAATTACATAAAGGACCCATCAACCCCTGATGTAGCTTAAAATATGAACAAATATTCATATTTAAGGCTGGCTAAAGTCAGACCTCTTTATATATCTTAATACTTTTTTCATATTTTACAAGCCTTTTTCAAATTTTTTTTTAAAAAATTTCTCAAAATTTTATTAATTATGAATCTTTCAAAAAAATTTGAAGAACTAATTTCAAAACAGCTAGAGAGTTTTGGTTGCTCAATGGGCGTGACTAATTTAGTCATTTATCTCGCTTCAGCTAAGCAAGGAACTAAAGCATCTTTTGAAATGATTGGTCAATGGCCACAAATTGATAGGCTACTTACTTCAATAGAAGATGATCCTTCACTAAAGGTTTCATCGCCTAATAGAAGATGGTACCCGCTACAAGAAAACGATATTCTACTTGGTGTACTAAGGGTTGAAACTGATTTGAAAGGCGGGAATTGGCCTGTATCTCTCGATTCTAGATTAAAAGCGCTTTCAATATCTTTAGCAAAATGCGTCTCTATAGAATTAGATCGTCAAAATAAAAATGAAGAAATCAAATATTTAAAAAATCAGGTCAATGTCATAATTCATCAATTAAGGAATCCATTAGCTGCTATTAGGACATATGCAAAATTATTAATAAAAAGACTTGGTTCTGATGATGATTCTGTTGAAATAGTCGAACGCATGATAATAGAGCAAAAACAAATTAATCAATATATGGATTCTTTTGCGCAATTAAATTCATCTATTCAATTGCCTCTAGAAATTGGAGAGGAAAGATTATTATTACCACCAAATTTAGATAATAAAAAGGTGATAACTGTTCAGAGTTTGTTGAGGCCAATATTAGAAAGGGGGAAAGCTAATGCGGACTTAGAGAATAGAGATTGGACTGAACCTTCTCTTTGGCCAGATTGGACTATTTCGCCATTAAATGCAAAATATGCTGTAATCGCTGAAATTGTGGCAAATTTATTAGAAAATGCTTTTAAATATGCCCAAAAAGATGCTGAAATTGGACTTGCATTTACGAATAATGGACTGTGTATATTTGATAATGGTAAAAAAATAACCAACAATGAAAACGAGAAAATTTTTGAAAAAGGTTTTAGAGGATCTGCCGCTAAAAAGAAGGACGGCACTGGTGTGGGACTTTTTTTGGCAAGGAAATTAGCAAAACAAATTGGAGGAGATTTGAGATTGCTGGGAAATAACTCGATAGATAATACTGAGAAATTAAAAAATCTAAAGAAGAAAAATATTTTCTATCTAGAACTTCCTATAAAAGAATTGCATGCATAAACAACATTGCAGTTTCAACTAGTACAACACTTGCACCACAGGCATCTCCATTGAAGCCTCCAATTTTATTACCCAGTATGTTTGGGATAAAGTAGCTTAGACAAATACCAATCAAAATAAGAATTAAAGATTTAATTAATATTGCTTGGGATGTAATTGAAACAAATTTGTATGCAATGAAAATTAAAAGAAAAATAATGGAGATCAAAGATTCTTTTTTAAATCCATTCCAAAACTTTTTGTGACTAATAGATTTTTTCTTATAACTCATATATTTAAATTTCTCTATAAAAAATAAATTTGAAAATCTTCCCCAAAATAAGCATATAGGTAAAACAAAAATTATTAGATTTTGAATTTTTAGTATGCAAGCAATTTGAATCAAAGTTATAAAAACTAAAGCTTGAACGCCAAAGGAACCAACTTTACTGTCTTTCATGGCTTTTAAACGTTTCTTTTTACCTGCAAAAATACCATCGAAAGTATCCATTAACCCATCGAGGTGTAGACCACCAGTAATTAAATACCCTGAAGCCAAACAAATTAATGCAGATGCATAAATTGACCAAGAGTTTGTTATAAAAAAAAGAAAGATATAACTCTGTATTGTGCCAATCAAAAATCCTAAAGGCGGGGCAAATTGTGCAATATTTTTAAATTCGGGATTAATTAAAGGTATCTTTGGAAATGTCGTATAGAAAATCCAAGATCCTGCCAAATTTTTTATTAAATATTTTTTGATGAGATAAAAATAGATTCAATATTAAATAATAGGTTAGATTAATGAAAAAGGATTAAAAAATTTTATAAATTATCGTGTTTGAATTTGAAATTACATCGAATTGCAGTAATACAGCGGCAAGAACTGGTGTATTTCATACACCAAATGGTCAAGTAAACACACCAAAATTTATGCCTGTGGGTACTTTGGCAACGGTTAAAGGAATTTCATCTAAGCAGTTAACCTCTACAGGATCAGAAATGATTCTCTCAAATACCTTTCATCTTCATTTACAACCTGGAGAAAAACTAGTTAAAGAATCCGGCGGAATACATAAGTTCATGAATTGGCCTAAACCTATTCTTACTGATTCAGGAGGATATCAAGTTTTTAGTTTGGCCAAATTAAATAATATTTCTGATAAAGGTGTGGAATTTAAAAATCCAAGAGATGGTAGTCATGTTTTTTTATCACCTGAAAAAGTAATACAGATTCAAATGGATCTTGGATCGGATGTTGCGATGGCTTTTGATCATTGTCCTCCGCATACAGCTAACGAAAATGATATTGAGGACTCTCTGCAAAGAACTCATTCATGGTTGAAAAAATGTGTTGAGACTCATCAGAAATCCAATCAAGCATTATTCGGTATAGTTCAAGGTGGAAAGTATCCGAGATTGAGAGAATATAGCGCAAAATATACAAGTTCTTTTGATCTGCCTGGAATAGCAGTGGGAGGTGTAAGTGTTGGCGAGGCAGTCGAAGAAATACATGGTGTAATTAATTACGTTCCGAAATTCTTACCAATAAATAAACCAAGATATTTAATGGGAATTGGCTCTTTAAAAGAAATTTCTCTAGCTGTTGCTAATGGATTCGATATATTTGACTGTGTTTTGCCTACAAGACTAGGAAGACATGGGACTGCATTTTTTAATGATGAACGATTGAATTTGCGAAATGCTCGATTTAAAAATGACTTTTCTCCGATTGACAAAACTTGTGAATGCGAAACCTGTAAATCCTATTCTCGAGCGTATTTGCATCATCTAATTAGAAATGACGAAATATTAGGCCTAACTCTCATAAGTTTGCATAATATTGCTCACTTAATAAGATTTACCAATGCAATTTCTACTGCAATTAGAGATAATTGTTTTACAAATGATTTCGCTCCTTGGAAAACATCCTCTATTGCTCACCATACGTGGTAACGTCTTATCATAATTAATTAAATTATCAAAAAGGTGCTCATTCTATTTAATACATTCGCTGAATTGCCCGAGGCTTACAAGGCCTTTGCTCCAACTGTTGATGTTCTTCCACTGATTCCTTTATTTTTCTTTTTATTAGTGTTTGTTTGGCAAGCTGCAGTTGGATTTAAATAAAATTCTCTTAGTTTAGATTGTTACTATTAGACGGGATTTTCAAGTAAAATCGCATCTCCAGAATTTTCTACAGCACTCTCTATAAAATCAGCAATTTTTAATGCTCTTGAGGCTTGCTCTCCATCAACCTCAGGTATTTCTTTGCCCTGAACACACTTAAGAAAATGCTCCAGCTCTGCATAAAGAGGTTCAATGGAGGTTGTGCTAACTTCTTCGACATATCCATCATTTCTATAAACTAATTCTCCATGCTCTGCTGTATATGATTCATGAGACTTTCGATGGATTTGTAAAGAGTGATTTAAGAAATCAGTTTCTACTTGGCCATTTTGGCAGTGAGCACTTAAACATCTAATTTTTTTGTGACTCATTTTGCTGGCAGTTAGGCTTGCAATAACATTATTTTTAAAAACTAAAGTAGCATTGACGTAATCTATTAATCCTTCGCTATTTTTTCCTCCAACTGCTGCTAATTTTTGTATTTTTGAGTTTACAAGCTCCAAAATAAGATCAATGTCATGAATCATTAAATCCATTACTACTGATACATCATTTGCTCTGTCTGCATGAGGACTATGCCTCCTTGCTTCTAAAACAACAATTTCTTCATTATTTACTATTTTATTTAATTCTCTAAAAGCAGGATTAAATCTTTCAATATGCCCAACTTGTAATAGACAGTTACTTGCATTAGCAGCCTCTATTAAAGATTTTGCTTCCAACTCGTTAGCTGCAATTGGTTTTTCAATAAGAACGTTAGCACCTCCTTTGAGACAATCTAGTCCTACTTTATGATGAAGAAGTGTAGGGACAGCGATACAGATAGCATCAACTTTTGGAATTAGGTCCTTATAATTTTTGAACCATTCACATTGAAATTGGTCAATAGCTAACTTGCCTCTCTCTTCATTTGGATCTGCTACTCCAATGAGATTTGCATCTTTGAGTAAACTTAGTACTCGAGCATGATGCCAGCCCATATTTCCTATACCTATGACTCCAACCTTTACGGGTGATGAGGTTGGTTGCATAATTTTAAATCCATATATTTATTATCATTATCCTCTATCAGGAGTCACATTTAGATTTTGGGAAGAATTATTTTAACACGATCAATTTTTGGACCTGACATAGATATTACTTCAAATTTAATATTATTAAAATCTAAAACGTCGCCAATTTTTGGAACCATTTGAAATTTTTCTAGCATAAATCCAGCAAGGGTATAATAATCAGGACCTTCTGGAATAGAACATCCTAACTTTTTATTGATTTCAATAATTTCTGATTTTCCAGCTATTGACCATTTTTTAGAGAAATTATCTAACATTCTCATGTCTGAATAAATTCTATTATTGAGCATTTCCTCTCCAACTATTTCGCCATTTAGATCAGCTGCAGTTATAAGCCCCTCTGTTCCACCATGTTCATCAACTACTAGTAAGAACGGATTGTAGTCTCTTACTATTGGAAATATTTCCGCTAGTGTACATGTCTCTATTATTTTTGTTACTGGTAAAAGAAATGGCTCTAATAATGTATCGGCTTCCATTTCACCTTTTGATATTGGCTTAGCTAGATAACGCAAATCTAATACACCTAATACATCATCTAAAGACTCACCAATCACAAAGAAGCGAGCATGTCGAGTTTTATCTACTTGTTTCATAAGTTCTGAAAAGGTTATATTTTTTGGCAAAGTTACCATTTCAGATCTTGGAATCATCACTTCTTTAACCTGTGTATCTTTCAAAGCAAAAACTCCTTCAAGAATATTCTTCTCATCAGGTTTTAAACCTGTTACGTTATCTGTTTCTATAAGAGTTTCTAATTCTCCAGCAGATAAACCCGAGTTTAAAGAATCCCATTTGTTATTTAAATTGAACAAGCCTAAACAGGCGCTAGCAAAGAATTCTATTGTTTTCACTATAGGATTCATGGCTTTTCTCACGGCATCAAATATTGTTGTAAGCCTTAATGCAGCAGATTCTGGATTGTTAATTACTAAAGCTTTAGGAATTAGTCCAGAAACGAGAGTAACAACTAAAACAACAAATAAAAACAACAGAAGATCATAAAATCTATTTGATAAAATATTGCTTTTCCAATAATCCTTAGCAAGGTTATTACTAAGCCATCCAATTGCAATTAATGAAATTGTTACTCCAAATTGAGAAGCAATTAGTGAAGATCTAAAACGTTTTTGAATTTTTAAAATTGAAAATGCTCCTTTCTTTTTTTCTTCTATTAACCTTAAAACTTTACTTGGCCTTATTAATAAAAAAGAGAGTTCACTAGCTGCGAAAAAAGCTGGTAAAAATAAAAGAAATAAAAGTAGAGTTATTTTCATTCAATGACAAATAAATAATGGGGGTGGCGAGGATCGAACTCGCCTTAGCCAAATTATGAGTTTGGTGCATTCACCAGATTGCTACACCCCCAAGGGAATTTATGTAATTTTAATTACATTGAATTTCAATATACAATATGTAAATAATATTTCAAAAAACACCTCAATAGGAAGTTTTTGTGAGATTTCTTTTTTTTCTTCTAATCTTTAAATATAAATAGAACTTTTACAAATGGGAAATTTTTCTGAAAAGTATGATCTAAATAAGACAAAATTGTTAACTCAGTTAATTGAAAAATCTTACAAGAAAGGAAACTTCACTTTATCTTCAGGAAAAAAAAGCAGTCATTACTTGAATTGTAAACCGGTATCATTAAATGGCCAAGGCTTAAATTTAATAAGTGATTTATTTTTAGAGTTAAAGGACTCAAGGTCAAAAACTGTGGCAGGCTTGACTTTAGGTGCAGATCCTCTTGTAAGCGGATTAATCGTCAAAGCAGCTTCGCAAGGTTTAGGACTTAATGGTTTAATAATTCGGAAAGAAATAAAACAATACGGTACCAAAGCTGGAATAGAGGGCCCTACATTAGAGGAAGGAACTTTAGTAACTGTTCTGGAGGATGTCGTAACAACCGCTGGTTCAGTGATAAAAGCAATTAAAAAGTTACGCGAAAATAATTATGTTGTTGAGGAAGTTTTGTCTATAGTTGATAGGCAAGAAGGGGGATTAGAAGCCCTTGAAGATGAAAATGTTAAATTAAAGAGTCTTTTTACAATAAAAGACTTTTTTAAAGTATTTTAAAATGCAAGATATAAAAAAAAAGTTTTGGCTTGAAAAATTTGATTGTTTTTCTATTACCGGAAAAGATGCTAGAAAATTTTTGAATGGAATAACAACAGGTAATATTCTTGATTCAGAAAATAAAGTTATCAAAACTTGTTGGTTAACTCCAAATGGAGTTATAAGATCATTAATTGAAATTATTTTTTTAGAAAGAAACTTAGAAGTAATTATTTTGGCAGGTAACACTAATGAAATAATAAATTACTTTAATCAAATTATTTTTCCAGTGGATGATGTATTTCTAAGTGAACCTTTCTTAATAAATAGAATTCAGGAAATTGATGAATCTAGTTCATGGAGAACTTACCAACCTATTTTCTTCAAAACAGAAGATAAAGAATTTGAAATATATCAAAATAAACTCAATTTACTAAATCCCAATGATTTAAAACTTTGGAAGATTAATCAGGCAATACCTTTATTAGGAACTGAAATAAACGGAAAAAATAATCCTCTTGAGCTTGGATTACAAGATCTTATAGATTTTAATAAAGGTTGTTATTTAGGCCAAGAAACAATGGCAAAAATAAAAAATGTTTCTTCTTTAAAACAGGAAATAAGAACTTGGAAATCATTAGAATCTAATTTGAATTTAGACGTAGAAGATAAAAATTTATATATCAATTCTGCCAAGGATATTTCTGTGGGCAAAATCACTAGTTTTTTTATATCAGATTCTCAAATAAAAGGTTTAGCAATGATAAAAAGAAAATATTTAGAGGAAGGAAATTATTTTTTTTCAGAAATTTTTGGAAAAATTATTATCAATAAATCTGTAGGATCAATTTTTCTTTAATTGATCTTTGATTAAATATTCTGCAATTTTTAGAGTAGCCAAACAATCATCTTTGTTATATTGGATAATTTTTTTCAAAAATATTTCATTTTCTGTAATTTGATATTGAATCCACCAATAAAGTGCTTTCGAGCCACTTACATTTTTTTGCACCCATTCGAACCCAAGCCAATTAGAAACAGTTTTTAAGCCATAGTTTTTTAGTGGTAATATCCAAGACTTTCTTATTGTGGTATGTAAGTCAATAAATCTTGAGGCAAGTGAATCAATTTCTTGATCACTAAAATTTAGGTTTTTAGCAATATTAATTATTGATATTTTTTCAGTTTCTCCATAATGCAAAACTGGCCATTCCTTGTGTGAAAAAAGTACTTCAATAATTTGCCTGTAAGATTCTCCATTATTGTTTTTAAGATTTAAGATTGGTTCATAAATAAGATCTTCTTTTTTTGTTGACAAATTGTTTACTTTTAAAAATCCATATAAAAAATCATGCTTTTCATCTGGATTTGACTCAATATCAAATATATAAAATCCCGAGCATGTTTTTTTTAGTAGTTCGTTAGTATTATTTTTAGTTGAAATGAAATATGGTTCTCCAGAGATATATGCTTGTGCTTGCTTTACAAATATGGACGCTTTATTATTCTTTTGATCGTTAAATTGAGATAATTTCTCTCCAAGTTGTTTTTCGTTATACGAAGCTAATGTTTGGGTATTAATTATTCCTTTTGCTTTGAGTAATGATGCCGTTTTGGACCCTATTCCATCTATATCTGTTAGATATCCATTTTCTTTTGCTTCTTTGTCACAAAATTTTTGCCAGGAACAAATAGTACATTTTTTTCTATCTTGAGTTATTTCTGGTATAGATCCCTCCAAGCATTTATTCAAATTTAATAAAACATTAAAAACTTTTTTTCTTAATTTTTTATTTAAATAAATTTCTTCAACTTTAACTTTTTTATTAAAAGTTGAAATTACTAATCCTTTCTCAACTTTAGATTCTTGAAAAGATTCCAACAGCATAGAACAAAAAGCTAAGTCGAATAAATGTTCTTTTGTTGTTTTGTGACCTAACTTATAAACAGCAGGTAAATATTTATATTGTCCCCATTTACTTTTACCTTTAGTCTTTGCAAGTAATTGTGGGCGTATTTCTGCGTTTATATTTTGGAAAAGATGTCCTTTTATTTTTAATCCAATTACCCCTTGATAACCATTTTCACAGGCTTTTAATCCTGTATATATTTCACCATTGCAAAATTCAGAGAAGATTTTAAACTGATTAATTTTATCTATAGCTTTATGGGGAGACCAAACTTCATAAGATTTTTTACCCTTAAAATCGAGCCATGCTTTTCTTTTGCATCTTGTAAAACTTTTTAAATGAAGAGAATTCAAATTATTTTTAAGGGCGGTTTTAAAATTTACTCATATAAATTAGTATAGATAATTAAAAGAATTCAAGGAAATTTTAAACTTGACAGCTGATAAATTAGACAAGATAAAATTTGGAACTGATGGTTGGAGAGGAATTATTGGTTTTGACTTTAACCTCTCCAATCTTTCAAGAGTTGTTGTCGCTGCATGTCAGGAGTTGCATTATCAATACTATAAAGAAGTTAATTCAAAGAAAATTATTATTGGATATGATCGCAGATTTATGGCTTGTGAATTTGCCAAGCAAATAGTGCCTTTTGTAAGAGGATGTAGTTTCGAACCGATCTTATCTGATAGCTTTGTTACAACACCCTCTTGTAGTTTCTATGCCAAAGAGGTCGGTTGTCTTGGAGCGTTAGTAATTACAGCAAGTCATAATCCATATAATTGGCTAGGTCTTAAAATTAAGAGCTTTAATGGATGTTCTGTTGACGAATCTTTTACAAGTGAAGTTGAAAAAAGATTAATGCTTGGAAATTCAATTGAAAAAATAGATGGTGTTAATAAAATGGTAGATATTAAGAAATTTCATTTAGATAGAATTAAATCCCTTTTTGATATTGACTATATTTCCAAGAGATTAAAAAAAATGAAATTGAGAATTTTTGTAGATTCTATGCATGGTTCAGCTGCAAATTGTATGGCTGAGATTTTTGCTTCTAATGATTTAGAAGTTATTTCAGAAATCAGGAAAGATGCTGATCCTTTTTTTGGAGGAAAACCTCCTGAACCTCTTTTGAATTATGCAGATGATCTAAAACAAACACTAATGAAAAATTCAACTAATGAAGTGAAAACTTTAGGAATTATATTTGATGGTGATGGTGATAGAATTGCGGCAATTGATGAAAAAGGAAGATACTCTAGTACTCAAGATTTACTCCCATACTTTATTAGCTATTTGGGCGAAATTAAAAATAATTCTTATCCAGTTTTAAAGACTGTTAGTGGTTCAGATATTATTAAAAATATATCAAAGAGTCAAAATAGAGATGTTTTTGAACTTCCAGTTGGCTTTAAATATATTGCTGAAAAAATGATTAAAGAAAAAATATTTATTGGAGGAGAGGAATCTGGGGGAGTTGGTTTTGGTGACTTTATGCCTGAAAGAGATGCTCTATATGCAGCGATGGTTTTATTAAATGGAATTGCTGAAAAATCTCAATATTTATATGAAACCTTAGATGAAATTCAAGAAGATTTTGGGCCAAGTTTTTATAAAAGAATTGATATTAAATTTCCAAATCAGTCAGAAAAAAATAACGTAAAAGAATTTATCATAGATAATATTCCTGAGAATATTAATAATCACAAGTTAAAAAGTATCTCAAAGATCGATGGAATAAAGTTGAGAATTGATAAAAATTTTTGGCTTCTTTTTAGGTTTTCAGGAACGGAACCTCTTTTAAGGTTATATTGTGAAGCACCAAAAGAATCTTATCTAATTGAGGTATTAGAGTGGGGACAAGAATTTATTAATTTGGCAGAAAAATAGGGATGAAAAATTTATTTTTAGCGACTAAGAATAAAGGTAAAATTGAAGAATATAAGAAATTGCTTGCTGGAGTTAATTGTAAATTGTTACTCCAGCCAGAATCAATAGAGGTTGAAGAGGATGGACTGACATTTAGAGATAATGCAATTAAAAAAGCGAGTGAAGTTTCGAGAAAAACGAATAATTTTTCAATAGCAGATGATTCAGGAATTTGTATTGAGGCACTAGGTGGTAAGCCTGGCATTTACTCATCTAGATATGCAGAAAATGATCAGAAGAGAATTGAACGAGTTTTAAGAGAACTTGATGGAGTTCAAAATAGAAGTGCTTTCTTTATTGCTAATATTTGTGTTTGTTCCCCAAATGGTAAAGTGATTATTGAATCTGAGGCCAAATGTGATGGCAATATCATTTTAAACCCCAGAGGAGAAAGTGGTTTTGGGTATGATCCAATTTTTGAGGAGAATTCTACCAGATTATGTTTCGCAGAAATGAATAATGATATTAAAGAATCTTGTAGTCATAGAGGTAAAGCATTAAAAAAAATTATTCCAGATTTAATTAAAATTTTTTCTTAAATTCAATTGACCCAAGATCCATGAAGGCCATGGGGAATTGAAATGGGTAATTCATAAACAGCTAATCCTTTTAAGTCTTTTGCGTCTAATATCACTAAATCGCTTCCTCTTCTTTCTCCGTTCCATAGAAGTATAAATAAAAATCCCTCATCTTCTTTTGAAGAGTTTTCTGATGGAACCATAATTGGTTCACTAACAAATCCACTTGGACCTGCTGACCAAAAAATCTCTTCCTTAGAAGTTAAATTTATTTTTTTTATTGCTTGAAGTGGAGCATTCCCCAGCTTTTGAGATGTGCTTGCCATCCAACTAAAAGTTGCTTTTAATCCTAAGTTTTTAGGGTTAACAACAGCAAATTCACAACATTGTTCACTGAAAGTTTCAAGTTCACAAGTTTTTGTCTTTAGATCAATAATTGATCTTTTCAATTTTCCTTCTGGATATTTATCAAAGTCAATATCCCTAAAATTCTCGTCTGGACCAACTGATGGGAAATCATCATAAAAAATACTATCTAATACGATTTTGGAATCTTTTTCAAATGCGTTTACATGATGAAAAACGAATCCTTCTGGAGCATCTATTGTTAAAGGAGGCTGTCCTCTAAATAATCCACTTTCTCTGGGGATGATAAAAAACTTTGCCTTTTTATTTGGGTTTGACTTTAGACATTGTGCTGCTCCTTTTTGACCCATTACAAATGGAAGAGGATTGAAATCAATAGCATTCTGTAGAAATATTGCCCAATTAGTTGTAATTGCGAAATCATGAAGGAATGCAAAGCCATTAAAGGTATCTTTTCTGTCAAAAATGAGTTCTCCAGAATTTGTACCAGCATTATCAAATTCCATTAATCTAATTGTACTTTTTGGCCCGGTTTGTACTCCAAAAGTGACTAAAAGTTCTGAAGATGCATTTGAGTTTAGGTCTGATTTGGGATGAGCACTGAATGCTTCGTTAGGCTTGAGTACTCCTTTTAATGTTGTTAAACCAATAGTTTCAAGACTATCAGGATCCATTGCATGTGGACCTGCTGCTTCCCATAACGCGAGAATTTCATCTCCTAATTTAATTACATGTGTATTAGCGATATTCTTGAATTTTAGATCTAATGCGTTATTTAAAATTCCTCCATTTTTTTGTGTTCCAAAAACACCTCTATAAATAAATTTATCTATTTTTTCTTCTTCCAAATAGCCTTTAGTTTTAACAAATCTATTTGTTAAGAATGGCTGACCATTTTCGAATTTTATGGATGTTATCATCCCATCACCATCGAATGGATGATGAACCCATTGTCCACCTCTCTCTAATATTCCTGGTCCATTTCTTAATAATGTTCCATTTAGATTTTTAATATTATTACCTTTGCTAATTTTTAGAGGCTCTTTAGTTAGCTCCTTTTTTACATTTTGATAAGCACTTGACCAATCTTCTTTTTTAAAAATATTAAATTTATCAATTTTTTTATCTTGTAAATTAGTCACAACAAAATAATCTCTTTATCTATTTTCGCCAAAAATCAACTGAATTGTGGCTGATTGGAAAAAATTTCTATTTATTGTTTTTCTAACATTCCTTTACTACTTGGAATTGAATCAGATCTTCTTGGATCTATCTCGGTAGCCATTTTCATTGCTCTTGAAAAAGCTTTAAAGCACGCCTCAACTATGTGATGTGAATTACTTCCTCGTATTTGATTAATATGCAGAGTAATACCGCTGTTATTTACAAAGGCAATAAAAAACTCTCTTACTAGTTCAGTATCATAATTTCCTATTCTAGGGGCTTTCAATTGAAGTTCATAAGATAGATGCGGTCTACCAGAACAGTCTAATGTGACTTGAACTAATGCTTCATCTAATGGGGCAAAGAAATGTCCAAATCTGCTTATTCCTTTTCTTTCTCCCAAGGCTTTTGAAAATGCTTTGCCTAATGCGATACCTACATCTTCATTTGTATGATGATCATCAATATGGGTATCTCCAATTGCTTTTATTTTTAAATCGAACAAACCATGACTGGATATTTGATGAAGCATATGATCTAAGAATGGTATACCGGTATCAATCTCAGAAATTCCATTTCCATCTAAGTTTATAAATACAGAAATATCTGTTTCATTCGTTTTTCTTTTTATTTCAGATTGCCTTAGAGATGACATTTTATGCAAAAAACTTAGTTTACATTCCATTGATGCAGTAACCCGCATCAACGTAAATTGTTTGGCCTGAAATGCCGCTAGAGAGATCACTTAATAAAAAAGCAGCTGTATTACCTACTTCTGTTTGAGTGACTGTTCTGCGTAAAGGAGCCTTTTCTTCAACATTGTGAATCATATCTAAAATGCCACCTATAGCAGAACTCGCAAGTGTTCTTATAGGCCCAGCACTTATTGCGTTAACTCTGACTTGTTTTTCAGGACCAAGCTCTGCAGAAAGATATCTTACTGAAGCTTCTAAAGCTGCTTTAGCAACTCCCATCACGTTATAGTTAGGAATCGCCCTTTCTGAACCTAAATAAGTTAATGAGACAACTCCAGCACCATCACTAAAAAGTGGTTTTGCTGCTTTACATAAAGGTGCTAACGAATACGCACTTATATTTAGAGCCCTATCAAAACCCTCTGAAGTGGTAGCACTATAATCTCCAATCAATTCATCGCGTCCTGCAAATGCTAGGCAGTGAACTAATCCGTCAATTTGCCCCCAATTGTCTTTTATATTTTTAAAGATTTCTTCAATTTGAGCTGGATTTTGAACATCAAGAGGTAAAAATAACGATGGGTTTAAAGGTTCAGTTAGTTCTCTAACTTTAGACTCGAATCTTCCCTTATCATCAGGCAAATATGTGATTCCAAGTTCTGCGCCAGCTTTTGAAAGTTGTTGAGCGATACCCCATGCTATTGAACGATTGTTGGCAATTCCCGTAACAAGAATTTTTTTGCCAGTTAGATTTAGAAGCATTTTGTTTATTATTTCTATTATTCTCCTATATAGAAGTACCTATCTTTACGGATTACTGCAAAATATACAATAATTTTCAAATATCAAAGAATTTTTAACTTGATCATGGTAAGAACAAATTCTATGGTTTTGGAATTAGATTTTCAATTACCGAAATTCGAAATGTTAAATGCTAATTCTTCAAAAAATGAATATTTTAGTTCTCATAATCTAGATAATCGGCATTTACTATTAATGTTTATTTGCGCCCATTGCCCATTTGTTAAATATATTGAGAATCAAATTTTCACCTTAAGTAAAGAAATTGAAAATACAGTTCAAACAGTTGCAATTTCCAGTAATGATATTGTCACTCATCCTTCAGATTCTCCTAGGAATTTGAGATTACAAGCACAAACACAGGGATGGAGTTTTCCTTATCTATATGATGAAAATCAAAATTTTGCTAAGAAATTAAAAGCGAGTTGCACCCCAGATTTTTATCTTTTTTCAAATGAAGGAGATGGTGATTTTTTATTATATTATCATGGCCAATTAGACGATAGTAGACCAGGTAATAATATCCCTCTATCTGGAAAAGATTTGCGCGCTGCCGTAAAAGATTTGAATCAAAATAATTCTTATCCTTCAAATCAGATACCTTCTTTAGGTTGCAATATAAAATGGACTCCTGGTAATGAACCAAATTGGTTTAAATGAATTAAAAATTTTTTTTACCCATAGAAATATGGTTTAGGGTTAATATATTTACTATGCAGATACCTCCTTTTACTTTAAATAGGCAGTTCCAAGAAATTGGCTCTGAAATTGAGAGTGAGGTTTCTAAAGTTTTAAAAGAGGGCCAGTATATTGGAGGACGAGAAATTGCCAAATTTGAGGAGAGTTTTTCAAATCTGATTGGTGTTGAAAATACTATTGGATGTAATAGTGGAACTGATGCTTTAGTATTAGCTTTGCGAGCATTAGATATTGGTGTGGGTGATGAAGTTATTACCTCATCTTTTAGCTTTTTTGCAACTGCAGAGGCTATTAGTGCAGTTGGTGCTAATCCTGTTTTGGTAGATATAGATCCAGAAACTTATCTAATAAATACTGAACTCATAGAACAAGAAATAAATTCTAATACCAAGGCAATTATGCCAGTGCATCTATTTGGTAATGCAGTGAATATGACCCTAATAAAATCTTTGGCAAAGAAATATGACTTAAAAGTAATCGAAGATTGTGCTCAGGCAACATGCACAATGTGGGAAAATTCTAAAGTTGGTAGTATCGGTGATATAGGCTGTTTTAGCTTTTTCCCTACTAAAAATTTAGGAGCTGCTGGAGATGGTGGAGCAGTAACAACTTCAGATCAGAAGATTGCAAAAAAAATTAGAGAACTGGCTGTTCATGGCAGCCCAATAAGATATCATCATACCCAAATTGGATATAACAGCAGACTTGATACCATTCAAGCTGCCATATTAAACATTAAAATTAAACATATCTCAAAGTGGATTAATAATCGCCAAAAAATTGCTAATAATTACCTTGATTTATTAGAGAAAAATCCATTTATTAGTTTTCCAAAAATTAGCTCTGATTCAATTTTCCATTCTTGGAATCAATTTGTCATCAAATTAAGAAACGATAAATATTTTTTAAATGAAGATTTTTCAAATTTATTTGATACTGATTGCAAAAAATACTATTCCTTAAGGAATTTGGTTAAACAACAACTTTTTGAAAAAGGCATTAATTCAATTATTTATTATCCAATTCCAATACACGCTCAAATAGCTTACAAAAATAAAAATTTTTCTAGAACAAAACTCATAAATACAGAGAGAATTTGTACAGAAGTTCTTAGTCTTCCAATGTTTCCTGAAATTTCTTATGAAGAGCAAGTTTATGTAGCAGAAAATTTAAATAAAGTTTTGAAGAATTGTATAGATGAAATTCAAATTTCAGCATAAAGTGATTTAAATAATCTTTGTTGTATGTTGTGATTGACAATAGGGCTTGAATAATTATTTTTTTCTAAATTAGATATCTCCCCATTTAATAATTCTGAATTTGATACTTTAGATAATTCAGGAATCCAATATTTTATATATTCGCAAATTGGATCAAATTTTTTTGCTTGGGTATATGGGTTAAAAATTCTAATTGGTTTTGGATCCATACCGCTACTGGCACTCCACTGCCATCCCCCATTATTTGCAGCTAAGTCTCCATCAATCAAAGTCTCCATAAACTTTTTCTCGCCCATTTGCCAATTGCATATAAGATCCTTTACCAGAAATGAAGCGACTATCATTCTACATCTGTTATGCATCCAGCCAGTACTATTTAGTTGACGCATTGCAGCATCAACTATAGGTACTCCGGTCTCTCCGTTGCTCCAATGCTGAAACCATTCATTATTGTTTTGCCATGGAAAGTGATCCCATTTTTTTCTATATGGACCTTTCTCTAGCTCTGGGAAATGGAATAAGCAATGTTGATAAAATTCACGCCAAACAAGTTCTTTTTGCCAAGTTTCAATTGATAAGTAATTTCCTTGATTTGCAAAATCTGAATTTAAATTTAATGTGGCGTTCCAAACTTTTCTAATGCTGATGGTGCCGAATCTGAGGGATGCACTTAGAAATGATGTACCATTGTGAGAAGGAAAATCTCTTGCGGAATTATAAGAATATATTTTTTTTTCTTTAATGAAGTTTTCTAATAATGTTTCTGCAGCATTCTCTCCAGGTCTACATGGACAAATATTCGAACCAGGAAATTTGATATTTTTAATAAATTTCTCTAGGACCGAATCAGATGAATTTATTGTCTTATCTTTGAGTTTATTTTCTATATCTTTAAACTGGAAACTAACTTTATCTTGTTCATATGAACCTAATAAATTCATTTTTGATTTAAGGTTTTTATAAAAAGGTCCATAAACTGAATAAGGATTATTATTCCCTGAAAATATTTTTAAAGGTTCTACTAATAAGTGATCCCAAGTTTCAATAACTTGAATATTTTGTTCTTTTAAATTTTTTTTTATTTGTAAATCGCGATTAATCTCATAAGGTTCAATTGATCTATTCCAAAAAACAAATTTAGCATCTATTTTCTTTGCTAAGTGAGGAATTATTAATACAGGGTCACCTTCTTCCATAACTAATCTACTACCCATTTTTTTCCAATTATTTCCTAATTCTTGAAGTGAATTTCCTAGAAACCAAGCTCTTGAACTTGCATTGAAATCGTGTGAGTAATTTTCATCAAATATATAAATTGAAGTAATAGCATTTGATAATGAAAATGCTTTGATTAAAGCTTTATTATCAAAAATTCTTAAATCCTTTCTATGCCAAAAAAGTATTCTAGGTTGATTCATAATATATCTAAAAATTGTTTAGCTCTAAACCAAGCTGTCACGGTTTTTGCGTCAAGAACTTCATCCCCACTAGAAATAAGATTATCTAGTTCGTCGGGATCTAAAATTAATACTTCTATATCTTCATCTAAATCTCCTTTAACCTCGAAATTGAGTTTGTTTAAATCACGAGCTAAAAATAAATAAATTTCTTCATCTGCATAACCAGGAGCAGGGACAAGAGTGCCTAGTTCATCCCATTTGTTTGCACTGAATCCAGTCTCTTCTTGTATTTCTCTTTGAATTGAATTAATAGGAGTTTCACCTATTTCTAATGTACCTGCTGGAAATTCTAATAAATACCTTGAAACAGCAAATCTATATTGCCGAAGAATGATAACCTTATTCTCTTTTGTAATAGGTACGGCTAATGCTGCCCCAGGATGCTTAATGTATCCATATTCACCTTCATGACCATTAGGTAGCTCAATTCTATTTATTTCGAAACTAAATTTTTTTGACTTTAACTCAGATATTGTTTCTTTAAAAATGGATCTTCTTATAAGGTTTTTATCGCCCATAATTTTTAAATAAGAATAGCCTAACAGTTATTTTTTGGTTTTGTAAATCATTTATATAGACCATTTTGGGGCATCAAACTTTGTGATTTTTTGACTTTTACTTAAGATTTCAGATAGTGGCGTAATAACAAAATTTCGATTCATGAATCTAGGGTGAGGTAATGTTAATTCCTCGTCATCCGTATGAAAATCTTCCCACCAAAGAATATCTAAATCGAGAGATCTTGATAACCATCTCTTGCCCTTTGGCGTCTCTTCTCGTCCGAAAAATCTCTCTAACTTTTTAAGCTCTTTTAAAAGTAATTTAGCTTTTTTATTTGATGGCTGTGGAAAAGAATTACTTTTTATAAGTAATAGAGTATTTAAATAATTTGGCTGCTCATTTTCAACACCATGGGGTAATGTCTCATAAATTGAAGACCAAAAAAAGTTTGCATGGAATTTGCTTTTCTCTTCTGTTTTTTTGTTAGAACTATCTCCCCAATCATTTATTATTTCCTCTATTTTTGGTTTGCAAATTATTAGTGACTCAAGAGGGCTTCCGAATTTACTATCAATATTTGCTCCGAGGGATATACATAGTCCATTTTTGATATTAAGATTTGATAATTCCACTACAAAAAACAAAGTTATTGGATAAATTCTATATCAGGCATTTTTAAAGTGATTTTGAACCCCGAGTTAAAAGAAAAAGGAGAAATAAAAGATTTAATGAAGTCAAAGGATTCTTTTAGAGCTTTCCCTTTGGCCGCAATTACAGGTCATAGCTTATTGAAATTATCTTTACTTTTGGCAGCAGTTGATCCCAGTTTAGGGGGAGTGATTATTGCTGGCGGAAGAGGCACTGGTAAGTCAGTATTAGCAAGGGGTTTACATACTTTACTTCCTCCTATTGAGGTATTAGATAATGAATTAATACTGGAAAAGCTAACTAAGAAAAATAGTGTAACTTCATTAAGACCTATTGGTAGAAACCTAGATCCAGATAAGCCAGAGGAATGGGATATTAGTACTAATAAATTGTTGGAGGAGGTAATTGGAAATGACTATTTTAATCAAATTGAAGAAATTCCGAAAAAGGTAAGAGAGGCTCCATTTGTTCAAGTTCCCATTGGCATAACTGAAGACAGGCTTGTTGGATCAATTGACGTTGCTGCATCATTAAGTACGGGGCAACAAGTTTTTCAACCTGGAATTTTAGCAGAGGCTCATAGAGGTGTTCTTTATGTAGACGATATAAATTTACTGGATGATGGCATTGTAAATTTAATTCTTGAAGCTACAGGAAGAGAGAAAAATAATATTGAAAGAGATGGTTTAAGCCTTTCTCATCCTTGTAAGTCACTTTTAATAGCAACTTATAATCCTGAAGAAGGTGCTCTAAGAGATCATGTTTTAGATCGTTTTGCCATCGTGCTTTCCGCAAATCAATCTATTGATAATGCTCAAAGAGTTGAGATTGCAAAATCTGTTTTATCGCACGCAGAAAATAATATTAAATTTTCTGAAAAATGGTCTGAAGAATCTGATAATTTATCCACTCAATTAATTTTGGCAAGGCAATGGTTAAAGGATGTCAAGATAACTAAAGAGCAAATAACCTATTTAGTTAATGAAGCTCTTAGAGGAGGAGTAGAAGGGCATAGGTCAGAATTATTTGCAGTAAAAGTAGCAAAGGCTAATGCAGCTCTTCGAGGCGATGAGAATGTAAGTTCTGAAGACCTAAAAGTCGCAGTTAGGTTAGTTATTCTCCCACGAGCAATGCAAATTCCTCCAGAAGATGATGATATTCAACCCCCTCCTCCAGAGGATCAGAGTCCCCCACCTCCACCTCAATCAAACAATGAAGAGTCTGAACCTGAAGCTAATGAAAATGATAATGAGCAAGACCAAGAACAAGAAGAAGATAATTCTGATGGAGAAGAAGAATCTACTCCCGAAATACCTGAAGAGTTTATTTTAGATCCTGAGGCTTGTATGGTTGATCCTGATTTATTACTTTTTTCATCAGCCAAAGCAAAAGCAGGAAATAGTGGAAGTAGATCAGTAATATTCAGTGATAGTAGAGGAAGGTATGTGAAACCTATAATTCCAAGAGGTAAAGTAAAAAGAATTGCGGTAGATGCGACTTTGCGAGCTGCAGCTCCTTATCAAAAATCACGAAGATTAAGGAATCCTAATAAATCAATAAAAATTGAAGAGAGTGATTTCAGGGCAAAGCTTCTTCAAAAAAAGGCGGGTGCTTTAGTCATTTTTCTTGTTGATGCTAGTGGTTCTATGGCTCTTAATAGAATGCAAAGTGCTAAAGGTGCAGTTATCAGACTTTTGACAGAGGCATATGAGAATAGAGATGAAGTTGCTCTTATTCCCTTTAGAGGTAATCAGGCAGAAGTGCTTTTGCCTCCAACAAGGTCAATAACTGCTGCAAAAAGAAGGTTGGAAACAATGCCTTGTGGTGGTGGATCCCCTTTGGCTCATGGACTAACACAAGCAGCAAAAGTAGCAAAAAATGCTCTTGCCACAGGAGACATTGGTCAGGTCATTGTAGTGGGGATTACTGATGGCCGAGGCAATGTACCATTAGGATTATCTCTAGGACAAAATGAGGTTGAGGGAAAAGATAATGAAAATCTCAATTTAAAACAGGAGGTTCTAGATATTGCAGCAAAATATCCTATGCTTGGGATAAAACTCTTAGTAATAGATACCGAGAGAAAATTTATAGCAAGTGGATTTGGTAAAGAATTAGCAGAGGCTGCTCAAGGGAAATACGTCCAACTGCCAAAAGCTACAGATAAAGCTATTGCTGCTATGGCTTTAAATGCTATTAATGAATTCTGAATATTTCTTATGGATAAATTTCGTTAAGAAATTTTGAAAGTCCAATAGTTAAATCTCTTATAGATTTAGTTAATTCTTTATCTTGTGTTAATTTTTCAAAATCATCACTCATATCATCTATTTTGGTTGAGATAGATCTAGCAGCATTAATTGTCAACTTAATGTCATTAAGGGTTTCTTTGTCATTGATAGTAGACAAAATGTTATTCAACTGATTAGCTGCAATTGTCATTTCTTTAATTAGTGGTTCAACTCTTTTTAGTTCTTGTTTTGATAAAAAAATTAATTCATCAAGATTTTCTTGTGTCCTGTCAAATTGGTCAATTGAGTTGACGACGTTCTCAATTAAGTTTTCTTGATTTGTTTCTTTTAGAAGTTGGCTTATTCTATTGGTTATATTTGAGAGACTTGATAGTTGTTTACCTGAGATAGTATCTCCCTGACAAATAATTAACTTGGCATCGCATTTTTCGGATATAGGTTTTGCAATGTTTTTGGGAATTATCTTATCACTAGCTTCTAAAGCGACTTGGACATCTCCTCCAAGGAAAGAATTTGTAACTACCCTTGCAAATGCAGGCCTTGGAAGAATAATTTCAGGATTATTTAAAACTATTTTTGCTTTAATTGATTCGTTCGTGAACAAGATATCTTCTATTGATCCTACTAATATTCCTCTGTAAGTAACAGGAGATTTTTTTGATAAACCGCTTGCGTTATTGAATTCTGCAAAAAGGTACCAATTTTTTGAAGATAATCTTACTCCTCTGAGCCAAAAAGAAAAAAATGTGAATATTAAAATTCCCCCTAATAAGGAAAATCCAACTATTGAATCTCGTAAGCTTCTACGCATAATCTCTAAATGTCTTTGGGTTGCATTGGACCATCGAGTTTTCCATGCCTAAATTGAAATACATAGGGATCATTACTCTCTTTAAATTCATCAATTGAACCTGCCCATCTAAATTTACCCCCATAAAGCATTAAAACTTTATCCGAAGTCCTTTCTATAGTACTAAGAACATGGCTAACCACAATAGATGATCCGCTAGCTTTATCATTTGTTTTATTTATTAAATCTTCAATTCTTGATGAGGCAATTGGATCTAGGCCTGCAGTTGGTTCATCAAAAAGCAAAAGAGGTTTAGTTTTCGCATTAAGAGTTTGATCAGTAATTAAAGCTCTAGCAAAGCTCACTCTTTTTTGCATGCCACCACTTAATTCATTTGGAAGTTTATTCTCAACATTAAATAAACCTACCTCAGCTAAGCATTCACATACTATTTCGTGAATTAAATTTTTAGATAGATTTTTATTTCTCTTAAGGAGAAAGCCAACATTTTCTTCAATAGTTAAAGATCCTAATAAAGCCGGATTCTGAAACACTAGTCTTACATCAGGAGGACTATTTTGATCTAATCTCAAATATGTTTGCTTCTCACCAAATATTCTTAATTCTCCTTTGGTAGGTAAAATCAGTCCTGCTAATATTTTTAATATGGTTGATTTCCCAGAACCAGAGGGACCAACAATAGCTAATTTTTCTCCATTATTAAGTTCAAAATTTATTTGATTAAGCACATTAACCTCCCCCCAGCTTATTGAGAGGTTCTTTGTCTCCACAGCATACTTTGATTTCTTCAAAACTTATTTAAAAACATCTATCATTTCATTTTGCCTATTTTTAGAAATAAAAAAAGTATGTATGAATTTGATTTATAATCAATTTAATTGATTTTTTTATTTGAAGATAATAATTAAAGAGGTTTTTAATGATTAAGAGAAAAAAAAGAGTAAGAACTTTATACAAATACCATAAAAAGTATAACTTTCATCTATTAAACAAAATTTCAAGAATTTTGAGTTGGCTTTTGCCAGGACTGGTAATAAAAAGATGGATGCTTACATCAGCAATAGGATTTCTCACCTCATTATTGGGCTTGTCAATTTGGACTAATTTAAGCCCCCTTTATTGGTTTACTGAAATATTTTTTGGTTTATTGACAGGTTTAACTAAAATCTTACCTGTTTCAGTATTAGGTCCATTAATATTCGTTATTGGAATTATATTGATAGGGATTGGACAAAATAGAAGTATTAATTCTATTCAAAAAGCGCTTGTTCCAGAAAAAAATACATTTTTAGTTGATGCATTAAGAGTTAAAAGTAAATTAAACAGAGGTCCTAATATTGTTGCGATTGGGGGAGGTACAGGTTTATCTACTTTATTAAAAGGCTTAAAAAATTACAGCAGTAACATAACAGCAATCGTAACTGTATCCGATGATGGCGGAAGCAGTGGAATTCTTAGAAAACAATTAGGTGTGCAACCTCCAGGAGATATTAGAAATTGTTTGGCAGCCTTATCAAACGAAGAACCTATTTTAACTAGATTATTTCAGTATAGATTTTCAGAGGGAAGTGGTCTTGAGGGACATAGTTTTGGAAATCTATTCTTATCAGCTTTAACAACGATTACAGGCAGTTTAGAAAAAGCAGTTCAAGCCTCTAGTAAGGTCTTGGCGGTACAAGGTCAAGTTTTACCTGCAACAAATATTGATGTTATGTTATGGGCTGAATTAGAAGATGGTGAAAAAATTTTTGGTGAAAGCAAGATCAGTAAATCTAAAAAATTAATTTCGAGGATTGGTTACCTACCAGAAAATCCTTCGGCTCTTCCGAGTGCTCTTGAATCTATAAAAGAAGCTGATTTAATTGTTCTTGGCCCAGGTAGTTTATACACTTCTTTATTGCCTAATCTTTTAGTACCAGAGATAGTGGATGCCTTATTGCAAAGTAATGCTCCTAAAATTTATATAAGTAATTTGATGACTCAACCTGGAGAAACAGATGGACTTGATGTCTATCAACATATCAAAGCAATAGAAAAACAATTATCAAATTTTGGAGTTAATGCTCGAATTTTTAACTCAATATTATCTCAGATTCAATTTGAAAAGTCTCCATTAGTAGACTATTACGAAAGTAGAGGTGCAGAACCTGTCAAATGCAATAAAGAAAAATTATTATCTGAAGGTTATTATGTTTTGCAAGCGCCATTGTATTCGAAAAGAATAACTCCTACTCTTAGACATGATCCAAGAAGACTTGCAAGAGCAGTTATTTTTATTTACCGCAAATTAAAAAAATTAAACTAATAAGCATCTTGAAGTTCATAGAAATCTGGCTGAATATAATCTTTTCGTAATGGCCATCCTCTCCAATCTTCAGGCATTAATAGTCTTTTGGGATTGGGATGATCAATAAAATTTATTCCATACATATCAAAAGTTTCTCTTTCTTGCCAGTCACTTCCCTTAAAAATTTTATACAAACTAGGGATTGATAAATCAGAATCTCTTTTTAAGAAAACTTTTAATCTAACTTCTTGAATTTTTTTAATTTTTTGTAAATCATCAACGGTTATAAAATGGTAGAAACTAACAAGATTTTTACCTGGTCCCTCATCATATCCTCCTTGACATTGGAGATAGTTGAAACCGTAATTTCTCAAGGCAGATACTGTTTCATATAATTTGTCAGGTTCCACAGAAATATTTTCAATTCCTATGTGATCATCAGGTAAAGATTTATTTGGAATTCCAACTTTAGACAAAAATTGGCTTATAACACCTTCTTTTTCTATTGAAATATCTGAGGATTTAGCTAAACCGTCTTTTTCCATTATTCTTCTACAGTATAAGTAATTTCAGCTTTTTCGGTGTTTTCAGGTAATTCAGTTATTTTTTCTTTTTGGGAGGAAGAAATGAAGTTGGCTGAGGTTTTGTTTAGATATTCACCTGTATTTTCAGAGAAAACAAGATTCATTTTGTGATCAACAGTTATGTACCTGTGGGTTTGTTCTGTTTTTGTTCGCTCTAAGATTGATTCATTACCAACTTTTTTTCTTAATTTTATAACGGCATCAAAAATTGCTTCTGGCCTAGGTGGACATCCTGGAAGGTATAAATCAACAGGAATTAATTTATCCACGCCTCTAACAGCAGTTGTAGAATCCGCGCTGAACATTCCCCCTGTAATTGTGCAAGCACCCATGGCAATCACATATTTTGGTTCAGGCATTTGTTCGTAAAGTCTTACAAGTGCTGGAGCCATCTTCATCGTTACTGTTCCTGCAACTATTAGCAAATCTGCTTGTCTTGGCGAACTTCTAGGTACTAATCCAAATCTATCAAAATCAAATCTAGATCCGATTAAAGCAGCAAACTCTATAAAACAACAAGCTGTACCATACAAAAGAGGCCATAGACTGCTTAATCTAGCCCAATTGTGGAGATCGTCTAAACTTGTCAATATAATATTTTCGCTTAAATCTGTAGTAACTTGGGGTGCACCAAGAGAGTTGCAAGTCCCTTCTCGAATTTCTCTTATTGCTTTTGGGGATAATTGTGGATTCAATTTTTTAGCTCCATTCTAAAGCACCTTTTCTCCATGCGTATGCCAGGGCAATAACAAGTATTGCAATGAAGATTAAAGCCTCAATAAAAGCTAATAAGCCTAATCTATTGAAGGCAACAGCCCAAGGATAAAGGAATACTGTCTCAACATCAAATATAACGAAAACCAAGGCAAACATGTAATAACGAATATTAAATTGAATCCAAGCCCCTCCAATAGGCTCCATCCCAGATTCATATGTAAGTTTTCTTTCCCCTGTTCTGCCTTTTGGGGCAACGATGAGATTAGTAACTAGAGCTAATACTGGAACAGCTGCGGCAATTAGAAGGAAACCTAAAAAGTATTCATAACCAGTTAATAAAAACATCTTAAAAATTAATTTTGAATAAAAGTCGCTTAATTAAGCAAAATCTTTTAAAGTTCTTAAAGAACAATAATAAACCGTGAGTGAAAACATTCAACCAGCCTCTGAGGAAAACAAAATAGTTGAAGATTTTGAGAAAGAAAAACTTTCTGAAAATTCCCCAGTAGTAAATGTTGAACAACCTGCCCCTAATCTAGAACAAAATAGATTCGAATGTAGAAGTTGTGGATATATTTATGATCCGTCTGAAGGAAATAAAAAATTAAACATACCTAAAAATACCCCTTTTTCAGAATTGGATGGGAATACTTTTGCTTGCCCTGTTTGTCGAGCTGGTAAAAATTTTTATAAGGATATTGGATCTAGAGCAAAACCAAGTGGATTTGAAGAGAATTTAGTTTATGGATTTGGATTTAATAGTTTACCTCCTGGACAAAAAAATATTTTGATTTTTGGAGGATTGGCGTTTGCTGCTGCTATGTTCCTTTCTTTGTACTCTTTGCATTAATATAATTAAATGAAAAATTTTTTTACCAGTATTCCTAATCTTCTTTTATCTGTAGTTCTCTGTTTTGTTTTAAGCAGTTGTTCATCTACAGGTGTGAAGATGAATGAAAGCAGCCCTTGGAAAACAATCCAGTTTGAAGATCAGGCTAATGCTTTAGATGTTGATTTTATAGATGATAATCATGGTTTTTTAGTAGGCTCAAACAGATTGATTATGGAATCTACTGATGGTGGTGAAACATGGGAAAAAAGATCATTAGACATTTCTGCTGAAGAGAACTTTCGCCTTCTCGATATTGATTTCAAGGGCTCTGAAGGTTGGTTAATAGGGCAACCCTCCCTCGTAATGCATACTCTCGATGAAGGTAAAAATTGGACTAGACTTTCACTTGGGAAGTTACCAGGCCAGCCTTTCTTAGTTACTACTATCGATGAAGGAGTTGCTCAATTGGCGACAACCTCAGCAGCTATTTATGAAACTTCCAATAGCGGTGAAACATGGGAGGCAAAAGTATCAGACCCATCGGAACAAGGAGGTATAAGAGATTTAAGAAGAACTAATAAAGGTGATTATGTCAGCGTAAGTAGTCTTGGAAATTTCTTCTCTACCCTTGATAGTGATAGCAATACTTGGATTGCTCACCAAAGAGCAAGTAGTAAGAGAGTGCAAAGCATTGGTTTCAATCCAGAAGGAAGTTTATGGATGCTTTCAAGAGGTGCGGAAATTAGATTTAATGAAGATTCTAATAATTTAGAAAGTTGGTCAAAGCCTATAATCCCTATTCTTAATGGGTACAATTACTTAGATATGGGATGGGATCCAAATGGTGACATATGGGCTGGCGGTGGTAATGGCACATTAATAGTAAGTAAAGATCAAGGTGAAACTTGGAATTCAGATCCTCTTGCTTCTGCATTGCCTACTAACTATATAAAAATAGTTTTTCTTGATAAAGAGTCTTTAGATAACCAAAAAGGATTCATACTTGGCGAGCGTGGTTACATTCTTAAATGGAATGGCTAAATCTGTAATAACTTAGGAAAATAATAAAAAAAATCTTAATTTTGGATGAATTTAACAACTGTCTGTAACCAAGCTGTTAATTTCTTCGCGAACTTATGATTTTACACTGTAAGATCATATGGTAAACATTTGTGATTATGGCCGCAGGTTCAACGGGTGAACGCCCATTTTTTGAAATAATCACCAGTATTAGGTACTGGATTATTCATGCAGTAACATTACCAGCTATTTTTATAGCAGGCTTCTTATTCGTATACACAGGCTTGGCTTACGACGCTTTCGGTACTCCTCGTCCGGATAGTTATTTTCAGGCATCTGAAGCAAAAGCCCCTGTTGTAACACAAAGATTTGAGGCGAAGTCCCAACTTGATTTAAGAACAAAATAACTATGTCTAATTCTCAAGCTCCAATGCAGGCTGCGGAAGTCCGCGTTTATCCTATATTTACTGTTCGTTGGCTAGCAGTTCACGCTTTAGCTATTCCTTCAGTATTCTTTTTGGGTTCCATTGCTGCTATGCAATTCGTAGCCCGATAAATCTAACTATCATGCAAGTAAACGAAAATCCTAACAAAGTTCCAGTTGAACTTAATCGTACAAGCCTTTATTTAGGCTTACTATCAGTTTTTGTATTGGGAATTTTATTTTCCAGTTACTTTTTCAATTAAATTAAAACTATGAGTAAATTAAAAGGACCTGATGGAAGAATTCCAGATAGACTTCCCGACGGTAGACCAGCAGTTGCATGGGAAAGAAGATGGACTGAAGGAACTCTTCCTCTATGGCTTGTTGCTACAGCAGGTGGAATTGCGGTTATCTTCGTTTTAGGTATATTTTTCTATGGTTCATACCAAGGGGTTGGAGCTGGAGGCTAACAAACCCTTACCTTAACCTGGTAATCACATATATCAAAAAAGCCTAATAAGAATCAGTAAATATCCTTAGTCTCTCTTTAGTGGAACTTGGGATATTTTCTTTTTGGGTTATCAATCCATCTTTTAATGAAAAATGAGATTTGCTTTTTGGTCTTTCTTTTTCAATTAATTTAGCTACTTCAAATATTATTTTATTAGCCACTTCAGTATTTGATCTAAGATTATCCATAACCATTTCTACAGAAACTTCTTGATGAGTTTGATGCCAGCAATCATAATCAGTAACCATAGATAAGGAGGAGTAAGCTATTTCAGCTTCTTTAGCTAATCTTGCTTCTGTGTGGTTAGTCATTCCAATTATTGAACACCCCCAACTTCTATATAAATTAGATTCTGCTCTAGTTGAGAAAGCGGGACCTTCCATAGCTAGATAGGTCCCCCCTCTATGCAATTGTCTACCGCCAGGAATATTTTTTTCTCCAATTTCACTCAATATACGAGATAAATTTGTGCAGAAGGGATCTCCCATAGTTACGTGTGCCACAGCTCCCTCGTTAAAGAAGGTTGCAGGTCTATTTTTTGTTCGGTCTATAAATTGATCTGGAACCACTATATCAAGTGGCCTTATCTGTTCTTGTAATGAACCAACTGCTGATGGAGCAATAATCCATCTTACTCCTATTGATCTAAGAGCCCAAATATTAGCTTTGTAGGGGATTTCGGATGGATTTAAACTATGTGTTCTGCCATGTCTAGGAATAAATGCTATCTCTAGGTTTCCAAAATTATATACTTTTATTGAATCAGAAGGTTTACCATAGGGAGTATTGATTTCTAGTTCTCTTAAGTACTCTATTTGATCCATTGAATAAAATCCACTTCCACCAATCACTCCTAATCTTGATTTTTCAATTGGTAATAAATGTTCTTTATTCATAGTGATGTAAATGACTTTTAATCATCTGGTACTAATTGGAGGAGGACACTCAAATGTTTCTTTATTGAAGAAATGGTTAATGTTTCCGAAATTAATGCCAGAAATTCCTGTTTCAATTATATCTAGAGATTCTCATTTGGTTTATTCGGCTATGTTCCCATCGGTGATTTCAAAATCAATCACTTTAGAAGAGAGTTTAATTGATATAAAATCTTTAGCAAAAAATGCAAAAGTATCTTTTATAGAAGAGGAAGTAAAAGATATTGATTTCAATTTAAAGAAAATTGTTTTAAGCAATAGACCTTCAGTAAATTATTCGAAGTTGGTGCTTAATTATGGAAGTCAAACAATAATTCCAAAAGAATTTGAATCACTAGTTAAAAATCGAAATGCTTTTTCAATTAAACCTTTTTTAAGGGCTTATGATTCAATACTAAAAGAGGATATTTTTGATTCAGTTAATGAACTTCCATTTGTAATTGTTGGCAGTGGCCTTGCTGCAATTGAAGTATCATATGCTTTGAGAAAAAGATGGGGAGCTAGACCTTTAAAGCTATTATGTGATTCAAGAAAAATTAATAATACAATTTTAAAAAGTTTACGGAATTCCAATATTGATTTAGTTGAAAAACTTAATTTTGATTATGGCAAGATTCTTTTATGTACTGGAAATACATCTCCGTTGTGGGCACAAAAAAAATTATTAGATTTGGATTCTTATGGCAGAATAATTACAAATCAGAATTTGCAGATAAAAAGTTTCTCTGGAATCTTTGCTGTAGGTGATTGCGCAATTTTATCTTCAGCAAAAAGACCAGCATCGGGAGTTTTTGCAGTAAAAGTTGTAAATACATTGGTACAAAATCTAAAAAAAGATTTAGAAGGGAGATCATTAATAAAGTGGTTTCCTCAAAAGATTGGGTTGCAAATAGTAAATATATTTCCAAGTCATCATCCAAAGGCATTTGCTATTTATCGCAATTTTGTTTTCGGCCCTTCTTTTATTTTTTGGATTTTAAAGCATAAAATTGATCTCAACTTTATTAAAAAGTTCAGATCAAAAAGACTTATTATGAAAAGTAGTGAAAAAAATATTTCATTGAATGATTGCAGAGGATGTGCAGCTAAAATTCCTCAGTTTGTTTTGAATAAATCATTAATAAATTCTAATTTAAATTCTTTTGCCTTATCACCTGAAGATTCAGTAGAGATATATCAAAATGGTCAAGATATTATCTTGCAAAGTGTAGATGGATTTCCTGCTTTGGTGAGTGATCCTTGGCTTAATGCAAAAATTACTACTTTGCATGCTTGCTCAGATTTGTGGGCATGCGGAGCAAAACTTTCATCCGCACAGGCTTTAATTTCATTACCAAAAGTTGAAAGGGAATTTCAGAGTTATCTCTTTTCTCAATCACTTCAAGGTATTAAATCAACAGTTGAGGATCATGGAGGTGAATTACTTGGAGGCCATACTTTCGAGGGAAGAAGTTTAGTAAATAAACCTTATTCATTAGGAATAGATGTTTCTTTGACAGTTCAAGGTATTTTAAAAAATGGAGCAAAACCATGGCTTAAATCTGGGATGAATATTGGAGATATTCTCATGATGTCTAGACCTTTGGGCGTTGGTATTTACTTTGCCGGTCAAATGCAAAATATTAATATGCTAGGTAGTTCTTCTGAAGTAATTAATAATTTAGTAAAGAGTCAGCAATATTTGATTGATGAAATTTATCTTTTTCAAAGTCAATTTAAAGAATCATTAGTCAATGCTGCTACTGACATTACTGGATATGGATTTATTGGACATCTTAAAGAAATGGTTGAATCATCTAATTTATACAGGCAAAGCAATAATCTTGAGCCACTAAAAGTTTTATTAGATTTATTTGCATTTAAAGCTTATTCTGGAGTATTTGATTTAATAAGAAAAGATGTTAAAAGTACTTTCTTTGAATCTAATAAAGAAATTTTTGACAAAATTTATAAAGTAAATAAGCAAAAAAGAATAATTAATTTTTTAAACGAAAATTCATTAGATCAAGAGACTTTTAACGAGAGAACATCATTACTATTAGATCCTCAAACATGTGGCCCCTTGTTGATTAGTTGCAATCGTAAATATGAAAATGTTCTAAAGGATAAATGGTACAAGGTTGGAGAGGTAGTAAAAATGTAATTAATTTCTAGTTAATTTGTCAATTTCCAAATATCTTAATCTTTTGATTTCCTTTCCCATCTCCTTCCCTGGATCCCATCCTTCTTTTTTTAATGTTTCTCCATCTTTTTTTGATTTTATGAATTTGTAAATAAATAACCACTTAAATAATTTACGCCAGTATGGTCCTCCATCACAAATTAATAATTTGACTGTCTCATCATTAAGGTTTCTGTCTTCAATAAATTCTGTCCAACTTGATGGAGAAAAATGATTGAAATTCTTTTGGTTTGTATTAAATATCTTTTTGATATTTATATAATCTTCTAATATTTTTCTCTCACTATTATTTACCAAAAATCTTTGACATGCTTTTTCTAAATCTTCTGAATCTTTTAATAAGTAAAGCATATGATTCCCCTTTAACTTCTTAATCCAATTTAGTCCTCTTAAAAATCTTTTATCGACTTTAATATTTTCATTTAAGATTGAGATAATTTCCCATTTATGAATTATCGAAATCACATTAGTCAAATTATCATGTTTGCAGATTTCAGCTAATTCCATCCTTATTCTTATGCCAAGTGCAGGAGGGTAAATCACTTTCTGATAAGTTTCTGAACTTTTCCATGGCCATTGATTAACTGTTTCTTGAGATTGTTTGAGGGAATTATTTGAAATATTGAAATCTAGCCTTGAAGCATATTTTGCACATCTAATTAATCTACTTGGATCATCTGAAATGCTATTACCGTGAAGTAAGTTCAATCTTTTACTTTTTATATCAGAAATTCCTCCATAAAGATCATAGATTTTCCTTGTCGAGACCTCGAAGGCTATTGAATTTATAGTGAAATCTCTCCTCCTAAGATCCTCCTCAATAGTACTTTTATTTACTGTAGGATTTAAGCCAGGTGCAGAATAAATTTCTTTTCTTGCAGAAGCAATATCAATTTTATAATCATTAATATTTATTTCTACAGTGTTGTATAAATTAAATTCCTTGATTAAACATAAATCTACATTTACAATATTTTTTTTTATAAATTTTGCAAGAGAAATAGAAGACCCTTCAATAACAAGATCAATATCTACAGGTTTAGAAAACGATTTTTTGTGGAATTTACTAATTAATAAATCTCTTAAATAACCGCCAACAAAAGCTACTTTAGTATTGTTATTAGATTCTATGTATTTAGCAATTAGATTATATAGATTGAATGGAGTTTTGATTAATTCCCCTTGGATGTAATCAGAGATATCGTTCATGAGTTTTAACTTACATAACGAATTGGAGCTAATCTGGGATCTAAAATTTTACTCCCTTTATCACCAAATTTTACTGCTAAGGATATTTTTTCCCCACTCCCAAAAATATGTATGATTTCACCTTTCCCAAACTTTGAGTGAATTAGCATATCTCCAACTATCCAGCTTTTTCCTTTACTGGGACCTGAATATAATTTTCTTACTGCATTTATTGGTTTGTTAACGAATTCATTTGGATTGTTTCGATCAACTCTAGTTAAACGATCAAGATGCCAATCTCTTCTTATTGAAGCACCACCAGTTTGTGGTAATTCGCCATCCATTAAATCTTCAGGTATTTCCGAAAGAAATATTGAAGGAATTGTTGCTTCACGCATGCCACCCCATAATCTTCTTTCTCTGGCATGACTTAAGAAAACTCTTTCTTTTGCTCTAGTAATACCTACATAGCATAATCTTCTTTCCTCTTCAAGAAGTGAGGGAGTATCTATTGATCTATGGCTAGGGAAGAGACCTTGTTCTAGCCCAGTGATAAAGACATTTTGAAATTCTAAACCTTTACTATTATGCAGAGTCATGAGAGTTACAGAGTTAGGATTATTTTTCTTCGTATCATTATCAGTTGTTAAGGCAGCTGTAGAAAGAAATCCCTCTACATCTCCACTTTCTGTTTCCTCTTCATATTGAGTAGCTGCATTAATCAGTTCTTGTAAATTATTTCTTCTATCTTCAGATTCTTCAGTCCCACTAGAGAGCAAGTCACTTAAATAACCACTTTTTTCTAATATAAGTTGTAGTAGTTGAGCAGGACCTGAATTTTCTAGGTAACACAGTAGATCATTCATAATTTCAGTAAATTTATTAATTCCTTTTGATGATCTGCCTATTGTTTCTTCAAGACTTTGCTTATCATTAAGAACCTCCCATAATGGGATATTTAAACTATTAGATAGTTCATTAAGTTTTTGAATAGTAGTCTTACCAATCCCTCTTCTAGGAACATTTATGATTCGTAAAAGACTAACGTTATCTGAAGAATTAACCAGAACTTTTAAATATGCTATTGCATCTTTAATTTCTCTCCTATCATAAAAACGCAATCCTCCAAAAATTGTATAAGGAATGCGCCACCTTACAAGAGATTCTTCTAATACTCTCGACTGAGCTCTGGTTCGATATAAAATCGCAAAATTTTTCCAAATTGGGTTTTGATTATAGTTATTGAGTGATTTTATTTTATTGGTAATCGCTTCTGCCTCGGAAATTTCATCATCACAGCTGAGTAAAGTTAAAAGTTCCCCTTTTTCTTTAGTAGCCTTTAAAACTTTGTCAATTCTTTCAGAGTTGTTTTCAATTAGTGAGTTTGCAGCATCAAGGATATTGGAAGATGACCTATAATTTTGTTCTAATTTGATTAAAGATGATTTTGTAGCATCGTTGATTGAAGTTTTAAAATCTTCTTGAAAACCAATTAAAATTCTGAAGTCAGCGGCTCTGAAACTATAAATACTTTGATCAGCATCCCCAACTACAAAAATTGACCTATCTTGCCAATTGAAGAATTTTTTTGGTTCAGTATTTCCAGCCGTAATTAATTTTATAAGTTCATATTGTGTTCTATTTGTATCTTGATATTCGTCAACTAAAATATGTTTAAATCTTTTGTGCCAGTAATCTCTGACCATATCATTTTGCCTCAATAAGAAAACAGGCAAAAGTAGAAGATCATCAAAGTCTAAAGAATTATTTTTTGAGAGCGAAATTCTATATCTCTTGTAGGCTTCTGCAACTGTTTTATCAAAATTATTATCTGCTTTTTCTAAAAGATCATTAGAAGTTAAACATTGATTTTTAGCATTACTTATTAATCTTTTAATCTTTTTGGGATCATATCTTTTTGGGTCAAGATTCATATCTTGACTGATAATTTCTTTTACTAATGTTTGAGAATCTGTTTCATCATAAATTGAAAATTGTCTTGTCCATTTTAGGCCTTCTGGATCAGTATATTTTTCAATATCGTATCTCAGAAGTCTTGAAAATAAGGAATGGAAAGTACCGATCCAAAGGCTCTGAAGCCTTTCTTGGTGAACGTTTGTTCTTAATTGATTTTGATCAATTTCTTTGAGAGTTGTCCAAGGCTGACCAAATAGATTGAAAGCTAATTCTTGGGCTAGAAGAACCTCTAATCTTGCTTTCATTTCTTTAGCAGCTTTGTTAGTGAAAGTTACTGCGAGAATGTTATAGGGATCTACAGAGTTATTTTCAATAAGATTTGCAATTCTGTGTGTAAGAGCTTTAGTTTTCCCGCTACCTGCACCTGCTACAACTAATAGTGGTCCATGAACATGTTTTACTGCTTGAAGTTGTTGATTGTTTAGGGTGTTAAAAAGGAAATTGTTTGTTTGAGGCACTTTTGGAAGGGGTTTTCAAAAATCAGACTTTACTATGAGATTCAGATTCCGTTTCTAGAACTTCTAACGCTTTTTTTAAATTTATGAGTTCATTATTGTTATTAATTATTTCTTCAAATTTATTTTGAGGCATCTTTAATTTGATACTTCTGTCTAGAATTTCTTTTTCCAATCTTTTTTTATATAAGGAAATAAGTTTCTTTGTTAATTTTAAATCCTGTTGATCCAAAACTTTATTAAAAATATATTTTTATACTAGCGGAAAAAAAATTTTTATTTGAATTATTTCAACTATCACTTTGGAATGAAGTTATTAATTAAGAAGCGTTGCGTTAAGTTTGAAATTGTATTTCTTTTACTAGCTTTGTATTATTCTTAAGATCGGTATTTAAATTTTTTACTTCAGGAATGTCAGTTTCAAAGAATGATCAACTATTGTTAAATGATAAGAAATTAAATAATTTAAGTAATATAAAAGAATTTATTAACAGTGCAAACTCAAGATTAGATGCAATAAGCTCAATTACTAATAATTCTCATGCAATTGCAGCAGACGCTGTAACTGCAATGATTTGCGAAAATCAAGATTCACTTAATTCAAAAATATCTTTAAATACAACTAACAAGATGTCCGTTTGTTTAAGAGATGGAGAAATAATCCTAAGGATTGTTACTTATCTTTTGATTTCTAATGACGAATCAGTTTTAGAAAAAAGTTGTTTGAAGGATCTTAAAAATACTTATCTTGCTCTTGGTGTACCTTTAAAAAATGCAAGAAGGGTTTTTCAATTAATGCGAGATGCAACTATCTCCGATTTGAATTCAACAGTTAATAATATGAGTGGAAACAAAGGCTTTCTTCCTAAATTAATATCTGAAACAGAGTTTCAATTTGAAAGGATAATTAATCTTTTAAACTAGCTAAATTCCTTATCTCTGAAGTATGTGAAGTCTGTATAACTGAGTTATTTTCCAGATTTCTAATAGTAGAAAATCTGGATCTTACATGAGTGGACAAAAAGGAAATCCTTTCTTCGGAAACTGTTGATTTATAGGTGGTTTTAATGTGTAAATTATTTGGTTCATCAACAAAATAATTGGATGATGAAATAAATGATTCTGTATAACCTTTATTTCTTAGAACAATTCCTGAATTTTCATCTTTGGGTAAAAAAATCAGAATAGTTTCATCTCCCTCATTTTTATAATCATCTTCCCAATCACTAATAGCTTGCCAGTTTATGGAAATGGCAATGCTCTGTAGATTTAAACTTAATTTATAATTTTTAAAAATTTCAACGACTTTTTTATTTTTTTTGTTGATATGTTTTATGTATATTTTACTAGTTGAGTTTTCAAATTCCTGAAAAGCTAAAGTGTGAGAACTTCTAATAGATTTCCACTCTCCTATGCTTTTATCAATGAATTGATTAATTATTGTTAGATTCTTCGTCAAGTTTATCTTCTACGGAATGATTTTCTGCTTTTTGTATCATTCTTACCATTGAATCCACCATTAATCTCTTTGCAGAAGTTACTTTTAATCCAGAAGGAGTAGTTGATATTTGTTCTCCAGGGCGATTATATGAAGTTGGTCTAAATGGAGTCATCTAATAACTTAAAATTAATCAATTTCTATTTTTGCATGAATCATTATTTATATAGTTATTGTTTGCGAAAATGTCATATCTTTCATCTTTGATTACAGAATTACTAACTTTTTTGTTATTTAGGCATTTTATTTTTTGCTAATCCTGAAATAGTCGCTAAAGCAAACATTCCCAATAGAGCAATCCCTAGAAATAATCCTGCTCCCTGGCTAACTCCAGCTCCAACTGCTACTAGTATAGAGTCACTGATTAGAAGACTTATTAATAATGCAGGAGTAAATATTTTCCAGCGAGTTCCTCCAATACCAATTGCGTAGCTTAGAAAATCAAAAAGGCCAGTCATTAGTAGACCTGTCATAAGAAAGAAATTTTCTTCTAGCTGGTTTTGATTAAAACTTTCAATCTTTTGCATTGCTTTCGGACCTACTAAATTACGTACAGGAACCCGACCATAATTTCTTGCGATAAAGAAAGCAGCTTGGCAAAAAACGATATCAGAAAAGATTATTGTCATGTAACCTTTTTGAAATCCTAGTAATGAACCAGCTAGCAGAGAATAAGCTGAACTTGGAAGGGCAGGTAAAATAATACTTACTCCTCTGAGTATGAATATTCCAAAAGGAGCCCAAATTCCCATCCTTTCTATTTTGTTCCTTAGAGGTTCAATCCCATAATTTTGGATTAAATAAATCAATACTACAAATATTGCTATAAAAAAAACTACTGAGAGAAATTTCTGTATTTTATTCATTAGTTTTCCAATAAATTTATTGAAAGTAAATTCTTAATTTAATATTTGATTCTATCTATAATAGAAATACTAATCAACAAAAATTTTTACAAATTTTTTAATCTTACATTTCCTACTAATAAAAAATATTTGTATTCGATAAGTAGTCATGATTAATTCTAAGAATAAAGTTAATTCAATATTTTTTAGGAATATATTTAATTTAGTCCTTTCGATTATTTTTTTCTTTTGTATCTCAATAAAAAAATCAGAGGCTTTGCCTCATGAATGGATTGGAGTCCCTAAAAGTGAATACGGAGAGCAGTTATGGGATAGGAAAAGTATAAAAAGGAATGAGGATGGTTCTGTAAGAGTATTGAGTAAATTTATTCCCAAAACAAAAAGTGAAATTACTAATGATATTCTCTATACAATGGATATAAATTGTTTTGAAAAATCATTTAGAGATGTTGATGTTTCAATAGAAGAAGCAAAAAGTAATTTCAATGATTTAGCTAATTGGCAAGATCCAAATGGAGATAAACTGATTTTGGGTGTTATTGGTCAAGTCTGCAGAATCGAAAACTAAAAATTTTAAGTTATAAAAAATACAAAAAAAATAACGAGTCCTCAATGATTTGAAAGTATAAAACCCTGTCTAGGACAGGGTTTTAAAGGTGCCAGGACCCAGATTTGAACTGGGGACACGGCGATTTTCAGTCGCCTGCTCTACCAACTGAGCTATCCCGGCTCTAACCTATATACTCTAAATTACGATGTGTAGTTTGTGAAACCCTTTTCATTAAAAATTTTATATCTTCATCAAAAATCCCAAAAACTATTATTTTGAATTAATCGCTAATAAGGCAGTGCCAAATGAAGTAGTTTTTTTACAGGAGACTATTGGTATATTGATAATTTTTTCTCTTATTTTTCTCCATTGTGGGTTTTTTGAACCTCCACCAATAGTAATAATTTTTTTTGGAAGGGTACCTGTCAGTTCGCCTAGTTTTTCCCATCCTTTCAATTCGATCTTCGCTAGCCCCTCGAATAATGCATGTAAATAAAGTGAGTCGCTTACTGGCCTTGGATAAAGTATCGGCTCTAAATTAGCATTATTAACAGGAAATCTCTCTCCTTTACTATTCAGAGGTAAAAGATTTAAAGAAGTATTTTTCGATGGATTAATTTGTCGACTGAGCTCCTTTATTTCTGAATCAGAGAATAACTGAGACAAGATACCGCATCCTGCGTTAGATGCTCCTCCAAATATCCAATGGCCGTTTACTCTATGGTTTGTAACTCCTTGTTTTTTTATGGGTTTATCAATAATCTTCTTAACTACAATAGTTGTTCCTAAAACTGTGAGGCCATCTTCCTTACCTAAACCTGCAGCTATTACACTTGCATTAGAGTCAGTGGTGCCTGAAATTAATATTAATTTCTTATTCAAGTTAAATCTCTCTGCTAAATCAAAATTCACTTGTCCAATAATTTTCCCACTTTTTACTATTTGAGGTAGGCATTTTTGCCATGAAGTATTGAGATAACTTTTTGGCCATGATTCTTTTTCTAGATCCCAACCAAGTTTTAGATTATTGCCTTCTTCTCCATGAGTCCAATCTTTTAAAAACCAACCAGTGATCCAATCAGATTGATGACGTAGAAGTATATTTGTCCCATATTTATCTATCAGTTTTAATGCTTTAGCGAGACTACTGTATGGAGTTTGCAGATGATCTTCTCCAGAAGTTAAGGATTGAAGAAGGATATTATGTTCAGTACATGCTTGGTCATAAGGTATTGCTTCTCCTAAAGGCTTTCCTCGTAAATTGGATGGTATTAAGGTCCCTGAGGTGCCAGAGATAGCCAATTTATTAAGGTTAATTTTTACCTCGATAGGTAGACTAACTAAAAGATTTTCACAAGAATTTATCCAAGAATTTGGATTTTTAAAGCTGCATGAATAAGGGACTGAATTTGAATATACTAATTTTTTTTGAAGATTAATTATTGATATTCTTGCACCACTTGTTCCAAAATCTAATCCCCCATAAAAATTATCTGGCATAGAATAAATATTTTATAAAAATACTTTGGAAGCCTCCGCTAATTGGGCTGCTTTTTCTTCTACATTTTCCCAAGGAAGATCAAGATCTCTTCTGCCAAAATGTCCATAGGATGCAGTCTTTCTGAAGAATTTACCACCCATTTTTTGTGTTAGATTTCTTAGGTCAAATTCTTTTATAATTGCTGCCGGTCTTAAATCAAAGTAATTTTTAATGAGCTCAGTCAAATTAGCTTGTGAAATAACGCCAGTATCAAAAGTTTCAACAAGAATGGAAATCGGTTTTGCTACTCCAATTGCGTAACTTAATTGTACTTCTGCCTTTTTTGCTAATTTTGCCTTAACTATACTTTTAGCTACATAACGTGCTGCATAAGCAGCTGATCTATCCACTTTTGTTGGATCTTTACCCGAAAATGCCCCTCCTCCATGTCTTGCGTAACCCCCATAAGTATCTACAATAATTTTTCTTCCAGTAAGTCCGGCATCTCCTTGAGGCCCCCCTACGACAAATTTGCCTGTGGGATTTACTAGAAATCTTGTTTTGATAATGTTTGGTTTGATTTCTAAATCTTCAGTAGCAGGAATTACAACATGCTTCCATAAATCTTCTTTTATTCTTTGACGAATTTCTTTCTCACTTGTTAATCCATCTATCTCAGGATTATGTTGAGTTGAAATTAAGATTGTATTAATAGAGACTGGTAAACCTTTTTCGTAATCAATGCTTACTTGAGTTTTACCATCAGGGAGTAGATAATTAAGAACTTTTTCATGTCTAACTTTTGCAAGTTGAATGGCTAATCTATGAGCCAAGCTAATTGGTAAGGGCATTAATTCAGGCGTCTCATCGCATGCATAGCCGAACATTATGCCTTGGTCACCAGCTCCAGTGTTATCTTCCAAATCATCGTTAACATCATCTGCTTCGTTTACTCCTTGAGAAATATCTGGTGATTGCTCGTCAAGTGCTACTAAAACAGCACAACTATTTGCGTCAAAACCACCTGCTCTATAGCCTTCATATCCAATTTCTCTAATTACATTTCTAACAACTTTTATATAATCGACTTTTGCTCTTGAAGTTATTTCTCCAGTAAGTAAACAAAGACCAGTATTAACAACAGTTTCGCATGCAACTCTGCTTTCTGGATCTTCTGTCAATAGTGCATCTAAAACAGCATCACTTATTTGATCACATATTTTGTCGGGATGACCTTCAGTTACCGATTCTGACGTGAAGATGAAATCACTCATTTATAAAAAATTTTGAGATTAGAAAATATCTTAAATTAGATTATCGTTGCAAATCAATTATTGTAAATTAAAAATACTTGTAGAAGAATAATGAGGCTTAGGTTCCGATATCCCTCCAAAAGATAAATAAGTGAAGTTACACTGACTCAGATGAAGATGTGGGGATTTCTTCGTTATCGTCAGTTTGTTCAAATAACATTTGTTTGTATTTTGCTGCCATTTCTTCAGCTTTACTAAAAACTTTTTGAGGATCCTTTAACATATCGCCTGGTTCAGGCTCAAGTGCTTTAGTAGATAAAGAAATTCGTCCTCTTTCTGAATCAAGGTCAATTATCATAACTTTCATTTGGTCACTCACATTTAAAACATTATGAGGAGTCTCAATATGTTCATGACTAATTTCAGAAATGTGCAATAGACCACTAACTCCACCAATATCAATGAAGGCTCCATAAGGTTTAATACCTTTTACATTACCAATAACAACTTCTCCTACCTCAAGTCGGTTCATTTTTTTCTCAACTAAAGCTCTTCTATGACTTAGTACTAATCTATTTCTCTCTTCATCAACTTCAAGAAATTTTAAAGGTAAATATTCACCTTCTAAGTCATCTTTAATTTTTCGAGCACTTATGTGAGAGCCAGGGATAAATCCTCTCAAGCCTTCTACTCTAACAAGAGCTCCTCCTCTGTTAGTTGCAAAAACTTCGGAATATATAGTTGCATCTTCTTTTTGAAGTTGTCTAACTCTTTCCCATGCTCTCTGATATTCAATTCTTCTAATGGAGAGGGCTAATTGACCATCTTCATTTTCCTCGCTCATTATGAAAAATTCTCTACTTTCTGAAGGTTGTAAAACATCATTAAGTCCTTCAACTCTATTTATTGAAACCTCCTGAACTGGCATAAATGCAGCTGTTTTTGCTCCTATATCTATCATGGCCCCTTTAGGCTCAAGAGCAAAAACGGTACCTTTAACTAAATCTCCAGGCTTAAAATTATAGTCATACTTACCCAAAAGGGATGCGAATTCTTCTTGTGTGAATCCTGCGTTATCAAAATCCATACTTGTTCTGCTAGAGGAAGAATCTGCTGAAGGTATATCGCTCTTCTCGAATGATAAATTTTCCTCATTTTTAGATGCTGAATCATTATCTAATTCAGACAAATTTTTAATTTCTTGATCTTCAGAAAGTTCTTTAACGGTTTGGGAAGAATTTTCGTTCATTGGTTATTTCGCAGACTACCTAAGGTAGTTAGAAAGGAATGCTACTAGCCTGCAAACCAATAGCAAAAAACATTTGTGATATGTATTCTACACTTTAAAATGCTGAATTTTATGAAATTGAAGCTAATTGGTTTTTTGAACTTCCTTTTAGAGATTCAAGAGTGGAAATAAAATCTTTGACCCCATTAAATTTTCTGTAAACGGAAGCGTATCTTATATATGCGACTTCGTTTTCTTTTCTAAGATTTTTAAGTATTAATTCTCCGATTTGTGAAGATTTAATATCTTTATTAGAGTCTTGAACGATTTGTGATTCAATGCCATCTACGAAATTAATAATTGCTTCACTACTAAAGTTAGTCTTTTCGCACGCTCTTGATATGCCACTAAATAATTTTTGTTTATCAAATAATTCTGTGCTGCCATCTTTCTTTATAACTGAAACTGGCATTGATTCAACTCTTTCATAAGTTGTAAATCTAAAGCTGCAATTTAAGCACTCTCTTCTTCTTCGAACACTTTTACCACTATCAGCAGATCGTGATTCCAAAACTCTGCTATCTGTGTTTTGACAGGTTGGACACTGCATGTGGTGAATAAGCTGAACTTCAACTCTAATAGTAGAGGAATATTTTAATTATGAAAAGTAAAAAAAAAACCCTCTTGTTAAAGAGGGGGTTTTTTTTCTTCATTTTCTATCAAATTTAGGTGGGTCTCTAAAGGCGACAGCAAAGAATAGAGTAACAACTGCGAGAGTTAGAATAAGAACGTAAGCAAAAGCTTCCATAAGATTAAATAATAAAGTTTAGTTTAAACCCTTCCTGGGATTCTTCTTGTGGTTTCGTCACCAAGTTTCTTGAATAGACCAAATTCGACTTGGTCCCCAATCTCAGCATCAATACCAGCAAAGGAATTTCTGTAAAGGGTTCTTGAAGCATGCCACCAGTGGCCAAATAAGAATAGCAATCCGAAACATAAATGAGCATAAGTAAACCACGCTCTTGGAGAGCTTCGGAATACACCGTCAGATTTATATGTTTCTCTGTCAAATTTGAATGCTTCTCCAAGTTGAGCCTTTCTGGCTAGTCTTTTCACTACTGCAGGATCTGTAAATGTTTGTCCATCGAGATCACCTCCATAGATAGTTGCAGTTATTCCAGTTTGTTCAAATGAGTACTTTGCTTCAGCTCTTCTGAATGGAATATCTGCCCTAACATTGCCTTCTTTGTCTTCGAGAATAACAGGGAAGTTTTCAAAGAAATTAGGTATTCTTCTAACTTCTAATTCGTTACCTTCCTTATCTTGGAAAGCAATGTGACCTTGCCATCCAGTTGGCAAACCATCACCATTAACAAGAGCCCCAACTCTGAATAGTCCTCCTTTAGCTGGACTATTTCCTACGTAATCATAGAAGGCTAATTTCTCTGGAATCGATGCATATGCCTCAGATTTAGTGGCACCATTATCTATTGCAGCTTGTACTCTTCTATTGATTTCAGTTTTGAAATACCCTGAATCCCATTGATATCTGGTAGGACCAAAAAGCTCTATTGGTGTAGTTGCTGAACCGTACCACATTGTTCCAGAAACAACGAAAGATACAAATAGTACAGCAGCTAAAGCACTAGCTAGAACTCCTTCAAGACTTCCAAGTTTTAATGCTCTATAAAGTCTTTCTCCAGGCCTATTGGTGATGTGAAAAATACCCCCAATAATACCCATGAGTCCTGCCGCAATATGATTAGCTACAATGCCTCCCGGATTAAAAGGATTAAATCCTTCTACTCCCCAGGAAGGAGCAACAGGCTCTACATGACCACCTAAACCATAGGGATCAGAAACCCAAATCCCCACGTTTGCACAATGAAATGCTCCGAAACCAAAACATGTAAGTCCTGCTAAGAGAAGGTGAATTCCGAAAATTCTTGGCAAATCAAGAGCAGGCTCACCAGTTCTTGAATCTTCCCATAAATCTAGGTCCCAATATGTCCAGTGCCAAATAGATGCCAACATCAATAGGCCACTAAATACTATGTGTGATGCTGCAACCCCTTCGAAACTCCAGAACCCAGGATCAACCCCAGTAGCACCCGTAATATCCCATCCATTCCAACTACTTGTGATACCTAGTCTTGCCATGAAAGGCATAACGTACATCCCCTGTCTCCACATTGGATTGAGAACAGCATCAGAAGGATCAAAAATGGCTAATTCATAAAGAGCCATTGAACCGGCCCAGCCGGCTAATAATGCAGTATGCATAAGATGCACAGCAAGTAGTCGACCTGGGTCATTAATAACTACTGTGTGAACTCGATACCAAGGCAATCCCATCGGTTAATTTCTAGTAACTATGCTGTATAAACAGCTAAACATCACGATAGTAAGGGTTTTTTAGTCTTTGAGGGATTTTTGTAAATAAATTTATTTTCTTGCAAAAATTGGGCAAATCCATTATCACAAGTGAGTTTACACGAAATTTTTAGCTAAAAAATGTTAATATTTTGGTCACAATTCTCAAAGTAAAACGCCAAAATAAGAAAAATAACTTAAAAAAATGGCAACTATTAGATTTATCCGTGAGGACTTAGAGGTTCAATGTAATCCTGGTGAAAATTTAAGAGAACTCGTAATGAAAGAGAATTTACAGCTTTATGGACTAAAAGGTATTTTGGGTAATTGTGGAGGTGCTGGACAATGCAGTACTTGCTTTGTTTCAGTTGAAGGTGGAACCAAAAATGCTTTGAGCCCTCTTACATCTGTTGAAGAAGAAAAACTTAAAAATAGACCAGAAAATTGGCGACTTGCATGCCAAACATTGATAAAATCATCTGCGGTAATTTTAACAAAACCACAATCCCCTCCCTCAAATTTGGAAGAACTAAAAAAAGTTAGTGAAAATAAAAAATTACCTCGCTAAATTGTTTAAGACTGTTAATCAGTTTATAAAATTTGTTTATTTTTCCACTTTATTTCTAGTTATACGTCTATAGTCTTAATACCTAATAATAGAATTAACAATTAATGGAAACAACTAATTTTGGATTCGTAGCTAGTCTTTTATTTGTAGGGGTGCCAACAATATTCCTCATCGGTTTATTTATTTCTACTCAAGATGGGGAAAAATCAAGCTTCTACTCTGATTCTAGCAAAGGTAGGCTTGGACCAAAACGCTGATGCTTTAGTAAATGCTTCGCATTTCTTTAGAGGAATTTTTAATTTGGAAAAAAAAGCAACTTTCAAAAGGTGGCGATCAACAGTCTTTTGAAGTTTTGATCGATTGTATAGGTGGTATTTCGAATAGTGATTTAAACTTGAAAATTTTAAATCCTAAGGGAAACTTACATTTAAAAAAAAACTTAGAATTTTTAGAATCTGTTTGGGAAGATCATTTATTCAAGTCCTGCCCAATTCAATATCTTTGTGGAATAACTTATTGGAGAGACTTAAAATTAAAAGTTACAAATAAAGTACTTATACCTAGGTCAGAAACAGAGCTTATAGTTGATATCGTCTTTAATATATTTAGTAAGAAGTCAGAAAAGTTATTTTTTGCTGAATTAGGAACTGGTTCAGGAGCAATAAGTATTGCGTTGGCCCTGGCTTATCCTTTGAGCAATGGAGTAGCGACTGATATAGATCAAGACGCATTAAAAATAGCCACTACAAATTTTTTAAGTTCTTCCAAACAATCGAATTTAAAATTTTATTGTGGAAATTGGTGGTCACCTCTTCGAAATTTTAAAGGAAAATTAGACCTCGCTATTTCAAACCCCCCATATATTCCTAAAGATACTTATGAAAAATTACCCAAGGAAGTTAGAAATTTTGAACCTAAAGTTGCTTTATTAGGCGGCGAAGATGGTTTGAAACACATTAGAGAAATAATACAAAAAGCACCGTTATTCTTAAAAGAGAAGGGTTGGCTGGTTTTAGAGAATCATTTTGATCAAGGCGAAAAAGTAAAAAAAATTCTTATTCAAAATAAATTTACATCAATAGAAATTGTGAAAGATCTTTCGGGCATTGGTAGGTTTACCATTGGAAGATATAACTGAATTATTACAGGTTCATAATCTAAATGAATTTAGTAGACTGCAAATCCGCTTTGAAGACTCTTAAAAGTGGTTTACCCATAATCTTCCCAACTGATACATTACCTGCGATAGGATGCTTGCCAAAATTTTCAGATGTTATTTACAACAATAAAAAAAGAGATAGAAATAAACCCTTAATTCTTATGGGATCAGGAAATGAACAATTAATTGATTATGTTCACGAATCAGCTAAAGAAGATTACGAAAATATAGCTTCAAAATATTGGCCTGGGGCTCTGACAATGGTTATTCCTGCTTCAGAAAAGCAGACTAAAATCCTCACAAGTAAAGATCTTACTCTTGGGTTGAGGATTCCAAATTCTTATATGGCTCAATCTCTCATGAAAGAAACAGGCCCATTGTTAACTTCAAGCGCAAATATTTCAGGTTTTAAAGGATCAACTACAGCTGAAGGTATTTCTCTAGAGTTCCCTTCTGTAAAAATTTTGGGCCCTATCCCTTGGGGAAAAACAAGTGGAAAAGCAAGTACTATTATTTTTTGGAAGAAAAGTGGAGATTGGAGATTAATTAGAGAAGGAGAAGTATTAGTTAGGGAATTGTATTAATGTTTTTATTATTATTTTTTGTTCTATTAATTCAATTTTTTACTTATTGGATATTTGAACCCCTCGCATTTTTTTTAGAGAATGTTCTCGAAATAAGATTTTTTCCTATCATTGCTCTGATAGGCTTAGTCTTTTTATTTTCAGCAAAGAATATTGAACAGAATTAAATAAATCAAAATGCCGGCTAACAGATTTGAACTGATGACCTTCGCTTTACAAAAGCGCTGCTCTACCGCTGAGCTAAGCCGGCAATCTTCTCATCTTACAATTAGGGAGGGTCAATTATCATTATTTTTTTAGCTTTTTTTTAAATTTATTACTTTTTGATATCTTTATTAGCTTTATCAGTTTTTTTGAATTTTATTTCTCCTGAAATAGTTCTTTTGATTGGTAAATTGGCAACTAATGCAGTCATTCTATCTTCAGTCTCTAAACTGACTGCTACCTCATCAAAATCAATTTCAACATATTTAGCAACAACATCAAGAATCTCTTTCCTCATTTTATCTAGAAGATCAGTTGTTAAGGAACTCATATCAACTCTGTCATGGGCAAGTACAAGTTGTAACCTTTCTCTAGCTGTATTTGCACTAGACGTTTCTCTGCCTAGTAATTTATTTATAAGATCTCTGAGAGTCATCATTTTAAAAAACCTTTGTTTGCATTAATCTCATGAATTTATCTTTAAGACTTTTGCCTTCTTTTTTTGGATCGATAATTGGTATATCTTTATTTGTAAGTCTTTGAGAAACATTCAAATAACACTTTTTTGCAGGTGATCTACCATCTGAAAGTGTCAGTGGCTCACCTCTATTTGTACTTATTATTACCTGTTCATCTTCTAAAACAATACCCAACAAAGGTAAAGAAAGGATCCCTTGAACATCTTCGATAGATAACATTTCTTGACTAGCCATCATGTTAGGGCGAATTCTATTGATTACAAGTTGGATAGGCTCAATATCTGAAGTATTAAGAATCCCTATTACTCTATCTGCATCGCGCACTGCGGATAATTCTGGGTTAGTAACAACAATAGCCTCCTTACAGGCTGCAAGAGCATTTTTAAAGCCATCTTCTACGCCAGCAGGACAATCTACTAAGACAAAATCAAAGTTCTCACTCAGTAGCTCACTAATTTTTTTCATATCTTCGGGCTTCATCCAATCCAACATCCTTGGATCTCCAGCAGGTAGAAGAGCAAGATTGGGTTCCTTTTTATGCCTAACCAATGCTTGGTCAAGACGGCAATTCTTGTCTAGAACGTCTTGAGCCGTATAAATGATGCGATTTTCTAATCCCAGAAGAAGATCTAAATTTCTTAAGCCAAAATCAGCATCTAATACAGCAGTTGTTGCTCCGCTATTAGCAAGAGCTATCCCAAGGTTTGCAGTTAAAGTTGTTTTACCAACTCCTCCCTTGCCTGAACAAATTAATATTGTGCGAGTATTTTTCCCCACGATTTTAAAGATTTTACAAATAATAAAGCCACTTGTAGAAAGTTAAATATTTTAAAGATTAAGTAATTCTTAAATTTATTTAGTTTGAATTAATTTATTGCAAATTATTGATTAATTATTATTTTCGATTATGTGTGGTTTGATAATTATCGTTTGTTTATCTATTACCGCAATTTCTGGATAACAATTTTTGGGCTTATCCTTTGGTCCAATAGCTATCACATCTGCAATTCTTAATTGCAAAGGGTTTAGATAAAGTGATGAAATAGAGGAATTTTTATTCCCACTTTTCCCTGCGAATGCGATCCCTAGTAATTTGCCCCAAACGTAAATATTTTTCTTAGCGGAAACTATTGCTCCTGGATTAACGTCTCCAATAATGCATAGGTTTCCATTTGAAGATATTCTTTCACCCGATCGGACTGTTCCTTTGTGAAGAATATCGTTTATCTTGATTGAATTGAATAATAGTAACTTATTTTTAATCTCTCGCTCTTTTGAAAAAGCTGAATCTATTTTTAAAAACTTTCCACTGAGTATCGTATCTCTATTATTTGAGTAAATGCTTAAGGAACAAATATTAATTTTGTCAAAATAATTTTTTAATTTTGATAATTGATGAGAACTTATTGCTTCATTAACTGCGAAAATTTTTGCTTCTAAAGGTTCTTTGATGTAAGAACATCTTTTGAAAGTTTCATGGATATTATCTAAATCTAACAAAGAAAAGATTTCTAAATATTCACTTTTAGTGTTTTTTAAAACGATTTCCATTGAACTAAATCTAGAAATTGTTTTTTAATAATGAAATTTCATTATTAATTTCATTTTTGATTATATCTGGATAAACAATAAAAGAGCTTTCCTCGGACTTCATTAAGGTTTTTATTAATGCAGAACTATTTTCTAATGCACTTTGACAAGTACCGTCCCATATTTTTGGTGCATTATTAGACTCAAAACCTTTAAAAGACCTTTCTTTAATCCCACAAAATATATCTGAATCATAACCATTCTTTTCACATAATTTTGAAGCAAATGCAAGGATTTTTAATCTATTTATCTTACTTAAAAAACTTATGTCAGATGCCTTTAATAAATCTCTGTCAATAAACATTTTGCATAGTGTAGAAAGTGGTTCAAAAGATTCATCTTTCCATCTAATCAAATGATAATAAAAGGTTATATCATCATTTCTTATGAAATCATAAAAATCAACCTCTGAAGGTGAAAAAATCCATTTGTAGAGAGAATTATCTAACCAAATATTCTTTTCATAATTAAGTTTTATTGTATGTAAAATTTTCCCCAAAATCCATGTTGATATTTCGTTTATCTTGTGGTTGTAGATTGTTCTATACATCAAATTTCTAAGTACAAGGAAATGTTCAATAGCGATTACTCCTTTTGGTTTGATTACGATATTCCCATCAGGTGAAAAGGTAAGAGCTGAAATTATTCTCTCTAAATCTACTAAGCCATAATTAGTACCTGTATTGTAACTATCGCGTAAAAGATAATCGAGACGATCGCAATCTATCTCACTACTTATCAATGTTTTGAGAGGTTTTGAAAATAGTTGTTTTGATTGAAATAATTCACCAATTTTTCTGGGTAATTCGTTGTCATACTTTTTGAGGATCGAATTTATTGGAGAATAATTTGTAACTAAGTTTTCAGACCATTGTTCGTGATCATGCTGAAATATTGTTTCACTGGTATGGCTTAAAGGACCATGGCCCAAATCATGTAGTAGAGCTGCTCCATAAAGAACAAATTTATTTTCACAAAATGAAGATTTACTTTCAATTAATCTCTTATAAATTTTTCTGGCTATACAAAAAACACCAATTGAGTGAGTAAATCTACTTGATTCTGCACCATGAAAAAGTAATGATGCCGCTCCAAGTTGTTTTATTCTTCTTAATCTTTGAAAAGCAACTGTGTCAATTAATTCCAAAATCATTAAATCTTCTGGCTTTTCTGCATCAAATAATATTTCTTTATGAATAGGGTCGTGAAAAATTCTTTTAATATCCATAATTCTAAGATTTTTTATTTTCAATCTTTAACTATTTAAAGATTTAATTTCTTCATTATTCAATTCAGTTGTTTGAACTGAAACTTCTTCTTTTTCTAGAAGTGACCCCAGAAATAGTTCTGCATTCCTTACCCATTTATCTTCAGTACTTCCATAATCACTTGCATCCGGTAGATCAAGTATTTTGTCAGGAGTAATACCTTGGCCTTGAATATTGTTGCCATTGGGGGTTAAGTAACTAGCCACGGTAATAGCAATACCACTATCTTCTCCTAAACTTTTTAGGGATTGAATTAAACCTTTACCATAAGTTTGTTCTCCCATAAGAATTGATCTTCCATTATCTTGTAAAGAACCTGCAAGTATTTCACTGGCACTTGCCGTACCTTTATTTACTAGAGTCACCATTGGTCCCTCAAAAGATGTCTCTTTTTGAGAAATAATTGCATCTTTGATTCCATTTCTATCTTTTGTCTCGACTACAGGTTTCTCACTCAGTAATGAGTCTGCAACTGCAATACCTGAGCTTACTAGTCCACCTGAATTATTTCTAAGATCCAAAATCAAGCCCTCAACCTCTTTCTCTTGCAATTCTTGAAGTGCCTCTTCAATTTTTCTGGGTACGCTTTCGCTGAATTGAGTTATCCTTAAATATCCTATTGTGTGAGAATCGTCTCTTAATCTTTTTGTTCTAACTGGTCTAAGATCTACCGATCTCCGCTCTAAATCGACTTCCCTAATTTCTCCTGATTCCGAAGATAATTCAACTAAAACTTTTGTCCCTGATTCACCTCTTAACTTAGAGGCAGTACTTGCAAGCCCTAATTTTTCTGATGAGATTCCGTCTACTTTCTTTATAAAATCTCCGCTTACTATTCCAGCTTCTTCAGCTGGCGAACCCCCAAGAGTAGAAATAACTTTAACTTTATTGTTATCATCTTCACCTAATTGAAGCCCAACACCATTAATTTCACTTCCAAAATTACTTGATTTCAGTAGTTCATAATCTTTTGGGCGTAAAACTCTCGTGTAGGGATCTTCAAGAGGTTTTAACATATCTTCAATTGCGGAATAAGCCTCTTCACTTGTTTCAATTTGTTTCTGTAAAGTTTTTTGTCTAATTCTTTTCCATTGGATTTCATCAAACTTTTCTGGATCATAAAAACCTTCGTTTACCAAGGTCCAAGCGTCAAGTACTAATTGCCTGCTATCACTGAGAGCATCCACTCTTTCCATCAACAAAAGATTGATAGAAAAAACGATGATCATTGATGCAGTGATCAAAGTTTTGAATGTTAAAAGTTTGTTAAAAGATGAATTCATTGGGTTAAGTGTTAACACCAAGTATAAGAATTTTAAGTAAGCTCTTTATATCAAAGCTAATTTTTTTTGGATGGCGAATTCCTCATCTGTTTATGACTGGTTTCAAGAAAGACTTGAAATCCAAGACATAACTGACGACGTAACTTCCAAGTACGTACCTCCTCACGTAAATATTTTTTATTGTTTAGGAGGCATAACTTTAGTATGCTTCTTAATTCAATTTGCAACAGGTTTTGCAATGACTTTTTACTATAAGCCAACAGTTACACAAGCTTATAGTTCAGTCAGTTATTTAATGACCGATGTAAGTTTTGGATGGTTAATAAGATCTGTGCATAGATGGAGTGCATCAATGATGGTATTGATGTTAATCCTTCATGTATTTAGGGTTTATCTTACCGGAGGTTTTAAAAGGCCTAGAGAATTAACTTGGGTTACAGGTGTTGTAATGGCAGTTATAACTGTCGCTTTTGGAGTAACTGGATACTCCTTACCTTGGGATCAGGTGGGTTATTGGGCAGTTAAAATTGTTTCAGGTGTTCCTGCTGCAATACCAGTAATTGGTGACTTTATGGTTGAACTACTTCGAGGTGGAGAAAGTGTTGGCCAATCTACTTTAACTAGATTTTACAGTCTTCACACATTTGTACTGCCATGGTCATTAGCAGTCTTCATGTTGATGCACTTTTTAATGATTCGTAAACAGGGTATTTCAGGTCCTTTATAAACTCTTATACTTAAACAATTATTAGTTCTCCATATGTCTACTTTAAAAAAACCAGATCTATCTGATCCAAAATTGAGAGCAAAGTTAGCTAAAGGTATGGGCCACAATTATTATGGTGAACCAGCTTGGCCTAATGATTTACTATATATCTTCCCAGTAGTTATCCTGGGAACTATTGCTTGTGTAGTTGGATTAGCAGTTCTTGATCCTGCAATGTTGGGAGACAAGGCTAATCCCTTCGCAACACCCCTTGAAATACTTCCTGAATGGTACCTCTATCCAGTTTTTCAAATACTTAGAGTTGTTCCTAATAAACTTTTGGGTATTGCACTGCAAACATTAATCCCACTAGGACTAATGATTTTACCCTTTATAGAAAATGTTAATAAATTTTCTAACCCATTTAGAAGACCAATAGCAATGTCTGTTTTCTTATTCGGAACTTTTCTAACGATATACCTTGGTATTGGGGCATGCTTGCCTATTGATAAATCATTAACGTTAGGACTATTTTAGGCTCAAATTTTAAACATATCTAGATCGTTACATTCATTCCTTAAAAAATGATTCATTAATAAAAATCCAACAATTGTCCAAGTTTGAAATGTTCTTGATTGTTGTCCAACCCAAGTACCTGTAGGGCCATCAAAATATTCTGCCCATTCTTGCTTAGGCAATTGATTAAGTTGACACCAATATGATTCCTCTATTAATGATTTCATTTCTTCCATAAGAATCACATCTTCAGAACCATAATGTTTTTGATGTAAAAGGACCGCTGTACCAAAAAACCAAAGTAAACTTGGCCAATGACCACCGTTATGGTAACTCCAGGGCCAATTCTTTGGATCAGATCCAGTCTTATTTTGCCATTCTTCGACATCCATATGAGGATGACAAATTCTCATAGGCATTTGAGCCATCAAATGATGTCTGTTATGTAAAACTAATCTAAATAAAGCTCTTTGTTCCTTGGGAGGCAGTACTCCGAACATACATGCTAAGGAATTGCCTAAACTGTAAAAACGAAAATCAGGCCTTCCTGTCCTAATATTTCCTATTAAGTATCCGCCTCTATTTTCTAACCAATCTTGTAGCCATGAGGGAACCACTTGAGGTTGAACGTTAAATTCATTAAAGTGTTGATCATCACCATACTGCTCAGTTGGCCTTCTTCTTAAAATTTGCATTGTTTGACTGGTAACCCAATAATGCTTTAAAAGAAAACTTCCTAAATCCTTAACCCATTGATTTGTAAGAATCAGTCTTTGGTCTAGAAGTCTACTTACATGATCTGCTCTACTTAATTCCATTAAGTTAATACAACTTTTTAGACATCCATGAAGTAAAACTTCAACTTCGAGGGGTGCTCCCCAAACATCCATAGGTCTATCAATCATAAATGCGCAATCTGGAACAAAAAGTACTGGAGTACCCTCAAATGTTGGATGTAGAACTAGATCTAATAGAAGTTGAATTCCTCTTTGAACGTTTTGACTTTTTCCGAAGGCATAATCACCGCTTTTATTGACATAATACCAACATAAAATGGGCCACCATAAACTTGCATCAGCCGAAGTAATCCTTCCTATTGATCTCTGACCATAGTCTCCAATGAGCTGTCCATTTTCTTCAACGAAACTAGTAGGAAATACGCCACGGGTTTGGTAATTAGAGCTTTGTAACTCAAGGCATACACTTAGGAACTTTTTCACAATTTCATACCGTTTTTGGGTAATGAGGTAAATCATTACAGGAACATTGTCTCTTAAAAATATTTCTCCATAATTTAATTTTTTATTTTTTGTTGGGTGTTCTAGTGCAGCAACGCTTCCCACTAACTCGCCTGATATTTCAACTAAAGTCTTTTCAAAGTGTTTTTTTGCATTTGTTACAATTTTCTCTTCATCAGAACTTGGTCTTACTCTTAAGTTTTTTTGACTAAATCTTTCTGCCATTTCATTTATATCCCTTTATTTAAGCCTAGTTCTTTAATGAGACTTTGATCAAATAAAAAATTAATAAAAAATTTTTGTATAAAAGGTTGCACAATTACAGTTGGATGGTTTAGTATTTTCTTCTGGGCAAAAATATTCTTTTTGCATTATTCAATCAGTTACTTTAAATCTGATTTTTGGTAATTGAGTGAATTTTTTGAAGACTTGATTCCGATCATTATTTTCAGCCAGAAGAGAGGTTTAACCCTCAAAATGAGTTATACACTTGCTGTTAACTCTGCACCTAGAAAATTTAAAAACTTAGGAACTGATGCTTTTATTGCGTCAAGAATAACTAAATTTTTTTTAGTTATTTAAAGATGTACATGCAATAAAGGTGTGAGGTCCCGTCAAGAATATATAAAAATGTCATCAATTGCTAACTTTTGGCTTTGATGCAAACGGATCTGAGATCTTGGAAAGTCACTTTAGAAATATTTTTAATGTGCACTCAATGTAATCCTTAAATTTAAGGAGGCTTAAACTAAATAAAAAAAACCGAAGTTTTTATTTATTTGGATAAAGCAATTCAATTTGAGTAGATTTATCTACAAAAGGATTTGAACACAACGGAGAGTTTGATCCTGGCTCAGGATGAACGCTGGCGGCGTGCTTAACACATGCAAGTCGAACGAACCTTTGGGTTAGTGGCGGACGGGTGAGTAACGCGTGAGAATCTGCCCTCAGGAGGGGGATAACGGTTGGAAACGACCGCTAATACCCCATATGCCTACTGGTGAAATGAATTTCGCCTGAGGATGAGCTCGCGTCTGATTAGCTAGTTGGTGAGGTAATGGCTCACCAAGGCTTCGATCAGTAGCTGGTCTGAGAGGATGATCAGCCACACTGGGACTGAGACACGGCCCAGACTCCTACGGGAGGCAGCAGTGGGGAATTTTCCGCAATGGGCGAAAGCCTGACGGAGCAACGCCGCGTGAGGGACGAAGGCCTCTGGGCTGTAAACCTCTTTTCTCAAGGAAGAAGATATGACGGTACTTGAGGAATAAGCCACGGCTAATTCCGTGCCAGCAGCCGCGGTAATACGGGAGTGGCAAGCGTTATCCGGAATTATTGGGCGTAAAGCGTCCGCAGGCGGCTTTTCAAGTCTGCTGTTAAAGCGTGGAGCTTAACTCCATCATGGCAGTGGAAACTGAAAGGCTTGAGTATGGTAGGGGCAGAGGGAATTCCCGGTGTAGCGGTGAAATGCGTAGATATCGGGAAGAACACCAGTGGCGAAGGCGCTCTGCTGGGCCATTACTGACGCTCATGGACGAAAGCCAGGGGAGCGAAAGGGATTAGATACCCCTGTAGTCCTGGCCGTAAACGATGAACACTAGGTGTCGGGGGAATCGACCCCTTCGGTGTCGTAGCTAACGCGTTAAGTGTTCCGCCTGGGGAGTACGCACGCAAGTGTGAAACTCAAAGGAATTGACGGGGGCCCGCACAAGCGGTGGAGTATGTGGTTTAATTCGATGCAACGCGAAGAACCTTACCAGGGTTTGACATCCTGCGAACCTCTTAGAAATTTGAGGGTGCCTTCGGGAATGCAGTGACAGGTGGTGCATGGCTGTCGTCAGCTCGTGTCGTGAGATGTTGGGTTAAGTCCCGCAACGAGCGCAACCCACGTTTTTAGTTGCCAGCATTTAGTTGGGCACTCTAGAAAGACCGCCGGTGATAAACCGGAGGAAGGTGTGGATGACGTCAAGTCATCATGCCCCTTACACCCTGGGCTACACACGTACTACAATGCTACGGACAAAGGGCAGCAAACTCGCGAGAGCTAGCAAATCCCATAAACCGTGGCTCAGTTCAGATCGTAGGCTGCAACTCGCCTACGTGAAGCAGGAATCGCTAGTAATCGCAGGTCAGCATACTGCGGTGAATACGTTCCCGGGCCTTGTACACACCGCCCGTCACACCATGGAAGTTGGCCATGCCCGAAGTCGTTACTCCAACCCTTGTGGAGGAGGACGCCGAAGGTGGGGCTAATGACTGGGGTGAAGTCGTAACAAGGTAGCCGTACCGGAAGGTGCGGCTGGATCACCTCCTAACAGGGAGACAACAAAATGTTTAATATTATTATTTTGTCACCTTAGGTCGATCGGTATCTCACGTTTTTAATTTATTAAGAATTTCATTTCCTAAGTTTTTCTAGGTCACACCCATTATTTTTCCTGGGCCATTAGCTCAGGTGGTTAGAGCGCACCCCTGATAAGGGTGAGGTCCCTGGTTCAAGTCCAGGATGGCCCATATCTCTATGTTGGGGGTATAGCTCAGTTGGTAGAGCGCCTGCTTTGCAAGCAGGATGTCAGCGGTTCGAGTCCGCTTACCTCCACTGATTACCACCTCTTCCATAATTGGTAGAAAGGAAATGTTTTGAGTAGTGATCAAATCTGAAAGAATCTAGCTTCCTAATGAAATCATTAAGATGCTGGACTCATTGAATTAATTTCATTGTTTTCAGAGAACCTTGACAACTGCATAGATTATTTTTAAAGACAATAAGCATCTTTAATGATGCAGATTTATTATTTGTGCGAATGCATCAATAACAATTCTATTAAGCTGATGCTTCAATTTTTGAAGTTATTGGTCAAGCTACAAAGGGCTCACGGAGGATACCTAGGCACACAGAGGCGATGAAGGACGTGGTTACCTGCGATAAGTCTCGGGGAGTTGGAAGCACACTTTGATCCGGGAATTTCCGAATGGGGCAACCCCATGTACGGCCAACTGAATATATAGGTTGGTGCGAGCTAACCCAGCGAACTGAAACATCTTAGTAGCTGGAGGAAGAGAAAGTAAATAACGACTCCCTCAGTAGCGGCGAGCGAACGGGGAACAGCCCAAACCGATAGTCTTGACTATCGGGGTTGTGGGACAGCAATATGGATCAACAAGTCTAGAAGAAACGTTTGAATGGCGTGCCACAGAGGGTGAAAGCCCCGTAATCGAAAGATAAGTTGACCTAGCTGCATCCCGAGTAGCACGGAGCACGTGGAATTCCGTGTGAATCTGCGAGGACCACCTCGTAAGGCTAAGTACTACTGTGTGACCGATAGTGAAACAGTACCGCGAGGGAAAGGTGAAAAGAACCCCGGGAGGGGAGTGAAATAGAACATGAAACCGTGAGCTTACAAGCAATGGGAGCCCGACTAATCGGGTGACCGTGTGCCTGTTGAAGAATGAGCCGGCGACTTATAGGCACTGGCGGGTTAAACCGGAAATGGTGGAGCCACAGCGAAAGCGAGTCTTAATAGGGCGTTTGTCAGTGTTTATAGACCCGAACCCTGGTGATCTAACCATGGCCAGGATGAAGCTTGGGTGATACCAAGTGGAGGTCCGAACCGACTGAAGTTGAAAATTCAGCGGATGAGCTGTGGTTAGGGGTGAAATGCCAATCGAACCAGGAGCTAGCTGGTTCTCCCCGAAATACGTTGAGGCGTAGCGTCTAGTGCTCCAGCAGGGGGGTAAAGCAACCATTTCGGTGCGGGCTGCGAAAGCGGTACCAAATCGATATGAACTCTGAATACCCTGTGTGTAACTAGGCAGTCAGACTGTGGGGGATAAGCTCCATAGTCAAGAGGGAAACAGCCCAGACCGCCAGCTAAGGTCCCAAAATTAACGCTAAGTGATAAAGGAGGTGGGGTTGCCCAGACAACCAGGAGGTTTGCCTAGAAGCAGCCATCCTCAAAGGAGTGCGTAATAGCTCACTGGTCGAGCGATCCTGCGCCGAAAATGAACGGGGCTAAGCGTTATACCGAAGCTGCGGATAAATTTATTTATGGTAGGGGAGCGTTCTATGTAGGGTGAAGCGTTAGCGTAAGCGGACGTGGACAGCATAGAAGTGAGAATGTCGGCTTGAGTAGCGAAAACATGGGTGAGAATCCCATGCCCCGAAACCCTAAGGGTTCCTCCGGCAGGCTCGTCCGCGGAGGGTTAGTCTGGACCTAAGGCGAGGCCGAAAGGCGTAGTCGATGGATAACAGGTCAATATTCCTGTACCAGATGTGTTTTGAGAAGGGGGACGGAGAAGGCTAACCAGGCCAGATGTTGGTTACTGGTTCAAGCGTTCGAGGCTTTGAGAGATGGAGAAAACATCTTGAGCTAAGGCGTGAGTACGAGCTGCTACGGCAGCGAAGTTGGTGATGTCATGCTTCCAAGAAAAGCCCTATACTCGTTAAGACACAAATGCCAGTACCCGAAACCGACACAGGTGGGGTGGTAGAGAATACCGAGGGGCGCGAGATAACTCTCTCTAAGGAACTCGGCAAAATGGCCCCGTAACTTCGGGAGAAGGGGTGCCAGCGAGAGCTGGTCGCAGTGAAGAGGCGCAAGCGACTGTTTACCAAAAACACAGGTCTCCGCTAAGTCGCAAGACGATGTATGGGGGCTGACACCTGCCCAGTGCCGGAAGGTTAAGGAAGCTGGTTAGCTTTTAGTGAAGCTGGCGACTGAAGCCCCGGTGAACGGCGGCCGTAACTATAACGGTCCTAAGGTAGCGAAATTCCTTGTCGGGTAAGTTCCGACCCGCACGAAAGGTGTAACGATTTGCGCGCTGTCTCGGAGAGAGGCTCGGCGAAATAGAATTGTCTGTGAAGATGCGGACTACATACACCCGGACAGAAAGACCCTATGAAGCTTTACTGTAGTTTGATATTGTGCTCGGGCTCTGAATGCGCAGAATAGGTGGGAGACGTTGAAATAGTGCTTGTGGGTACTATTGAGTCATCGGTGAGATACCACTCTTTTAGAGCTAGAGTTCTAACGCTTACCCGTTATCCGGGAAGCGGACAGTATCTGATGGGCAGTTTGACTGGGGCGGTCGCCTCCTAAAAGGTAACGGAGGCGCACAAAGGTTCCCTCAGGCTGGTTGGAAATCAGTCGTTGAGTGCAAAAGCAGAAGGGAGCTTGACTGTGAGACCTACAAGTCGAACAGGGACGAAAGTCGGTTTTAGTGATCCGACGGTTCTGCGTGGAAGGGCCGTCGCTCAACGGATAAAAGTTACTCTAGGGATAACAGGCTGATCTCCCCCAAGAGTTCACATCGACGGGGAGGTTTGGCACCTCGATGTCGGCTCATCGCAACCTGGGGCTGAAGTCGGTCCCAAGGGTTGGGCTGTTCGCCCATTAAAGCGGTACGCGAGCTGGGTTCAGAACGTCGTGAGACAGTTCGGTCCATATCCGGTGTATGCGCAGGAATATTGAGAGGATTTCTCCCTAGTACGAGAGGACCGGGAGGAACGCACCTCTGGTGTGCCAGTTATCGTGCCAACGGTAAACGCTGGGTAGCCATGTGCGGAGTGGATAACCGCTGAAAGCATCTAAGTGGGAAGCCCACCTCAAGATGAGTATTGCCATGGCTTAAGCCAGTAAGGTCACGGGAAGAACACCCGTTGATAGGCTCTACGTGGAAGCTTGGTAACAAGTGCAGCGAAGGAGTACTAATAGACCGAGGGCTTGACCAAATAAACTTAATTTATTGTTTTTAATATTTATAATTTTCTATGCAGTTCTCAAGGTTCACTCTATCCTGGTGTTCATGGCGATGTGGAACCACTCCGATCCATCTCGAACTCGGTTGTGAAACGCATCAGCGGCGAAAATATTTAGGGGGTAGCCCCTTGAGAAAATAGCTCAATGCCAGGTAAAAATATTTAAAAGGGTTTACTCTTCATGAGTAAACCCTTTTTTATTTTTGGCATTTCGGACACCAATGGGTACTTCTTCCAGTAATTTTTTGTCTTTCAATTAAATTTCCACATTTACGACATTCTCTTCCAGTTCTCCGATAGACATTTGTCTGCAAACCAAAATTTCCATTCTCTCCTTCCAAGTCCCTAAAATCGCTAAATGTCGTCCCCCCAGAACCTATACTTTTTTTTAATACAGTTACAATTGATTCTTTGAGCTTGATTAACTCATTATTCTTTATTGTTCGAGCTTCCCTAAAAGGTGAGATGCCAGCAGAGTATAAACTTTCATCAGCATAAATATTACCTATGCCTGCCACTATTGTTTGATCTAATAAAATAGCCTTTATAGATTTTGTTCTTTTGGAAATAACTTTCTTAAGATAATCCGCATCAAAGTCTTTGGAAAATGGTTCAGGTCCTAATGAACCTAATCCTTTAATTACTTTGTTAAGCGATAGGTCTTTATTAATCCACCACATTTGACCAAAACTTCTCACGTCAACGTACCTAAGCTCATTATTGTTTTTATCGAAAAATCTTATTCTTGTATGTTTACAAGGATGAGTAGTGTTTTCAATAAATTTAAAGTATCCAGTCATTCTTAGATGAACTACAAGAAATCCGTTATTTTGTGAATTTTCTAGAGGAAATTGAGTATTATTATTTTGAACTACTTTTAATTGAGCAATTAAATATTTTCCCCTTCTATTCCATTTATAAATAAGTGAGTTTCTAAGTCCTTTAATGAATTCTTCTTTGTTTGATGGGAATGCAACAGTTGAATCTCTGCAGACTTCTACTTTTTGAATAATAAAGTTATTAAGTTTTTGCTCTAAACCCCTGCGAACAGTCTCTACTTCAGGTAATTCAGGCAATTATTTAAGCTTTCTCTAATTCACTTTCAGCAAAATTATTTGTATTTGCTCCACCATCAGTTCCGCTTATCCCAGCGTAATTTACTTTGTCGAATCTTACTACACAATTATATTTAATACCTGAGGTATCAACTGAAGCAACTTTACCTATTTCATTGTACCAATATGATTCTGGTCTTTTTACTCTTACGAGATCTCCTCTTGAAATTGCCATTACTATTAATTTAACTTTTTGTAGAATAGCTCATCATTAATATTGTTAGACAAATTATTCACAGATATTAATTAAAAATATTAACAAAAATCATTTATTAAATTATTTTCGAATTCTTCTTTGGCAGGCTTACTTCCCTTCCATTTCCTACCAGGTATTCTTACATCTAATTCATCTGTATCGCAATTGATTGAGAGAAACAGTTTTTTATTTTCTTGATTTAGTACTTCTAAAACTTTTCTACCATTGATATCTTTATATGATCTACTTTGGATAATTACAGGACCATAAATTTTTTTATCTGACTCAAGTAAGTTATTATTTTTTTTATTTTTCGTTATTTCATAATTTTCTGAATTAATTGCGTTATTTTTTCTTATTTTGAGTTTTTGACCAACTTTTATTGAATCAGGATTATTGAGATTATTAATCTCTATCAGATCGCTCACTTTTAAATTATATTTGTTTGATATCTCAGTAAGATTTTCACCAGTTTGAACAATATGATAATTATTTATTAAATCTGATTGTTTTGCAAGATTTTCAATAGATTCGGCGATAATAAGATTTTGGCCGACAAAGATATAATTTTCATCTTTTAAGTTATTCAATTTAATAATTAAATCTTTATTAATTGAATAGAATTTTGAAATACTTGATATTGTATCTCCACTTTTTACAATATGAATTTTTTTTATTTCAGTTTTTTCTTCAGTAATTGATTCTTTTCTAGCAATATTCTCAATTTTAATTTTTGATGAAAATATTTTTTCTTCTGATTTTATCAATGAGTGATTAAAAAAATTAATAAATATGGCAATTACCAAAAATGCAAATTTCATAAAACTCACTATTTATTTAAAGATAATCTTTAAATTTAAAATCGCTAGGTTTTTGAAAACAATTTAAGTAATTTAAACCTAAAAATAAACTTTAAAATTTTCTTTACTCTTTCATAGGGGGGATACCGCAGATTTGAATCAAATAAAAAACTTTTAAAAGTAATAGATTTTTGATTTGAAAAATTTCGAAAACCTTCTTTTCCATGAAATTTACCAATACCACTTTGCCCAACGCCTCCAAAAGGTAAATTTGGAATAAGGACTGGTAACATCACATCATTTATACAAATTGTTCCAGAGCTGGTTACTTTTGAAATATGATTATGGATTTTTTTATTGCCTCCAAATAAGTAGATTGCTAAGGGTTTTGAAGTTTGACTAATCTTTTTTAAAGCTGATTCCTTATCGTTAATTCTAACTACAGGAAGTAGTGAACTGAATAATTCTTTCTGCAAAATATCTGTTTCATTTAATTTAGTTCTCAAAATTGTAGGAGATATTTTCAACTTTTTTTTACTAAAAGTCCCCCCAAATAAAATTCTTTTTTCTTTTTCATATTGTTTGAGAATTTTTACAGTTGATGTAAATTGTTTTTTCTCCAATTTTGATAGGTTTTCGGAAATAATTGGATTATCTCCGTAAAAACTTACTATGTATTTCTTTAATTTTTCTATAAAAATATTTTCAATTTCTTTATCTACAAAGATATGATTAGGAGCCATGCAGGATTGACCAGAATTAAAAAATTTACCCCAAACAATTCTTTTTGCAGCCACTTCTAAATTTGCATTCTTGAAAACAATTACAGGATTTGTTCCGCTTAACTCAAGAGTTAATGGAGTTAAGTTTTTTGAAGCTAATTTCATTATAGATTTTCCAGTTTCAGTACTTCCTGTAAAAAAAATGTGGTCAAAATTTTGTTCAATTAATTTTATGGATTGTTTATTATCACCTTCTACTGTCATTAGGACATCTTTACGGAAATATTTGGAAGTAAGCTTTTTAATAAGTTTTGAGGTCGCAGGACATTTCTCTGATGGTTTTATAACTGCTGTATTTCCTGCTGAGAAAATATTTACCAATGGCTTTAAAATATAAAGTAATGGATAATTATAAGGACCAAGAATTAAGACACACCCAAGAGGTTCATAAATAACTTTGGAGGATGATGGGAAAAGATAAAAAGGGGTATCAATCTTTTTTGGTCGCATCCAAGAATTGAGTTTCTTTTTTATTAGTGAAATTTCTTCTTTCACTAAAAAGATTTCTGAAAGCCCTTCAATTTCAGATTTGCCGAGATCAACAAAAAGTGATTTAATTATCTCTTTTTTATTTTCATCCAAAAGTTTAGAAACTATATTGATATGATGGATTCGCCATTTTATATCTTCAGTCTTACCAGTGAGAACAGTTTTTTTTAATTTATAGATGTCTTCTAAATGAAATTTATCAGAAATTTTCATTTTTTACCTTTGAATAGTATTAAATATATCAGAGGATAAATTTTAAATAACTAAGGTTTTTAGGCAGTTAAATCAAAGCGAATGATTTATGAGAAATAATCAAATTTATTAATATTGCTTTTAAAAATTCAAATTTATCTTGGTTAGTATATTTCTATGAGTGAAAATTTTTCAATTAGATTGATATCTATAAATGAAATACCAGAAGTCACAAACTGGGCAAGGTTAGAAGGATTTTCTCCTGGAATGGATGATTTATCAATTTATAGAAATACAGATAAACAAGGGGTATGGGTAGCTTGTCTAGACAATAATCCTATAGGCTCTATTGCGTGTATAAAATATAATTCCTCTTATGGTTTTATAGGTTTATTTATCGTTAAAAAAGAATTCCGGAATAATGGATATGGAGTGAGATTATGGAAACATGCCCTCGAATATTTGAAAAATGTTGATTGTATTGGTCTTGAGGCTGCCCCAGATAGATTAAATGATTACGCAAAGTGGGGGTTTAGAAAATCTTCCATTACAAATCGATGGAAATTAAATAGTTCTCAAGATTTGCCACTGAGAAATTTCTATAAAGATCAATTTCATTCTTTTAAAGTTGTCCCGGGTAATAAAATTTCTTCTGAAGCAGTCTTAATTTATGATGATCAAAGAGAACCTAGTCCCAGACCACATTTTCTAAATGACTGGTTGAAAAATTCTCATGGTAATGTCAGTGCAATTGTCGATAATAATGGGATGTGCCATGGATTTGGCAGGATAAGACCTTGTGTATTGGAGGATAATGAGCAAGGCTGGAGAATTGGCCCACTTTTAGCGGATACTCCACCACTTGCTGAATTATTAATAAGGAAGTTAGTTGGTGATTTAGATGCTCAAATCTTATTGGATTGCTCTAATCTGAACCCTTATGCAAATTATCTTTTATCAAGTTTGGGATTTGAGGAAATATCAAAAACTTACAGAATGTATAAAGGTATTCAACTACCTTGCCCAATGAATCAAGTATACGGACTTGCCTGCTTGGAACTGGGGTGATTCCCTTTAAAGCTTTTATTTCTCCTTTTGTTTCTGTAATACTGAAAGAAGTTTGTTTTATAAAGATTAACTTCCAGAAGGTTTCAAAATTTTTTCTACAATATCGGCGTTGATTATAGTGATCTCTCCATTGTCAATATTGACAACTTGAAACAAGGTCCATGAATTTGGATTTCTAGCTCCTCCAATACAGTCGATAACTTGACCGACCCAATAATTTTCACCCTTTTCCTTAGTATCTTCGCAATTTTCTTTTTTAATTGCGACATAATCACCAGGCCTAACGAAAAGAAACTCAGGAGTTGCTGAGCTCATAATAAATAATTAATAGTATATACGTACTATATTAAGTTATTAGTTTTGTTGCTGAACTTTGAATTATTTAGCAAACTAGGGGTAATTCAAAAATAAAATGGAATCAACTGAAATTGCTATATTTTCAACATTATTGGGGTTAATTTTAGCTTTAACTGACGCTTATATAGAACGAAATATCCCTGGATAATAAATACTTCTAATTCATTTCTTAAATTAAATAAGATTTAAGCTGGTCTAATATGTCGGCACGGTTGGAAACTAGTTTTGTAAAAACTAAATATATCAACCCTCCCATTGCGAGCCTTCCGTTAATTTTCTCTAACTGCTTAAGTTTTCTCAACAAATTAATCTTGTGGTTAAACAAAATTTAAAGGGTATAGAAAATAAAAAAGTATTGATTACTTCAAAATTAAAAAAAAATTATAGAAATATTATTTCAAACACGAATTAAATTTAAAGCCAAGCTTCTTTCATCTCAAGATAAAGTCTCTCGCTCTCAGCAGAGTTAATTTTGCTGTCAGAATAGGATTGTTGCTGCTGCTGCTGCTGCTGCTGAGTTGAGTTAGTATTAGGATTTTGGACTTCGCTCATTAGAGGGACTAAATATTTGTGTTTATTCTCTCATATTTAGAGCTTTTTTTGTCAAATTAAATTCTTAAATTTTATTTAAATTTTCTACGCTTTTAATTTTCCTGTTTTGAGTGAATTTATTTCGCTACAGTAGTTTTGGCATATAGGAATTTGACTTCCCAATATACAACTCCGAGGAAGATAGCACTTGCAATAATAATTTCAGAAATGGCTAACATTTTATTTTTCATTACTAATTTGATTTTGGTATCAATTTACACAGAATGCAATAGGTACTAATTACATTTTAGATTTTAAAAAATCTTATTTAATAAAATAACGCGTCGAAATAATATAAGATTTTAAGTTAGATACATATTTTTTCCGTGGGAAATTTCATAAATTCAACAACTCTTATACCTTTAATACCTTTAGTAACCTCTTTTTTTATTCTTATTTTATTGGCAAGTTTTAACAGAACACTTAACAGGTTAACAAAACCAGTTACTGCACTGGTTGCATTATCTTTATTAAGTTCTGCTTTTATAAGCTTATTTGACTATTTTAAGAAAATAGAAGAAGAATTAGTTTTATCTGAATTTCTCAAATTTCTTGAAGAAAAAAATTTAGTTATACATCTCAATTTAGTAAATGAAAAAATTATAATTTTTTTCTCATTAATAATGATATTAATTATTGGAATATCTTTTTATAAATTGCCTAGAAAAAAAGGTTACGTCTCATTAATGATCAGCCTAGGATTAATTTCTTCTTCGGTGATACTCTCAATATTGCTAATAGATTTCTCGGCACTAATCTAAACTGTTGTAAGCATTGACAAAGCTTCGTTAAGTTCATGGACATGATTTAATTCATCTTGAGCAATTTCTTTTATTTTTTGATCATTTGGATTATCTATTAAATATTTGGAATAAGTTTCAAATGCATGTTCTTCGATTTTTATGTTGACATCATAAGCATTAGCTGGAGAGAGGAAATAATAAAAAACCATGATCCAGTAATACACAAGAACAAGGTGTCTCGCAAAAAATCTATCAATCCAGAACCTATCTCCTCCTCTTTTCTCCATTTCTTTAAGATGCTCAGTTTCGTTAATAGCTTGATAAAAATGTTCTTTCATTAAAATCATTGTTTTCTCATTTTTAATTCCTAGAGATTCTTTAAAATGAAGAACTGAAAGAAATGCAAAATAAGGTGATCTAGCTATAACTTCTAAAACCCAAAATCTTTGTAAAGATCTACCAGAGTATATGAAGTCTAAGAAGTTAACTGTGCTATTCAAAATCAAAGAATTTAATTTCTTCATAGATTTAGTTTTTCTTTAAGTATAATTACTCAGCCGCTCGAGGACTATGATGTATTGAAATAATTAACCAAAAATTAATATTTATATTCTAAAAATTGTTACTTCCATTGAAATATTTTTTTTTCATGCATTAATTGGATAGATAAAAATTTTATATGACAACTACTGAAAAAATTGCAAATGCCAAAAAAAGGATTGATGAATTAGAAAGACTTATAAAATTTTGGAATGATTCAGACCATGATGAAGCAAAAATAGTAAATTTTTCAAAGAACATTGAAAATAAAGTTGCTTAGATTGTGAAGATTAAGGCTAATTAAGTTTATTTACTTGAAGTGATTTAATATCTTTGAGGTTTCGAATATTGTTTAATTTATAAATAGAGCAATTAAACCTATTTTCAAAAACTGTAAGGAAGAAATAATCTAAAAGAAAAATAAATATGAAAACCTTTTCAAAAAAATATTTAGTTCCGATTAAATTTATACCATGGGTTTTTTGGGTATTTATATCTTTTATGAGTTTATATTTGTGTAAGATAGCCTGGGTAAATTGAATAATTAATGGATCTAGCTTCTCCTTAGCCAACCAGGAGCACCGCCAAACCAATCCGATATATCATCTTCATTAGGGTTGAAATGATTTTCTTTATCTAGTCCATCTATCCCAAATGATTGTAAGAGGTTATCAATCCCCCTATCATTTTTCGTACCATTCCTTCTAAAACTGTTAGCTTTTTTCAGCCAAAGAGAAATTGTAGAGTTATGGTGTGCAAATTTCTCGACATATATTCTTTCTTCTAATGTAATTAATTTATCTTGAGCAATTCTTTTAATTATTCCTTGGATTTTTAGTCTTTTTGAATTACTAAGAAGCATTTTGCGATTAATTCATTATTCTTTTTATAGGAAGGATTACTAAATAAATCTTGTCAATGTTAATTTCAACAAATTAACTATTTTAAGAGGTTTTTAAGTAATAAAAGTCTTAAGACACTAAAAAAAGGGATCAATAAGTTACTTATGATACTTTTATTCATTTATCAAACTTATAATTCTCACAAATTAGATAAAAAAAATCAATCCATTCTCAAAGGCATTTTGAAATTTAGAAAAGTCGACTCAGTTGTTGCATAATAGTAAATCTGTACTATTATTAGTACAGATGTATTGTTAAGACATGAAAGTGATTTCATCTTCTCCTTATGCCCCTTTTAATTCAAAAGAGTGGAATTCTCTAATAAGCAAAAATGTAAAGTTTGAAAATACTCCAATAAAGATTCAAAAAAAATTTTATAGAACTTTTACTCTAAAAAAGACTGAAAAAGTTAAACTTTTGCAAGAGAAGAATGCATTGCACCAACAAATGCAACTCGTATTCGGATAGAAAAATATTAACTAACAATCTTTTTATTGAATATTATTTTACGAGATCCAATTTTTTGTTAGATTAGTAGAAATACAAGAAGGATTTAATTTGGCTGTTGATCGAGAACTTTTAAAAGAAGTTACCCAAGAACTTTGGAATACCGTAAAAAAACTAAGACCTGAAATAGATCGGCAAACTCGACTTCAATTAGTTTTAAAGGCCTTATTAACTATTGGAGATTTACCAGATCAAATGCAAGCTGCCATGGTAGTAGGTGTTTGCGCAGAAATGGATAAAAGTGATGTTGATAATGTTGAATCTAGTTCACAAACTAAAGATTCAAGCGGAGTTGATACTTCTACAGGCAGAAAAGTAGTTAGAAGAAGTTCAGCTAAATAAACTTTAAACGATCATCCTTTAATTTTCTTTGATTCGTTTTTGTTAAGTCTATTAAATAGGTAATATGAAATTACAAGTAAGAGAGGAACGAATATTGAATGCAAAGTCATCATTAATTCAGTTTGGCCCATTCCTATAAGATTTGACTCGTTTGGAAGTTGTTCTGACCAAGTGCCAACTAAATGCCAGGCTTGAGGAATTGATAAGAAAAACATATAAGAGCTATAAGTTAAGTTTATGTTCAGATAAAGATTATCATTATTGAACGTTTTTGCTTTCTTTATTCTTATTTCTTAACTAAGTATTTGTAGAGTTATAAAAAAAACTTGATTCATAAATTTATTTTCTTAAGAAGAGTTTTAAACTCTTTTTTACCAATAATTTTTTCAGCTGCGTAAGCGCCACTTGCTGAAACAGCAGGAATTCCAATACCTGGAAATGTACTTGCGCCGCAAGTAAATAAATTTTTCACTGGAGTTTTGCAGCCTGGGAAAAGACCTTTTGCTGCAGATAATGCAGGGCCGTAACTACCGCAATAGGTATTAGTGAATTTTTTATGAGTGATTGGGGTTCCTAGCATCTTTAAATTAATCCTTTCATCTATGTCAGGGATGAATTTTCGCACTGCATTAAGGAATATTGAACATCTTTCTTCTTTCAAATTTCTATATTCTAATTCCTTTGGATTTAGGTTTTCCCAAATTTCCCAAGGTTCATTTGCGGGAGTATATCCATGAAGAACATGTTTTCCTTCAGGGGCCATATTTTTATCTAAAACAGATGGGATTGAAAATACGACTATATTCCTTTCTGCGGTTATACCTTTTTCCCACTCATCAACATGTATTGCATGTATTGGCAAATTTTCAAGTCCATCAGCATCAAAACCTAGATGTATATGAAGGAAAGAATCACATTTATTAGGGTTCAAAACTTTTGTATTCCATTTTTTTGAAATTTCATTTGGAATTAACTTTTTTAAATTCCAAACATCAGTATTCGTGACAACAGTTTCACAACTATAACTAGAACCATTATTCAGAGTTATACCTGTGGCTAAATTTTTATTGAAGTTAATTGTCTTTACTCTCGAAGAAAGAATTAATTCTCCTCCATTTTTTTTAAATCCATTAATTAAAGCTTTTACGATAGATTCACTACCTCCTTTGGGGTATTCAAGGTATGAATTTGGTTCAAACCATTCGTTAAATAAAGTAGCCATCGCAGCTGTATTTGTATCATGCATTGACATGCCACTTATCAAAAAGCTCAATAAATCAACCCAATTCCTGAGAAAAGGATCCTCTAGATGATTATTTACTAAATTCCCAAAGCCTTTATTAATTTTTGGTATTTGATTGATATTAGGTAAAAATTTTGAGGTTAAATTTATTAAATCTAAGAAATTTATTGATTCGGGAGAAAATGAGAGTAAAGGTATTTCATTTATTATTTGGCTAAGAGGTTTTATTCCGGAAATAAATGATTCCCATTCTTTAACAGATTTCTCACCTCTTAAAGTTTTAATAGTATGTTTAAAAGGTTCTTCCCCCACATCGAGATTAAAATTGCCTTCTGGGACAATTACTTGCCAACCTTTGTATTGAAAAAGTTCAACTTCTTCATCAAGTAATTTAAGAATTTGCCCTAGGGGATTAGTCGTCGGCCATTTACCTAATCCACTCCACAATGAAGGACCTGATTCGAAAGTGTAACCATTTCTTCTGAAACTGTGAGCAACACCTCCTGGCTGGCTATGAGCTTCACATATAAGTACTTTTTTGCCTGATAAAGCAAGAATCGAACCACAACATAATCCCCCTATTCCACTACCTACTATTACAACATCGTAGTTATCCATTAAATATTTACTTCACTCTTCTCGCAAAACTAATTAGTTTTAGACAAATGTATTAGTTGAAGTTGTAACACTTAATACAACAGCTAGGAAAAATATGTAAGGGACTACTTTTAGAGGGATGTATCCTTGGCTTTTAGAAATAAAGTCCATTGATTTAGTTACTTAATGTAAATATAATAACGAGATATTGTTCCTTATGTGTGCCATAAAATTATTTTTTTGGAAATATTTTGAAATAAAGAAATCTTTTTGGAGATATTTTTCACTAAGAACATTTTTTATAGAGTTATCTTAGTATTTGATTCTTAGATTAAAATCTATTATGAAACAATTTCCTGATATTAATGAGATAAAACTTTTAGAAAAAAATTCTCAAAAAAACGGTAGCGGAATTTTATATGAGGAATTGTTAGGAATATGGAAGTTTAAGTATGTATGGGGAAAGGAGTCAGATGAAATCAAAAATATACCCAGTTCTATTCTCCAAGTATTGTCGGCAAGACTCGAATTAAAAAGTAAAAATAAAGAGGATCAAATAAATTATGAAATAAAAAATTCAATTAATTTCGGATTGTTAAATATTACTTTTATAGGCAGTGCAGAATTAAAAGGGCTTAGACCTTTATTGGCTTTTTATTTTGAAAAATTGAAAATTAGTATTAGTAGTTTTCCAGTATTTAATAAGGAATTAAAAAAACCAGAAGAAAAAAAAATGCCTTTTTTCTCTCTTGTAGGAATTAGCACTAAAGATAATTGGTTATGTGCTCGAGGAAGGGGCGGAGGGCTTGCAATATGGGTTAAGTCTTAATTTAGTGATATTCTCCTGGATGATCTACCTTTCTTACGGTAACTTTATCAACTTTTTGTCCATTAAATCTTAAGAGATCATCTCCGGAAAAGTCATAACCTAAACGTTGACCAATTAGGGCTACATCATCCGCAGTAGAGGATGATGTAACCTGCTTTTTTAAGTCTTCATCAGATTGCATCTTGATTAAAAATTTTCTTATTTCAGAAAAACTCATTACTAGAATTTGATTGATTGATGTAAAAGAAATTTATAAAATCTTTTTCTTAGTAAAAACAAGATAAATAGATAACCATTATACTATTTTTATGACATACTTATTTCTCTATATAGTAGGCATAACTTTAATATGGTGGATATATCGTGTTGGTTGGCTTGAGGCGCTCAAAACAGTAGTTAAAGTTATAGTCCCCTCAGCGCTTATTATTTTATTTAACATAAAAGCAGGAAGATTACTTTTTAAAAGTCCTGTAGTCGGATTATTAAGCGCTTTGCCTACCTCTATTTTTATTTTTAGAGGTTCATTGCCTTTAGTTAGTTATATAAATAACTGGATTGAAAATAAAATAAATAAGTATGATGATTCGGAAGTTATAGATACTGATTCTGTGCCTTTAGATGATTAATTTAATTTAATTCAATCAAAGCCAAGAAATAATTCTTTGTGTACAACAAGAACATCAAATAAAGTTGTTCCATGAATAGGACTTAAAGGGGTTTTGTCTATATTTAATGCTTCTGCACAAATTAAATGAGCATCCCATTTTGTATTGTGATCACTTATTTCAATTGACCACTCAATTACTTTTTTGAAATGATCTGGCATCTCCGAACCAATTTTTCTGCAAATTTGACATAGAACTGACAAAAGAGGAGGTTTTGATGGCCTTTTTAAATCTTTGATAAGACTAGGTTGTGTAAAAACACTTGTATAGCGGATGTAGTCTATCAATTCATATTCTTCTTTAGTAAGAGCTGCTTTATCTAATGCTCTTTCAAATTCGTCTATGGGGGTTATGGGCCTATCCAAGATATTATTTTTTGCTGTTTTCTGAATCTATTTTTTCTTGATTAATTTCGTTGGTTTGATTGCTTTCTATAGATTTAGGAGATTCATCTTTATCTTCTTCGTTCATAACTTGGTCGATTTCATTTTGAAACTCATTCGACGCTTTTTTAAGACTTTTCAAAGTTTTACCAAGCTGTTTTCCTAATTCTGGAAGCTTTTTTGGACCAAAAATTAAAAGAGCTAAGATAAGTATTACAGTAACCTCAGGCAAACCTACACCAAAAATATTCATAACTGATAACTATTTAACTAATTAGGAAATCTACTATTAAATATAGTCAAATCATCTGAATATTTCATTCTCGGAACAGCTTTTTTAATATTAAAAAATTTTGAAAAATATTATTGTTATTAATACTCCTTTAAAGAAAACTAACCACAGTAATTGATAATCACTCAATTTGAATTTTTTTTGGTACCAATTTATAAGAGTTTTATGTCTATCAATTAATTTTCTCATTTGCTCCGAGATTATTTATTACTATCACTTATTTTATCTTAATTTCTTTTATTATTATTTTATAGCAATCATAGATTCTACTTAAATTAGATTATTCTATTAAATTTTAATCTTTTTCTAAATTAATTTTTTTTCTAAATTATTGAAACTATTCGCTAAATATTTACTATTAAAAAAAAAATGAAATACTTATTTGTTGTTTTTTACTTTTTTTTTCTAATTTATCCAGCTGAAGCTGTTACCACAAAAATGTTTAAAGTATTGGATACGTGTGCAAGATATCGACTGGGGGAGATTAATGCTAATGAGGCTATAGAAAAACTAAAATTAAAATTAACGAATTCTTCCACTAGTCAGCCAAAGGACCTAGTAAAAAAATATTGCTCAGTATTTACTCCAAATGAAAAAATTGAATTTTAATCTTAGCAATAAATATTTAATTATTCTTTTTTGAATAATCTTTAGCTTTGTTTCGTATTTCTTTAACTTTTTTTAAATTATTTATTTTTAAATTAAAAATAACTCCTAAAAAAAGAAGAAGAAATAAAAAAATATAAATTATTAATTCCATATTATTGAATTAACAAATCCACCCTAGTTTATTTCAATAATTTTTTAGTATCTTTTAAAACAAAAAAACTGACTTTAATATCAGTTATTTACTCTGAAGGCCACAATAAAAACACATTAACCTCTAATATGGAACTTTATAAGAACTGTTGTGCAGATTGGAGATAAAATTCCAGAATTTTCTTTACTGGATCAAAATGGAGTTAAAAGATCAAATAAGGAATTAAAAAGTCCCCTTGTTTTGTTTTTTTATCCAAAAGATGATACCCCAGGTTGCACTATAGAAGTTTGCGGATTTAGAGATAAATATGACTTATTTAAAGTATTAGGTGCGCAAGTTTGGGGAGTAAGTAATGGAAGTGCCTCAAGTCATTTGGCATTTGCTAATAAAAATAAATTACAATATCCACTACTTTGCGACACAAATGACTCTCTTAGGAAAAATTTTAAAGTTCCTAAAGTATTAGGTTTTATGGATGGTAGAGTAACTTACGTTATTGATCGCAAAGGTACGGTTAGGCATATTTTTAGAGATTTATTGAATGGTCCCGAACACATTAAAGAGGCTATTAGAGTACTTAAGGAAATTCAAAATCAATAAATTATTATTCAAAGAATTTGAGAAGAATAACTTTTGTTTTATTATGGTTTCAGCTTTTTTTTAATATATGAAGAAAATGGGAATGCAGGCTGTTGATCTTGCTATTCAAAATGGAGTGGATCTTGACGGTACTCCAATCCCTCAAAAAATGTTAGATCTATACAATAGAATTATGGATGAGGAGAATAAAAGACAAAGGAGTGGTGTTAAAAAATCAATGAGAAATAGATGCGTCAAAACGGGTTCTAAGCATTTTGATAAAGAAACATTGAATCAATTATTAATAGATTCGGGATGGGAAGGTCTTAAAGAAAAGGAAATTTTATTTTTTTATAACTAAAAAAATTTTTTAATTATCTTAAAAATCATTTATGGTAATTATTTATTTAAATTAAGAAACTGAGAACTAATTAAATATTTTTTAGATCTAATTTTTTGAATTATTTAAACCATCCTTTTTTTTCAGAGGAAATTATTTTCTCTTTTTCAGCTTTTGTTTTATTACTTGCTTTTTTGTATGCCAAGTTTGCTTCTATAACTGTAACTATTGATATAAAAAAAAGACCAGAAATTCCAATTATTTGTTCACTTTGAGAGGGTTCTGAATCTCCTTGTAAAAAAAAACCTAAAGCGAACCATGCACTACTAGCAGTGATGGTATAAAAATAGGGTTTCCATCTTCTTTGATATAAGTAACCCGATCCTAAACCAGGAAGAAAGTTTAAAAAAGATGCTACCCACCCTTTTGAAGATGCAAGTATTTCGTCTCTTGAGGGGTAAGACATTTATTTTAGGTATTTATTAAATGTGAATTTATATAAGCAAAAGATATTGCTGCACAAATTACCCAACTAAAGGGTAAAAACATTCTTATTTTTTCTTTATTATTATTCATTTTTTAATTATGGAAAATATTTTTAAAATCTGTGGATTTTATAGATACCTTAAAACTAGAAGAATTAAAAAAGACGGTTTAAAACCGTCTTTGAAAAAGTAATTTCTCTAAAAATAAATTATTTATCTTTTGAGGCTGAGAGTACTTTAAGTTCTTTTTTTACTTCTTTTTCTCTCTCTTCAAGATGTTTTAGTTGAGCTTTAAAAGCATCTTCAAGTCTTTCTTTTTGTGTTTTAATTTCATCAAGCTCTTCTTGATGTTGGTTTTTCTTTAACTCCTTCATTTCACTATCGGAAATAACATATACAGGGCGATATGAAGGTGTTTCAAAAAGAAGATCAAACATTGAATACATAAGTGACCTTTGAATTAGTACAAACTCAATATCTGATGATTCTTTGGAATATGAAAGGATAAATACCGAAGATATTGATACGGCAAATACACCGAATTTCGGTTTACCTAACTTAACCGCCCAGTATTTACCGATCGAATTTTAAGGTATATTTTAAAGTATTAAGGAGATGATTCTAAAGATCTAAATCAAAAAGAACTAAAAATGGATTTAAAAATTACTAAAACATTAGTAATCCCATCCAACGAAATTAAGTGGCGATTTTCTAGATCCTCCGGTCCTGGAGGACAAAATGTAAATAAAATTGAAAGCAGAGTAGAGATTATTTTTAATTTAGAAGATTCCAAAGTATTAAATGACTATCAGAAAGAAATTCTTAAGAGAAACTTGAAAAACAAATTAGTGAATAATAGCTTACGTTTAGCGGTTCAAGAACATAGAAATCAATTATTAAATAGGCAGCTAGCTTTAATGAAATTTAGTTCAATAATAAAAAATGCTTTAAATAAACCTTTTAAATTAAGAAAATATACCCAACCCACTAAAGCATCACAAAAGAAAAGAGTTGAGGTTAAGAAAAAACGTGGCGAATTGAAAAAAAGTAGACAAAAAGAAAAAACATATCAAATATGAATAAACTAAATAAATATTTCCCTCGCAAATTGTAATGAAAGCATATTATTAATTTAATTTCATTTTGGATTTTTGAATACAACTAATGATTTCTGGTTAATTGACTCAAATTTTGTAGGGGTGATGCGTTTCTACAAAGATAGAGATAATTCTGATAAATCTATTGATTATATGTTTATTGAAGAAGGAATTATTATGGGAATTCATGGAGAAAATCCTCCATTAATGAAAACTAGAAAAAAAATTGTTATTGAAGAAGCAAGAATATTATGGCAAAAATTGTTAAATGAAGGTTGGCAAAAAACTAATAAAAAATGGTGAGGAAAGTCTACAAAAACTTTTTTTAATTTCAGAAAATAAATGAACCTTTAGGGTATAGCCTGGAAATTTTTTTCTGCTGTAAATATTTCTTTTTTTTGATGTCGTTTTCATATCTTCTCAACATCATTAGATAGTTAGTAACTCCAAAAATTATTAAAAAAACAATAAATCTTATTCCTGCCTCGAAGTTCATATGAGTATTAAACTTTATTCTAATCTGACAATTACTAATTAAAAATCAATCGGTATTTATATCTAATTAAAACGTCTAGTAAAAATTTTTTTTGATTTTACTGTATAAAAAATACATAACAAAAATAATATTAAAATTGCACTAAAGCTTCCGATTGGGTTTGGAATATTTTGTGTAAAAGGCCCTGCTAAAAAAGAAGGTGTATTTTCTTTGAATTCTATTAATCCATTATTTAATAAAAACCAAATACCCACAAGTCCTCCATGAATTCCTATGCAATTCCATAAAGAGCCTTTATTTCTAATTTTTACTAATGATAGAAATATCCCAAGTAAAATTAATCCCAAACGTAATCCTACTATGTTCCAAAAGATCTCATTTGATAAATTATGAACGAAGCTAAAAATTATAGCTTGTAAAGCTATTGATATTTTTGTACCATATTCAAATTTTAATTCTTCTAGTAACCAGCCTCTAAAAATTATTTCCTCTGCGAATCCAACACCTAATCCCAGTAAAATAGAATTTAACAATATTGTTGGCGAGAATTCACCTATCCAAGAAATATAATTTTTTTGCAATAGTGGTACCAGAATTAGAATTATTAAAACTAAAGCAAATAAAATACCTTGAGAAAAATTGAAAAAGTTTTTCAAGAATTTGTCTTTTGTTATCCCAAGAATTATCCAAGCACTTGATTTATTTCTTTTGATATAAAACCAATATGGGAGTAAAAAAATAAAAAGTAAAAAAGTAATAATAGTACCAATTAAGGATAAATTATCTTTTTCAAAATTAAACAATAAAAGTGGCTGAGATAAAGCCCAGCCAATTCCATAAAGAATTGGAATAAAAAATATAGTGGATAAAAATCTTGGTCTTAAAAGAAAAAAACTTCTTATTAGTATCATTACATTTTTCATTTTAGTTTGAATATTAGTCAACCCCAGCCTTTGCCTTTTATTATTCTAACTACTTGTTCAAAAAGTTTTAGCTTTTTCTTTTTACTATAATTTATGTTTTTTGTAAGATTAGATAAATCTTTATAAAATTTCCGAGTTATTTTATCTTCTTCATCACTAGGCCATAGTAAGTCTGAGCCCTCTTCATATTCTTCTTTATATCTTTCTTTATTCAAATTTTTTTATATCGTAATAATTTAAATTTTACTTATTGCAAATCCTTAAAAGTGATGTTTATTAAATTTGTATATTTATTTAAAATTTATGCTGATTAATCTTCCAACTTTAGTCTTTACATTATTATCTCCATTCCTTATTTTTGCAGTAATAGTATCGGTTTACTTATTTCATTAGGAAGTATTTAAAATAAACTTAATTAATTTAAGGGTGTATGATGCCTACTTTTTCTAATGCAAATGATAAAACTGCAATAACAGCCATTAGTGTTAAGATCTTGTTCTTTTTGATGAAATCCATAATGCATATTAATAATCTATTTATTAAATTCTTATATAAAATAATAAATAATTAAAAATATTATATCAATTACAATGAAACCCATATATATAGGAGATTTAGTTCCCTCAATAGCTTCTTATAAAAAGATAATTGAAAAATATGATAAAGGTATAAAAGAAGGGGAATTTCATGAAGAACCTATAGGAGGAGATTTTAATTACCCTGATTGGTAAATATGCTTACTACAAAAATAACTTTTGCCTTGGCAGATTGGATTAGAGAGTGGCGTAAGTGCCGTGATGAGAATCCTTCTATTGATGAGTGTGTAAAATTTGTTCAGTGGAAATTAGAAGATTATAAACTTTCTGATAGTGATAAAAGAATAATTGAATCTATTTTGCTCTATGAATCTTAATAAATAAGGGATTATAGACTTTAATTTTTATATTTATCTATAAAAAACAAAGGATCATTAAAATCCTCTTACAAATTAAGAAAAAAGTAAATCAGCATATTTACGGATTTACTGAAAATATAAAAAGGAGTAATTTATAAATGTTGAGTTCGGAGGCAATCTAAATGATTGATAGACCGCCTGAAATTTAGCAAATTCCAAAATATAGGAAGCGTATTCCTGAGAATGGGATTATTCGAAAATTAAAGTTCAATCAATTAGTCTGATAAGACTTCGCTTTATAATTACTAGCGACAATAGGGACTGAAATTATCGAGAGAAATCCCCGAATTCACGTATTCTAGGTTTATGAGTAAATAGACTTTAAAATATGTAATTTTATATCCTGTTAGAAGGAAATTAAATATCAAAAAGGGCTTTACCACCAGCCCTTTTTTTGTTTAACAAATTTCTTCTAAACTAGACTTCTTTTTGGATAATATGGATTTATTAAGTGTTTAAAAATATTTCACAATGAAAGATCAAGTCTTATTTCCTAAAATTGAAGTTCGTGAAAAAGGTTTTTTACAAGTAAGTGATATTCATACGATTTATTGGGAAAGATCTGGCAATCCAAATGGTAAAAAAATACTAGTTATTCATGGAGGCCCAGGAGGAGGAAGTCAACCAAGATATAGAAGATATTTTGATCCAGATAAGTTTGATATTATACAATTTGATCAAAGAGGTTGCGGTTCTTCAACTCCTTTCTCCGAATTAAAAGAAAATACGACTAATCATTTAGTTGATGATATTGAGAAATTAAGGATTCTATTAAAAATAGATAGTTGGCATTTGTTTGGTGGATCTTGGGGCTCAACACTTTCACTTATATATGCAATTAAAAATCCCTCAAGAGTTACGAGCTTAACTTTGAGAGGAATATTTTTATGTAGAAAGTTTGAATTATTGTGGTTCTATCAATATGGTGCAAGTGAGATATTTCCTGATGAATTTGAAGAATATATTTCTGTAATACCAAAAGAAGAAAGAAGTGATTTAATAAGTTCTTTTTATAAATATCTAACATCTTCAGATGCAAATCTTAGATCAAAAGCAGCAGCAGCTTGGACAAAATGGGAACTCTCAACTAGTCATTTAATAAATAAAAAATTTGATTTTGATAAGTCTCAAGTTAATTCTTTTTCAGATGCCTTTGCAAGGATCGAATGTCATTATTTTATTAATAATATTTTCTTAGAGGATGATTTTATTTTGAAAAATATAAGATCAATAGAATCGATTCCAACAAAAATTATTCAAGGGAGGTATGACGTTGTATGTCCTGTTAGGAGTGCTTGGGATCTAAATAAGAAATTAAAGAATGCTGAATTAATTATCGTTAATGATGCTGGTCATTCAATGAGTGAAAAAGGTATTACTATCGAATTAATAAAAGCTGTAAAAGGAATTCAAAATCTCTAATAGAGAGAATATTCCTTTAAAAATTAAAGGCCATTATCTTCAATATTTTGTGCAATACTCCTAAGAAGTTCGACGATATCAGAATCTTCGCATTGAGTATCTTCTTTAAGCAAAATGCACTCGTCTCTAATACTTACATTAGTACTCCACCATATACCTGAACTATTGGTATCGTCCCATTCAAATCTTTCAGACATAATTAATAAATTCTAATAAACACATTAAAGCTTGCATTACTTCATCGTGGATTTATATATTCAATTTCAAAATTTAAAAAACTTACCTATTCACTAAAAAGAATCTGGAAATTTTGACAATAAAATTTAGAAATCTAATTTCAGTTCGTATTGTATTTCCTTTTCTTTAGAAACAATTTTTTTATTACTTATATTTTTTCTAAGCCTTTTTCTAGAACCATGTTTTAAATAAATTTCTTTTGAGATATCCCAATATCCATCCTTTTTGGTGATTTCCTGAATTTTCTTCTTTGCAGTTTTAGTGCTATTTGGGATGTCAATTATTGGTCTTATGTAATTGATTTGTTCATATTCTTCTTTATTAAATCTAGATAATAGCCATGGTTCATGAATGAAATTAAGTGATATATCCTTTAATTCTGGTATCCATTTTTTTATAAATTTTCCTTGAGGATCATGATCTTTTCCCTGCTTAATAGGATTATAAATTCTATTGGTATTGATAGATGTAGTTCCAGATTGCATTTGGCATTGGTTCCAATGTATTCCAGGCTCATAATCTACAAATTTATTTGCTAATTCTGAACCTGAATCTTGCCATGGTAGCCATAAATTATAGCTAGCAAAAGACATTAACATAGCTCTCATCCTGAAGTTAATCCAACCATTGAAATTTAATGAGCGCATACATGCATCTATAAAAGGAAAGCCTGTATTGCCTGAACTCCACGAACAAAGTAATTCATTATTTTTTTCTCTGATGTTTTTAAAAAAAGGATGGAATTCCCTAAACTCTAGTTCTGGTTCACTTTCAAGTTTCTGAATAAAATGACAATGCCAAGTTAATCTACTTTTTAACATCCTAGAATTATTGTTTTTTGATATATTTGCTTTATTAAATATTTCTTTTAATGAAATGCATCCCCAACAAATATATGGGGATAGTCTTGAACAACTATCAAATGATTTTTCTGGGCTAGAAATATCTTTTGAATAAGAATCTAATTTTTTACTAAAGAAGTATTGCATTCTCTCTAAACCTCTCTTTCTTCCACCATGCATTCTTCCTGGACAAGTTTCTTTTTTAAAGGGAAAAATTCCGTCTGAGGGTATTTCTCCAACATCAAAGTTAATAGAATTAATTCTTAATGGAGCCTTAAAAAAGTTTTTTTCGGCATTTTTTTGCCACTTTTTAGACCAATTATTCCTATCTAAATTTCCTCTAAAAACTGAAAATTGTAGAAATTCTTTCCAAATAATATTTTTGCTTAAAGCCCATTCTCTAACTTTTTGATCTCTTTTATAAGTAAGCCAATCTCCGGTTTCTTGATGGCTATATATACCTTTGATTTTAAATTTTGAACTAATTTCATCAAATATATTAATAACATTTCCAGTCCTAATAATTAATGGTTGTCCAATCTCAGCAAGTGCATTTCTTAAATCTATTAAACTTTCTTTGCAAAATTGCCATTGTTTATCTGAATGAGTATTTTGGCTCCAAATATCTAACTCAATAATATAAATAGGTAAAATATCATTATCTTTTATAGCCTCACAGAGAGCTTCGTTATCAAAAATTCTTAAATCTTTTTTAAACCATAAGATATTTATTTCTTTCATGATTTTTTCTTTTAATCCTAGAAAAATAAGATTAAGTTTGTAGGTAAAAAATATTAAAAATTTTAGAATAACTAAAAATCAAAAAAATGAAAATAACAAAAAAACTTTGGGAGGATAATTATGAGATTGCTTTACTAAGTTTAAATACAAAATTTGTTCAAGGTTTAAAGAATGGAAGTCTTCCTAAAAAAATATTTCAAGAATATTTAGCTCAAGATTATTTCTTTTTAGAGACTTTTGCTAAGGCTTATGGTCTTGCTGTTTCCAAATCAAAAGATAAGTACTCAATAAGGAAGCTAAGTGAACTGTTAATGGGCGTTTCAGAGGAGTTAATACTTCATGAAACGTATGCAAAAGAATGGGATATTGATTTGTCTAATAACTATATAAAAAAAGCCACTAAAAATTATACAGATTTTCTTGATGATACTTCCAAAAGACTTAGCTCCGTTGAAATAATGTTTGCAATGACTCCATGTATGCGACTTTATTCTTGGATAGGAAAAAGTTTGTATGAAGAGAATTTTGATATTAAATATAAAGAATGGATAATTACTTATTCTGATGAGAGCTTTGAAAAGCTAGCAGAATCACTTGAAAATCTTATTGAGACTAATAAAGAAACATATGATATAGATCAGGCCAAATATTTATACAAGAGAGCTATGGAATTGGAGTTGGATTTTTTTAATGCATATTCAGATTTCTGATTTAAATTAAAGTTTATTTATAGTATTTTCAAAAACGAGTTAATAAATTATGTATTCTAAAATTGCACTTTCAATAGGCGGTAGTGACTCCGGGGGTGGAGCAGGCATACAGGCTGATCTGAGAACTTTCATGGCACTTAAAGTACATGGATGTTCTGTTATTACATGTATTACCGCACAAAATAGTATAGCGGTTACATGCGTTCAACCAGTAGAGAAGAATACTTTATTAAATCAGTTAGATACTTTATTTTCTGATTTTGGTATCGATGCCTTAAAAACCGGAATGTTATTAAATGAAAGGATAATTAATGATACTGCTTCAAAATTAAATACATACAAAATAACCAAAATTATTGACCCAGTAATGGTTACAAGAACTGGTTCTAAATTACTGGAAGATTCTGCGATTAATGCTTATAAAAAACTTCTATTGCCAATTGCAGATTTGGTAACTCCAAATATTTATGAAGCAAATCTACTCTCTGGTTTAGAAATAAGGAGTAAAGAAGATATCGAAAATTCCGCAAGAAATATTATTGGTCTTGGAGCTAAAGCGGTACTTATAAAAGGTGGCGGTTTAAAAGATATGAAAGGCAAGGATTTTTTTCTTGACATAAATGGTAGAAAAGAATGGCTATTTAATAACTTTATAAATACAGAAAATACCCATGGTAGCGGCTGTACTTTGAGTGCTGCAATTTGTGGTTACAAGGCTTTAGGTTTTGATCTATTTAATTCCATTCAAAAAGCGAAATTATTTGTTGAGAAATCTTTAGAAAATTCTTACAAAATAGGATCTGGCCCTGGTCCCTTAGGTCATCATTAATTATTTATAGAACTTGAGTTAGAACCACCATTTTCTGTAGGGCTTTTTTTTAAAAATAAGATTTCTTCAGTCTCCCATCCTCCCTCTAACCACTCAAGATGCTCAAGTAATAAAGACTCACTTTCCCTTTTGCTTAATTGCCTAATTCTATTAGCGATACCATCGAACCTTACTTTCATCAATTCTTCAATCTTGATGTTATTCATAGGTTAAATAATAAATTTTTTCTACTCTTACTTGTATACATTTTCTTGTCAACGATTTAATTTTATTTATTTACTAGCAGTTCTTAAATATGTATTACATATAACTTTTTAAGACAGATAGTAATTAAGACTTATTCACATAGATTTAATTAAAGACTAGTTTATATAAAAACAACCTTACTATGAATAAAAAAGAAACAGCAAAGCAAAAAACTATTTTAAATGTAGGTTATTGTGAAACGACCTCTGAATGGCTCAATAGAATCATTACTGAACTAGCAGATGAAAATAAAAATTTCGTAGATTTGTCAGTTATTTGTGCTTAATTTTTTAAAAAATATATTTTGATTTTTTTTCAAGTAGCTTTTAACCACAAAAAAATTTAAAAGATATTTTTCTGATGTGAATCCTAAAAAAAACATAGAAATAATTAAACAATTCAATTTATCTCCTCATCCTGAGGGTGGATGGTTTAGAGAGATAGTAAGGAGTGAGAATTCTCTAATAAGGGAAGATGGCCAAAGTAGAAACTTTATTACGGGAATTTATTATCTTTTGGAGAGAGATGCAAAAAGTGCTTGGCATAGGGTAAAAAATGCTGATGAAATTTGGATTTATCTAAGGGGCGATCCTCTTAATTTATGGTGCCTAGATAATGATAATAAGCTAATAAGAAATTTAATTTTAGATTCAAATAATCCAGTAGAAATGATCCCATCTGGATATTGGCAAGCTGCAAAAAGTACAGGCGAATATACTTTAGTGAGTTGTTGTGTTGGCCCGGGCTTTGATTTTAAGGATTTTGAATTACTTAGAAATACAAATTATACTTCTAGATTAGATAAAGCAATTAATGATCTTATTTGAGACATTTTTTTGTTTATATTTTTGAAATTATCCTCTAAATTTATAAGGCTACTCAATCAATCTATATTTAATGAATCAAAATTCTGTCAGAACAATTGGTATTAATGATGAACCAAGAAAAGATTCATACTTAGTATTTGTTAATCAGGCTGATGGATTAAAATGCATCCTTAATAGGGATTTTGATGAATGGTCGAATTTTGATAGTTGGGAAAGTATTTCAGTCCAGCAATGGATTTTTTCAAGAGCTTTGGAGGTTTTCAATGGTAAGAAAATTGATATTAAATGCGATTGTTGTAAACGTAATGATTTTATCCCAAATGATTTTGAGAGTATTAAAAAAGAAAAATGCTTTGGTAAAAAAAGTGCTTACATGATTGAAAGAGTTGTAGATGAAATTGTATTAGCTAAGGCAAGAAGAGAAAGTGATGGAACATATTTTGCGTAAGATTCATAAATATTTATGGAGTGAAAAATCTTCTACTTACCAGTGAAAATTATCAGAAGATCCAATCGTTAAATTTCTAGTGGACATCTTATGGAACTTAAAGTGTACTGAATCACTGAACTCCTTTTCATCTGAGTAATTCACAAGATCCACTGGATCGATGTTTTCATCGAACCATGCATCATATTCAATATGGTTTGGTTCAGCAAAATAACTCATATCCAATTAATAGCTTCCAAAAAGCGCATAAACGGTACATGCTATACCAAATTAAAATTCTTAATTTTTAGATAATCTATATTTTTAACATGTTCATAAATATTACTTGCTAAAAAGATAGTAGAAATATCTATAAATTCATGTCTCTCGATACAACCATGGTTTCTATCCATCCCCACTTCACAATCAAGGATGGGAAGATGGACCAGTGCATAGCTCTTTTAGAAGAAATTTTGTTACTGACAAAAGCTAATGAACCTGATTGCCTTTTTTTAATATCACTACATGCGGGTCAGATAAGGCTTATGTAAGAGAGGCATATAAAGATGGTGCTGCCGCTTTATTTCATCTCAAAAATATGGGACATATGATTCCCAAGCTTTTTGAAGTGTCAGATATTACTGTGCAGGTCCAAGGCCCTGCAAAGGAGATTGAACCCTTGAGGGAAATACTGCCAGACGCTGATTTCTATGAAGCAATATCTGGATTCTGATTTAGATTGTATATATTGACAGTCGATCGCATGAGGCTTTAGCCCCCTTTTTTGTTTAGGAATTCACAATAAATTAATCTTCCTTTTACTTATATAAAGTAGTTTTATTATCAGCACAAATATTATTTTATGGCATCAACTTTTTATATTGTTCAACATGAATTTAAGGCAGGGAAAGCTGAAAAATGGTGGGAAACAGCTTATGCGGCAATGTCACCAGGTGGTGGATGGGATGATGCGGTAGCAGCTAATAAAGAAAAAGGATTTTTTAACCATTCTGCAAATGCCGTAACTAAAACTGGTCCTGTGTATTGTTTTTGGGAAGTAAAAGAGGGTATTTCTGCTGAAGATTTTCAGGAGTTTATAGATGGACCCTCTGGGCCAGGGTTCGGACAAGATGCATTGATGAATATCTGTAAACCAATTGACACATCATTAATGAATGGACAAACACCTTATCCACCAGTTTTTTCTTGAATATTGACAGTCGATCTAAAATAAATATCGATTAGCTTTTTTTTATGACTATTGAAACTACTGTTTTCACCTTTAAACTTTCAAATACGTTTGAGGAATGGGCAAAAATGTTTGATAGTCCAGAGATAGATGCATTTCATAAAACGGTAGGACTTACTCCTCTATATCGTGGCAAAAGTCTAATTGATCCAAAAGAAGTTATTGTTATTCATCAAGCCGAAGAAGGTGTTGCTAAGCATGTTTTTTCAGATCCTGAAACCATTAAGAATATAGAATCTGGAGGACATATCTATAGCACAACGAAAATCACAAGTTGGGTTTCTGATTAGTCGAAAAAATAACTATGCAAACTTATACAAGTTTAATGCGAACAGAAGTTCCATATAAGATCTTTAAAACAAAATTAGGACGTAGCAGAGTTTGAAGTTAAGAGTATTAACTAATTAATTTGACTAAATTATTAATAAGAATCTGAGTGCTAGAGGTAACCATAGACATAGAAGAAGCATTAGTAAAAGAGTAATGGCATGGATATTTGGAATGTATTGCGCTTTTAAAATTTGTGTTTTCATGATTTATCTCACCTTCTTAAGTTTGATTTCTCTCCTAATTAGCAAAGCAATAACTACAACACACATGTTCATTAGAAATACGTCTAATGGCATTTAATAAATAAGTCTCTAATCAATTTATAGCAAGATTATTGATCTACGAATCAAGAAATGATTATTAATGTTTATTGGCTTAATAAAAAGAATTTAAAAATTAAATTTATGCTTAAATATCTCAGTTCTCTTAACTATTAAATGGCTTATTCAGAAACAAGAATTGTAATAGGCGGTTTAGCTCATGTACCTGTTCTTATTTTCATAGCCAATCTTATTAAAGGTAAGTTTGAAATTAAAACTAAAGAGACAAAAGATACTTTAGCTAAAGGAGAATCAGTTAAAATTATTGAGGTAAAAGATACTGTAGTTAAAGAAGGAAAAGCAGAAGCTATAAACGAAATCTCAAACAAGCTTGACAGTATTGAACAGAAGGCTGATGAGGTTTATGAAAAGGTAAAGAAGAAAAAGAAAGATAAGAAGAAGAAAAAAAATAATTAAATTGAGATCCTATCAAGCATCAATATATCTTGAGCTTGGATTGTATCTCTCTTATCTTCGTCTTCGGGATCTTTATAAGATTCAATTTCAGCTTGAATTTTTCTCTTGTAAACTCCTTTGATGTAGTCCATTTCTCTTTTGTTTTTGTCAAGAATTGAGAATGGTGATCTTTTTAAGTTCATAACTTTCTTCTAAATAAATAAAATTTAATCAGCTCCAGTTCTTATCAGATTCAACAAAGTTATCCAATGTTTGCTGATTCCTGATTTCTTCCTCAAGAAGTTCTTCTTCTGATCTTTCTTCAATCTCAGGTTTATAATCTTCTTTTAGTGAGGATTTGGTAGACATTTGCTAATGACGACTACAATTATGTTCTAACTAGTTAGAGAGGTCATCCGACTAATAAATATGTACGGTTTGAAGTACTCCCATATACGGATAAAGGATCAACAACTGAATTTAAATATGGGTAAATAAGGAGAAATTTTTCAATTTTTGCTTTTAAGAATCATCAATAGAGGTAGATCAATAAACATCAGACTTCCATCAATTAATAAAAAAGTATTCAGGTTCATTTATCCATTCCTTCCATGGTATACAAATTTAGGGAAATTCCTTTTTTAACAAGTTGTTTTTTCATGTAATCCATCTCTTTTCTGATTTTGTTGTAGTAGGCCAACTCCTCTGGATCATTAGAACCAAGACCATAATTCATTGTTGCTGCAATATATATTTTGTGCATCCGGTATGAAGATAGTGGCATTACTAAAGACAAACTTTGTTAAATATATTTGAATTCTAGTTGAAATGCTGAATTACGAGATCTAGGTTATATTAATTTTTTGCTCAAGTGCCCTCGTCGGGACTTGAACCCGAGACCTCTCCCTTACCAAGGGAGTGCTCTACCGCTGAGCTACAAGGGCAATTTTAAAGTGGGCCGGGTTGGACCAATCAAGACTGCCCGCAGCACAGTAGTTCTGAAGTGTGCAAGATAAATTTAAATGGATGATCTGTTGCTGTCAAATTATTTCTAGGGAGTGCTGCAACTTATCTTCAGTCCACTTTTTGCAAATGATATTACTGCTATTGGATAATTTTATTGATTGATAGTCGGTCTACAATAAGGGGCAAATAGCTCCTTTTTTATTTAGGAATTCAAAATAAATTAATTTTTCCTTTACAAATTCGAAGTAGGTTGAATAGTAACGCGCCCATTTTTTTATGACTGATAGAGAAACAATTGAGTCAATGTTGTATGAGCTAGCTACGCCAGAAAAAATGGGCTCATTTTTTGTGAATAACGCTACTTCAGATTTTCTATTTATAAGGCCTAGTGGGAATCCAATAAGTGCAAAGGGATTCGAGGAAATGATGAGTTCTGGCGATGTGGTTCAGGAAAAAGCGGAAATTACAAAAATTCATAAGTTTGAATTTCTCTCTTCTGATGTAGCAATGTGTGTTTTTACACTTGGGGCAAAATTCTCTTATAAAGGAACTCCTAATGATGATTTGCCAACAGTCACTTCTATCTTCAAAAAAATTGAGGGGATTTGGAAAATTCATTGGATGCAGAGATCGACTGGCAATTCAGATTTGTCTTTATGGGATTAGCTAATACTTATTAGAAATTAATAGTAGATCGATAAAGGGGCTTTTTAAGCTCTTTTTTCGTAAGTTACATATAAAATATACATAGGTTACTTTTTATTTATGACAAATTTTGGAGCTGATACCCCCTTTATTCTTTTAGCGAAAATCACGGTAAAAGAAGATAAAGTTTCTGAGTATTTAGAACTTGCGGATAAAACAGATAAAGCCGTTGAGGCTGCTGAGCCAGGAATGCTACATCATACTTTTGATCAGGATCCAGAAAATCCTCTGATATTTGTGTGGTCTGAGGCTTATAAAAACGATGAAGCATTTATCGCGCACTTGGCTAATCCAGCAATTGGTGAATATTTACAAGAGCATCCAAAACTTGCGGATGATTTTACTGTTGAAGTATATGGAACAGTTGGGGATAAGTGTTTAGAAGTAATGAAAGGAACTGGTGTTCCCTTTAAGGTTTTTCAGTCAAAATTAGGTTACAGCAGACTCTAATGAAATATGTTTGACAGTCGAACTAAAATAAGGGGCAATTAGCTCCTTTTTTTTATGCCAAATACATTAGTTGTTTCGACCTTTGGTTGTCCTTTTTCTGAATTTGAAATGATGGTAAAAAAAGTTGATAAAGAACAAGGATACATTTTTTGTTCTGAGCTAGAAATTATCAAAGTAAATGAACATAAAGCAATGATTCTTATGAACTGTTCTGATTTAGAGAAGTTTGGTGCAATGCTTGAACAACCAGAATTAAAACAATGGGATATTGATAATAACTGCGTTGATACAGTTTATAATCTTGAACTTGTTGAGTAAATCAAACGCTTATTACTTGTACCGCTTTATTAAATGCGCTTGACAGTCGATCTAAAATTAAGGAGCAATTAGCTCCTTTTTTATGACAATTGAAACAACTGTTTTAGATTTCAAATTAAGCAATACTTTTGAGGAATATGAGGCTCATATGAATGCTCCTGAACAACAGGCCATGTTTAAAGAGATGGGAGTAAAAACCTTTTATATTGGCAAATCACTTGAAGACCCAAAAAGAGCAACCGTTATGTTTCAAGGACCAGTAAATACTTGTTACGACATCTTTGTTAACCCAGAAACTAAACCAATAGTTGAGGCGTCCGGTCATATTTATGAAGGGACAATAATTAACCGCTGGATTTCTGAATAATTTTGAAACGCCTTATTCTTGCTTCAATATTATTTTTATTTCCTTTCTACGCTCAAGCTGGCTTTCCAGAAGGTGAGAATGGTTATGATCTGAAAAAAATCGAAGAGTCTTTTAGATTACCCTGTGATGAAATTGGAAATGATGACTGTATTGCAAGAGCATTGGGTGTCGGCGCCTGTACCTGGATATTTGGAATAAACAAGGATAAAGAGCCTGCGGAAGCTTTAAAAATTGCAGATAGTGTTTTAATCGCTCTTCTTAAAGGAAATAATCTTGATTTAAAATCAATGCTTGAAAAAGATGGATTAATTAAAAATGATATTAAAAAAGAAGCCACTTATAGAATTAACTTCTGCAGAGAAGAGACAAAAAAAGCTATTCCAAAGTTAATCAAGAAATTGCCTGAGGGTGTTGTACTGGATGAAGAGAGAATTGAGGATTTAACCAGTGTATTTCCTCTGCAATATTTAAGTATGTTTGAGCAATTTAGCAAATCTAAAAAGTGAAATTAATACTACTTACTCCTATATTCAAACGTTTTAAAAAAAGTTCTTTTTTCTCCTCACTTAATCAGAATACTTGTCCTGTTTATGATTCTGAAGAGATAAAAAAACAAGAACAACAAGAAGCTATTAAAAAGTTGTACCCATAAAAACAAGACTCTTGCGAGCCGTTATTTTATTTGGCAATATAAGTAACCGACTCCAAAATTGGCACATCAACATGAGATGTTTCCATTAATGGCCAGATAGAACTGAAGGAATAAAAGTCAGGGATTTTTCTAATATTTTTCTTTCGGTTCAGCTGTTAAAAAGCTCCTACACACATACTGATAGACAATGAAAATTATTAAGAGACTCAGGTCGCTGCCAGGCGATTCTCTGGGTGTTATACGCCGCACCCCGCCACTTGTTTTCGCAATGGCTGTCTTATCTCTCGGAGGATTTATAGGTGCCTCCACGGTCCTTGTGAGAGGGTTCAGAACGGTTGAGAATACTATCACTGTTACAGGTGCAAGTACTGAAAGTTTTGAGAGTGATATTGCAAAATGGTCAGTCCAGGTAAAGACCTCAGGTAAAACTCAGATTGACTCATTTACCAAGCACAAGGAGTCCATTAATAAGACAATGGAATTCCTTAAAGCCAATGGAATTGAGGACAGCGTAAAGCAGGATGTTTATCTTGGCCCTGCGAGTATCAGTGAATATAAAACCAGGAATCCCAAGACTAATGAAATCATTAGAACTGAATGGATTACTTATCAAAATATTGAGATTGAAAGTAGGGATGTTTATAAAATCCAGAAGACTCATAGTCAGATAACAGAATTGCTTGGCAAAGGGGTAAGGGTGAAACCAAGCCGTCCTGAATTCACTTATTCAAAGCTGGCTGATAAGCGCGTTGACATGCTTGCTAAGGCAGCAAAGGATGCAAGAGTTAGGGCTGAAGCTATAGCTCTTCAGGCAGGTTCTGAAGTAGGCGGTTTAAAGAGAGTGAATACTGGAGTTTTTCAGATAACAGTTCCCAATTCTACTAAGGTAAGCAGCTGGGGGTCTTATGACACTACTACTATCAAGAAAGATATTACTGCGGTTATGGGAGTAACTTTCGCAGTTAAGAAGTAACTTAGGGAGTCTTCTTTTTGCCCTTTAGGATCATCAGCAATGGCACACCAATAAGCATCAGACTCCCATCAATTAATAAAAAAGTATTCAGATTCATTTATCTATTTCTTCGGGGTTATCCCAATTAAGGGGTATCCCTTTTTTTACTGGCTCTTTTTTCATATCATCCATCTCTTTTCTGATTTTGTTGTAGTATGCCAACTCTTCTGGATCATCAGAACCAAGACCATAATTCATGGTCGCTGCAAGATATATTCTGTGCATCCTGTATGACGATAGTGACATTACTAAAGACAATCTCTGTTAAATATATATGAATTTAAGGCAAAATGCTGACCTCTGAGATCCCAGTTATATCAACGATTTATCCAACCCCTTCATAAAACACGGGAAGAGGGGGTAAAAAGACAAGATAATGAGTGGGGACTACTTACTGGATGTGTGTACATCATCATTGTAAGTACTGCAAATAAACCACTCTCAACTACAACTAAACTTCTTAGATTCTATACGTGGGGATGTGTGTAAACACATAATGCACGTACCATATAAAGAGTTATTTAATTGATGTTGTTAAATAGAATATTAAAAATAAAGTTATTAATTAAATATTGTTTTTACTTAAAAAGCTAATGTTCAATAATTTTTTCTAGCTTTATCTTTTGGTTTAAAAAATCAGAAGAACTTTCAATGATATCTCTATATTCTAAAATTAATTTTTGTAGTTTTTCCTGAGTTAGGTTGGATACTTGTATGTGTTTTATCATTATGGTCAGATTTCTATAAACTTTTTTTTGATATTTGGTCAGTGATCTTTCTTTATCGATATAAATAAATATATCTTCAAATTGATTTAAAAATGAAATTGATCGATTTATTTTATCAACAATATCTGTTGAATTTAAAAAACTTTCTCTTAAAAGATTGCATGATTGATTTATCTCATTCAAATGATGAAAAATATCGCTTAAGACTTTTATATCTAGATTAGATAGATTTTTGTTTGATTCCATTTTAGGTTTGATTTAAAAGAGGCATTAGAATGCCTCTATTTTTTGTTTTCTGTAGTTTTAAAATTATTTTTTGTATTCAATTTCTTCGAACTTTTTCTTTAAAGTCGGACTATTCTTTGTTAATTTTCTCACCGTTATATCTTGTATTTTTTGATTACCAATTCTTGTCTGATTAATCATAAAATCAATATCTTCATCCCTCAATTTTTCAAGACTTTTGATAATAGAATTAATTGCTCCTTTGAATTTTTCAGATCTATTTGCAACTTTTTCATAATTGCTACTTGCTGAAATTTTTATACTATCTAGTGCCTCTTTGAATAAAATAACGTCAATATTCTCCTCTTTAAATTTTTGATTTTCTATATATAGATGCATTTGTTTTAACTCAAAGTCTCTGATCATGTAGATAATGTTCAAAAAACCTTCTGGTCTTGTGGCATACATATTTTGATAATCCTGGACTTTAACAGGCCCACAATTATAGAAATCATTTTTTGGTTCTAAGGTAGTGATAAGTAATGAATATTCAAAACCTTTATCTTTTCTATTTTTGTCAAGTTTTTTAAAGTGTTCTGAATTTTTAGTACCCTTATGTTGATCTATTTTTTCGTTTTTACACTCTATAAATATTTTTAGTTGCTTACCAGAAGGAAGGCTCTCTTCATATGTAAAATCACCTTTTTCAGAATCAGCTAATTTTGTATCTCGTTTGAATTTTATATTGGGTAAAAGTGGTCTTACATTTTTATTAAATAGAGTTTCTATGAATTCTTCTAATGAATTTCCTAAGTAAAATGGAGAAGTATTATTTCTGAATTCTTTTAAATCCTTAATTTGTTTTTGCTGGTCCTGAACTAAAGCATTATGGGTATTTTCAATATTTTTAATTTTTAGTTTATTATTTAATTTTTCTTCTTCTAATTCACTTATTAATTTCTGCTTTTCCAATTCAACTGAAGAAATTGCATTTTTCTTCTCTAAATCAATTTCCTTATCTTTTGCAATTTTAATTTCGTCTAATTTATTTTTAAGCTTTTCATTTTCAATTGTTAGTTTTTTATTTTTCTCTAAACCCTCGTTAAGAGTTTTTTGAAACTTATTATTAATTTCTATTAAATTACTTTTCTTATTTAATTCTATTTCATTATTTTTATTTTTTTGAAAATCCTCTATTTGAGATTTTAGTTTTTGATTTTCAAGATTAAGAATATTCTTTTCATTATTAAAATTGATTTGATTATTGGTATTTGCAAAATCAACTTGTTTTTGAACTTCTTTTTTAAATTCATCATTTTTTATTTTTTCTCTTAAATCAGAGAAACTATTTTTATAAGATGATTCATTAATGAGGTTTTCATGGCCACATGATTTGCATTTAAAGTTTATGGAAAATGTCATAATAATTAAAGGAGTTTGGTAGGTGGTTTATCTCTGGACTCCATTTGTGCTAGGTGGTCAAGACCTAGCACAAACTTCAAGGAGGCTTAATTTATTAAGCAGATAATTTTATTTGTTGGTTGAACCAGTTGGAAATAATATTGCTACACAGGCAGGAATTTTAAGCTCGTTACATTTCTGAGCCAAGTTCATAACAAGATTTTCTATGTGTTCAACGGTTAGTAATTCTGAATCTTTTCTCGTATCTTTGTTTAGCCCAAGAGAATTGAACTTAAGAATTTCTTGTATATTTTTTGGCTGCATCTTTAATGGTTTTAATCTGGGCCTGCTACTGGTTGGCTGAATATTGACTATTTCTCCTTTTAGAAGATTTATGGAATCTAGTGAATAATCTTTTTCAAGATCAATTATGATTTTGAATTTTTTTCGTTCAGTAGGATCAACTACCAATGCAAAACAATATTTGCCAAATTGGCTGTTAAGTGTTTCTGAACTAACTTCTAGAAGTTTGCAGGATTCATCTAGGACTAAGATTTCTTTTTCACATTGAATCCCAAAAATAGATTTTTGATCTGAATTTGATTGCATAACCTAATCTCCACACGTATAAATTGAATAAGGATTATGTGGAGTTCTAGCCCAGTAAAAATTTAACCAGGCTTGTTCATCATCTAAAAAACCTTTTTTCTTGAAATCCTTTTCTTTAAAGTTAATTTTTTTTAAATTTTCCTGCCTCTCTGTTGAAAAATTAGACTTATAAAAGGGGCTGAAAACAGGGCCTGAATCGCGTTTAATTTGCTTCATTTTCTTGAATTGATATTTTATTGTCGAAATATCGACTAGAAATATACTAAAAGAAATTGTTCAATTTGATTTAATTGTTAAGAAATATCAAAAAAATATTTAATGAAATGCCTTTTTTACAGCTATAGAGTGATTTTTGATCAGTTAAATCATTTTGCAATAATTGATTAGATAATAAAATCAATTAAAATTCTTCTAATTACTTACTTATAATCTGTTTAGAAAATGATTTCAGATGCTAGGAAATACCTCAATAAATTTAACCAAGCTGATATTGATAAAGCAGTTCAGGAGTTTGATGAAATAGATTATATTTTGCCTCTTATCTATAGAGATTTAGTTGAAATAACACTTCCAAAATATTCCGATAAAGCTAAACAATTAATGCATGATGCCATTATTGAAAATATAGAAAAAATAGAAAGTTCAGTTGCCTTTGATATATTTGTAGAAATTTTTGGTTTAAATTATGTACTCAGTAAAGAAAAACCTAAATTTCTTGATGTTTTCCAAGGTCTTGATCCTACTTGTATAGCGACCTTACCTTGGCAATATTTTTTGGGGACTCTATATAAAGATGATAGAGAAATGAAATTTTGTAATCTTAATTTAAAAAAAACACAGAAAGCAGAGATTTCTGATTTTGAAAGAATTATTAAAGTTGTTCCACAAGAATTTTTTGTATTAATTAAAAGGATGCAGGATCCCACTATAAGTGCAAGAGCTTCAGAACTTTTAACAATGTATACAAAACTTTCTTTGGCTGAAGATTGGGGTTTTTATATTGAAAATTATAAAGTTGAAAATGGATCTGTTGACCTCGATAAGAATGATTTAGAAATATCTAAATTGAAATTAGAAATTCTTACAAGACTGCGAAATTTATATTCAGAATTTGAGAAATTTGTGGATAAAGATATGTATAAAGAAAATAATGATAAGAATTTAGACTGGAATAAATTAAAAGATCAATGCGAATCTTTTAAAGCTAAAATTATTGATTTTAGATCTAGAGATTTGCAATTGGTATCTAATTTTAATCTTGAAATTAATAAGCGTTATTGTACTGAGTTGAGATATATATTAACTATCAATCAAGAAAATCCTATAAATCCGCCTTCTTCTACAAATCTAAATAAGTTAATAAACGGTGCAGGATTATTAAAAAAAATAGGAAAACTTAAAGGGGGTTATAGAGAATTTTGTGAATTTTATAAGAAATGGATTATTGAAAAAATTGATAATGAACAGAAAGTTATTGGAACAACATCTATGAACAATAAAACAACACTTGAAAATATATAAACTTTTAAAAATATAAGAAAAATTTCTGTTTTCGTTTCTTACGTCCATTGGATTTAAATACCCCCCAAAGGGATGAAAGTTATTAATTTAAAAACTTAATTGATAGTGACTGTATCTCATCAACATTTTAATATCTCTGTGTCCACTGCATGCACTTATCTCCAAAGCATTCATTCCTGAACTCCACATTCTGCTTATGGCAATATGCCTTAGATCATGAAATCTGAGACTTTCAAGTCCAGCTTTTGTTCTTGCCTTGTCAAATCCATTTCTCGCTGCACCTTTTGATAGTTCTATAATTTTCCCATTTCTTCCTGATAATTCTTCAAGAATCTGTTGAGCCTTCCCTGGAAGAGGAACAAGCCTCACTCCAGAAGAATAATCTGTGGCGGCACAATTCTTTCTATTCATATAGATTATTCTTTTCTTGAGATCTATATTTCTCCAGTTCAGACTCAAAAGTTCGGAGCGACGGAAACCAGTTGCAAGTGCTAGCTTTGTGAGTCTCAGATGATTTTGATTGGACATCTGAGACAGTTCGTAAATAAGTCTTTTCTCGTCTTGATCAGTGAAAAATGGAGCCCTTGCATCTCCAGTTCCTCTTACTCTCAGATGTCTTGCGGGGTTATCTTTTATTTCCGCTCCTCTTTCATCTCTTGCCCAGTCAATTAATACACGTAAAATTCTTAGTTCCCGCATCACTGTATTTGGTTTCACTTTCAGTAATCTTTCATCTCGCCATACTGCAAAATGCTTTATCTGCAGGTCTTTCATAGGAATATCTCCAAGCCAGCTTTCTGCTGTCACCCTAAGGGGATATTTTTCATTTTCCGCACTGCGGTGTAGCAGCAGCGGACCATTTATATAGTCATTGATTGCCTCTCCGAGGGTGATGGGGTTATCCCGAAAAACCTTTTTTTTTCTATCTTCGACTGCATTAGCCCATGATTGGGCCAGATCTCTGGAAAGAAAAGTTCTTGACCTCGGGCCGACATAATTCTTCCTTCTAATAAGGACCTGCCAGCCGCTTCCGCTTCTTCTGATTGTTGCCATTTCGGTGTCATCATAGGTTTGATGCACCTCCAGATATCCGCCTTTAAAACAGAAAAGTGGACCCGAAAACGGACGTCCACTTCTGAATAATTTCTTTCTGCGATAGTGGTAATCTCACTGATACCAAGCTATCCCGCGAGTGCCCTCGTCGGGACTTGAACCCGAGACCTCTCCCTTACCAAGGGAGTGCTCTACCGCTGAGCTACAAGGGCAATTTTAAAGTGGGCCGGGTTGGATTTGAACCAACGTAGGCAGAGCCAGCGGATTTACAGTCCGCCCCCTTTAACCACTCGGGCACCGACCCCCACTATTTGAACTTATCAGTTAATGGACACTTTGTGTGAAATTGTTTTGGTTTTTTTGTTTCTTTCTAGATAGCATTTGTAAAGAAAAGACTTTATTGATGATGAATATTTTATTGATAAATGGACCAAATCTAAATCTTTTGGGCACTAGAGAACCTGAAATATATGGCAATAAAACATTGAGTGATATAGAAAAAGATTTAATTAAAGTTGCTAAAGAAAAAAGTATTAATCTTGAATGTTTTCAAAGTAATCATGAAGGAGAAATAGTAGATAAAATTCATGAGTCTGTAAAAAGTATCCAAGGTATTCTTATAAATGCTGGCGCTTTTACACATACCTCGATTTCCATTAGAGATGCTTTAATTGGATCAAAAATTCCTTTTGTAGAGTTACATATTTCCAATATTTTCAGTAGAGAAGATTTTCGTAAAGAATCTTTTCTCACAGATAAAGCTATAGGAATTATTAGTGGATTCGGCATATCAAGTTATTCCTTAGCTCTTGAAGGAATTATTGGATATTTAAGTAGTAAGGATTAAATGCTAGTCGATTTTAAAAGGCCCACTTCTCATATTAAATATTTATCTTCATTTACCTCAGATGAGTGGATCAAACTCGCATTATCTAATCCAATAGATATTCTTATTGACCATGCTCATTGTGAAAGAAAAGCAGCAGGAGTAGCTATTCAATTAATGTTTAGATATCCATCAGAACCAAATCTGGCAGAAGTTCTTAGTCCAATAGCGAGAGAAGAATTAGAGCATTTTGAAAAAATACTTTATTTTTTAAAGGATCTTGGGCATTCTCTTGAGTCCTTAAAACCGCCTCCATATGGAGCCGAGTTGTCCAAGAATATAAGAAAGGATGAGCCCAATAGAATGCTTGATAGTTTCTTAATAGCAGGACTTATTGAGGCGAGAAGTCATGAAAGATTATGCTTGCTTGCTCTGAATTCTGAAGATAAATCGTTTCAAGCCCTTTATAAGTCCTTGCTAGAGAGTGAGGCAAGACATTTTGGAGTTTATTGGAAATTAGCGCAAACTAAATTCCCTAAAAATAAAACTTTCAAAAGGTTAGAAGAATTGTCTGAAATTGAGTCAACAATACTTGCTGAAACTTTTATGATGCCAAGGGTCCATAGCTAGAAATAACTAAATTAGAAATGATAAAGAATAAGTTTTTAAGTTTACTTAATCGATATAAAACTGATTTACCAACATTAACCATCGTTGGTGTTGGGCCTGGAGATCCATCGCTTTTAACAATTGCTGCTGTAGATGCAATCAAAAAGGCGAAAGTTATAGTTTTTCCAATTTCAGATGATAATAAAAAGAGTTTCGCTGCAGAAATAGTCAAGAAATACACCAAATTTAAAAAAAATATACCTATCATCTTCCCAATGGCCAGGAAGGATTTTGATCCAGATGAAATATGGTCTAATGCTGTAGAAAAAATTGTGAAATTTATACAAAATGGAGATTCAGTTGTTTTACTTTGTCTTGGAGATACTTCCCTATTTGCAAGTTCTTCTAATATTTTGAGGTTAATAAAAAATAATCATGCTGAAATTATTACCAAAACTATACCTGGCATTTCCTCCATTTCAGCAGCAGCAGCTTTTAATGATTTTGATTTAGTAAAAAAAGGCGAGACCTTGATCATCAAAGAATGCCCTTCTTCAGAATCTGAATTAACAACCCTAATTAGGGAAAGTAAGGCAAATAAAACGGTATTGGCCATTATGAAAGTTGGGAAAAGTTGGAATGTAATCAGGGAAATTTTAAAAAAAGAGGATATCATCAATACAACATTAATAGCTATAAGTGTTGGGATGCCTGATCAAATTATTCAATATGCATCACAATATGAAAGGGAATTTATGCCTTATTTTTCTTTGATTTTGATAAGGTTCGAATAATGTATAAAAAAGAAAAATTAGTTGAAAATCAATTTACTTGGCCAATATGTAAGGATCTATTATTTCTTGTTCTCGAAGATAGGGTTAGTGATGTTTTTGTTTGTGAATTGGTTTGGGAAAGACTTTTTTATACTAAAGAAACAACTTTAAATAATTGGGTTTCTAGCTCATTAACTCCTTTTTATTGGTCAGAAAAATTTGGAAAAGCTCCTCAAATCATTTCAGAGCGACCAGCCTCAATACATTTGACTCGATCAATTCCAAAAGATTATAAACAGGGATTGAAAAATTTTCTTAATTTTAAAGGTTATAAGATTAATGAACTCTACCCAAGAAGAACTAGAAGAGCTACGGCAGTAAATTGGTTGATTTATTGGGCGATTGAAAATGATTGTTTTTCAAAAGATAATGGATTAATTCCAAGTTCTTGTTCACCACCTGTTAATCCTGTTAAAGGACATTTTGGCGATCCAGAAATTAAATAACTTTTTTTAATAAGGTAAATGATTCTATTAAAGGTATAGTTGTAGTGGATACTACTTTCTTTGGAGAGAAGAATTGATTCTTCCTACAATAGCAATTATCGGAAGACCTAACGTTGGGAAATCAACCTTAGTTAATCGTCTTTGCCAAAGTAATGATGCAATAGTATTTGATAAGCCTGGTGTGACAAGAGATAGAACTTATCAAAATGCTTCATGGGGAGGTAAGGAATTTCAAATAGTTGATACTGGAGGTTTAGTTTTTGATGATGATAGTGAATTTCTCCCTGAAATAAGGACGCAAGTTTTCTTGGCTCTAGAAGAGGCTTCACTAGCGTTACTGGTGGTAGATGGGAATCAAGGCGTTACTGATGGTGATTTATCAATAGCAAAATGGTTAAGAAACTCAAGCTGTAAAACCATTGTTGCTGTTAATAAATGCGAATCGAGTACTCTAGGAATATCCCTAGCTTCAGAATTCTGGAAATTAGGATTGGGCGAACCTAACCCTGTTTCGGCCATTCATGGTTCAGGTACTGGAGATCTTTTAGATCTCGTTATAGGCGAACTTCCTGAAAATAATATCCAGGATGATGAAGAAAAGATAATGATGTCAATTATAGGTAGGCCTAATGTTGGTAAATCTAGTTTGTTAAATTCAATCTGTGGAGAAAAAAGAGCAATAGTTAGTGATATTAGTGGTACGACAACTGATTCAATAGATACGCTCATTAAAAAAGGTGATAATCATTGGAAAATTATCGATACTGCAGGAATTAGAAGAAAGAAAAATGTTAAATATGGTACTGAATTCTTTGGTATTAATAGGGCTTTTAAATCTATAGATAGAAGTGATGTTTGCGTTTTAGTTATAGACGCCATAGATGGAGTAACTGATCAAGACCAGAAGCTGGCTGGGCGCATAGAAGAACAAGGCAGAGCTTGCATAATTGTTGTTAATAAATGGGATCTTGTAGAAAAAAATAGTTCAACAATTTATCAAGTAGAAAAAGAACTTAGATCTAAACTTTATTTTTTACACTGGTCAAAAATGATATTTATATCTGCCCTAACTGGTCAAAGAGTTGATAATATTTTTGAGCATGCTCTTAATGCTGTAAATCAACATAGAAGAAGAGTTACAACATCTGTAGTTAATGAAGTACTTAAAGAATCAATAAGTTGGAAAAGTCCTCCAACGAAGAGAAGTGGCAAGCAAGGTAGGCTTTATTACGGTACTCAAGTAAAGAACAAACCTCCCACTTTTACTCTTTTTGTAAATGACCCTAAATTATTCGGAATAACTTATAGAAGATATATTGAAAAACAAATTAGGATAAATTTAGGCTTTGAAGGCACACCCCTCATTTTACTTTGGAGAGGAAAACAGCAAAGAGCTTTAAATAAAGAAGTCGAAAGAGAAAATATTGAGTTAATTCAAAAAGATTAATGAATTTGCTAACCAAATTTTCTGTTGGCCAATACGTTCATGGTAATAGAAGTTGGCTAAGAATTATAGATAGTAGATTAAAAATAATTATCGTAATGATATTTTTAATCACTCCAATTTGGGCAGGTCCAATATGGAGATTGAGTTTAGTCGGTTTTTTAATATTGATTACTTTTTTAAGTTTATTACCATCTAAGGTATGGTGGCGATCATTATTTTTGCTCTCATGTTTATCACTATTAATTGGATGTATATCAATACTTGCCTCATCTGATATTCAATCTCTTGATGGCTATTTAAGAAATCCCAATGAGTTGCAAGTAGTACTGGAAAGCCAAAGAGAATGGAATATTTTGCAAATTCCTTCGCAGAAGATATGGTTTATTAATTTTGGTCCCTACAACTTATCAAGAAAAGCATTTGAACTAGGAATAAAAACCTCCACTTTGATATTTACCGTTATTCATAGTGTGAATTTGATGCTTTTAACCACATTGCAGGAAGATATTGTATGGGGATTAAGTTGGTTTATGTATCCATTAAGAAAGATTGGATTGCCAATTAGTAAGTGGCTTTTTCAGTTGTTAATTGCATTACGTTTTATTCCTCTAGTGCAGGAAGAATTTCAAAATATTATTAAATCAGTGTCAGTTAGATCAATAAATTTTCGAAATTTAGGATTAAAGAAATCTTTTAATGTTTTATTAATCTTAGTAGAAAGGTTATTTCAAAATATATTTCTGAGAATTGATCATGGAGCAGAATCATTACTCTCAAAGAAAAAAATTATTATAAAAACCAACAGATTTAGAACTCTTTATCCTTCAAAATCTCTCAATGTAATTGTTAATACATTATCGATTTGTTTTATTTGCATAGCAATTTTTCTTAGAAAACTGTATGGTGCATTATAAATAACACAATATTTTAGGTTTGAGTTCCGAGCGTTATTTAAACCATCCAACATTTGGTATGCTTTACCAAGTTTCTCCTGGAAATGATGGGAGAGATATTTATGCGACTTTATACGCTCAAAAAATGTTTTTTTTGGTAGAAGTTAGACAGAGAGAAGTTTTTTTTGAAGTTATACCTTATTTAGATGCCCGTAATCAGGCCGAATTAAACCTTCAAAAAGCTAGAAGAAAAGGATCTGAAGAACTATCACAATGGGAGAATTTATTTACGCAAACTTTCTTATAAAAGGTGAACCCTGCAAATTATTTAAAAATAAAAAATAAAATACCATCAAATGTAAATATTCTTGCGGTAAGTAAAGGATTTAAAAGTCAAGAAATCATGACTATTCAAAATATAGGTCAGAACGATTTTGGTGAAAGTAAGGTTCAAGAGGCGTTTGAAAAACAATTAACCTTAAAAGATCTTAAACAAATAAATTGGCACTTTATTGGAAGAATACAAAGTAATAAGATAAGAAAAATAGTTCAAAATTTTAAATATATTCATTCAGTAGATTCATTTGAAAAGTTGCAAAAGATTTCTAATATTTCACGTGAAGAGAAGAAAAATCCGTTAATAATGTTGCAGGTTAAGTTGAGTGATGACCCTACTAAAGGAGGATTTAATCCTGAATTTTTAATTTTGAAATGGAGAGAAATTCAAGAGTTGAAAAATATCTCATTAACCGGTTTGATGACTATCAATCCTAAAGGACTTAGCTCTAAAGAAAATTCAGGATTGTTCAAAAAATGTCGTGCTCTGGCTGATTCTCTACAATTACCAGATTGTTCCATGGGGATGTCAGGTGATTGGGAGGAAGCTATGGACGCTGGATCAACTTGGTTAAGATTAGGATCATTAATTTTTGGAGGCAGATCTTAATTAGTTATTTTTTTATAAAAATCTTATCTATAAACTTGCAGTAAAGTTCAACTAACGTTATTTAAGTATAGGTAGTTTATTCATTTAAAAAATGGATCTATTACTCAAGGTTCTTAAACCTTAGTAATCAATTTCAAGAGGATTTAAAAGGTGTCACTTCTTTCTAGATTAAAGGCAGTTGTTGCAGGGGATGAGTATCTCGATGATGATTTTGATGAGTTGGATTATGATTCAGAGGATGAATTAAACGATATTAATGATTTTAAACAAAATTCAAAGAATGCAAACGCCCTTGCAAATTCAAATCCATTCGATTTTATGAATAACAACAGATCATCAAAAGTAGTTGGTATGCCTGGAATCTCAAATTCATCTTCAGAAGTAAGCTTAATGGAACCAAGAAGTTTTGATGAGATGCCTCAAGCTATTCAAGCATTAAGAGAGAGAAAAACTGTAATTCTCAATTTAACTATGATGGATCCTGATCAAGCTCAAAGAGCAGTTGATTTTGTTGCTGGGGGCACATATGCAATTGATGGACATCAAGAGAGAGTCGGTGAAAGTATTTTCCTTTTTGCTCCAAGTTGTGTAAATGTAACTAGTTCTTCCCCAGAAGAAGCTTCTCCTTCTACTGTACCTACAGAAAACGCACCACAATATAGTTTTGGTAAAAATACTACTCCTGAACCAGCATGGGGTAATTCTAAATTAAGTGCTTATTCATGATTAATCTGTGACAGATAAAATTGCGATTATTGGCTTTGGAAATATTGCAAGTGCTATAGTTACTCCTCTATTAGATAACAAATTAATTCAGCCAGAGGATGTTTTTTGTGTTGTAAAAACAGAAAAAAGTTTAGAAAACATAAAAAAAAATTATAAACATAATATAAATCTTTATAAATCAGGTTCTAGAGAGTCAGAAATAATTTGGGATTGTCAATATAAACTTCTTTCGATAAAACCTCAACAATTAAATGATATAAGCGAGCCTCATCATATAAAAAATAAGGACAATTTAATAGTTTCAATTCTTGCTGGGGTTTCAATAAATAGACTTACTCAAAAGTTTCCTAATCATAAATGTGTAAGGGTGGTTACAAATATTCCAATAACTATTGGAAAAGGTTTAACAGGAATTTCTTGGGGGGAAGAAATTACAGAAGATCAGAAACAATTTACAAAAAATATATTTGAAAATACTAGTAAAATTTATGAATTTACTGAAGATTACCTTGATATATTTTTAGCTTTAACTTCATCAGGTCCTGCAATTATTGCTTTAATTATAGAAGCATTAAGTGATGGAGGATTAAGTGGGGGATTACCAAAAATTATTTCAGAGGAACTTGTTATGGAAATGATATTAGGGACTATTTGTCTAATAAAGGAAAATAAACTTACTACTTCTGAGCTTAAAAATTTAGTAACCTCTCCAGGTGGAACAACTATCTCTGCTTTAAGGGTTTTAGAAAAAAAGAGTGTAAGGTCAGCATTAATGGAAGCAATAGTTTCAGCTACTAATAGAAGTAAAGAGTTTCGTTAGTTTTTGAAACTGCTTTTTAAGTTCATATAAACTTTCTCAAGCGAATTTATATTTTTATTAATTGTATATCTCTCAAGTACTCGCTCTCTTGCTTTTTCACCAAGGTCTTTTGTAAATGAAGGATGTTCCACAAGAATTGGGATTATAGTTTTCAGTTGTGCCGCCACATTATCAGTTGAAATAACTATCCCTGCTCCGTTATCTAAAACTTCACCATCAGCACCTGCATCTGTGGCTACACATGCAGTACCAGTAGACATTGCCTCTAAAAGTGATAATGACAAACCTTCAACTAAACTTGGTAAGAAAAATACCTCTGCTATTTGCATTATCGCTACCCTAGTTTCTAAATCTAATTCGGCACCCCACCAAATTAACTTCTCATTACCAAGGTTAGAAAAACTATTTTCAAGTGTTGGCTTTATTGGTCCATCTCCAACAATAACTAATTTGCAATTTTGAGCTTTTGTTTGGCGCCAAGAACGTAAAAGTGCCTCGATATTTTTCTCATTGGCAATCCTACCCATATATAAAAAGATTCTTTCATTTCCAAGTTTGTTTTTTACCTGATCATATTTTTTATTTTTTTCGCAAAAAGGTTTCCAAATATTCTCATCAACACCGTTTGGAATAATTATTTGTTTTTCTTTAGGTACTCCTAATTTGTAAAGAACATTTTTTTGAAGTTCTGAAAAAATAATTATTTTATCGAACTTTGACAAAGAGGGAGCATAAAGTTGATATGTTAACTGTTGAGTGCTAGCAGTTAAATTTCTATTTTTTGCATCAAATGGTGGATGAAATGTTCCTATGAGTGGAAGATTAATTTCATCACAAATCTCTGGAAGTCTAAAGTCTAAAGGAGATAAAGTTAAGCTTGCATGTACTAAATCAGGCTTTAATCTTTCCAATGATAGCCTTAGCTCTTTCTCTGCTCTTGGTGAGGGTATTGTATAAACTTGGGACTTAATTAAATATGGAAGACTTACATCAGGATCATTTGCCAGAAATAATGGTTTTGATGAATTTGAAATAGAGGGATTGTCGAAATGAATGAAACTAATTTTATGACCTCTGGCCTTTAATTTCTCAGTAGTTGAATTACCATAAGTTACATTTCCACAAAAAGGAGATTTCTTACCCAGCCAGGCAATATGAACCACATTGATTGAATTAACTATTTATTAAGTTAACAGGCAAAGGCACCATGATCATATTTCTTTAACGCTTCATGAAAATACTAACTATATATTTCTCTCAACATTTTTAGTGAAGATAGATCCTTCTCTAATTGAGCAGAGATCCATGTCTCAATAATGAATAATATTTTAAGCCAGACTTTTTTGGGACCCAATAACTCTCCATTAGATTTAATTGGTAATTCTGGGAAAAGAAGTCTCTGTAATAGAGCAACTTCAGATGCATTTATTTTTAGATTGCTTTGAGGATCATCTATAGATGAAAACCCTTCACTTGGCAAATAATAACAACTCCATTCCCAATTTCCTAAAGGTGGAATAATAGGTTCTCCAGTTTTACAACAATGATGAATTGGTAAATTAAAACCCCCGATGGCTAATAGATGGATTAAAGATTGAATACTCATTGAGAGCATTTTAATATCTTCTTCTTGAGACTCTTCATATAAATAAATTCTATCAAGATGTGCAAGAACGCAAGATAAATAGTCTTTTTGCTTGTCATAATTACCTACTAATAAAAATGTTAATTCAGTTATTGCTTGTGCGGCTGCAAGACATTCAATATTTTTCCCTAGACCAGAATAGCTTTTTAATATTTTAATTTGACGTACAGATTTAAGATTTCTTTTCCCAAAAATCTGCAGACTTAAATACGTTAAAGGAGTAGCTGCGGCAAGACTACTTTTAGGGCGCCTAGCACCAGGTACCGCTAATCTAACAATCCCTTGCTCATCGGTAAGGATAGTTATTAATCTATCATTCTCGCCTAATGGAGAAGCTTTAATACAGAGACCTTTTAATCTGCACTCACCAGAACCAGACATTTAAATAACGTTTACTTCTTCAAAAATTTCACAAAAATTGGAAGTTCCGATGCAACTAATTCCATTATTAAACAAATCAATTACTTGCGTCAGTTTTTTTATGCCACCTACAACTTTGATTTGATTTTGTGAGCCTGTTATTTTTAGTATTTGGAGGACATCATTGGATGTAAGAGGGGGCCCAAACCCGTCCCCGAATTGAAAATTTTTTATTCCTAATTCCAAACATATTTCTATAGCATAAATAAAAACTTCTTCTTGTAGTTTTGATTTATTTATGATTATTGAAACTGGTAATCCAGATAATTTAACTTGCTCAATTTCAGCAGCGAAATTTTCTAAATTTCTTTTTGATAAATTGATAAAGTTTGGGATATATTCAATCCCTTTTGCACCCTCATCTTTTGCAAAACAAACTAATTCTTCAATAAATGAAACTGGTAAATCTGCTAAAGGGTAAGAAATAAGTGCGTTTATATCCGCACTGTAATTACCCAAACAGTTTTTAATATCAGTTAAATAATTTAGTGAAGTAGAAATATTTTTGATATTGTATTTTCTTATTAAATCGCAATTCACACAGAATTCTTCCCAGGATAGATAAGGGTTGATAATAATCGCATGAATTTTCTCGTTCAATTCATATTCAATATTGGGCATTTAAAACTTACTTAGATTGGATTAGTCCATAACCTCCATGATTCCTTTTGTATATAACTTGAAGTTCATTATTTTTCTTATTTCGAAATACATAAAAATCATGATCGATTAGATCTAATTGTTTTCTTGCTTCTTCTGATGAAATTGGAGTCATTTCAAAGTATTTATTTTTAATAGATGGTTCAGGCAGACTTGCTTCAGTTCCTTCTTCAAATAAAGCTTTATCTAAAAAACTTGATTCCATACTTTCAATTTGTAATGAATCTTTATTTTTAAATTGTTTATTATGGATTGTTTTATTGTTTCTTTCTTTATATTTACGTAATTTTCTACAAAGTTTATTTGAAACTAAATCAATGCTTGAGTAAAGATTTTCAGTTTTTTCTTCAGCTCTAATTACGGTACCATTTGCAAAAATAGTAACTTCTGCAGTTTGGAACGAGACTCTTGGGTTCTTTTCAATTGAAAGGTGTATGTCAGCTTCTTTAACGATATCCTTGTAGTGATGAGTTGCTTTTTCTATCTTCGCCTCAGTATATTCTTTTAATGCTCCAGTGAGCTCAAGATTCTTTCCATGGATTAAAATTTTCATAACAAATCTAAAAATATTTACTTACTTTCTAAATCTACTTAAATATGGAAAATAGAACAGCAATAATTAAACAACCTGATAATATTTCTTCTTTTAATAATGTTTATAAATTACAAAAAGAATATCAGGAGGCATTGATTTTAGATAATTCTAACCCTGACTTTATTTGGATAGGGGAGCATCAACTCTGTTATACCTTAGGTAGAGGATCTAATTACGATAATTTACTATTTTCTTTGGATGATGATAAATATGATGTTTTTAAGATTAATAGAGGTGGTGAGGTTACTTGTCATATGCCTGGACAATTAGTAACTTACTTGGTTTTAGATTTGAAAAATTTTAATAAAGATTTAAATTGGTATTTGAGAAAAATTGAAGAAATTATTATAAAAATTCTTGGAACTTTTAATATAAATTGTCATTCAAGAGATGGGTTCACTGGTGTTTGGATAGGAAATAAGAAAATTGCTTCAATTGGGATTGGTTGTAAAAGATGGATCACAATAAATGGATTTTCAATCAATATTGACTGCGAATTAGAAAACTTTAATAAAATTGTTCCTTGTGGGATCGAAAATTGTCTTATGGCAAATATGATTGATTACAACAAAAATTTAAAAATTCAAGAAGTCAAGAAAATTGTTAAAAAAATCATTCAGGAAGAATTTAATTTTGATTTTGTATCAAAATAGAAATTAAAATTTCAAAATCAATTTAATATGGGTGACTTAGCATACTGGCCTTCAGCCAAACCTATTTATAAAAAAGATAAATTTGCTAAAAATAGAAATTTTATTAAGAACCTTCATCATATAGACCAAATATGGGAAAAATTAAAATTGAAATATGGGGATACTTTGGCTGTTTGCGATTTAAGAGGGAAATACAAGGAAAAATTTTCTTATTCTGAGCTGGCTGATTTAATAACAAAAGTCTCTTTTTGTTTTAAAAATTATGGTTTAGTAAATGGGGATGTTGTTACTGTAATATCTGAAAATTCTCCAAGATGGCTAGCAGTTGATCAAGCCTTAATGCGTTTAGGAGCTATAAATGCAGTGAGAGGTATTAATTCTCCTTCAGTAGAGTTGGACTATATTATTGAGCACTCTGATTCAGTAGGTTTAATAGTTCAATCTAAGGAGATTTGGCTAAAGTTAAACAACAAAGAAGAATTAAAAAAAAGACTGAAATTTATAATCAATTTAGAAGATGAAGAATTTGAAAGTTTAATAAGTTGGAGTACATTCATAAGTTCAGTAGAAAAAGAAAATTCACAAAATAATAATCTTGAAAAATTTAATCCAAAAATTGATGATGTCGCTACTATCCTTTACACTTCTGGGACAACAGGAAAACCCAAAGGTGTCCCTTTGACGCATGCAAATTTTTTACATCAAATAATCAATTTGGCCTATATCGCTGATCCAGAACCTGGGACCTCTGTATTAAGCGTTTTACCTATCTGGCATTCTTATGAGAGGAGTGCTGAATACTTCTTTTTTTCATGTGGATGTTCTCAGTACTATACAATTCCTAAATTTTTGAAAGATGATATTACACAAATAAAACCTGTTGTCATGGCTACTGTACCAAGACTATGGGAGGCAATACATGATGGTTTTTTCCAGGCGTTGAAAAAAATGCCTTCCAAAAAACAAAAACTTATTAAGTTTTTGATAAGTAATAGTTCAGTTTTCAAAAGAAGTCTAAGAAAGATAAGAAATTTAGATATCAATCAAATAACCTTTAAATCAAAAATCCCCTTACTGAGTTCTATTATTGGCCGATATCCTTTACATAAATTGTCTAATATTTTTTTATGGCCGAATATTCTTAGACAACTATGCGGAGAAAAACTGAAATTTCCCATTAACGGTGGAGGTGCATTGCCAGAACATGTGGATCTTTTTTTTGAATCTTTAGGTGTAGATGTTTTGGTGGGATATGGACTTACAGAAACTAGTCCAGTATTAACTTGTAGGAGAAGAGAATTAAATGTTAGAGGATCATCCGGTCAGCCTCTAGCATTTACCGAAATCAAAATAGTAAATGATGATAAAAAAAAGATTCTGAAGTTCAAAGAAGTCGGAAAAATTCTTGTTAAGGGACCACAAGTAATGAAAGGTTATCTTAATAATGAATTAGCTACAAAAGATGTTTTATCCAAGGATGGTTGGTTTGATACTGGTGATTTAGGTTTCCTAATACCAAATGGTTCTCTTTTTATAACAGGAAGAGCCAAGGATACAATAGTGCTATCAAGTGGTGAAAATATAGAGCCGAATCCGCTTGAGACCGAAATCCTTAGTTCTGAATTTATTAATCAGATTCAACTAGTAGGACAAGACAAGAAATGTTTAACAGCCCTTGTAGTGCCTAATGTCGAATTGGTTAAAAACAAGTTTTTGGAAGAAGATCTTTCGCAATTAAACCTGAATAAAAATATTGGTACATTTTTTAAATCACAAATTAATAATTTGCTTAAAAGTCGATTAGGAGCAAGGTCAGAAGAACAAATATTAGATTGTTATTTTGTTGATGCCTTTACTTTAGAAAATGGTTTGTTAACACAAACTCTTAAACAAAAAAGAAAAGAAATAGAAAAAAAGTATTCATTAGAAATAGAAAATATGTATGAAAACAAATTTAGTAAGAAAATTTAATTTGTTTTATCTATATTAAAAAGGTAATTTAATTTTTTATGGAAACAAAAAACTCAATATCTATAAAGCGCTCAATAGCTATTAAAGCTGTAGTTACACCAACTTGGAAGCAAGATGCGGAAAAAGAATTAAGTAAAGCAATTTCAAACATCGACCAGCAATTATCCCAACTTGAGCAGGAGGGGCAGCAAATAGTAAATAATATTAGATCTCAATCAGTTAATCCTCTAGATCCAAGAGTTCAAGAACAGGTTAGTCAGGTGCAACAACAAGTCGCAGCAAAACGAAATGAAATTGAAGAACAAAAAAGAAATCTACTGCAACAACAGAGTCAAGTTCGCGAATTAAAAATGGATGAAATTGTTGATCAAGGACAAGTGGATAGTTTCTGTGATGTCACTGTTGGCGACAATCTTATTGAAAAAATGCAAGTCTCGATAACTGTTAAAGATGGAGTTATTCAATCTATAAATAAATAAAGAGAAGATTTAGTATTTTGGGTTAAAATAAGTAAATCTGAATTGGCTAAAAGTTTTAAATTCTAATCGATCATAATTATTACTTTCTTTAGTTTTAAGAGTTTCCACTGAGAACATGATTTCGTATAATAACAATAAGTGTTTAAAAGGCGTCTAACCTCATAAATAGTAGACACTTTGGTAGACAGTCTTTGAAAACCATTGCTATAACTAATTTCCTATGTCTCACGAAATATTTATGCCTGCCTTGAGTTCTACTATGACGGAGGGCAAGATTGTGGAATGGTTGAAAAATCCTGGAGATAAGGTTGAAAGAGGAGAATCTGTCTTGGTTGTTGAATCTGATAAGGCAGATATGGATGTTGAATCTTTTCAAGATGGATATCTTGCTGCTGTTTTAATGCCAGCCGGCAGCACTGCACCTGTTGGAGAAACTATCGGTCTCATTGTAGAAAATGAGGATGAGATAGCTTCTGTCCAAGAACAAAATAAAGGAAATCAACCCGAAGTCTCAACTTCAGACCAAGTTGAATTGGTAAGCAATAAAACTGAAGAAAAACCAGTAGTCCAGACTGAAAATATCAAGAAAGAAACTGAAGAAGTCGTTTTAAAGAGTGAAAAGCCTGTTTCATCTCTTAATGTCGATCAAATTAATGCCGCAACAAGTAATCTTTCTTCGAGGATAATCGCATCTCCAAGAGCTAAAAAACTAGCCTCTCAAATGGGTGTTGATTTGGCAAAGGTTCATGGATCTGGCCCTCACGGAAGGATTCAAGCCGATGATATTTTAAAAGCTAATGGCCAACCTGTTTCTATCCCATGGATAGGAGAAGGTGGTTCTCCTGCAAGTATTCCTGGTGCAAATTTGGGAGTTGAAAGAAAACCAGAAACTTCAGGAAATAGTTTTGGTAATCCTGGAGAAACAGTTCAATTTAATACTCTTCAAAAAGCGGTAAATAAAAATATGGAATCTAGTTTAGATGTGCCATGTTTTAGGGTGGGTTACTCTATAAATACAGATAAATTATATAATTTCTACAAAAAGGTAAAACAGAACGGAGTTACTATGACTGCTTTACTCGTAAAGGCAGTTGCGAAGACACTAAAGAAACATCCTCAAGTTAACTCAAGCTTTTCAGAAAATGGAATTTCTTATCCAGAAAATATAAATATTGCTGTTGCTGTTGCAATGGAAGATGGGGGACTAATAACTCCAGTATTAAAAGAACCATGCAATACTGATTTATTTAAATTATCTAGGGAATGGAAAGATCTCGTAAAAAGATCGAGATCAAAACAATTAGAACCAGATGAATACTCAACAGGGACATTTACCTTATCTAACCTTGGTATGTTTGGTGTTGATAGATTTGATGCAATACTACCCCCAGGGACCGGTGCGATCTTAGCGATAGCATCATCGAAACCAACTGTTATAGCTAATAGTGATGGTTCAATATCTGTTAAAAAAATAATGCAAGTAAATCTTACAGCTGATCACAGAGTGATCTATGGAGCTGATGGTGCTTCATTCTTGAAAGACTTGGCTAACCTGATTGAAAATGAGCCAGAGACACTAGTATCTTAAATTTAATTGATTTATCAAATTAATAAAGAAGAAAGAGATTATAGACTTGAATCTTATGATTATTTACTTGATCCTTCATTAATTGCTAGTAAACCTTCTGCAATTAGGCATGAATCAAGATTGATGATAGTTAGAAATAGTGTTTTAGAAGAAGACTGTTTAACTAATAAATTTACCAAGAATCTTTTAGATGAATTTAGAGAAGGCGATCTTGTAGTTGTAAACAATACTAAAGTAATGAAGGCAAGGTTAAAGGTTGAATTAGAAAATGGGATGTTAGTCGAATTATTAGTCTTAGAAAGATCCCATGAATGTGTTTGGTTATGTTTGGCAAAGCCAGCGAAAAAGTTAAAAATAAAAAGAAAAATAATATTAAAATCTCCTTCTGCACAAGATATTAATTTGATGGTTGATGGGGTTGATGAAGAAACTGGAGGGAGATTTATTAAATTTCCTGAAAATATAATTGATCTCAATTCAATGAATGACCTCCTTGATAAATACGGGGAAATCCCTCTACCGCCTTATATAAAAAATACCGAAGAAGAATCTTTTCATGAGAATAGTTATCAAACTGAGTATGCAACTAATCCAGGGGCTGTTGCTGCGCCAACTGCTGGTTTACACTTAAGCAAAAGTCTTATTTCCAATCTAAAAAGAAAAGGAGTAATAATTTTACCGATAACTTTGCACGTGGGCTATGGAACATTCAAACCAATTGAGCAAGAAGATCTAAGTAACTTAAAACTTCATAAAGAATGGGTAAGTGTTAATAAGGAAGTAGTTGAGGAAATAAAAAAAATAAAGAAAACAGATAGAAGAATAATTGCTATTGGGACAACAAGCGTGAGAGCTCTTGAAAGTTGTTATTCTCAGGAAATTAATGACTATATTCCCATAGCTAAGTACGTGGATTTAGTAATTAAGCCAGGTTATAAATTTAAGGTAGTTGATGGATTATTAACTAATTTTCATCTCCCCAAAAGTTCATTATTACTTTTAGTAAGTGCAATGATTGGTAGAGAAAGATTGTTAGATTTATATAAAAAAGCCATAAAAGAAAAATTTAGATTTTTCTCTTATGGCGATGCGATGTATATTTCACCAGATTCATTACTGGAGAAAAATAGATTTAGGCTTTGACTGGTTCTTGAATGATTCCGCTTGGAACTTCAGTAAACATAATTGATGATAAATATCTCTCTGCTAAATCAGGTAGAACAACCACTATAGTTTTTCCCGCATATTCATCTTGTTCAGCTAATCTAACAGCAGCAGCTGCAGCAGCTCCACAAGATATTCCGACTAATAGACCTTCTTCTTTTGCTAATCTAAGGGCCATCTCGATTGACTCGTCATTTGTCACCTGTTCAACCTTATCAACAATTGATAAGTCAAGGTTCTTAGGAATAAATCCTGCTCCAATTCCTTGAATTTTATGTGGTCCAGATTTAACCTCTTCTCCATTCATTGTCTGAGTAATAACAGGACTATGTGATGGTTCTACAGCTACAGAAGTAATATTTTTGCCCTTTTCTTGCTTAATGTATCTTGAAACTCCTGTAATTGTGCCGCCAGTTCCAACCCCTGCAACTAAGACATCAATTTCACCATCGCAATCATCCCAGATTTCTGGTCCAGTAGTCTTGAAATGAATTTCAGGGTTTGCTGGATTATCAAATTGACCAGGCATGAAATATTGAGAAGGATTACTTTCTGCAATTTCTTTAGCCTTAGATATTGCTCCAGGCATACCTTTAGATGCTTCTGTTAAAACAATTTCAGCACCCAACACTGCCATAACTCTTCTTCTTTCAATTGACATGGATTCTGGCATTGTAAGGATGAGTTTATAACCTCTTGCTGAAGCAGTAAAAGCTAGAGCAATTCCTGTATTTCCAGAAGTTGGCTCAACAATAGTTTTGTCTTTTGTAAGCTTCCCACTTTTCTCGGCATCCCAGATCATGTTGGCGCCAATCCTGCATTTGACACTATAAGCAGGGTTTCTACCTTCAATTTTTGCAAGTACTGTAGCTTTCGCGTTTTTAGTAACAGATTTTAATTTTACTAATGGAGTGTTTCCAATAGCAAAACTGTTGTCCTCATAAATTTTTGCCATTTATATATTGAGAAAATATATTTTTATACTAACTATTATTCAGAAAAAGAGTATATAAGTTTCTATACGGTAAATACTAGGAATTTAGAAATTATTTAGTGCTTCAGCAAAGGTTTTCCATAATTGATCTTGGTCTTCTAATCCAACTGATACTCTAATAAGGTGCGAGGGTATACCAAAACTTTCAGCCCAATCCAACTCGTCATAATGAGCTAGTAAAACATAAGGACAAACTAGAGAAAACTTTGTACCTAAACTAGGTCCTTTAGATACTTGTAGAGAATCATAAAATTTTTTTGCTTTGTTCAACCCTCCATTTAATTCAAACGATAATAAGCAGCCGTATCCTCCATCAGAAGTGAGTAAAGAATTAAAGTTTGGACAATTTTCAGGATGGAAAATATTTTTAATCTCGCTATGGGTCTCTAATCTTTTTTTTAATTCTAAACATGCTTTATTTTGTTCAAAAACTCTATGATTTACATCTCTACTAACTTTCTCTAGATAAACTGTATCTCCATCGGAAAGTGTTGGAAGATTAATCTCGTTTAATGCATTTCTAAATTGATCAATCCATTTGCTTTTTGGATTTAGTATTAATGATCCGGCAAGAATATCGCCACTGCCTGAAAAAATTTTTGTAAGTGAAGTAAAAACTATATCTGCATGTTCTATGGAATTAATATTTAAATTCGAACCAATTGTATCGTCAATAATTAAGGGAATATTTAACTTTTTTGCTATTTTTGAAATTTTTTTAATATTTACACATTTGAGCATTGGATTACTCGGTAGTTCAATAATTAATGCTGATGGATTTATGCTTTTGATTTCTAATTCAATATCCTCGCAATTATCTTCTGTAATTAACTTGGCTCCATGAAAGATATTCATTGGTAACTTAAGTACATCTACATATGGAAAACCAATTTGTAGCGTAGGTTTAGCTGGAAATAATTTATATATGATTTCTAATGATGTATGCAATGCAGACATTCCAGATGACGTTAAGTGAATATCATTAGAGTTAATTTTTGTAGATTTAGAAATTCTATTTTTTATTCTTTGAGAACATTCATTTACGTATGATTTTGGAGGGCAATCTTCAAGACCTAGTTCTATAGCAGCAGCCCTTGAAGATATGCCAAGACCAGTATGTTGCCAAAAAGATTTTGCATAAATATTTCCTTCTTTTTCAGTTATTAAGAGAGCTAAGTTATCTCTTTTTTCTATTAATGAGAACTGTTCAGAAGTATTTCTGTCAATGTATTTTTTGGCTTTAAAAGCTATGCTTTCATTCGGATATGGCCAGATACTTTTATTGTTGTAGTAATTTTGCTTTTTTACTTTTTCGCATAATCTTTTCACTATGGGGTTTAGCCCGAATCGTGGGTAAATGGACTTCAATAAATTCATGCATTCTTGATCTTTTTCCTCATAATTTATTACATCATTCCAAGTTGGTAATGCTACAGAAACGGCATGAATACTATCAGGAATTGCATGTCCTAATTCTAAATTTTTCCATATAGGGTTTTTAAGTAAATCTCTCAATTTTCAGAATTTATTTAAAGCAAATAAAATGTCCGATATTAAATCGTTTGTATCTTCACATCCAATTGATAATCTGACAAGAGCATCATCTATCCCAAGTAGATTTTTTGTTTTGTCATCAACAGAAGCATGAGTCATCGTCGCAGGGTGACAAATTAAACTTTCTACTCCTCCAAGGCTTTCTGCTAGAGAGAAATATTTGAGAGATTTGCAAAATTTAAAAGTATCTTCTTTATTTAAATTTAATTTTAGGGTGATCATCGAACCTCCAGATTTCATTTGGGATTTTGCTAAATTAAATTGCGGATGTTCTTGATTAAAGGGGTAAATTACTTTACAAATTATTTTGTGATTTCCTAATTCTTCAGAAATAAATTCTGCACTTTTAGTTTGTTGTTCGATTCTTAAAGGAAGAGTTTTTACTCCTCTTGTAATAAGCCAACTATCAAAAGGAGAGGGTTGAAGCCCGAGAGCTTTTTGAGAGAAAAGCATCTTATTTTTCCATTCATCATTATTTGTCAGTACTGCTCCCCCAAGTGCATCACTATGTCCATTAATGAATTTTGTGGTGCTAACAACCGATAGTGTCGCACCAAGGTCCAATGGTTTTTGAATAAGCGCTGTAGAAAATGTATTGTCTACAACAACTGGTATTTCAAGTTTATTCGCTTCATCACAAATCGCCTTAATATCAAGTACCTTCAAAAGTGGATTAGTTGGACTTTCTAGCCATATCAATGTTGGCTCGAAGTTTGAAATCTTTTTGATATTATTTTCGTTTGTAAAATCTGTGTATAAAACTTCTAGTCCAAATTTCTTGAAAACTTTTTCAAACATCCTCACTGTACAACCATAGAGATTTGACTCGCAGAGTATCTTGTCACATGATTTTAGTGTTGATGAAATTGCAGTTACCGCGCTAATTCCAGATCCAAAAACTGTACAGTATTTAGAATCTTCTATTGATTTAAGGATGTTTTCAAGAATTCTAAAGTTGGGATTCCCTGATCTGGTGTAGTCGAAATTATCTTTATTTCCATGTTTGAAAGTAGACGTAGAAAAAATAGGAGGCATAACGCATCCAGTTTCTTCTGCAAATGTTTCCCCATGGTGAATAGATAGGGTCTTAAAACCTGGCTTTTTGATATTATTTTCCTTATTTCCCATTATTTTTAAAAATAAGAATTAAATTAAATCTCTCATTTTTTAAAAGAGAGATTTAATAATCCAAAGAAAAGTAGTATTAAACTTTTCTTGAATAATATTCAACAACTAGTAGTTCGTTTATTTCTAGAGCCACCCACTCTCTATCGCATTTCCCATTTATTTTTCCCGTTAATTTAGGTTTGTCTAAATCAAGATGAGGTGGGACATTTGCTAACCCAGGGAATTCTATATTACCTTCTACAAGTTTTTTGCTTGCTTTGGTTTCTTTAATTCCGATTACATCGCCTGATTTGCATTGATAACCAGCAATATCAAGTACCTTTCCATTAACGGTTACATGGCCATGATTTACTAATTGTCTTGAGCCTGGAATGGTACCTCCAAATCCTAATCTAAAACAAACATTATCAAGTCTGTTTTCTAAAAGTCTTAGTAGGTTAGTTCCTGTAGATCCATCTTGAGCTCTAGCTTTTTTTACATAACGTACTAGTTGTTTTTCAGAAACTCCATAATTAAACCTAAGTTTCTGCTTTTCTTCTAGACGAATTGCATATTCTGATCGCTTGCGACGGGCTTGGCCGTGCTGACCTGGAGGATTAGACTTCTTTGAGGCTTTCCTGGTGAGACCTGGTAGTTCTCCCAAGCGACGCGTAACCCTTAATCTAGGGCCGCGATATCTTGACATAATCTTAAATTGAATAGAAAATTGCAATAAATTGGATAATTGATTAAATTCAATTAAACTAATCATTACTTGGATTACTATTTTACATCATTAAAGTGTTCAAAACTATTAATAAATCAATTACTTCTATATTGCTTTTTATGATTTCGTTTTATCAAAAATGGTTTTCGCCTTTTTTTGGACCAAGATGCAGATTTATTCCAAGTTGCAGCTCTTATGGATATGAGGCAATTTCTAGACATGGTCCTTGGAAGGGAGGGTGGTTAACTTTAAGAAGATTAAGTAGATGTCATCCTTTAACTCCCTGTGGGTGTGACCCTGTGCCTGACTAAATGAATGAAAATATTTATTTTTGTTAGGCAGGGATGTTGCCTTTGTGATTCATTAAAAAACAAACTGGCAAAAATAAATCTTAATGAGTTATTCCCTCATCTAGAGGAGCTTAAAGAAATTGATATTGATAGGGTCGATTTATATAAAGATAAATATAAAAAATATGATTATGTAGTGCCTGTTATTGCCGTTGAAAGAATTAGATCCGAGGAAATTATAGAATTGCCTCGCATTTCTCCAAGATTAAAAGATGACCAATTAAAGAATTGGTTTCAAAAAAATATTAGTTCCATTCTGGAGAAATAATTTATTTATATGAGATCTATAAAATTACATAAACTTTTAGATTTGGTAGGAATTATTCCTTCATTAGAGTTAATAGATCATGAAATCAATAATATTTCTTTTAACTCTAAAGAAGTTCAAAAAGGAACTTTATTTTTAGGTATGCCTGGTTTAAATGTTGATGGAGGAAAATTTTGTATTGAGGCAATTGAAAATGGTGCAGATGCTGCCATTATTGGGTCTGCTGCAAAAGAGAAAATTGGATCTATTGATCGAGGAAGGATTTTAGTTATTGATGATAATTTAGATTATATTTTTGGTCAAATTGCCGCTGAATTTTGGAATAGGCCTTCAAGAAAACTTAAACTTATTGGTGTTACTGGTACAAATGGAAAAACGACAATTACTTTTTTATTGGAATATCTTTTAAAAAAATTAGGGAAAAAGACTGCATTATTTGGAACCTTGTTTAATAGATGGCCTGGCTTCTCAGAAGTGGCTTCTCATACAACTGATTTCGCCGATAAGCTTCAAAAGAAATTAAACGCTGCTGTTGAGGCAGAATCTGAATTCGCGATATTAGAGGTAAGTTCTCATTCTATTGCTCAAAACAGGATATCAGGATGCGAATTCGAGGCCGCTATTTTTACCAATTTAACTCAAGATCATCTTGATTATCACTCAGATATGGAATCATATTTTCAAACAAAAAGAAAATTATTTTTCCCACCTTACTTAAAAGAAAAAGATGGAATTTGTGTATTAAATCATGATGACCCTTGGATATCTAAACTATTATCTGATCTTGAAAAAAGATCTTCATTAGTCTCTACAAAGCTTACTGAAAGTGAATTTGAAAATGATGATTTTTTTTTCATAACAGATAAAAAATTTACTGAAAGTGGTTCCACCTGTATTTTTCATACCCCCAGAGAAAAAATTCAACTCTTTGTTCCACTTATTGGTGAATTTAATTTAATGAATGCTATTCAAGCAATAACAATTTTGTATAAACTTAATTTTTCTTTAAAAGATCTATCAAAGTTAATACAATCTTTCCCTGGTGCTCCTGGGAGAATGGAGAAAATACAAATTGATAATGACGTAGTTTTAAGATCACTTCCAACGGTAATTGTTGATTATGCCCACACTCCTGATGGCTTAAAAAAAGTTTTGCAATCAATTAAAAAACTTTGTGAAGGGAAACTCATAACTGTTTTTGGCTGTGGCGGAGATCGAGACCGTACTAAAAGGCCTTTAATGGGATCAATAGCTGAAGAGTTTTCTGATCAACTTTTTTTAACTTCAGATAATCCAAGATCAGAAGAACCCCAAAAGATAGTAAATGATATTTTGTTGGGTATAAAAAAAAGAGAAAAAATAACAATTGAAATTGATAGATTTAGAGCAATAAATGAATCTATTAAATTTGCCAATAAAAAAGATATTGTTTTAATTGCTGGCAAAGGACATGAAGACTACCAAATTCTCAATGATAAAGTTATTAATTTTGATGATAGAAAAATAGCTTATAAATTATTAGAAGAAAAAATAAATCTCAATAAAATTTCCTAATCAAATAAGAAAGATATTTACGCAAATCACAAGAAAAGTTTCTTAGAATTAATGGAGTTATTTTTAATAAAATGAAAGGCTTAGCCTTAGTTGTAGGCGCAGGTGGAATTGGAACACAACTAGCTAAAGATCTGAATGAAAGTGAAGAAGATTTAGATGTTGTTTTGTGTGGAAGAAAAAGTGAATTTAATCCTTTTTGGGAATTAGACATAGAGGATTCTCAATCCCTTTTGCAGTTGAAAAATAAAATATCAAATCATCCTTCAAAATTAAGGCTAGTTGTTAATGCTACAGGAAGACTTCATAGTGATTCTCTTCAACCAGAAAAAAGATTACAACATCTTGATAAAAAAAATATGATGGAAAGTTTTTCAATTAATGCCTTTTCTCCTATTTTATTAGCTAAAGCGATTGAAGAATATATACCAAAAGATTTTGATTTTAATTTCGCAAGTATAAGTGCAAGAGTTGGTAGCATTGGAGATAATAAAACTGGAGGTTGGTATTCATATAGAGCTGCAAAATCTGCGCAAAATCAGTTTTTAAAATCTTTAAGTATTGAATGGGCTAGACGTTTCCCAAAGGCTACTATCACATTGCTTCATCCAGGAACAGTAGATACTGATTTATCTAGACCTTTTCATAAATTTGTTCCAGAACATAAATTATTTAGCAAAGAAAAATCCTCCCAATTCTTGATCAATATTATTAAAAATCAATCACCAGAATCTACAGGAAAATTTATTGCTTGGGACAACTCGGAAATACCTTGGTAAGATAAATTTTTTTATATCAATAGATCTTTAAGTCAATATTTTTTTATTTCTCTAGCAAGTAAATCAATCTCAGCTTCTGTAGTCATTTGATGTACGCATGCTCTAAACCATTTTGGATCTTCTAAAACTCTAATCCAAATTTTCTTTTCTCCAAGTTTCTTTACAAATTTATCCTTATCTTTAATATTTTCGATATTAAAACTAACAATCCCATTTAAATATTTTTTTTCTAAAACTAATTCAACACACTTTGATTGATTTAATTTATCCCAAAGTTTACCACTTAATTTTTTGATATTTTTGTTTTTTTCTTTTTCATGGCAGTCTTTATCCAAAAGATCTAAAGAATTCCGGAGCCCAGCAAGTAAAGGAATACAAGAGGTAGCTATTTCAAATTTCCTTGCATCATCATGAAAAAGATTATCTGAAGGCTCATAAATGCCTTGTTCTTTTTTTAATGATTTCCAACCAATTATTGTTGGATCTGTTTCATGAATAAATCTATCTGAGACATAAATGGCTCCAAGTCCTTCTGGTCCACATGCCCATTTATGAGAAGTTATTGAATATAAATCAGAATAAAAAACTTCTTTTTCAATATTTATGTGCCCAAAGGTTTGAGCACCATCAACAAGTAAATAAGAATCTTCTCGATTATTTTTTAATTCGATGGAAATTTGTTTTAACGGAATTTTATATCCAAAGTTCCATAAGATATGAGAAATAATTAGGATCTTAGTCTTACTATTTAGATTTTTCAAAATCTCTAAAATTATATTTTCGTCGTTTAGATTTTTAATTTTTTGGATTGGCAAAATTTTGAATATTAATTTATTTCTTCTGCAAAATTCTCGACTTGCAGCAACTATTCCAGGATGTTCACAGTCACTTATTAATAACTCTTCTCCCTCTTCTGCTTTTATTCCCCAAAAGGGCAAAATCATACCAGAAGAGATATTCTCGGTTAAAGCTACATTCTTTGAATTGACACCTAATTTTTGCGCAATGATTCTTTTTGTGGTCAATATTTCTTTGTAAATAAAAGGCCACATATCATTGGTAAATGGTCCTAAATCTTGGATAATTTCCCAAGTTTTAACTATCGCTTCTAGAGAAGATTTTGGTAATGGTCCTTGACCGCCATAGTTGAAATAATACTTATTTTTTAATGCGGGTATTTGATCTCTTAGATTATTTCTCATGGAAATTTATATTATATTTTCAACTCTTGAATTTTTTTTAAATATTGCCCACTAAAGTTACTGTTCTAAATTCGATATCCTCAATTACTTTCCAAGGCTCAGCACTCCTTTCTGCAAATTTTAAATTTTTAAATCCTAGTTCTTTAAAATCACCTATAAACTCTGGCTCATACCATGCTCCACTAATACATCCTGTCCATAAATCATGATCATTTTGCAATCTTAAAGGAACTTTTTTGTTAGAGACGATATCGCTAATTGCAATTCTTCCATTATCGTTTAAAACTCTTTTTATGTTATTGAGAAGGTTATTTCTAGATTCTGGACTTACCAAGTTTAAAACGCAATTACTTAAAATAATATCAACTGATTTATCTGCGATTAATGGATTTAAATCTTCATCTAATTTATCAAGTTTTTCAATTGAACCTTCTAGAAATTCTGTATTATTGAAACCTATATTTTTTGTAACTTCTTTAGAGGCTGATCTTGATAAAGAAAGCATGTCAGGATTCTGATCAACTCCAATAACTTTCCCTTCTTTCCCAACAATTTGGGCACAAATGAAAGCATTTTTGCCGCTACCACTTCCAAGGTCTAAAACTATATCATTTTTTTTTACATATTTTGTTGGATCACCACACCCATAGTCTCTTTCTATAACCTCTTGAGGAATTGCTTCAAGTAAAACGGGATTAAACCCAACTGGTGTACAAAGACAACTTTCTTTTTCTTGTGCGGCTGAGCCATATCTTTCTTGAATCGCATCTTTATGATCGAATTGATTAGGTGCTTTATTCGATGTGTTTGTATTACAGCAACTTTCAGACATATTTTTTTAAAGGACTCTTGATAAATATAGCTAAAAAAAAAAGCCCCTGAAAAAGGGGCTTTTAATTTGTTTAATTAAATTATTTAGTGTAATTAACACCTCTGTAATTTAATTCTGCTTTTTCATTACTTGAAGAAGCGTCATCCATTCTGTTGGTGTATACGTTTCTTCTGTAGGTAAGTTCAACAAGTTGCTTTTTAGCAGCTTCTTTATTTTGAACGTAGTTTTTACCTCTGTAAGTTAAAGTAGTCATGTTTCGATGTGACACACGGCCATCCCCCGTTCCATGGTATGACTCGAACTGCGCCCTCAAAGGAGGGTGAACGAAAAGTAGCAATTGCTACAAAATAATTATAAGCTTATTTTTATAGGGATGTCTAGCTTTTACAAATAGAAACGAAGATTTAATGTTTTTTTTATTATTATCTTAGGTAAATTTTTTTATAAATAGTCTCTAAAAAGGGTTATGTTTATATTTGGTTTAATCTTCATGTAACTATTTATTTATGACAGGTTTTTTATATTTCTTGGGAAATACTTTAAGGTGGCCAGTGTTAAAGCCAAAAGAATTTTTTTCACTTCATGCTTATTTTTCAATTATTTATTTGATAACTTTTACTTTGAGTAAATATGATGTAAGCCAATCAAATTTAGTTTTTACATTAGGAATTCTTGCACCTCTTTTAATCGCTATTGGTCAAGGACTACCAATTGATTGCCTTGATATGGAATCATCTTTGTTGAAGGAATTAAAAACTAAATAATATATATTTCAGTTAAAAATTTTTATAAAACCTGGACAACTTCGCTTATTTCAGGAATCATTTCTTTTAACTTTCTTTCAATACCCATTTTGAGAGTCATAGTGCTACTTGGGCAACTCCCACATGCTCCTTGAAGTCTAACTTTGACAATTGGACCATCTATTTCTGCAATCTCTACATTCCCTCCATCAGAAATTAAAAAAGGTCTTAGCTCGTCAAGGACTTTTTCAACATTTTCGTTTGTCAACGAGAGTGTTTCAATACTCATAATTTTGGATTAACTTTATAATAAGCCTAGAAAGAAATCTGATTAATTGCAAAAAAGATAATTTTCTGTTGTGACTTCATCTAAAAATCCCACTAATGACAATAGCTACTTTGATGCAGTCATAGTAGGAGCAGGGATAATGAGTAGTACTTTAGCCCTCCTAATTTCAGAAGTTTTACCAGATATAAAATTTCTTATTATAGAAAAATTAAATGCTCCGGGAAGTGAAAGTACTGGCGCTTTTAATAATGCAGGTACAGGACATGCGGCTAATTGCGAATTAAACTATACCCCTTTAGATAAAAAAGGAAATCTAAAAATAGATAAAGCGCTCTCAATAAATCGTTCTTTTGAAACATCCATGTCTTTATGGGCCTCATTGTATGAAGCAGGGAAAATTGATATTAAGAAGTTTCTAAAATTTATTCCACATATTAGCTTTGTGTCTGGTCAGGATAATATTTCTTTTTTAAAAAAAAGATTTCAGAAAATGACCGAAAATCCTGAATTTATCGATATGGAATTTTCTACATCTATTGATGAAATTTCATCATGGGCTCCTCTAATAACGAAAGATAGAAATCCATCTACTCAAATTGCTGCTACCAGAATAGGTAGAGGAACTGATATTAATTTTGAGGCTTTAACTAAAGAGTATTTGTCATTAGTTTCCTTAAACAATAATGTCGAAATTAGATACAAAACAGAATTAGTAGATTTAAAGAAAATTGATAAAAAACAATGGGAAATAGAAATTAGTTCTGAAGGTAGAAAAACTTCAATTAGAACTGGCTACATTTTTCTTGGTGCTGGTGGAAAAACAATTAATTATTTACAAAAATCAAAAATTCCAGAAGCAAAAAGTTATGGTGGATTTCCTGTTAGTGGGAAATGGCTTATTTGCGAGAAAAAAGATCTAACAGAAAAACATAACTCAAAAGTTTATGGTAAAGCTGATATTGGATCGCCACCAATGTCTGTGCCTCATTTAGACACCAGATGGATTGAGAATAAAAAACTTCTTTTATATGGACCATTTGCTGGATTTACAACGAAATTTCTAAAACAAAGTTCATACTTTGACTTATTTAGTTCAATTAAAAAGAATAATATTTTTTCTATGTTAGACGTTGGTTTCAAGAACAACGATTTAATTAATTACCTAATATCACAATCATTAAAGAACCATAACTCAAGAGTTGAGAATTTAAAGAATATGATGCCATCAGCTAATCCTTCTGATTGGTATTTAAAGAATGCTGGTCAAAGAGTCCAAATAATTAAAAAAACTGAAGGTGGTGGTTCCTTGAAATTTGGAACTGAGATTGTAAATTCATCTGATGGATCATTATCTGCTTTGTTGGGAGCCTCTCCGGGAGCAAGTACTGCGGTTTCAATTATGGTTGAGGTTCTAGAAAAATCTGTTTTATTTTTAAACGATAAGCATAATCTCCAGAAAAAAATAAATGACTTAATTTATCCAGAACTATCAGTCTCTGCAAACTACAGTACCTTCATAAAAGAAATTAAAAAAAGAAATAATTCCATTTTTGGTTTCCATCCATAATTCTAATTAGCTAATATTAATCAAGATGTAATAAGAGGAGAATTTTTCTTTCTATATGACTGATATATCGGTTTCAAAAATTAGAAATTTCTGCATAATCGCTCATATTGACCATGGTAAATCGACCCTTGCAGATAGGTTGCTTCAAGATACTGGTACTGTGCAGCAAAGGGATATGCAAGAACAATTTTTGGACAGTATGGATCTTGAAAGAGAGAGAGGAATTACTATCAAGTTACAGGCCGCTAGGATGAAATATAAAGCTGATGATTCCCAAGAATATGTTTTGAATTTAATAGATACTCCAGGGCATGTTGATTTCTCTTATGAGGTTAGTAGATCTCTTCAAGCTTGTGAAGGCGCCTTACTTGTTGTTGATGCAAGTCAAGGAGTAGAAGCCCAAACCTTAGCTAATGTTTATCTTGCCTTAGAAAATAATCTTGAAATAATTCCTGTTTTAAATAAAGTTGATTTACCAGGGGCTGATGCTGAAAAAATAAAACAAGAAATAGAGGAAATTATTGGACTTGATACATCTAATGCAATAAATTGTTCAGCAAAAACTGGAGTTGGTATTAAAGATATTTTGGAAGCAATCGTAAGAAGAGTACCTCCTCCCAAAGATGAAATTAAACTACCTACAAAGGCACTCATTTTTGATTCTTATTATGATCCGTACAGGGGAGTTATTGTTTATTTTAGGGTGATATCTGGGTCTCTTAATAAGAGAGAAAAAATATTATTAATGGCAAGTAAGAAAAATTATGAACTAGATGAGATAGGAATAATGGCGCCTGATCAACAGCAAGTTGATGAATTACATGCAGGAGAAGTTGGTTATTTAGCTGCTTCTATAAAATCAGTTGCTGATGCGAGAGTGGGAGATACGATTACTCTTTTAAATTCACCTGCCTATGATCCTTTGCCTGGATATAAGACAGCAAATCCTATGGTTTTTTGTGGCTTATTCCCGACTGATGCTGATCAATTCCCAGATTTAAGAGTATCACTAGAAAAATTACAATTATCTGATGCAGCTTTAAAATATGAGCCCGAAACCAGTAGCGCAATGGGCTTTGGATTTAGGTGCGGATTCCTAGGTCTTCTTCATATGGAGATTGTTCAAGAAAGATTAGAAAGAGAATATGACTTGGATCTAATCGTAACGGCACCATCAGTTATTTATAAGGTTAATTTAAATCAGCAGGAACATATCTTTATTGATAATCCTTCTACAATTCCTGATCCACAACTTAGAGAATCAATAGAAGAGCCTTATGTGAAAATGGAAATTTATGCTCCCAATGAATTTAATGGAACATTAATGGGTTTGTGTCAGGAAAGAAGGGGAGTATTTATAGATATGAAATACATAACAACAGATCGAGTTACTTTGATTTATGAAATTCCATTAGCAGAAGTAGTTACAGATTTCTTTGATCAAATGAAAAGTAGGACCCAAGGTTATGCATCAATGGAATATCACTTGATTGGCTATAGAAAGAATGACCTTGTTAGATTAGATGTTCTAATAAATTCAGAAAGAGCAGATCCATTAACTTCGATTGTTCATAAAGATAAGGCTTATGGAATTGGAAGAAGTTTAGTTGAGAAATTAAAAGAACTTATTCCAAAACAACAATTTAAAATACCTATTCAAGCTTCAATCGGTAGCAGAATTATTGCAAGTGAAAGTATTAGCGCTTTGCGAAAAGATGTTTTATCTAAATGTTATGGAGGAGATATTTCTAGGAAAAAGAAACTTTTAAAGAAACAAGCCAAAGGTAAAAAAAGGATGAAGGCAATGGGTAAAGTTGAAGTCCCTCAAGAAGCTTTTATGGCAGTTCTAAAATTAAATCAGTAATTTCTTAAAATTTAAATTTAATAACTATTTTTTTTTTAAGAATTGGGTATATTTCAGTCATATCTATAAAAAAAGATTTTGGATATTAACTCAATCAATCGTGTCGGCGCAAATATCAGAAAAGCTGGATTTTTAATTGTACTTTTTTATCTTCTTGTTGTTTTAATAATGATATTTTTAGAGGTCAATAATTTTTTTGGGTATTCATTTTCAATGTTAAGCAATGATATCTTTGCACCTCCTTCGCTTAATCATTTCTGTGGCACAGACAGATTAGGAAGAGATGTTTGCTTAAGAACTTTGCAAGGATCATCTTTAGCGATAGAAGTTGTTTTCTTAGCTATTCTTTTTTCATTAAGTTTGGGTTTGCCATTAGGATTATTAAGTGGTTATTTTGGGGGTTTTTTTGATAAATGTTTATCACTAATAATGGATACTATTTTTTCAATACCTGTAATTCTGCTTTCAGTTGTTGTTGCTTTTGTATTGGGTAAGGGTATCCTTAACGCAGCTTTGGCATTGTGTATTGTTTACGCTCCTCAATATTTTAGATTAATCAGAAATCAGACAATATTGGTTAAATCAGAAACTTATGTAGAGGCAGCTCAAGTTTCAGGAGCTGATGTTAAAAAAATTATTTTTAAATATATTCTCCCAAATGTAATAACACCTTTGCCTATTCTGCTTACCCTAAATGCGGCGGATGCTGTTTTGGTATTAGGAAGTTTAGGATTTTTAGGTCTTGGTGTTCCTGCAGATGTCCCAGAGTGGGGAAGTGATTTAAATCTTGCTCTTGCCGCTTTGCCTACAGGTATATGGTGGACAGCTTTGTTTCCAGGTTTGGCAATGTTTTTTTTAGTTTTAGGTCTTTCTTTTATAGGAGAGGATCTGGAAGAAATTTTTGATAGTCAAAAGTCTAAATAAATTTAGTTTTCTTTAATAGGATCAAATTCCCCTTGATCATTCAACTTTGGATATTCTTTGCCTGATTTTTTATACACCGAAGCTAATTCTGGGTAACACCACTCAAAAAGTGTTTTTTGATATTCATCTATATTTAACCCTTCTCCATTAGCGGGCAATATACCTTTATTTTTTCTTTGGCGAATAGCTTCAAATAATAATATGGAAGCAGCAACTGAAACATTTAGAGATTGAACCATACCTCTCATAGGTATAAAAATTGATTGATCAACCTTTGATATAAGTTCATTACTTAGTCCCCATTTTTCTGCTCCTAAAACAAAACATGTATTTTGAGAATAATCAAAATTCCTATAATCTACTGATTTACTATTAAGAGTTGTTCCATATAATTTAAAACCCCTATTCTTTAAATTAGATATTGCCGTGATAGTGTTTTCATGATTATTCAGTTTTACCCATTTTTGACTTCCTTGAGCAGTACTATTAAAAGTCTTAACGGCATTCGTTTTGCTAATAAAATTTGCTTCGAAAACTCCTGCTGCATCGCATGTCCTCAATATCGCAGATAAATTATGTGGTTTATTGACATCCTCAACTAAAACAGTCAAGTTTTTCATTCTGCAATTTAAAACACTTTTGATTCGTTCAAATCTTCTTGGCAAAATTGACATTTATAATTTTTTCATACTTTTAAATTATATTCAAAAAATATTGATTACCTATTAAATCTCTTGGTTTATAATATTTTGGTAGTTTGAATTAACTCAATGGCATACATAGAATGGGACTATACAGTGATAACAAGTATGGTAGAAAAACAAGGGTGGGATTTACCTGAGCGTGAATCGGAAGAATGGAAAAAATTTAAAGATGAATTAGGAGAGAAAATGAGAGGTGTTGGACTTGTTTTTGAAAAATATTGTAAATTTACTCCTGACGTAGGAGAAGGAGTTCATCTTCTAGATGACTGATGATAAATAGTTTAAAACCATTGATGTATCCCTTAATCAATGGCTTATTAATTTATAAGATAATATAGTTTCACCAAATTAGAACTGGCAATTATTAAGGCTTTATAAAGCTTGTACTCTGAAAAAAATTTTTTATTCCACAAAAAAGTTATTTAATTTCTATATTTGAATAAAAATATGAAAAATAAATTAACCTTTTTATTCGATGGTGGTTGTCCACTTTGTTTGAGAGAAACAAATTTTCTTAAAAAGAGAGATACCTTAAATCAAATTGCATTTATAGATATTAATAGTAAGGACTATGATCAAAGTCTTTTTAATAATATCTCATATTCAGAAGCCATGTCTAACCTGCATGGGATTATTGAAAATGGTGAAATTATTAGGGGACTAGATGTACTTGCATATTCTTATGAATTAGTTGGTTTAGGTTGGGTTTATTATCCCTTGAAGATTAAGCTCTTATCTCCATTATTGAGATTGGTTTACAGATATTGGGCAAAATATAGACTTCAAATTACAGGTAGATCCGATATTGAAAAACTTTGTACCTCACAATGTGAACAATAAATATGGAAAGTATCGACATAGACAGAATAATAGAAATGTGTTGGGAAGATAGAACACCCTTTGAAGCTATCGAGTACCAATTTGGTTTAAAAGAGGAAGATGCGATAAAAATTATGCGTCAAAATCTTAAACCCAAATCTTTCAAAGTCTGGAGAAAGAGAGTTTCGGGAAGAAATACAAAACATATGGCCCTTAAAGATTCAACTAGATTTAAATCTACTCATAAAAGAAAATTATAAATTTTGAAAAATCTTTCTACTAAAACTTGTCCTGTTTGCAATAGGCCGTTTGAGTGGCGTAAAAAATGGAAAAACTGTTGGGATGATGTTATTTACTGTTCAAAAAGATGCAGTAACAGGAAGTCGCAAAGATGAAACAAGTATCAATTATTTTCCCGAATCAACTTTTTAGAGAAAGCCCAATCTTAAAAATAAATTGTGAAGTTTTGATTTTGGAAGACTCATTATTTTTTGGAAATGATAAATTTCATAAATTAATTAATCATAAAAATAAGTTAGTTTTTCATAGAGCATCTATGCTCGCTTATAAAAATTATTTAGAAATATCTGGCTTTAAAGTTTTATATATCGAAAACAAGAATAATTTTTCTACAGTTGATTACTTGTCGGAATTTATTAAAAATAAATATCAGAAAATAAATCTCATTGACCCTAATGATTTTTTAATAATGAAAAGGATTAATAATTTTGTTGAGAGTAATGATTTGACATTAAATATTTTGCCTTCTCCTATGTTTATGAGCAGTGAAGATTTAAAAGATTTATTTGCATCAAATGCAAAAAAACCTCTTATGGGGAGATTTTATGAGAATCAAAGAAAGAGCCAAAAGATATTAGTTAATTCTGATGATACACCTGAAGGTGGTAAATGGAGTTTCGATGAAATGAACAGAAAAAAATTACCAAAAAAAATAAATATACCCGATATAACTAAATTACAAAAAAATAAATTTGTAGTTAGTGCAGAAAGCTCATTAGCCAATTTTGATATTGAGTCTATTGGAGAAAGTAATAACTTTTTATATCCAACTAATTTTGAAGAGGCAGATGAATGGTTAAATGATTTTTTTAAACATAGATTTTTCTTATTTGGAGATTATGAGGATGCTATTTCTAAAGAAAATTCTTTTTTATGGCACAGTTTACTTTCTCCTCTTTTAAATAGCGGCTTATTAACCCCAGATTTAGTAGTAAATAAAGCATTAATTTTTGCAAAAAATAATAACGTTCCTATTAACTCTTTAGAGGGTTTTATTCGTCAAATTATTGGATGGAGAGAATTTATTTGCCTCGTCTATAAAAAGTACGGAACAAAGATGAGAAACAGTAATTTTTGGAATTTTGAAGATAAGCCAATTCCAGAATCTTTTTATCAAGGAAATACAGGAATTGAACCAGTAGACGTAGTTATAAAAAATATTATTAAATTTGGTTATTGTCATCATATCGAGCGGCTAATGATTGTTGGCAACTTTATGCTTCTATGTAGAATCCACCCCAACCAAGTTTATAAATGGTTTATGGAAATGTTTGTTGATTCCTATGATTGGGTTATGGTCCCAAATGTTTACGGAATGAGCCAGTTTAGTGATGGTGGTATCTTTTCAACAAAGCCATATATATCAAGCTCTAATTATGTAAAAAAAATGTCTAATTTTAAAAGTGGCCCATGGTGTGAAATATGGGATGGCTTATTTTGGAAATTTATTAAAGATAATGAAAGCTTTTTTAGAAAGCAATATCGTCTGGCAATGTTAACGAGAAATCTCGATAAAATGTCAGAGGAAAAATTAAATAATCACCTAAAAACGGCCGATAAATTTCTAAGAGATATTCAATAAATTAAGAGTAATAAACCTACAGTTATCTTTGAAAAATTAAAAGAATATTATGTTATGAAGAAATATTAAGTTCTGATGTTAGCTTAGTCAAAATTTGATTTTTCTAATGGAAATTGGGCCACTTTTTTTAAAAAGTAATTCGACGGGAATTATCACTTTTTCTGAATTAGATTGGATAACTACTCATCAATCTAATTTTACTAGGTTGGAGGAATTCACAGCGATTAAATTAGGAAGAATGCTTGATGCAGGATCTATCAATATTGGTTGCCGTTTGAAATTCTGAATAAGTTTTTTATTTTAATAATGAAATATCAAAAAGAGAAAAAAATATTTTTTCGAGAAAGAATTCATTCTTTAAATATCTTTCTTTTTTTAGGATTTAATCTTTCACTTATTTCTATCTTAGGTTTTTATTTGGTTTAATTCTGCAATTGAAAAAGTAGTTTAAATTTTCGAATTTTTGTATATTAAGGTTATATTTAAAAATTAATTATATTTTGAGCATAGGTTATTTACAAAGAAAGGCGGCTTGGGAAATTTTATTAAAAGTTAGTTCTGGTGATTTTTCTGATCATGCTCTTGAAAAGGTTTTAAAAAATTATCAATTTAATCCTCTTGATATAGCTTTTATTACGGAATTATCTTTTGGATGCATAAGGTATAGAAAATTTCTTGATCTTTGGACGGATCATACATCAAAAATTACTCATAAAAAGCAGCCTCCAAAGTTAAGATGGCTTCTACATATAGGTTTGTATCAACTATTGAAAATGGATAAAATCCCATTTGCTGCGGCTATTTCTACCACTGTAGAAGTAGCTAAAAAAACAGATTTAAATGGTTTAGCAGGAACTGTAAATGCGATATTGAGAAATGCATCAAGAAAATTAGAACAAAAAATCTTTCCTGAATTATCTTCTGATAGAAAAGAAAGAATTTCATATCTTGAATCATTTCCATTATGGCTTGTGAAGGATCTTTATAAATGGGTCGGCAATAGCGAGGGTGAAAATATCATTAAGGCATTTAATAAAAAACCATCAATTGATTTGAGAATTAACCAATTAAAAACTAATTTAGATAACTTTTTGAAAGTACTTCATGAAAATAAAATTGATGCTGAAATTATTAAAGATTTACATAATGGAATTACTTTAAAATCTAATCCAAGATCTATAAAAAATTTACCAGGATATAGTGATGGACTTTGGACAATTCAAGATAGATCTTCTCAGTGGATAGCACCTCTCTTAAATCCAAAAGAAGGTGAAAAGATTTTAGATGCTTGTGCTGCGCCAGGAAGTAAGTCTACCCATCTTGCAGAATTAACAAATGATAGTGCTGAAATCATTGCCGTAGATAGATCAGCAAAAAGATTGAAAATACTGCAATCAAATTTAGAAAGGTTAAATTTGAAATCTGTTAATACCCTGAAGGCTGATGCTACGAGTTTGATTGAATTAAATCCTAAATTTATATCTTATTTTGATAAGGTTTTATTAGATGCTCCATGTTCAGGTATTGGAACTCTTTCCAGGAATCCAGATTCTAGATGGTCTTTAAGTAAAGAAAAAATAAAATCTTTAACTTTATTACAGGAAAAACTTTTGGAGAGTATTTTCCCTCTTTTGAAAAAAGATGGTACTTTAGTTTATTCAACTTGTACTATTTGTCCCGATGAAAATAATCTATTAATTGAACGATTTATTGAAAAAAACAAAACTTTAAAATTAGTAAGCCAAAAGCAAATTTTACCTAGCTTGGATTATCCTGGTGATGGATTTTATTCTGCAATAATTTCTTATAAACCTTAAAAATATAATTTATTTTTTAATTGGAATTTTATAAATTTCAGATATGAACTTCTTCCATAAATAAGCTGCATTCCCACTAGATAATTCAGATTCCTTGTTATCGTCGAAACCTATCCATATCCCTGTTGTAAGGTTATCAATAGAACCAATAAACCAGAGATCTTTATTTCCATCAGATGTTCCTGTTTTCCCATAAATTTTTTTTCCTTTTATGGAGGCTGCTTTTGAAGTGCCTTCTTTTACAGATTTTTCAAGAAGTTTATTTATTTTCTTGTTAATTTTTAAATCTAATATTTTCTTGGAAATAGATTTATGTTCCCAAATAGGTTGTTTTCTAAAAGATTCTATTTTTTCTATGATCTCAGGGCTTTGAATCTTCCCATAATTGTTTATTGCAGAATATGCATTTGTGATGTTTAAAAGATTATCTCCATAGGCGCCAATAGCTAATGATGGGAATTCCTCAAACTCTTGCTCGTAACCTAATCCAAATGAATTCGCTAAATTAATAATATTTTTTAAGCCGACTTTTTTTGTTATTGATATTGGAACGATATTTGATGAACTTTTAAATGATTCAATCAAAGATATTGAACCTCTATAGTCTTCTGAAAAATTTTTTGGGCAATAACTTTCCCAGCATATTGGTAAGTCTTCAAATTTATCGCTTAATTTTATTCCTTCTATTAATGCAGCAGCATAAGGGATTATTTTAAAAGTAGAACCTAAAGGTCTTACAGATGAAATCACTCTATTGTATTCATTAATTGATGGATTTTTGCTAGTTATCATTGTCCTGATTAGTCCTGTGTTTGATTCGATAGATAACAGACCAAATTCAAGTTCTTTAGGCCATGCGTATCTTGATATTTTTTGACCTTTTTCTTGCCAATCTTTGTTGATAGAAGATTTAATTCTTAAAAACTTATAATCATTTTTACTTCCAATTTTTTTATCTGTTTCTTGAAGAATAAAGTTTATTAGTAATTTATCATCTAAAAAATTATCAGCTGTTTGATAATTTAACTTTATTTTTTCTTTAATAGCCTCATTCTTATTTGCAAGAGAAATATATCCATCAACATACATTGATTCAAGAACTTTATTTCTATTTTGAATAGCTAGTTCTAAATTTTGATAAGGTGAATAAATTGATGGAGCTGGAGCTAATCCTGCAATTAATGCGATCTCTGATAATGTCAATTCTTCTATAAATTTTCCAAAATAAACTTGGGCAGCCTCGTCTACCCCGTATGCTCCTGATCCTAGATAAATATTATTTAAATATAATTTTAAAATTTGATTTTTGTTATATCTAAATTCAAGTATGAGTGATATAAATATTTCTTTGATTTTTCTCTGAAAACTTAAATCATTATTTAGAAAAAGTAATCTGGCAACTTGTTGTGTAATCGTACTTCCTCCCTCTTTAACATAGCCACTTCTAATATTTTGAATAAGGGCACGTGAAATACTTTTTAAATCTATTCCATTATGTTTATAAAATCTTTTATCCTCAGTAGATATAAAAGAATGTTTAAGAGAAAATGGAATTTTATGATAACTATTATCTATTTCAAATTTGCGGCTTAATTTGCTTAGTATCTTATTATCAGAAGATGATATTACGTAAGAATATTTGGTTCCCCGAGACTTTTTATTTTTAGAAACGTCAAATTTTAAGGTATTAAATATTAGACTAAAAAAATAAAAAGATATTCCAGAGAAAATTAATATTGGAATTATTAAAACAAAAGATTTGAATTTAATCTTTTGCACCTTAAGCAACTAAAAAACTATGTCCTATTGCTAAAGCTGTAACTAACATTCCAGTTATAAGGAACGGTTGGGCACTTGCTTGATATTTGACATCAAACTTTAGAGGATCTCTTAGTAACCACATATCTTGAAATGTAATTTGTGGAATTACCAATAAAACCAAAATGACAGAGGCTAAATGTTGACCAATAATGACTAATACTACAACCATTGCTAATTGAAAAATATCAATCAGTCCTGCACTTATTCTACTTGCATTTTTAATTCCAAATACTACTGGTAGAGAATTCAAGCCTAGCTTTGAGTCTCCTTCAACACTTTTGAAATCATTAATAACAGCAATTCCAAGTCCTGAGAGGCTATAGGCAAGTGTTAGTATCGCCGTCACGATTGTTAATTTCCCAAACAAGGCTTGTCCTGCCCACCAAGGTAAAGCTATATAAGATGCGCCTAATGCATAATTTCCAAGCCAACCATTCTGTTTTAATTTGAGTGGTGGAGCGGAATATATATAACTAACTAAGGAACCTCCCAATGCCAAAAGTAAGACAGAGGGGAAGCTGTGCTTAGCATATAAATCTAATAGAAAAGCAACTATTAAACCCGCTATAAGTAATACCCAGATTTGTATTTTTACATCTTTAATTGAAATTTTCCCAGAAGGAATTGGTCTATTTGGTTCATTAATTGCATCAATTTCTTTATCAAAAAAATCATTTATGGTTTGGGTATAACCAGCCAGAAGCGGTCCACTCATCAACATACATGCTAATGAAGCTAGAATATTACTAAATGTCCATTCAAAATTCCCACTTGCAGCTGCACCACAGATAACTCCCCATATCAAAGGGATCCACGTTATGGGTTTCATTAACTGTATACGGAGTTTCCATATACTTGATGTTTCAGAGGCACCCTTAATTCCTAATAGTTGTTTTGGATCATTCACTTTATTCTTTAACCTTTCTCAATTTCTTCTGGGAAAAACCAATTTTGCTCACCATTCTGAAATTTTGCGGTGATTCCAATACTTCTACCGTCTGTCATTTTATAGCCTGTTATTACGGCTTTAGGACTCGAAGATATTTGATCGATTAATTTAGCTGGTAGTCTATCTTTTACTTTGTTAATGTTAATTTTGATTTTACTACCGATTTTGGGTAATAATTTTGTTTCAGCCATAAGAGGTAAAATGGGAGCTATTATGCAAGATTAACAGCATTTGGACAATTTTTACTAAAATGGTAGCTCTTCGTTTAATTCCTTGTTTAGATGTCGCCCATGGCAGAGTGGTTAAAGGTGTAAATTTTGTTAACTTGAGAGACTCAGGCGATCCTGTTGAATTGGCTTGTAGGTATTCTGATGAGGGTGCAGATGAATTAGTATTCTTAGATATTAGAGCTAGTGTAGAAAATAGAAATACATTAGTTGACCTTGTCTCTAGGACCGCAAAATCAGTAAAAATTCCATTCACAGTAGGTGGAGGAATAGATTCTGTTTCTTCAATTAATGATCTTTTAAGAGCTGGAGCAGACAAAGTGAGTTTGAATTCTTCTGCTGTTAGAAATCCAGATTTAATTTCTAAAAGTTCTAGAGAATTTGGTAATCAATGTATCGTGATAGCAATTGATGCTAAAAGAAAAGTTAATAAAACTGATGAATGGGAGGTATATGTAAAAGGAGGGAGAGAAAATACTGGAATAGATGTATTAAGTTGGGCAAAGAAAGTTGAGCAGTTAGGTGCAGGGGAAATTTTGCTTACTTCAATGGATGGTGATGGCACGCAGAATGGATATGATTTACATCTGACTGAATCTGTTGCCAATATTGTTAATATTCCAGTGATTGCTTCTGGAGGAGCAGGTTGCTTGGAAGATATCTATGATGTTTTCAATGAAGGCAGGGCATCTGCCGCACTTCTAGCATCATTACTTCATGATAAGAAACTTTCTTTAAGGGAAATAAAGACTTTCCTCCTTGAAAAAAAACTTCCAATTAGGCCATATGAATAAAAAATTAATTTAATCCTAAAAGAAAAAATTTTAAAATTTAAAAATGAAATTCACAAAAACTATCGAAGTCAAAAACATTTTTAATAAGATTTCCTATAAATATGATTTTTTAAATAATCTATTAAGTTTTGGACTGCACAAACTATGGAAAAGGAAATTAGTTAATTTATTAGAACCCTTAAATGGTGAAGATTGGGCTGATTTGTGCTGTGGAACTGGAGATTTGGCATTCTTAATTTCTAACAGAGTAAGTCCAAAGGGCTCAATTACTGGTATTGATAGTGCACAGGAAATCTTAAATATTGCAAAGAAAAAATCAGAGCTTAGAAAAAATAAATTTATTAAGTGGGAAATTAAAGATGTTTTAGAAATTAATGATTATTCGAAAAATTTTGATGGGATTTGTATGTCATATGGATTAAGAAACTTAAATAATGTTAAACAAGGAATAAAAAAAGTTTTTTATCTTTTGAAGGATAAAGGAAGGGCAGGATTCCTAGACTTTAATAACTCAACAAAAAATTCTTTATCAAATATTTTTCAGAAAATTTATTTGCGGCTTATTGTAGTGCCCATTTCGCGGCTTTTTAATTTAGGTCTAGAGTACTCATATATTGAAAAAAGTATTATAAATTTTCCAAAGAAAAATGAGCTTATAAATATTGCTAAGGAAGTTGGATTTAAAAAAGCTGAATATAGGACTATTTTGTGGGGGCAAATGGGAATACTAATTTTAACTAAATAAAGAATTTAGTTATTTATTTTTCTCCAACAAAAAGAACACTTTCCCCATCTTTTGATTTCACCCTCAGGAGTTGGGGAATTGCAGAGAGTACAAATGCACATATTATTTTGATCGATTCTGCTTGGATGCTTCGCCCAAACTATCTTTGCATTAGTAGCTTTAATATTTTTATTTTTAATTTCATAATTTTGTATTATTTTTATTTCATTCAATGTTATTCCAATTTTCTCGATCCTTTCCTTTAATTTATGCTTGTTATAGATAAGAGCTTGACGCCACTGTGGGTGATTTACTGCAATAGTTAGTATTTTTTTTTCAATATTTAATGGTTTGCATTCTTGAAATAGTTCCAAACCGATTAATTTTTTCCAGTTTTCGTTGATTTTAGAAAGTTTATCTAAGTCTCCCCATGATTTTTTGAAATTATCAAGACAATTTTTTAATGGATGTGGATTCCTTCTATTCACTATTGGCGAATACTTTTTGTCCAATTTGTAAAATTTACTTATTAAGACTAAAGTTAATCTAATCTTCAAAAAGATGCTCGTTGTTTTAATAAAGAATTTGTGAAAGTTTTTGGATCTGCAGCTAAGACAGTTTTTTATTTAAGAAAAATTCAGGGTCAATATCCAAGCTGGAAACTTCTGTACAAAATAAAATGTAAAAGTACCGAAGACGAGCTAACAAACTTGCTTGAATATTCTGATATAAAGAAAAATAAGCCAGTAGCGATAATCGCAAGAGAACAGTTCTTAGGGGTTGGACAAAACTCAAAAACTTGGGTTTCTCCAGAAGGCGGGATTTGGTTAAGTGCAGCTTACCCAATATTTTCAAAAGAATTTGCAAGTCAAATTTTTAATTTGTCTTTAGGGATTAAGATATGTGAAATGCTTAGACAAGAGAATATAAATGTTTGTTTGAAATGGCCAAATGATATTTTTTTTGGTTCAAAAAAGTTGATTGGATTTTTACCGAGGGTGATAACAAGAGGCAAAGAAATTATCTATGTAAGAGTAGGACTTGGCATGAATGTTTTAAATTACACTCCATCGGAGGGTATTTCATTATCAAAAGTACTTCAAACTAAGAATATAAATCAACATTATTGGACAGCCAAAGTTCTTAAAGCTTTTTACGATTCGATTGAATGTAATAAGAAGAAAGAATATGTGATTAAATCTGCAAATAAGTTTCTTACTAAAAGTTTTTTACCTAGTGGTTATTGTCCTCATACATGGAAAATTAAAGATATTGATTCCAATGGGAATTTAAGAATTGAAAATGAAACTCAACTGAAAGTAATTGGAAGGTTTTGAATTTAATTTACTTTTAATTCAACTATTCTTCCATCTTTAAATTTGGCTATTTTTTTTGCGCGATTTGCAACTTCATCTTCATGGGTAACTAAAACTATAGTTATTCCAGATTCATGCAGTTTGTCAAAAAGATCTAATACATCTTCAGTGGTTTTTGAATCTAGTGCTCCAGTGGGTTCGTCTGCTAATAAAATTGCAGGGTTATTGATAATAGCCCTCGCAATGGCAACTCGTTGTTGTTGTCCTCCAGATAATTGGTTTGGACGATTATTCATTCTTTCTGAGAGGCCAACTTTTGTTAAGGCATTCTTACCTCGCTCTAATCTTTGCTCAGGTTCAATACCAGCATAAATCATCGGCAAAGTTACGTTTTCAAGTGCAGTTGCGTCCGAGAGGAGATGAAATTGTTGAAAAACAAAGCCTAATTTTTGGTTACGTATTTCAGCGAGCTCATCATCAGATAAATTCTCAACAGGAATTCCATTTAATTTATAAATACCTTCAGATGGTCTATCTAGACATCCAATAATATTCATAGCTGTACTTTTGCCTGAGCCACTAGCTCCCATTACAGCTAAATAATCACCTTTATAAATTTCTAAGTTTATGCTGTCTAAGGCTTTAACAGTTAGATCTTCTTTCCCATATGTTTTAGATATATTTGTTAAACTCGCGACTTTTTTAGACATTTATTGAAAAATTCTTCTAGGAAATACTGTTTGCTGTAGCAATAATATCTTGTAAGAAAGGAGTTTCTGAAACAGCTGTATTAGCTAATTTAAAAAGAGGATTAGACAGTATTCCTCCAAGAGCAGTTACTGCGACACAAGTATATAGTGCAATTCTCAAGGGAGGTAATCCTACAATTCCCCAATTAATTTCAGGATATGATTTGACTATTTCAGAAGCTTCCTGTGGTTCTTTAACTACCATCATTTTTATCACTGAAATGTAGTAATAAATAGATATAACTGAAGTTACTAAACCAACTATTACTAATAGATATTGATGATTTGCCCAACCTGCAAAGAACAAGTATATCTTTCCAAAAAATCCTAGCATTGGAGGTAAACCTCCAAGAGATAGAAGACAAAGGCTTAAGCCTAATGTAATTAGAGGATCTTTTTGGTAAAGTCCTGAGTAATCAAGAATTCTGTCAGAACCAGTTCGAAGTGAGAAAAGTATTACACAAGAAAATGCACCCAAATTCATAAACAAATATGCGGCCAAATATAAAACAGCTGCTGATAAACCATCTTGTGTGCCAGATACTATTCCAATCATTACAAATCCGGCTTGTCCAATAGAACTGTAAGCAAGCATCCTTTTCATTGAGGTTTGAGCTAGAGCTACAACATTTCCTAGAGCCATGCTCAATATGGCCAAAATGGTAAATAAAAGTTTCCATTCTTCGTCAAAAGAAGAGAAAGTTGTGCTTAGTATTCTTATTGCAAATGCAAAGCCCGCTGTTTTTGAACCAACAGATAAAAAAGCTACTACAGGTGTAGGTGAACCCTCATATACATCAGGAGTCCATTGATGAAAGGGAACAGCAGCAATTTTAAAGGCAACTGTTGATAAGACAAATACAAGAGCTAGTGAAGTAATAAAGGATGGCTTATTGATAATTTCTAAACCTATGATCGATAAGTTTGTTGAACCACTTAATCCATAAAGAAAAGAGGATCCATACAAATAGACCGCAGCAGCAGCTGATCCAACAAGGAGGTATTTTAAGGCCGCTTCTGAACTTCTTGGATCTCTCTTGAGGTAACCAGAAAGTAAGTAACTTGCTACGGATAAAGTTTCCAGAGATATAAATACACTAATAAGGTCAGTAGATCCACACAAAAGCATTGCTCCAAGGGTGGCCGAAAGAACTATCGCAGCAAACTCGCCAATTGGGCTACCACTTTGTTCTGTATACCGCCAACTTATCAGTAAAGATACTAAGGTTGATAAAGAAATTATCGCTCTGAATGCGATTGCCAAATTATCTGAATTGAAGGAACCAAGGAATGCGCTTTCTACCGGATTACTCCATTGCAATGCCAAACTAATGAGAGAGCTGCCTATTGATAAATAGCAAATTATTGGCGCCCATTTTGATGCAGTTTTTTCTCCAGCTAAATCTACAAGAAGTGTTCCAACAATGCCTAACAGAATAAAAGCCTCTGGAATAATGGCTTGAGCATTTAAATTAATTGTAAAGATTTCGTTGGGCACTTTATTAAATTGGATTAAATTAGATGTTTGATTGTAAGGGTCTAAGAGTTAATCTTAACTTGATTATAATTTGTGGGTATGATTTTTGAAATTTTAAGAAGAAGTTACTTGAAAAAGTTTCAATTAATCATAATATGCCCTAACTGAACAAAAACACCAATTTTTGAAATAAACCTTGGATCACACACTTGTTATTGTTGAAAGTCCCACCAAAGCAAAAACCATAAGAAAGTTTTTGCCTTCTAATTATGAAGTTCTCGCTTCAATGGGACATGTAAGAGATCTTCCAAAAGGAGCTGCTGAAATACCAGCTGCGGTTAAAAAGGAAAAATGGTCAAGGATAGGAGTTAATACAACAGAAGATTTTGAACCACTTTATATAGTTCCAAAAGATAAGAAAAAGGTTGTTAAAGAGTTAAAAGATGCATTGAAAGGTGCAACCCAGTTATTACTGGCAACTGATGAAGATAGAGAGGGAGAAAGTATTAGCTGGCATCTCCTGCAAATACTTAAGCCTAAGATACCAACTAAGAGAATGGTTTTTCATGAAATAACGAAGAAGGCAATTAATAAAGCTTTAGACCAAACAAGAGAAATTGATATGGAACTTGTTCAGGCTCAAGAAACAAGAAGAATCTTGGACAGGCTTTTTGGATATGAATTATCTCCTTTACTCTGGAAGAAGGTAGCCCCCCGATTATCTGCTGGTCGTGTTCAGTCAGTTTCAGTAAGACTTCTTGTTAGGAGAGAGAGAGAAAGAAGATCCTTTAAAAAAGCTAGCTACTGGGGGATTAAAGCTTCCCTAGTAAAAGATAATGTTACTTTCGAAACTAAATTATTTAGTTTAAACGGTCAAAGAATTTCTAATGGTTCCGATTTCGATGAACAGACCGGCAAATTAAAACACGGAAATAAATCTTTAATAATTGGAAAAGAAAAAGTAAATGACCTATTGAAGATTTTTTCCTCAGAGGATTGGTTAGTCTCAAAAATCGAAAAAAAACCATCTACTCGTAAGCCAGTCCCTCCATTTACAACTAGTACATTGCAACAAGAAGCGAACAGGAAGCTTCGTTTATCTGCAAGAGAAACAATGAGATGTGCGCAAGGGCTATACGAGAGAGGTTTTATAACATATATGAGGACTGATTCGGTTCATCTTTCCGAACAAGCTACAAAAGCTGCTAGAGAATGTGTCAGCTCTATGTATGGAAAAGAATATTTATCTAACTCACCAAGACAATTTAATTCAAATGCAAGAAATGCTCAAGAAGCACACGAAGCAATTAGACCTGCAGGTGAGGTATTTAAAACACCAAAGGAAACTAATCTAACTGGTAGAGACTTATCTCTTTACGATTTAATTTGGAAAAGAACTGTAGCCAGTCAAATGGCGGAAGCAAGGCTAACAATGATTAATGCTGAAATTAGTGTGGGGGATGGATTATTTAAATCAAGTGGGAAAAGTATTGATTTTCCAGGATTCTTCAGAGCTTATGTAGAGGGAAGTGATGACCCTAGTTCATCCCTTGAACAACAAGAAATTATTCTCCCAAACTTGACTACGGGAACATGTCTTGAAGTTACTAATAAAGAATCTACTTTTCATGAAACTAAACCGCCCTCAAGATATACAGAGGCTGCATTAGTTAAAGTTCTTGAAAAAGAAGGGATTGGAAGACCGTCTACCTATGCAAGCATTATTGGGACAATTGTGGATAGAGGTTATGCAAATATATCTTCCAATACATTGGCTCCAACGTTTACGGCTTTTGCTGTTACCGCTCTATTAGAAGAACATTTTCCTGATTTGGTTGATACTACTTTTACTGCAAAAATGGAATCTTCATTAGATGAAATATCTTCAGGTAATCTTGAATGGCTACCATACCTTGAGACTTTTTATAAAGGTAAAAATGGTCTCGAGGTAAAAGTTCAGAAAACAGAGGGTGATATTGATGGTAAGGCTTATAGACAGGTTGATTTCGAAGACCTTCCTTGTGTAGTCAGAATAGGCTCGAATGGACCTTGGCTTGAAGGTACAAAAATTGATGAATCTGGTAACGAAATTCAGGCTAAAGGTAATCTTCCAATGGATATTACTCCTGGAGATTTAGATATAAAACAAGTTGATCAAATTTTAAGTGGCCCATCAGATCTTGGAACTGATCCAAAAACTGGGGAAAAAGTCTTTTTAAGATTTGGTCCTTATGGACCTTACGTACAATTGGGAAATAATGATCAAGATAAAGCTAAACCAAGAAGAGCTTCATTACCCAAAGAGTTGAAAACTGATGATCTAACTCTAGATGAGGCTCTTGTACTTTTAAGTTTGCCTAGATTGTTAGGAGTTCATCCTGAAGGAGGTGTTGTCGAGGCTGATAGAGGAAGATTTGGCCCATATATCAAATGGATTAAAAATGAGAATGAATCTGAAAACAGATCCTTAAAGAAAGAGGATGATGTTTTTACAGTTGATATAGAAAGAGCATTAGAAATTCTTGCGATGCCAAAAATGGGTAGAGGTGGTCAAGAGGTACTTAAAGACTTTGGAAAACCGAAAGAATTTAAAGAAAAAATTCAAATATTAAATGGAAGATATGGGGTCTATTTAAAATGTGGTAAAACCAATGTTTCGATTGCCAAAGATACTGACATAGAAAAATTTACCATAGATGACGCAGTATCTCTTTTAGAAGAAAAACTAAAAGATAAAAAAGGTTCAATTTTAAAAAAAACAAAGATTAGTAATAAAAAAACTACCAAGAAAAAGAAAAGTTAGAAAAAATATGATTTTAAAAAAAAAAGAATTTTTTTTATTAATTTTTTTAATTTTCTTGCAATCATGTTCTGGAGGGAGGATTGGAAATTTTCTTGAAAGTAGTTTTAATGA